>NZ_CP110359.1:1207500-1308415 GCF_026015925.1 Wolbachia endosymbiont of Drosophila pseudotakahashii | reverse complement strand
ATACCACACCAAGAAAAAAGCAATAATTAGAAAAATACAAGATAATCAATAGCTTACTGCAAAATGAAAAGCTAATACTACTTAATACATACTAAAAATTATGGTGATTTTTTGATGGGTTGTAAAGGGTATAAAAACATTAAAATTGATCATTTTTATTTCAAAAAAATGAAAAATTTGTAAATGTCGCTTGTATCGAGGATTAGAAGCATGCTATTAAAAACAGTAATACATTATGTATAAATAAGATGTTAAATTTACTGGCAAATAAGTAAAGTATTCATATAAATATAGCTAACCTAATATAGATTTACTGAAGCAAATTTATGATTATATTAAGTAATTTGAGTTGTTATGCTGTATTCGGTATTGAACTAGAGTTTTACATTGAAGGAATAGAAAAAGAATACTTATTTCTGAATAGCATCAAAAATAAAATAGCATCTCTTGAATTTTCTTGCGAGAAGGAGAATTCTACACATCAGTATGAGATAAAAAGTGGTTGTTACACGAACTTCGACAATTTAATTAAGCATTTTGAGTTAGCAAAACAATTACTTACTGAAACAGCACAAAAACTAGGTGGAAACGTTTCTTTTAAAGCAAAGCCCTATTTGGATAGAGCAGGCAGTGCATTAAATGTGCATGTTAATCTCGTGAACTCAAATAACGATAACTTATTTTATATCAATGAGCAAAAGTATAGTGATTATTTGATTCATAGTATTGGTGGATTATGCACAATGATGAAAAAACATATGTTGTTTTTTGCTCCAAATGATGATTCATATTTAAGATTTCAGTACCCGGATATCCACACTCCAACTACGATTAGTTGGGGAGTAAATAACAGAACTGCTGCGATCAGAATTCCCTATTTTGGCAACGATTTCAAAAGATGCCGCCTGGAGCACCGCGTTCCCGGAGCAGACTGTAATCTTGAAAAAGTACTTACAGCAATAATTGAAGGTATAGTTTTTGGTATAGAGAACAAAATTGCTCCGCCAAATAGAGTGTATGGCATTGCATCTGATTCTCAATATAAGATGGAGAGTTTGATATAGCAACTACCCCTCAAACCCTAACCCGTTAAACGGCCGTTGAATAATTGGCTGTTTTAGCACTTTCGTCACATTATCATTTACATTCCCGTACTGTAATAGCAAGTCTGCAACAGATAGTTTTTGCGTACTTTTAGACTTAGGCCCTATTATTGGGAAGGTTGCTTGGTGGCTGCTCAGGAAGTGGATTACCAGATACATCCATGTGTTCAGGAAGAGATTTCATCTGATTCTTTATAGAGCTAGAGCTATTTTGTGTAAGAGTTTTATCATCTGGCATGCCAAGAATAATTTTCTCAGGCACTACCATAGTTTTTGTATAATCAACAGGATTACTATTTTCAGCATCTATAGTCACATGAATTGGTTCGCCAAACGCATTTATAGGGCCACCAAGTGATCCTTTCTCCATGCGTTCTTGTGCTCTTTTCCTTATTATTTCTTCTTCGAACTCAGTTTCAGTTCTTTCTGGTTCTTTTGCGGATATTTCTGTATCTTTTTCTTCACCTTCATCAACACTGCTATACCCTTCATCTTCTGAAACTTTATCTCCTGAAACACCAGTAATTTCAGCAGGCTGTTCTTTTTTAGTTCTTATTTTATGAATCAATGAAAGTAATGTGTAAGTAACTACAGCAGCAGCAACGATAATGGCTATCTTTGCAGCAATGTGAATTGCTGTTAAAAATATTAAAGCTGATAAAGCTCCAGCTAACCCAGATGTAATAACTTTATTCTTGCCTTTTGTTACATTTAAAATTGCCACCATAATAACCTCTCAAATACTGTTCTAGAGTTGTTATACAGGAATTTTCTTATACTTGCAATTTTGCGAAAATTTTAATTATTTGCATAAAGTTTTAAAGCTACACAAGGATTAATTAATATGCAATGTATCTCGACTATAATATTGTACAAACACACATATTCAGCTAACATTCAACATGCAGAGCTTACTCATAGAGCGAAACAGGGCGGTGGTATTATTACTTATAGTAATTTTTATCTTCGGTTCATACGTTTATGTAAAAATGCCAAGGGAAAGCAATCCTGATATACAGATTCCTATAATCAGCGTGTTTGTTGGACTTCCTGGGATTTCTGCTCAAGATAGTGAAAAGCTATTAGTGCTTCCTATAGAAAATGAACTAAGATCCATCGAAGGTGTAAGAGAATTGAGAGCTTTTGCAACTAATGATGGTGCTCACATGATACTCGAATTTGGAACAGAGTATGATAATAAAGAAGTGCTCGATAATGTCCGTTCAAAGCTTTCAAACATAAAATCGAAGTTACCTGTTGAAGCGGAATCTCCAATAATAAATGAAATAAACTTGAGTCTATTTCCCATATTAAATGTTGGCTTAATTGGTAATCTGCCAGAAAGAGCCTTAACTGAAATAGCACGCAAGTTAAAGAAAGAAATAGAATCTCTGCCAAATGTTCTCAAAGTTGAAGTAGCAGGTATTCGTGAAGAAACAGTGGAAGCTATAATTGAGCCCACAGTTCTAACAAAATATAACATTCAATCAAACGAAATATTCCAAGCCATATCAAGCAATAATAGACTAGTGGGAGCTGGGTCACTGGCCGGTAAATATTCGATTAAAATATCAGGGTTATTAAAAGATATAGAAGATATTATGAATATTCCTATTAGATCTCAAGGCGATGCAGTTTTGAGAATCAAAGATATAGCAAAAGTATACCCTAGGTTTGAGGATCACCAAGGATTTGCTCGCATTAATGGATTACCTAGTGTCATGCTAGAAATTTCAAAACGTAACGGAAAAAACATAATAGACACAGTAAATCAAGTAAAATACTTAATGGATAAGGCAAAAGATCAATTACCTGAAAATTTAAAAGTGGTGTACTTAAACGACCAGTCAAAAAACGTCCGCGATGTGCTTGATGACTTGGAAAACGGCATAATATTTGCTGTGTTGTTAATATTGATCATAATGATGCTTTCTATGGGAACAAGGATTGCTATTCTTGTGGCACTCTCGATACCCGGTTCCTTTCTCATTGGGATAATAGCTCTTTACTTTATGGGTATAACCTTAAATATCGTTGTGCTCTTCAGTTTAATTATGGCTGTTGGCATGCTGGTTGATGATGCAATTGTGATCAGCGAATATGCCGATAGAAAGATGATCTGCGGAATGGATAAAGTAGAAGCTTTTTACACTTCAGTTCGTGATATGTTTTATCCGGTTCTATCATCAACGTTAACTAAATTAGCAGTGTTTTTTCCTCTATTATTCTGGCCTGATACTGTTGGTAAATTCATGCAGTACATACCAATTACAATAATTCTAACTTTGACTGGATCGCTCATTATGGCTTTGGTTTTTATACCAACACTTGGTGCAATATTTGGTAAGCCTTCGATAACTTCAAAAAAAGAAATAAAAAAAATGAGTGCTATAGAAAGTGGTGAAATAAAAAATGCTGGGCCTATAATAAGAGCTTACGTACGCATGCTAGAGAAGGTTTTGGATCATCCTAAAAAATTCGTATGTGCTACTGTATTCGTTTTGTTTTCATTTAGTGTGCTGTACTTTACTTTTGGTCCTGGAGTAAAGTTTTTTCCGAAAGTGGATTCAGATAATATTTTAATCAGTGTTAAAGCAAAAGAAAGCTTATCAGCCAAAGAACGAGATCTGATACTCAAAGAAGTGGAAGAACGCATTTTGAGCATTGAAAAAGAAATTCATGTTTCTTATGCTAGATCAGGAGCATTTTCAGACAACGTTATCGCCAGAATACAACTAGAACTTATGGATTGGCGCTTCAGGCGCAAAGCTAAGCACATACTAAATGATATAAGGAGCAGTGTGCAAGACATGAAAGGAATAATAATTAATGTTCAAGAGGAAAAGCCAGGACCGTCGGCTGACAAGCCAATACAAATTAACCTCAGCGGGAGTGTATCCAGTTTGAATTTAGCAGCAGAGAAAATTCTAGAAATTATGAACCAACCTTCATCCGGGTTTATAAATATTCAAGATAGCAGATCAGCACCTGAAATAGAGTGGAATATGAGTGTTGATAAGAGTAAGGCTACAAGCTCTGAAGTAAGTGTTGCAACCATTGGCGATTTTATAAAGATGGTTACAAATGGAGTGTTGATTGGAAAATATAGACCAAATAACACGGATGAAGAAATCGATATTGTACTCCGTTTCCCTGGAAAGGATCGCAACATGAAGACTATAGACAATCTTTTTATCAATACAGTTAATGGCCCGTATCCTATGAGCAATATAGTAAAATATGCTCCCGAAAAAAAGGTAAACAAACTAAACAGGATTGATGGATTACGCATAGTGACAATCTCTGCTGACGTTGATACTGGCTATCTTGTTGATGAAAGAGTAAAGTTCATTCAGAATTCTATTGCCCAGGATTGGGACAAGGGAGTAAAAATTGATTTTAAAGGCGACAAAGAAGATCAACAAAAATCAGGAGCATTTTTGTTAAAGGCTTTTATATTAGCGATTACACTAATGATATTGGTATTAGTGACACAGTTTAATAATGTATACCATACATTTATCGTAATGACAGCAGTGTTTTTATCCACAACATGTGTGTTTTTTGTTTTCTTTCTTATCCAACAAGTTTTCGTAGTTGTTATGTGTGGAGTGGGGATAATTGCTTTGGCGGGAATTATAGTGAATAATAACATACTATTACTTGATGCCTTTCATCACCAAATTAAGGTACACAAAAATGACATCAAGCGATGTGTAATAAACGCTGCAATTTCTCGCGTTAGGCCAATATTGCTTACCGTTGCAACCACAGTTCTTGGTTTAATACCGATGATTACCAGGTTAAATATCAATTTTTTTACGCTACAAATCACATATGATGCTCCATCAAGCCAGTGGTGGGTTGACATTTCAACAACCATAGCAAGTGGAATATTGGTTGCAACGGTTTTAACTTTATTCTTTACTCCTGCGTTGCTTGTTATACAAAGACATGAAAAAACTTGACTTAAATTAGCAATCATTTAACATTTAAGATAGTGTTCTTTGCCCGTTGGAGCTATAATTATAACTAATTACATTGGATTTATTTATTATGATTGCTGATCGTAAAAGCAGTGTTAAGCAGAAAAGTAACAAGAATAACATAGTTGGAAGCCTTGATGTAATAAAAACAGCAGGAGAGCTTTCACTTCAAAAAGGTTTAGATTTTGATGTTGTAATAAAGGCACTAGAAAGTGCTATAGAAGCAGTGGCTTATCAAAAATATGGTAGCAAAAGTAAAATTGTAGTTAATATAGATAGAAACACAGGCAAAGTTACTTCATATAGAAAACTAAAAGTTATTGATGATGAATCAAATGAAAAAGAGAATACTGAGTGTGAATCAATTACGCTTACACAAGCTAAATTAATAAAAGGAGATGCAAAAGTTGGAGATACTGTTAGTGAATTGCTCTCTCTTAACACTGATCTTGCTTCAGCAAGAATTGCCCAGCAAAAGATTGCTCAAGTAATTAAAGATGAAGAGTCAAAAAAGCAATATGAGGAGTTTAAAGATAAAGTGGGAGAAATAAGGTATGGTATTGTTAAACAAGTAGAATATTCAGATCTTATTATAGACATAAATGGCACTAGGGCATATCTTCCATTGCGAAATTTAACTGGTGGTGAATCATTTCGTGAAGGCGATAAGGTTAAAGCTTACATACAGACTGTTAAGCGCTCTGATGATGGACGTCAAATTATTCTTTCTAGGACTCATGAAGGCTTTTTGGAGGCATTATTAAATCAAGAAATACCAGAAATTGCTAACGGATTAGTGACAATTAAAGGTATAGCTAGAGATGCTGGTTCAAGGTCTAAGGTTGCCGTTTTCTCTCCCGACAAGAACATTGATCCAGTAGGTGCTTGTGTTGGAGTTAAGGGAGATAGAATAAAAACTATTATACACGAATTAAATGGTGAAAAAATTGACGTTATAAATTACTTCTCAGATTTGGGTCAATTTGTTATTAAAGCCATTACTCCTGCAGAAGTATCGAAGGTTATTATTGATGAAAATGAAAATTGCATAGAGTTAATAGTTGCTGAAGATCAATTGAGTTTAGCGATAGGAAAAAAGGGCCAGAATGTAAGATTAGCTTCAGAGCTTGTTGGATGGAAAATTGAGATATTAAGCACTCAGCAAGAATCAGAAAGGCGAAGTAAAGAACTTAGTCAATGTTCAGCTTTATTTGCTGAAGCTTTAAACTTAGAAGAGATTATGGGTCAGCTATTGGTAACAGAAGGTTTTTCAAGTGTAGAAGACATATCTAGCGCTTCAATTAAAGAGCTTGCTTCAATAGAGGGCTTTAATGAAGATATTGCAAACGAACTTCACAATAGAGCAAATAAGTACCTGAAAGCAGAAAATGATAGA
Source organism: Wolbachia endosymbiont of Drosophila pseudotakahashii (assembly GCF_026015925.1). Lineage (NCBI taxonomy): Bacteria > Pseudomonadati > Pseudomonadota > Alphaproteobacteria > Rickettsiales > Anaplasmataceae > Wolbachia > Wolbachia endosymbiont of Drosophila pseudotakahashii. The sequence goes on along the minus strand of NZ_CP110359.1, from coordinate 1,301,930 downwards.
AAAATAGAAGAGCTAAAAAGTCTAGGTATGGAAGATGATGTAATCAATTTAACTTTATCAATAGACAATAAAATTGCTCTTAGTAAACATGATATTAAGACTTTAGAGGACATAGCAGATTTATCAAGTTATGAGTTTTGCAGCATACTCTCTTCCTCATCAGATAGCAAAGAAGATCTAAAAGATACAGTAGATTCAATAATCATAGAAGCACGTAAAAAGCTTGGATTAATATAATAAAATAATATGAATAATGAAGATATCAGTGATAAAAAACTAACGCTCCAAGGTTTAAGCAAGCTTAAATTAGACCTCAATTTAAACTCTTCAACTAGCCCAAGTACTGGAGCTACAATAGTAAAAAAAAGAAGAAAAAAATCTCATGATGCAGAAGAACATAATTTATTTGACGAGAGTAAATTAGGTTCTTTAACAGAGAAAGAACAAATTTTCCGCATTAATGCTGTGCAGAATGCTGCTTTGCTGAAAGAAAAAAATCAGAGAGAAGAAAAAGAGAAAACAGCAAAAGAAGACAGCAATAAAGAGATTGACGAGAAAAATGAAGCGGACACTTTATCTAAAGAAATAAATAAGCAAGTTTTAAGTGATACTCACTTAGTTGAACTAAAAGAAGATAATATTGACTATGAGGGCGACGATAAAAAGTCTTCTAAAGTCAACAAAGATATATATTCTAAGCATTCTAAACTGGTAATTGCACAGGCAATAGATGAAAAAACTGAACAACCCCCTGTATTTAAGCAAAGGTTTGGTATAAGAGGTAGAAAGTCAAAGTTTACTAAGGGTAAAAATATATCAAGAGAAGTTATTATACCAGACAAAATAACTATCAGGGAGTTATCTATTCGCATGGCAGAAGATAGCAAGAGTGTGCTAAAAATGTTCAAAGAAGAAGTCGGTGAGAGTTATAGAGTAGATGATCTGGTGGATCCAGATATAGCATGTGAAATAGTGGAAAAATTTAATCATATGGCTAAACGAGTGAGCGATACCAACAGAGAAAAAGATTTATTTTTTATAGAAGGCAGAGAAAACCTGCCTAAAAAACCTAAACCACCAATCGTCACTTTTATGGGACACGTCGATCATGGTAAAACCTCATTGCTCGATGCATTTCGTGAATCTAATGTTGCAGAAAGAGAGTCAGGTGGCATAACTCAACACATAGGTGCTTATCAAATAACGACAAAAGATAAGCAAAAAATTACCTTTATTGATACACCAGGACATGAAGCGTTCACTGCGATGCGTGCACGTGGTGCCAATATTACTAATATAGTTGTAATAGTAGTTGCAGCTGACGATGGAATCATGAAACAAACAGTTGAAGCAATAAATCATGCAAAAGCAGCAAATGTTTCCATTATAGTTGCTATTAATAAAATTGATAAATCTGAGCCTGGTGATGTAGAAAAAATAATTAATAGTTTGCCTCAATATGATCTCATCCCTGAAGGGCTTGGTGGTGATGTTATGATTGTGCCAGTATCAGCAAAAAAGAAAACTAATTTAGATAAACTAGAAGAGACGATTTTGTTAATCGCTGAATTAATGAAGCTAGAAGCAATAGAAGATTGTCGAGCACTTGGATGGGTAATAGAATCCAAAATAGATAAAGCGAAAGGAATATCAGCCACATTGATAGTTGAGGAAGGAACGTTAAAGGTTGGTGATATATTGGTAGTTGGTACAACATACAGCAAAGTACGTAGTATGGTTAATCACCTCGGTCAAAGAGAAAAAGCAGCACTACCCTCCGCTCCAATTGAAATTACTGGTCTAAATGGTGTGCCAAATGCTGGAGATAAATTTGTTGTTACAAATTCTGAAAAGCAGGCGCGTGAAATTGTTGAATACAGGCTAGAGTTAATCAAGAAAAAGAAAGAAGATTTGGGCGACAATAATTTAGATATATTCAGTCGTAATAACAGCGAAACAGAAGAACTATCTGTAGTTTTAAAGTGCGATGTAACTGGTTCTATTGAAGCAATATCAAGTTCAATTGATAAACTCGGTAAAGACCAAGTGAAATTAAATATCCTACACAAAGCAGTAGGAGGGATAACAGATTCAGATGTGCTGCTTGCAGAAGCATCAAGTGCAGTAATTTTAGCTTTTAATGTAAAAGTGGATTCAAAAATAAGGGACTTGGCAAAACAAAAAGGTGTAGAAATACATACTTATAACATAATATACGAGCTCATTGACGACATGAGAATGTATTTAACTAAAATGTTAAAGCCTGTTACACGAGAGGTTCGTGTTGGCTTTGCATCTGTGAGGCAAATATTTAATGTATCTAAAGCTGGTAATATCATTGGATGTTATGTAAGTGATGGAGTCATAAAAAAAGATTCTTTAATTAAGGTAGTGCGTGGTGGCAAATTGGTGCATGAAGGAAAGTTAAAAGCACTACGTAGATTTAAAGATGATGTTAAAGAAGTAGGTGTAAACTTTGAATGCGGAGTATCACTAGAGGGTAATGTCGATATTAAAGTTGGAGATATTTTGGAAGCTTATCAATTAGTGCAAGAAGAAAGGGTGTTATAGTAGCTGGATATGAAAAAGGAAATTAGAAACCTAAAGATAGCATCGGTATTGCATAGAGCAATATCAAGAATTCTAATGGAAGGTAAGGTGTTCAATAAAAATGTAGCGGTATCTGACGTAAAATTAAGTAAAGATTTGAAAAAAGCAGATGTATATATTGTGTTATCTTCATTGAATATTCAAGTAGCTGACTACTTAGATCCAGAAAAAAGACGCACTGGAGATCCTTCTGAGAATAATTGTGATATTAATACTGTTGTTAATGAAATGAACCAATCTGCATGGTCAATACGTAAATCTATATTGTGTTATGTTGATTTGCGATTTATACCTGAACTAGTTTTCAAGCCTGACTTAGCGTTCGATAATTTTGTTAATGTAAGCAAAATATTACATAATCACACTTAATTAATGCATTTCAATCGTTACTTTTCATTAATGAGGTTGCACAGTTTAACGGGTTTGTGGCTTGTGCTATTTCCCAGTTTGAGCGGTATTCTTTTAACCTCAACTTCTCTATCGTATCAGGTTCTTTTTCTCCTTGTTTTGTTTACTATAGGTGCATTTTTAATGAGACCCGCAGGGTGCATAATCAATGATATCTTCGATAGAAAAATAGATGCGCACGTTGAACGAACAAAATATAGGCCACTTGCAAGTGGTGCATTAAACATAAAGCAGGCTTTAGCTTTACTTTCACTGCTACTGTCTATTGCCCTGGTAATCTTATTATTAACTAATAAAACTACACTTATACTTGGAATAATCTCAATGTGTATGATAGCTACTTACCCTTTATTAAAGCGGTATGTTTGGTGGCCACAATTGTTCTTAGGGTTTACCTTCAATATGGGATCGCTCATGGGCTCAGCAGCAATAACAAACCAGATCAGTATAGAATCCTTGCTGTTTTATATAGGATGCGTCTTTTGGACACTTAGCTATGACACCATATACGCCCATCAAGATAAAAAAGATGATGAAAAACTCGGGATGAAATCTACCGCATTATATTTTGGTGATACAACAAAATCTTGGTTGAAAAGATTTTATTTAATATCTCTTATGACGTGGCTATATGCTGGTATCTTATCATCATTAAATAACATTTTTTATATTGCTCTACTTGCTGTAGGGTTCATATTTCACCGCCAGTACAAAAATTTCAATCCTGACGATCCCAGTCAATGCATGCCCATATTTAAAAATAATTCCTACGTAGGGTTGCTGCTCTTTTTCGGCATTCTTTTAGATAGAATTATCACCTAGGTCTCAAGAGTTTCGGCTCTAATGAAATCAATAGACTCAGGTAGCCCGCAGAAACAAAAAAACTTGCTTGACAAACTCCGCCAGTCCTCTTATCATGATAGTGAAGCTATTTATTTATCTTCTCTGTACAGATTAAATGACAAAAAAACTCACGTATCTGGCGTCTCGTGTTTAATTTTTTGCACTATGTGCACCTTACGTCTTATAAAATTTCTACCTACATAAGCTGAAACGCGCTTATAAAGCGTTTAAAACATAAAAAAACGCCAACTTAAAAAATGGATAGTGAATAACTAGCTACCCTAGGGTTTCTTTTGCCTTTTTTTCTGTTTAGTAAATTTCTTAACGTTTATAATTTAGATTAGTTGCGGTTTAAAAGTAGCTGAATCGCGGTTATTAAGTGTTTAGAATAAAAAAACGCCATACTTGAAAGTATAATGTAAGTAATTAGCCAACCACGGGGCTTCTTTTGCCTTTTTCTCCACTTGGTAAATTTCTTAATGTTTATACGGAAGGTGTCATTCCAGCGCGTGACGCTGGAATCCCAAAAAAAGGATGATGTCATCCGAGTAGCTGACACTGGGATCCAGTTTTCCATATAATCTCATCGAAAACGTTGTAACCACTTTCTATGCTAGTTTGCTTGTGAGCAACCTGGATCCCAGTGTCTGGGCACTGGGATGACAGGGGAAGGAGGCTACTTTCATGACACCATCATAAAGTGAACCAGTGTCAGCTACTCGGATGACAAGAAGAGGGCACTGTGACGCACAATTATCAGTTAATGCGGCATTATAAAAAACGCCAAACTTTTTTCTGCTTTTATGCAAGAAGTCTAGTCCATATATTCCTCCCACTTCTCCGCGACTTTCCTTACTATTTCCTCACTCATCTCAATTTTCTTTCCCCACTCTCGTTTGGTTTCAGGCGGGATTTTATTTGTCGCATCAAATCCCATTTTACCTCCAAGTCCACTTTCAGGGGAAGCAAAGTCTAAATAATCAATAGGTACACTTTCTATCATAATTGTGTCACGCACAGGGTCCATCCTTGTTGACATTGCCCACATCACTTCCTTCCAATCACGTATATTTATATCATCATCAACAACGATAATAAACTTCGTGTATAAAAACTGCTTTAGAAAAGAAAGTATGCCCATAACAATTCTTTTTGCCTGCCCTGGATAGGATTTTTTTATCGACACTATCGCTATTCTATATGAGCAACCTTCCGGTGGCAGATAAAAGTCCACTATCTCTGGAAATTGATTGATAAGAATGGGCACAAAAATTTCATTGAGTGCTTCACCAAGAATCGATGGTTCATCAGGTGGCTTGCCAGTGAAAGTGCTAAGATATATCGGGTTTTTACGCATAGTAATTGCAGTAATATTAAATTCTGGAAATTGCTCAACAGAATTATAGTAGCCAGTGTGGTCTCCATATGGTCCCTCATCTTGATATCTATCCAAACTCACATAGCCTTCCAGAACGATTTCCGCGTGAGCTGGCACTTGAAGTGGAATAGTCTTACAATTTACCAGCTCAAGCGGCTTCTTTCGCAGTAGTCCAGCAAATTGGTATTCTGACAATGTTTCTGGCACTGGAGTTACCGCAGCAATAATCGTTGCAGGATCACTACCGATCACAGCAGCAGCAGGAAATTTCATATTTCTGCCTTCTTCCCTCCAACGCTTATGGTGAGTTGCGCCACCCCTGTGTGCAAGCCAACGCATTAGTGTTGTTTTTTTATCTATAACCTGCATACGATATATTCCAAGATTAAAATTATCTTGCTTTTCTTTCGTGGGTCCTTTCGTTACCACAATTGGCCAGGTGATAAGTGGTGCAGGTTCATTTGGCCAGCATGTTTGAATGGGCAGTAGACTTAGGTCCACTTCATCTCCGGTTAGCACTACCTCTTGACATGGAGCCTTGCTCACTATTTTACTTCGCATCGATAACACAACTTTCAACAAAGGAAACATTTTTATAGCATCCTTAAAGTTTTTTGGCGGCTCAGGTGATTGCAAAAATGCTAAAAGTTTACCAAGATCTCTTAGCTCACCAGGATTTATGTTCAGTCCCAAGGCAATTCTTTCAATAGTACCGAATAAATTCACTAAAACTGGAATCGAATTTTTGCCGTTTTCTGTGACAACATTTTCAAAGATGATAGCTGGTCCTTTGTTTGACAAAACTCTGCGGTGAATTTCTGTCATTTCAAGAACTGTTGAAACTTCCTCCTTAATCCTAATCAGATCTTTTTTTTCTTCTAAGGCTTTGATGAAGTCGCGTAAGTTGTTGTACATATTCCAGTTTTTAAAATTTTAAGTTTATATCTAGTTTTCAAGCACTTTATTGAAATTTGATCTATGCACTGTCTAGCGAGCTTTCAGTTAATTTGAGATCAAATCTTCATATTGCTTACTAAGTTTGTATTTCCTTCCTCTATTGGAAAAATCTACAATCTTGATAAACCCCATTTCCACCCACTTTTTACAAAGTTGCGCACTGGTACGAGGCTTAAAATTAAATAGTTCGCCAACCTGACTAGCTGTAATAGCGGAAAACTCCTGGAAGAGCTCAAGAGCTTTGCGTTGTTTAGGATCAAGCTTACGTATAAGATCAGTCTGATCAGTGTGGTATTCTTCTTCATTTATACGTTGTAAAACGTTCTCAAATGAATTTGCCATACCTTCTACGAAATACTCCACCCACTTAGTGATATCTGCTTCAGCTCGCCCCATGTAATAATTGTGCGATGTTATTGCTTCATAATAAGCCCCTAGATTTTTAGCATAATATTCTTCCAATGAGTACAGTCCTTTTAGGTCATATCCACCAAGGTGTAAAATTAATGTAGTCAGCAATCTTGCAGTACGATCATTACCGTCATAGTAAGGGTGAATTGTTACAAATTGATAATGAGCAATACCTGCAATAACTGGGCAAGGCACTTGCTCACTGCCACGAATCCAATCAATCATACTGCTCATGAGCTTTGGTACATCCTTTGCTTCAGGTGGCATATAAATTATCGCACGTGTACGGCTATCACGAATAACGTTTTGACCATCACGATAAGGGGTTGGTTTTACTTTAGGTTTTCCACTTGCCATTACTAGAGCATGCAGTGTTTGAATAGCCTTCTCAGTAATAGGTATTCCTCTTGCTGCCCATTGTTCAACTTGGGTTAAAGCTGCATAATATCCTTTAACCTCATTTTCATCTCTCCTATATTTTGGAAAGTGGCTTTTACCACTTAAAACCTCTTCAATCTGTTTAGGCTCAAGTCGATTTCCTTCAATCATAGTAGAATAGTGTGTGGTATAAAGCCGTGCAGTTTCACGAAGAGACAAAAGCATTGATACAGTGAGCGGCAAATGTAACACTTTTTCTTTTGCTGCTTCAATCCTTATAAGACAACTAGCAATTTTAGAAGTAATCGTATAATTCGGCATCGGCATAATATCTGCATTACATTACTTCTATATTATGCTGATAAAATGCAGATAATACAACATTTACACGATGCCGACCATAAACAGCAATAAATTCGGCTGATTGAGAAAGAAGTTTGTCTTGTAGAATAGCTATTCCTTTTTCTCTGCCAATTATTGGTTCACTCATATGTTTATTCCGCGGAGTTTGTTGAAATTATACACAGCGGAATAAAATTATCAACTTTGTTTTACCGCCGTATTTACAGCGTGGCGGTAAAAGATAGAGCATCTCATAATTGGCTATTCTGGAGGTAGTTTTGTCACTTGCATCACCAAGTCTTCTGATGAACTTTGTGGTAATGTGCTTGAGTTTTATTGTGTAAAGTTTGCATTTGAGGCAAAACCAGCTATAAAATACACTTGATATAAATGTTTTTATATATTAACATTAGATGCTTCTTTTAATATACAGATAAATGTGTACTAAAAGTTTTATGTTGTAGGTTTTTAAATAAATTGTATGTCTAGAATATCGTTTTTATTAATTTTAATAATAGCAATAGCAAGCTTGCCGATAATAAACAATTGGCTTTCAAATCGCAGCCAAATGCTAAGCGATGATTATATAGGTGAGAAATTAGATAATTATATAAGCAGAAATTTTGATAAGATCGTAAGAACTCTCAAAGAGGAGTCGATTAAAAGTAGTTATGCTGCTCGAGATAATGTAACCAAAAGTAAAATTTCACAATACAAGGATCAAATATTTGACCTTACTTATCCTTACTCCGGAAATGAAAATAGTAGTGTTATAGCTGTAGGCTTCCTTGACTATTCTTGTGGACATTGCAAAGCTACAAAGAATGATATAAAGCAGTTAATTAACGACGGCAAAATTAAGTATATCTTTAGGGATGCTCCAATACTTGGTAACGCTTCTTTAAAGGCAGCAAAAAGTGCTTTAGCTGTCTATTTTCTCGATAAAGAAAAATATTTCGATTTTCACCATGCTGCTTTAAGTCATAAAGGAGAATTTTCAGACGAAAGCATATTGGATATAGTGAAAAACATAGGGATTGATGAGGACGATTTTAATGATTCCATAAAAGATAACGCGGACAAAATTGAGCAAATGATAAACAACAGTAGGCTTCTAGTAAGAGATTTGGGAGTAGGTGGTGCACCTTTTTTAATAATTGGAGATAGCCTGTTTGTAGGAGCAACTGATTTGAATGTATTACGCAAAAAAGTAGATGAATTAAGTCACAAGCAAGGCTAGTTACAGTTTGCCATAAAATTTTATTTTTTTGCTTGACAACTCAAATGAACCTGAGTATAGTAACTGTGGGTGTGACAGCAGTTTAACTCAGTAGTCTCATCCACTTTCCATGGCGTCATTTACTATGTGAAACGCTTTCAAATTACAACATTTCCTTCAACCAAACTATTTTACTTTCACAGGAGGGTATATGCCATTCACAGAAATTAGATTTCCAGAAAATATATCTTATGGTTCCACTGGAGGACCGGAATTTTCCACTGACGTTGTAACAACTCACAATGGTTGTGAACAGCGCAACATCAATTGGTCTCATGCACGCACTAGATACAACATAGCTTACGGGGTCAGATCAAACGAGCAGCTACTAGAACTAATAACATTTTTTCATGCACGAAAAGGTAAAGCAATAGGGTTTCGTTTTAAGGATTGGTCGGATTTTATAGCCATTAATCAAGAGATTGGTATAGGAGATAACAAAAAAACGACTTTTCAGCTAATCAAAACTTATGTAAGTGGGGAAGATAAGCATATACGTATGATCAAAAAGCCAGTACATGGGACAGTAAAGATTTATTTAAATGGTAAAGAAGAGAGTGAATATTCAGTAAATTATTCAACTGGAGAAATAACATTTATGAAGCCACCAGTAAAAGATGTGATAATCACTGCGAGCTTTGAATTTGATGTGCCCGTGCGCTTTGATACAGATTACTTAAATGCTTCTATTGATGACTATGGAAGCAATAGCTGGAATAATATCCCCTTGGTGGAAGTGAAATTTTAGTTATAAGCGAGCATAGATCCACATCATAGTAGGGCTACTAGTCACCATCAATTGAAAAAATTAAGCACCACTGAGGCTCTATATTTAAATGAGCCTTAGTATATGCAATTATTTTAAACTTTATCACCAGCTATATACTACAATGTTGCTGAGCTTTGCTAACATTTACACTTGAAGCTTGGGGAGATTCTAACTCAGTGCTTTTTTCTTCCTGCAAAATAGAAAGCTTCAACAACTCCTTTAGAGTTGATTTTGCAAGTGTTGTATCATCTTTGTTTAAGATGTAGTCTAGCATGTTGTTTTTCTGTAAGCGATTAACAAAATATCTATCTTCCTCATTAAGAACCTCTATCTTGTTAATACAAGATAATACTAAATCCGAATTCTTTGTTGCTAAAATTCCATTCAAAAAGATATCTAATTTTGTTTTATCTTCAGTTAAGTCTTCAGCTAACCTATTTCTGATATTCTCATTGTCAAACACAATGTACTCGAGGTACGAGGAAGGCTCAATAAGTATAAAGTCCTCTAAAGGTACTAGTTCTAAACAGTTGTCAGCATAAGCAAATATTCCACACTCAGTAATACGCCCTCTTCTTCTCACAACACAGCACTTGGGAAGACTATGATACATTGATAACAAAGAAAAAAGACGTATTATACTTGTACCTCTATCTTTCATTTCCTCGAAAAGCTTCCTATCATTTATTAATTTGTGCAAAATGTAATCCATAGCAGGACCTGGTTTGCGGAAATGAAACATATTATTCTCTTCAAAAATGGCCTCAGCTAATTCGATAGATTCTTTATCCTCATCTACAAAAGCTTTTTCATTTCTATTTAACTGTATGATCTCAGCTTTGCTATCTCTGCGTAGACCAGTTCTCCTTATTAACATCTCAAATATTTTTGTATTCATATATATCCTATATTAATTAAAGTAAATATTAATAATGTTTACTTTTTAAATAAAAATAAATGAAAATTTTAATAAAAATTAATTTTTTTTTAATAGAATAAAAATCTTTTATATTTGCTTGAGTACCAAAAGGGCTTTATTGGTGTAATGCGTTTTCTATTGCGCCTGGCTGCAGTGCCCAGCGTCAAGATCTGATGAACAATGTTCGCTTGCCAGCTTTCGCTTCAATATTTGCACAATTGTGCTAGATCCCCTGCATAACCTGCTTTAAAATCTCCTCCTGCTGCTGAGTGTGAACACTAATATAACCACATGCAGGAGATGCAGCAGCAGGTCTTGCGATACACTTAGGTCTTTTTGCTTGAATATTGAGATTGGACAACACTTCTTCTATCAATGGGTTGACAAAAAACCACCCTCCCATATTTTTTGGTTCTTCTTGACACCATATAATTTCAGCGCTTTTGTATTTTTCAAGTTCAATACTTAGTTTATCGGCAGGAAATGGATAGAATTGCTCCAAACGTATTACTGCTATATCGTTTATTTTTTGTGCTTCACATACTTCAATTATGTCGTAATAAACTTTACCGCTGCATATTACAACTTTACGTATTTTATCATTCGAAACTAAACCTGTTCTACATTCTGGGATTACCGTGAGGAATTTTCCTTCAAAGTCAGATAGGTTAGAAACTGCTCTTTTGTGACGCAGTAGCGATTTTGGTGTAAACACTACCAGAGGCTTACGAAAGTCTCTATGGATTTGTCTGCGTAAGACATGGAAGTAATTTGCCGGAGTGGAACAATTAACTACCTGCATATTATCTTCTGCGCAGAGTTGCAAAAATCTCTCTATACGCGCGGAGCTATGCTCAGGTCCCTGTCCTTCATAACCATGAGGCAGCAACAAAACTAGACCGCTTGATCGCAACCACTTTGTTTCTGCAGATGCGATAAACTGGTCGATCATAATTTGTGCACCATTTGCAAAATCACCAAATTGTCCTTCCCAGAGCACCAGTGAATATGGGGAATCAAGGCTATATCCATATTCAAAGCCCATTACAGCATACTCTGATAAAGCGCTATCTATGACCTCAAAGTGAGCTTGCTTTTCATTTATATTGTTTAGCGGAATAAACGCTTCTTCTGTTACCTGATCAACAAGCCTTGAATGACGGTGCGAGAAAGTTCCACGACCAGAGTCTTGTCCTGATAAACGCACTCCTATTCCTTCTGTGAGCAGTGATGCAAACGCAAGACTTTCGGCAGTTGCCCAGTCTATATTACTACCGGAATTTATGCTGTCTATTCTGCCATCAAGTATTTTTCTAACCTTATTGTTAATGTTAAAGCTACTTGGGATGTTGCTATTTATATGTACACCTAATTTTTTCAACTCATCTGGCGGAACACCAGAATCTGTATAGTATTCGCTCAAATCGTTCAACCTTGCCTTTCTTAATTTTGACCATACTCCACAAAACCAGTCAGCTTTTTTTGGAGTATAAGCCGCTGATTCAGCAAGACTTTTATCCAATCTTGCCCTGAACTCACTGCGCAATTTATTTACCTCATCACCACTTAATACTTTCTCTGCGATCAACTTCTCTTCATACAGTGTTCCTGGAGTTTTATGCTTTGATATTACCTTATACATGAGTGGCTGAGTGAAATTCGGTTCATCACCTTCATTATGGCCATATTTGCGGTAACATATTATGTCAATCACTACGTCCTTTTTAAATTTCTGCCTATATTCCATCGCCAGACTTGTAGCAAAACTCACAGCTTCTGGGTTATCTCCATTAACGTGAAACACTGGAGCTTCTATTGATTTTGCTACATCAGTACAGTAAAAAGAGGATCGCGCACAACACGGATTAGCAGTAAAACCAACTTGGTTATTAATAACAATGTGCACAATGCCATCTACCTTATAACCTTCAATATTGCTTAAGGTTAGAGTTTCAGCAACCACTCCTTGGCCGATGAAAGCCGCATCACCATGAATTGATATGCCAAGCACAGATCTTATATTCTGTTTTGCTCTTATTCTTCCAGCCAAAACCGGATTTACCGCTTCAAGGTGAGATGGATTAGGGCATAAACTTAAATGTATTTTCTTACCACCGGCAAGTGTTTGATCAGAAGAGTAACCAAGGTGATATTTAACATCACCGGACACCTCAAGACCACCTGGATATGGAAGATTTCCTTGAAATTCAGATAGCATTGCCGCATATTCTTTCCCCATAACTTTGGTTAGAATATTGAGTCGTCCGCGGTGAGCCATGCCAAGAACTATTTCTTCAATACTAAAAGCTGCAGAATCACTAATGATTCTCTCAATTGCAACGATAGCTGATTCCCCACCTTCGATAGAAAAACGTTTATATCCAGGAAATTTCATATGGAGAAATTGCTCGAACATCTCAGATTCAATTAAGTGCCTCAGTATTTCCTTTTTATCTTGTGAACTCAGCGTATAGGTTTGATTTTCGATCTTTTCCTGCAGCCACATCCTCTCCTCATAAGAGGAGATATGCATAAATTCAAAACCGATGTTCTTGCAGTAAATATCTCTATAGATTCCAGCGTCACTTGCCGGATATAGATTCGAATATTTCTGATAATCTACTTCCTTATTCACATTGGGTGATAACGGATTAAGATCCGCAAAAAAATGACCGTAAGATCTGAAAAAATTTGCTAAACCAGAAACTGAATCATCCACCTTAGTTACATGTTGTGCATCGCAGGTCTCCGCTTTATTAACTTCTAAATTGCTTGAAAAAATTCTATACCAATCCTCCCCGATTGATTTATCACCCTGCAAATAACGGCTATACATTTCTTCCACAAATTCTCCATTATCACCATAAAGGCAGCTTAAACTCGACATAATCACTATAAAAAGTATCAAATACTTATAAGTATAACTTAAGTTTTTTAAAAAAGAACTTTTTTAGTTTCTATACGTCATACCGCCGCGGTATCTCTTAACATAGATCCCGCTAACACGTAGCGGGATGACGATTGTCAGGGTGTCATTCCAGTGCGTGACGCTGGAATCCAGTTTTTATTTGCAGCCTACTTGACTCGAAGCTAAGTTTTCTGGATCCAAATAGTCAAGGCACTGGGATGACAAAAAAAGGAGCACTGGAATGACAAAGCTATAGGTTGCAAGCGAGACGTCATACCGCCGCGGCGCTAACAAGAGATCCCGCTAACACGTAGCGGGATGACGGTTGTCGTTTAGCTATAAACATTAAGAAATTTACTAAGCGAAAAAAAAGGCAAAAGAAGCCCCGTGGTGGTTGGCTATTTACCATGTACTAAAATATCGGCGTTTTTTTTATTCTAAAACGCTTGATTAAGAGCGATTTAGCTGCTTTTAACTTGCAACTAACCTACACCGCAAGTGTTTAAGAAATTTACCAAGCAGGAAAAAAGGCAAAGAAACCCTAGGGTAGCTAGTATTCAAATTCTCCCTTGTCAATTTGACGTTTTTTGCTGTCTTAAACGCTTTGTAAGCGCGTTTCGGCTTATGTAGGTAAAAACCCAGAAATTTTTAAAGACATGCGATGCACGTAGTGCGAAAAATTAAACATGAGACGCCAAATACCCTAAGTTTTTTGTCATTAACCTGCACAGATTGCGAAGATAAATAAATAGCCTCACTTCCATGATAAGGGCGCTGGCGGAGGATGTCAAGGAAGTTTTTTCGTTTAATCCGTTTCTATGAGCTACTTGGATGACGAGGAAAGAGCACTTACATATTTATGGCAACCTCATTACCTACGCTCAAAAAGTTTTTCAATATCACTGAGTTTCATTTCTATATAAGTTGGTCTTCCGTGGTTGCATTGCCCGGAATATGGGGTTTTTTCCATTTGTCTCAGCAGCTCATTCATTTCATCTAACCTCATTTTTCTACCCGCTCTAATTGATCCATGACAAGCGATAGTGGCCAATATTTTGTTCACTTTATCTTCTACTGGCAATGTATCTTCTATTTCCGTTAATCTATCAATTATGTTAATTAGCATCTCTTTCACATCTATTGTGCCCAAGATTGCAGGGATTTCTTTTACTATCACTTTATTCTCTGATTTGATTTCAATATCAAAACCCATTTCAAATAACTTATCTTTATAGATTTCAATCATCTCCATTCCAGCCTGATCTTTAATTTCAACCGTTTCAGGAAGAAGCAGTTTTTGTCTTTTTATACTTGATTTTTGTTTTAAGCATTCATATACTAGTCTTTCATGGGCTGCATGCTGATCGACTATAATCAATTTGTCCCTTACCTCTGCAATAATATAAGTATTATAGACCTGACAGCGTGCAAACCCGAGCGGGTGGCTCTCTATCAAATCAACTTGCTCTAACACCTTTTTTTCCAGAACCATAGTCTCCGCTTGTGATGGAAATTTCTGTATGCCGGTATAATCAAACGATTTTGACTGTTCTGATAAGCCTTTTGCTTTTTCATTTGGAGAAGCAAATTCTTTTATTAGTTGATTTTTAAAAGGACTTGGTCTTTTTTCATAAAATTCTTTTTGAACATTAGGTTTATCAAAAGGATCCGGCAATGTTGAATCCATTTTCTGGTCATGCGCTGGAAAAGTGCCTATCCTTCTTGACAATGCTTTAATTAATCCTCTTGTCATTATCTCATATATGAGCTTCTTATTCTGAAACCTTACTTCTGACTTATTTGGATGCACATTTACATCTACTTGATCATAAGGTATCTCTAAATGTAACGCTGCAAAAGGATACCTATCGCTTGGAATAAAATCATGATATGCATACCTAACTGCGCCAATAAGTAAATTATCTTTAATTGGCCTTCCATTAACAAACGTATAGATCTGAGTAGACTTACCACGATTGACGGTCGGCTTACAGATGTGTCCCGTAAGTTTAATGTCGTCTTCTTCTTCATTGATCTCCAAAGAATTGCCCTGAAATTCTTCTTCTACTTCACACAATCTATGAAATAACGAAGTCTGCTTAGCGTATTTTAAGAGCTTTTTATTACCTAAAGTGAGAGTAAACCCTATATGATAGTTAATCATTGCTAGGTTGTTTACAATATCAACAATGCTTTGAGTTTCTGCTCTTTCGGTTTTTAGAAATTTTAGTCTATTTGGGGTAGCGAAAAACAAATCTCGTACTTCAATATGTGTACCTTGTGATAAAGAGTAAGGAGTTTGCTCCCCTATTTTCTCTCCACCCTCATAACTTATAGACCATGCTTCATTTGCTTCTCTTGCCTTAGACGATAATTTTATCCTACTTACTGCTGCTATTGAAGGCAGAGCTTCTCCTCTAAAGCCAAGATGCTTGATTTCTATCAACTCATTGTCGCTCAATTTTGAAGTAGCATGGCGCATAAACGCAAGTTCTAAATCGTTTTTTTCTACTCCGTTACCATCATCTGTCACAATAATAAGGTTACGCCCACTACTTTCTATTTTAATCTCTATTTCTAAACTTCCAGCATCTATTGCATTTTCCACTAATTCCTTTACTACACTTGCTGGCCTTTCTATCACCTCCCCCGCTGCTATACGGTTTATGGTTTTTGTGTCTAAAAGAATTATTGCCATAGATTTATTATGAAACTGGTTTTTCTTTTACTTCTTTGGTCTGTTTCTCTCTCCACTTTTTTAACCTACCTGCAATTTCACTGTTGGAAATTGACAATATAGATACGGCAGTAATGGCAGCATTATATGCTCCATTTTCTCCTATAGACATGGTTGCAACTGGAACACCCTTTGGCATTTGAACTATAGAGAGTAGACTGTCCAGCCCATTTAATTGTTTACTATGCACAGGAACGCCGATAACTGGTAAACAAGTTAGTGACGCAACCATACCAGGTAAATGAGCTGCACCTCCTGCACCAGCTATAATAACCTTAAAACCTTCTTCTTGTGCAGATTTAGCAAAATTGAAGAGCCTTTCTGGTGTTCTATGTGCAGATATTATGAATATATCATGTGAAACTTCTAATGCTTTTAACATATCAACAGTATGGACCATAGTGGTGTAATCTGACTCACTTCCCATAATAACAGCAACATCTTTTTTTATTTTTGCCATATTCAACACAATTTTACTTACTAACTAAATAATGTTCCAGCTAAAAAGCAACAAATATTTAAATTATATTATAAATATAATATATAGAATTCTCGTTAAAATAGAAATTTTAAAAATTTAAATAAATATTTATATTAAGATATAGAGATATAAACTTCTTATGTAAGATAAATTTATAAAATAATTATTTTTGTATTTCAAGTTTTGTAATCTTAGCTTGTTCTTTCTATAAATGGTTTTTTCAGATAGACTGATGGTAAAATGGTAATTTAAAATTACTAGAAATTTGATAAAAATATTAATATATAATCAACTTAAAGTTTTAAATATTGATATCATATAATTATTGACAAGTTACATGATATTAATATCTTGGTATATTAAATATTATGTTATAATGTTTAATAAAGTTAATTGATATCTGAGTGTGAGAATTATGGAAATAATATCGTTAAATAACTTAGACAGTGCAGGAATAAAAACAAAGTTGCTTTATATAATAAATAAAATTATAGAAAAAAATGCTTGGACTCAGGCTTTTGCAGCTGAGAAACTTGGTATTGGTCAGCCAAAGGTATCGCAAATTAAAAATGGTAAAATAGATGGTTTTTCTTTAGAGCGATTGTTAGGATTTCTAAAAAAACTTGATCATGAGATAACAATCACGATGACAGAAAGCCAAGAAATAAAATCTGAGGCAGAAAAAGTAAAACATGAAGTTGAATCGCAATAGATACAAAGTTGACAACTTGTTTTTTGTGATATAGTATAAAACTTATTAAGGTAGTATCTTATGGCTGAGTCTATTGTAGAAAAGTGTATAGAACGGGTAAGTAACCGTTTCAAATTGGTTCTGTTGGCAAGTCAAAGAACACATGATTTAAATACAGGGGCAAGTAATCCAATTCAAGCAGCTAAGTTTAAAGGTCATAAAAATACCATAGTTTCCTTACATGAAATAGCAGGAAAACAGGTGGATACTCATGAGCTGTTTAGCCTTTTGGTAGGTAGGTGCAAGGAATACATGAAAGGAAATATGAATAATGTTTACAGCAGTAATACAAGTAAGCTAGCGAATTTATTAAATTTTTCTGATAACACAGATCTTGATGCAAGTCAAGAAAGCCAAGATTATGAAGTGGATGGTGAAATAGATGATGAAATAAATGATCAAGATGGAGATGAAGAAGTATCCGTTTAGAAATCTACTGAAGTTACATAGTCTTTGAATGATTTGCATTGCTATCTATACACTGTTGTTCTGTATGAGTGTAATGTTGTGTTGCATAGTGTCTAAGTCAAATGATGTGTACAATAAGGTTTTAGCGTTCAATAATTTCTCAACGCAAGTAGTTGTACTTATAACAGCAATATCAATCATTCTGAATAATTTTTTTTTAATTGATATAGCATTATTGTATGCTAGTGTTAGCTTTATATCAACTATAGCACTAATGAGATTAATGTTGTTTTGATAATTTATGATAGGATCCATTTTCGTATTTTTAGGTATTTGTTTGATAATTATTTCAAATATAGGGGTGATCAGATTTCCTGATTTCTATACTAGGTTACATGCAGCAGGTATTACAGATTCTAGCGGTGCAACGTTATTGTTAATTGGTTTTGCTTTGCAGAATGGATTTTCAATCAATACTGTTAAAATAGTATTATTAATTTTTATAATATGGGTAGCTAACTCAACTAATAGCTATATTTTAGCGCGCACTCATTATAAAGTTAAGAAAAAAACTGTTAAAGAAGGCTAAGGTGTTAGAAATATTAAATGTAGTGTTACTTTTGTTGTTACTAACAGTTACGGTTTTTATAGTTTTCTCGCGACATTTAGTCGTAAGTGCTGTTCTAATGTGTGTATTTAGTTCACTGATTGCGCTTATATACTTAATTATGAATGCACCTGATGTTGCAATTACTGAAGCTTCTGTTGGTGCGGGGCTCAGTACAGTTTTTACGTTTGCAGCACTCTCCTTGATAAAGAATCATAAAGTAAATCTATCTCATAACCCTATAACGCTTTTTTTTATGTTATTTCTGGCTGTATGTTTGTCATATTTTATGATTCAATTGCCAGATTTTGGCAGCCACAATGCTCCGATCCACTTGCATGTTGCTCCTTATTATGTGGAAAATACCGAAAAAGCTACCGGTATTCCTAATATAGTGACAGCTATTTTGGCAAGCTTTCGTGGTTATGACACGTTTGGAGAAACTATAGTAGTTTTTACTGCTGCGCTTTGTATAACGTTGATATTAAAAGAAGAAAAAGAAAATGATTAAAGATCCGATATTAAATGCAGTAACATTTTTGATGATACCTTTTATCATTTTATTTGGTTTATACATACAATTTCACGGTGATTACACTCCGGGTGGAGGTTTTCAAGCAGGAATAATTATTGCCTCCGGGATAATATTATATTCAATGCTATTTGGTGTATCTACAACTCTAAAAGCAATACCTTATTCTGTGATTAGATTGACTAACGTGTTAGGTATTTTAATTTATGGAGGAACGGGCGTTGCAACAACTTTACTTGGCCAAAATTTTTTATCTTATGATATCTTGTTAACCAATAATAGAACCGGTCAAAAATTAGGTATTTTTTTGGTGGAATTAGGTGTAGCATTTACTGTCTGCTCCTCTATGTTAATTATATATATAAATTTTGCTCGTAGGAAAAAGCAATGACTTTATATAATTATACGATTATTATTGTATTAATGGTGCTAGGTTTATATATTATTATAAACGATAAAAATTTAATCAAGAAAATGATAGGGGTAAGCGTCTTCCAAGCATCTGTTTTGTTATTTTACATATCTCTAGGATATATAAAAAGTTCCTTGCCTCCTATATTGGTTTCAAATTTTTATTCATATAGCAATCCTATACCCCATGTTTTAATGCTTACTGCTATAGTGGTTGGAATTGCAACATTTTCAGTTGGATTATCCATAGCAGTAAAAATGGAAGAAAAGTATGGAACAATTGATCAAGACAAGTGTACATAAATTAACAGTATCTTAAACTATATGAAGTAACAAATAGCCACAAGTTAAAAGTAAAATTATAGACTTGCTCGTTGTAAGTTTGTTTGTTAATAAGAAATAAAATTATAAACTATAAAGGTAATGATGTCAACTATTAATGATGCAGAAGATAAGAAAAAAATTATCAAAGATCTGGTAACTAAGAGTATAAAAAAGGGTGGTTTTATCACCTTTGATGATATAAATGATAAATTATCAGATGAAAATTTTTCGTCTGACTTTATAGATGATGCTATATCTTTATTGCAGGATTCCGGAATTAATGTGCTTGAAAGTAGCGAAGATGAAGAAGATATTCCTTCCAACAGTGATGATAGTAAACTTGATGATGATGACACATCGCCAAATGTTACTGCAACTTTAGCACAAAATGATGATCCAGTGAGGATTTATTTACAAGACATGAGCTCCGTAAAGCTTTTATCAAGGGCAGATGAAATCGAGATAGCAAAAAAAATTGAATCTGAAAAGCATAACATGTTACGCGCAATAATTGAAACATCAGTAACATTAAAGGTGATAAAAGTATGGCGTGATGATTTAAGTAATGGAGCTCTCTTACTGAGAGAAATTATAGATCTGGATGCAATTTATAACTCTGATTTTAATGTGGTACCCAAAGAAGAAAGTGAAGAGAGTGAAGAAAGTGCTGAAGATGTTGAGGATTCTGAGGATGTTTCTGAAGATGCTGAGTACTGTAGTGATGATGAGAAAGATAGTAAAAAAAGTGATGATGAGAAAGACGGTAATAATGAAGATATAAGTTCAGTCAATTTAAATGTTTCTATTCTTGAAATGGAAAGTGACTTATTGCCAAAGGTCATAGTTGCATTGGATGAGATAATTACTTTAACAAATGAAGCGTTGATATTAAGAAAAAATTCTAAAAATTTCTCTAATGAGCTAGAAAATTTGTATAATCAAATATGGTCTATAGCATTACAAATTAAGTTAAGTGATGCTGCTGTTGCCAGAATTACACAAGAACTTTATAAGATAAATAGATCCATTACGCTTGAAGAGGCTAATCTTATTGCTGAGGCTAGAAAATACGATATCGATAGAGAAAGTTTCTATAAAGTTTATGATGACGTGCTTTTAAAGCACGAATTGAAAAAGATAAGTCTTTTAAAGATCAATGAAAATCAGTCCTCTTTTACAGGTGAATTAAAAAACAAATTTTTAAGGTTTATAGACGATAACTCTGAACATATAGCTAGTACCTTGAACGGTATTAAGCAGCATATACAGGAAGATAACGTACAAGAATTTAAGGAGCTAATCAAGAGAATACAAAAACACGAACGAGAAGTCTCTGAAGCAAAGCAAGAAATGATTAAGGCTAACTTAAGGCTAGTAGTTTCCATTGCTAAGAAGTATTCAAAAAGAGGCCTTGATCTGCTTGATTTGATACAAGAAGGCAATATTGGTCTTATGAAGGCCGTGGATAAGTTTGATTACAAACGTGGATATAAATTTTCAACTTATGGCACTTGGTGGGTAAGACAATCAATCACTAGAGCAATACCTGAGCAGTCTAAAGTAGTTAGAATACCAGTTCATATGGTGGAAATTATCAGTAAAATCAACAGAGCATTAAGAAAGATGACTCATGAGATGGGAAGAGAGCCGACGTTAGAGGAATTGAGTGTAGAACTGACAATGCCACTGGAAAGAATACGCAAAGTTATGAAAATAGCAAGGGATCCAGTAAGTCTTGAAGCTCCAACAGGAAAAGATGATAGTAGTACCTTTGGTGATTGTATAGAAGACAAGCGAGTCTCCAGGCCAGAGGATGCTGCAATACTTGCTGACTTGCGTGGCATTACAACCAATGTCCTTGCAACTTTAACACCAAAGGAAGAAAGAATTTTAAGAATGCGTTTTGGCCTTGGTAAAGATGGGAAGGAACATACCTTAGAAGAAGTAGGAAAAATTTTTAATGTAACACGTGAGAGAATTAGGCAAATAGAGGCAAAAGCACTGCGCAAGTTGAAACATCCAAGCCGTGCTAGAAAACTTAGAGGGTTCTTTTAAGTATACGTGTCAAGTTAAGAAGAAGCTGATTTTGCCCGGAAAAAGTGGAGAGCAAGTTAGGCCAAAGTTGTATAATTTCACCGCTATTTTTCTTTTTCTATGAATCTAATGAAACAACATGCTAATCTACGGTAAATATTATGACAAATAAAAATGACAATTCTAATTCAAAGTATAGAAATTTTTATGTTCTGGGTGATAGCTTATCCGATAATGGCGCAATCATTGGAATTTTAAATAATTTATCCTTTGCAAAAAGCGTAAAATTTGATGATCCTTTTTATCAAGGAAGATCTTTTAGCAATGGCCCTACTGCTGTTGAATATATAGCAAAATATTTAGATTTAGATGAATTTAAACCTGGGTGGAGTTATTCATTTTTTGGGAGATGCCACGAACAGCAAGGTCAGAATTACGCAGTTTCATATGCAACAGCATCTGAAATTTTTGACCCTATTTTTTCTTATTTCTTCAATAAATTTCGTTTAGCTAACCAGCTAGATGCGGTAATTAAACATCATCCAGATATAGGTAAAGAAGATTTATTTTGCATCATAATCCGCGGAAATGATGTTATGGTTGCCACTGCTTATGACGATACTAAAGCGGAAGAAGTGTTGGAACAAGCAGTGAGTGAAATATGTAATGCACTTAAGGTTCTAAATGAACATGGTGTTAAGCATGTAGTTGTTGCAAATGCACCTGAAGTTGGCTCAATACCAGCTTTTAATAGAGATGAAGAAGCAAGGGAACTAGCTACAAAGCTCACGGAGAGTTTCAATGCAAAACTGGCTAAAGGCTTAGATTATATGAAGAAAAGTACAAATCTTGAAATAAAAGCATTTGATCTTAACTCTAAAATGAGAAGTATGTTTAGCGAATACAAGAGCAAAGGTTTAAATTGTCAAGATGCATGCACATCGAACATTGCAGACCAAGTTGGGAGATTTAAAGAAAATATAAAAATACTCTTAAAGTTGATATTTAAAGGGGAACTTGACGTTCACTATAACCCTGGGTGTAGCAAAGAAACACTAAAGGATTATTTCCATCCAACTGCGGAACTTCATCATGAAGTTGGTAATGAAGTGTATGAGTTGATTTGACACAGTTTTTTTGAACATATCCTTTTAAATAGTAACCAGACTGCATTCTGTGATTTTTAGCAAAACACGATCTTTCATTTGAGCTTTCTTCAATTTAAAATAAATACAGAAAATTGCTGCCTATAGCTAAACTGACTTAGATTTACCGACAATTTGAAAAACCGTCATCCCGCTACTATATAGTTATTGATATATATATTTTCTTTTAAGCTCTTGGTTTTGATCGATAAATGTAATCATTTCATCTTCTAAAGTTTTAATTTGATTACGTAAAATTGCAAGAAGTTCCTCTATTTGTTTGATTATAGATGTATCAGTTATAGCATTTCTCATAATAGTCCAAACAGGTCATAGGAAGGCAGAATCAACAGCACGACGAAAGGATTCGAATAGAGGAATGTTTTTCCTGGCTCTGTTTTTTATAGCAAACCAATGATGCTCAATTTTGTTGAAATCTGGAGAATAAGGCGGCAGATACAAAATTTCTGCACCAACCCCTTTAGCAAGCTCGATAATCTTATCAGACTTATGAAAAGTAGCATTGTCAAGAATGACAGTCTGTCCAGGTTCCAAGATCGGTGTCAAAAATTGCTCAAACCATCCATTAAAAACATCCATATTACAGTGGCCTTCAAAGGTTAACGGAACAACTATCTTTCTTCCACTTAAGGCTGCAACCATACTGATTCGTTGAGTTTTCTTTCCAGATTTTAAGGCATAAAACCGCTGTCCTTTCTGGCAATATCCGTAGGGGTAGTCTTCGGTGTTATCAATGCCAGACTCATCTATATACACTAAGTTTTTAGGTTCTTTTGTCGCTATAATTTTCAAAAATTCAGCACGTTTTTCTTCGTTTCTTTCCTTGTATCCATATGTCTTTTTTTGCGCGTAAATCCAATTTTTTTAAGGGCTCGATAGATCGTTTGGATACTAACGTTGTTCCAAAGTTTAGCCATTTCCGATAGAGTCTTTCCTCCGTGTTCTCTGGCAAATTTGGCAAAGGTATCCCAGTCGGTAATTTTGTGATTGTAACCCCCATTTCCAAGTTTTTTTGATTGAAAGTCTCCTGTTTCTTTTCTTCTTTGCTGCCACTCCCATAAAGTAGTTCGTCCAATCTTAAATCTTGCTGCCACTGTTTCTCTGCTTTCTCCTTCGTCTAGCGCTTCCATTGCTTTTTTTCTTAAATCATAACTATATGCTGCTGGCATTCAACCTCCTCATCATCATCTATCCTTATCCTATCACATCCGGACTTTTATGGAAAGAGCTATACCTGTTGGATTTGGGTTTTTTGTATTTTTGCTATTTCTACAAGTTGGTTTCTACGAGATAATTTTTGTTTCAAGCAATCAATATTACCATTACTAACTGTTAAAGGAGTAACACGCATATCTGTATTATTAATATAACGTGAGATGATACTACAGTCTATTTTATCAGTTTTTGTAGTAATACCAAGGCTTTTAGCATAGTCTCTCCCACCTTGGTTGAATGACGTACACCTCAAAACCATTGCTTAGTAAAGTATAGGCACATAACTTTTCGTATCCACCAGTTGCCTCAAGACCAATTTTGGTTACATTATGCAAACGTAAAAAGTCCAGCATTTCACCAATGGATTGTACATTGTTTTCAAATATTTTATAATGCTCAAGTGGGTGAATGTGGAGATCTAATTTACTTTTGCTAACATCAATGCCAGCAATAATGTTTGATGAATTCATAATTCCTCCGTAATAATAACATATACTGCATTTTCCAGCCTTATATACGAGCCTAAAAGCTCAATCAGTTGTTCGGAACTTTCAGTATAATAAACCAGAGAAGAGAACCTTGCTGAACAACGATTCTTATAATCAAGGGGCGTGACGATTCCTCTTCTCTGTGTGTCTTTAATCTCACTACTTTGATATTTATAAAGACTTGTTCTTAACATATAAGGGAAGTGTCCTCTAGGTGAGATTGTGGAGCATTCGTTGCAGCATTTGGCTGTTCAATTACGCTAGTTGATTCTTTAGGTATACTATTTCCTTCAAAATTTCCATCTTTTTATTATGTTCTCTTTAGCATTTTGAGAGTGAATTATTCTAGTTTTGATATTTAAACGTTTTGTATCTGCTGTAATGATTTCACTTCCAGTTTGCTATTCTTTACATATTGAATTGCAAGCACTAACGCTTTACTTCCGGAAGCTGTGGTGCTGTAAGCTATATTTTGCAAAATAGCAGTTCTCCTGATATCTTTGCTGTCTGAGACTGACTTTACACCTTTTGAAGTATTAATCACTAAATTTATTTTTCCATCTTTGAGCATATCAACTATGTGGGGTCTGCCTTCTCTTACTTTATTTACAGCTTGTGCAGCAATGCCGTTATTGTTCAGATACGAAGCTGTGCCTTTGGTGGCATATATTTCAAAACTCAGTTCTTTCAACATTCGTGCAACTGGCAATATATACTTTTTATCATCATCTTTTACTGAAACCAGAGCTGTTCCTTCTGTTGGTAACTTGTATCCTGCAGCCATGTGCGTTTTTGCAAGTGCAGCTTCAAATGATGAGTCAATTCCCATCACTTCTCCTGTTGATTTCATTTCAGGACCAAGTAAAGTATCAACTCCTGCAAAGCGGGTAAATGGAAAAACAGCAGCTTTAACTGCAAAATGATTGAAAGGCTTGTTTTCCTGATTCAATTTTTTACCCAAAACAACCTGAGTGGCAAGCTTTGCAATAGGAATATTGATTACCTTGGAAATAAAAGGAACGGTTCGACTAGCCCTTAAATTCACTTCAAGTATGTATACATCACTAGACCTCTTGCATAACTCGATTTCTGAAGGCAATTTTGTCGTCAAAGCTTGTCTGCGCTCCTCAAATACATTCGAGTATTCTGTGGTGTTCATCTGCACTTTTCCTAAAGATTTCTCATCACAAACAGATTCTGCAAGAGGTCTATTCTCTTGAACAGCAAACTGAATGTTTATCAGACCTTTCACTTTTAATGCTAATGCTATTCTCTCAGTTTGGAGCTCGATCTCTTTTATTACTTCGTCACTCAATGTATTTGTCGGTATTGAGCATGTTGAATCGCCAGAATGAATACCAGCTTCTTCAATGTGCTCCATGACCGCTGCAATGAAAACTTTTTCCCCATCACATACAGCATCAACGTCAACCTCAACTGCATTGACTAAAAATTTATCAAGAAGCAGCGAACCATGCTCAAAGATTTTAGTTTGATCTAAGACGTACTCTTTAAAGCTCTGAGTATCGTGTCTAATCGACATGGATTGACCACCGAGGACATATGATGGCCTGACTACTAGTGGAAACCCCACCTTTTCTGCATTGGTTAACGCTTCTTCTACTGAATGGCAGATAGAACTTTCAGGTTGTTTTAAATTAAGTTGCAAAGCAAGATTTTTAAACCTCATGCGATCTTCTGCAAGGTCAATAGAATCAAACGAAGTTCCCAGAATTTTGAAACCTCTCTCGTTAAGCACTTTGGCTAACTTTAAAGGTGTTTGACCACCTATTTGAACTATTACACCAACCAGTGTGCCATTTTCTTGCTCTTTGCTTAGTATTTCAAGCACATCCTCTGCAATCAGTGGGGCAAAATATAAACGATCAGCGGTATCGTAGTCAGTTGAAACAGTTTCTGGATTACAGTTGATCATTATTGTTTCATACCCCATTTCTTTGGCGGCAGAAGCTGCATGTACGCATGCATAATCAAATTCAATACCTTGACCAATGCGGTTTGGACCACTTCCTAAAATGACAACCTTTTTTCGGTCAGAAATGTCCGCTTCGCATTCTGTCCTATTTGTAATGTTTCCCTCATAACAGCCATACATATAAGCAGTGCTCGATTCAAATTCAGCTGCACAGGTGTCTACACGCTTATAAACTTGTTTGATGCCAAATTTTTTTCTTGTTTCTTCGATTTGCTCTACTTTCTTATTGCTTAATTTCGCCAATCTTGCATCTGAAAATCCCATTTTTTTCAGCTCTAACATTTCATATGCAGTTCCAGGGAGGCCGTTTTCCTTGATTTTTTGTTCAGCCAAGATGATTTGCTGTATATTCTGCAAAAACCATAAGTCATAACCTGTAATTGAATTTATTTCTTCTATGCTAATTCCATGACGCATTGCATCAGCAGCAATCAGCAATCTGTTTGGTAGCAATTTTGCTAATTGAGATCTGATGTGATCAATATCAGTATTTTCAGAAAACACTTCATCAAGTCCCGTGAGCCCAGTTTCAAGCGAGCGAAAAGCTTTCTGCAGCGACTCATTAAAAGTGCGGCCTATAGACATTACTTCTCCCACCGATTTCATGGAGGTTGATAATTCACAATTCGTCCCCTTAAATTTCTCAAATTCAAAACGAGGAATTTTAGTGACGATATAATCAATCACTGGTTCAAATGCAGCAGGTATAACTGGAGCGCAGTCATTACGTATTTCATCGAGCGAATAGCCAATAGCAAGTTTAGTTACAACTTTTGCAATGGGATAGCCTGTTGCTTTCGAAGCAAGTGCAGAGGAGCGAGAAACCCTTGGATTCATTTCAATTACAACGAGGCTTCCATCTTCTTTAGGGTTCACTGCAAACTGAACATTTGCACCACCGGCACTAACGTCAATTTCCCTCAGCACTGCTATAGATGCATTTCTCATTTGTTGATATTCAGCATCACGCAGAGTCAAAGCAGGAGCAACCGTAATACTATCTCCGGTGTGCACTCCCATTGGATCAACATTTTCTATCGAACAGACTATTATGCAGTTATCTTTACAATCGCGGATAACTTCCATTTCATACTCTTTCCAGCCGATAATTGATTCATCTATCTGAACTTCATTTATTGGCGAAATTTTGAGAGCACTTTTTGCGATATTGAAAAACTCCTCTTTATTATATGCTATGCCACTACCTGCGCCACCAAGAGTGAATGATGAACGGATGATTGCTGGTAATCCAATGTAATCCAAAGCCTTTCTTATTTGTTCTTGATTTTTTATAATGATACTTTTGGGATATTTCAGTCCTATTCTATCCATGGACTGACGGAATAACTCTCTATCCTCTGCTTTTTTTATTGCTTCTCTATTTACCCCTATTAATTCTACGTTGTATTTGTCTAACACTCCATCATCTGCAAGTTTTATTGCGCAATTGAGTGCTGTTTGCCCGCCCATTGTTGGCAATATTGCGTCTGGCCTCTCCTTAATTATAATTTTCTCTATGATTTCAGGCAGTACCGGCTCAATATAAGTTGCATCAGAGAATTCAGGATCTGTCATTATAGTTGCGGGGTTGGAGTTAACCAAAATGACTTTATAACCTTCACCTTTTAATACTTTACAGCTTTGCGTTCCAGAATAATCAAACTCGCATGCCTGACCTATAACTATTGGGCCTGCTCCTATTACTAATATAGATTCTATATCTGTGCGTTTCGGCATAATTACAATAACGGTCTCTATTCAAGTAATGTTACCAATCTTTCCTGTATATGTGAATTTTTATTAAACCTATTAGCTAATTACTTTTAGGCTTGACGCATAACTGTACGAACATTGCAATTTGCGTGGCAGATTCCAGTGCTTGACACACAGCTGTACAAACATTCATTTTTGAAGGTAAATTGCACAGCAAATGATGTCATTCAAGTAGCTGACACTGGTTCCTTTATGACGGCAGTGCCCAGAGGTGTCATCCCAGTGCCCAGACACTGGGATCCAGAAAACTTAACTTTAAATAAGTGGCTGCATAATAAAGACTAGATTCCAGACTGGAATGACACCATAGAGGCACTGGGATGACATCCTTCCTAGTGGAGATTACTCTCAAATCACAATGTTCATACAGTTGTGGGCTTAACGGTATCTTTGCAGATACTATGGTAATTTATTCGGGAGATTTGCTGAGCGGTAAGATTTGTCCTGATGCGCTGCAATCTTCAGAAGCTAACTCCACAAATTTGTCTGTTAGGTCATCAGGTGACACCAATTCAGATCCAGGAAATGCCTGCTCACTACCCACAGGTCCTTCCGTGTATACAGCATTTACACATAATTTTGTATGCTTTGTTTCAGATGCATATATTTGCACCATTATTTCTAGTGCAACTTTACTTGCAGCATACGGCATCCAATATGGATAAGAGGAAGGAGAAAGTGTCACTTCTGAGGTCATGAATATCGCTCTTCCAGCATTAGACTTTTTTAGCATTGGATCTAAGTTTTTTAGTAAGTACCAATTGGCAGTAAAATTTGTATTCATTACGTTCTGTAGCTCTTCAATCTCACAGTCATGAATGGGGTTCAGTTTGCCTAAAATTCCAGCACACGCAACTAATATATCAAGTGCTCCAGATTCTGATAATTTCAGGCTTTCTATCATGTTTGTCAGTATCTTTACATTCTCAAAGTCTAAAAGATCAAGCTGAATTAGTTTCACAGAGCCTTCTTTAAATTCTTCAAGCTCTTCAATTTCATTATATAGTGGCTTGAGATTATCAAGAGATCTTGAAATCAGAATCACACATGCACCTTCTCTTATAAACCTTTTTGCAACAGCAGAGCCTATTCCACCTGAAGCTCCGGTGATTAAAGCTACTTTACCTTCTAACTTACCCATTTCTTTCTCCTTAGCGAGATCCATTGAAATATTTTAGCTGAAAATTGAATTTTGCTCCATATATAAAAATCAAACTTAGCATATAAAAAAATAGTAATGACACTACTACACCACCTAAACTTCCATATATCAAATCCAGTTGGTCAAAGGAAGCTTTTAAGTATTGCTTAAAAGCTGAAGCAGAAATCGTCCAAAGAATAACAGCTACACAAGATCCAGGAAATACGTCTGATAAATTTTGTTTTATGTTTGGTAACATAAAATATAGCCAAGAGACTACTGTGAAAAGTACAAATTCAATAAGTAAATACCTAGTATAACTTAGCCCCCGATAGGAAAAATCAATTAGCATTGGTACTAGTGTAGAAAACACTATAGTTAGAGTTATAATAAGCGTGATTACTAAAAATTGTAATATACTTAGTACTCTTCTTAATATATAAGGCGGCGAAACCGGAACTTTATAGGCCTTATTGAGTATTGTTCTAAGCCCTTCAATTGTCGATGAAGCGGTCCAAACAGCACCTACAATTGCTAAAGTTAGTAAGCTTTGCGGCGGGCCTGATATTATCTCCCTAATACGCGGCATCAAAGATGATAAAATATCCTGTGGCATGTTATCAATGATAAATACCCAGCCAATGTTGTACTGGTCTAAAAAATTTGCGAATGTTGACGCCACAGCCATTAAAACGATGAGAAAAGGAAATATTGATAACAGAATTAAAAATGATAAATACCCTGCATGCTCCACTCCATCATTATGAATTGTGTCAATCAAAGCACGATAAAGGCAATAAACGATGCTGTAAAATTTCTGTAGCACTGTAATATAGACGAACCAAGAAAAGTATTCTAAATGAAATAAAGGATACTTTTAAGCAAAAAATCCTCACCATTTACTTAAATTTAATCAAAGTGAAGGATAATCCAGCATTAAATAGAAATTATCGGAGGCGTAATGAAAAATTTTCTTCTACTTGTGGCTTTAATTCTCTCCTTTGCATTTGATGCAAATGCTGCAAATACTTTTGTTGATAAAAATGATACAACATCATCGGTGATATGCAAGATAATAGGCTATACTCACGGCATAGGTGGACCGATGATCACAATAGTGATAATTGGTGCAGCTTTGCTTGCGATATTCGGCAGAATGCCATGGCCAGCGCTTTTTGCACTCGGTGCGTTCACTGCTGTGTTTTTTGGCGCTCCTGTGGTCGTTTCAAAAATAACACCAGGAGGTGTGATTTGTAAAGACGGTGCAGTAGCGGATAAGTAATAGAAATTATTGGAGGCATAATGAAAAATTTTCTTTTACTTGTGGCTTTAGTTATCTCCTTTGCGTTTGATAATGTTTTTGCTAGCAGTGTTACTGATGACGCAACGTCAAACACAATATGCAAAATAGTAGGCTATACTCACGGCATAGGTGGACCGATGATCACAATAGTAATAATTGGTGCAGCATTGCTTGCAATATTTGGCAGAATGCCGTGGCCAGCGCTTTTTGCACTCGGTGCATTTACTGCTGTGTTTTTTGGTGCACCTGTAGTTGTTTCAAAAATAGTACCAGGCGGTGTGATTTGTAAAAATGGTGCAACTGTTTGCCCTGATGGTACCAACTGGGATACAAGTACAGGAGCGTGTAAAAAATAGGCGCTGCAGATTTAGAAAAGCATTAGCTAAACGGTGCTTCTTAAAGGAGCACCATTATTCCACAATTGTATAAATGTTGTCCAAGTGAATAACACTGAGATCCGGGAATTTTTATAAACTGATAGGATGACAAATTTACTAGAACCCTTACCATTTACTCAAATTTAATCAAATTGCAGAATAATCTAACTTAGGACAGAAATGATTGGAGGGTATAATGAAAAATTTTCTTCTACTTGCGGTTTTAATTTTCTCCTTTGCGTTTGATGCAAATGCTGCAGATGCTTTTGTTGATACAAGTGATACAACATCATCAGTGATATGCAAGATAATAGGCTATACTCATGGCATAGGTGGACCAATGATCACAATAGTGATAATTGGTGCAGCGTTGCTTGCAATATTCGGTAGAATGCCGTGGCCAGCGCTTTTTGCACTCGGTGCATTCACTGCTGTGTTTTTTGGCGCTCCTGTAGTCGTTTCAAAAATAACACCAGGAGGTGTGATTTGTAAAGACGGTGCAGTAGCGGATAAGTAATAGAAATTATTGGAGGCACAAACGTAGTTTTCTTTACTTGAAAGTGGTCAAGCTGACCACTTTCAGTGTCTATGAATACCTAATAAATTCTCTTTCTGTAATCATATCAGTTAAAGTTTAGATTCCAGCGTCACGCGCTGGAATGACAAGGCTTATCGTCATGCCGCCGCATACCGTCATACCGCGATTCATTCGCGGTATCTCATCAGCTAACAAGCAGCGGAATAACGGTTGTCGTTTAGCTATGAATATTAAGAAATTTACCAAATAAAAAAAAAGGCAAAAGAAGCCCCGTGGTTGGCTAATTACTTACATTATACTTTCAAGTATGGCGTTTTTTTATTCTAAACGCTTAATAACCGCGATTCAGATGCTTTTAAGCCGCAACTAATCTAAATTATAAACATTAAGAAATTTACTGAGCGAAAAAAAAGGTAAAGAAACCCTAGGGTGGCTAGCATTCAAATTCTCCCTTGTCAATTTGACGTTTTTTGCTGTCTTAAACGCTTTGTAAGCGCGTTTCAGCTTATATAGGTAGAAACCTAGAAGTTTTATAAAGACATGAGGTGCACATAGTGCAAAAATTAAGCATGATTTACGCCAAATACATTAAGTTTTTTGTCATTAATCCACTGCAGAGATTGCGAAGATAAATAAATAGCTTCAGTTTCATGATAAGGGGACTGGCGAAGTTTGTAAAGTAACTTTTGCATTTAATTTAAAGTAAAAAAAACAGAAATGTTTTGGTTTGAGGTTTAATTGCCGGAATTTACAATTGGGAGTTGCCTGTATGAGCTTTGAAAGAGGTACTATTCATTTGATAATTCAAAAAACTTGAAAGAATAAAGATAGCTATTGAAATTATCTTGATTTACATCAGTTATCCAAGTTTGACATTGAATACTTAACACTTCCTCCATTAACGCCTTTCTGTAATGTTTATCCAGATGAGACATTATATCATCAAGTAGAAGAAGTGGTGCCTTATTGTAATGAATACACCTTGCTTTTACACTGGATAAAATAATAGAAAGCAGTAATAACTTTTGTTCTCCAGTGGAGCACAGATTTATTGGTACGTTTCTTTTTTGACAAAAAACCCGAAAATTATCGTTATGCACACCAAAGGTTACTCTACCAGTCAATGAATCTTTTTCTCTGTTTTCCTTTAGACGATTCTGAAAATATTCTGCAGTATCGTCCAAAGTTAGCTGGCTGCTGAATTTCAAACTTGCCTTCGGAAAAAACTCACTGGAATGGTTATCAATTGTGTCTTGTAGTGTCTTTAAAACAGACGATCGCATACGTAAAATACTAACTGCATTAACGGCCATTATGTTTTCAAGACTAGAGAGCCAATTTTCGTCCAAGGTGTTCTCTCTTAACAGTTTACTTCGCTCACGTTTAGCTTTTCTGTGTTTCATGTAGCAGCAAGTGTAATTTTCCTCAAACAGTGAGACTATACGGTCTAAAAATTTTAATCTGTCACTTGGAGAATTAAGAAGAACATAGTCCATTTGTGGAATCAGCCATATTACATTGGATATCTTATACAAAGATGAATAACTCGATTGCGTTTTTCCATCAATTTGTATTAGTTTCTTATCAAAACTCTTTGCGATACCAATTGAATTAAAATCCATTCCATTAAAAAAATCATAGTGCACTACCCAATCTTCATTACTGAATCTATTTTGTATCTCACTGGCTTTTGCTTTTTTCATTCCATTGCTTTTAGCAAGCAACGAGATTGCTTCAAGTATATTAGTTTTACCAATACCGTTTTTGCCAGTTATTACAACTGAGCTATCATCTGAATCCAGTTCAAAGTTTGAGTGGCTACGAAAATTATGTAATTTCAGCTTTTTTATGTAGCAATGGGTAGCCATTAACCTATTCTTTAGTTTATATTCTCTTTACTTCTTCCAGAACCTCATCAACATGTCCACTAACTTTTACATTTTTCCAGATCTTCACTATTTTACCTTTTTTATCTATTAAAAAAGTAGTGCGTTCTATTCCCATATACTTTTTGCCAAACATACTTTTCTCTACCCAAACACCATATTTTCCCAACATTTCAGCATTCTCATCAGAAACTAAAGAAAACGGCAGAGAATATTTTGCTTTGAAGATAGTGTGACATCTAACACTATCTTTTGATATACCAATTATCACTGTGTCAAGGAAAGAAAAATCATCTATTTTATCTCTAAAGCCTTTTGCCTCCATTGTACAACCCGGAGTATCGTCTTTAGGATAAAAATAAAGAACTACATTTCTTTTATCAAAAAATTCACTCAGTGATAAATTTTCACCAGAATCTGCTGGCAAGCTAAAATCGGGTGCATTATTTCCTACTGCTAATTCCATACCTTGCTCCATTAATAACACTTCCATCTATAGTAGTATATTGTAGTCAGAGTATCAAATTTTATATATAGCTAACAGATAAGATTCTTGATGGGGGCTTATTGATGAATTTCTGCCTACCTTCTCGGCTTGCCGCTTTTGATAAAGTGTGGTTTTCGTCTGATGTAAGGCCATATCAAATAGATCCTATTAAAAATCAATCGAATCTTCACATGTTTGTTCTTCATAAAAGAAGTTCAATGTTATCGTAGTACCAAGTTTTGCTTCACTTTTAATGTCAAAAGTTCCACCCATTAACTCTACTAATTTCTTGCTTAGCGGCAATCCGATGCCCGTACCTTCGTTTCTATACCCCGAATCTGCTTGGCCAAAAACAGACATAACTTTATATATGTCCTGCTGCATTATTCCTATTCCATTGTCATGAAACTCAATAGTTAATAAGTTTTTTTCTATATTTTCTTTTATCACCATTCTTATTAAACCATCTTTGGAAGTAAACTTGATTGAGTTTGATAATAAATTTATTATAACTTGTTTCATTCTCTTGGGATCTGCAATGACTAATAATTGTTTATTAGTCATCTCTTTTGTTAAATTAATCCCGGCTTCTTTTAATTTAGGTAATAGCATATTTACGCATGAATCCATTATTTTGTTCAGGTTAAACTTCACTTTTTCTACTGTTAAACTACTTGATTCAGCTTTAGAAAAATCGAGCACATCATTAATTAAGGTAAGTAAGTGTGTTCCTGCATTATATATATCGTCTGCATACTCCTTGTATTGAGAATTATCCATTGAACCTAAAGTTTTATTTTTGACCAACTCCGCAAATCCAATAATAGCATTAAGAGGTGTGCGTAATTCGTGTGTAACGCTTGCAAAAAACTTTAGCTTGTTTGCATTTTCTTGCTCTAATGTCTCTTTTATCTGCTGTAATTCAATGTTAGTTTTATGTTGCTTGGCTAGCATTTGGGTATTAGAAAAGTGCAAATAGAACATTATTAATATTAAGATTATTAATAATAGGCCCAAAAATGTTAAAAACAGGCCATATGCTATAACATAAGAATTATTGTAGTTTCGAAGAATCTTCAAAAAAAACGACGGTTTAACGCTATTTTCATGGAATATAGGGAAAATAGAAGTTAATGTATTTCCTGTAGTATAAAATATTTCTTGGTTACTTAATAGTTTATCAATTTCATCGTTTGTAAGTAACTGTTCATAATCATAATCTTGAGTGTTAAAATTACTGAATATTATTCTGCCGTTTTGATCATACAGTATTAAGCTGAAATCCTTTACTTTGCTCACTGATTGTAATAATTCAGCACGTAGTTTTACTAATTGGTTTATGTAGTCAAAATTTTTGTATTTAATGTGATGCTTTTCTATTAGTAAATAATGGTATTTTTTTATTATGCCATTTTCCAGTACGCTTTTTAAGTTTACACTTGAATCACGGTAAGAAGAAAGGAAATTACTTCTTAGTAAATGATTACAATATATCACACTGAATAAAATCATAAAGATCGATGAGAGTAATACAATAACTTTTGTGTATTTGTTTTTCTTCAACGCAGAAAACATCAATTTACCTAGCTTATACATATCCTTCTTATTGTGAAACAACGGTTTTTATGTTATTAATAATAAAATTTAGCATATAATATTTTATGACAATTTCTCCTATTTTGCCAGTTTATTCTCCTGTTAATATAAATTTTTCTCATGGCAAAGGTATCTACCTATATGATGTTGATGGTGAGCGCTACGTAGATTTTCACTCCGGAATAGCCGTTAGTAGCTTAGGTCACGCTAATTCGCGATTAATTAGTGCTCTTAAATTGCAAGGAGAAAAATTATGGCATATATCAAATACCTATAATATACCTGCTGCCAATAATTTTGCAGAAAAATTAATAAACAACAGTTTCGCTGACACTGTATTTTTCTCAAATTCTGGATTAGAGGCAGTAGAATGTGGGCTTAAGATTGCTAGGATCTATCAAAATGGAAAAGGCAATAAAAATCGTCATAGAATTTTAACATTCCATGGTGCATTTCATGGAAGAACCTTTTTAACTTGTGCTACAAACGATAAACAGAAATTTTCTGAATTACTAAATCCCTACATTGATTGGTGTGATAACATCGAGCCCAATATTGAGAGCGTAAAGAAAGCAATTTCAAGTGGTATAGGCGTTATATTAATAGAACCAATACAAGGGCAAGGTGGTATCAAAGTAATGAATGAAGTCTTTATGAAAGAACTAAGAAAGCTGTGTGATGAAAATGACATATTGTTATTTTTTGATTGCGTGCAATGCGGTGCTGGCAGGACAGGAAAATTATTTGCATACGAACATATAGGAGTGGAACCTGATATATGTGCTCTTGCAAAGGGAATAGGCGGCGGGTTTCCGCTAGGGGCTTGTCTTGCGACTGAAAATGCTGCTAAATATATGGCGGTCGGTATGCACGGTTCCACTTTTGGTGGCAATCCGCTTGCAACCTCAGTAGGTAATGCTGTGCTCGAAGAATTGCTCAGCCCCGGCTTTTTGAAAAATGTTGAAATTAGAGGTAAATACTTAAAAAATAAACTAGAAGACTTAGCAAGTAAATTTCCAATAATAGAGGAAGTAAGAGGAAAAGGGTTAATGCTTGGAATAAAAGTGAAAGCAGACAATCAAAAGTTTGCAGAAGAGTTAAGTCATCGCGGCTTGCTTACTGTTGGGGTAACATCAGATAACGTTGTGAGAATTTTACCTCCACTCATTATCACTGAAAAAGAGATTGATGAAGGCATCGAGATTTTGACTCAATATTTATCTGAGAAATCTTCTGATTAGATACTTGCATTAATATGAACGACAATCTGGTATGCTTAGGAATTATTACCTCTCCTCACGGAATTAAAGGAGCTGTTAAAGTAAAAACCTTTACTGAAAAGCCTGAAAATATCTTCTTATATGGTAAGCTAATAAGTGGTGATGAGAATTATAAAATAGACTCAGTATCCGTCATAGGTGATAATTTAGTAATAGCTACAATAAGCGGAGTAAATTCCCGTAATGAAGCAGAGCTTTTAAGGAATAAGAAGCTATATATAGAAAGAAGCAAGTTACCAGAGCTAAATGATGAGGATGAATTTTACCAAAGTGACCTTGTAGATATGGAAGTAAGGCTGAAAAGTAATGAATTATATGGCTATGTAAAATCTGTGTATAATTTCGGCTCAGGGGATATATTAGAAATTTTAGTTATCAGCACAAAAAAACGTATTATGCTGTCTTTTACTAAAGAGATATTTCCACATATAAATATAAAGGGGAGGTATATAGTATTAAATATACCAGAATTTATTGACTAATAAAGACTTTGATATTTATATAAAGCTATTTATAATTGTAAGATCAAACTGAAAATGTAATTATGGCAGAAAGAGCTAGCGATATTAGACCAGGTCAGGTGTTGGAACATAACGGCGGATTATTTTTGGTTGTAGGTATTATGCATACTCAACCTGGTAAAGGTGGTGCATACATACAAGCTGAAATGAAAAATATCAAGACCGGAGCAAAACACTATGAAAGATTTCGTTCTGATGCAACAATCAGAAGGGCAATTTTAGATGAAGAGGAATATGTTTACCTTTTCACTGAAGGAAACATTGTAAATCTTATGCATCCAAGTAATTACGAGCAAATCACTATAAATTTGGACTTATTGGGAGAAAAAAAAATTTATTTACAGGATAACATGAAAATTAAAGTTGTAGCTTATCAAGACAAAATAATTTCTGCGCATGTGCCTGATTATGTTACACTTGCTGTGAAAGAAACAGAGTCTGTTATTAAAGGACAAACTGCTACTGCTTCTTATAAGCCTGCAATTTTGGAAAACAGAATGCGCGTTAACGTGCCTCAATTTATAAAAGAAGAGGATAAAATTGTAGTATATACTCCAGGTGACAGCTATTATGAAAGAGTGAAAGAGTAAAAGGAAGAATGTCCATCTCATCACCACGAATTAATGTGATGCTTGATTCTGTGCATAGTGCTTCCAGGCAGCTTATGCGCGATTTTAATGAATTGCAAATTTCTAATGTTAAATCAGCAGACTTCATTAATAAAACTTATTCAAAATCCAAGCAAACCATATACGATTGCTTGCACGACTACAAACGAGACTATGGGTTTATTTCCGAAGATGATACTGACCAAGAAATAAAAGATAACGGTTATACTTGGTTTATTATGCCTATAGAGGGCAGGGAGAACTTTTCTAGTTGCATGGTTTATTTTGCAGTATCAGTCTGTCTCATTCATAAAAATAAAGTTGTGGCAGCTGTAATTGATGCTCCGGCTCTTAGAGAAACTTTTTGGGCAGAAGAAAAGAAAGGTGCTTTTCTTGAGGACTTTAGATCTCGTCATATAAAAATGCGGGTGAAAAGCCGTGAAGGGGGTCTAATAGATGTAAGTGGTAATTTATTAAATAAATTGCTGCCTGGCAATAGTAATGTACGCTCCATCGGTTCAACAATTTTAGGCTTTGCGTACCTTGCAGCAGGAAGGCACAGAGGAGCAGTTTACTCTGGAGTTAACAAATATAAAGCCTTGCTCGGTAGACTTTTTCTGCAAGAAAGCGGTGGAAGGCTAACGGAAGACAACGGATTGATTATTGCTGGCGATATTAAATTAGGATAAACAGGCTACAGAGATAGACAACTTTTCGAAAACTTTTACAAGAGATTCTGTTAAATGTTCTATCATTTCATCAGTATGA
The DNA here is from genome assembly GCF_026015925.1 of Wolbachia endosymbiont of Drosophila pseudotakahashii. NCBI lineage: Bacteria > Pseudomonadati > Pseudomonadota > Alphaproteobacteria > Rickettsiales > Anaplasmataceae > Wolbachia > Wolbachia endosymbiont of Drosophila pseudotakahashii. Next base: position 1,263,300 of record NZ_CP110359.1, on the reverse strand, counting down.
TAAGGTGTAGGGGTAATACGGAAACGCTCAGTTCCTCTTGGCACTGTTGGATAATTTATATGTTGAACGTATATTCCATGCTCATCAAATAATAATTTTGATGCTCCTTTGGATAACTCTGGGTCGCCAATTATTATTGGAATTATATGAGTTTCTGTTGGAATGAAGTTAATTCCTGTATTTCTCAGTGAGTTTTTTACTTTTTCAACGACTTGCTTTTGCTTTTCCCTTTCAATGTTGCTCGATTTTAGGTGTTCAACGCTTGCCTTTGCTGCCGCTGCTAAAACAGGCGACATAGCAGTGGTGAAAATAAATCCTGGAGCGGAACTTCTTATTACATCTACCAAGCTCTTTGAAGATGCTATATACCCACCCATCACTCCAAAAGCCTTCGATAGTGTACCTTGAATGACGGTTATTCTATCCATCAGGCCTTCTCTTTCTGCAATTCCGCCACCATGTAAACCATACATGCCAACTGCATGCACCTCATCCAAATAGGTGATTGCATTATGTTGATCTGCAAGATCGCATATCGTTTCAAGCGGCGCTACATCGCCATCCATTGAATATACAGATTCAAGTGCTATTATCTTTGGTGTTTTTGTGTCTACGGATTTTAACAACTGCTCTAAGTGATCAACATCATTGTGTTTAAATATATGTTTTGGTCTTTTTCCTGATTTTATGCCTTCTATCATTGAAGAATGGTTCTTCTCGTCTGAAAAAAATACTACATTTGGGATAACAGACGATAAAGTGCTAAGTGTAGTCTGGTTAGCAAGGTAGCCACAAGCAAAAGTTAGAGCAGCCTCTTTTTTATGCAAACAAGCTAAGGATTTTTCAAGCTCGACAACCTCTTTTGTTGTACCAGATATATTTCTTGTTCCCCCCGCACCAATTGATGAATTTTGAATGGCGGCAATAACTTTCTCGTTTTGTGACATTCCTAAGTAGTTATTACTGCACCAGACGATTACTTCCCTATTTCTTTCATAGTCCATAATGTGGGGGAACCTACCTGGCAATGACGCAAAGTGCGTAAATTCACGGTAGCGCCCCTCATCTTTTATATCTTTTATTTTATTCAAGAATATTTCTTCGTAGTTTACCAAGTCCTTATTTACCGATAATTAACATAATTATAATAAATTATTAAATGGTAAACTACTATATTTATTATACATGTACGGCAGTAGGTACTTTCCCCGTGTTGAAAGATTTTTCAACCTCGTTGTTTTCAACTTGGCTTTTAGGTGTACAGTAGTATATAATTGCAGCGGCAACCAGACAACAAGCTCCAACTGCTATCCCCACTGCTAACATTTCTAAGTAAACAAAGATAGCTATCGAAGCTACTGCAGCCACGACTAGTGTTGAAACAACTATAGTAGACAATGTGCTTTTTTTAATATTCTGTGGAGAATCATTATCTTCTTCACTTGGATCATTATCATTTTCTATATCTTTCATGAGAGGCTTGTGATCATCCAGAGTTATAGTGGAAGCACTATTAGATTGACTTATCACCATACCTATAAACTGCACAGATACACTACTATCATCCACCCCTTTGCTATTCTGCTCTAGATTATCGGCAGGTAGTTGATCACTACCATTCTTTGACACTACACCTACACTACTATCACCTGCACTTTGCAAATTAGTATTACCTTTTTCACTTGAATCATAACTCTGTACCATAGGTTGAGCTTCCAGCAAAAGTACACCATTTTGATTACTTGCAACTTCATCAGTATCTTCACTAATAGTTTCAACCAGACAACTCACATCCCCTGAAACCTGCGCATCAACATGAATAACATGCTCTCTATCCACAAAGGATAATACTGTGCTATTGTCCACATAGCCGCTGCTTTGTAAACTCACACCACTTTTTTCCACTTTATTGTTTTCAGTATCACTACTCACAGGAGTTACCTGATCACTTATAGTAGCGCTAACATCTTGTATATCTTTATTGTTTTGATTATCAGACTGTCTACCATTACTTTGAACATTATTCACCTGCTCAGATTTGTTGTTAGCTACTGAAGGTATTAGTGTTGGCTTCAGTGCCGGTGTTGGTTGTGGTGTTGGCGCCGGCGTAGGTATTGGAATTGGATTCGGTGTTGGTGTTAGGTTCGGCGTTGGCACTGGCGTAGGTGTTAGAGTTGGATCTTTCTCTGAAAATAGCCTATAATCGTCAATATCATCATGTGTCTCAATAGCATTGCGAGTTCTATCATTAAGTGCACCATTCTCATACGAATCTGTAAGTACTTTTACTATATTTTGCAATCCTTCTGAACCCGCTTTGTTGATCGTATTCAAATTAAGGGTAATGTAACCATTAGAGGTAGGAAGTTGGATTTTTGATATTCCATTGCGAAGAAACTCCTGTACCACAAGCTTAAGCGAAGTAAAACCCTCTCTACCATGCTTGTTGAAAATTTCAATGACATTGCGGAAAGCAAGCTGTTGACTACTTAAAACTGCAGATTGCAAATTCTGTGTATTTCCCATTTCGGTAATAGGGTTAAGACTTCCACTTGGAAGCACATGACCGTTCTGCATATAAGGATAAAAAGGAAACACTTCTTGCTGCCTGGTGCTAGTTTGAGTACCATCTTTTTGTTCAGAGATTTTATTCTCACTTGAAGAAGCATTAGGTGTTTCAGGTGTAGTTGGTTGAACAGGTGGTACAGTATTGCTTGGATTGGTAGACTGCTTGCCATTGATTTGAACATTATCCTCTTGTCCAGAGCTTTTATTAGTTACTGGAGGCACTGATGTTGGCACTTGGTCTGGTATTGATGTTAATATCGGATTCGGCGTTGGCACTGGTGCTGCATTAGCAGAGGCTTTTGTACCTTCAACATTACCACTCGCAGAACTCTGTGGTGAAAGTGGTGGTGAATCTTGTTGATCACCTTGTTGCTCTTGAGTATTAGAAGGCTGTGCCTTAAGTTTTGCACTTTCTTCTGGTACATGTTCAGCAGGTTGGACAGGAGCTTGTTTCCTCTTACTACTATCAACTTCAGTGATTACCTTCGAGCCATCATTTTTACCAACATATAGTTCTCTAAATTGCACTTCTTTTTCTTGTTCATTTTTCTTTTTTTCTTCTTTAGATCGTTTTATGCTCTCTTTACGTTTTTTAGCACTATTTTTACCCATTTCACCCTCCTCATAATTATTACCTATAGCTTCCTCTATTGAAGCCTCTTCATTGTTCATAATATTTTTTCCTCTGTCCACAATATTTTTTTCTGTCTGCTTACTGCCAGCACTTTCAAGTCCTGGATTTTCTGATAGAATGTCACTTGTTATAACTGGAATTTCTAATTCATCTGCAACGTTATTACTTCTTTTTCGTATTATAAAAGTTCCAGGAGTTTGGCACATTTCATCCCACAAATCTTGACGTTCATGGCAGGAATATTTTTGCACACCAATAGAAAATTGCAGAATATTTCTAATTTGCATTAAACTGAATATTAGATCAATATTCTTTTGACGTTTATTGTCTTTTGGATCTTTAGTGTATTCATCATACACTATGCAAGCAGTCTGAACTAATCCATTTACAATACCTGAAAGACGGCTGTTATATTCACGTAAAGCTTCAGATTGCAATAATTTGTTTTCCTTTTCCAGATCTTCTATGCGCTTTTCTATGCTAGACTTAAAAATCTTACACTCCTCTTGAAAAATTACGTTAATTGCACCCTCTTCTGTGTATAAGTAACATACTTCCTTGACTAAGGAGTAATCTTCTTGGCCTATTGAGTAGTGTGTTGCATTTTTCAGTATATTCTGTATGACCGGCCTAATCACTTGCTCATTATGTGATACGTTTTGATGGATTTCTTTAGTGTAAAAAAGCACCTCGACTATAACGTCTGTGTTTGTGTATTCAACATTAGACAATGCAATGAGGATTGATTCGTGTATGTTATCAAATTCGTTATTTTTAAATTTTTGATTGAGATAGCCGATAACATCATTGCTGCATTTAGCACATTTTTCACACAAGTGCTCGATAAATGCAATATTACCAGCATCCAATGCAGTTTTCAGAATTAAATCATAAATTTCTTTTCTGCCACGAGCTCCTATGTTTTTCAGGATTTGTTGCCCTAGTATTGTAATAACTTTATCATCCGCAAATGCTTGTTCATATACATCGTAAATGGCATGATCTGCACTATTAGTGTATCGTTTGCACAGGTATTCAATGACAGATGTGTGTTCCTGGCTTATCGCAGTTTCTAATAAAGTAACAAAACTCTTTTTTAATAACTCTTCTGTTGAGGCTTTTTTAGTTAGCTTATTAATATATCTTTCAAATGCACCCAGCACTATCGTGATGAATTCTTCATTTTTGATCAGAGACGCTGTTTCAAGCACACCATACAAAGAATCAGGATTACTTGTTTTTAACACCTGTCCAAAATCTCTTAAAACGTATTCGACAAAAACTGCATTTAATAATTCTTGCTCTTTTCTTAATGCTATAACTGAGAAAAAACCAATCTTATTAGGTTCGACAAGTTGTATAGTTTGATCTTTTAATCTTCCATAAACTCCATCGGTACCATGGAATTTTTCTATAAAAGCTTCAATATATTTTTGACCACCAACAAGGAGAGGTAAAAGACTTAAATTTCCTTCAGCAAAAAGAAAATCCTGATATTGCTCTACTAGCTTGTCATTAGCTGCAATTGCCAATAGTACCAATTCTTTTACTGAATAATCATACTTGAAACCCTCTTGATCAAATTTATATTGTGATAGTATATTTGAATATATATGTTGATGGTTGCTTCCGTTTTGTAACTCCAAATTAAGTTGATTTGAACAGAAATCTTTGAGATTTTCATTATCCAGCGTAATAGACCTGCCTTCATAATCTTCAATATTTTGTACAACCTTGTCTAATTCTTCACAATTATCTTCTTGTATAGCTTGATTTAAGATATTTATAATCTCAGCAAAAGTTAAGTTTTTAGGAATGATACCATATGAATCTTCATCTTTTAACTCTACAGTAAATGACCTATCACAACCATCAGGAAAGTTTGCAAGTATTGCATTCTCTAAACTTAGATCTGCAGGGGAGGGGGTGTGCTACATGGAGTAGCTGGTATCTCTTGACTTTCGCTATCTAAAACTTCAAACTCTTCTTCAATACCTGAATCTTCAGAATCTGGTTTTTCAAAACCACGCCAACTTTTGATTAATCTTTCAGAATTTGATTGGCCCTGTGAAGTTGTATCTTGTGATACAAAGTCTCTAAAATTGGAACCAAACATGTTTTACCTCCTAACTAGCAGCTAAGCTAAGTATAGCATTAAACAGAAATCTTGCCAAGCAAATTATTCAGTCTCTTAGCAAAGCTGCTCGCGTCATCCATCTCTTCGCCTTCCACGATGCAAGCTTGGTAAAACAATAAGTGAACCATGTCCTCCAATGTTGGGTTTTCACCACTTTCAGCATAAGATTTCATTATACTCTTTATTACAGGATGCTTAGTGTTAATTTCAAGCACCTTTGGCGTGCGGTAATTTAGCTGCTTTTGTTCACGCAAAAAACGCTCCATGCGAAGATCCATAGCACCTTCATCAACCGCTAGGCATACGGGACTATCAGTCAATTTTTTGGAAATTTTTACGCTTTTTACTGAATCTCCAAGCACTGTGGTAAAATATTGCAATATAGTTTCCTCAGTTTTTTCTTCATTCGATTTGTTTTCTTCATTTTTCTTATCTTCTTCTGAAGAGAATTTTTCCAAATCAACATCAGCGCGAGTCACAGACTTAAACTTTTGATCTTTATATTCATGAATTACACTAGTCCAGAAATCATCCACTGGATCAACGAACAGAAGAACCTCCAGCCCTTTACTGACGAACCCCTCAAGTTGCGGACTGTTTTTCACTGAATCGAGGCTATTTCCGGTGAGATAATAGATATGTTCCTGCTCAGGCTTCATTCTGCTTATATAGTCATCAATGCTGACTAATTTCTCATCACCAGTACTATGAAATCTGCAAATTGAGAGTAGTGCTTCTCTCTCATCAGTTGGCATAGCTTCACAAAGACCTTCCTTTAAAACTGCACCAAAATTGGTCCAGAATTTTGTATATTCCTCTAAATTCTCTTTTGCTTTTTTACCGAGCTCTGATATCACACGCTTAGTGAGAGATTTTCTGATCTGCTCAACAACACGATTATTCTGCAGCGTTTCTCTGCTGATATTAAGAGGCAAGTCCGGTGAATCAACCACGCCTTTCAGAAAACGCAAGTATTGTGGTATAATCTGTACGTTATCTTCAGTGATAAATACTTTATTTACATATAACTTCACAGAGCAACGTCTATCTGGATGGAATAAATCAAAAGGTTTTATAGAAGGAACATAAAGCAAATTTGTATATTCTATTGCACCTTCATTTTTATTATGCAATATCATCCAGGGCTCCCCGCCAACGTGAGCAACACTGCGGAAAAAATCGTTGTGCTCCTCTTGAGTAACGTCATTTTTTGGCTTAGTCCAAATTGCAGCCTTACTGTTTAACTTTTCACTTTTTCCTTCTTCGTCTATAAATTCAACAGGAAAATTTATGTGATCAGAGTAAGTAGTGACAATATTTTCAACACGAAATTTATCTAAAAACTCGTTTTCTTCAGGATGCATAATGAGCGTAATTTTGGTTCCGCGAGGGACTTGATTATCTGACTTGCTGATTGAATATTCCCCATCTCCTTTGGATTGCCAGATCCAAGACTCCTCTTCTCCAGCTTTTCTCGATTCTACTATTACTTCTGATGCAACCATAAAGCTTGAGTAAAAACCAACACCAAACTTCCCAATCAGCTCCACAGTTTGGCTTGAATCCTTGCTATTCTTAATCGCATCCAAGAACTTTTGCGTACCAGAGCTTGCAATTGTACCAAGATTGTCTATTAAATCCTGTCTATTCATTCCAATGCCATTATCAGTGATATATAGCTCGTTCTTGTCTTTATTGGAGCTGATAGTGATTTTTAATTCGTCACTCAAATCTAGCAAATTAGGGTTTAGTTGAGATTCATAGCGCAACTTATCACATGCATCTGATGCATTTGATATTAATTCACGCAGAAAAATGTCTTTATTGGTGTAAAGTGAATGAATCACTATATTCAGTACTTTCCCTACCTCAGCGTCAAATTTTAAATTTTCAGTTTCTTGTACATTATGCATTTTGAGCTCCATTATTTGCCTACTACCCTAATAATTTAAGTATTGAATCACGATCTTTCAAGGTCACGTACACCAAAATTAATGTGGGTGTAGTTATTATGACACCCAATTTATGGGATCTCTTGCATAACAAACTTTTGGCAGCGCATTGGATGAAACGAAAAACTTCCTTGACACCCTTCGCCAGCCCCCTTATCATGAAACTGAAGCTATTTATTTATCTTCGCAATCTCTGCAGTGGATTAATGACAAAAAAACTTAATGTATTTGGCGTAAATCATGCTTAATTTTTTGCACTATGTGCACCTCATGTCTTTATCAAATTTCTAGCTACACAAGCTGAAATACGCTATTTAAAACATCAAAAAACGCCAACTTAAAAAATGGATAGTGAATAATTAGCTACCCTAGGGTTTCTTTGCCTTTTTTTCTGTTTAGTAAATTTCTTAACGTTTATAATTTAGATTAGTTGCGGCTTAAAAGCGGCTGAGTCACGGTTATTAATCGTTTAGAATAAAAAAACGCCATACTTGAAAGTATAATGTAAGTAACTAGCCAACCATCGGGCTTTTTTTGCCTTTTTTTTCGCTTGGTAAATTTTTTAATACTTAGATTAGTTGCAATTTAAGAGACCAGAAATGGTCAGTGCTTGGCACTGGAATAACGTCCTCCTTTGTTATCCCAGTGCCCAGACACTGGGATCCAGGAAACTTAATTGCAAGTAATGCATTGGATTTGGTGAGTATGGGTTTTATGTTATAGAATGAAACACTTTTGGTGAATTTGTAAAGAAAACTGGATCCCAGTGTTTGGGCACTGGGATGACACCATTCTTTTTCCTGGATTCCAGACTGGAATGACACCATTTGTTGTGTTTAACAAAGTTCGTACTTAGCTTCATATTAGCCGTAAATATTTAAGAAATTTACCAAACGAAAAAAAAGGCAAAAGAAGCTCTGGGGTTATTATCCGCTTTAAAGTATTGGCGTTTCTTATGTTTTAAACGCTTGACAAGGGAAATTCAGCTGCTTTTAATTGCAACTAACTTACGCTGCAAATGTTTAAGAAATTTACTAAGCAGAAAAAAAGACAAAGAATCCCCGAGTTAGCTAGTCTTTTACTATCTCTGTCGAGTATTGGCATTTTTTGATGTCTTGTAACGCTTTATAAGCGCGTTCAGCTTATTTAGATAAAAATCTAGATGTAGATGAAGTTTTGTAAAGACATACAGTATCTACATACTGCAAAAAATTGAACATAAGACGCCGACACATTAAGTAATCCTTACCTTTTAATCTGCAGATTGGCGAAAGCAAATACAATAGCTTCACTATCATGATAAGGGCGCTGGCGAAGGGTGTCAAGTAAGTTTTTTCGTTTCTATTCCCAATAAAAGTTTGTTATATGGTTATGCAAGAAGTCTAATGAATCGCGGTGTGACGTCTTAGCTATAGATGTGGTTTGTGTGATTTCAAGAGAAGCTTAGTAGATAAGTTGTGTCTTAAACCAGATTCGGTATTTTAAACTGAACACTTTCAATAATACCACCTGGCATAACTGAAATTTTTACACTCAGGTTTACTTTTAGGTAGTCCATTAATTCATCAACCAATATGTCAGGAGCGGAAGCACCTGCAGTGATTCCTATCTTTTCTACGCCCTGAAACCAGCTTTTATTCACACAGCTGTAATTATCAATCAAGTAGGCTCTTTTTCCTCCGGCAGTGCACAGATCTAATAAGCGGTTTGAATTTGAGCTATTTTTACTTCCTACAACTAATACCATGTCTACAATTTCAGCTAGCTTTTTAACAGCATTTTGTCTGTTTTGCGTTGCATAGCATATGTCCTTTAAATCTGAACCTGTTATGCCTGGAAACCTTGATTTCAAGGCAGCAATAATGTCACGGGTATCGTCGATGCTTAACGTAGTTTGTGTAACATAAGACAAATTATCTGGATCTTTAACCTTTAAATCATATACATCCTGCAAAGTTTGCACTAAAGTGATAGGATTGTTTACTCTTCCCCTAATTCCCTTAACTTCTGGATGGTTTTCATGCCCAATGAGAATTAATTCTTTACCACTGTTTTCATACCTTTTTGCTTCTTTATGCACTTTGTTGACTAAAGGACATGTTGCATCAATCGCTTGAATACCCTTTCTTTTTGCCTCATCTTCTATATTTTTTGATACTCCGTGCGCGCTGAAGATCAGTATTCCTTCATTATCTTCAATTTCCTCGATACTGCTTACAAAAACCACTCCTTGTTTCTTAAAGTCCTCTACTATATATTTATTGTGAACAATTTCGTGTAGCACATAAACTTGGCGCTCGTTTTTGTATTTTTCTAAAGTAATAGCTAATATGTCCACAGCTCTTTTTACCCCGGCACAAAAACCTCGTGGTTCAGCTAAGATGATTTCCATTTTTGTCAAATCAAGTAAATATGCAAGCATTACTTAAAAATAAGCTCCGCTCACTGTGTTTTATAGTACCATTATTTATATTTTATATAATAATTATTTTTCGCATATTCTCTTTAACATTTGATCAACTTACTACTTCAGAAAATTTTAGAAAAGATAATATAGTACATAAACAACCCGATATTTTAGATAGAAATGGAGTGGTAATAGCAACAAATGTGCCCACAACATCACTATATATAGATGCAACCAAAGTAAAGAATCCGGAAAGTATAGCAGCACAACTATGTTCTACTTTGCATGACCTCGAATACAAGAACTTATATAGAGTACTTACTTCAGAAAAGAAATTTGCTTGGATAAAGCGGCACTTGACTCCAAAAGAATTACTAGCGATCAAAAACGCTGGTGTACCAGGAGTAAATTTTTATGACGACATAAAGCGTATATATCCTCACAGTAATTTATTTTCACACGTGCTTGGTTACACTGACATAGATGGCAACGGTATTGCAGGAGTTGAGGCATATATAAGTAAAAATAATGAGCAAGAAAAGCCCATAATACTATCCTTAGATACACGAGTGCAAAGCATAGTGCATGAAGAGCTAACTAAAGCTGTAAGCAGATATCAGGCACTTGGCGGAGTAGGAATTGTTTTAAATGTGAGAAATAGTGAAGTTATCTCGATGGTCAGCCTACCTGATTTTAATCCCAACTTACAGAATAAGGCAGAAGACGTACAAAAGTTTAATCGCGCCAGTCTTGGGGTATATGAGATGGGGTCGGTATTAAAATACTTTACAATAGCCGCAGCGCTTGATGCGAACGCTACAAAAACTAGCGATTTATATGACGTATCAACACCAATCACCATTGGAAAGTATAAAATTCAGGATTTTCATAAATCTAAAATTCCCAAAATTACTGTGCAAGATATATTTGTAAAATCATCCAACATTGGTGCAGCAAAAATTGCAGTCAAACTAGGTATTGAAAAACAGGTAGAATACTTTAAAGCTATGAAGCTATTTTCTCCTTTGAAAATAGAAATACCAGAAAAATCCACACCGATAATCCCGGATAAATGGAGTGAAAACACTTTAATAACAGCATCTTATGGTTATGGCATAGCTGTAACTCCTATACATCTTGCACAAACTGCAGCAGCATTAATCAACAATGGGATATTTCATAACGCAACCTTGATGTTGAATAAAAGAAGTATAGGAGAGCAAATTATCTCAAGAAGAACTTCCAGGGAAATGAGAAAATTATTACGTGCAGCAGTAACAGATGGCACTGGCAGAAAAGCAAAAATAAAGGCATATTCAATAGGAGGAAAAACTGGATCGGCGGAAAAAGTTGTAGATGGTAAATATAGCAAAGATGCAAACATAGCATCATTTATAGGAGTGCTAACTATGCTTGACCCAAGGTACATAGTTCTAATTGCTATTGATGAGCCTCAAGGGATGCACCATACCGGGGGAATAATTGCTGCGCCTATAGTAAAGAACATTATAAATAGAATAGCGCCTATACTAAATGTTACACCTGAGATGTAAAATTATGATTGCTTTACTACAACTTCAAATTTATCATCACCAAAATCCTTATTAATATACCAAGAACCATCATCTTTAGTTACAAATTCAAGACCTTTAAGGTATTTTTTTATTGTCTTTCCATTTTGACCATCAATAGCGATATTAATATCGAATGTAATAATGTCTAGATTTATCATAGCTTCTTTCCCGCTGCACGAATTTAGACTGAACTTGCCTAACATGACATCATTAAAACTCACTTCCCCTGTATAGACATCACACTGACCGTCCACACAACACGTAGTTTCAATATAGAAAAGGTCTGACATATAAAACACCTTACGTTTATAAAAAAAGAGCTAAAGCCCTACGCCATACCGTTATAGTCAGTAAACCTAGAGCACTTTAGCTATAATACAGCTAAGAATGTAAAATTCAACAGTTAATTGTGTAAGGAAGTCTAAATTACTATATCTTAGAGGAATGGCTGTTTAGTTTTTTTGTTAATCTTTTTTACCATGCTGTCAATCATATGCTTTATCCCTTGATATACAGAGTATGTACTTTCGTCGCTACGCATATAAGCAGAACAGGAAAATACATTATGTTCTTCGTCTTCTATTGATAACTCTGTATCGCATTTTATGTGCTCGCCGCCAAGCCTTTCTATCAACTGTTCTCTGTCATCTCCTATAGTTACCTTAACCTTACTTTCTTCTTTACCTATCTTGTTACTTAAAATTGAAACAATGATGGCTGGAGATATGCATATCGCTCCTATTGGCTTTTTTGTAACAAAAAATTCTGAAACTAATCTTTCAAATTCAGGCATTACTGTCACCATGTCTTTACTTTCAGCTAAGTCAGATAAATTTTTCGCAACCCCGTATCCACCAGGTACAACTAGCATGTCAAAATTTTCAGCTTTGGCTTCTTTTAAGTCATATATTTCGCCTCTTGCGATTCTTGCTGCTTCCACAAGTACATTCCTTTTTTCTTTTGTTGCCTCTTTTGTTCTATGATTCATAACTTGTGTGATATTGATATCAGGTGCAAAGCATTTAACATCCACTTCCTGCTGATCAAGCACAAGCAAACTTAAAACCGCTTCTCTTACCTCTGCACCGTCAAGGTGACCACACCCTGATAAAACCACAGCAGCTTTTAATTTTTTTTCACCCATAAAGTACCTTGATTTCATACAATCTAGATATTTTAATACAAATTCTATATTTGGAAAGGGGTATGTTATATCAATTATAATATAATTAATGATTAGTATGTATAATTAGGCATATTTATAATCAACGAAGCTGAATATGGAATCTAGCAATAGTATGTTTTTTGACACTGACTATCCAGAACTAAGAAAAGCTATTTCAGATATAATAGAAAGTATTGCACAATCCTCACAAGATGGGAAAAAAGAGTTATTTACAACCCTATCAGAACAAGTTAAAGGGATGAACCTCAAAGATTTAGGTTTAGCGATTAATGACCAAGGCTTGCAAAAGGAGGTTAACAAAGAATTATTTATAAAATTCATTGAAAAAGCACTTGAAAATTCAAAGTCTGAAGATATCGAGCCAAAGATAATAGAAGAAGCACTACAATCTGTTAATCAGCAAGCAATAAGTAATGTTATAAATAATAATAAAGGTCCGCTGGATAATCTAGTCAATTATTTTAAATCAGCATCTGCAAATGAAAAAATAGGAATAGCTTCTGATGGAATGGTATTAGGAGTAGCATTTTCTCCGCTTATTGTGCTTGCTACATTAATAGCGCTTGTAGCTATTGGAGCACGTTATGTAGGAATAGGTATAGGAAAGGCAGGGGAAAAAATAAAAGAAGGTGCGATTGATGCAGGAAAAGCAGTGAAAAGTTTATCTAAAAATTTAGGGGATAAATTGACTGAGGTTGGGCCAAAAAAAGATAACTTTAGTAAATTATACAATAGTTTGGCTCTAGAGATTATAGGCTATAATATGTCCGAAGAAGGTGAAAAAATAAAAAACGCCCAGAGTAAAGCAAAGGTCATAGGCATGCTTCAAAATGAAGGGCAGCGATCTGCTATACAAGAGTTAGTAAAGAATGGAACTATTCAAAATTTTTCAGAAGATGATATGAAAAAGCTTAGAGAAAAAGGTACTAGTACTTATGAAAGTGATAAGGAAGCACTTGAGGAACTTATGGAGAAATTTCAATCTAAAATTATGGCCATTGGTGAGGGTAAAATAAAGGAGGTAGAAAAAATGGTTAATGATAAAGTTAACCAAATGAAGTCACCAGTTCCTCAATTAGATAGTCCAAGTTCTGAACAGGCGAGTACAGGAGAAACCAAAACCCTCTGATGGCTTGGAGAGGGAGGGAATGGGAAAGGTAGAGATCTATTCTTTTTTATCCACTTTTTTGAGCAATCCACTTCTACACCTAACACACATTTCAGTGATTATAATATCCAATTTTTGATCATGTTTTTCTACAGGTAAATCTTTACAATATTGTTTCTCATAGGCTACACCTATAAATATTTTTCCAAGTGGCCGCAGTTTTTCTATCATTGTATCATACCAACCACCGCCAAAACCTAATCTATTAAAATGATCATCAAAAGCAATAACAGGAGTAATGATTGTGTCGGGAATTACATCTTCATTTGTTTCGTTCCATTCCTCAAATTTTAGTAACTTATTTTTATTAGGAATTGCTACTTTATAATCTAAATCGAGTAAACTATGCATCAAAGGCACAACATCTATTTCCTCATCCATTGGAATGTAAGCTGCTATTGTTTTGCCTTTAACGTAGCTTAAGTTCTGATTAAAGAGATTAATAAGGGAATTTGCCGCATAACTGGAATAACTTTCATCAATATCTTTTCTTATAGCTCTATATTGCTCTCTTATTTCCTTTTTGTGCTGTTTAATATCTTTGAACATGATCTATCCATTTTGCAGTAAGTTTTTCTTGTAAACTATTTTGCTTCAAGCGCTCACTTAAAAAGTCAAAGTCAACACACCCCATATCCTGGTCTTGATTACTGCAACTATAAACAAAACTCCTTTCTCCTGTTTTCGCATTTATATGTTGCTGCACACACTGAGCGCAGATTTCTTTCATCATACACTGCATAGGAGAATTAACTGATGATATCGCTATGTGGCCTGATTTCAGATATGGCTTTAAAATTGTTTTTCTAGCTTCATTCACAGCTTTCATCATTTTGTCAGAACCAATAGTGATAATTTTATCTATAACGTTCAAATTAATACCTAATCTTCCTTGTTGATAAGAGACTATTGCATCAACTATATTACCATGAAAGGATTTATCTTGATCTCTGCTTGTTTCTATCAATCCTTCTTCACATGCCCAAACTACTGCATTTGATGCACGCTCTATCAGTGCTCGTTTAAATACATCACTTAACTTCTTATAGCCAGCAAAGTACAAAACCTTGTTATTATTTTCAAGACATGCCTTCCCTATCGAAAATAACACTGCATTTCCAACTCCACCACCAATTAGCATTATATTCTTCATGTGCTATTTTAACTGCATTTGTTCAAATTTTTTGAAATTTTATAGAACAAAGTAATTTATATAGTTCTATACACAAAGACAAGAACACTCTCTGACTTCAACTATACCGATAACTGATAGCTGCATTTTTACGCATATCATCTAATAACAAGTTGCTTTGTATCATAATCTTTTGTTGGTACATTTTCTGTTTGATTGCTTCTATACCCGCTACATTACTCTTGATATCACACAACATCATCAACTTTGCAGTGCCATTTTCTCTCAATTCTACTATTTCATTCACACTTGTTTTACTAAATAAAATCTGTAAATCAGGATTTAAATCTCGCATTTTTATTTCAAATTCTTTTGCGTTTGGCAGCTTAAAATTATCTGCCAATTTATCAAAATTTAAACAACTGACCTTTTGCTCCTTGAGATTATCTAATAAACTTTCTGAACCTTCAACCACAATCTGTTTTAATTTTAAAGTGCTTTCCAGCAGTGCATGATTAAGTTGTACTTTATCTATTACTTTTATAACGGAGTAACCTTCACTGAAACTGAATGGACCTGCTATGTCGCTGGTTTCTAATCCTTCTAAAACGCTCTTGAGTTTTCCTTTTAGCTGACTTAAATTAACTGTTGCTTTACGCATCTTTATTGGAGATTCTGGGTTATTACTGTTGCGTAATTTTTTTACTAAATCTTCAGCTATACCATAAACGTCCTTGTCTTTTTGATCAGGAATTATAAACTCTTGGAACGTGATAAGATAATCCGGCTTTTCTGTTTGCCTTTTTACATCATCTACTTCTTTATCGCTTATATTAATAAATGGCACAATTCTTACTTCAATAATTTTGCTCCACAGTAACTGACATTTTATTTGTTTTCTTAAAATACCAAGATCTATATTATGCTTCTCTATGTATTGATCAACTTCATTAGCCTTAAGTTTAAAACTTTGGGTTAAAAATAACATAATAGCATTATCTAACTCCTCGTTGCTCAATTTTATATTCAGCCTCTGTGCTTCATTGATAATGATAATTTCGTCTATTAGCTCCCTAAGCACTTGAGGCTTTGCTTCTTTTTGATTAACACTTTGAGTGCCAAACAATGAATTTATAAAGTTGATGCGTTTTTCGATATCTAAATTTGAAATTGGTTCACCATTTACATCTGCAACAATTTCAATCTCGGTTGCAAGCAACCTAAGTGGCAACACTATCAACAGTAAAATTAGTATTTTATACATACAAGTAAAGTTGTTTAGTTAATAACCAATTCTATAATAAATACTGAGTCAATGCTAGCCAACTTTTTAATAGTGATCTCAGTGACAATGGAAATAAAAACCATTGCAACAAAATCAGGTACGCTGGTAAATAGGCTAAAAACATGCTAATATAGCGAATTTAAACCGTGCTAAAAACAGTATACGGAAGGAGAGGGATTCGAACCCTCGATACGACTTTTGGGTCGTATAACGGTTTAGCAAACCGCCGCCTTCAGCCGCTCGGCCACCCTTCCAAATTTAGAACCTAAAGATTATATAATACCAAGACCTCTACCACCTGTCTAATGCTTTTAATTGCAATATTTGTATCTGTTCAGATGCATGGCTAATGCTGAAACAAAAATTCCAGTGCTCCCTTTCTTGTCATCCCAGTGCCCAGACACTGGGATCCAGGATTTTGATTAGCACTAAGTTGGTGAGCATATAAGTGTTATGTTAAAATATAACGTTTTTACGGAAAGTCTGGATCCCAGTGGGCTTTGTTGCATCGCTAGCTATGATGGATTAAAGATAAAAAAGATAGCGAATATCAGTAGCTTATTATTCTGGTATTTATAACAAGAACGGTCAGTGAATACCTAAATTTGAGTAAAAGAAATTTCACTACCACTCACTAATCTGGCTAAAATTCAAGAATTTCAATGCCTTAGCTATTTTCAATAGAATTAAATTTATTAATATAAATAACAAATTACTATTCTTAAATTTGATCAGATTGATTGCAAAAAAACAAGATTTTCAATAAGTTGCTTATAATCCTAACTATAGTTAGCCTTTCATAAGTAGCGATGCAACAAAGCCATCCCAGTGTCACGCACTGGAATGACATCGTTTACTATGTGCCATATTGCAATGTTCGTACAGTTGTGCGCGGTATAGATTCCGCTAACAAGTAGCGGAATGACGAATTTGTTGTTTTTCAAATTGTGGGCAAACCTAAGCCACTTTAGCTATAAATCAATAAAAACTAATTTCTGCTTTTTTCAATGATTTTCTTTGCTTCTTCCACACCAACCCATTCTCCAACTGCTACCGTTTTTTCCTTTTCTAGATCTTTATAATGAGAAAAGAAATGAGTAATTTTATCTAGTAGGCTTTTAGATAAGTCAGAATAGTCCTTTATATTGTCATAATAGCTATCAACACTGGAAACAGGCACAGCTAATATTTTCTCATCTTCTCCTTTTTCATCTTTAGTGAGTAATGCGCCTATCGGACGCACCGATATTAAAACACTAGATGCTAAGGGAAACTGAGTTAGCACCAAAACATCCACAGGATCACCATCACCTGCGCAGGTATTTGGTACAAACCCATAATTGCAAGGATAAGTCATTGAGGTAGATAAAAATCTGTCAACTTGTAACAACCTAAACTCTTTATTAAATTCATACTTTACAGGCTCAGCATTCGCACTTATTTCAATTACCACATTCACCGCATTTGGTCCTGCTGTTATTTTACTTAAATCCATAAATTACCTCTTAACTTAAGAATAAGCATTATACAATATATGCTTTTAAGTTGCTACATTTATGTAATTCTAAACTTATTTTGCACGGGCTGTCCTAAATTTTCATTCGTCATCTTATTGACTGTTGAAAGTGGTGGTTCCTGTGATAATTGAAATAAAGCATATACTATTACGATAGTAAGCACTGCAGCAATTACTAGATTAGCAAAATTATCCTGTGGTAGGACACCTTTTATTGGATTAAATAATTTTTGCTCCATAAAGAAATAATCAGCAACATATAACCCAACAGATAATACAAACATACCTAAAATAAGTTTACAGACTGTGTTTTTATGGTCTTTTTCTTTTTTCTTGCTGGTGATAGGATTTGGCCTACATTCATTCTCTTCTTGCAGCACTGAGTAGTATATATTATCAGGGCTCGTTATTAATTGTTCAAATTCATCACTATTTTGGTTTTTTAACAGTTGCTCTAGGGTGTTTTTTGTATTTATAGGATATATTAATCCATCCATTTTCAATGCTTTCTCTTGCCGATCCACATTCTCATGGTCGATTGTATATTTATCTCTACTTGATAATCCGATCATGTGTAGTTTGCCAGCTAAGAACATTATATAGCTCTCTATTAACTGATTCTCACATATCTCTAATACTTCTCTTTTTACTGTTTTGTTAGATGACGAAAGTTCTTTATAGTGACCACCCAAAGAAAAGAACAATGCTATATCTTTATCTGCTTTTATGTCATGAATGGAATAATAGCTGCTGATAACGCACTTATTTAATGCAAATTCTCTGTCATATTTGTTTAATGTATTTCCTTCACTTAGTAACTTTCTAAGACCAATGAGTACTTTATTTTCAAAATCTTCTTCTGTTTTAAATATTGGTTCTCTCTTTGGATTTGCTAAGATGTTAAGTAAATCTAATTTTCTTCCATCTACTACTTCATTTATATATTCATTTAACTCAGATCCTTTAATAACTTCATATATTTTATCTATGATATCTTTAGTATTCAGGTTATTGTTTTCACTTAGAATTTGATAAGCTTGAGCATAAATTAAAAACAGCCCTTGTAGACTAAATTTTAAGTTAAAATATTTATCTAATGGTTCCTCTTTTTTTCTAATGAATTCAGACAAACCAAAATGATTTCTGTGATCCATAAAACGACCTAAGTCAGCATGTTGAAAGCTACCTAAAAAAATAAATAACGTCTCTAATAAATTACCCTTACCAACAATTTTTATTAGTTCTTCAATTTCTTTTATCATTGCTGAAACCTATAATGTTCTACTTTATAGTATAAGGGATACATGGCAAAATAGCAATAAATGTTATTAGACTTCTTGCATAACCCAAACTAAGTAGAAAAAGGTATAGCTATACCGCCGCGGTATCTCAGCCACTAACAAGAGATCCCGCTAACACGCAGCGGGATGACGAGACTTATCTTTATGCCGCCGCGAACCGTCATACCGCGATTCATTCGCAATATCTCTAGATCCCGCTGGGATGACGGTTGTCGTTTAGCTACAAACATTAAGAAATTTACCAAACAAAAAAAGGCAAAAGAAGCCCCGTGGTTGGCTAATTACTTACATTATACTTTCAAGTATGGCGTTTTTTTATTCTAAACACTTAATAACCGCGATTTAGCTGCTTTTAAGCCGCAACTAATCTAAATTATAAACGTTAAGAAATTTACTAAATAGAAAAAAAGGCAAAAGAAACCCTAGGGTAGCTAGTTATTCACTATCCATTTTTTAAGTTGGCGTTTTTTAATGTTTTAAATGCTTTATAAGCGTGTTTCAGCTTGTGTAGGTAAAAACCCAGAAATTTGATAAAGACATAGAGTGCACATAGTGCAAAAAATTAAACATGAGACGCCAGATACGTGAGTTTTTTTGTCATTTAATCTGTACAGAGAAGATAAATAAATAGCTTCAGTTTCATGATAAGGGGGCTGGCGAGGTTTGTCAAGGAAGTTTTTTCGTTTCTGTTATATGGTTATGCAAGAAGTCTATTGTATGTTTACACTCTGCATTAAAGCTTTTAGTTAAGATCATATCCATCCACCGCCGATAACTTGCTCATCTTTATACGCTACACAGGCTTGACCTGGACTGATGCCAAAGTAATCGTCGTTTAAAATGACACAGGCTTTATTTTTTTCGTCAGTTGAATGTATTGTTGCTAAACTTCCCGCATGTGATGATCTCAGCTTCACAGTTACTTCCATACCTTCCTTTGGTTGTTCTAACCAATTTAACTCCTTGATCAATATTTTTTTTTGCATTAATACGTTGATCGGACCTACTATAACCTCATTATTTTCTGTATTAATTTTTATCACATAAAGAGGTTCATTGTGTGCGATACCCAAGCCCTTTCTTTGCCCCACTGTAAAATTTACTATGCCACTGTGCTCGCCTAGCACTTTTCCATTAACATCCACTATTTTACCTTTCTGTACAGATTGTGGAGCTAATTTAGCTATTGTTTTACTATAGCTTTCGGAAACAAAGCATATATCTTGACTGTCCGGCTTTTCAGAAATTTGTAAACTGAAATATTTTGCTAATTTTCTTATATCACTTTTATAGAACCCACCTAGCGGAAATCGCAAAAGCTTTAACTGTTCTTGAGTTGTAGCAAACAAAAAATAACTTTGATCTTTACTTTTATCAATACTTCTGCACAACTTTACCTCACCATTTTTTTCTAACCTTCTCACGTAATGTCCTGTTACGAGCACATCCGCACCAAGATTTTTTGTAACTTGCAATAGATCACGAAATTTTACCGTTTGGTTACATCTCACGCATGGTATGGGAGTTTCCCCACGCATATAGGTACTCGCAAAATCCTCTATTACTTCCTTTTTGAATATTTCCTCATAGTTTAAAATATAGTGAGGAAAGCCAACACTTTCAGCTACACGCTTAGCGTCATAAATATCCTGTCCAGCGCAGCATGCACCCTTTCTTGCGTTAGCATTACCGTCAGTGCCATAGAGTTGAAGAGTCACACCTATCACCTGGTACCCAAGGTTATGTAGCAGTGCTGCAGCAACCGAGCTATCAACTCCCCCGGACATTGCAACAACAGCCTTAGTCTGGTGCGGAGTTTTATCTTTTAGCAGAGGTTCAATTTCAAATTCTTTTAGCATAACCGCCTTAATTTATAAACGCAAATCTTGTGTCATTCCAACATACAACTGTGCAAACGTTTTGATTTGGGGGCAATTTACATAGTAGATAATGTCATGAAAGTAGCTGACACTGGAATCTAACTTCTATTACACAAATTCATTAAAACAGCATATTTATTTGTAATCAAGTTTCCTGGATCCCAGTGTTAGCTACTCGGATGACACCCTTTTCTGCTAGAAGTTGCCTTCAAATTACTTGGTGCATGACACTGGGATCTCATTTATATTACATAATTCCATCAAAACAATTCGATAAGCTACCTTCAAAAATAATTTAATCTTGCTTGAATAAAACATGGCCAAAATAATCCATGTTTTCAAGCACTTTTCCACTACCTAAGGCAACACAACAAAGTGGGTCATCTGCAACACGAACCGGTAATTTTGTTGTTTCACTGATAACTTTACCTAGATTATGTAATAATCCACCACCACCGGATAAAACTATTCCTCTATCGACTATATCAGAAGAAAGTTCAGGTGGAGTGCTCTCCAGCGCAGTCTTAATAGCAGAAATTATCTGATGTACAGGCTCTATTAAACTCTCTACAACTTGGTATTCCGATAAAAGCATTTCTTTTGGCATGCCACTCACTAAATCCCTGCCTTTAATTATCATTCCCTCTTTGTTATTTTCACCTGGCAGACTGGCTGAACCTATGCTTTTCTTAATTTTCTCAGCGGTTGTTTCACCGATTAATAACTTATGATTTTCACGAATATATGATTTTATTGCTTCATCCATAATATCGCCACCTACTCTGGCAGAACGTGAATAAACAATTCCGCCTAAAGAAATAATTGCAACTTCAGTTGTACCGCCTCCTATATCAACAATCATAGAACCCTCAGGTTCAGTAACCGGGAGCCCAGCTCCGATTGCTGCAGCCATTGGTTCTTCAATTAAAAATACTTCATTTGCACCAGCACTTTCTGCTGCATCTTGTATAGCACGCCTTTCAACTGGCGTGGATCCAGATGGAACGCATATGATAATATTAGGTTTATTAACAGTGAATTTTGTGTTTGCACTGCGTATGAAATATTTTAGCATTTCTTCCGCACTTTTAAAATCAGCAATGACTCCATCTTTTAAGGGCCTTATCGCCTCTATTTCTCCAGGCGTTTTTCCAAGCATCATTTTAGCTTTTTTACCAAAAGCATAAGGAACGTAACTTCCTTTTTCTTTTATTCTTGCTACAACTGAAGGCTCATCAAGCACTATTCCCTGATTTTTCTGATAAACTAAAGTGTTTGCAGTACCAAGGTCTATAGCAATATCGCTAGCAAACAAACCTTTGAAAGTAAAAAGGCTATAAAACTTTCCGGTTAATTTTCGAACAAAATTCATACATAACTCAAGAAAACCATTTATTAAGACAAATTATACTTTTCAGATAAGTAGTAAGTAACACACTCAACGTCTAAACCCTTAACTGTTACCTTTTTTAGCAGTTCCAGGCCACACTTTGCACTGTATACATTTTGAGATAACCAACTGATAAGTAAACTAAAATCTCCTTTTATTATAGCACTTAATGATTCGTAATGATTCTTTTTAACGAAAGAGAAAATCTGCACAGCAGCAATTAAAGCAATAATTTTTATAGGAAAGTAGCCCATAACACCGCTTGCCCAATATTCATCTTGAAAATAAGTGTTTAGCTCATTTTTAGCTTTTACTGGAATTTTATAGTGCTTCATACCTTCCAACCACGCATCATGCAGGTCTTTGACTTCCAATGTGCCATTTATTATATCTTGTTCTAACTTAGTTCTCAACATAATATGAGCTAACAGACTAAATTCATCTGCATTTTTTAAAAAAGAAGAAAGGTTTATTTCATTGAAAACCAAGTGCAAATTTTCAACACTGCTATTAGTTTTGCCTTTTATAGCAAACTTCTCTTTTATGTGTGGTTGAATAAACTCAATAAATTCTCTGGATGTTCCAATCATCCTTTCCATGAATAACCCTTGAGTTTCATACATAACATGTCTCGTAATTGGACTACTTATAGAATTTTGCGCTAAACATTTTTGATAAATTGCATAACCACTATGCCGTAAAAGTGAAAATAAACCATAACAAAAATCAGATTCATCATAATCTATAGGGTAGTAATAAGAAGTACGAATCTCATTTAGTGCAATACCCATTTGCTGTAAACATAATGAGCCAAGTTCAATCTGTTTCTGAGTAGCAACTTTTTGTATATTAGTAACCTTATCCTTATCCTTTTTCTGCTTTTCAATTATTTTATCTACATTTTCGCTAAAAAATTTGCCTACCTTGGGGAATACTTCCCTTATATTCTTTTCTGTGATATCAGAGTCATAGTCAGCAAGCAGTGAGTCGTATTTTGAGCATTTTAATTGCTGCGATTTTATAGAAGCTACTTCGCGAATGAGTGTGATTAAATCAGTAAAACGTTCTTTTAGTTTTTCTAAGTTACTGGTTTCAGAATGAGATAGCTTCCATAAATTTTGGCATTCAACCTTAGCTTTGGATAAAGACTTTACTAAATCAATAGGAACAGCACTGTTGCTTTTATGTATTCTCTCTATTAACTTTAGCTGCTGAGTATTTGCACTTTTTTTGTTACCAAGAGCATCTGCTAATGATCCCTTTATTGCGTCATGAGAGATAATTTCATGTCTGATTTCTTCTAGAAGACTCATTTGTTCAACTTTGTCCTCTATATTCAATTGGCTTTGGTTTAGTACTTTTAGCGTATTTTCGATATTCTTTACCCTATATAATACTTCCTCTAAAAACTTATAAGATTGCATATTTGTTCATTATTTTAGAAAACATCTGTTTAATACCGTAATAGATTAATAATAAAGTTAAAAGTATATTTGCTTAAAGTACAATAAAAAATTGTACTTTTTATTCTTTTATTGGATTTTTCTACTCAGAGTCCAGCATATTATAGGAAAATTAATTGTAAGGTTGTAGAAAAAGTATTTAGTATTTTATTTCCCTTGACTATATTACAATATGGAGAGATATTAGCTAATGAAATTAAAGTTACGCACTATTTAAAATTTATGGAGGTTTAGTAATGTGGATTAGACTGGTTATAATGTGCTGTTTTTGTTTATTACTTACTGGTGTAAGTTCTTGCCCAAAAAAAGGAGCAAATACAACAAATAAAATAAATTCTGTTGTTAAGCAGATAGGTGATAAAAGAGTTTTCTTTGGTTATGATGAATCTAGTATTGCTGAAGTAAGTGCAGATGCATTACTTGACGTAATGGAGGTGTTACAAGATAACCCTGACGCGAAGGTTACTTTAACTGGTCACACTGACAACCGTGGTTCTCATGAATATAATCTTGCGCTAGGCGCTAGAAGGGCTGATGCAGCTAAAAAATTTATGGTTAGTTGTACACCCTACATAGAAAACAGAATAAAAACTGCTTCTAAAGGTGAAACTGAGCCTTTGGTTAATGTAAAAGATGATTCTAGAAATTCTAAATATGAAAAAGAGCATGCTAAAAATCGTAGAGTGGAATTTTCATTTTCTGGAATAAAGAAATAGTTTCTTGCATTAAAACCTCGATCCCAGTGTCAAGCACTGGGATGACATAAAGAAAGGGCACTGGGGTAGACAAAAAAGGACAAACTTGTCATATTTCGTTGCTTGAGCGGGATCTGTATATACCACAAATAAGTCGCGGTATGACGTAAGAGATCTGACCTATCTGGCCATCAAGAGACATAATGGAATTAGAGTTATTATTTCAAAATGTGGTTAATAGTTTTGCTTTCTATAACAATCAAGTTGCAGTTGCAGTATCAGGTGGTGTAGATAGTATAGTCTTACTGCACTTAATGACTAACTGGGCAAAAAAAAACAAGCTTTCACTTCCTATAGCATTAACAGTAAATCATGGATTACGTTCAGAGTCTCAAAAAGAAGCTGATTTTGTTGTAAGTTATGCAAAGGAACTTGGAGCAAAGGAATCGTTCATATTAAATTGGGAAAAGCAAAATATTAAAGGCAATATTCAGTTACAGGCACGAAAAGCACGGTATAAGTTACTAGCAGAGTGGTGTAAAAACAATAATGTTAAATGTTTGCTCGTCGCTCATCACAAAGATGATCAAGCAGAAACGTTCTTGTTAAGATTAGAGCGAGGTAGTGGCGTAGATGGATTATCATCAATGGACTACAAGTCTTTCCTAAATGGTATTTATATATTTAGGCCATTGTTAAATTTTAGTCGTAGTGAAATAGAAAAGTACGCTAAGCTTCACCAGTTAAAGTGGATCGAAGATAGAAGCAATCATGACTTAAAATACAGACGAACTTTATACCGCAACTTACTTAAAGCAAGTGACAATCAAGAGATTTTAACAGAGCGAATATGCCTCACAGCCCTTCATATGAAAAGAGCTGCAAAAGCGTTGATGCACTACACACGCCTTGCGTTTAATGACTGCGTTAATGTGCATGATCTTGGTTATATTGAAATTAAACTAAGTGAATTTTATCAATTGCCAGAGGAAATAGCCTTGAGGCTTCTTCTTTACTCTATAATGGCAATTGCCAGTAAACACTATAAACCAAGGTATAATAGCCTTATCGTAATATTTAATAAAATATTGCAAAAGGATAGTAATGTTAACTGTACACTTTCTGGGTGCAAAATAAGAAAGTATGGAGAAAATATCTTGATAATTAGAGAATCGTCAAAGATACAAGAAATTACCGTAAACCTACCTTTAAATGAACCTACTCAATGGGATAACAGATTTAGCTGCACAATACTCGGAAATCAAGAGTGTTCAGTTATCATCGCTCCATTAAAAAAAACACAAAAAGTTCCTGAATTTCTGAAGGATTACAACTGCTGCCCTGAAGTTTTCTATTCTTTGCCTGTAGTGCTAAAAGATGGAAAGGTGCTTGCTTATCCTGATGTAAATTATAACGAAAAAAATACCAATGACGATAAGGCTCAATGCATTATTAATAGCACGATAAAACAAAATTTGGTAAGCTTGATTAGTATTTAGTTAGAAATAGAAATGAAAAAATTTTTAGAAGGCTTATTGATCTGGTTAGTAATTATTGTTCTTATTTCAGTTGCTTATATTCAGTTCAGCGGAAATGTAGGTAAAAGTAAAACAATTATACCTTTTTCGGAATTTTTAACTAGACTAGAAGACAATGATGTAGAAAATATTGTCATAAAAAACCAGAGCATTGAAGGCAAGTTCAGGGACGGTTCAAGTTTCAATTCAAGCGGTGTCATATATAGCGACCTAATAAAAAATTTACATGATAGAAAAGTGAGATTCTCCTTTTCAACTGGAAATTCTGCCATGAACGTAATTGGTGGATTACTTATCTCATGGGTCCCAACATTTATCTTTATTGGCTTCTTGCTATTCTTTCTTAAACAAACACAAGCGGGGGGCAACAGAACTATAAGCTTTGGCAAGTCAAGGGCTAGACTTATGACTAGTGGAAAAAAAGTAACATTTGATGATGTTGCCGGAATTGATGAAGCAAAAGAGGAGCTAGTAGAAATCGTTGATTTCCTTAAACAAAGGCAAAAATTTCAAATATTAGGTGGAAAAATACCAAAAGGGTGCCTTTTAATTGGCTCTCCTGGAACTGGTAAAACTTTACTTGCTCGTGCAATTGCAGGAGAAGCTAATGTGCCATTCTTTAGTATTTCTGGATCTGATTTTGTTGAAATGTTTGTGGGTGTTGGTGCAAGTCGTGTTCGTGATATGTTTGATCAAGGCAAGAAAAATGCTCCTTGTATAATTTTTATAGATGAAATAGATGCGGTGGGTAGGCATCGTGGCATTGGTCTTGGTGGCGGCAATGATGAAAGAGAACAAACATTAAATCAGTTATTAGTTGAGATGGATGGCTTTGAGTCTAATGAAGGTGTAATAATAATTGCTGCGACTAACCGTCCGGATGTCTTAGATCCAGCACTGCTTAGACCTGGTCGTTTTGACCGACAGATTACTATTTCTTTACCCGATATAAATGGGCGTGAAAAGATATTAAATACTCATATAAAGAAAATATCAATAGCACCAGATGTAAACGTGAAAACAGTTGCAAGAGGAACACCAGGCTTTTCTGGAGCTGATTTAGCAAATTTAGTGAACGAATCTGCACTTATTGCTGCAAGAAGAAACAAGAAGATTGTTACCATGGACGATTTTGAATATGCACGTGATAAAGTGATGATGGGCGTAGAAAGACGATCCCTAATTATGACAGAAGAGGAAAAGAGACTGACTGCATACCATGAAGCTGGTCATGCGATAATTGCTGTTAATATGCCTGCTTCTGATCCTATACACAAGGCAACAATTATTCCACGCGGTAGAGCACTCGGTTTAGTTATGAGACTACCAGAAACAGATAGAGTGTCCCTCACAAGAGAAAAGATGATAGCAGATATTACTGTTGCTATGGGTGGAAGAGTGGCAGAGGAGCTAATTTTTGGCTACGATAAAGTCACAAGCGGTGCATCTTCGGATATAAAACAAGCATCTGATTTATCACGCGCTATGGTAACAAAATGGGGAATGAGTGACAAAATAGGCCCGATCTATCACAATCGCGAACAAACCATACATGGTTCTGAGATAATTTCTGAAGATACGTTAAAATTTATAGATGAAGAAGTAAAGAAAGTTGTGTCTTCTTGCTATGAAAAAGCAAAAGACATTTTGACCAAGCATAAGAAAGGCTTAGATCTCATTGCCGAAAATCTACTGGAGTTTGAAACTTTAACAGGAGATGAAATAAAGGACATATTAAATGGAAAAAAAATTGTTAGAGAGGAAAATGAGAAGAATGAGAAAATAAAAAAATCCTCTCTCTATGAGAGTTGACCTCATCTTAAAAATGCTAATCAGCTAACGCTGCAATAAAACATTCAGAATTGTAACTGTCAATATAAATTGTATTAAAATATTAATAATATTGCATTTTCATCACAATAATGCTATCATTCAGTTAGTATTAATGTTTAATGAGGTGTGAGTAATGATTGATATAGCTTCTATTGGTGTAAGTACAGTTATTGATCAGAATTATAGAAGAAAAGCACAATTATGTTTATCAGGATTATTTGTAACTGTGTCAATAGCAACTGTTACCTGGTTTATTTTCCCTGCGTCACAAAATGTATTAGCTCCGTTTTTACTTCCGGCTATGTTCTTGCTCTTCACTTTATCGATGGGTTATTACATGTTCATATTTAGTTGTGAAGAAAAATCTTTGGTAAAGAATGTTCTTGGTATGGTTGAACCGGCTGAATCGGTAAAGAGAGTGCATTGCCAAGAAAATATTAAGTCCTTATTAGCAGAAGTGAGAAGTACTACGAAAGATAGGTTTCGTAACGTGCTTGTTAATCTTTGTTTTGAAGATCGTAGTAAAGCACACAAACTTGCATTATATGTGAAAGAAATTGACGATATTGTGTCTTCAATAAAAAATAAAGACCTCTTAGACCATTTTGATCAATTTTTTACTATTACTGAAGTAAGCAATAAAAAAAATAGAAGTGAATTAATGAACCTCGCAAGGGCATATAAGATGATAAGTGAAGAAGATCCAGACAAAATACAGGATTTTTTAGCTACTCAAACAAAAAGTTATTCATATGAAATAATGTTACCTGAAATTGATAATTTTCTATCACAAGCTAGGTGATTTTATCAATAATTTCATTGTGTACGTGATTATCATTTTTTGTTTCAATTCCAGTGATAACACTGCACCTAACGGGCTCTTTTATGGCTATTTCCTGAAATCCTTTTCTGACCTTATTGTAAAAATTAACATCCATTTCTTCATATTTATTCTTGTCTTTTGCTCTATTTAACCCAACTTTAACATCAATATCTAGAATGAATGTAATATCTGGATATTTAATTTCCACTAGCTTATGTAAGTCCCTTATTAGCCCTAAGTCAACTCCAAACCCATATCCTTGATATGCAATAGTTGAATCAATAAACCGATCACAAATCACTATTTTTCCTTCTGCAAGAGCTGGTAATATTAATTTTTTCATATGTTCGCGCCTCATCGAGATAAGTAGCAAGAGTTCAGAAATAGAATCAATATTATTCGTTAACAATACTCCTCTTATCTTTTCTGCAAAATCAGTGCCACCTGGTTCTCGAGTCAATACCACATTATTTTCGCCGTGAATTTGCTTAAAATGATTTGCAAGTAGCTTAGATTGTGTTGTTTTACCAGAGCCGTCTATTCCTTCGAAAGTTATGAACATAAGTTTTATAATTATAATACTAAAAAAGAATATGCAAACAGTATACATAGAAACCGTTTGACATTTAAATAATAAGACCGTAAATTACATATAGTATAATAATAGTCTATGGTTGCTCTGAATACTCCTAAAGTCGATTTTAGTTTTACTGCAAAAGATTTTAATCTTTTGGGAGTAGACAATAAATATTATGCATTAAGTGACTGTTGTGGAAAAAATAGTCTTATTATAATGTTTATATGCAATCACTGTCCTTACGTTCAGTCAATTATTAGCAATCTGGTAAGCGATGTTGATCAATTGAAAAAAGATTATCAGGTAAACACCGTTGCAATAATGCCAAATGATGTAAATGAATATCCAGAAGATTCCTTTGAAAATATGGTTAATTTTGCCAAGGAAAATAAGTTTACATTTCCATATTTAATTGATAGTACACAGAAAATAGCTAAAGAATACGGGGCTGTTTGCACTCCTGACTTTTTTGGCTTTAATTCCAATTTAAACCTTTGCTATCGTGGACGTTTTAATAACACAAAAAAAGAAAAGGTTCAAAGCTATGAAGTAGGAAGTAGTGACTTATTTCAAGCTATGAAATTTATTGCAGAAACTGGTAATTCTCCAATTGACCAAAAATCAAGTATTGGCTGCTCAATTAAATGGTCTAATTCTACAGGTTAAATATCATGCACAGTGGCTCTCAGCATTTGTTTGATATTATAATTTTGCTTTCTGCTGCTGTGTTTATAGTCATAGCGTTTTGGAAAATGAATATTAGTCCAGTGCTCGGTTACTTCGTTGCAGGTGCGGTTATTGGTTCTCATGGGTTTAATCTGATACACTCAGCTGAAGCAATGGATAATCTTGCAGAATTTGGTGTAGTTTTCCTATTATTCATTATAGGCCTTGAATTGACATTTGAACGCCTGATCGCTATGCGTATTCATGTATTTGGGTTCGGTTCTCTTCAAGTTATAGTTACCATGGTAGCAATATGGTGCATCGCTCTTGCTTTCGGAGTGAATACGAATATAGCAACAGTTATTGGTGGTGGGCTTGCGCTATCCTCAACAGCAATAGTGTTGCAGGTTCTGCAAGAAAAAGGTTCTCAAGCAAGTCAGGTTGGTAGGTTGTCAATAGCAGTACTATTAATGCAAGATTTTGCAGTAGTACCATTAATAGTATTGGTACCTTTACTTGCTGGCAATTCTGAGCACAGCCTGATAAGCTCATTGGCAGGTTCATTGGTGCAAGCAGCTATTGCATTAGTGCTGATATTTATAACTGGTAGATTATTGCTTAGACCTTTATTTTCGGTTATTGCTAAAATGGAAAGTAATGAGGTCTTTATATCAACAACGCTTTTAATAGTATTAGGAGCAGCATTTATTACTGAGCAATTCCATTTATCGTTGGCATTAGGTGCATTTGTCGCTGGATTGTTAGTTGCAGAAACAGAATACAGACACTCAGTGGAACACGCGGTATTACCATTTAAAGATTTGTTTCTTGGCTTATTTTTCATGACTGTTGGTATGTCCATCAATACCGAACTTTTACTCAATAAGTTACCACTAATTACTTTATTATCGATTATCCTTATCGTTTTAAAAACATCTATCATATATATATTGTGTAGATTTTTTGGATTTAAGAGTGCACCTGCTATACAAGCTGGGTTACTGCTTTCACAAGGCGGTGAATTTGCGTTTATTTTATTTCGCTTAGCAGATGAGCTAAATGTGCTACCAAGTGAAATCGCTCAAGTACTTATGATGGTAACTACAGTAACCATGGCTTTCACTCCTCTTTTATCGGGGCTTGGAGATTGGATAGCAAACTCATTTAGCACTGAGAAAACAATATTAGATGATGAAGCTGTTGAAACAGATACACAAGATCTTTATAACCATGTGATAGTTGCTGGATTTGGTAGAGTGGGATATATGGTAACAAAAATGCTTACGGCAGAGCATTTAAGTTACGTTGTTGTAGATATTCAATCGAAAATAGTCAAAGAAGGAAAAAGTGATAGTTTTCCTATATATCTTGGAGATGTTACAAGATGTGAAATTTTAAAATCGGTAGGAATAGAAAGAGCTCAAGCTCTCGTTATTTCAATAAAGAATGAAGTTACTATAAAAAAAGTTGTTTCTTTAGTTGCAGCAAATTTTCCGCATGTAAATATTGTAATACGCTTACCAGATCTGAGTAATGTGGAGGTTTATGGAGATCTAGGAGCTAGTAAAATTATTCCTGAAACATCTGAGATAGGATTGCAGCTAGGTGGAGCTGCACTGAGCCTTAGTGGTATTAGCGAAAGTGGAGTTACGTCTTTAAAAAGTAGATTCAGAAAAGGCAATTACAGTATGTTGAAAGACCTTGGTAGTGATAAAGATGAATAACTACTTTTCTAATTTTATGTACAGAAAGCTTCAAGCTTTATTGAGGTTTTGCCTATAGTAAATTACGCACATAATCAACCAAGTTAAGGAAAGTGCAAACCAAGTGATTGCATATTCCAAATGCTTCATTGGCTGTATAGCTACTTTGCTGCCAAAATTGTTCGGCCACAATACACACTTCTCTAGCTTAATACCTAACTCATTGGAAATTTCTTCTGTACTCAGGGTAAACCATGTATTCGAAGCAGTATCGTTCTTGATAAACCAATTTTTGCTTTTATTGCTATCGCAATATAAAATTCCATCTGCAACTACTTTTTCAATTTTTACTTTTTTCTCCTTTTTTTCTCTGACTATTCCTTTATTCACCAACATGTAACGTCCAGTGGTGAGCAACATAGGAGACAGCACGTGATAGCCGTGTTGCCCTGCAAAAACATATAGTTCTATATCACTTAGAATCCCATCAATCTTGACATGCCTATAGTTAAATTTTTCAAGGTCGTTATTGGGCAATAGATGAACCACTGGAAGACTCATACTTTTAATAATATTATTCTTCCAGTTCAATCTGAATATTTGCCATAACCCTAATAAAAAAAGAAGTGAGCAAGGTATAATTAAAATAAATACTATCTTTTTTAACACTCTATATTTGTGTTCTTAAATAGTTTTCAACACCCATTAGTTCAATAAGATCGATCTGTTTCTCAATCCAATGAAAGTGCTCTTCTTCATTTTTTAACATCTCTTCTAATAACATTACACTAACAAAATCCTTTTCTTTCTCAGCGATAGAAATCGTTTCTTTGATATCCTTAATACCTTTTCCCTCTAATTTCAAATTAGCTTCTAAGATTTTCCGTATTGTGTCTTTTGTAAACTTTCCATCATACTTTGATATTTCGTTTGTATCCTGAAAATTTGGGACTCCTTTAAATAACAAAATTCTTTCTACCAACTTGTTTGCATGTTCAAGTTCTTCGTTAAGCTCATTTTTTACCTTTTCTGCAAGTCTATTAATTCCATTGTTTTTGAGAATCGCAAAATGCAAAAGATACTGGCGTACAGAAGTCAGCTCATTGGTCAATAATTTGTTCAAATGTTTTACTATCTCTTCATTCATAATCTTCCCTTAGTTCAATTCATCAGCATAATTTATATGATAACGATAGTTATAGCAACTCATTTAATAGTTCCTTTGATAACAACCGTATTAAATAGCATGTCGTGGTATGTCTGTTTTTTCTTAGAGAAGCAAGCAACTAGATACCAGCAGAGAGTGAGTAGCACTATAATTACTTTCAATGCACTCAAGACATTCACTAATACTTCCTGATCTCGCAAAAATTCAGTAAGGACAACTACTACACTGTTTAACAAAGGAAGAAAAAACTGGGAAGAGCTTCTGTCAAACGCTAAATTCAAGTCTATTTTAGAATTATCTAAATTGATAGTATACATATTCATTAACTGTTGACCGGGAGTTGCTTGGGCCTTTGAAGATATAAAATATGTGAAGTAACTACAATTTACACACATGTATGATAGATGTAAAATCAACGGAGAATCCTCTAATAGCAGTATAATTAATAAAGTTGGAATTAATAAAATTGCTACATCTATTAAATACGCGCAAAAGCGTCTTGTTATACTGGCAATCTCTGTAACAGCGGTCATTACCTATCTTCTAAATACTTTATTACAAAATCTGTAAGTTTATCAAAATGTTGAAAACATAACAAATCTTCATAACCGCTTATTGATGGACCGTATATAATAGGTAAACAATTGGCATTTTGTGCACACAGAACATCTGTGATGCTATCACCAACGAAAAACACATTTTCTCTATTTATAGGCAACGTACTCTCTTCTAATGCAAATAGCAGTGGGGTTGCAGATGGTTTATCTTCTGCAGTATCGGATGACCCAACCACTCTTTCAAAGTAAGAATCTAGTTTAAAATAGGTAACTTCTTCACGTAAATTAGTATTTTTCTTATTACTTACTATTGCTAGATAAACATTGTGGCTTTTCAGTGTCTGCAACATTTCCTCTACTCCTTGATTCAGAGCAATGTTTTGTAATAGCGCATTATCTAAGTATTGTTGATATATGTGATTTGCTTTTTTCCACTGATCGCCAAACAAATTGACCATATAGCTCTTTCTCGACTCATGGGAATTTCTATCAGCAGCTTTATTACTATACCCCATTGAGTTTATGGTATGCTTAATAGCATTAAAAATGTTATCTTGAGTGTCAACTAAGGTATTATCCCAATCGAATACTACTGCTAATGGGCTATCTTTCATTTCTTACATAATTATACATTTTAACTTAATAAGTAAATAGCATTTTAATGAAAAAGATATAAATAGGACGCCCTTGATAAACACTTTTTACCACAAGTTATGTTAACTGTTTTTTATATAATTAGCTAATATACTGGTTATATGATATGTTTTAATAGGTAACAGGTATGGCCCAGACATCTAAAAAAAGTGTTGAAAAAAAGTTTAAAGATGTTTTTGAACGTTCTCCAGGTGCTTTTCCAGAAGGTACCTCATTAGAAGAGAAGGTTAATTATATCGCAAAAGGAACAGAGGCTCTAAAAGCTGTGAAAAGTAAGGAGCTTGAGAACAAAATGAAAAACGTTGCAGAATTGAGTCAGAAATTTGAAAGTCAAAAAGGACGTGCAGATGAAAAAGTACGTCAAGATTTTGAAAGAATTGCTGAGCTTGACCAACAATATAAAGGGAAGGGCATCTTCACAAGTGAAAAAGTTGCAGAGCCAAAAAGTGACAAAAAACTCCAAGACACTCCGAGAAAAACTACAACAGCAGTTAAAGACCTTGAACATAATACACAAAAAAGACTACTGAAGCTTCTGTGCAAACAGCATCAGAGCACGATTCACAAACCGTTAATCCCTCAGTGAGCAAGAGTTCTATAAAAGAGAAGCTCAACACTGAGCCGGACAAAAAAGATACCACGCCTCAACCACAAGAAAATCAAAAAGAAGAAGGGTTTTTGAGTCTTCTGAAGCGCTTTGTTAAGAAAATATTAGAAAAATTTTTAGGTGAAGGTGAAAAGGATGTAGAGAATGCTCGTGGCATGAAAGAAGATGCTCAAAGAGATACGTCAAATAACGAAGAGCAACAAAAGAGTAAGCAGCTTGATGAAATTTTAAAGGACAAAAGTGTAAGCGAGGGTTTGAAGCAGGCAACAAAGCTTGAGAACCCGGCAATAACGCCTGTTAATACTCCTAAAGTGAATGAAGTAAACACGGGTCGTGAAAGGTGATCCGCTTTCAAGCTTCATTATACCGCCACGAACCGTCATACCGCCGCGGTATCTCATCCGCTAACAAGTAGCGGGATGACGATTGTCAGGGTGTCATCCCAGTGTCCCTATGATGTCATCCCAGTGCCCTGACTACTTGGATCTAGCAAGCTTTGCTTGCAAATAAGTCTAATACGCGTCGCGTTTTATGCCAAAACACAATTGGAGTTACATGCAAAATAGATCCCAGTGTCAGCTACTCGGATGACAAAAAAAGGAGCACTGGGATGACACCATTTGTTGTATTTAACAAAGTTCGTACTTAGCTTCATGTTAGCTATAAACATTAAGAAATTTACCAAGCGAAAAAAAAGGCAAAAGAAGCCCCAGCTAATATCTATTTTAGAACATTGGCGTTTTTTAAGTCTTAAACACTGCAATTTAGCTGCTTTTAAATGCAACTCACCTTAGTTTAAATGTTTAAGAAATTTACTAAGCAGAAAAAAAGGCAAAAGAAACCCCGTGTTAGCTAGTTGTCACTCCCTAATCTTGCAAATTGGTGTACTATACTGTCTTAAACGACTTATAAGCGCGTTTCAGCTTGTGTAGGTAAAAACCTAGAAATATTGTGAAGACATAAGGTGCACATAGTGCAAAAAATTAAAAATAAGACGCCAACTACGTTATTTTCTTGCTGTTTAATCTGCACAGATGAAGATAACTGAATACCTCCAGTTTCATGATAAGGGGGCTGGCGGAGTTTGTCAAGTAAGTTTTTTCGTTTCTAACGGTTGTTGCCAAAAACTATGCAAGAAGTCTATTGACAGGTGATTAAATTATAATGTAGCCTATCGCCGTATATCCGGGGGTGGGTTGTTGTGAGGCTTTTTCACTTTTTATTCTTGTTAATGTGTTTTTCTCTGTATTACTATGCGGGTTTTATATTTTCGCCCTGCCCAAAAGCTACGGTTTGCTTTTCACCTGGAGAAGATTGTGCTGTACCGATAATCAACGTAATAGATCAGTCTAAAAAATCTATCTTAGTTCAAGAATATACATTTACTCTTGGAACAGTTGCAAAATCTTTGATTAATGCTAAAGAACGCGGTGTTGATGTTAAAGTCATCTTAGATAAATCGCAACTCTACTCAAAATATAGTGTTATAAATGAATTATTTTCAGGTGGAGTACCAATTTGGATCGATGATAAGCCAAAGATTGCTCATAATAAGATAATGATTGTTGACAATCAAAAAGTCATCACAGGGTCATTTAACCTTAGTAAGACAGCTAAAAAAGGAAATGCTGAAAATTTATTAATTATTACAGATTATCCTGAATTGATTCAGCAGTATGTGAAAAACTGGGAGGCACGAATGTCACAATCTTACAAATACGCTCCCAACTAATCGAGAGCGCTTGCTCAAAATCAGTTTTAAAAACAGCAAGGGAGAGCTTTTTTGATTGATTGGCATAATGATTATGATATAATGAACTAAAAATTTAAGGAATAAAGTAATGGATTATATAAATGATGCTGCCGGTAGCTACACTGCTATTCATGATTTTTTTCAAAACAACGGTGTTGGAGATTACAAAGTTCAATGCAATTATGGTGGGGTGCCGTATGCTACTGATGAGTACGTGCATTCTGGCGATAAATTTTGGAGTAATAATTTCATAGACTCACATTTTGGCAGGGAAATAAAAATGTATCCTCAAAGTGAACTTTTAGCTAAAGAATATGCTGGAAATACGTTGCCAGTTTCAATATCACTAGATAAGGATTTAATAAAAATGAAGGAATGTCAGAAAAAAACGAAATTTGTGGAACTAGAAAGGGAATCAGGTGATTTAGTGCATGATAAGCAAAAGTATGTAAAGTGTTACACAACAAAGCTATCATATGATGATGTACATATTTACAATAACGATAAAGTTTCAACATTTAGCATAAAATACGACGTGCCAAATGATCCGAAATACAGTTTAAATATAACATTTACAAAGGTTAATGATAATAAACCAGGATTTTGGCAGAAATTTAAAAATATGTTTTAACGTGACCATTCACTGGTTTTTACTCAATCAACCAACAACAGTTAATATCAAATTTTTATAATTAAACAATATGCTATTTTTTAAAACTTTCATTCTCCTTGACTATGTCAACTTCACAAAACAACTCTTGGACCAAATGTATCTGGCATAACACCTTTTGGTAACTTGCTACTTCTTTTTTTCCGCATCTCCGACAACAGCCATTGATATTCCACTACATAAGGCTTGATTTTTGGTAGATCAACTTTTTTATGAATAATACTATGCTTCTCCTTAAATTGACCATTTACCCTAAACGCTATTAGCTTCCTTAAAATTTACATTAATGCCTATTTTGCCTAAACTGAAGCGTCTTTTCCAATTTTTTCTAGCATCAACTCAGCAGCTTTTTGTTCAGCAATCTTTTTACTAGAAGCGCATGCAGAAACTTTACCATAATCTTCTATGCAAACTGATATAGTAAATTCAGGATTATGCGCTGGTCCAGTTTGTTTTACAAGCTCATACTCTGGTAAAGGCAATTTGTTTTTCTGAGTCCACTCTTGCAGTGAGGTTTTAGGATCTTGAGGGGGGTCAAGCATGCCTTTAGCTAGCTTTTCCCAATATTGGATAATAAATTTTTCAACATTTTCAAGCCCGCCATCAATATAAATTGCACCTATTAGTGCTTCAAGCGAGTTTTCTAAATTTTTTAAGTTACTTCTCCCTCCATTGCAGCGTTCACTATTATTCATGATGATAAAGCTGCCTAATTTTATTTCTTTAGCAACATTAGCAATGGTGTTGCCACAAACTAAATCCGTCTTTCTTTTTGCCAATGCTCCTTCTTTTTCTTCAGGAAATAGTTTAAACAGTGTGGCAGATACAACCATATTCAAAACACTATCGCCCAAAAACTCTAGTCTTTCGTAGCTTACAATCTGGTTTTTGCTATTCCTTTTATTTACGCTTGGGTGAGTTAGTGCCTCTTCTAATATTGCATAATTTGTAAATTTATAATCAATGATCTTAGATATTGCATCATTCAAACTCTTCATACCCATTATTTAAAAGAATAACACTTCCTACCACACCTTTATACCAAAGAATTAGTTTTGTTTTATTAAAATAATACCAACAACTTCCAAAATATACAGTTTAATAGACTTCTTGCATAACCATTATTTGAATAATGATTCATCGATGTTATTCCATTGTCGGCTACTTAGGTGACAGAGAAGATGTTTAATGTATACAACCCACCACCTCACTAATGTTACTAAATCCATCTCTCCTTATTAGTTCTGCAAGTTCTAGATTAATTTTGTTTACAACTTGAGGTCCGTGGTATATGAGAGCAGTGTACAACTGCACCAAAGAAGCTCCTGCCTTTATTTTTTTATATGCATCAGCACCACTTGAGATTCCTCCGCATCCTACCAACAATATTTTGCCCTTAGTAAGTTTGTACATATCGCTCAATAACTCGGTTGAAAGTTTAAACAGCGGTTTGCCACTCAACCCACCACTCTCGTTGTGGTGGGAATGTAAGTTATTCCGACTGATCGTAGTGTTGCTCACTGTTAATCCGTCAATCTTATATTCCAACGCAAGCTCAGCGATATTTTCTTTCGTTTGCTGATCTATATCTGGTGAGATTTTTAATATTATTGGTATGGATTTAGAATTATCAATTGATTTCCTGGTTAGAGTTACGGATTTCAACAATTCCGATAATTCTTGCTTATTGTGCAGATTGCGTAAATTAGGCGTGTTTGGGGATGAGATGTTCAGCACTATATAATTGCTTTTTCCATATACTATCTTTATTAAGTCAACATAATCGCTGATTTGGTCCTTTGATGTACTGTTTTTTCCTATGTTGATGCCAAAAATGCAGTCATCAAGCTTGGTTTTATCTATTTGTTTAAGAAAGTAGTCTATTCCTTTATTGTTAAATCCCAATCTGTTAATTACCCCTTGATCTTTAATTAACCGAAAAATTCTTGGTTTTTTGTTTCCATATTGTGGATTACGAGTTACAGTACCAGTTTCAATAAATCCAAAACCAAATGAAAGCATAGGCCTTATAACTTCTGCATTCTTGTCAAAACCTGCAGCCAGACCCACGGGGCTTCTGAGCTTATTACCAAAAAAATTCACACTCAAAGATTCTGGTAGCTCTATAGGTTTTCTATAAGGCATTTCCTTTAATGCCATAATTGCCAAAGAGTGAGCAACCTCGGGCGATAGTAAAAACAATAAATCACGTAATATCATTTTGTAAAACACTTTGCTTATTTTTAGTTTATTTTTTACCATGAAACGCTATAAGAGTATAACCATAACTTGAAAAGAAATTGATTTTACTTATGAATAATTTTCTCTATAGGTTACACACTTAAAGCTACTGTTGAATTGAGCAACTTTTACAAGATATAGAAAATGAAAGAGGCCGGGACCGGAATTGAACCGGTATAAAAGGATTTGCAGTCCTCTGCATAAGCCATTCTGCCACCCAGCCGTTTTTTATGTGTAGATATCCATTATATCTTTTAGCATAGATAAAGCTTCCTCCCTTTTGCGTTGGAAAGTGTTACGTCCAATGATTGAACCATTACCACCACCCTGCTTAATTTCTTTCGCTTCATTGCATATGTCATTCACTGATTTCGACTCGCCACCAGAAAAAACTACTATTCTTTTTCCTGCAAAACAAGATCTTTTAACATATTCAATTCTTTTAGGTAATGATTCAATATTTTCTGTTTCTATTTTCTCCCTTTCCAAATATTTAGTTGGAAGTTTTACTTTTATTATATTAGCGCCAAGCAAAGCTGCCATGTGTGCAGCATAGGCAATAACATCAACCGCTGTTTCACCTTCTTTGGAAATTCCTTCACCGCGTGGATAAGACCATAACACTACTGCAAGCCCATAAGATTTGGCTTCAGCTACGATTTCACGGGCTTCTTCCATCATATCGAAACACTTAGCAGAACCAGGATATATAGTAAATCCAACAGCCAAGCAGCCCAAACGCAGTGCATCTTTCACAGAAGAGGTTATTGCTTGATCAGAAGTCAGATTCTTCGAATGTAAGGAGTTGGAACTATTAAGTTTCAAAATAAGTGGGAGCATTCCAGCATAAGTTGAAGCACCAGCTTCAATCATACCAAGTGGAGCAGCATATGCACTTACTCCCGAATCAACTGCAAGCTGAAAATGATAATGTGGGTCATAAGCATCAGGGTTAACTTCAAAACTTTTTATTGGCCCGTGTTCAAACCCTTGGTCTACAGGGAGAATTACTAATTTGCCAGTGCCGCCAAGCTTTCCATGCATGAGAATACGAGTAAGATTTGCTTTTACCCCGGGGTTTTCACTTTCGTAGTGGTTTAAGATTTGTCTTATTTCTTTACTCATTAACGCTATGAAGTTCATTTAAAGTATAGCAAAAACCACAGTTGAAGCAAAGATCTTTTTATGGTTCTTGTCCTGCAGGTGTACCTAAAGATGTAACGTTAGGATTGGTGGTGTGCTGTTGTGGCTTTTTTTGGATTAAATCTCTAAAATACATTTTGACAATAGGAAGAACAAGTGGCATAAGCACTAGCTTGTAGTCATACCATGTAAATTTTTCTTTATAGCTAAATTTTGCATCTTCTTCATATAAGCGCTGAATGCAATGTTCACTATATAGTTCAGATGCCTTTGTAAAAGTTCTAAGTAAAGCAATAAGTAATAAATCCAATGCTAAATTAATCATCAGCATTGTTCCATATTGAGCAGGCCAGCCATTTTGTGCTACCTCTGACACTAGACCACATATAGCAAATGTTGCTGCGATACATATCACATAATTATCAGCAGCAATAAGTAGATTGTATCTTCGATTTAATCTATCCAGATTTTCCTCTTGTGAACCTTTTTGTTTACTTGCTGCATAAATAATACCACAAAAGGATATAATAAATAACAACGGCCAAATCCCTATGCTAAATGCATAAAATTGATAAGCGATGCTTTGCACCGTGCCACTATTAGCAAGTTGCGATAAGCAATACTCAACTTTCAGCGATGGAGTAGACACCGCATTTGCTAATATAAAAAATAAAAGTGCTCTATTTATAGCTTTGCTTCTACGTGATAATATTCCATAAATTTTTGTTTGCCTCCTCCGTTCTTCTTCACTTGATAGCCTTTCATATTGACTAGGAGTTTTTCCTTCTTTTAAAGCGTTGAGATGCTTCTCTAGCTCTTTTTTATCTGCACTAAGTTTTTGAAACTTTTCTGTAGCTATCTTTTTCTTCTCTTCATCTTTTTCTTTGTCAGGGTGGCACTTTAATGAAAGCTTTCTAAAGCTCCGTTCAACTAACTTGAGTATATCGTCAAACTCCTGGCTTATTACTTCTTCTGCTTTTATTTCTAGTCTTGAAAATAAATTCTGTAAGTCGCGATTACTGTAATACTGATTTCTAGTTAAACTTGCCACTATAGCCTCATTATTCTTAAAATAAGTATACTATCAGTGTAATAAAAAAACAAGAATTTCAAACTATATCAAAAGCAATTTTATTTTCTACTTTATTCATATGAATTCTTAATTTCTTTCCTTTTATTAATTTACGATTCAGTATTTCTTCCGCTAAGTAACTTTTTATCTCTTTTTCAATAAGTCTCTCTATCGGACGTGCTCCCATTTCCTTACTATAACCTGTTTGTGCAAGATAAGATTTCACTTCATCTTCTACCAAGCAGTTTATGCCTTTTTGCGTCAGCTGCTTTTTCAGTTCCTGAATAAATTTATCTACAATATGCAGAATTATATCCGCATTTAAGTCAGAAAAAGAAATAATCGCATCAAGACGATTACGAAATTCAGGGCTAAAAACCTGTTCTATCGCTTTTTCACTATCACCAGTGTTAAATTTTTTATGCCCAAAGCCAACAAAACTTTTGCTGCGTTCAGCTGCTCCTGGATTAGTTGTCATAATTAAGATTATATTGGAAAAGTCAACTTTACGTCCGTAAGTGTCTGTAACACAACCATAATCCATAATTTGTAGCAATATATTATAGATATCGCTATGGGCCTTTTCAATTTCATCAAGCAACACAACACTATATTGATTGTTAGATACAGACTCTGTGAGTAATCCACCCTGATCATAACCTACATATCCAGGAGGAGAACCAATCATCCTTGATATCGTATGAGACTCAATATATTCGGACATATCAAAGCGTATAAGATTCATGCCCATGCTTTCTGCTAATTGTTTTGCTAGCTCGGTTTTACCAACACCGGTTGGCCCTGCAAAAAGATAATTTGCTAAAGGCTTATTGTAATTTCTCAACCCAGATTTAGCAATTTTAATAGAATTAACAAGAGATTCTATTGCCTGCTCTTGGCCAAAAATCACCTTCTCTAGATTAGCTTTTAAAGACTTTACTTTCTGCAAATCATCAGATTCAGATCCGCAAGGCACATTTGTAATTCTAGTAATGGTATTCTTAATATCTCTACTATTTACAATTTTACCCCTGTTTCTTAGCAATTTACAATATGCCCCTGCCTCATCAATAACATCAACCGCTTTATCAGGTAATATTCGCCCAGTAATATACTTATGCGAAAGTTCAGCCGCAGACCTAATGGCATTCTTTGTATAATATACTCCATGATACCCTTCATAGTAGTGCTTTATACCATCTAGTATCTTTATCGTTTCATTAACAGAAGATTCTTTAACATTAATTTTTTGAAACCTTCTCGCTAGTGCTTTATCTTTTTCAAAACTAGCGCTGTATTCTCTATATGTGGTTGCACCTATACAACGCAGTGTACCTCTTGCAAGCGCAGGTTTGAGTAGGTTACCTGCATCAAGAAAGCTAGCACTTGTAGAACCTGCTCCAATGATAGTGTGTATTTCGTCAATAAAAAGGATAGCACCTGGTTTTGCCTCAATCGCTTTTATTATAGATTTTATTCTCTCTTCAAAATCACCTCTATAGCGTGTCCCTGCAAGGAGTGATCCTAAATCCAAAGCATAAATTATACTGGACCTGAGCGCACTTGGAACACTGTTTTCAATGATTTTGAGTACCAAACCCTCAACTATTGTGGTTTTGCCAACACCTGGATCTCCAACATATAAAGGGTTGTTTTTTCTACGCCTCAATAATATTTCTATAGTGCGATTTAATTCATAATCACGACCAATAACATAATCTATTTTTTTGCTTCTTGCATAGTCATTTAAATTTTTACAATAACTTTGTAGAATTTCCTCATCTTTTAGTAGCTCACCTTTATTTACTGTAGTAGGAGCATCATTATTTTTATCAAGTTTTACTTTATGATTAGTGGTGTATTCATCTATATCGTTAGAGTATTTCATGTTAGATATGTGGTAAATCAAATTGGAATCTTTCGCACTTTGTTTCTGCAATAGATCTTCAACGTATAAATCTTGCCCAGACAAAATTTCTACTAGAACACTTGCTCCATTTATTTCTTTTTTCCCCAAGCTATGAGCCCGTATTATTGCTCTGTGTATTATGCATTGAAACATTGAGCTAGGTTTAACTCCACTGATAATCAATTCAGAACTGCTTTGTAAAAACCCTTTTATATTATTATTATAATCATTAGCCTTAATATTGCATCTTGATAGAATGTTATCCATACTGATGATTTCATCGGCTCTGATATTACATCTTGATAAAACGTAATTTACATCCACGTCTTTAGTTAACACCAGCAATAAATGTTCTACTTTCGCATATTTAAGATTAAAATTAGAAGCAATGAATAGTGCTCTATTCAAACTTGCCTCTAAGTTTTTGGAAATCATCTCTTATTCTCTTTAAAAGTGGGAACTCATATATAATGAACAGCACACAATTATTAAAAAAATTGAAATCCAGCAGTTCGCTGTAGCCAATTTGAATCCCACTCTGGATCTACGTCATAGCACCGCAATATCTCAGCATAGATTCCGCTAATGAGTAGCGGAATGACGAGTTTTACGCTTATCAAATTGTAGGTAAATCCTATTTAATACGCTTTTTCTAGTACTCTGCTTTTCTTCTTAAATGCATTGATCTTTTTTCTACCGTATTTAGTCTTTAACGTACTTGGCCTTTTAAAGACCTTTTTGCTGTTACGTTTTTTAAATTGCACACTACAATCAAAATTTAGCTCTCCTTCTTTGTCTGCCAGTGCAGGCAGTCTTCTCTTATCTTGAGGTGTAACAAAAGATAGCGCATACCCTTCAGCTCCAGCGCG
Organism: Wolbachia endosymbiont of Drosophila pseudotakahashii; assembly: GCF_026015925.1. NCBI lineage: Bacteria > Pseudomonadati > Pseudomonadota > Alphaproteobacteria > Rickettsiales > Anaplasmataceae > Wolbachia > Wolbachia endosymbiont of Drosophila pseudotakahashii. The sequence goes on along the minus strand of NZ_CP110359.1, from coordinate 1,219,229 downwards.
TGCAGTTCTACCTATACGATGAATATAGTCAGCTTGCGATTGTGGTGCATCATAATTGATAACATGTTGAATGTGGGGAATATCAAGGCCGCGAGAAGCAACATCTGTTGCAACCATGATTTGATTACGGCCACGACGAAAAGAATTAATGACCCTTTCGCGCTTGTGCTGCCTTAAATCACCATGAATTGCTAAAGCGCTATAGTCATCTTTGTGCAACCTGTTAGCTAGCTGATCCGCTCCTCGCTTTGTTTTGACAAAGATAATGATTGATCCTTCGCGCTGACATAGTTGTGTAACAAGCTTTTCATATTTTTCTGATTCTGATGCATAAACAATTTCTTGCTTAATTTTTACAGAAGTTGTAACCTCACAATCAACAGAAATACGTTCTGGTCGATTAAGGTACTTCTCAGCAAGTTTTACTATATCTCCAGGAAGAGTTGCAGAAAACATAAGAGTTTGCCTTATTTTAGGCAAATGCTTCATAATTTCTTCAATCTGAACTCCAAAGCCCATATCAAACATACGATCCGTTTCATCAAGCACAAGAACGCTAACATTGCGAGTAATCAAAGTTTTACGCTCAATATGGTCTATAATACGACCAGGAGTACCTATTACAATTTGTGGTTTTTTCTGAAGCTGATTTAGCTGCCTAAAAATAGGCTCGCCACCAATCAACAAAGCGACCCTTAGTGCAGAATTTTGAGATAAGAGTTTTCTTATCTCATTTGTTACCTGATGCGCAAGCTCTCTGGTTGGCACGATGACTAAAGCTGAAGCAGTGTTAGGCTCATTCAGCAACTTAGCAACCAACGGAATAGCAAATGCTAAAGTTTTTCCAGTTCCCGTTTGAGCAGATCCAAGAATATCTTTACCTTGTAGCGCTAAGGGAATCGCTTGTATTTGAATCGGAGTTGGGACGAAAAGATTATTTTTATCTAGAGCTTGTCTAAGCGAAGCTGGGAGACCCATCTCATGAAAATTATTCACAATACGTTAATCCTGTTAAAAGACTTCATAATAAATTAATCTTCCAATCTTAAATTTATTGCAGATTTTTTATCTTCTCCGTTTCTACCGCGCTCCTCTTTAACCTCATAACTCACCCTTTCTCCTTTTATTCCCTTCTCTTTATTCTCTCCTTTAAGTGCCTCAGGTCTTATTCCCGAACGTTCCAATGTGCTAATATGCACAAAAACGTCACCCCCTTTACCTTCTGGCTTGATGAAACCATAGCCTTTTTCGGCATTAAACCATTTTACATTACCAAATTCCATTTAAACAACTCCTAAATTATTAACTAACATTACTAATGTGATGAAAAACTTTGAAATTACGATTGAGAATGCTTTAAGCTTAGATATTGAAACTAAACCTTTATACTCCATAGTCTATTCTTAACATTACATGACAATAATACATAATTGTTGTACTTGATGCAAATAAATTTTTTAATCGTTAAGCGAACCTGCAACCGTCATTTCGCTAACTTTAATCGTTGGTGAATTAAATTGCCCACAAAAAGTTAGATCATCTGCAACGACTAAATTGCTAAACATATCCTTCAAATTGCTAGCAATGGTAATCTCATGTATTGGATACGTTATTTTTCCATTTTCTATAAAAAATCCGGAAGCGCCTTGGCTGTAATCGCCATTGATTAAATTGACACCAAAACCAAATAAATCAGTTACATATATTCCCTCTTTCACTTCCTGAATTAATTCTTCAAACGATACATCACCATTCTCAATGTAGAGGTTACTAGCTGCAGGAATAACTGCAGCATTACTTGCACGAGTTGCACTTCCGGTTGTTTCTGAGTCTAATTTTCTAGCCGAGTATAAGTCTAAAATCCAATTTTGTAATATTCCGTTTTTTACAAATATATTTTTCTTGCTAGTTATCCCTTCTCCATCAAATGGTCTAGATGCTATGCCTCTTGGCAACAATGGATCATCGATAATATTAATTCTATCGTTGAAAATCTGAGCGTTTAAACTACCCCTCAAGAAAGAACTGTTGCTTATAATACTGCTCCCATTTATAGCAGAAGCAAAACTTTTTACTAGCCCTTTTGCTGCTCTTTTTTCAAAAATAACTGGAAATTTACCAGTTTTCATTGTACGTGAATTCAATTGATCAACTGCTCTTTTTGCTGCTTCTTTTCCCATTAACTCTGGCAACTTTAAATCACTAAAATTACATGCTATATCATAATCGTAACCAACCTTCATTTCACTTTCTCTTCCAGCAACAACAGAGACCTGATTAGCAAAGGTTGATTTACTAAACGAGCCAATAAAACCAGAAACAGTCGATAATACTGTATTCACTAAAGCGTATGAAGAAGAGGCCCCTTCAGAGTTAGTGATACTCTTATGTGCAAGGGCTGAATTTTCTGCAGCTTCAGCAATTTCTTTTAGGTTATCAACGGTTACAACATTATTATCTGGGATACTTAAATCTGCAGAAGAGATATAATTACTACCATTTACAGCAAAATTAATGCAAGAATCTTCTGGCGCATTCTTTGCCATTTCTACCACTTGGCTTACTGTATCACTCAGATTATTCAAATCGTTTGTAGAAATATACGCAGCTTTGTTTTTACCTGCTATAGCTCTGATTCCTACAGTGCAATTTTTAGATTGTGATATTTGCTCAATTTTTGATAGACGCTGAGAAACTGAAGTCTTATTAGTTTCATATATTGTAACTTCCGCATCTTGATTTTGCTTTTTTATTAGTTTAGTAATATCTGCTGCAATATTTAATATATTCATTTTCTATTCCTTAGATTTCTATAAAGATTCTGCACCACCTATAACTTCAATTAAATCAGTCGTAATCGCTGCTTGACGAGAACGATTATAAAGCAATGCTAATTTGTTCAGTATCTCTTTAGTGTTTCTGTTTGCTGATTCCATAGCAACCATTCTAGCACTATTCTCACTCGTTGCACTTTCAAGTAAAGCAGAGTAAAGAGCAATTACAACGTAATCTTGAACCAAAGATTTTAAAATAAATTCAATATTTTGTGGTTCATACTCATAGCCGTAATCTGTTGTTGGACCAGCCAGAGAGCTATCAATCAAGGATGAGTCTTTACTCCATGGTTTTATTGTTTCCAACATTGGTTTTTGCGTGAAGGTATTATAGAATTTACTATAAAAAACTTTAACTTTATCGTATTTACTTAAATCTATACCATCAACCAAAGCTTCTACGTGCTTTAACGTGATTCCCTTACTATTTTCAATTTTTAAGATACTTTTAGAGTCAAATCTATTTTTACCTACATCAAAAGCTTTTTTACCAAGAAATACAATATCTACTTTTTTGCCATTTGCGATTGACTTATTTACATGCTCTTGACTAAATTTGACAATAGAAGAGTTAAAGTTGCCGCACAAGCCACGATCAGACGCAATAATGAATACTAGGTAAGAACCGTCGTTACTGACATTTAGAATTTTTGCCAGTAATTCTTGATCAACTGATAGCATTAATGAAAAAATAATGTTATGCAGCTTAGATACATATAATTTTGAACTTAATAACTTCTTTTGGCTTTGTAACAACTTTGCTGCAGAAACCATTTGCATTATTTTCGTGGTTTTCTGTACAGACCTAATATTCTTAATTCTTAAGGATAATTCCTTTAAGCTCTTCATTTTGTATACAACCCTGATTTGTTAAAATATATAACTGTTAGTGTCTAAAAGCAAGTTTTTTTGACATTAAAACCAAGTCTAGCTAAGAAACTTGCAGGTTTATTGTTTGGAGATAAGGATTATATTAAGAAAGTGCTCTAACTTCAGCAATATCAATGTGAAAGTAGCCTAATGGTAATTTCTACACTTTGTGGAATTTTATAATATATAATAAACACAATTAAAACTATTACAACTTGAACACTTATGATCCCATTGTTCTAGTTCCCTGTTACAATTTTTACATTTCCAGCCTGGATCAGGCAAAGCTTCTGAGCCCATCTTGTTTAGCCAATAAATTACCTTGTCGTGTTCTTGCAATGTAACCTTGAGTTGTATTACAATAAAGTAGATTGACATGTAATTAGCTTTTTTCATAGCAGTGTCTAAATATTGACTTGCAAGATCATATTTACCTGAACTCATTGAGGACAAAGCAAGTAAACAGTAACTAAAATAATAATCAGGGCGTAAGTTGTATAGTCTTTCAGCACCTTTACTATTTAAATTGATGTACATTTTAGATGACTGAGGAGTAGGATTTACTGTATACTCTACCTCTAGCACTGCAGAAGCTTTTCTGATTTTTCCAAGTTTAATATATAATTCTGCCTTTAAATAATTGATGGGCTGAAAAATTGCACTATAACGTTGTGCTCTAAATAAAGACTTTATAGCCTCCTTAAAATTTCCTTTACTTTCATATTGCTTTGCTAAAGCGCAATAAAACACTGCAAAGATTTCTTTATGATCAAAGGGGAGAAAAATATTGGACTTAACTGCTTCCTTCAACCTCAAAATTGCATTAATCCAATCTTCTTTCAATATGCAATGCTCTATTTGAAAGGGAATAGATAGCATTTTATCGTTAATTGAACTAGAGCAATATTCTATAAATTTTTGAAAGACTACTTTTTCTTGTTTGAGGTGGACAATCAGCTTATTGGCTAGAAGTAGAGCTAAGTTACGATTTTTATTTGCAATATTTGTTAAACCGTTACTGAAAAAGCTGTAATTTCCCGTCTTACCTGAGTTAAAGAGCTTTATTAAAGACAACCTATCGCTCTCCTCACTCAGACTTTTAACTAGCTTTTGGGCATTCTCTATATTGTCTAAGTCTATGCTAAAGAAAGCTTCAAAGAGAAGCAATTCTTCCCTATCCCTTCTTCTATTTCTTATGTTGGCAAATGTTGATGAAATGGAGGAAAAAAAGCGTACAAGTGTAATTAATAAAAATAATAAAACTACACAAGTAAAAATAATGAAATATAGATCAATACTTATAGTGTAATTGCCTAATTCCAATTTTATTACTTCACCACTTACCTTGACCCATATACCAAATAAAAACGAAAAAGCGAAAATTATAAAATAAATCATGAGATATATTGTAATAAGTGATGATATATTGTTGAAATATTCTTAGAAGCTACAATAAAACCATTCAATTTATTCAGCCATGGCTTGAATTCTGAATGCGTTAAATTGCTTACTGTAACAGTTATATTTTGCCAATCATTATCATTTATTGACTCCTCAATTTCTGCGAATTTTACTCTTAATGGATCATTTCGGTCGTCTACCTTTATCCAGTTTGAAATGATTTTTTTAGATAATGTACTTTTGTTGTAATCGATAGTATCAATAGTTTTTTCAAAAGATAACTTCAATTCGTGTAAGGTATTTATCTCTTTCAAATTTTCTAATTCATCTACTGCATTTTCTATCTCTGGATCGTCAAGCTCTGATATCAAAGGCTTTATTGAATTTATATGGTTATCAAATTTTGCTTCTCGCAATAACGAATTCTTCATTTTAACCACAAGTAATAGCAATTTTGCAAGGTTCTTACATCTTGAGTTATTATCACCTTGCTCACATTGAGTATGCTGACTTCTCTTGAGGTCAAATATCTTTTTTTCTATTCTAGATTGATTAACTTCAAGCAACATTCTAAATTCATCCATGTTTTCCGTTAAAGCTTTCACATTGTTTTCACTCTCTTGCTGATTTATTTTTAAAAAGATTATGTTATTTATTGTGATGTAACCGGTAAATAACAATACAATTAAGAACCAACCTATGTACTTTTGCTGAGTATCATTCATAACGTAGTATCTCCGCAGGATCTTGTGCAGCTGCCTGCAACGCAGGAGCAATTGTCGCTAAAAATGATAAGAGTAACGCAAGTGCAGAAATATTTACTACGTCTTGGGGTACTAATATCACTGGCAAACTTGAAAAAAAGTATATCATAGGATCAAACAGCTTGACGTTAGTAATGTTTTCTAAAAACACTCTAATGCTTTCGATATTGAGAGAAAAAACGACACCTATAATACAGCCAAGACAAGTTCCCGTAAAACCGATTAATAGACCACAAGCGCAAAATATACGCATAATGCTTCCACTTGTTGCACCAAATGTACGCATAATTGCAATCGCGGATTTCTTTTCTTGCACTATCATCATTAAATTTGAGATAATATTAAACGCTGCTACAACTATAATCAAAGTGAGAATTAAAAACATCACATTTCTTTCAGTGTTTAAAGCACTAAAATAATGGCTTTGCTGTGATTGCCAACTTTCAGCTTCCATTCCTATTTCTTTTTCTATAGCATCTGCCAGCTTATCAGCTCTAGTAACGTCGTCTACAAGTACTTCTATATTTTTTATGCTATTTTTATAATTAAAAAAGGCTTGTGCTGATTTTAGAGGCATATATATCAAGGTATTATCATACTCAAACATACCCATATCAAATATTGCTATAACTTTATATTTTTTCATTCGCGGCATTTCACCAAGTAATGCATCAAATTCTTCAGATGATATAAACGTAATTTCGTCGCCATAGTCAATGTTCAAAACTTCTGCTAAGCGTGCTCCTATTATTATCCCTTCATCAAATTTTTTTACATCACCTATAATTACATTATTTGTAACGGCAGTACTATCCAGCAAATCTTTAGTTGACACACCTCGCACTACGCTACCTGCAATTTTACCATTTGCTACAATAATAACTTGATCATTGGTCATAGGAGTAGCTTTTAATATACCAGGAATTCTCTCAATAGATTTTGAAACTGCGTAGTAATCTGAATTTATGTTCCTATCAAAATAAACGTTAATATGGCCATCAATGCCAAGTATTGAGTCAAGCAACTTTGCTCTGAATCCGTTCATCACAGACATCACCACTATTAGTGTTGCAACTCCAAGGGCAATGCCGATAATAGAGAACAAAGTCATGATAGAGCAAAACCTGGCATTTCTTGCTCGCAAATAGCAAGCAGCCATAGTAATTTCAAAGGCAATGGACATTACAAAATATTTTGAGGTTAGACATTATATTTTTGAAACTTCGTATAATTGTAGACTTTTCTTTATTTAAAAACTAGAGATTTTTGCTTCCTTAAATTTAGCAGACTTATAGAGTATCTTTAACATTAGAATTTCAAAATCTTCCATATACATCATCCAACCTCACTATATCATTATCAGATAAATGCTCTCCTATCTGAAATTCAACTATTTCAAGTGGAGAGCTTGTGCTTTTATAATATAGAAAAAATCAAGAATATTATTGGGTTTATTCAATAAGTTATAATTCTTTCCTTCCATAATTTTCAAATTGTACAACTAGTTGCTTTACATTTACATCTGTGAGAAGAGCATTTTTGCTAACATGAGGTCTCGGATCAGATTTTGCTGATAAGGGATTCATCTGAGATATTTCATCCCTCATTGGAAATAAGCGAGATTGGGAAGCAACTTTTGGTGATGGCCTAGTTTTTTTCTCCACATCTATATTCACTTGTGCAACAGGAGGGGTCCTGCTTTCAATAGTTTGCGCATTAGGACTTTCTTTTGCTTGATTTTGTTTGAATTTTTTTCTTATCTCTTGTACTTTAATATCGATATTATAATTAATTTCTTTTTCCATAGAAGATACTACCATTTCTAGCTTTGTGCTTGATTTTTGATCAGTATGACCTAACTTTTTAAGTTTTAGTGGTAATTCAGGTTTATCTTTAGTTGATTTAGGAACAGTTCCTACTACTTTTGGTTTTTGTCTAACTTCTTGACCAGCAGTAAACATTTTTTTTGGCAATGGGGGTGCTATTGATGGTTTTGGCAATATTGGAGGTTTAGATTGTTGTTTTTGTTTAAGTTCTCTTTTTGCTTCCATATGTTCTTTAGGAACTGTTACATAAATTAGCTCTTCTCTAGGCGATTTTGAACTTTGTGAATTTTCTGTTAAAATTTCACTCTTCTTCTCTTGATAATTTGATATCTCTTTGTATCCAGGCTTTTCATCTAATGAATTTCCATGGCCTGAATCATTATAATTAACTTCTACTTGTCTATCTTCTTTTAGAAAACTGCGTTCTGGCTTTTCTGGAGCTATTGCAATATTTCCTCTTTCAACTTGCTCCAAACCTGAAATTTTACGATAAGCCTCTAGATATTCAAAGATTGTCATTGAAGTAGGAGGAGGTAATTTATCAATAAAACTACTTATATTCTTAACTGGAACATTTCTTCCCGAGATTCTATTCAATACTTCCTTTAATATCTTAAGACCTGATGGCTTTCCATTCATCGATTTTACATAATCAATTGAGTCACTACGTATAACAAACTTAGCTACATCTTCTGCCTTATCTGTAAAACGCTTTAATGCCTGAGATAAATCCCTTACCGTTTTATTATAATGTCTAATAGTTACTAACTCATCTCTTGCTTTTATAGCTTCTTTAAGGAAACCGAGATTTTCTCTATAATTGTCACTTTTAAATGGATCCTTCATATTAATTACAACTCATTATTTATTAAAATATGGGTATAGGTTTAAAATATTAAGATTTAGTAAATATTATTTTTTACATAAAGCAGCTATACCCATATTATAAATTGCCAACAAATGCATTTATGGCGTTACCATATTCTTCCATATACATCATCCAACCTCACTATATCATTATCAGATAAATGCTCTCCTATCTGAAATTCAACTATTTCAAGTGGAGAGCTCGTGCTTCTATTTTCAATCCTATGGGAAACTTTCCTTGGAATTTCTATCATATGATCTTTTGCTATAGCGTATTCTTTGTCGTCTAAACTAACATACCCAACTCCTGATAGCACTATATGGTATTCATCTCTATAGTGATGGAATTGCTTAGAAGTGCAGCTTAATGGATTTATAAAAAGATATTTTATAAGAAAATTTTCGCTCATTAAAATTATACTACAAAATCCCCATGGTTTAACTTCTTTCCTTATCGCCTTTACTTTCTTAACTTTATGAATAAATGAAATTAGACTTTTGCTTGGTTGCTTACAAGCTCCACCCAATAAATTTTTATTACTTTCTGTCGTTGAAACTGGTTCTTTTTCTCTAATCACATGCTGAAATGACACCGGTTCTTTACTAAACTTCTCACTCAATTCTAAAACCGAATTCCAAGTTCCAACATCCAACCAATCGAAATTAGCTTCTATCATTGCAACGTTTTTTGCTTTTTCCATCACCAAGTAATCAATAGATATGCCTTCAATTCCTGCAAAATCTCGTTGTTTTAAATATAGAAATCTCTCTTGCGGTGTGAAATGTTTAAAACATGAATTGTAAAGATTCGGGGCAGATTTTTTGATCTCATCTATGTAGCGTTTTGCTTTAAACACAAATATTCCAGAGTTCCAATAATGATCGTTACTTAACTTACGCTCGGGTTTTTCTGTAAAATCTTTCACTATATGACATTTTTCTTTCTGATCATATACTGCATTTATATAGCCGTATTCAGAATTGAATTCATGAGGCTTAACCCCAAAAGTAACTATAGAGTCAGCCTCAGAAGCTAACTTAGACGCTTTCTCAACGGAAGCATAAAAATTATTCAAATCACCTATAAAATGGTCTGAAGGCAGAATTAACATTATCTCATTTTCATTGCAGAGAAGCGCAGCAATTAATATCGCTGCTGCTGTTCCAATTTTCACTGGTTCGAAAATCACTTTATATTCTTGCAGCGCATGCAACTCCTTCTTCACTAACGACTCGTACTGTATATTTGTGGCAATTATGGGTGGCATATAACCACTTTTTAGCCTCAATAAAGTGTTGTGAAACATAGTGTTATGGCTAAATATTTTTTGAAATTGCTTTGGCCTGAATAAAGGCCAAAGTCTACTGCCACTACCACCACACAATATTACAGGGCGCATTTAGTTAAGATATTAATTAAATAATTAATATCTTATACTGAGGGCAAAATACATGCAAGTTTTTGTTGTAAAATGATTAAATAGAGGGTAGGTATCAATTTAAAGTAATGGCTAAGGAGAGTGAGTGTGTGTAGCGCCTTGCCCTTTCTGTAAATTCCTCTCATTTTGTAATTTCTTAACATGACCTTTGCTTTTATCACTTAATATTTCATTACCCTTATTTTGTTCTTCCTCAGGACTCTTTAGTATTTCATTACTCTTGCTGACTCCTTTATCATTCCCTTGTTTCTTCAAGTCTTTTTCAATATCTGGCCTCCTAGCGTTAAGCTCATCCCATGTGCCCACTATACTAAGTGGCTTATGATCCTTTTGCTCTGGCTTTAGCCTTTCTTCACCTTTAATAACATTAAAGTCACTTTTTGCTTCTTCCCAACATCCTTTCAATTGGTGTTTCCACATAGTGAAGTAAGCATCACCATACTTTTTCTTATCCGCTACAAATAATAAAACTGGAGCCTTAAGTATGGTAGCTACCATATTTACTGAATTCTTCACTGCCATCGCAGGGGTGAACAAAAGATAGCCAAAAGACTTTGCAATTGGGTTTTGTTTGCTTATTAAATGCTCCCCTAACTTTATAGGAAGAGAAGTCAACAATTTAGTACAAACTTTAGCCAAGCTTGTAGCAAAAACGATAGGAACAGATATAAGACTTTTATCTAGCTCTAGATTACCATTCTGATCTCTAATTTCTGAAAAATGGGTGCTTAGCTTCTTGTAATCACTAGTGTATAATAATTCTCCATTTCTTCCTTTTTCATCAACAACTTCCTGAACTTTACCTTCTTTATTTTTTACCTCTTTAGTTAGCACAGAAGAATTAGTTAATTCAAATGGATATTGAGGATCCTTAGTTTTTTCAGCTTCAAAAATTGGCACGTGTTTTTTCAAATCCATTCTCGAAAAGCCTAATGGCTCAAAATATGACTTATGCAACTCATTTATCGGAATTTTCTTACCCTGATTGTCTATATAATTGATAGTAAAATAAGATCTATCATTATCTTTATCTTTGGTAACTAAAGATAATCTGAAACTTGGTTGTTCTCCATTCTCATCTTTTTGACCATACAAAAGTTTATAGGTTGGATTTTTATCTTTATCTAGTATAGCATTTCCATGCATATCCCTATTTTCTATGATTTTAGCAGACTGTACAATTTGATCATAATTTTTTGGATACTGGCATTTCCTTGCATCATACATCATTACCTTTCTAAGGTCTTCGACGTAAACTTGAGATTCAGGTGAAGTAAGCAGACCTTTTGCTTTAAGTGTAAGATCTATTGCTCCCTTTTTTAATGCTTCAAACATATTGTCAAACCAAAATCGCTATAATGCTATAGTTCAATAATAAAACTAGTACACTAATAACATATTAACACAGCACCGGTGATTTTACAAGAAAATATGCCTGTAGAAGATAAAGATTGTAAAAGCGAGGGTTATATAAGTAATGCTTGATAAGTACTTTATGCATGTAATTGTAAAAATCCTCAAAGGTACGCTGTGTATATAATCTTCGCATACTACCTGCATTCCAAGAACTGCGTGCCAAAAAATGCAAAACAACAATACAACAAAAAATAAAAGCTCTAGAGGGTGATTAATAAATTTTTCACTAAAAGACAAAGAGCTATCAGTATAAAATGTGCAACAAAATGAATAGATAAACCAAGGAAACAGGAACAGTAAAATTACCGCAGA
>NZ_CP110359.1:0-1205000 GCF_026015925.1 Wolbachia endosymbiont of Drosophila pseudotakahashii | reverse complement strand
TGGCAGATGATAAAGATGCTCCTGATGTTTTTCGTGAGTTAGCACAATATTTAGAAGTAATGAGCTTACTTCACTCCAACGGTGAAAAAATAAATAAAGACAAAATTGATAATTTAGAATCAAGCACAGTATACCCTTATTCAAGCCAAGAAGCCATCGCTATAGTAAAGATACACAATAACGACGTTAAGGGTGCAACTGAAATATTGCGTTCCCTATTAAATGATAGAAAATGCCCTATCCTAATCAAAGCTAATGCACAAGAATTACTCAGGATATATGGGAGTTAACTCATTAGACTTTTTACATAGCTTTTGGCAGCGCATTGGATGAAACGAAAAACTTCCTTGACAAGCCTCACCAGCGCCCTTATCATGATAGTGAAGCTATTGTATTTGCTTTCGCCAATCTGCAGATTAAAAGGTAAGGATTACTTAATGTATCGGCGTCTTATGTTCAATTTTTTGCAGTATATAGATACTGTATGTCTTTACAAAACTTCATCTACATCTAGGTTTTTATCTAAATAAGCTGAACGCGCTTATAAAGCGTTACAAGACATCAAAAAATGCCAATACTCGACAGAGATAGTAAAAGACTAGCTAACTCGGGGATTCTTTGTCTTTTTTTCTGCTTAGTAAATTTCTTAAACATTTGCAGCGTAAGTTAGTTGCAATTAAAAGCGGCTGAATCTCGCTTGTCAAGCGTTTAAAACATAAAAAACGCCAATATTTTAAAGCGGATAATAACCCCAGGGCTTCTTTTGCCTTTTTTTTCATTTGGTAAATTTCTTAATATTTATGGCTAAACGATAATCGTCATCCCGCAGCGGGATCTAGAGATACCGCGGATGAATCGCGGTATGACGTGTTGAAACAATCCGATAAGCGTAAACCTCGTCATCCCGCTGCTTGTTAGCGGGATCTAGAGATACCGCGAATGAATCGCGGTATGAGGGACTGCTGTTATTCCAGTGCTCCTTTTTTTGTCATCCGAGTAGCTGACACTGGGATCTATTTTGCATGTAACTCCAATTGTGTTTTGGCATAAAACGCGACGCGTATTAGACTTATTTGCAAGTAAAGCTTGCTAGATCCCAGTGTCAAGCACTGGGATGACAGGGGAGGGAGGCTACTTGCATGACACCGAAGGGGCTACTGCCCTCTTGGATGAAAACCAGTGTCAGCTACTTTCATGACACCAACAGTTGATATTGGTTTGTTGCTTTACTGGCAGCTACTAGCTATGCCTCAAGTTTCCTATTCAAAACTTTCAATATTAGATCCAATTCATTTGAATTATTATACCGTATCATAACTTTACCCTTAGAATTGTTGTCATTAATTTTGATCTTTAAACCAAGTTGAGAAGATATAGCGCCTTCTATTACCGTCATATCTTGATTTCTAGTATATTTCTGCTCTTTTTGGTTGTTGCCTTGATGCAAATCTTTTATCAATTTTTCAGTTTGTCTAACGCTTAAGCCTTGAGAAACTATTCTTTCTGCAATACCTTCAGCATTTTCAACATTAATCAACGCTCTTGCATGACCCATAGATAGTTTTTTTTCGTTGATCATTGTTTTCACCCTACAGGGAAGTGACAACATCCGAATCATATTGGTTATGTGGCTGCGGCTTTTGCCTATAGCTGAAGCTAATTCCTCATGTGTATAGAAAAACTCATCTATCAGTTTCTTATACGCTTCACCTTCTTCTATTGGATTAATATCTTGTCTTTGTATGTTTTCAATTATGGATACTTCCAAGCATTCCTTGTCGCTCAGATCTTTTATGATAACCGGTGCACTATTAAGATTTGCAATCTTGCTTGCTCGCCAACGACGTTCCCCGGCTATTATTTCATAACCGTCATCATTTGAATCTTTGCGTACCACGATAGGCTGTATAATGCCACTTTTCTTTATCGAATTTGCAAGTTCTCTTAATGACTCCTCGTCAAAATGTTTCCTCGGTTGAAATTTGCTTGGGTGCAGTAATGAAATAGGCAAATGCTCTTGTCGATCTTCTTTATTATCATAATTATCGCCTATGAGGCCGGCAAGACCTCTGCCGAGGCGTCTATCATCCTTCATACTACGCCCTCGCTTACTAGTTTCTTCTCCTTACAACTGCTCGCGTGCTTTTGTAAAATTTCCCTTGCCAAACTTATATATGCTTGTGCACCAGGACACTTAAGATCATACACAATAGCAGGTTTTCCATGAGAAGGCGCTTCTGATAACCGTACGTTACGTGGAATAACAGTCTCATACAATGGGATGATAGTTTTGTATACTTTATCATTTAAATACTGGCAAATATCGTTTTTAATCTGTTCACTGAGTTTGTTACGCCTGTCATACATTGTTAACACTATCCCTTCTATTGCCAAAAAAGGGTTTAGGTTATGCCTTTTTATCAGCTCTACAGTTTTAACTAAATGGCTTAATCCTTCCAGAGCAAAAAATTCACACTGAAGAGGGACAATAATAGAATTAGCAGCAGTCAAAGCATTTATGGTTAGAAGCCCAAGTGATGGAGGGCAATCGATGATTATATACTCATAATTATCGCGTATCTTCTCTAATGCGCTTTTTAGCACAAATTTTCCTCGCTCAAGTTGCGATAATTCAATTTCTGCAGCTGATAAATCAACTACTGACGAAATTAGTGATAAATTTGGAATTTCCTTTATATTGAAAATTGCCGATTCTATCAATTTATTTTCGCTGCTTAGTAGTATTTTGTATATATTTTTTTCTTCCCTACTACGATAAGAAATCCCGAGCCCGGTGCTAGCATTTCCTTGAGGATCAAGATCTACCAATAAAGTGCTTTTTCCCACAGCAGCAAGGGCTGTCGATAAATTTATACTAGTTGTGGTTTTGCCAACTCCACCCTTTTGATTTACTATTGCAATAATCTTGCTCACGCCTTTTATCTTATGTATAAAATAATTCTATTGTATATATGCAAGAAACTTTTGCATTAGAAAATTTTTTTGTTGTTAACCACACTAAAATTAGACTGTCTTTTTTGCTTTGTGTAACACACTTTGAACCTTGTTTCCTAATTCATTCAGAGTGAATGGTTTTGGCAAAAAGTGAAAATCTTCTATATTGATGTCATCACTCTTTAAAAAAGCATCTTCTGCATACCCAAAAATAAAAATAACGTTGATATTTGGCCTATGGATCAATGCTTCTTTAACTATTTCTGGGCCGCTCACCTCTGGCATGATTACATCAGTGATTATAAGATCTATGTGTTGACTTTTTTTACTGATTATTTCTAGCGCCTCGCTGCCTATGCTTGCTTCTATTACATCAAATCCTTTCCTTTTTAGTGCTTTAGCAATGAATTCCCTTACTGAATCTTCATCTTCAATCAATAAAATTATACCATTACCTTTAATTTCACTTACTACCGGTCTTTCTATTTCTTCACTATCTTCCTCTCTCAGATTTTCATCTGATATGTAAACCATGGGCAAAAATATGCTAAATTTAGTTCCATGATTTACTTTGCTAGCAACATAGATGTATCCTTCAGTTTGTTTAATAATGCCATATACAGTAGAGAGGCCAAGACCTGTACCAGAGGTAATATCTTTGGTAGAAAAAAATGGGTCAAATACCTTTCCAATTGTATCACTTGTCATTCCACATCCAGTATCAATTACTTCAATCACAACATAATTTCCATGTTCGATCGTTTCCTTGTCTGGAGAAAACATATCCTGAGATGTAGAATTTAATGAGTCAATCTTTTGATTAAAGGTTCGTACAGTTAATTCCCCGCCCTTTTCCATAGCAGCACTAGCATTGACTGCTAAGTTAAGTATAACTTGCTCTAATTGCCCTTGATCAGCCCTAACAGCACCCAAGTCTCTACCATAATAAATGTTAAATTTTATATTTTCACCTATTAATCTTTTTATCATTTCATAAAGATTAGCTATAGTTCTATTTACATCAATAATTTTTGGCTGCAAGGTCTGTCTTCTTGAAAAAGCAAGCAATTGTCTTACTAAATTTGATCCACGCTTTGCATTTTGCTGTATCTGTATTATATCTCCAAAAGATGGATCACCAGCTGAATGCTGGAGTAAAAGCAAATCGCAAAATCCTATTATCCCAGTCAATATATTGTTGAAATCATGCGCAATACCACCTGCTAACTGCCCTATAGCTTGCATCTTTTGATAATGCTCAAGCTTTATCTCTAGGTTTTTGTGTTCAGTATTGTCAATAAAATAACAAAGTATGAAGATCATTTTATTATGAAGAAACTTATTGAAATATATTTTTATGTTATTACCGCCGTTGAGCTGTAGATCAAAAGACGCATTATTTATTCTATTACTCGAAAAATATTCACGTATTTTCACATGATAACTATCCAATATCAACGTAAAGATTGAATTATTATCTGACCCTGCAAGCTTTATTAGTGCCGTATTTTTCTTTACAAAGTTGCCGGTTATGTCACATTGTGCAATAGCAATTGATGAATTTGCAAAACAAGGGTGTAATTGATAATCAACAATATTTGATTCGGTTGGTGTTATAAAGCCATATATATAGCTATGGTTGTATTTATCACAAAATATAGCAGTGCTCATATAAGCCTTGAATGGAATACCACTTATAGTAAAAAACAAAATTTCATTATCGGTTGTTGTATTGTTATATTTAGATTGAGATATAAAATCACTGATTGAGCTACCTTTTTCCAGTTTTTTTAGTTCAAATATGTCTAAAAATCTTTTATTTACAGATAAAATCACCCCTTTGGCATTTGCAATGTAAGTTCCTATGCTGTGTTTTTCTATTAACTCTTCATATATCTGCTCCTTGTTTATCTGTGTTGCTTTTAATACAAAATACCCATCTGGCCTTGCTATTGGCACTAATGATAAATTTAAAATCTTATTACTATTTATAGCAATTTGGGGATTATCTGGTATCGGCTCAAAGAGCAAAAGAAAGTTAGATACTCTATTCTTCTTGTTTAAGGAAATGCATACCTGTACAGAAGAGTTATTTTTTAGTGCATGATAGAGTACTTTTTTGTCTGCTTCTGAAACATCTCCTATTTCAAGAATCTTGCCTAACGTAATGTCATTATCTATTATATGATCTTTAAACCTTTCGTAGAACCTTGCATCAGCATAAATAACACCCTCATCTTTATGTAAAATAAGGCAAAATTCTGTATTATGATTTAGTGCATTTGCAAATGTTGCATTTTGAAATTCTATAGTATTAAGCAGGTATCTGTAGCGTTTTACATTATATATCATAAAGAGAGTTGTTAGAATGCTAACTAATAAATTAATCTCTATATTAATATGCTGACTATATATATCAAAAAAGTAGAGTATCGATATTGCTACTGAAGGTAAGAGCATAATAACTGCCATCACAACAATTGACATTCCATAATTTCTTAGTATGAAGTCAACCCTGTTCTCTTTTTTGTTATCTATGTATCTTTTATTCATTATTGTTACTTGGCATTGTTGTACATACGAAAATGTTCTATTATATTGATTTAATTATTATAGATTTATTAACGTCTTTGATAGATAATTACCATCCAAATCTAATTAAGTTCCTTAAGTATCAGATATAACAATGTTAATAAGCTAGCAAGAGGATATTATGGAAAAACAAAAAACACAAGCACTTAAATGGTTCTGTGCACTAAGAGATAAGATCATAGAATCTTTCTTATCAATTGAAAAACAATCATCCGCAGAACCAAAGATCGAAAAGAGAAAGTGGGATCGCCCAGGTGGTGGAGGTGGTGAATCTACAATTATTTTTGGTAATGTTTTTGAAAAAGTTGGAGTAAACGTTTCAAAAGTACACGGAAAATTTGCAGATTCAGCCATTAATGAGATTCCTGGTGCAAGTGAAAGTAACGGAGAGTTTTGGGCAAGCGGTATATCTTTAGTGTCTCATATGCAATCGCCCCTTATCCCTGCAGCACATATGAACACAAGGCTGATATATACTTCAAAACAATGGTTTGGTGGAGGAATGGATTTTACGCCAATATATAAAAATGAAGAAGATTGCAAGTATATCCATGAATCAATCAAAATGACATGTGATAGATTTGACACCGGATATTATCCAAAATTTAAAGAGCAATGTGACAATTATTTTTTCTTACAACACAGAAAAGAGCCACGTGGTATTGGTGGCATTTTCTATGATAATCTGAGTTCTGGCAACTGGGAAAACGATTTTGAGTTCACAAAAGCAGTAGGTGAAGCCTTTTTGGAAATTTATTCGCACGTCATACGTAAACATATGCAAAAATCTTGGACAAAAGAACAACGAGAAAATCAATTAATAAAACGTGGCAGATATGTAGAATTCAATCTGTTATACGATCGTGGCACAAGGTTTGGTTTAATGACTGACGGCAATCCAGATGCAATTATGATGTCAATGCCACCACTTGTTAAGTGGTTATAGAGAGCTGCTATTAGTAGAAAATAAATCATCATAGTTTAAAATTGTACCATGGTAGTGAGCTTTTATATAGGGGGTATAATCGTGGGCATAATAGATAATTTTTTAATTAAATCTGTCAAAAACAATGACATAAAAGGTGTTAAACTGACTCTAATTCTCTATGATGCATTAAATAGTTTTAGAAAATTCTTTTCAAAGACTATGTCTTTCAAGAATACAGGATCATTTGATATAAATAATAATCAAGCTTTAAATCAGGCTTTAGGACATGCTACAGATCACAAAATAATGGAATTGCTGATTAATCGTGGAGCTGATATCCACTCAATAGATGAGAATGGAAAGAATGTTATAATTCGTGTTATTGAGAGTTTAGCAGAATCAAAAAATCTAAAATTGGATAGTGAGAAAAACTTACCAGCAGAGATAATTCTTCACCCCACAGTTTCCTTTTTACTAGGAAAAGGCGCAGAGTATTATTCTACAGATGATTTGAATATTGAAGCTATACAACAAAAACCTCCTAGAACTTTTGAGTATAAGTCAAAGAATACTAGCTATGATGCTTTGCCTTCAAAAGAGCCCATTTACGCTGAGGTGTATGACACTAAAGTTAGTAATTCATTAGGGGAGAATGGTTATTTGAGTGTATCAGAAGAATCTATTTATGCTGAAATATATGATTCACATAAAAAATCCACTGAAAATTTATCATTGGAAGATAGTGGTTATTTGAGTATATCAGAAGAACCTATTTATTGCACTATAGATGATCTTTCAGAACAAAAAAGCCTACTAGCCTAAAACAGAAAGAGCCAGAACAGTCGTCAGAACCTATTTATGCTAGGGTAGATTTGTCCAAGAAAAGAGCAGAAAGAAAAGCAAAAGACATAAAAGCTAATTCTGGAACTTGCCATGGGTTAGTGCAAGATAAAGTGAATGATTGGCAAGTGAAGCTAAATGAGCTAAGTGCTAATAAGTCGATAAGTCAGCAACAGACTAATGATCAAAAAATTAAGACCAAGGCTGGCTTTAGTGTAGAAGAAATAAGGCAGAAATATGAGCGTAGAGATTCTGGCTACGATTCTGGCTATGATTCCGATACAAAAGTTGAACAACAATTAGAATTAGCTCCTAAATCTGAGATAGGTTCAGTGAGTATTGAGCATGGAGTAATAGGAGGCTGTCGATATAAGATTACTGATATATCCCTCTAACTATGTGATTCAAAATAATTGAATTGACTTTATATATGTAATCGATATAACCTAGTTAGATTCAAGTTGACTCTTTCGTCTAGTGGTTAGGACACCACCCTTTCACGGTGGTAACACGGGTTCAAATCCCGTAAGAGTCACTCAAGTAGAATATAATTAAAGTTTTGAATGGGAAAAATTAGGCTCTATGTTGAAGAAGCTTTATCAAAAGGCGTGAGTTTAGCACTTAATCCACAACAAAGTCACTATATTTGCAATGTAATGCGGCTTAAGAAGTATGATAATCTCTCTCTTTTTAATGGAAAAGATGGAGAATGGTTGTTAGGAGAAGTAGTTAATATATCGCGTAAATTGACAGAAGTTACACCCAAAGAATGCACTAAACAACAGCAATATGAGGAAAATTTATACCTGTATTGTGCCATGGTAAAAAGTGCTGCTTTGAATAACATGGTAAGACAGGCAACTGAAATGGGAGTAATCTGCATTCAATTTATTTCAACAGAACGTACAGTGGTAAAAAATATTAACCTAAGTAGAGCAAAATTACAAGCAATCGAAGCAGCGGAACAATCAGGTAGGATAAGTATACCAGAGATTTTGCCTCCTATTAACTTTTGTGAGTTACCTGATTCCCAAAGTAAAAATTTTGTTTTGTGTGATGAAACAGGTAAAGCTGACAAAGTGCTGAAAGGCAAAAAAAATGTTGCTATTATTGTTGGTCCTGAAGGTGGTTTTTCATCTTATGAACTTGATCTTGCCGATAAGTTTTGTCAAAAATTGAGTCTAGGAAAAAGAATTTTAAGGGTCGATACTGCTGTAGTTGCTGCACTCACTTTCACCAATTGGTGTAGCTAGATTTTTAAATATGGCTAAGGTTTGGGTCATAAAGAAATCTGGTTCAGTGTTGCGCGCACAAAAACCCTGTAGACTTTCTACGAAGCAGTCTGTTGTTAAAGAGGAGCTAATAAAAAACATATTCTAAGATAATATTAAATCTCATATTATATTTTTTCTAAAGTAAACAAATGAATCTTGCATTTTGCCTGAGTTATTGATACTCTGAGTAAAGAAGTCGGGGCGTAGCGCAGCCTGGTAGCGCATTTGGTTTGGGACCAAAGGGTCGGGAGTTCAAATCTCTCCGCCCCGATGTTAGTATAATTGTAAGAACGCTGTAACATAAGAGCAATCTCCATCAGTAAGCAAGTAGCTGACACTGGAATGACATTATTTACCATGTAAATTATGGCATATTACATTTTAACGCTCAAGTTTATAAAATAATTGACAATGTTAATTTTCTAATTTATAAATAGATTTTGAAATGATTACCGAAGGAGGTATAGAGTTTGATAGAAGTATCAGTCCATTATGGTGATGTAGACAGAGCTCTTCCAGTATTGAAAAAAACAATTCAAAAGGAAGGAAGAGGGTTGAAAATGAAAAAACAATATCATGAAAAAAAATCAGAAAAAAGAGCTAAAAAGAAAGCTGAAGCTAAAAAAAAGAGGTACCAACAAGAGTGCAGAAGGCAACGTTATGGTTGGTAGTTTGTACTCAAGTTAATAGTTTATCATTGGTTATTTTATGAATATTCACGAATATCAAGCGAAAGAAGTTTTGCATAAATTTAATGTCCCAGTGCCAAAAGGTTTTGTTGCTACATCTGCAGAAGAAGTAAAGACTCAAGTAAGTCAATTAAAATCTGACGTGTTTGTAGTTAAAGCTCAAATTCATGCAGGTGGTAGGGGTAAAGCCGGTGGCGTAAAGCTAGCAAAGTCAGTTGAAGAAGCTCAACAGTTTGTAAAGGACATGATTGGTATGACTTTAGTTACTCATCAAACAGGGCCAAGCGGGCAGCAAGCAAGAAAAGTGTACGTTGAAGAAGGCTCAAGCATTAAGAAAGAGTATTATTTAAGCCTGGTAATCGACCCGAAGCTCAGTAGGCCAATATTCATATTTTCCTCAGAAGGTGGAATGGACATCGAAGAAGTGGCAAAAAATTCTCCTGCAAAAATTGTGAAATTTGATATTGATCCTGCTACAAGTTTTGATAGCAGCAAGTTAAGCAGCAGTTTTCATTTGAGTCCAGAACAAATAGAGAAGATATCGAACATTGCAAAAAAAATATATGATGCGTTTATTGCAACTGATGCGAGCCAAATTGAAATTAATCCACTGGTTGAAACAAATTCTGGAGATTTTATTGCGCTCGATGCAAAAATTAATTTCGATGATAATGCTTTATATCGTCACCCAGAAATTATGGAACTTCGTGATTATGATGAGGAAGTGAAAGAAGAGATAGAGGCTTCAAAGTATGGGCTCAGTTACATCAAAATGGATGGCAGTATTGGTTGCATGGTAAATGGTGCAGGTCTTGCTATGGCAACAATGGATATAATAAAATACTACGGAGCAGAGCCTGCTAACTTTTTGGATGTTGGTGGTGGAGCGAGTAAAGAAACTGTAACTGAAGCATTTAAAATCATATTGTCTGATAGCAACGTAAAAGGAATTCTGGTTAACATATTTGGTGGTATAATGCGTTGCGATATTATCGCAAGTGGAATTGTTGCGGCTGCAAAAGAAATGAGCATTAAAGTTCCTCTAGTGGTTAGATTATCAGGTACTAATTTTGAAGAAGGAAAAAAAATTTTAGAAGAGTCAGGATTAAATATTATTGCTGCAGATGAGCTAGATGAGGCTGCGCAAAAGATAGTAAAAGAGGTAAAATAAAGCATGTCCGTTTTAGTAAACAAAGATACAAGATTAATATGCCAGGGTTTTACTGGTGCACAAGGCACATTTCATTCAGAGCAAGCAATTGATTACGGAACGAAAATGGTGGGAGGTGTAACTCCTGGAAAGGGTGGGAGCACTCACCTTAATTTACCGGTTTTTAATACTGTAGCAGAAGCCAAAGAAAAAACTGGTGCAAATGCTACAGTTATATATGTACCTGCTAAATTTGCTGCTGCTGCAATACTTGAAGCAATAGATGCAAAAATAGAATTGATAATTTGTATTACAGAGGGCATTCCTATACTTGATATGGTGAAAGTTAAGCGTGCGCTTATCGGCTCAAAAAGTCGATTGATTGGTCCCAACTGCCCGGGAATTATTACACCTGAAGAATGCAAAATAGGAATTATGCCTGGCCATATCCATAAGCGTGGACACATAGGAATTATGTCTCGCTCCGGAACTTTAACTTACGAGGCAGTAGCACAAACAACCGCTGTTGGTCTTGGTCAATCCACATGTATCGGAATTGGGGGAGATCCAGTTCATGGTATGACATTTGTTGACTGTATGGAGCTCTTTTTAAAAGATGACGATACTCATGGTATTGTAGTTATTGGTGAAATAGGTGGAAACGAAGAAGAAGATGTATCACATTTTGTAAAAACAGAAAAAACTAAAAAGCCAATCGTTGGTTTTGTAGCAGGCCAAACGGCACCTCCAGGAAGACGTATGGGACACGCTGGAGCAATCATCTCTTCCAGCGGTGGAAGCGCTGGTGCAAAACTAGAAGTTATGCGGAGCGCTGGAATTGCAATTGCTGAAACCCCTGCAGTAATTGGTAAGAAGGTATTGGAAGTAATGCATCACTAGAATTAGGATCACAAAAACCCTATATCACCGGTCATGAATACGTTATTTGCCCATTCGATTAATAACTTGCCTCCTGGTAAATTTACTGAAGTCTGTTGGGCAACCAGATATCCACGTAGTGTGGATGCAACAAGTGCTGCACAGGCTGCACTACCGCATGATGCAGTAATGCCTGTACCTCTTTCCCAAACTCTTGAAGCTATTTCTCCAGACTTTTCAATTTGTGCAATACTAACATTAATTTTCCGAGGAAATAATGCGTGATTTTCTAGCTTTGGTCCTAAATTTCGCAATGGTATTTCACTTATGTTATCAACAAAAAAAACTATGTGAGGATTGCCAATATTTACTGCAACAGGATCTTTTAGCATTTCAAGCTCTATAGGTAAGTGAAGAGTGTCACACTCAGTAGACAAGGGAATTTCATGCCATTTTAGCAAAGGTTTACCCATGTTAACCTTTATGGATTTATCACCCACTTTAAAACACTCTAAAATGCGTTTGCTTGTTAGCTCAATAATGGAGTATTCAGCACCTTTTTCTGACATTATCAAATATCCAACACAGCGTGCTGCGTTTCCGCACATTTCAGCTCGACTGCCATCAGCATTATAGATATGCATAAAACAGTCTGCAGCATTAGACATTGTTATAATTATCACTTGATCACAACTGCTTTGATCAGCAATTTGTCTATGGTTCCAGTCTAAATTGTTTGTTAAACGTGAGTCTATGATAACGAAATTGTTACCAGTGCCGTGCATTTTGATAAAATTTTCAGAATTTTGGCCACTCATCATAAAAAAATATTTCTTCTATTGGTCTTCTTTTCTTCTTACTTGTTTCAGCACCCTCTTCTTCGTAACCAACCGCTATCACTGACATTACGTTAAAGTCATTGGGTATATTGAACTCTTTCACTATTTTATCTCTATCAAATCCACCCATTTGATGGGCCATTAAGTTCATAATTGCAGCTTGTAACATAAGTCCATAATTTGCTGCACCAGTATCATGATTAGCCCAAAGATTTTCTCCTTTACCTTGTTTACGGAAGTTTTTAGCACTTAAAGATATGATTAACACTTGTGCATCTTTTGCCCATTTTTGATTAGATTCATCAAGGCAATTTAGCAGCTTTTCCCATGCGCTTTGATTGTTCTGTTTGTTGCATATTACGTATCTCCAGGGTTCATCACCAAAACATGAGGGAGTCAGCCTTACAGCTTCCATTAAAATATCCATGTCTTCCTGAGATATTGCTCTTGTAGGATCGTATGAACGTCCGCTGTGTCTTGCTTTCATCAACGATAATAGATCTTGTTTACTCATCATTTTTAATTTAATAGTGCATAAATAATTCATTGTAGCACAATATAAGCAAAATTTAAATTGCAAAACCTCTCATACACATATATTACATTTAATAAGTTATTTTTATTGGGAAGGTATGTTTATAACACAATCTAGCAGCAGATCAACACTGGCTGAAATATTGTCTTGCGTTTTACTTTTATTCTTGATGGCTCAAATAAGTATACCATTGCAGCCTGTGCCTATCACATTGCAAACTTTAGGAGTAATGCTTATTGGGCTTAAATTTAACCGCAGAACAGCATTCTATTCTGTGCTTACATATCTATCACTTGGTGCAGCAGGATTGCCTGTTCTTGCGAATTTTTCTGGTGGTTATCACGCTCTTCTTGGACCAACCGGTGGATATTTAATTGGCTGTTTAGCTGCTGTTATGGTAATGAGCAAAGTAAATGAATTACTGAACTCTAAATATAAATCATTTGTGTGTAATTCTTTAAGTTGTCTGGCTGGTACAGTTGTAATCTTTATTTGTGGTGTTAGTTGGCTTGCTGTTTACTTGGGTCTGGGACAAGCAATAATGGTGGGTGTTTTACCATTTATCCTTCCTGGTTTGGTAAAAATTTTTCTACTTGTAGCAGCTTTGCAATATTTGAAAAAATGATAAAATTCCGCCCTCATCATTTCATGTGCGCCCTCGCGTTTCGGGGATATGGGTATTCTCAGGGTTTTGTAGAAAATTATAAAAGGATAGCAAGTAAAGTAATTAGTACTCAAATCGAAGTAGTTGGTAACCTTGATAATATCTGTAGTGCTTGTCCAAATCAGACTAAACAAGGTAAATGCACCACACAAGCTAAAGTTTTAGAGCTAGATAGAAGGCATATGGAAATTTTAGGAATTAAAATTGGCGAGACTTTAACTTGGAATGAGGCAGTAAAAAAGATTAGGGAGAAAATGTCTTTAAAGAAATTCGAGTACGCATGTGAGGGGTGCAACTGGCAGCCATATGGAATATGTAAAAATGCCCTTTTAAATCTACAAAGGTAGTTGACAAAATGTTAAGATAAATTGAAGCATTTTTGTGGAAATAAAGCGAAATATGGAAGACAAAAGATAAATGCATTCTGAAAAGCTACACAGCATGTTCGTCCCGCTAATTAATAATATCTTTATTATTGTATGAGATAGGTAATTTAGCATTTATGAATTTGTAATGTGTTACGCATAGCTCAAAGAAATAAGGTTTACTGGTTACACGCTGCAGCCAATGCCACAACACTAGGACCTATGTTTATCTGCATGTTAATTTGCGTTGTGATTTTATGGAGGTCTTCTGTTACCTATGCTAGTGAAAATTTGGAGATACAAAAGGCCTTCGATAGTGTTGTCAAGCATATAAAAGCTGATAAAAAATATAAAGATCTTGATGTTATTGAGAGAAAAAGTGACAAATTTAATATCAAAATTTCGCAGAATTCTGGCAAGAGTTTTGACATATACTCTACTTTAAAAAAAGCAAAAGATTCCTTCGAATCAGGAGATAATGAAGCAGCTATTTCTCTCCTTAATCAGATTATCGCAAAGTTTCCTTATCATAAAAATGCTTTAATTGGATTGGGAAATATTTATTACACTAATAAAGAATACAAAAAAGCTGTAGAGATTTACACAAGACTGTTAAAAGAACACCCTAGTAACCCTTACATATTAAAAAATTTTCTGACGATAATCTCACAATATGATCCTGATCTGGCGTTGAGTGAAATGTTAAAATTGTATGATATACATAAAAATTATGCTCCTTTATTAGCAAATTTAGGTCTGATCTATATGAAAAAGGAGGATTATGTAAAAGGTAAAGAGTATATGATAACTGCTATTTCCCTCGATGAAAACAATATTTTTTATACTTATAATTTAGCTGTTATTCTAGATAAACTTTCAGATTTTCAAAATGCTACAATATTCTACTTAAAGTTGTTAAACATGGCTACAACTTCGAAAGATGTGAGTGAAAAAATACCTTTATACAAAGTGACAGCAAGACTAAAATTTATAAAACTTCACAGCACGCACCCAAAGATTTCATAAAAGCTTATAGCTTACCTAAAGCTAATTTATCGTATCTGTTCAAGGGAGTGGCTAATGTGCAAATATTGAAGCAAAGTGTGTGACACACAGCTGTACGAACATTTGTTTGCAAAGGTAATTTGCACAACAAATGCATAACTGTACAAACATTGTGATTTTGGCCCATCAGATCCCAGTGGGCTTTGTTGCATCACACTTTATGAGATGGTGATTTATGGTAAATTCATGTAACTATCTCAAATTTAGCCATACCAATATCAGTGAATTTATTAAGCAAATAGCATTTGATTAGCAGTTCTTTTTCTCGATTTATCTCAGATTTATTCCTAAAACTAAATCCGAATATTTGCTTTAATCTTGAGAAAAACCCTTCAATATAAGATCTTTTCCCATAATTTACTTCTTTTTTCCATTCTTTCATGCCATCTTCACCGTATAATTTTATTAACCTAATAGCAGCATTCCTGTCAGACATATAATCTATTTCTGGATGTTCTGCCGCATTGTTTATTGGTGGAATTTTTGTCTTTATATCATATTTGTTACACAACTTATAAAACTTGTGCCTATCACATGCTCTATCTGCATATAGTGCTTTTATGGCATGCTGAAAATCAACTTCTTTTAGCAAATCACAAGCTCCATAGTGATCAGAGTAGACACCATTACTGTATTTTACAGCTATGGCTTTTTTGTTGTTTATATTCAACATTACGTGCAATTTTCTCGTTTGCTCATAGCCACGATATTTTCTGTCAGTGCTATTTTCCTTGCTGTGACCAGGAGTGTTGTTGTATATACTAATTCCTGTACTGTCTATAGCAATTTCGATATCTTCCATATTATTTTTATCAATTCTGCAATCATTTATCTTAATATTAAGTTTCTTAAACCTTCTTGATGCTTGTGAATAGCTGATAACTGCCAAATCTCTTCCTATTTGTTGCAAGTACCCTTTTATAAACCCGACTGTTTGTCTTAAACCAATTCTAAAGAAACTGACGATTATATGCACCAAAATCACAACTTTATCACTATAAATATAGTTGCCGCCCTGCATTTTTGGACAATTCTCGTACCAATTTTCTACGGCGTCATTGATATAACAAAAAATGCTTCCTCTTTCTTGGAGAAATTTGTTATATTCATGGCAGTTACTGACTCTCATTTTTTGTGGCATATTTTTTCTTCAACAGTTAAATGGCTATTTATAATGAATTTTGTCAGTAACTGCCAGTTCTTTTCACTTGAGCGATGCAACAAAGCCCACTGGGATCCAGGAAAAAAAGAGCATAGATCCAGTGGATGCCAGGAATTGGTGTCATGAAAGTAGCTGATGCTAGAATTTAGCTTTTTATGCAGCCTTATCAATTTAGTATAAGATCAGCTATTTTTCATACTCAACAAATCAGTTTACAAGCAAACTTTCCTGGATCCCAGTGTCAAGCACTGGGATGACACCCTCCTTGGCAAACAATGTTCGTACAGCTATGTGCGTGACGCTGGCGCTGGAATCTAGAAAAAAATAGATCCAAGTAGTCAAGCTACTTGGATGATACTGACTGCTAATTTTTTATGCAAGAGGTCCAATCATTCACCGTTCTTGCAAGTGATAGCACTCTCACTTCTTTTGCACCGGAGTTTAAAATTTCCTGAGAGCAAGATCTTACAGTTGCTCCGGTTGTTACCACATCGTCAACTAATATCACGATTTTATTTTCGATAATTTCTTTGTTGCTTATACTAAAAGCCTTCTTTAAATTTTTTTCACGCTGTTTAAGTGAAAGACCAGCTTGAGGCGCAGTATGGCGAAGGCGTTTTATTGCAAATGGCGTATAGGATAAATTAGACAACTTACTCAATTCTTTTGCAAGCAGTGCTGCTTGATTATATTTACGTTTAAACAAGCGCATTTTATGTAACGGTATAGGAATTATGATCTCTGCGTTCTGAAATGTATCCTGATTAGCTTGGTGTATCCACTTTGCATAGATTTTTACGTAATTCAAATTATCAAAAAATTTGAAATTTATAATCATGTTTCTACTATGTTGATCATAAGCAAAAACTGATCTTAATACTTTAAACGGTGGAGGATTGATGATGCACTTACCACACGTATAAATATTGTCTGAGATTACTACGCCACAAACATTGCAGTAATGCTTAGTTAGAAAATTGATTTTTTTGTTGCATTCACTACACAGATTAAGATTTTCATCAATGATACATTCGCAACTTACGCATACGCTTGGAAATATGAGATTTGTAGCTTTTTTTAGTAAGAGAAGGTTCACAACTCATTAAATATATTATAAAATAATTTATATAGTATAGCTAAAGTAACTTAAGCTTACACTCTTTCACTTTTTATTTCATTTCAATATAGTTCAAACTGAGCCACTGCTGAGTGCTGTAGCTAGTGCAAGTCAGGTTTTCCTACGTCATACCACCGCGGTATCTCTAGATCCCGCTAACAAGCAGCGGGATGACGAATTTGTCGTTTATCAAATCGTCGGTAAACCTAAGTCACTTTAGTTATAGTATCAAACATAAAGGTTGCAATATTATGTTGGCTGCTAAAATAGCACCAAGTGCACACAATGAATACACTTTCTCTGCCCTGTGACCCACGTTTATCATTATCTTGATAATACTTGTTATAATTGTCTTTACTCTCAACTCCACAAATTACATCTTTCACAGGTCCTAGCACATTATCAATGTAACGTACAGATTTATAGAAACTATTTTCTGGAACTAGTGTGTTATCTTCTGCTTTCTTAGCAGGTACAACTCCATATTCAACGTACCTTCTAAAGTATCGATATACTGACATTACCCTCTCCAAATCATAAATATGCAACATAGTCAATAATGATTAAGAAATAGTTTATAATAAATATGTTTTAAGATACCTGCCTGTAACACTTTCTGGAATTTTTACCACTTCTTCTGGAGTTCCAGTAGCAATCACTTCTCCGCCTTTTATTCCGCCCTCTGGTCCGATGTCTATTATATAATCTGCAGTTTTTATAACGTGCAAATTGTGCTCGATAACTATAACAGTGTTTCCCAGATCGACTAATCTATGGAGTATTTTTAGTAAGTTATTTATATCTTCAAAGTGTAATCCAGTTGTTGGCTCATCAAGAATATACAATGTTCTTCCGGTAAATCGTTTTGATAGCTCCTTGGACAGCTTTATTCGTTGTGCTTCACCCCCAGACAGCGTTGTTGACGACTGTCCGAGTTTTATATAGCCAAGCCCCACTTCCTGCAAAGAAATCAACTTTTCTTTTACCATTGGAAGGTTTTCAAAAAAATCACAAGCTTGATCTATCGTCATATCAAGGACATCAGAGATTGATTTTTCTTTATAAGTAACTTCCAATGTTTCCCGATTATACCTTCGCCCTTTACACTGCTCACACTTCACATAAACGTCCGGTAGAAAATGCATCTCTATCTTTAAGTGCCCATCACCTTTACAAGCCTCACACCTTCCCCCTCTGGTATTAAATGAAAACCGGCCTATACTATATCCCCTTGCTTTTGACTCCGAAAGACCTGCAAACCAATTTCTTATATGAGTGAACATACCAACATATGTTGCTGGATTTGACGCAGGAGTTCTACCAATTGGCGACTGATCAACTTCTATAACTTTATCTATATATTCAAGGCCTTCTATTCTATCACACTGACCATACCTTGCAGACGAATGATGTATCTTATGTGCTGAATATTTATATAACGTTTCTATGACTAAACTTGATTTTCCCCCTCCTGATATTCCAGTAACACAAATAAGATTCCCTATAGGAAATTTAACGTTCACATTTTTTAAGTTATTTTCACATGCATTTATTACTTTTATGAACTGAGTTGCTTGCTTTCTTCTCCTTGGAATTAAAATTTTTTTCTCTCCACTCAAATATTGCCCTGTTATGCTCCCCGAATTTCTTTGCACCTGGTCTGGTGTTCCTTCTGCAACAACTTTTCCACCATTTACGCCAGCTCCAGGACCAATATCAATCGCATAATCAGCAGCCATTATTGTATCTTCATCATGCTCAACAACGATTACAGTGTTACCCATGTCTCTCAAGTTTTTCAGTGTAGCAATTAACCGATCATTATCGCATTGATGAAGGCCTATCGAGGGTTCATCAAGCACGTACAGCACTCCTGTTAAACCAGAGCCAATTTGTGAAGCAAGTCTGATCCTCTGACTCTCACCGCCAGAGAGAGTGCTAGATTCTCGATCAAGCGTTAGGTAATTCAACCCTACATTCTTTAAAAATGCTAGCCTCTTGATTATTTCATTTAATATTTTACTTGAGATCTGCTTCTGTTGTTCTGTGAGCTTGTCTGGCAAATTTTCAAACCACTTAAGGGATTCATCGATGCTGAGCCTAGATATTTCACCTATATGTTTGCTATCAATTTTTACTGTAAGCGCTTCTTTTTTCAATCTATAGCCAGTACATTCTCTGCAGTGAGTGACAGAGCAATATCGCTCAACAAGTGTTTCATCATAATCCATCTGGTTCTCCAAGATACTGATCAAACCTTGAAATTTATTAGAGCCAAAGAGTATCATATCTTTTACTTTTTGATCTATGTTCTTCCACGGAATATCAAGGTTAAATTTGTAGTTTTCAGCCAGTGATAGAATTGCACTTTTTAGAAATCCATAACCTGTGTGCACTTGACGGAACATTGATCCCACTGGCTTTAAAGCACCCTCAGATATTGAAAGAGTTTCATCCGGTACTATTAGCTTTATATCAACACTTAGTTTTTTACCAAGCCCATTACACGAACCACATGCACCGTAAGGGCTGTTAAAAGAAAATAATCTTGGTTCTATTTCCTCAAGAGTGAAACCAGACTCGGGGCATGCAAAATTCTCTGAAAAAGTTAGAATTTGACCATTTTTATACTCGGAATTATGGTTGTCAGGTAGGTTTACTACTTCTACATACATTAGACCATTACCAAGTGTTAGTGCGGATTCTATACTACTTGGCAGTCGATTTCCTATATCGCCCAATATTGATATTCTATCTGCAACCACAAAAACGTCGTGTTTCTTGTTCTTATCGAGTTTAGGCAAGTCATCTACATTGTACACTTCACCATCTATTTTGAACCTTACGTAACCTTGTCTTTTAATTTCCAATATCTCTTTAAGATGTTCTCCCTTTCTACCACGCACAACAGGGGAAAGTATATATATCTTAGTTTCTAAAGGTAACGCAATTATAGTGTCTACAATTTGAGACACCGTTTGTTTTGTTATTGGTAATCCAGTTGCAGGTGAATAAGGAACTCCTATTCGTGCATATACTAAGCGCAAGTAATCGTAAATTTCGGTAACAGTTCCAACTGTTGACCTTGGATTTTTTGAGATCGATTTCTGGTTGATAGATATTGCAGGAGAGAGACCTGTAATCGACTCAACATCTGGTTTATCCTGAATGTTGAGAAATTGACGCGCGTAAGCTGACAGGCTTTCAACGTACCGGCGTTGGCCTTCTGCATAAATCGTATCAAATGCAAGGCTAGACTTGCCAGAACCACTTAGCCCAGTTATAACAACTAGCTTATTTTTCGGTATATTGACGTCTACACCTTGCAGATTATGTTCCCTTGCGCCCTTAACTCTGATAAAATCGTCCATATTATACCATATAGCGTATTAACCATTATAGCCTCAAAATACGTGAATTTATAGTGATATATTGATTTTCTATTGATTTTTTCAACTGTTACGGAAAATTAGGCAGCGTTTGATAAATCGTCATTCCGCTACTTGTTAGCGGCTGAGATACCGCGACGGTATGAAGGTTAAGTAGGCCAGTGCCCTGATGATGTCATCCCAGTGTCAAGCACATAGCTGTACGAACGTTGTAGTTTAGGAGCAATTCCCACCAGTGGGCCAGTGCCCAGACACTGGTTCTATGCAACTTAATTAAAAACGTTTGTTTTAGCGTAAGACAACTACCTTTAGCTCATCAGCTCAGTTATAAGCAAAATTTCTGGATTCCAGACTGGAATGACACCATTTGCTGTGCAATTTACCTTCAAAAATGAATGTTCGTACAGCTATGTGTCAAGCACTGGGATGACACCATTCTTTTTTCTGGATTCCAGACTGGAATGACACCCCCCTGATAGGCTCAAATCATAGTGTTTGTACAGTTGTGAGTTTAGGCTACCTATAAATTCTAAACTGTTGTTACGTATTAGGACCACCAAATACACCCCCAGGACCCAAAGTCAGTTTAGCTATATCAGAAAACAGGTTATGTGGAAATCTTAAAATACTTCTTGTTCGCCAAGCAAAATAAATACATTCCTACAAACAAGCAGATGCTCAATACTGACACATAAGAAAACTTAAAAATTAAATCTCTAATGTATATTGATAAGCATTTACCTGCAGAAAATTTGTATAGTAATCCAACACATACAACGGCACTATCAACCACTGATGCTATAATTAAAGTAATGAAATTTGCCATATGAAAATTCAACTTGGACTTCAATTTTTCAAAAATAATTATGCTTGAGAGAAGAGATACTAAAATTGCAGTATATGAAATCAATATCATCAAATTAAAACTTTGCCATTTAAAAACACAACATAGCGCTGTACACACTATTAAGTTGTACGTAGCTTTGCTTCTGCCATAAAATTCAACCATTGAATTTACAACTAAAGCAGCTCCCACAAATAAGGCAGCACATATCATCAATTTATTTGAAGTGTTGAGTAAAGAAAGACTGATAAACAGGAGTATCGATAAAATAGACATAATTACCTACCCAAAATTAATAACATACATTCATTCTAAATAAACATTACATATAGTAAAAGAGTTATTTAGCATAATAAGAAAAATATTCTATATTAGCATGCCACATCTTTCAGATCTACTTTTAAAACATCCTTTATGTTTAGCACCTTTTTCTCTGTTACTTTGCCAATACATGAATAAACTGTACCTTCAAACAATTCTTCAAACCTCTTCTGATTTTGTGGTGCAATAGTAACCAAAATTCTACTTTGCGATTCAGAAAACATTATTATCTTGTTTATTATGTCTGTATTTTGTATTTTTCCTATTGGCACTAGTGAAAGATCGATTTCAGCACCAAGGTCTCCTGCAATTAGCGATTTTGCCAGAGCAATAACTAATCCGCCTAAGTTTGGTGCAATTGCAGAGGCAATTATGCCATCTTTTATTGCCTGGTTGTAACGCTCATACAACTTCCTAGCGCTCTTTGCATCAACTTTTGGTACGTTGTTATTACCTATTCCACTATATAACTGATATTCAGATCTACCAAGTTCATCAAGTGTTTCTCCAAGTACATATATCAAGTCTCCCGGCATTTTCACATCAAGCGATACCGCATTTTCAATATTTTCTATAATTCCAATTGCTGAGATGAGTAATGAAGGTGGTGCGGAGATTATCACTTTCTCGCCATTTTCATCATATCCCTTGAAGTCATTGAACATACTGTCTTTTCCGGATATGAATGGTGTTTTAAATGCAGTTGCAAAGTCGTAACAAGCCTCTGCAGCTCTCTTTAGCTGCCATAGCCTTTCTGGATTATAAGCATCACACCAGCAAAAATTGTCGAGCAACGCTAGATGATTTATATTTCCTCCTGCGGCTACATAGTTGCGTATCGCGGTGTCAATTGCACATGCTGCCATGTGGTAGGTGTCAATTTCTCCATAACTTGAGCCAAATCCTTGCGATTTTACAACACCTTTATTTGAAGAAAGAACAGGCCTTGAGACAATAGCTTCGCTGCACATTCTTCCCTTGCCTTGCAGTGGTTTTAACACTGACGATCCTTGAACCTCATGATCATATTGCACCACTATGAACTCTTTGCTGCAAATGTTTGGTCTGCTCAGCATTTCTTTTAGTTCAGTTTCTTGGCTTGATGTCATGCAAGTAGCTGACACGCAAAGGGTGTCATGCAAGTAGCTGACACTGGAATCCATTTCGCATTCAATTCCACCATTAGATGAGTTTTGGCGTAAAATGTTTGCAGGCTTTACCTGCTGGATCCCAGTGTCAAGCACTGGGATGACAGGAAAGGATACAGCAGACTCCTTAGACCACGGCTTTGTCTGTAAATGCACTTTAGGATTACCATCATGCAGAAATTCAGTTCCGATATCCATTATTACTTTCCCTTTAGGACATTTAACAACAGCTTTACCACTCTCATTGAACTCTCCAATCACACAAACCTCCACATCATGTTTTTTCATGATTTGCTTAAACATAGGGAGATTTTCTTCTGGCACTGCTAAGGTCATTCTCTCTTGTGATTCTGATATCCATATTTCCCACGGAGCCATACCATCGTTTTTAAGGAGAACCTTGCTCAAATCAACTTCAAATCCGTCTTTTCCCATTTCACCAATAGATGATGATAGACCGCCTGCTCCATTATCCGTTATTGCATTATAAAGATCAAGATCTCTTGCTTCCAAGGCGGCGTTGGATAATTTTTTTTGTGTTATAGGGTCACCAATTTGCACAATTGTTGAAGGGCTGTTTCCCGACAAAGCCTCTGAGGAAAACGTTGCACCGTGAATTCCGTCCCTTCCAACTCTTCCGCCAATAATTACGATTTTATCGCCGTTTTTAGGCCCTTTGATGTGTGAAGGTGCGTTATTTATGTTGCGTGGAATAATTCCGACACTGCCAACAAAGACTAACGGCTTTCCACAAAATCTATCGTCAAAATATACCGATCCAAGTTGTGTTGGAATACCAGAGCAATTACCAGCAACATTAACACCGTGAATCACTTCTTTCATTATATATTTTGGCGGTAAGATCTCATCAGTGCGCTCTTTATCCCTATAAAACTTGCCTTTTGCTTCTTTGGCAAAGCAAAAGTAATAGGTATTCATTATAGGCTCTGCGCCTTTACCGAAACCAACTATATCACGATTTACTCCAAGCACTCCAGTCATTGCTCCACCAAATGGATCAAGAGCTGAAGGGCTATTGTGAGTTTCAACTTTATCTACAATCAAGTAATCGTCATCAAAAATTACTCCTCCTGCGTTGTCAGAGAAAACTGACACACATATGTCAGAATTTATATCACGCGTTGCACGCTTGATATAATGTGCGTATAGGCCATCTTTTATTTCATCAATGGGAGAGCAAAAGATATTGTGCTTACAATGTTCAGACCAAGTTTGTGCTAGGGACTCAAGTTCAATATCATATGGATTTCTATTAAGTTTTTTAAAGTGATCCTTTATAGCTTTCATTGCTGCCAGAGAGAGCCCTAAAGTGCCATTACCATCGATTCCATCTCTGCTGATCTTTTCAAGCTCTTGGTCACTTACATTGAGGTCAACGGACTTAGTACTATCCTCTGTCATCCCAACCCTACCTTCTGTCATTCCAGTGCTTGACACTGGAATCCAGTTTTCATTATACAATTGCTTGAAATTTTCTGGATCCCAGTGTCTGGGCACTGGGATGACACCTTTTAATTTACCGTAATGCCTCCAATAGCAATTGCCGTTTTCCTTATAAACAAGAATGCAATACTCAGTGATAGGATTAAATTCTTGTTTTATATCATCTTCAGTTGCTTGACTTAGAATCAATTTTGAACTTCTTGCTTTTATACAAACATTTTCATCAATGTAGTCCTTGTTTATTAAATATTCTCTAACAATTTGTTTCGCTGTGTTGCCTACATTGTCAGTCATGCCAGGTAAAAAGCTTATCTCCAAGCCCCACTTTGCTTGTGGTTCTATGAAGTTATATTGAACTTCTTCAAGGTTTTCATTGTAGGAATAATGACGGCAGTCTTGTATGACTTTATTATAAAATAGCCCACAAATTTCTTCATGTAATTTTGATGGTAATTCTTTGCTTATGTAAATCAAGTAAACATTAACTACCCTTCTGCGGCCAACTTGTTCACATTTATTTAAAACTTCTATTCTGATGTTTGCCATGTAATATTGTGAAAGACTTTAATATATCATAGCATAAGAAACTGCGAGCACATTTATATTTTAAATAATTTCTATACAATAAAAGTATTGTATTAATTGTTACTGTTAGTGGGAAGAGTTTTTACTGTTAATGTGGATGAATCCCTTTTTGATGTGCTGGTTCAGCACATATTTTCTGAATATGAAAGAGAAAAAATTCCCGAGATAAAGGTCATACTTCCTTGCAAGAGGGATGTGATAGCGCTGCTGAGTGCATTCAAGAATTATAACGCTGAAAAATGCATAATTTTGCCAGAGATAGTTTCGCTAGAGAACATTGATGAGGAAGATTTAATATTAAATCTTGATAGAGTTAAAGTTATAAGTCCAATAAAAAGGACGCTGCTACTCATTCAATTCATATTGGAATGGAATAGAAAAAATAATGATAATTTCCCAATTGATTTAGCTTATAGCCTGCCATCATTGCTTGATAAAATTCAATCTACCCAAACAACGGATTGTTATCAATTTGATGAACATTCAAAAAAAATAGAGAATTTCATAAGCTTACTCACTGAGACTTGGAGTAAAACTTTAAAAGATTTAGAAGTAGTAGATATATTAAAACATAAGAGTGATTACATAAACAACATGATAACCTCTTTACAAAAAGACCAACATATAATCTTTGTTGGAATTGGAAAGGATAAGTCGTTAATTAAGGCTATATATGATCTGCCATTTGGAAAAATAATTTTGCCTAACCTGAATTTGAAAATTAAAGAGAAAGACTGGAAATTGCTTGATAAAAAACACTATCAATATTGCCTGAAAGATCTACTCGATTATTTAAAAGTGGATAGAAGGGATGTTAGTTTTCTGCCAGAAGCGTGTTCTGGTGTCATCCCAGTGCCCAGACACTGGGATCCAGAAAACTTAACTTTAAATGAGCGCACCAGGTGGCTGTATAATGAAAACTGGATCCCAGTGTCAAGCACTGGGATGACAGAAGAAAGGGCTGGGATAACAGGAAGTCCTGAGGAATATCTAGATTACGTCTTTGATACAACTGCCGATCTAAGCAAAGTTAGTAGTGGACATGTTGGCAATATTGAAGTCATCACTTGTGATTCCAGAGAGGAAGAAGCACAAGTGACATCATTAATTATAGAAAATGAAGGTTATGAAAACATTTCTTTGGTCGTCTTTGATAAATTACTTGCAGCTCGTATAGCATGTTTATCAAGGCAACACAGTGCCATACCGGAAAATTACCCTTATATAACGCTTCTGCTTTATAGTACCGAAGTTTTGACCTCAAATTGGAGCAGTGTGTCATTACTTTCGCTCCTTAAACATAGGCTAGTGACTTTTGGTTACACTCAAGAAGAGTACACTCGGATTTTATCTGAATTTGAAATAGAGATATTACGCAACTTTAGTACAAATGGCCTGAGCGATATTATAAATGCTATCAATGCCCATAAAAAGCTAAAATACAAAGAAGATATATTAATTATTATCAGTAAGTTAGAGGTTATATTTAATCCTTTACTTCGTTCTATAAATTGCTCTATTTTTGATGTGGTAGCAACTCATTTGCAGTGTATTAATATATTATCTGGTATAAATTTTTCAGAGCTAAATAGTGAAATAGGTAATTTTACCTGTAATTTCTCAAATGCATGTGAGGGTGTAGGAATTAAATGCTCCTTAGAGTTATATAGCCAAATTCTGACCTTATTTTTAGAGAAAGAGTTTTTCTCTGTAGTAAGTGACTTGAATAAATTCAGCTTATATCACAACAAAGTTGTAATACTTGCTGGATTTAATGAAGCGCCAAGCTTTCAAAATCCGCTTTTGAATGCATTTACGAGAGAAAAATTTAATCTTCCTTCCGTGCAAGAAGAGCAGGGGTATTTTTTTTATACTTTACACAATTTGTTTTGTGCAAGTAAGGTTTATATTACAAGATCGCTAAGCCATAGAAAACCAATTCTATTGCAGCGTTTGGAAATTCTACTCAAGGAGGGGAAGCAGCCGTATCGTGATTGGCTAAGGATATTAAATACGCCTGAATGTACTGTTCCATGTACTCAGCCTATGCCAAAACCTCAAACCGAAGTTAGAAAAGAAAAAATGCAGGTGATATCTTGCAGTGCAATAGAAAAGCTAATTCGTAATCCTTATTCATTTTACGTTGAATATATACTGGGCCTTAAACAATTAAGAGACTTGAATTTTAAGCCATCGATATTGGAATTTGGCACTATGGTACACAACATTCTTGCAAGATATTTACGCAACAAAAAATCTCCAATGAGCATTGTACGAGAAGCATTCTCGACTAGTCAGTTTAATTTTTCAAATATGTGGTGGGTAAGACTACAAAAGATAATTCAATCTTTTGTCGAATTTGATGAAACTCGAAGCAATTATGTTGAGTTGGAAAAGAACTTTTCCTGTCCGATATTTCATATTCCAGCGCGTGACACTGGTTCTTGTGATCAGTATGAAACTGCTTGGATGACAAATAAGCCACAAGAAATTTCACTGACAGCAAGATGTGATAGAGTTGAGTATCTATCAAGTGGGCAAGTAGCAATTATAGACTATAAACTTGGTTCACCACCTTCCAATGAAGAAGTGATGTCGGGGTTTTTTCCGCAATTAATTTTACAAGCCTTAGCGGTAGAACATATAACAAAAAGAGAAGTCTCAGAACTTGCTTATTGGAAACTTGATTATGATAAAATAAAAGTTATTTCTATACAAAATTATAGATACAAAATGCAAGAATTAAAAAATGATCTGCCTGATTTTTTATCTAACTATTTAAGTAATTCCACACCCTTTATTGCCTCTCCATATTTTGATAAATTCCTGAGATTTAACAGCTATAAACAGCTAGAAAGGGTAGGAGAGTGGTTGTAAATGGTGTCATCCGAGTACCTGATACTGGTTTCTATCCAAAAGGGTGTCATGCCAGTGCGTGACACTGGGATGGCTTTGTTGCATCACACTTTATGAGATGGTGATTTATGGTAAATTCATGTAACTATCTCAAATTTAGCCATACCAATATCAGTGAATTTATTAAGCAAATAGCATTTGATTAGCAGTTCTTTTTCTCGATTTATCTCAGATTTATTCCTAAAACTAAATCCGAATATTTGCTTTAATCTTGAGAAAAACCCTTCAATATAAGATCTTTTCCCATAATTTACTTCTTTTTTCCATTCTTTCATGCCATCTTCACCGTATAATTTTATTAACCTAATAGCAGCATTCCTGTCAGACATATAATCTATTTCTGGATGTTCTGCCGCATTGTTTATTGGTGGAATTTTTGTCTTTATATCATATTTGTTACACAACTTATAAAACTTGTGCCTATCACATGCTCTATCTGCATATAGTGCTTTTATGGCATGCTGAAAATCAACTTCTTTTAGCAAATCACAAGCTCCATAGTGATCAGAGTAGACACCATTACTGTATTTTACAGCTATGGCTTTTTTGTTGTTTATATTCAACATTACGTGCAATTTTCTCGTTTGCTCATAGCCACGATATTTTCTGTCAGTGCTATTTTCCTTGCTGTGACCAGGAGTGTTGTTGTATATACTAATTCCTGTACTGTCTATAGCAATTTCGATATCTTCCATATTAGAGGTTGTCCACAAACCAAGGAATACGTAGTATATAAAGAAAGAATATTGAGGTAAGAGATGAGGAA
Organism: Wolbachia endosymbiont of Drosophila pseudotakahashii; assembly: GCF_026015925.1. Lineage (NCBI taxonomy): Bacteria > Pseudomonadati > Pseudomonadota > Alphaproteobacteria > Rickettsiales > Anaplasmataceae > Wolbachia > Wolbachia endosymbiont of Drosophila pseudotakahashii. Next base: position 1,176,513 of record NZ_CP110359.1, on the reverse strand, counting down.
AAAATATCCAACAGATTTAAGTAAAAGGGAATGGGCAAGAATAGAAAAACACTTCAGAGTATCGTACAAGAAAGGAGGAAGGCCACCAAAATACAGTAAGTGTGAGATAGTAAATGCAATTCTTTATATACTGCGCACAGGATGTCAATGGCGCTATTTACCACACGATTTTCCGCCGTGGAAGGCTGTGCATGAACAGTTTAGAAGATGGAAAAAGCAGGGAATTTTTGAGAAAATGAACTATGATATCACTAAATATAGTAGGTCAAAAATGGGAAGCCGAGCGCATGCATAGTGGACAGTCAATCGGTAAAAACCACGGAAAAAGGGAGGTCAAAGGTTATGATGGTGCGAAAAAGGTAAAGGGGAGAAAAAGACATATAATCACAGATACTCAAGGATTTGTGCTTGGTTGCTATGTAGGAGCTGCAAGCGAAAATGACAGAGATGGGGTGAAGATGGCATTGGACAATATGAAGCAAAAATACAGCAATATTAAGAAAATGTGGGCTGATATGGGATACCAAGGAAAAGATTTAAGGATTACGTAAAGAGAGAATATGGGATAGATATTGAAATTGTCAAAAGGCCTCCATGTAGGTTTTGGGTGCATAAAGATACACCACTAGAACTATTGCCACAACGGGATCCTGGATTTTCAGTACAGCCGAGAAGGTGGGCGGTAGAGAGGACTTTTGCTTGGATCAATAGAAATAGAAGGCTATCAAAGGAGTACGATTTACTTACAACATCTACTGAAAGTTTCATATATCTGGCTATGAGTAAAGTTATGTTAAGTAGGGAATATGCTTGATTTACTGGTTTGTGGACAACCTCTTATAGCTCTTTCCATAAAAGTCCGGATGTGATAGGATAAGGATAGATGATGATGAGGAGGTTGAATGCCAGCAGCATATAGTTATGATTTAAGAAAAAAAGCAATGGAAGCGCTAGACGAAGGAGAAAGCAGAGAAACAGTGGCAGCAAGATTTAAGATTGGACGAACTACTTTATGGGAGTGGCAGCAAAGAAGAAAAGAAACAGGAGACTTTCAATCAAAAAAACTTGGAAATGGGGGTTACAATCACAAAATTACCGACTGGGATACCTTTGCCAAATTTGCCAGAGAACACGGAGGAAAGACTCTATCGGAAATGGCTAAACTTTGGAACAACGTTAGTATCCAAACGATCTATCGAGCCCTTAAAAAAATTGGATTTACGCGCAAAAAAAGACATATGGATACAAGGAAAGAAACGAAGAAAAACGTGCTGAATTTTTGAAAATTATAGCGACAAAAGAACCTAAAAACTTAGTGTATATAGATGAGTCTGGCATTGATAACACCGAAGACTACCCCTACGGATATTGCCAGAAAGGACAGCGGTTTTATGCCTTAAAATCTGGAAAGAAAACTCAACGAATCAGTATGGTTGCAGCCTTAAGTGGAAGAAAGATAGTTGTTCCGTTAACCTTTGAAGGCCACTGTAATATGGATGTTTTTAATGGATGGTTTGAGCAATTTTTGACACCGATCTTGGAACCTGGACAGACTGTCATTCTTGACAATGCTACTTTTCATAAGTCTGATAAGATTATCGAGCTTGCTAAAGGGGTTGGTGCAGAAATTTTGTATCTGCCGCCTTATTCTCCAGATTTCAACAAAATTGAGCATCATTGGTTTGCTATAAAAAACAGAGCCAGGAAAAACATTCCTCTATTCGAATCCTTTCGTCGTGCTGTTGATTCTGCCTTCCTATGACCTGTTTGGACTATTATGAGAAATGCTATACTACATAAGGCCTAATTTCCGGAAGATCAACTTTTTGGTGAACATAAGGTTTTTCGCATATTACAAGCTCTCCTCCGCATTCGCAAATATTAGGCAACTCTATTTTTACTACTTTATCCGCTTCCATTGTAGCATGAAAATTTCCTTTATGCCCAACCTGATCGCCAACATTCCTTTCGCTTTTTGGCTTGTCCTTTTTTGTTTTGTACAATTCTTTAGAGCTCGGTAGAGATGAATTTTTCGAGTTTAAACCAAGCCTTTCCTTTAATTCAGCGTTCTCTATCTTTAAAGCTTTATTTTCTGCTTTTAAGTTTTCTATCTCTGCTTTCAGTTTTTCTATTTTTTGCTGTAAATTTTTGCAAAGTTCTAAAAGGTTTACCACATTACCTCACTTTTGCTCTATGATTATCTTTTTAGATCACTTTGTCTACCTTATTCTACCACTCCGCTGAACGGATACCTTGGGTTAGCTATAGCTAACACCACAATTGTACTAACATTGTGATTTGAGAACAACCTTCACCAGAAAGGGTGTCATTCCAGTGTTAAGCACTGGAATGACGAGAGGTAACGCAAGAAGTTTACTCTTAATAAAAACCTGATGATGAATCATTATTACCAAATTTCGGCCTATTTCTGTTGCTGAAACCAGAACGAGGACGAGGAGGCCTCTTATGGTGACTTCCTCCAGGTTTTCTACTAAATGAATTATTGTAATAATTATCCCTGTCATTTGGACCATCTTTCCTTTCCTCGTTGTAAAGCTCACCTTCAAAAAACTCTCCCGTCTCTTGATCAACCCGACGTCTTGACAACTTTGGACACCCACCTTTTTCGAAGTCAATTACTAGTGCTTTGAAAGTATCATCTTGTTTAAGTACGCTCTCTATAGAATCTATATGTTCATTAGCTACTTCACTTATGTGCATTTTTCCTTTTCTGCCATTAAGAAATTCAAGCTCTACAATAGACTTCTCTATTCTTACAACCTTGACATCAACTATAGAACCTTGTTCTAGTTCTGTTATTGAATCAATCATCATACTCTTTGCAATTTCAGCTTCAGTGCCACTCGTAGCAAAAACAGAAACTTTACCATCATCTCCTATTTCAATTTTTGCATTACTTCTTTCACACACACTGCGTATATTTTTCCCCTTAGAACCTATAGCAGCAGAAATTTTGTCTTTATCTATGTAAAATGATAACATCCTTGGTGCATGGTCTTTGACATCATCACTGTGTTCTGAAATCACTGCATTCATTTTTTCTAAAATATGTAATCTTCCAGCTTTTGCTTGTTCTAAAGATTTTTCAACAATTTCAAAGCTTATACCAGAAATTTTCATGTCCATTTGTAGCGCCGTAACCCCTTCACTAGTTCCTGCTACTTTAAAGTCCATATCACCAAGATAATCTTCATCACCAAGTATATCGGAAAGTATTACATACTCGCCTTTATCTTTGATGAGACCCATAGCAATTCCAGCAACAGGGGCCTTTATTGGCACACCCGTATCCATTAAAGCAAGAGAAGTCCCACAAACTGTTGCCATAGAAGAAGAACCATCAGACTCCAAAATTTCGGACACTACTCTTATTGTATAAGGAAATTCAGACTTATCGGGTAAAACAGGATGAATTGCTTTCCAAGCAAGTTTGCCATGACCGATTTCTCTTCTTCCTGGTGCACGCGCAGCAGAAGTTTCTCCAACAGCAAATGAGGGAAAGTTATAATGCAACATGAAATGCTCACGTCTATCCCCTTCAATATCATCCACAATTTGCTCATCTTGAGTGGTGCCAAGAGCAGTAACAACCAGTGCCTGAGTATTGCCTCTTGTAAATAGTGCAGAACCGTGAGTTTTGGACAGAATATCAACTTCAACTTCTATCTGACGTATCTCATCATGCTTACGACCGTCTATCCTTACACTTTTCTTCCTAATTATTTCACGTACTAAAGATCTTTCAAAGTTTTTTACTGCATACGTAATTAACTTTTCGTCTTTTCCAGTTTCTTTAAGAGTATTCAATATATTCTCTCTGATCGCTTCTAGAGCTTGAACTCGCTCTTGTTTTACTGTTTGCGAATATGCTTTTTCAAAATCTTTACCGTATTTTTCGAGCTCTTGTGTTATATCTGATGCATCAATAGGGGCAAAGCTCTCAGGTTTATTGCCAATTGTATCAGCAAACTCTTTTATGAGCTTAATGACAGACTTAAGGTGTTCATGGCCAAATTTTATTGCATTAAAAACGTTTTCTTCAGAGAGCTCTTTCACTTCTGATTCAACCATTAAAATTGAATTTTCATCACCAGACAAAAACAGATCCAAGCTGCTTGCTTTCATCTCTTGAACAGAAGGGTTGAGTATATAGTTATTATTTTCATCACAACCAACCATCACTCCAGCTATAGTAAAGTGAAAGGGAACACCAGAAATTGCAAGAGCTGCAACAGCACCAATCAATGCTGGCACTTCAGGAGGATTGACTGTATCATAAGTTAATAGATTGCACACCACACTAATTTCATCATGAAATCCTTCTGGGAATAGTGGTCTTATACTTCTATCTATTACTCTTGAGATTAAAGTTTCTCTATCAGATGGCTTGCCTTCTCTTTTAAAAAACCCGCCAGGGATCTTACCCATGGCATAGCTTTTTGCGATAAACTGCACATTTAAAGGTAGGAAATCAACGCTTTCTTCCTTCTTTTTACGTACAACAGTTACTAAAACAGAAGTATCACCGTAATTTACAACTACTGAACCATGAGCTTGGCGTGCTATTTTTCCTGTTTCTAAAGATAAGGCACGACCACCCCACTCTATAGATTTTTTTATAATTTTAAACATATTAAATTCCTCGATTATTTTCTAATGCCTAACTTCTCTATTAATTCCTGATAGGCTTCATTACCAAATTTACGCTTTATATAATTTAAGTGCTTGCGTCTTCTACCTATCAATATAAGTAAACCACGCTTAGAGTGATAGTCATGCTTGTGCACTTTAAAATGCTCAGTTAAGTTACTGATCCTCTCGGTCAAAATTGCACATTGTACAAAAGATGAGCCTGTATCATCTTCTTTAATTGCATATATATTCATCAAACTCTTTTTCTTTTCGGATGTTATCGACATCTAAACCTCATTTTAAATATTAAAAACACGAATAGGTTTCACATAACCATAAATAAAACTGCAGATTGCAATAGGTACACTACCCACCACCGTACAACAAATATCATGATTCTTTAAATTATGCAAGTTATTTAATACAACTTCCTGACCTTTTCTGATTTTCCCCGCATCTTCTAGGGAAATTTCAACTTTGAACATCGATTTTAAAGCCGATTCAATGGGGATGACGAAACTTTTTGTATTACTCCCTGTCACTCCATCATCTTCTGTCATCCCACCCCCCTCTGTCATCCAAGTAGCTGACACTGGGATCCAGCCTATTTCATCACGAACATTGTTTTTGACATATGCTCCTAGAATCTTTTGTCCATTACATGATTTGTAAGTATTTGTATATCTGGATCCCAGTGGGCTTTGTTGCATAGCAACTGAAAAAATCTGGTGGTTACTGACAAAATTCATTATAAAATAGCCATTTAACCTTGAAAGAAAAAATATGCCACAAAAAATGAGGGTCAGTAACCATAGCGAATATAACAAATTTCTAGAAAAAAGAGGAAATATTTTTCATTATATCAACGAAGCCATAGAAAAGTGGTACGAGAATGGTCCAAAAATACCAGGTGGCAACAATATTTATAGCGATAAAGTTGTAATTTTGGTGCACATAATAACTTGTTTATTTAGAATAGGCCTGAGGCAAACAGTTGGGTTTATAGCAGGATACCTTGAGCAAATTGGGAAAAATTTGCAAGTTATCAGCTATTCACAATCATCAAGAAGGTTTAAGAAACTCAATATTAAGATCAATGATTGCAGAATTGATAAAAATAATATGGAAGATATCGAAATTACTATAGACAGTACAGGAATTAGTATATACAACAACACTCCTGGTCATAGCAAAGAAAATAGCGAAGATAGAAAGTATCGCAGCTATGAACAGACAAGAAAATTGCATGTAATGTTGAATACAAACAGCAAAAAAGCCATAGCTGTAAAATACAGTAATGGTGTCTACTCTGATCACTATGGAGCTTGTGATTTGCTAAAAGAAGTCGATTTTCAGTATGTCATAAAAGTACTATATGCAGATAGGGCATATGACAGAGAAAAGCTCTATAAGCTGTGTAATCAATATGGTATAAAAACGAAAATTCCTCCGAAAAACAACGCAGCAGAGCATCCAAAATTGGATTATATGCTTGATAAAAATGCCGCTATTCAGTTAATGAAATTACATGGTGAGAATGGTATAAAAAGATGGAAAGAAGAAGTAAATTACGGAAAAAGATCGTATATTGAAGGATTTTTCTCAAGGTTGAAGCGAATATTTGGGTTTAGTTTTAAGAGCAAATCTGAGATTAATCGTGAGAAGGAACTGCTACTCAAGTGTTATTTGCTTAACAAATTTACTGAAATAGGCATGGCTAAGTTTGAGATAGCTTCATGAATTTATTGTACGTTACCTACTATCCGAAGAGCGATGCAACAAAGCCCACTGGGATCCAGGAATTTTATTAAGTTGGTGAGCATAAAAATAGCTGTTTTACGTTAAAATACAATGTTTTGATGATTATGGAAAGGCTGAATTCCAGTGTCAAGCACTGGAATGACACCATAGGGGCACTGCCATCATAAAGGAACCAGTGTCGGCTACTCGGATGACATCATAGGGGTGCTGGGATGACACCCTGACAATCGTCATCCCGCTACTTGTTAGCGGGATCTGGAGATACCGTGACGGTATGATGAGGGAGAACAGTTAGCGGATGAGATAACGCGAATGAATCGTGGTATGACGGTTCGCGGTGGCATGATGTAGGACTGCTGTGACACCATTATAGAATGAACCAGTGTCAGCTACTTGCATAGAAAATGTTTATGACTAATTTTTAGATCAAACATGGAATTTCGACAAACTTAACTTTTTTGTGAGACTGTTCAGCAATAATAAATAAATTGAGAGGAAAGGTTATGGCAATAAAAAAGGAAAAGTTTTTTGAAATAATAAATGAGGTAAGCAAGAGTGAAGGTTTAAATGAGAATAATTTACTTGAAAGAATAGGGAATAAGCTAAAAGGTGTAAACTCAGGAGTATATGACACTTATAACAAATTGAAGATAGGTAATACAAGTAAGACATTCAGTACATTTAACAAATTGAAGATAAATGAGATAAATAAGATGTTCCGTGTATCAGATTCATACAAAATTGTAAATTATACATTGTTACATCTTGCTGTGGAATGTAACAGTGTACCAATAGTAAAACTCCTACTAGCAAAGGGAGTAAAAGTTAATAAACCAACACATGAACTTGATGGAGTTAAGTCTCAATTAACTGCTTTGCACATTGCTGCTTTGCATGGTCATCAAGAGATAGTTCAGCTTTTATTGAATAATGACGCAAATCCTTTACTAAAAGATAGTCAAGGCCGAACTCCAAGGGATATTGTCGGTGATGTAAAAGGTAAAAAGGCTATAATAGAAATGTTAGAGGAAGGAGAACAACGTTATGCTGAGGCAGGAGCTACGAGAAGACAAAATAGACAAGGCACTTTACCGCAGCCTAATAATAAAACTCCAGGAAATTTAGCTGTGAACGGAAATAACGCAACTGCTGCAGTGCAAGCATGTAATGCAAGAGATCAGGAAGAGAACAACGGAACTACACCAAACAACAGAAAAATCTATGTACAAGATGAGGATGAACAGACTTCTTCAAACTCAATCGTTAATGAAAACAATACAGACAAAGTAGATGATACATTAGAAAGAGAACAGGCTATAAGAGAAAGAGATGCTATGTTGCAAAAGTTGCGAGAGGCAGAGCAACGACTTGCCAATAATCAGAAGCGCATAGAACAAGATTACTTGCACGATCAACATCTAGAGCAGTATACTATACATAATGGTGAACAGACCTTTTTAAATAAAAGTAGTAGTGACGACAGTGGAATATGTTTTGATGGAGATGGATCTGAAGCTTTAGGCCAATCTATATTAGAAAATGGAGAAGACATTGATTCACAAGATAAAGATGGCGTGACCCCTTTACATTGGGCTGTTGCAGATAACAATAAAGAATTAGCAAAACTTTTGATAAAACATGGAGCAGATGTTGATGCACGAAATAGAGATAAACATACCCCTTTACATTATGCTGCTGTGCATGGTTATGTAGAGATTGCAAAGTATCTAATAGATAATGGAGCAAATGTTAATGCACAAGATCAAGATGAACATATCCCTTTATACTTTGCTGTTACAAATGGCAATAAAGAATTAGCAAAACTTTTGATAAAATATGGAGCAGATCGCTCATTGATAAAGGATGAAGACCTAATAGATAGACTAAACAGTATGTGTGATCAGCCATCTGAGGTTGTACCTAGTACCTTTTCTCATTCCAAAACACACAACGCAACGGAAACTCCAGAAAAAGCAGAAAAGGTTGAAAAACGTAAAGCTAAGTTAAAAGAATTACGTACTCAGCTAAAGGATGAGCAGAAAAAGAATGAATTGCTAAAACAAAAAATACAAGATCTAGAAAGTAAAAATACAACACTTAATAGCGAATTAGAAGAAAACGAAAATAAGCATTATAAAACAAAAGTGTTGTTAGAAAAAGCGCAAAAGGAACTAGCAGAATCAAAAAGTTGCATAGTTGGACATGAGACTAAGTTGAAACAATTCAATAAAGAGAATGAATCACTAACACAAAAAATAAAAAGTCTGGAGAATGAAAACACACCACTTGAGGGTGAACTTGGCAAAACTAAAACTAAAACTAAAACAAATGAAGTGTCGCTAGAAAAAGCAGGAAAAAGACAAATGAGTTTCTTAAAAGTTGCTTCTGTGAATCTTGTAACTATGTTAACAGTAGGTGCTACTCTCAGTATTGCTTTCGACTTGTCTGTTCTACCAATAATTGTAGTTTTTGTAACATCTGCTGCATTGCTAGCTAGTTGCGTTACATACGCAATATCAAAACCCATCGCTGAACCAAAACCTACCACTGAATTGAAAGAAGTGGATATTCAAGGTTCAGCACAACGGTGTTTGTAAAACTTAGCACCTATATCTGTACGAACATTGCAGTTTGCAGGTGGCAGATGCAAGTAGCTGCACTGGAATCCCAAAAAGGATGATGTCATTCCAGTGCTTGACACTGGAATCCAGCCTTGCCGTAATCTCATCAAGAACGTTGTGTTTTAACATAAAACGGCTACTTTTATGCTTACCAACTTAATAAAATTCCTGGATCCCAGTGTCAAGCACTGGGATGACAAGAAGAGAGGGTACTTGGATAAGAGTCATTGCCCTCCTGGTAGGCCCAAATTGCAATGTTCGTACAGTTATGAGTTACACAGTAGTGCGAATTTTTTACTTTGGTAGTTTTTTTATTACAGTTATAATCATAAAAGTAGTTGAGTTTAATTAATATGAAAACTTTTACGAAAAGCTCTAAGAGTAAGGGAAAAAAGCTGGAGGAGTTTGATAAGGAAATTGAAGATATAACAACTATAGCTCAAGATAAATTTGCACATGAACTTGAGAACATCGCATATGACAGTGTGCAAAAATTTCGCAGTCTGCTTGCTAAAGAGTTAAACTCCACCTTCAATAATATTCATTCTCAAAATGTCAATCTACTAAAATCCAGCCTAGTTGAATATGCTATAAGTTCAAATTTTATCAACAAAAAAGGAGAAACAGCTTTAATACGTTCTCTTCTTAATATATTCATACGATAAAGCACTCAGAGTTGTTGCTGCGCCAATTTAACTTAATGTTGCATGCAAGCTGCATAGCTAAGGTAAGTAAGATTTGCCCCACGCTGTCACGAGGTAAACCTTACTTATTTTAGCTATATCAAAAAGGAGGGTTATTATGTCAATAAGATCTACTTCACCAAGAATATCTGTGCAACGTAAATCTAAGCCTGAATCTTTTCCAGTTACTTTAGAAGAGGTTAAATCTTTTTTACGCATTGAGAACGACCAGGATGATAAGTTGATTTCAGATCTAATTTTTATGGCAACTGATTACGCTGAATGGCATATGGAAAAGTCACTAGTGAAACAAACATGGCAAGTTTCATATGAAGATTATGTACCTCGTAGGATCTATTTAAGCTATGGCCCTGTGAGTAAGATAGTATTGGCTACTGCAATGATGTCTAAAAATCAAGAGAAGAGTACACTTAAGTATTATTTTAGTGATGTAGGGGGCTACGTTGAGTTTTTCAATTGTTTGAATGCAATAAGAGTTGATGTTGTATACGAAGCTGGTTATGACAATGTTCCTGAGCAGATAAAACTAGATATTATGCGGCATGTTTCTGCTCTTTACAAAAATCGTGAATCGGAGGTAAGTAGCCATTTATCTGAAGTGAAGAAGGTATATTCTCCATTTCGCGAACCAAAGGTTGTTTTGTAGCTCTTTCTGGTCATTCAAACTGGGCTACTACGTCATACCGTTACGGATAGATCCCGCTAACAAGCAGCGGGATGACGAGTTTCTATATATCTTTCGAGGGTTAATCATGGAAAAAATTCAAGCTATAAACGAGTTGTACAATAGCGTTTATGCAGCACTAAAAGCAAATTCTGATTTAAGGAAATATGTTACTAACATTTATGACTACTTACCTAAACAGGTCACCATTCCTTACTTGAGATTGCGCGCAGTGAATTATAATAACCTGCATATGCTGTCCAATTTTGCTACAAAGGCAAGATTTTCATGCGACATATATACTTATCATATAGACAGTATGTTTGCCATTATAAGGCATATTAACTTGATACTTAAGAGCATTGAAGGTTTTAATAATGAGGCCAGTTTAGAAAGTAATTGTGCTATGGATCAGCACGATGAAATTTTACATTCAACAATTAATTTTGATATTTTAATAAAAGGAGGTGATAATGAGCAAATTACAGCTAAAAATTAAAGATCATGACAATAATTTTATTGTGTTAAATAATATAAGAAACCTAAGGTTTACTTTGCGTAATAACAGAGAAGAGGTGAAAGATATTTCTTCTTTTGGCTGGAGGAAAGTGCTCGATTGTGCTGGAAGCAGACACATTACGATAAAAATTAATGGAATTTTAGACTCTGTATTAGCTGATGAATTATTACGTAATTCTGCTGTGCTAAACTCTAATAATGATTATGAAATTAGTTTTAATGCTAAGGAAAAGATAAGGCTTAGGCTTAGATGTTCAGTTGAATTGTATGAGAGGTATTATGATCCTGTTACTTTTGACAGCTTTACTGTAGTTTTAACTAGTGCTGAAGTTGTAAACGCTTTTCATTAATGTTAATTTAATTTTTTCATATACAATAGTAACTGGTGAGAATTTTAACTAAATTAAAAAAAATCATGAACGACAAAGACCTTTTCGAGGAAGACGGTGATGATATTGAAGAAAATAACGATGATAAAAGAGAGAAAAGTTTAGAAAATGAAAATCAGCAAAATCAAGAAGAACAACACAAAGAGGAGGATAAGCAATACATAATACAGTATATTCAAGACTATTTGAAAGTTTTTGAGGATATTCTAAATCAGATCGACGAAGGAATTGATAATTCGGATAGTTACGAAAGGACTATGCAAATAAAGCGAAGCATAGACAGGCTCATAGAGACTTTATATAGTCAGGCTGCGTCCGAAGATATTGATGCAGAATTTGAAACTACCAAACACACTCGCGATAAATCAGAATCTATGAAAAGAGTTAGAGAGAAGAGAAGAAAGCAAGTGATAGAAGAAGTATTAAGTAGCATGTTTGCCCAGCAACAAAAGGAGCTAATGAACGCTAAACACTTAAGTCATGGACATGAAATAGCAAAAGATGGGGATGTCCACGAAGCAAAGGAAAAAGTGAAGTCTTCAATCAGGGGAGTGTTGTTTTCGGTGATTGCTCATAGGATGGATCCAAGAAGGAGGGCAGGGGAAACTGCTGACGGTAACGAAAAGCAAGCTCATATATATGGCAGAGCAGTTGGTGGAGCTTTAGGTGCATTGTTAAAAACGTTTTTAACAGCAGTTATTGCCGTTGTGCGTGAAATTGCTAAGCCACTTCAGAAACCGGAAACATCTTTTGCAAAACAAGTTGAAGAAAGCAGAAACGCAGATTCACAAAAGGGTCGATCTGTGTAGATTTCTCCTTGTAATAATCTTTCGATTCTACTGTCTGTTAATTCAAATTAGGGTTATAAAATTTTAGAAGCCAGCTCTTATATAACCAATTTATAGCAAGAAATTACGATACAAAAATCAGCGTCCGTTAGAAAATAAACATAACACAGGGTGATAGAGTTGCCCCTATCCATAAGCGTCAGTTAAGCTCAAAATTGTAAGCTTAAAATATGGTTGAATAATTATTAATAATAGTATATAATTATTAACGTTTTTCAGGCATTTTTGTTATGGGTGCGCCAAGTAAGCGTTTAGAATACAATTGGTGAAAATCCAACTGACCTTACCCAGAAAAAGTGGAGAGAAAGTGTGGAATGTTTTTTACAAAAAGAATGATGCATCAAATTGTTCTGGAATGCAATAGTTAATAGTGACGTTGTTTGTTATAAAAAATTTCTATGTATTCAAATATTGCAGTTCTAGTTTGTTGAGCAGAGTGTTGTGAAGTATCAATAAGTATTTCTCTTTTCAATGAGCTAAAGAAGCTTTCTGCAACAGAATTGTCGTAACAACAGCCTTTATTACTCATCTATATTCTTTACAGCTAAGAGATATTGATACCCTTGCGCAGTATATTGTGAACCTTGGTCACTGTGCAGCAGTAGATTTTTAACAGGTTTACACCTATTAATGGCCATTAATAAAGAGTTCATAACCAATTGTTTATTTATTGCACTACTCATTAACTACCATACGTGAGAATTATTGCTGCCAAATATAGCCATCCCTCCTTGGTTTTGATGTAAGTAATCCCATACTTTATTTGGTTGATCAACAATAAAGTTTTGATCTAGTATATTGGGAGCTACAGCTCTATTATCTGTTTGTTGTTTTTTAATTTTAAACTTTCTTCTCAGTATAGCCCTGATGTCATTTTTCTGCATAATACTTTGCACCGTTTTCAAATTGCAACTTTTACCCAAAGCCTTCAATTCAGCATGAATTTTAGGAGCTCCATATCTACATTTAGAAGCTTGATATATTTTTTGAATATCTGCTAATAACTCTTTATTTGCTGATTCTCTACTGCTTATTTTTCTTGTGGTCCACTTATAGTAGCCACTAGCAGAAAATCCTACATAATTCCTGTACTTTATAGCAGTTACTATATAAAAAAATATTTTACTCTTTTTGACTGGCCAGGGCTTTTTTTAAAATGTCTCTTTCTCTTGTTACTTTTGCTAACTCTTTCTGTAAATCAAATCTCTCTTTGTCGTAAGGAGCCATGTTACCTCTACCTGGAAATGCATTTGCCGCTGACTTTTTTTCGTTATATTTCTTCATCCATTTTCCTAATACACTATCCCTTATTCCTAGATCTCTTGCTACTTTTGCAACTGGTTGACCTACCTTTCTTTGTTCATTTGCCAGCTTAACAGCTTCCAATTTGAATTCTGCCGTATATTCTCTTACCATTTCTAATCCTCCAAAATTTTATTTTACCCAAAAAAACTCTTTTCTTTCTCTCCACTTTTTCTGGGTAAGGTCAGTCTTTAGGCACCCAAACAAAGGGAAATGCTGGATAAAAAGAAAATACTTTAAAAAGTATAATAACGATAACTGGCGTTTTATGACAAGTAACAAGATACATCTTATTATACACAGCGATCATGATATTAAACGACATATCAAAGTGCAAAAAACCAGATCTCCATATGATGGTGATTGGGTATATTGGGGTAACCGTCTGAGAAAAATACCAGATAAGCCATTAAGAGTAATAAAACTATTGAAGTTACAACAAAGTAAATGTGATAATTGTAGACTATGGTTTAAAAGTGATGATACAATAGAAATACATCACAAAGACCGGAATAGACGAAACAACATGATCAAAAACTTATCTTTGTTACATGGACATTGTCACGATGAATTACACAGGAGGTGTGCATGAAAAGCACCAAATTGGAGAGAAGCCGTATGAGGCGCAAAGTCTCACGTACGGTTTTGAAGTCGAGTGAGGAGGGGCGACCTTCTTCACTTAGACAACAATATGCAGATGAAACTACGGAAGAAGACTTAAGGAAAATAGCAGAAAAAGCACCAATAATAAAGTTAGCCTACGATGAATTAGACAGGTTTAGCTGGAATGAAAAAGATTTAGTAGCATATGAAGAAAGAATAATGGATCTGCGGAAAGAAGAAGGCATCCTCGCTAAAAAACTTGATGAGGGAAAGATTGAAGTAGCAAAAAACCTACTTAAGGCTGACATCTCTATTGATATTATCTCTCAGACAAACGGCCTTCCTCAAGCTGAGATTAAACGACTTCAGGAAGAAATCACCTAAAAGGCTAATGATCAACGAAAAAATTGTAAGAGAGAACTTAAAAAAAGTCATAGAGCAAAAAAGCGGTAAAGATGTGACCGCTCTTGGCATAATATCCTCAATTATTATTAAAGGTCAAGATGTTGGTTTTGTGCTTGAAGTTGCCGGTAACACGCAAGCAAATGAAGAATTAAGAAAAAATTGTGAGCAAGCTGTTAAAGCTATACCGGGGGTGACAAAAGTGACCGTGGTTGCTACTGGTCAAAAACAAACTGGGCAACAAAAAGCTAAATTACATATCGAAGGAGTGAAAAATATAATCGTTGTAGCCTCTGGTAAAGGCGGTGTGGGCAAGTCCACAGTTGCGCTAAATCTTGCTCTCTCATTAGCAAAGTTGAAACATAAAGTTGCGCTGGTTGATGCAGATATATATGGTCCTTCAATTCCTAAAATGCTTGGCGCTGAAAAATTAAAGCCAGAAATACAGGATAGTAAAGCAATGCCTATAGAAAAGTATGGACTGCATACTATTTCAATTGGCTATTTTATCGATAAAGATCGTGCAGCAATATGGCGCGGACCTATGATTACAAAAGCACTTTATAGTCTGCTAATGGGAACAAAATGGTCCGATATAGAGTATTTGATAATTGATACACCACCTGGAACTGGCGATGTGCATTTAAGTCTTATGGAAAATTTTAACTTAACTGGAGCGATAATAGTTTCAACTCCACAGGAGCTCTCTTTAATCGATGCTCGCAAAATTTATGATATGTTTACAAAGCTCAGCGTACCGGTTATTGGCATTGTAGAAAATATGAGTTATTTCATTCAAAGCGGCTCAAAAATATACATATTTGGAAAAGACGGTGCAAAAAAAATGTCTGAGGAGCTGGGCATCAAACTTCTAGGCAGAGTTCCTCTAGATCCACAAATATGCCATGCTTCTGATTGCGGAAATCCTTTAATGCTAAGTGAGGATTTGGCAGAGATTTATGAAGACATTGCTCAAAGTATAGTTAAACAATAGAATAAGCGTGAGAAACATGCGAATCAAAGTCCTCTTTTGTTAGTTACACAATAGACTGCTTGCATAACCATTATTTACATGAAAAATTAGCAGCTTTTGTCATTCCAGCGCGTGACGCTGGAATCCAGAAAAAAAGAAGAATGGATCCCAGTGGGCTTTGTTGCATCGCTAGCTATGATGGATTAAAGATAAAAAAGATGGAGAATATCAGTAGCTTATTATTCTGGTATTTATAACAAGAACGGTCAGTGAATACCTAAATTTGAGTAAAAGAAATTTCACTACCACTCACTAATCCGGCTAAAATTCAAGAATTTCAATGCTTTAGCTATTTTCAATAGAATTAAATTTATTAATGTAAATAATAAATTACTATTCTTAAATTTGATCAGATTGATTGCAAAAAAACAAGATTTTCAATAGGTTACTTATAATCCTAACTATAGTTAGCCTTTCATAAGTAGCGATGCAACAAAGCCATCCCAGTGTCAAGCACTGGGATGACACCTTTATGTTTGAGGCAAAACCGGCCATAGCATTTAACATACTGCCTTCGCAAAATGTTCGTACAGTTGTTCGTTACGTGCTGGAATGACAAGGTGGAGTGTCTTTAGATGTCATCCAAGTAGCTGACACTGGGATCTAAAAAATTTAATTTATATATAAAGTTTGTTTAAACTATTTTCAAAACAGATAAAATATAATTTTACAATTAGCGTAAATAAAATGAATTATGATGTAATCATTTCAGGTGGTGGGTTACTTGGTCTTATTACTGCCATTGGCCTCAGTTGTGACTCTGTGTCTGTAGCTGTGATTGAAAAAAATAGTCTACCACGTGTAGTAGATGATAATCGAGCATTTGCTATTTCTCAAGGCTCGAAAAAAATATTGGAAAAGTTAGGGATTTGGCAGTTTGTGGAAAGTGAAGCTGAGCCAATACTTGATATATGCATATTAGATGCGGTTACTGTGCATTACAATCATAAAATGGTTAGCGGAGAGCCAATGGGTTATGTTATCAACAATGCTACTATATGGAATGCAATCAACAATAATTTTCTAAATAAACTGAATATATACTCTCCACATTCCTATAAAACAATTGCTTGTGATTCAGGATATGTGGAAGTGATTCTTGATAATAACCAGGAATTAATATCATCGCTACTTATCTGCGCTGAAGGCAAAAACTCTAAATTACCAGAGTTATTTTCTATACCGACAGTGAAATTTGACTATAAACAAAGTAGCATAGTATTTAATGTAAAGCATGAACTGCATCACCAAAACTTAGCTGTGGAGCGTTTTTTCTCTGGCGGTCCATTTGCAATTCTACCGATGAAGGGTGGCTATACTTCTTCGATAGTTTGGACAGAAAAATCTGAAATTTCAAAAATGCTAATGGATCTGTCTGAAGAAGAATTTATTATAGAGCTTAAAAAAAGATTTGGTTCTTATTTAGGAGAGATAAAATTAGAGGGTGAAAGAAAACTTTATCCTTTAAGTTTTGCTTTTGCAAAAAAGTTATATAAGGGTAGAGTTTTGCTTATCGGCGATGCAGCACATTCAATTCATCCAGTTGCAGGTCAAGGGCTTAATCTTGGAATTAGAGATGTAGAAAGTGTTATAAAGCACGTAGTTGCTGCAAAAGCGGCTGGTACTGATGTTGGCAGTAGTTATTTATTAAAGAAAATTTCACGTAACAGATACTTTGATAATTTTACAATGGCGCTTGCAACTGATGGATTAAATAGGATGTTTTCCAACAGAATATTCTGCGCTAAAGCACTAAGAAATCTTGGCTTGATTGCAGTTGAAAATTCAAATTTCCTCAAAAAACGCTTCATTCGGCATGCTATGGGATTTATATAAATCACTATTTTATAGCTAATGCAAGTCAGGTTTCCCACGTCATACCGCCGCGGTATCTTGGCCGCTAACACGTAGCGGGATGACGAATGTATCTGTTCAGCAGTTGTCTTAAAAGTCAATAGAAAAATTGATGTAGCTGTGGATAAGTACTTTTATCTGTATAAACGTGCTTATCCACAGCTATGCTGGCTCTTAGATAGAAACAGACAGAGAGTTATATTCCTCAGTAAAAACCCTGTCATCTCTGACTAAAGAGTTAGCAAGAATAAGCAATTTCCTCATGGCAGCAGTGGAAGCAATTTTATATGGCTTTTTATATTGACTATATAATCTAGTAAAGAAAGGTTTGATATAGGAATTAGGGGGGGAGGGGGGGATGTATGGTCCCAGAGTGTGATGGTATGATAAAATATGAGAAAACAATGCCATCAAAGGAGGAATTATGGGACAAATATTACATGGGTGCGCCAAAACAACAGAGACAATTCGTAGAGCAATACAAAATAGTAAAGAGAGCATAGCAAAACTCTCCAGGTACTATAACCTTATCCAAAAACTATCATTAAATGGAGAAAACGGTCTTTTGCCAAAGACGCTGATATGGGTCCGAAGCATGCAAGATCAACTGTTTTAACTTTAGAAGAGGAGGCTGTAATTGTTGCATTTCGTAAGCATACTCTATTGCCATTAGATGATTGTCTCTACGCTTTGCAAACCTCAATCCCACACTTGACTCGCTCTAGTCTACATCGTTGCTTACAGAGGCACAGCATTAGCAGACTACCAGATGTTGATGGCGAAGTTAAACCAAAAAAGAAATTCAAACAATATCCTATAGGCTATTTCCATATTGATATTGCAGAAGTCAGAACAGAAGAAGGAAAGTTATATTTGTTTGTTGCAATAGATAGAACATCCAAATTTACGTATGTTGAGTTGCATAAAAGTGCTACAAAACCTATAGCTGCTGAGTTTCTACGTAATTTGATTAAAATTTTACCATATAAAATCCACACTATTTTGACAGATAACAGTGTACAATTTACCAACCAAAAACGCCATAAATACGCTTTTCAACATATATTTGATAGAGCTTGTGAAGAAAATGACATTGAACACCGTCTAACAAAAGTTAGCCATCCTTGGACAAATGGGCAAGTTGAGCATATGAACAAAACTTTAAAGAATGCCACTGTTAAGAAGTATTACTATCAGTCTCACCAGCAACTCAAAGAGCATCTTTATGACTTTGTTATGGCCTACAATTATGCTAAAAGACTCAAAACTCTTAAGGGTCTTACACCTTTTGAGTTTATATCTTTACAGTGGACAAAATCTCCTGAATTGTTCATACTAAATCCACACCATCACACTCTGGGACCATACACTCCCTGTGTTTCGTAATATTATACAATCAAATTGATAAAAGCTGTATTATCTCCTTGCAGCATTAAGTGTATATTTTTTGCTATTTTTTCCACTAAGGGAGTAACATTATCAAAATTTGAAAATTTTGATAACACATAATCTGCTAAGCTTCTTTGATCTTCAGGTCTACCCACTCCAAATCTCAAGCGCCAATAATCGTTGCCAATAAAACTATCTATGGATTTAAGTCCATTATGTCCAGCAGAACTACCACCTTTCTTTACTTTTATTCTTCCAAGTTCCAAATCAGCGTCATCATGTATGACAACGATATTATCTAGCGATAATTTGTAAAAGTTTCGTATTTTTGCAACAGGGATGCCTGAATTATTCATAAATGAATAAGGCTTTATTAACATGATTTTATTATCATTAATCATGCCAGAGGTTATCAGATAATCGGCTTTTTTAGAGAACAACTGAAAATCCCAATATTTGCAGATTGCATCAACGGTGATGAAGCCGATATTATGATGAGTTAGCTCATATTGACTGCTAGGATTACCAAGCCCAACTATCAGGTGCACTATTCCTCTGTTTCTGCTTGAGGTTCTTCAACGTCACTATCGGCAGCAGAAATTGTAACAATGGTAAAATTTTCTTCTTCATGAGCTACAAACTTAACACCTTCTGGTAATTTTACATCATTAATATGTATAGACTGGCCAATCATTTTACCGGATAAATCAACTTCAATAACCTGAGGTATTTTATCAGGAGAGCATTTAACAGCAATAGAACGACACAAAACATTAAGCACTCCACCTAATTTGATTCCTGGAGCTTTACTTTCATTCACAAATGATAGAGGTATGTCTATTTTAATTTCACTGCCTTTATCAACAAACTGAAAATCAACATGTTGCACAGTATCCTTTACTACATGCAATTGGATATCGCGAACAAGAGCATATTCCTTTTTGCCCGAAATATTCAGCTCTATCAAATGTGCAGAAAGAGAGCCTGACTTATATTGCTTTGTGAATTCCTTTGCAGACAATGTCAAATTTACATTATCATGGCCCTTTCCATATATGATTCCAGGGATGTTTCCTTTCTTCCTTAGAGAATGCATCGCTTTTGTTTTTGTTATATCA
The DNA here is from genome assembly GCF_026015925.1 of Wolbachia endosymbiont of Drosophila pseudotakahashii. NCBI lineage: Bacteria > Pseudomonadati > Pseudomonadota > Alphaproteobacteria > Rickettsiales > Anaplasmataceae > Wolbachia > Wolbachia endosymbiont of Drosophila pseudotakahashii. The sequence goes on along the minus strand of NZ_CP110359.1, from coordinate 1,156,653 downwards.
CGTAACTCTGCATTAATTGTTACTATTTCCTGTTGCGTCATCGGTTACTCCTATTCAGCTAATCCTTTTAATATAATTTAATAATAATATAACATAAAAATATTTATTTCAAACTTCATTCTTTCATACTAATTGTTTGTGAAAGGATTTATTTAGATATATATTTAAGCTTATTTAACAAGAACTATGGGCATTGACGATAAAGTAGTTTTTAGGATTTATAGACCAACAAGAACTGCAACACAATCTGGTTTAGGTAATACAAATTTCTGGCACCTGAAAATTGAATCTGGCTCTTACTACATTGAACCTTTAATGGGGTGGGTTGGCTCAAAAGATCCAAAAAAACAGATTGTATTAAAGTTTGATTCTCTTGAAAAAGCAGTATTCTACGCAAAAAAACGCAACGTTAAATACATAATTGAAATGCCAAAAAATGTTAAGAGGCTGCCAAAATCTTACGCAAGCAATTTCATACTAAAGTAAGTTGCACAACAAATGGTGTTATGCAAGTAGCTGACACTGCTTTCCTTTGTCATCCCAGTGCCCAGACACTGGGATCCAGGAATTTTATTAAGTTGGTAAGCATAAAAATAGCTGTTTTACGTTAAAATACAATGTTTTTGATGATTATGGAAAGGCTGGATCCCAGTGTCAAGCACTGGGATGACACCATTTGTTGTAAACTCACTTTTACTCTATGGTTATACTACCTTGCCGCTATCCTGAACGGATACAAAGTAAGTTTTATTGTGATGTGCTCATCTGTAAAAAATAAGACTTAATCTCACTGTTGATCATGGATTTTAAGTTGTGCTAGCACACTGCGGCCATTTAAAGAGTCAAGATTTTTAACCTGGCTAGCCAGTATTAAAGAGTTATTTTTCAGGTATTTCTTTACAAGGCTTGCAAGTCTTTTTGGATTATTCAAATAGCTCCACTCTGCTTGTAAAACTTTTATATCACTTTGTACTAAATTAATTTCACTTTTTATTTTTATTAGCTCTCTATTTAACGACTGAACATGTAATTTTACCTTAAATAGTCCTACAATGCTAAGAAAAAACATAACTATTGAGATGATGCAGAAAGTTCTCACGACAACCTCTGTATAGCTCTTAGTTTTGCTGAGCGTGAACGCGGATTTGCACTTACTTCTTCTATACTTGCTTCGATCACTTTTTTATTTAGCAGAGAGAATGTCTTGCAATCAGTAGCACATAAATCTTTAAAAAAAGTTTTGACTATACGATCTTCTAAGGAATGAAAGGTGACGACAATTAATTTGCCATTCTCACTTAAAATCTCAGATGCAGCTTTAATACCCTTTTCAAGTTCTCCCAGCTCATCGTTTACCCATATTCTGATTGCCTGAAATGTTCTGGTTGCAGGATCAATTTTGCTTTTTCCACGAAATACCACGGAACGTACAATATCCGCAAGCTCAAATGTAGTTTTGATAGTTTTCTTCTTCCGTGCATTTATTATTGCTCTTGCAATTTTGCGAGAATGACGTTCGCCTCCGTAGTTATATATAGTATTTGCGATTTCTTCTTCGCGTAAAGCGTTAACAAACGTTGAAGCGTTTATATAAGAAGAGTTATCCATGCTCATATCGAGTGGACCATCATGTAAAAATGAGAACCCTCTATCTCCGTTATCAAGCTGCATAGATGAAACTCCGATGTCAAAGACCACTCCATCCACCCCGTTTGATGTCATTCCAGCGCGTGACCAGTTATTTTTTCCAGTATCAAGTACTGGGATGACAGGAGATGGCTCAACGCTGCTTAGTATACTTTTAATATTACTAAACTTCTCAATGAATAGTTTTATTCTATCTGGATATCTAACGCTTAAATCATCATAAAACTTAGTTACCGTTTCATCTCTATCAATTGCATATACTTTGCAATCAGCTGACTCCAATATTGCTTTGCTATACCCTCCAGCTCCAAATGTGGCGTCCACGTATATGCCACCATCCTGCGGTGATAGTAGTGATAGCATCTCTTTTAACAAAACTGGAGTGTGTGTCATATCAAAAAATTTAAGTACAGTTGGTGTAGATATCCTACTCTACTCTACTCTTCACATCAATTTTATTTATGTACATAGATTTTCTTGCCAAAATATGGTATCTTATCGGAATATATGAGCAATAATATTAAAATCAAGGTTTAATATTGTTAATATAATATTCACATAACGTTCACATTTTTTTTTATATATAAGATCAAACAGGCTATAGGGAAATTATGCAGCAAATAACAAAAGTAATATTTTCAAGTTTGATTTGTAACACTTTATTGTGGTATGACCACATGCTTTTTGGCCACTTAATAAACATAATAGGTGGTGTGTTTTTTCCATCGGATGATCAACTAACCAGCGTATTGAAGGCTTTTGGAGTGTTTGCAGTGGGTTTCTTAATGAGACCAGTCGGTGCTGCTATATTTGGTCACATTGGTGATAAACATGGCAGAAGAGTTGCCTTATTGCTCTCGATTATATTAATGACTTTATCAACCGTATTAATTGCTTTTGTTCCAGGTTATCAAAGCATTGGAATACTAGCGTCAATGCTGGTAGTGTGTTTAAGATTATTGCAGGGTATATCTCTTGGAGGAGAAGCAGGAAATGCACCATTTTTAATAGAACATGCTCCTAAAAACAAAAAAGGATTTTTTGGCAGCATTGAGGTATTAAGTGCAATTCTTGGTTCAATATTAAGCCTGATAGCGGTACTCATATGCAAAAAAGTATCTGATTTTGAATCTTGGGGGTGGAGATTACCTTTCATTTTCAGTTTAGCAATGGGATTAATTAGCATATATATGAGATATATACTTGATGAAAGCCCAGAGTATAAAAGACAAAAAAATCCGTCTAAATTGCCACTAAAAGAGTTATTAAACAATTACAAAAAGCCTGTTCTAATATCAATAGGTATTGACTTGGTTGAAAATGCGTCTCTCTATATATATTTGGTATTTTTCAATGTGCTTACGAATAAAATATTAACAGTAAATACTCATTTTAATCATATAGTGGAAATACTGAGTCAAATTGCGCTCGGAGGATTGACAATATTATTTGCTATACTTTCTGATAAGGTAGGAAGAGAAAAAGTTATGAAATTTGCATTTATAGCTTTTGTAATAGTAAGTTATCCAGTTTTTTCAATGTTATGTAGTGGCAATTACTTGCTGGCACACATTCTTTTTATAATTCCAATAGCTGCATCGCTTGGTCCTGTCAGTGCACTTATGTGCGAATTATTTCCAACAAAGGTTCGGTACAGTGGATTTGGTTTATCAAGAAATATAGCTGCTGGATTTTTTGGCGGCCTTGCACCATTTATATGCACAACAATTATCAAGGTTACAGGACAAGAGACTTCAGCTAGTTTTTACATGATTTTCTGTGCATTAATTGGGCTAGTTGCTATATCGCAAATTAAGGGTGAGCTTTCTTCAAAATTACCCAAAGTAAACCAAGTATAGTTGCAGTATAGCAGAATTTAAAAAAATCTAATTATAAGGCGGGAAGTGCCAATTTTTAGGTGATAATGTGAATATTTCAGCACCATCTTTTGTTACTCCGAGCGTATGTTCAAATTGAGCAGAAAGTGAAAGATCGCGTGTTGTCACTGTCCAATCATCGAGTTTACTGAGCAGAGTCTCATGTTTTCCAGCATTAATCATTGGCTCTATTGTAAAGAACATACCTTCCTTCAAGACGAGATTTTCATCTTGATCATAGAAATGCACTACATTTGGTGGAGCATGAAAGACTTTTCCTATACCATGTCCGCAGTAGCTGCGTACGATAGAATATCCAAAATCTCTAATATATTTCTCTATAGCAAGCCCTATTTCATTTAACTTATTGCCGGGCTTAACTTGTTTGATTGCTTCCATCAATGCATGATAAGTAGCGTCACACAAGCGTTTTGCTTTTATTGATGCCTTGCCAATCCAAAACATGCGACTTGTATCACCATGCCAGCCATTTAAAATCACCGTGACATCAATATTTAAAATATCTCCATCTTTAAGTGGTTTATTATCGGGAACACCATGGCACACAACTGCATTTTTTGAAGTGCAAATCGATTTTGGATACCCCCTATAGTTTAGTGGTGCTGGAACTGCACCTGCATTAATTATAAAATCATGACATAGATCATTTAACTCATTAGTTGTCACCCCTACCTTTACGTATGGTGCAATGAAATCAAGAGTTTCAGCAGCAAGCCTGCCAGCCTTGCGCATAAATTCAAAATCTTCTTGTGAGTGTATAGTTATGTTCATATTTTCCATGTCTTATTGTAATTGGTACGCTTACTCGCAAGTACATAAACATAATAATTTTACATATTATAAAAATAAGTCCTATGGATCCTAGTGTCAAGTCATTTGTATGAAAGGTGGTAAAACAGAAATCTAGACTGTAACTTTTGATTTAACCCAATTATACAATTTACTCATTTTACCATCCTGACCTAAAATACCAGAATTATTTTTATAAAAAGTGTCAACTATTAGCTTTATAGAGCCTATAGCAGCAGAAAATACAGGATTTTTATCATATTCGCCATCAAGACCGCTACAAGACTCAGGGCACCCAATTCGAACTTGCTTATTGAATATATAGCCTGCAATTTCCTTCATGCTTGTGAGTTGACTAGTTCCACCTGTGATCACTACTTTATTAATTGGATCTTTCTGCTCTTGAAATTGCTCTCTGACCATTTCAAGTATTTCTTCAACTCTTGGTCTTATGATGTTAATAAGCTCAGATTTGAATACTTGAGTAGGTTCATCATTTTCGTTGTTTTGCATTGTAATGTACTCATTCTCATCTATTGAAGTTACGATAGTGCTGCCATACAGTATTTTTATATACTCTGCACGTTCTATGCTTGTGCATAGCCCGTAAGCAATATCTCGAGTGATATGAACACCACCAATTGGAACGCTGCTTGCATACACAAGTTTCCCTCTTTTGAAAATTCCAATTGCAGTGCACCCACCGCCTATATCAACAATAGCAGTCCCGAGCTCTTTTTCATCTCCACTCAGACAGGCAAGACCTGCAGAATATGCAGAAGCAATACAACCTGCCATATTTAATCCACCATTATTGGTAATACAGTTTTCAATATTGGTAAGCGCTGGACGCGAAGCAGTGACAACATTAACATCAGCAGATAGTCTTTTTCCGTACAATCCACCAACTTCTTTTATGTCAGTCATGTCATCTAAGTGATATTTTAGTGGTATATTGTGAATGATAACATTGTCTTCAATATATTTCTCAAATGTTTGAAAAACTACACGCCTTATATCACGCTCAGAAATCTCATGGTTAGCTGCAATAATTTCATTATGTACATTGAAAGATGAGATGCCACATCCAGCAATGTTCACATATATCTGATCTATGGTTTCTTCTGATACTTGTTCAGCTAAACCTATAGTTGATGAGATGGAGTAATTTGCGTGTTTTACATTAGTTATTGATCCACCGTTTACACCTTCTGCAATCTTATAACCCGTTCCTGTTACTTTATAGCTGAAGTTGCCATTTATCTTAACGATTAGACAGATAATTTTTGTTGTACCTATGTCTAAAACAGCAAAAACATTTCTCTTTGGTTTTGCTATTACTGCAGAGTACATTAGTTAACCTTATTACGCAATTTCATTTAAATTGTAGCTTTCTTTAATAATTTATATTTCTATTATAGATATAGCAACATTTTAATATACACTAAATTCTGGACAAAAGGAAAAGCAAAACATAAAATTATGATTTTTATGTCCATATTACCAATTGTAATTGCCCCTGATGAAAGACTAATCACACGTGCCAGTGAAGTAACAGATATAAACGATAAAATTAAAGAATTAGTAAACGACATGTTCGAAACTATGTATGATGCAGAAGGTCTTGGCCTTGCTGCAGTGCAAGTTGGAGTGTTAAAGAGAATTTTTGTTGTGGATGTTCAGCTAGAAACAATTGAAAATGAGCCAGCAGGATATGAATCAATTGGCAAATTTTGCATGATTAATCCAGAAATTACGGAATTATCTGATGAACAAGTGACTCTCAAGGAAGGGTGCCTTTCAATTCCAGAGCAAAGCTATGAAATTAAGCGTCCAAAGTATTTAACTGTGAAATACAGAGACTTAAATAACGAAGAACAGACGCTAAAAGCTAGTGGTTGGCTTGCAAGGTGTATTCAGCATGAATTAGATCACTTAAACGGCATATTATATATTAGACATTTATCTAAATTAAAGTATGATATGGCCATGAAAAAAGCACAAAAGGTTAAAAAGCATTATGAGCAATAAAGACCTAGAATTATTAAAATTTTACCATGAAGTGGGCGTTGATTGCACACTAATGGAGGGTGAAGAGGAAAAAAAATTGGAGAGCAAAGAGAGTGTACAACCCTCTGTTATCCAAACTGGGACCAAGAAGAAAGATGGAGATACGCGCTGGGGTGACACTAAAGATGGAAAAGACATGTTTCCAAGTGACTGGATAATCGAAGCAAGGAAACTTGCAAGCAAATGTAATAGTGTGGATGAACTAAGAAGTGCAGTTGAATCATTTGAAGGTTGTGAGATAAAAAAAACTGCAACTAATACTGTCTTTTCCGATGGTAATCCAAACGCAAAAGTTATGCTCGTTGGTGAAGCTCCAGGAGCAAATGAAGACCTTCAAGGCATACCATTTTGTGGTGCAAGTGGAATGTTGCTCGATAAAATGTTAAATGCAATCAATCTTGATCGCACTAAGGTATACATAAGCAATACTGTATTTTGGCGTCCACCTGGCAATAGAAAGCCAACCGACCTAGAGCTTGATATGTGCAGACCATTTGTCGAAAAACACGTTGCACTAGTTTCACCACAAATTTTAATTTTGGTCGGGGGAATCGCATGTTATAGCCTTCTTGACAGCACAAAAACTATATCGAATTTGCGTGGTAGATTTCATACGTACACTAACCAATATTTGTCCAATTCAATCACCACAGCCGCTATATTTCATCCAGCTTACTTACTTCGCCAACCGGCACAAAAACGTTTAGCCTGGGAGGATTTGAAGAAGATTAGGGAGTATCTTGATAACACCAATAACTGTACGAATACTTAACACCACTGGTGTCGGAAAGTAGCCTGCAGAAACGAAAAAACTTCCTTGACAAACTCCGCCACCCCCCTTATCATGACAGTGAAGCTATTGTATTTGCTTTCGCCAATCTGGAGATTAAAAGGTAAGGATTACTTAATGTATCGGCGTCTTATGTTCAATTTTTTGCAGTATATAGATACTGTATGTCTTTACAAAACTTCATCTACATCTAGATTTTTATCTAAATAAGCTGAACGCGCTTATAAAGCGTTACAAGACATCAAAAAATGCCAATACTCGACAGAGATAGTAAAAGACTAGCTAACTCGGGGATTCTTTGTCTTTTTTTCTGCTTAGTAAATTTCTTAAACATTTGCAGCGTAGGTTAGTTGCAATTAAAAGCAGCTGAATCTCGCTTGTCAAGCGTTTAAAACATAAAAAACGCCAATATTTTAAAGCAGATAATAACCCCAGGGCTTCTTTTGCCTTTTTTTTATTTGGTAAATTTCTTAAATATTTATAGCTAAACGACAATCGTCATCCCGCTGCTTGTTAGCGGGGTCTATGCTTTGAGATACCGCGAATAAATCGCGGTATGACGTAGAGCTCGCGTTAGCTATACTTTTATGCTTACCAACTCAGTATCCAATCAAAATCCTGGATTTCAGTGTCAAGCACTGAAATGACACCAAAAGGGCTACTGCTGTTTTGGATGGAAACCAGTGTCAGCTACTTGAATCTGCCACGCAAATTGCCTGTAAATTGCAATGTTCGTACAGCTGTGCGTCATGCGCTGGAATGGCATCAAGGGGTAACTTTTTATTTAAACAATGATTGTAAAATGATTATAATAAGAGATCTATTGAAATTTTAAAGTTATTAAATATTGACGCTGTATACTTAAGTGTTAAAATAAAATGAAAAGTTTTTAGGAGTTTATATGGCAGCAGGTGGGAAAGCAAAGACAGCTAGTAAAAATAACCCTACTCAGCGTAAGAAGGCCGAGCAAAAAATGTATAAAGATAAACCGGTAAAACCTGTTAGATATATAGATCGTGACTCGCGCATGAATTATATGTCTGCTCAATATGACAACGGCAATCTGGTTGAAGATGAGATAAGCGGCAATCCTATAAAGTGGGAAGCTGTATAATAGTTGTGGTTAAAGTTACTATTAATTCTAAGGAATGTGAAGTAGAGCATGGGCTCACTATAATTCAAGCTTGTGAAGTTGTGGGCGTTGAAATTCCACGTTTTTGTTATCATGAGCGTTTAGCAATTGCTGGTAACTGCAGAATGTGTTTGGTTGAAGTGGAGGGTGGACCTCCAAAACCAGTAGCCTCTTGTGCAATGCCAGTTGCAGAAGGGATGGTTATTCACACTGATACCCCTAAGGTTAAAAAAGCACGTGAAGGTGTGCTTGAGTTTTTGCTAATTAACCACCCGCTTGATTGCCCAATTTGCGATCAAGGTGGTGAATGCGATTTGCAAGATATCACGATGGCTTATGGGAAAGGAACCAGCAGACTTGATGAGCATAAGAGGGCTGTGCCAAAAAAACACTTCGGACCACTGATTGAGACTGCGATGAATCGATGCATTCATTGCACTCGGTGTGTTAGATTTTTGTCTGATGTTGCAGGTACAAATGAACTTGGAGGAATCGGAAGGGGAGAAAATGTAGAGATTAGCACTTACATAAAAAGGCATATTAGTTCTGAATTATCTGGAAATATCATAGATCTCTGCCCGGTAGGGGCTTTAACTTCAAAGCCTTACTCCTTTACAGCGCGTCCATGGGAGCTATCACATTGTGAGACTATAGATGTGCTAGATGCTGTGGGTAGCGCAATTAGAGTTGATTATCGTGGCCCGGAGGTTATGAGGATATTACCAAGGCTGAGCGAAGAGGTAAATGAAGAATGGATATCAGATAAAACCCGCTTTGCCTATGATGGACTAAAAGTTCAGCGTCTTGATCGACCTTATATAAAAAAAGATGGTAAATTAGCCCCAGTTGATTGGAATGAAGCATTAACTGTTGCTGCAAAGAAATTAAAGAATACAAAATCAAATAAAATAGCTGCAATTGCAGGTGATTTAGCAGATTGTGAGTCTATGCTTCTACTCAAAGAAGTGATGCAGAAGCTCGGCTCGGGGAATATAGACTGTAGGCAAGATGGTGCAAAGCTTATACCAAGTAATCGTGGATCGTATGTGTTCAATACCACTATTGAAGGTATAGAAAATGCAGATTTATGTCTGCTTATAAATACAAATCCAAGGATAGAAGCACCGATTATTAACGTAAGATTGAGAAAGAGATATTTACAGGGCAACTTTCCTGTTGCAAGTGTTGGTCCTAACATTGAATATTTGTATCATGTTGAGAAATTGGGCGATAATCCTGATATTTTGAGTGAAATAGCAAATGGAAATCATAAGTTCTGTGAGCTGCTGAGTGCTGCTCAGAGCCCTATGCTGATTATCGGTCAAGATGCATTAGTAAGAGACGATTCTGAATCAGTTCTAGTTCTAGCTGGCAAAATTGCAGAAAAATTTAACATGGTCAGAGATGACTGGAATGGCTTTAATATGCTGCATAAAGCTGCAGCAAGAGTTGGTGGGCTAGATACTGGGTTTGTTCCTAAAAAAGGCGAAAGGGATATTAATCAAATATTGGAACATGCAGAAAGTGGTGAAATAGAAGTGGTTTATCTTCTTGGTGCAGATGAAATTGATACATCAAAATTAGAAAATACATTTGTAATTTATCAAGGTCATCACGGTGATAAGGGTGCACATGTGGCAGATGTTATCTTGCCTGGTGCTGCATATACAGAAAAATATGCAACTTATGTAAACACTGAAGGTCGAGTGCAAAGAACAAATTTAGCTGTATTTCCTCCAGGTGAAGCAAAGGAGGATTGGTTAATTATTAAAAATCTCTCGCAATATTTGGATCTTTCCTTACCATATGATAGTTTATTTGACGTAAGAAAAAAATTAGATACTATCGGTCCACAGTTTAGAAATGCTGATCAAGTGGTAAAAAACACATGGGTACCAATCAGCAATGGTAAAATAAATTTAAGTAATACACCTTTTACTTTAAAGGGGTGTAATTTTTATATGACGGATTCAATAAGTCGCGCTTCAAAAATAATGGCAGATTGTACTAAAGCTTTTTATGAACACGCTAGTTAATATTTTATTTATTTTAGTACCGCTACTACTTTCAGTTGCATATTTGACATACTTTGAGCGTAAGGTCCTTGCTGCAATTCAACTAAGGCACGGCCCGAGTGTAGTTGGACCTTTTGGGCTATTGCAGCCATTTGCAGATGCTATTAAGCTACTGATTAAAGAGCCGATAATACCATTTAGAGCGAGCACCATACTGTTCATTATGGCTCCAATGCTTACCTTTATCTTGGCATTAATTGCCTGGGCAGTTATACCGTTTGGTGCTGAAGTAATTGTAGAAAATGGCCAGCAAGTAGTTATTCCTAAGGTTATAGCAAATATTAATGTTGGAGTGCTTTACGTGCTAGCTATATCGTCGCTGGGAGTATACGGCGTGATTATTGCAGGCTGGTCAAGCAACTCCAATTATGCATTCCTTGGCGCTATACGGTCGGCTGCTCAGATGATTTCATATGAAGTTTCAATAGGCTTAATAGTTGCTGCAGTCGTTATTACCACTGGAACATTAAATCTTGGAGAGATGGTGGTAGCGAAACACAATATGCCATTTTGGGTTGATTTGCTACTAATGCCTATAGGAATAATATTTTTTATTTCTTTGCTTGCAGAAACTAATCGTCACCCATTTGATTTACCAGAAGCTGAAGCAGAGCTTGTCTCTGGATATAACGTTGAATATTCATCCATGCCTTTTGCCCTCTTTTTTCTTGGAGAATATGCAAATATGATTTTAGTAAGTGCTATGATGACGATATTCTTTCTAGGAGGGTGGTATCCTCCGTTAGAACTTGGTTTGCTTTATAAAATTCCAGGTTTAATTTGGTTCGTTTTGAAGATAATTATACTTTTATTCGTATTTATTTGGATTAGAGCAACAATACCTCGTTATCGATATGATCAGCTAATGCGCCTTGGTTGGAAAGTGTTTCTGCCAATATCGGTGCTTTGGGTGATACTCATTTCAGGGGTGTTGCTCTTTACTGGGAATTTACCTGGATCCAATGTTTAATTTTCCAAATACAAGATTAAGGCGCAGGCGCTCGAGCAAATGGGTTCGCAATTTAACAAGTGAAAATAGTTTATCAGTAAATGATCTGGTTCTTCCTCTGTTTGTTCATAACAGAGAAGAAACAACTGAACCAATTTCTGGCTTACCAGGCGTAAAGTGTTATTCAATAGATGGATTAGTGTCTATAGTTAAGGAAGCTAAAGATTTAGAAATTAATGCTGTTGCAATTTTTCCTGTAGTTGATAGTAAACTAAAATCTGAAAACGCTGAGGGAGCATATAATTCTGACAACTTAATCTGCAAAGCAATCCGTGCTGTAAAATTAAAGGTACCTGAAATTGGTATTATTGCAGACGTTGCACTGGATCCATACACTATTCATGGCCATGACGGCATTTTAAAAGATAATCAGATGGATGTAGAAAACGATGAAACTATATCAGTGCTGTGTAAGCAAGCGTTTGCTTTAGCGAAAGCAGGATGTGATATAGTTGCTCCTTCTGATATGATGGATGGTAGAATAGGAAGAATCAGAAAATCATTAGATGATAACAACTTTCAAGACGTATTAATATTATCTTATGCAGTGAAATACTGCTCTAGCTTCTATGCTCCATTCAGGCAAGTCGTTGGTTCATGTGGGCTATCACATTCTATAGACAAAAGTGGTTATCAAATGGGTTATAAAAATGCGCGCGAAGCAATGTGCGAAATTGAAATGGATATAAATGAAGGTGCAGATTTTATTATGGTTAAACCGGGTATGCCATATTTGGATATTATCAAAACAGCAAGTGATAAGTTTAATTTTCCGATTTTTGCTTACCAAGTAAGCGGTGAGTACGCAATGATAAAAGCTGCTGCAAATAATGGCTGGCTAGATTATGACAAGGTGATTTATGAATCTTTAATTGGCTTCAAACGTGCGGGTGCAAGTGCAATATTCACTTACGCTGCACTTGATATTGCAAAAAATTTAAGTGCATAAGCCCTATAAAATTATTAAATTTTTGGCGCACGTTCTTCTACTGTTGCTGCATATTACCTAAAATCTTCCAATACATGTTTTAAGCTATTGATAAGTCTATTACAATACAGTATTATAAATAATATAAACCAAGTGTTACTTAGAACATGGGGATTTTTTTTAAATTTTTGGGGAAGATGCTAGGCAAGGTTTTTCCTGCTAAAACAGTAAGCTCTCTTTTAGGAATAGGATATTTACCAAGTTGGCAGAACTATTGGTCTTCTTTTTTAATATTATTTATTGTCGATGTTATATTAATTCTTACATATGGAGGCGAATACTTACTATATAAAATGCCAGACTCAGGAATAGTTGTAGCTGCTGTTTTTACAAAATTGGCAATAGTTATGTTAGTAATGCAATTAATTGGAATATTTATTTTTCATGCTCAAGACCCTTCAGCAAACAGTGGTGAAGAAATAGTAATACAAATAGCGTCAGGGCAAGTACTGACTGTAGCACTTTCAATGCCATCAATAATGTCAATTTATTATGCTGTAAGTAAACTCTATGGGAATATATGTAAGCAGATGTTTCAATGCCCATTTTGGTTTAATGATTTTATGCACTTTTTCTTTTTTCTTATGATACCTTACGTATTTTTTAATGTCGTAGAAGTGATAAAACCATGGCCAATAAGTTCAATACAGCTCAGCTATAATAATGCAATGTCAATTACATTTGAGGGGATTTTTCACACATTTTATGCGGTGATTTTACTGTATTTAACAGCATTTATATTCTGCGATTTAACTATGCATGATGCAATTGTCCTAAATAAAAGCATAATTCAGTATGTGAGAGAAAGTTCAGCAGTCTTAGGTGATTATTTACATGATACTGTTAAAAAAATAGGTATTGAATAGTACTTATTTATTTATATATTTAGTATAAAAAGTGTGCAATTTGTGTGAATTTACAAAGTATAATAAAAGAGTTACAAGATTTTTGGGCTAGTGAAGGATGTGTTATACTTCACCCATACACATCTGAAGTTGGTGCTGGCACATTACATCCTGCAACAATTATGTCTGCAATTGATACAAAACCGGCAAAAATTGCATATCTACAACCAGTAATTAGGCCAGCAGATGGGCGCTATAGTGATAATCCTAATCGTTTGTATCAACATCACCAATATCAAGTTATAATAAAGCCATCTGGTAATAATTTACAAGACGTCTATTTAGATAGCTTAAAAGTTCTTGGCATATCTACAGAAAAATATGATATTAAGTTTGTTGAAGATGATTGGGAAAATCCGAGCGTTGGAGCATCAGGACTTGGATGGGAAGTTACATGCAATGGAATGGAAGTAACACAGCTTACTTATATACAGCAAGTTGGAGGAATTGACTGCAAGATGATTCCTGGTGAGGTGGCATATGGGTTGGAACGTTTAGCAATGTGCATACAAGGTGTAGATAATGTTTACGATATAATTTGGAACGATAACGGTGTAACTTACGGAAATATTTTTAAACAAAGAGAATATGAATTTTCTTATCTAGCATTAGATTATTATGATACTAAAGTGGTACAGCAGCAATTCGAAGATACGGAAAAATTGTGCAAGTTTCTTATTGAAAAGGAGCTACCAATGGCAGCTTATGACCAATGTATTAAAACTAGTCACCTACTTAATCTGCTTGATGCAAGAGGTGTGCTTGGTGTGAATGAACGTACAGCTTATATTGGTAGAGTTAGAGAGCTGACAAAAAAATGTTGTGAATTGTACATGAGTAAATAGCGTATGTCGTTGCAGTTGTTATTTGAGTGCCTTTCAGAAGAAATACCACCGAGAATGCAGAATTCAGCTACAGTTCAAGTTAAGAGCTGTATTGCCAATGTTTTTAACAAAAATAATGTAAAATTTACATCAATGGAGGTTTTTATAACGGCACGTCGCATTACCCTATTTGTCGACAACATAAATGCTTTGGAGCTAAAGGATTCCAATAACGAAGTTAAGGGACCAAACATTAACGCACCAAAAAGTGCTATCGAAGGTTTTTTAAGAAAATATCAGAAAAATGAAGAAGATTTGCTCGTTCGAAAAGTAAATAATGAGGATTTTTACTTCATTAAAAGAGAAAGCTGCTCGTTTAACATTCAAGAGTTTCTTAAAAATCAACTGGAGGAAATGCTCAAAAACTTTTCTTGGTTGAAGAGCATGAGATGGAGCAAAGGAAAAGAAAGGTGGGTTAGGCCAATTAAAAACATTTTATGCATTTTAAATGATGAAATAATACCTGTATCTTTTGCAGGGATTACAGCATCTAACACAACATATGGCCATCGATTTCTCTCAAGTGGTACGGCGCTTACTGTTAAAACACCTAAAGACTATTTTGAATTGCTAGAAAAAAACAGTGTAATTCTCCAAATGGACAAAAGAAAGCAATTTATACTAGATCAGATTAATAAATTCACAAAAGAGCAGAATTTACAACTTGAGAAAAATGATTATTTACTAAATGAATTGACAGGGCTTATAGAGTGGCCAATCGTACTGTTTGGTGAAGTGAATCAAGAAAAGTCATTTGGATTACCGAAGGAAGTAATACTTAGTATAGTTAATACACAACAAAAATACCTTGCTTTAAGTAATGGAAAGAGAATTTCACACTTTGTCACTGTTGTCAACGTCAACAATGGTGAAGTTGTTAAAGGACACGAAAGAATATTAGAAGCACGTCTTGCTGATGCCCAATTTTTAATATCTCAAGATAAAAAGGAAAATCTAGATTATTATGTCAAAAGATTAGGTTCAATATTATTTCATGCTTCACTTGGCAGCGTGGGGGAAAAGGTGAAGCGTATTACGGCTTTGTCAAAGTATATAGCTATATTTATTCCACATGCTTCGCTGATAAAAGTTGAACGTGCTGCATATTTGGCAAAAGCTGATTTGGCAACATCGATAGTAAGAGAGTTTCCAGAATTACAAGGAGTAATGGGTGGATATTATGCTTCTTATTTTCAAGAAGATAGAGAAATAGTGGAAGCTATAACTGAGCATTATAAGCCAATCGGGCCAGAGCAGGAGTGTCCTAAATCTCCTTCTGCAATTGCTGTGTCAATTGCAGACAAAGTGGATAGCTTAGTTGGTTTAATTGCAGCAGGTGAGAAAATCTCTGGTTCGTATGATCAATTTGGTTTGCGGAGAATGACAATTGGTATAATTAGGACAATACTTGAAAATAATTTGCATGTTCCAATTAGGCTAATGATAGACAAGTCAGTATCTTTATATTCAAGGCTTCTATTTAATAAAAATACAGCGTCAGTTGATAAGCCGAATAGAAAACAAATTTCAGAACTAGTATTTAGATTTTGCTTAGAAAGATTCAAGGTTATTTTAAAAAATAGAGATATAAGGCAAGATGTTGTAGATTCAATACTATATAAAATCGATATTAATGATCTGCTGACAGCAGAAAAGCAAACTGTTATATTGGATCGTTATCTTAGTACTCCAGAAGGTGAACAAATTCTAAGCACTTACAAAAGAGTCAGTAACATGATGAGCAAAGCAAGGAAAAGTGATGGCACTACTTATAGTGCATCTTACGGTAAGAGGTTTTTGATTGAAAGTGAAGAAATTGCGCTATCAAATTGTGCTATAACTGCTTGTAAAAACATAAAACAAGCGATAAAAAATAACCACTTTAATGTAGCACTTGATGAACTTGCTGGTTTTGCTCCGTTTATCAATCAGTTTATGGACAGTATAAAGATTAACTGTGATTCTGATAAGCTGAGAAGAAACAGATTATCTTTGCTTGAAAATGTAGTTTCCATCTTTCATTTAGTAGCAGATTTTAACCTCATACAGGTTAAACAATGGATAAATGCTCAGGCAATATAAAGAACAAATCAAATCATCTCCACAATCCTGTGGCGTGTATAAGATGGTTGGAGATAAGAATAAAGTTTTATATGTTGGAAAAGCAAAAAACTTAAAGTCAAGGTTATCCGACTACCTTCAATTCGAAAACCTTTCTGAACGAATTAGAGTTATGCTCTTACAGGTTATTAAGGTTGAAATATTCATCACTGAGAATGAAATCGAAGCACTGCTTCTTGAAGCACAGCTAATAAAATCATTGAAACCACTTTATAATATTGTGCTCAAGGATGGAAAATTTTATCCTTATATAACAATTTCCAAGCACGATTATCCAAGAATAGCAAAATATAGAGGCAAATTTAAGAAAAATGAGTTTCATTATTATGGTCCCTTTACATCTGCCGCTGCTGTTAAGCAAACTATATTGTCATTGCAAAAAGCTTTTCTCCTAAGAGTATGTTCAGATCAATACTTTTCCTCAACAAAAAGACCATGTATTGAATATCAAATTAAGCGCTGCTCAGCACCATGCATAAACAAAATCACAAAAGACAACTACTGCCAATCAGTAAAACAGGCACGAAATACATTGCTTGGAAGAAATAAGGAAGTGAAAGAACAGTTACTTTTCACAATGAGAAAGTGCAGCAGTGAAGAAAACTATGAGCTTGCTGCTATATATAGAGATCGGGTAAAGTTTCTTGAGCAAATTCAAATACAGCACACGGATTTTTCTTTTGAAAAAGATGCAGATTTCTTCAGTATTGTACGTGAAGAGGATCTAGCATGTATTAGTGTGTTATCGTTCAGAAATAAAGACAACTACGGCAGCACTCCTTACTTTGCCGAGAACTGTGGTGATCACTCAAATGATGAAATTTTATCCACCTTTTTGGTCAATTTTTATAATTCAGCTAACATACCTCCAATACAAATTTACGTTCCAGATTCTATTGTGGATAAGGAAATTATAGAACAAGCACTATATAAGGTTGCTCAAAAGCCAGTAAAAGTTCTGCATGCAAAGAATAAAAAAGAGCGTGATTTATTGAAATTTGTTTATGATAACTCTCAGCATAGCTTAGAGCAGAAGCTTATCGATTATAGAAATAACCTAGAAAAGCTTGAGGAGCTTAGCAAAATCTTCTTGTTACCAAATATTCCAAAGCGTATTGAAGTTTATGACAATAGCCATATATTTGGAAATCAACAAATTGGTGTAATGGTTGTTGCAGGGCAGGAGGGTTTTTTAAAGAGTGAGTACAGAAAATTTACTATAAAGGAAAAATTTTCAGGCGATGACTATAAAATGATGAGGGAAGTGCTAACCAGACGTTTCTCCGGCAATATAAAAGGCATAATACCTGATTTTTTACTGATTGATGGTGGACCAGGACATGTTTCCATAGTACAGAATGTACTCGAAGTATTGAATATAAACGTTCCTTTTGCTTGTATGGCAAAAGGTCCTGATCGTAACGCAGGAAATGAAAGATTTTATATGCTGGGCAGGGAAGAATTCAGTCTGGCAAATGACAGCAAAGTCATGCTTTACTTACAATCGCTGCGTAATGAAGCCCACCGTTTTGCGATAACTTCACATAGAAAAAAACGCGATAAACAGTTTATAGTTTCACAATTAAGCAAAATACCCGGCATTGGCAACAAAAGAAAAAAAGCGTTGATGTCTTATTTTGGTTCAGTGAAAAATATAAGCAAAGCTTCTCTGGCTGAAATTCAAAACGTACCTGGAATTAGTAAAGGTTTAGCAGAAGTCATTCTTAAATATGTTAATTATAAGAGAGGAGTACTGGAATGACACAAAACCCGTTTTATTATTAGGGAATTTATATCTTAAAACCGCAAAAAAAGGTGTGCGTATTTGTAAAAAAAAATCTCCATAAAATTTGTGAAGCAATGTGGTGGGACTAGTGCGATTCGAACGCACGACCTTCGGATTAGGAGTCCAACGCTCTATCCTGCTGAGCTATAGTCCCGTGTTTCCTACCATTTATGTAAAGTTATAGCAAAAAATCCTTCTCTTTTCTAGATTTCTTGCATAACCAATTTATGACGACAAAAAACATTTCTGTACTTCTTGAGTATAATTCTATTATATTTAATAACATGGTTTAAGTAAGATTAATGCTAGTTAACAATATTGGTTATTTCTATAACAATCAAAACGACTTTGCTTTAAGCAATATAAACATTAAAGTAAAGAAAGGAAATGTTGCATGTTTATTGGGGCATTCTGGCTGTGGCAAGTCAACAATTTTGAAATTAATTGCGGGGATAGAAAATCCAAAATCTGGAACTATTTTTATAAATGATAGGTTAGTTGCGAGCAATAAGGCATCAGTCGCTATAGAGCATAGAAATATCGGATTGATTTTTCAGCATTCTGCATTATTTCCTCACAAAACAGTAGTAGAAAATATAACCTTTGCTATCCGCAGCTCTTCCAAGAGAGAAAAGCACCTAATTGCATTGGAAATCTTGAAGTTACTCAATATAGAAAAATATGAAAATATGTACCCTAACGCCTTATCTGGAGGACAACAACAATTAGTTGCAATAGCAAGAGTGATGGCACAAAACCCTGATGTTGTGTTGTTAGATGAACCATTTTCTAATTTGGATATACTGCTCAAGTGCCGAATAAGACAACATATATTGTCCCTTTTTAGAAGTAAAAATATCCCTGTGCTAATGGTAACTCATGACCCGCAAGAAGCATTGAAAGTTGCAGATTTTATCTACGTAATGAAAAATGGTAAAATTATTCAATCAGGAGTTCCTAGCGATATATACCATAAGCCTAAAGACGATACGCTAGCAAAGTTTTTTAGTGAGCTCTCTTCTACTCTACAGTTAAGCGAAAAGTTTCCACTTATTCGCTGCAAGAAAATAATCTAGTTTGGGATTGTTATAAAATAATTAAAAAACCTTGATTTATAATTAAATAAAGGTGATATAATCTATGTGTTACTTGACTTCAGTCAAGTTTTAATATTTAAAGGTCAATATTTTAAATGGAGGTGAAAATGAGTTTAGGACCATGGCAATTGTTTCTAGTCTTAATAATAATTTTAGTTCTGTTTGGTGCAGGCAGATTACCGCAAGTTATGGGTGATTTAGGAAAAGGCATCAAAAACCTTAAACAGGAGCTTAAGGACTCAGAAAAATTATCGTCTAACGAACCAGATCGTTAGCGTCCTCATACTTCGTGACATGCACCTTAGTGCATGTCATCTGTTTAAAAACTTAGTCAGGTTAAAGAATGAAAGAGATGAAGTGTTGGTATGAAATAAATAACAAATATTGAAATACAGCAACAACTATGTTAGCTTAAGAGGAATATTTTATTAAAGGATAATTGTGCAAAAAAGTGAGAAACTAACTAAAGATAAAAAACTAGCTTCTGATATTCTAAAAGAGGTTGCAGATACCAATAACAATGATAGCAATAAAGTAACTTTGTTTGACATTAAAACAGCTTTGCATGAGCGCGGTTTTGGTATTTTAATAATCATCTTCTCCTTGCCGCTATCGGTGCCTATACCGGTTCCACCTGGTTATACAACTATTCTTTCTATACCTTTAATCTTATTCTCACTGCAGCTTCTGTTTGGATTTGATTCTCCTTGGATGCCCAGTTGGCTAGAAAGAAGATCTTTTCAGCGTTCAACACTAGCTCTTGTGGTAGAGAAAACTTCCCCTGTATTAGAAAAAATAGAAAAATTCATGAAGCCAAGACTGTCTTTCATTTTCTATGGGCCTGGTGAGAAGATTCTGGCTTTTATGATGTTGCTTTGTGCAATAATAATAGCTCTTCCATTACCTTTTACTCACTTCCTTCCTGCAATTGGCACAACTCTTATTTCACTTAGCATTATGAGTAAAGACGGGTTTCTATCCATATTGGGAGTTTTAGTGTCATTGTGTGCGTTGTTGCTTACTCTTGTTGTAATAGTCAAAGGACCACAACTTATAACCGGAGCACTTTCTCTTCTTAAAAGCTTTACAACACTTTAACAAAAGAACGAATTACTAGCGCAAAATGAATAATGCATATTGAAATAAAACAATAATTGTGTTAAGAATTATTTTTATCAAAGGTTTTTCGTGTCAAAAAATGATAAGTTGACTAAAAGTGATAAATTAGCTTCTGATATTCTAAAAGAAGTTGCAGATACCAATAACAATGATAGCGATAAAGTAACTTTGTTTGACATTAAAACAGCTTTGCATGAGCGTGGTTTTGGTATTTTAATAATCATCTTCTCCTTGCCGCTATCGGTGCCTATACCGGTTCCACCTGGTTATACAACTATTCTTTCTATACCTTTAATCTTATTCTCATTGCAGCTTTTATTTGGATTTGATTCTCCTTGGATGCCCAGTTGGCTAGAAAGAAGATCTTTTCAGCGTTCAACACTAGCTCTTGTGGTGGAAAAAACTTCTCCAGCATTAAAAAAAATAGAAAAGTTCATGAGACCAAGAATGTCTTTTATTTTCTATGGGCCCGGTGAAAAAATTTTAGCTTTTATAATGCTGCTTTGTGCGTTATCAATAGCTCTTCCACTACCTCTTACTAACTTCATTCCTGCAATTGGTACGACTCTTATTTCACTTGGTATTATGAGTAAAGATGGGTTTCTATCTATATTGGGAATTTTAATATCATTGTGTGGACTATTGCTTACTCTTGTTGTAGTAGTCAAAGGGCCACAACTTATCATTGGGGCATTTTCTTTTCTCAAAAGCTTCGTATATGGTTAGGCTTTACAACACTTTAACAAAAAAAAAAGAGCTCTTGACACCGATCGACAAAGATCATGTAAAGATGTATGTTTGTGGACCAACAGTATATGATACGGCACACATAGGCAATGCACGTTCTGTTGTTGTTTACGACGTATTATTTCAACTGCTCAAGTTTTGTTATGGCAAAGTTACTTATGTGCGCAACATAACTGATATTGATGACAAGATAATCAACGTGGCAAGTGAGAAAAATAGTAGTATAGAAAGCATCAGCACATACTACACTAGGGCTTTTCATGAAGACATGAAAAGCCTAAACTGTGCAGAACCAACATACGAACCAAAAGCAACAGAAAATATAGATTGTATCATCAAATTAATTGAACATTTGCTGCTATCTGGTCATGCCTATGAATCCAATAAGCATGTATATTTTAGCGTAGAATCTTACTCTGAGTATGGTGCTTTATCAGGAAAAAAAACTGATGAATTGGTTCCAGGTAGCAGAGTTGAAGTTAATGAAAATAAAAAGCACCCTGGAGATTTTGTACTGTGGAAGCCTGCAAGTGATATTGACTACAAACTTTCAAGTTATTGGGATAGCCCATGGGGAGAGGGCAGGCCTGGATGGCATATAGAATGCTCAGCAATGTCATATGCTTATCTTGGCAAAGATTTTGATATTCATGGTGGCGGCATAGATTTACAATTTCCTCACCATGAAAATGAAATTGCACAGAGTAAGTCTGCATTTGCTGGATCAATGTTTGCAAAATACTGGATACATAACGGCTTTCTTACAGTAAATGAAGAAAAAATGAGCAAGTCCTTATTTAATATAGTCAAAGTAAGAGATTTGCTAGATAGTCGAATAAAGGGTGAAGTAATACGCTATGCACTGCTCAAAACTCACTACAGAAAACCACTTGATTGGACAGAAAACGTTATTTCTGATGCACAGGAAACCTTAAACAAATTTTATCGGTTATTACGTGGTTTAGATATAACGAATATTGATGAAAGTAACGCAGAGATTTCTAAAGATTTTATAGACGCTTTAAAAAACGACTTAAACATTCCTGAAGCTCTAGCTATATTACATGAAATGGCTACAAAAATTAATAAAACGAGTAATGAAAATGAGAAGCTTAAATTAACTGAGAGTTTTGTTAAAAGTGCCAGATTTATTGGTCTTCTTGAGTCAAGTTATGAAAAGTGGTTTGCTGTGGATGTAAATCATCAAGAAATAGAAAGGTTGATAGACTTAAGAAAAATTGCAAAAAAAAATAAAAATTACGATACTGCAGACAAAATAAGAAATCAGTTGAAACAAATGGGGATTACAATTTCTGACAATGAAGATGGTACAACAACCTGGTAAACTCATATGGAAAATTACTTTCTGTTATTCACAGATAGTCTAGTATCATCATTAGTCTTACCCATACATCAAGGTTTTGTGTTCAATACCATGCTTTATTTCAGGTCGTATCACACTCCACTACTTATGTTATTTTTTGGAGTACTAGGATCAAGCCTTGGTGGAATAGTTAACTGGTACTTAGGTAGAATAACAATCTCTATACGAAAATCATACCACAAACTAGAGAACGAGCATAAAACACCAAAAATCGTAAGAAATCTACTGATTTGTGCAGTTGCATTACTTTCATGGGTGCCAGCACTTGGAAGTGTGATTCAAATTTTATCAGGTTATTTTAAGTTAAACCTTTATATCCTTGCCCCTTTAATCATTCTATCTAATTTCTTCTATTTATTATATCTAATACTTACTTTTGGAGTATAACAGCTATAGTACTACAGCTATTAAAGCCCAAGCATAGGATGGATGCACCATGAGCTAAAAGCAATTCCACAAGCTCTTGGTCAGCGGCATAACCTAATACTGTCATTCCCCAATTATTTCTAGCATTAACATTTGCATTGTGTTTTAGTAATATTTTTGCTATATCAACTTTTCCCATCAGAACAGCATGATGTAGTGGAGTATCACTATTTCTATTTCTGGCATTAACATCTGCACCCTTTTCAATAAGGTATTCTGTTATTTCTAAGTTTCCATGAAAAACAGCATAGTGTAGTGGAGTTTCATAATATCCACCCTCAGCACTAGCAGCCTTCTTAAAAAAATATCCTACTATATCCAAGCCCACGTAAACTAGATAGATGTAATGGAAGGAACTTGCTCTTAGCATTAATGTCAACCCCTCTACTCACGAGATACTTTGCTACATCCAGTTCTCCACTACAAACAGCCAAATGCAATAGAGTATCATTATATTTATTATTAATATCAGTTTTATCAACTAGATATTTTACTATTTCCAATTTTCTATTCCGAATAGCAAAGTATAGAGGGATGTTAGCATATTCATCTTCAGCGTTAATATCAGCTCCTTTCCTTATAAGATATTTTATTACACTCAAGTTTCCATTATCAGCAGCAAAGTGCAATGGAGTTCTACAATCTATGTTCTTAGCGTTAACGTTAGCACCTTTAAAGACCAGGCACTTTACTATGTCCAATTCTCCACTATCAGCAGCAAAGTGCAATAAAGTACTGCAAAGTCTGCTCTTGGCATTAATGTCAGCACCTATATCAATTAGGTACCTTACTGTATTCAATTCTCCACCATAAACAGCTGACATCAAAGGAGTCCAGTCAGCTTCATCTCTGGAGTTAATATCAATACCTTTACTAATTAGGTATTTTACTACATACAATTTCCCATTTTTAGCAGCAACGTGTAGTGCTGTCTTACCATAATTTTTCCTAGCATTAATAACGTTATTAAAACTACTTGAATGTTCTTTTTCTATATGTGTTAATAGAGCCTTAATTGCTTTATAGTTACCATTCTCAGCAAGTAAATGCAAAGGGGTACTTATCTCCGTATAAGAAATTTCCTGGTAGGTATAAACCGAGTCAAAATAAAAATCATCAATTAACCCACTGTGTTTACTTGCATATCCCCAAACAGATGTAACATGACTCATACTATCTTGTACTAAATTACCACTATTTACCAATTCTAGAGCCTTTCTAAGAACTTTTTCTCTTCTGCCTTTCTCTTGCAATTTTAATCTTGTTACTTCCTGTACTAACCTATGGACATTTAATACACTTTGGTTTTGTTCACCGCCCACCATGGAATATCTCACAAGTAAACGGATGGCTAGCTTTAACTGCTTTTTCTTATAATCACTTACCGAATTTAAGAATATTTCTCTAGCGATTTTATCAGGTGCAAAATAAGCCAAAACATCTAAAATCTCTGAAGCTAATGGTCCATATTGTTCATCACTTCTTACTTTATCCATCGTAACTTCCCAAGCTGTAAAAGTTGTTTTAGTATAGTTATTATCAATTCCTTGAAATATTTTAGACTTAAGCCACTTCTTAGCTTTCTTTTCATACTCTTTTAGGTAATCACTAATTTTAAACTTCTCTATTATTCTCTGATCTTCGATATATGATATTGCTTGTTGTATAGCTAAAGGAAAGCATTGCAACCTTCTTACCAAATTTTCTATCTCCCGATCTTGCGATTTATCTTTTTTTAGTATATTAAATCCTTTTTTAACAAACTCTATAGCGTCTCTTTGTTCCAATTCTCCTAGCTTTATAACGTCTATTCCCTTTTCCAGTTCCTGATCATGCGAGGTAATCAAAATATGAGGCTTGTTAAGATCAGGAGATAAAGAAAATGGCAAAAATTTACTTATCTTTTTGTACTCCTGAACGTTATCGAAAATGAACAGGCTCCTCCTTCTTGCGAAGAAAGCATATACTTCTCTAACAATAGTTTCTATCGTTTTGTCGTTTCCATACTTATCTTTAGGAGAAATACCTAATCTATTTCTAGCTAACCTTAAGAAAGAATCTTTCATAGCTTCAAAGTTTTCAGCGTCTATCCATATAACATTGTCGTCATAATATCTTCTATATTTACAAGCATATTTTCTAGCTAACTGGCTTTTTTCCATCCCCCCAGGACCACTAATAGACGTTATGTATGAAATTACAGCACCTTTGGGATTGCGTTGTAGCGAATCATGTAGCATTCCCAAATCCTCATCTCTTACTGTAAATAGTCTGACTGGACCTCTTACATCAAACCATACCGCTCCTAAAATTTCCTCTCTTATTTTTTCAAAAAACTCATTTATTTCTTCATGTGATAGAAACTTTCCCTCTCTTGCTTTCATCCAATCCAGAACTTCTACCAGAAAGCGACCATAAACGTTCTTTTTATCGATATTATTAAATTCTTTGCCTAACTCATTCTCAATGATTTCCGCTAGTTTTATCTCGTTAGGTTGATTTACTGCAAATACTAATTTATCAAAAAATTCCCTTATATTCTCTTCTAACCTGCCTTCATTTGTCATTCGCTCAAACTCACGTTGCCATACCTGATTTCTTTCCAATTTTCTTTTTGAGTTTTGATCTGATTTACCTTGAAGTTCTTTTATCTCCTTTTCCAATTCTTCTATTGCTTCTTTTACAGCACTCTTAAATGCCGGTTGCACTATTGAAATCATGTTATCGTGAGTACAAGAGAACTTGTATCTCGTACCGCCGTATTTAAAAAAAATATCACTAGTGCTTATTACTTCAACTGCAATTTCTATTCCCTTGTTTGGTCCCGAAGTTTTTGCTTTCAACTTTTTTATTGTATTTTGTGTTGTACTTTGAGCTAGATCGAAACCGATATTAGTACAGATAGTAAAGTCCTTTAGGTCACCATCTGCAAAATCTGGATTAATTTTAATCTTTAGATAGGAAACAAAATATTTTGGAACGCTAAATTCACCACTTTTATTTTTTGAAAGCAATTTACCTACACCGATTTTTTCGCATTCATTTTGCTTGTGTTTGTTTTGTATAAACCTATGTACTATTTTTTCATTTTTCCTATCCTGAAAAACAATATCATCAAAACCCGTAGCTGATTCCATTTCTGTGGCTAAGCGGAAAGAATATTCTCTATCTACTGCACGTTTGAGAAACAGCATTAGCCACTTCAATTGGTAAATATCACCATGAAAAGAGCGTTTTCTCCCTCCAGCAGGATAAGTTTCAGGCATCCTCAGCCTCACGTAATTTTAAAAATAGTACCAACAAATGGTAAAAAAGTTATATGTCATGATATACAGATATCGTAGCGTAAAACTGAGAATATCTACGAGATGTGCTGTTATGTAAATAAAAAAATGTGACTAATTACTTAATCTCTCACTCAAAATTGAATTCACCACATCAGGGCTGGCTTTTCCTTTGGTAAGTTTCATAACTTCGCCGACAAAGAATCCGTATAACTTTGTTTTACCGCTTTTGTATTCTTGAACTTTATCTTGGTTGTTATTGACGATTGTGTCGATAACTCCTGATATTTGACCTCTATCGGTTATTTGTTTTAGGTCTTGCTCTTCTATAATTAAAGATGCAGGTTTGCCAGTTTCAAACATACTATCGAATACCTGCTTGCCAAGTTTAGCAGAGATTGTTCCATCAACGATAAAATCTAAGAGTTCGGACAAAGCATTTGCTTTGATTGGGGAGCTCACAATATCAATACCTGCTTTATTTAAACGACCAAAAAGCTCTACGGTTAACCAGGTAACCGCGAGCTTTGAATCATGTTTTTTTATCAATTCCTCAAAATAATCAGCAATTGCCTTATCGGAAGTAATGACGTTTGCATCGTATTCGTTGATACCCAATTCTTCAATGTATCGCAGCTTTTTTTGATCTGGTAGCTCGGGCAAAGATGATTTAATAGAATCGATTTTATCCTGGCTTACCTCAATTGGCAACAAGTCAGGCTCAGGGAAGTATCTATAGTCGCTTGCATCCTCTTTGTTTCGCATCACTTTTGTTTTTCCCGAAGCAACGTCAAACAATAAGGTATCTTGACTTATTTCTTCTCCACTTTCTAAAATTTCAATTTGTCTTTGTATTTCATAGTCTATAGCTTGCACAATATAACGTATCGAGTTCAGATTTTTTATCTCACAACGAGTGCCAAATGTGCTACTGCCTTTTAGGCGGACAGAAACATTTGCATCACAACGAAGTGATCCCTTTTCCATATCACCATCACACGAACCAATATAACGCAAAATCTGCCTCAATTTTTTCATGCATTCTGCAGCTTCTGCAGATGAACGGAGATCTGGTTCTGAAACAATTTCCATTAAAGCAACCCCTGCACGATTTAAATCTACATAAGTTTTGCTTTCCTCATGAACGCTCTTTCCTGCATCTTGCTCTAAATGAATTCTCGCGATTCTTATTTCTTTTTCATTATCGTTGATAAATACTCTACCATTTTTAACTATTGGCTCAAAAAACTGGGTTATCTGGTACCCTTGCGGTAAATCAGGATAAAAATAATTTTTCCGATCAAAGTAAGAATACTTATTAATTTCTGCAGAAAGTGCAAGACCGGTGCGTATTGCTTGCTCTATGCAGTAATAATTTAGTATTGGCAGCGTACCTGGCATTGCCGCATCAACTAGAGAAACTTGAGTGTTATGCTCAGCACCAAACTCCGTTGATGAGCTAGAAAATAGCTTCGTATTAGAAGAAACTTGAGCGTGCACCTCAAGCCCAATTACTGCTTCCCAATCCTCTTTCGTCATGTATTTTATTTAAATGATAATCTTAATATTCTGCAAAATTAGCACAAAAAGTCAAAACAAAACTCATGTTAGCTAAGTGGTATGCAGATTGTTTTACCCATAGAAACGGGTTAAATGCAAAAGATTACTTGACAAGCTTCGCCAGCCCTCTTATCATAAAATTGAAGCTATTTATTTATCTTCTCTGTACAGGTTAAATGACAAAAAAACTCACGTATCTGGCGTCTCATGTTTAATTTTTTGCACTATGTGCACCTTATGTCTTTATAAAACTTCTACCTACATAAGCTGAAACGCGCTTATAAAGCGTTTAAAACATAAAAAAACGCCAACTTAAAAAATGGATAGTGAATAACTAGCTACCCTAGGGTTTCTTTTGCCTTTTTTTCTGTTTAGTAAATTTCTTAACGTTTATAATTTAGATTAGTTGCGGTTTAAAAGCAACTGAATCGCGGTTATTAAGTGTTTAGAATAAAAAAACGCCATACTTGAAAGTATAATGTAAGTAATTAGCCAACCACGGGGCTTCTTTTGCTTTTTTTTTCGTTTGGTAAATTTCTTAATGTTTATAGCTAAACGATAACCGTCATCCCGCTACTTGTTAGCGGCCGAGATACCGCGAATGAATCGCGGTATGACGTAGGATTGCTGTCATTCCAGTGCCAAGCACTGGGATCCAGCCTTTATTATTTGGTTGAAATTAAGTCTTCTGGATCCCAGTGTCAGCTACTTGGATGACACCATTCTTTTTCCTGGATTCCAGTGTCTGGGCACTGGAATGACATCCTCCCTTGTGGAGATTGCTCTCAAATCACAATGTTCGTACAGCTATGCAAACACAAAGGTGTCATTCCAGCGCGTGACACTGGAATCCAGTTGAGCTATTTCAACAAAAATACTACATTTTGAGATGAACGTTCCAGACTTATTTACAAGTATAACAATTGAAGTCTGGATTCCAGTGCCAAGCACTGGAATGACATCATAGGGGCACTGCCCTTTTGGATGGAAACCAGTGTCAGCTACTTAGATGATACCTTTTTTCTACTTAGTTTGGGTTATGCAAGAAGTCTATTGCATTCCTGAGCAATTTGATTCATCATTCTTTTTGTAAAAAATTTTCTTAACTTTCTCTCCACTTTTTTGGTAAGGTCACTTTAAAGGAAGTCTAATAGATGCTACATAGAAATCCAGATGAGTTTCTAAAGTCTATTCCAAAAGATAAGCGCATAATGTGCCTTGACATGGGAGAAAAGCAAATAGGCATAGCATTTAGCGATAAAACACAGCTCATAGCCACAGCTCATAGCATATATCACAGAAAAAATATGAGCAAAGATTTAGGTTATCTGCATAGAATATTCAAAGAAAATGAATCTGGATCAATGGTAATAGGACTACCATTAAAAATGGACGAGCAAGAAACTAAATGGTGTAAAACTATAATCCAATTCGCAAATAAAATAATAAAAAAATATAAAGTAAATATATACTTACAAGACGAAAGCTTCTCAACATCTATCGCAACTCATACACTAAAAATTACCGGAATATCAATCACAAAATCGAAAAAAATAGATGATAAAATCTCCGCATGTATTATTTTGCAACGAACGTTAGACAAGATAAATACAATCAAATAGTTTTTCCAGATCTGGAAATCTTCAAACTGAATCCCATATAAAAGTTACTCAACAAAACAAGAACCTTTCGTATAAGCATGACAAATTGCTACAGCAAGAGCGTCAGCAGCATGGTGGCATTTTATACTCAAATTTTTAACTATTTGCTTCACCATAAATATAATCTGATCCTTATCAGCATGGCCATTTCCGGTAATGCTTTTTTTTACATAGTTTGCATCATATTCATTCATAGTTAGCTTTGTTATTTTTAACGCTAAAATTACAACCCCTCTTGCATATCCTAAAGTTAGTGAAGATTTAGGATTTTTATTAACAAAAATTTTCTCCACCGCAGCTTCATTCGGAGAGTATAGGGAAATTACTTTCTTTAATTGTTCAAAAATTATATGTAGGCGTTCACCTGTACCCAATTTACCATCAGTTGATATGGTACCGCCGCCCAAAAATTCAATATTATTTTTTTCGTTCAGGCTGATAATGGCCCACCCAGTCTTGCTTATTCCTGGATCTAGACCTATTATTTTAACCACTTAATAAACGCTTAACCAATAGACAAACAAAAATAAAAATATCCAGACTACATCTACAAAGTGCCAATACCAGGAGGCAAACTCAAAGCACAAATGGTCCTGAAGTGTAAATTGGCCTTTCCGTGCTCTAAATAAACACACTGATAAAAATATTATTCCTATTATAACGTGTGCGCAGTGAAAACCGGTAATCATATAAAAATTGGATGTATAAATAAGCTTTTCTCCTGTTTCTTGTAGAGAAAAACTCGCTTCATTATACTCTATTGCTTGCACTATTATAAAAAAAACTCCAAGCAATATAGTTATGGACAGCATTTTAATCATGCTCTTTTTATCATTTTTAAGTAAAGAGTGATTTGCCCAAGTAATTGTTGTACCAGAAAGCAATAATATTAATGTATTCATGAATGGTAGTGACCACGGATCAGGTGGCAAAATTCCCTCAGGGGGCCATTCAACTTTTTTTGCAGGAGAAAACGCCTCAAATAAAAAAACTGGATCAAGCCAGGCTTTAAAGAATGAACAAAAGAACACTATAAAAAATACGACCTCCGAGAGAATAAACAAGTACATTGCAAATTTGAGTCCATGTTTTACAATGGCAGTGTGACATTTGTCATAAATGGCCTCCCTTATTACATCTCTCCACCAATAAAACAGCACCCCTGATACTGCGGAGATTCCCAAAACTAAACAAAACATTCCGACAATTTGTTTATGAAGCGCGCCAACTAATCCAAGTGCAAGAATAAGAATTGCTGCTGATACAGCAATTGGCCAAGGGCTTGGATCCACTAAATGAAAATCATGTTCTTTACTTTTCATAGCATTTTAAAAAATACTTATTAAGGATACAAATTAGCTTAAAATTGTCAATGTTCCTTAGGAAATTGATTGAATCTTGAAAAATTATATGCACCGTTCAAAAAATCTAACACAAATTGTGCAGTTATTCCAAACAACTCAAGCATTCTGCTCTTTTCGTTTTCTCTTGCTCTGCTGCAATATCCATCAACAATATTTTCCAAAATAATGCATCCAGACTTTACTGAATCACTGTAACAAAAATTAAACCAATCCCTATATCTATTATTTTTCTTGAATCTATTTTTCATGCTATCAACGACAGTCTCGTATATAAACATGCAAGAATACAAAACCGTCATAGCCTCATAGGTATTACTATGCGAGATGGATAAAAGAAAATTAGTGAAATTAAAACACTCAAGAGATTTCTTTTCGCGACTTATACCGTACATAGTAAAGTAGTAGTCATATAGCATTCTATTAACAGTCACTACTCTTTGGGCTACTTCAGCAAGCGAGATAATACTACTATAATCTTCCATTCTGGATGCAGTAATTAAGGTGGTACGAATATAATCACCTAAGAACAACGTCTTTTGTTGAGCATAGAACTTGAAGTTCTCTATATTTAGGGTGTTATTCGCTAACTCAACATCAAAAGGGTGCTCAATTATATCCTTTAAAAGATTTGACCCGTAACAGCTCCTAATTATGCCACCGAACACTGTAGTTACCGATAAAAGATCAAGTTAACGTAAATAATCCGCTGCTAATATTCTTTGCTAGATATATTAGAGTAATATGCCTCATCCCAAAACATTATTTCTAATTCCAGCCCTTTCTTAAAAAACTCATACATCCTCTTTTTTTCACATTCACTAGCTTTTTTATATAGCTTATTTGTAATATCAGTAACCTCATCAATTACAGCATTTACTGTTTCGCTACTATAAATGTTGATCCACTCTTTGTATTTGTTATTTTTAACCCCTTTAGTTGTTATCTCATTTACCATATGGCGTATAACGATTTGGTATATGTTAAAGCAAGAATAAGATGCTACTAAAGCTTCATTAACAGAATTGTGATATGCGGCACTCATGAAAAAGTCAGTAAAGGCAGAACAAGCTCTTGACTTTTTGTGATCATCAGATAGATCACAATCTTCAAAATATTTTTTATACTGTTCTCGAACATAAAATGCTCCTTGTGCCAAATTGATTAAACTACTCATCATTTCAATATCATCAACTCTAGCTGCAACAATTAAAAAAGCACGAGCGCAATCTATACAATACAGAAAATCCTGCTGAAGGTAGAATTTGAATTTTTCATAATCTAATGTATTATTTATCAATTCAACATTAAAAGGGTGTTCTTTTATTTTATCAATAAGATCAGAAAACTCTTTTACAATTACGTTGTAGAGTTCTCCTTCTATTTCGTTATACACTTTATAAGCCTCACAATAAAAATTGAATATAAAAATTATTACTAATGTAGTATAATTATTATGAAAAAGCGTGCTATGCCTTAACAATAAGCTAGTATATAAATATGGGGCTGTAAATCAAAAATTTTAGCAATCTAAAGAAATTTTACTATTACCTTCTATATTGAATTCTCTACAAAGATCAGCAGACAAGTTCATGCTTTCCCAAGAAAATCCACCGTCCCTTTCCGACTGTTTACCAAAATGTCCATAACAGGCTGTACGTTTATATATAGGATGATTAAGCGATAAATGCTTGATTATGCCTTTTGTTGATAAATCTATATTGTTCTCGATAAACTTTTTAATTACTCTTTCCTCTACCTTATTCGCACCAAATGTATCAATATAGAATGAAGTAGGTTTTGATACACCAATTGCATAAGAAAGCTGCACAAGACAACGTTCAGCTAAACCTGCAAAGACAATATTTTTAGCAAGATATCTTGCCATATAAGCCGCAGATCTATCAACTTTGGTTGCATCTTTTCCGGAAAACGCTCCTCCACCGTGTGGAATATAACCTCCATAAGTATCAACCATAATTTTTCGTCCGGTTAATCCACAATCACTAACCGGTCCACCAATAACAAATCTACCAGTTGGATTGACTAAGAGATTTTCCTCAGAACACATCCATCCTTCAGGTAAAGATGAAACTATGTAAGGGTAAATTATTTCTTTTACTTTTGATTGATCCAAATCCTCAGGGTGCTGTATTGAGACAATAATACTTTCAGCACGTACCGGGAGGTTATTCTCATATGCCAAAGTGATTTGTGACTTTGCATCTGGACCAAGTTTTGCTTCTTTAACTGCGCTCATGATATTTTTCAGAATCGAGTGTGCATAAAAAATGGGTGCCGGCATAAGGTTTTCTGTCTCTGTTGTTGCATAGCCATACATTATGCCCTGATCTCCAGCACCTTGATCCAACCCTATTGCAATGTCATTTGATTGCTCATGCAGCAATATGTTTACTTTCACTTTTCTCCAGTGGAACCCATCGTGCTTGTAACCAATATCTTTTATTGTATTCCGTACAATACTTTCAATCCTGCTATTTTTGATGTTAGGCCCAAACACTTCCCCAGCTATAATAACGTTATCTTTGGTGACTAAAGTCTCTATTGAAGCTCGCGTAAAAGGATCAGTAAAAAGGTACTCATCAAGTATTGCATCTGAAATTTGATCTGCTACTTTATCTGGATGACCAGCCGCCACTGATTCACTGGTTACTAAATTTTTATATAAACTCATGTTTTTGCTTATACAATATCAAAACCGCTATAGAAAACACAGTTAGTAACTACTAAATGGTGGGTCTGGAAAGAGTTGAACCTCCGACCTCACGCTTATCAGGCGTGCGCTCTAACCACCTGAGCTACAGACCCATTATTTATTCAAGCTGAAGCTTTCATATTATCTGTAGGCACGATATCAATAAAAGTCTTTTTATTTGCTGACCTTCTAAAGCTGACCCAGCCTTCTATTTTAGCAAAAATCGTATGATCTTTACCTATACCAACATTCTTCCCAGGATGGAATTTTGTGCCTCTTTGGCGCACAATTATGTTACCAGGAATAACCTTCCCATTCTTCTTTATTCCTAACCTACGACCCGCTGAATCTCTACCATTACAGGAACTACCACCTGATTTTTTAGTTGCCATATCTTACCTCTTACTTTTGAAGACTAATTTCATTTATACGAAGAACAGTTATATACTGCCTATGACCAGTTTTCCTACGGTAATTTTTTCTTCTTTTCTTCTTAAAGATTATAATTTTTTCCCCCCTGCACTGCTCCAACACTTCAGCTTTAACAGTAGCATTAGATGAATAAGATAAGCCATTATTTGAAATACAAATCACCTTATTGATTTCCACCTCTTTTTTTTCTTCGGCTTCTAACTTCTCTACCTTTATTATACTACCTTCTTTTACTAAATACTGCTTTCCACCAGTCTCAATTACTGCAAACATGATAAATATAAATCATTGTTATTAACTTTAATCGTAAACGATGTCATATACGCTGTCAATATAAATAAAAAGCATGACTTAACGTTCTTTTTGAGCTACTAAAATACTTCTATCTGTTTTCATCTTTTATCTACCTTTTCTCAGACAGTAGACTTCTTGCATAACCTAAGCAGAAAAAAGGCAAATAGTTATTATAGCTCTAAGTTTACCGACACCGTCATGCAAGTAGCCCCTTCTCCTGTCATCCGAGTAGCTTGACACTGGTTCCTTTATGACGATGTCATCCAAGTGTCAGCTACTCGGATGACAAAAAAAGGAGCACTAGGATGACATCATCCTTTTTTGGGATTCCAGTGTCACGCACTGGGATGACAGCAGTCCTACGTCATACCGCCGCGAACCGTCATACCGCGATTCATTCGCGGTATCTCAGCAATAGATCCCGCTAACAAGCAGCGGGATGACGATTGTCGTTTAGCCATAAACATTAAGGAATTTACCAAATGAAAAAAAAGGCAAAAGAAACCCTAGTCATTGTCTATTTTCAGTATTGGCGTTTTTTAAGTCTTAAACACTGCAATTTAGCTGCTTTTAATTGCAACTAACCTACGCTGCAAATGTTTAAGAAATTTACTAAGCAGAAAAAAAGACAAAGGACTCCCGAGTTAGCTAGTCTTTTACTATCTCTGTCGAGTATTGGCATTTTTTGATGTCTTGTAACGCTTTATAAGCGCGTTCAGCTTATTTAGATAAAAATCTAGATGTAGATGAAGTTTTGTAAAGACATACAGTATCTATATACTGCAAAAAATTAAACATAAGACGCCGATACATTAAGTAATCCTTACCTTTTAATCTGCAGATTGGCGAAAGCAAATACAATAGCTCCACTGCTGTGATAAGGGGGCTGGCGGAGTTTGTCAAGGAAGTTTTTTTGTTTCTATTCCCAATAAAAGTTTGTTATATGGTTATGCAAGAAGTCTAATATTAAAAATGACACAACAACATAATTAAATTAGACTACTTTATTCTCTTAGTTACTTGCTTTTCTCTTGCTATTGCAAGGCTTTTTTCTGGTACATCCTCAACTATAACACTACCTGCTGCAATTACAGATTCATCATGAATATTAAGCGGCGCAATTAGTGAGCTATTGGCGCCAACAAAGCAATTGCTCCCTATATTCGTTTCATGTTTATTTTTCCCATCATAATTACAAACAATAGTGCCTGCTCCTATATTACTCTCCTGCCCTACTTTAGCATTTCCTATATAACTTAAGTGTTTTATTCTAGTGTTTTGACCAACTTCACTTGTTTTCACTTCCACAAAATTTCCTATTTTTGCCTTATTACCAATTGTTGTGTTTCCGCGTATTCTGGTAAATGGACCGACCTCAGCATTACTTTTAATTAAGCAATTTTCTAAATGCGAAAATGGCAGTATTTTCGCACCAGACTCTATTTTCACTCCAGTACCGAAAAAAACATATGGGTAAATAACTGAATCTCTGGCAATTTGCGTATCAAGAGAAAAGAAAACAGTCTCTGGTGCAACAAGCGTTACTCCGGAGTCGGTAAAAATTTTTCTTTTATTTTCTTGAAAGTAAAATTCAGCTTTTATAAGGTCATTTCTGTTATTTATTCCCGTTGCTTCTTCTCCACCGGTAATAACGTAACCGACATTTAAATTACTCTTCACTGCAATGGAAACTATATCGGTCAAGTAATATTCATGAGTTGAGCTATTGCACTCTATTTTCTCCACCAATTCACGTAAATTCTTTGCACATGCAACCATTATTCCAGCATTTGCAAGAAATTCTTCATGATTATTTTTATCACTCTTTGCTTCTACGATTTCTCTTAAGGAACCATTCTCAATAATTAACCTACCGTATTCTTTATTGCTTGTCCTAAAACCTAGGCAAACTAGAGCCTTGCCTTCTAAATAACTAATCATTTTAGTTATTGTGCTGCTTTTTATGAGCGGAGTATCCCCATACTGCACAACAACTATGCTTGAATCTGGCAATTCTCTTAGGTTTCTCATCGCAGTTTTGACCGCATCTCCCGTGCCAAGTGTTGATTCTTGTGTAATTAACTGTATATCCTCAAAGCACTTTAGTCTTTCAATTAAAGGCTGATCAACTACAACAGCAATATTTTCAGGATTTAACTGTTTTGCATTGTAAATGACATGCTGAAGCATGGAAAAATTGCCTATTTCGTGCAGAACCTTAGGCAAATCTGAATTCATCCGCCTGCCATGCCCGGCAGCAAGTATGATAAAAGTATGAGCTTTATTTATCACTTATCTTAAAGATGAAAAATGAAAACCGTAATGATCAAGCCAGCTGATTTTGTTGTCATAAAAGCTCCTCAAGTCGCTAATTTGATATTTTAGCATTGCAAGCCTTTCTATACCAATGCCAAACGCAAAACCGTTGTATTTAGTATGGTCTATTCCAACATTTTGAAATACATTTGGATGCGTCATACCGCATCCCAGTACTTCTATCCATTTACTACCTTTATAACTTATGTCCACTTCCGCAGAAGGCTCGGTAAAAGGGAAAAAACTATTACGAAAACGTATCTTCAGCCCTTTATCGCCAAAGAACTTATTAAGGAAGTGATGAATAGTAAATTTTAACTGGCCCATATTGACATTCTCATCGACATATAACCCCTCTATTTGATGGAACATAGGGGTGTGAGTTGCATCAAAGTCGTTTCTGTATACTCTACCTGCGGCTACTATTTTAATTGGGAATTTTTTTGTTTTTTCCATGGTTCTAATCTGTACAGATGAGGTGTGAGTGCGCAGTACCATTCTTTTATCATCTATTTTATTCTTTAAGTAGAAGGTATCTTGCTCCTCTCGTGCAGGATGATGACTTGGAGTATTCAGTGCATCAAATACATGAAATTCATCTTCAATGTCAGGGCCATCAACTGCCTTAAAACCCATATGTGCAAAAATAAGCTTTACTTCATTTAGAACCTTACTGAGTGGATGGACCTTGCCCATTTTTTCTGGTCTAACGGGCAACGTGATATCAACCGCCTCGTTCTGCAATTTAAAGCTAACTTCTTCGGCTTTTAGTATATTTTCCTTATTCATTATAAGCTGATCTAGCTTATTACGTAAAACGTTGATAACTTCGCCTAAATCACGCTTTTTCTCTGCATTTTCTATCTTTTTTAAGTTATCAAAATACGCTCTAACTACACCCTTTTTTCCCAAATATAATAGTCTAACTTTTTCTAAATCTTGCAAAAAAGAAGCATTCTCAATTTCGGAAACTGCTTTATCTTCAAGTGAAAGTATGTCATCTAATAACTCTTTATTCATCTTAAAAACGCTGGCTTAAACTTTCATTATAGTGAAATTTTAAATATCATCAACAATTCGAAAAATTGCCCTATTCTAATTATTAATTTATTGACTGATTAATCTTTTTTATTTACCTTTGCGTTGATGAATTCACTGTATCAACTATGCACAACAGTAACACTGAAACTAAGAATAAGTATAAAATAGAGGATTTACCTAAGCTCTTTAAGGAAAAATCCAAAAACATAAGTAAAGCATTTTCTAGCGAAACAATTAAGATCAGTGCTATTCGCTCGAGAAGTATTGAAAGCAATATACAAAAATTTTCATTTGAGCTAACAGCAACAGATAAAGACACCTTTAATATAAGATTATTTCGAATAAACCCTTTAATTGATTTTTTCAAAATCTGTCTTCCTCAGGAAAAAAATTTTACAGTCAACATGAAAGTGCCGAAAGAAAGCAGTGAATTATATAATAACCACTGTAAAACTAACAGTTACAAAACTGTAGAAGAATTCATAAATAATGCTCCATCTCAAATTCTCTTACAAGGAGTAACAATAACACTACAAACAGATGTTAAAGACATTAACTTAGATAATTTGCACCGATAATTTGCACCAAATAGGGTCATTTTTAAATGAAAAGCTAAAACATGCAGAAAAAACTGAAAATGAGGAACGGAGTCAAGTTACACTACAAGTAAAAGAAGCAGAAAATAAAAACAGACAAGAACAGAGTGAAACTGAGCAAAAAAACGCACAAAATAGACAAATTGTACTATTTACAGGCTCGTTTGGCTTTAACATAGCAAGCAAAGTAAATTGTAAAGCTCCAGTGGTTACTGCTGCAATAAAAGCTAATATACCAAAATATAGAATCTTCCTTCCCTTATCTAATTTTTTTAATGATGTAATAAGGTTATCCCTTTTAAGAACACCAAAACTTTCTATACAGAGCAACAATATACCATT
Source organism: Wolbachia endosymbiont of Drosophila pseudotakahashii (assembly GCF_026015925.1). Lineage (NCBI taxonomy): Bacteria > Pseudomonadati > Pseudomonadota > Alphaproteobacteria > Rickettsiales > Anaplasmataceae > Wolbachia > Wolbachia endosymbiont of Drosophila pseudotakahashii. The sequence continues at coordinate 1,118,183 of NZ_CP110359.1, read as the reverse complement.
TGGTGTCATTCCAGCGCTTGACCAGAAAAAAAGAGACATGGATCCAAGTAGTATAGGAAATCTAATACCTCAAGAAGCAGAACAGAATGTAGGTCAAACTACTTCGCACACAGAGTATTTTAAAGCTAATAGAAAAAAATCGAAAAAGCAAGCTCAAGAATTACCAGAAGAAGAAAAACAACCTACCATAAAACAAGCACGAAATGATGCTAGAGTAGCTATGATAGATAACCAAATTGAGCACAGGGGAAAAAAACTCGATGAAATATTTATTGAAGTGATAAATGGATACAAAGATCAAGATCCAGAAACATTTCGCAATGTTTTTAACTCAATATTCAATATTATTTATTTTCAAGATAAACAATTACATGAAATCTTAGAGCCAGGCGAAATAACAGAAGTATTACAGATACTCGAAAGGCCACAACCTCTTAGTAACTCACTTTTAGGTAAAGAATATTTACAAAAACAAGTATATAGAAAAAAAGAGCAATTGCTTAAATTAGTTTCAGGTGTTTATATACAACAACCTTCTCCACAACATGAAAATACTCCTCATAAATCTACAAACCCTTTACCAATTAAAGATCCTTCACCAGCAACAAATGAAGCTAAAACTCTACCACCTACTAACATTGCACTCAAATCACCGTTAAAAACTGTATTTTCCTCAAAAAAGGCTTATTTTTGTCTATTTATAATAGTAGCATCTGCATCAACACTTTGCTTATGGCATTTTCCATCAGGAAAAGTGTCAATGTTAAAAGGATTAGTGCCACCAGAAAAAAGAGAAAGTATTGGGCTAGCATTGAACATAGGGTTACCAATATTAACTGCATTATGTGTTTTGAGTTTAGCTTACTTTATATATTCTGAGTATTCTATAGAATCTATTGAACAGAACAAATCTCCTTCTCGCATTTAAACTTATCCAAAATGTAAATAAGTTGTCCTAAGAGATCTTTCATGGTAAAATTATTTATTTTCACCATATGTTTAAAGGGATTATTACGGATATTGGAACTATAACTGATACTACCACTCACCCCAACTCTGATCAAATTTTCCATATCAAAACACAAAATTTATCCTCTATAAGTAAAGGAGATTCAATAGCTTGCTCTGGTGCGTGTTTAACTGTTGTTGATATAATGAGCGATATATTTACAGTCCAAGTGTCTCAAGAAACTATGAAGGTTGCTAACTTAAATACGTGGAAAATAGGGAAAAAAATAAACCTAGAACAAGCAATGAGATTAAGTGATAAGATCGATGGCCACCTGGTTCAGGGTCATGTTGATGGGATAGTAAAAATTTTAACAATTAATCAAAATTTAGATTCTCATGAAATCAAGCTATCGTGCTCACAAGAATTAATTAAATTTGTTGCAAAAAAAGGCTCCGTTACACTAAATGGGGTTTCCCTCACAGTGAACTCAGTTATCACCAGACCCCTTTCGAAATTTGTTTGTGGTGAGAAATTTTTAGGAGAAGCACAGGCAAGCACCGCAGAATACTTAAATGTATTTGAGGAGCACAGTCAAGCTTTGACAACAAAATTGCCATCAGAAATCGAATTTCAAAAGGGGTCTGCCGAATTTACAGTAAATATAATTCCCTACACATGGGAAAATACAACTTTTCAGTACAACAAAGTAAATGATTATTTGAATTTAGAAATTGACATGATCGCTAGGTATTTAGATCAATTGATGCAGCATAAATACAATTAATTTTACAACCTTGTTATTTACAACTATTATATCTTGAAAACCATATAGATATAAAACATGCTTTTCGATAGCCTAATTATCTTCATTGTTGTCCTATGCGTAATAATCTCGGTAACTAGAGGCTTTATAAAAGAGCTATGCGCACTAATGTTTCTATTTTTATCGGTCTTTCTGACAGCTAATCACTATGATTTTTTCACTCCAAATTATAGTAAATATTTTGATTCTAAAGTTACACTAAACATACTTTCTACAATCTCTGTATTTATTATACTTAATCTTATATTCATGATAATAAATAACTGGCTAATGTACATATTATCACCCATAAGGTTGGGGTTTATCGATAGAGTTACTGGAATCTTTCTCGGAGTGCTTAAAGGAATATTGCTCTCTTATGTATTATTTTTTGCTGTGCACTTATATTGCTACACAGTATATGACAAAAAAGAGGGAGAGTATAAAATAGAAGCAGAAGACATATTGTCTAATTGGATAATAAATTCACACTCTTATCAGGCTTTATTTGTGACAGCAGAAGAAGTAATTGACATGTATGTACCAGAGTCGTTGATACTAAAAATAAAAGAGATCGGTGGAGAAATGGTTGATCAAGGAAAACCTAAAAACAATAAAAAAGAAGAGTAAATATTTATTTATAAATATTTTCATTGAGAGTATTCAAAAAGCCATATGTGTCAGGTTAAGAGCACAGAATTTTTTACTGGAAATATTAATTTTGTTTTAGCAATAAATCAACTTAAGGTCATAATATCTTGACATTTATTTAATGTTGCTATATAATAGCTATGTACATTTTGTGTACTATAGCAATAAAATTACCTTGTAATAGGTGTATTGGACCCGAGGGCAGTACTCGGCGTCTCCACCATGTTTTTTAATTTATACGGGGACGAATAAGGATCGACATGCATAGTAAAGATGGTAGCTTTGCTCGGTTAGACACCACCGCTAAGAGTTCATAATTTAAATGCAAACGATAACTTTGCTGCTGGTAGTAATGAATGTTGTGTTGCTGCTTAATTTAGCACAATCAATTTATTACTAAAGCACGGTTCAGGGAACGCCGGGTAACAGAAGTTCCCCCAAAATTTACGTATGTGAAAGTTATATGGAGCAAACAGATTACAAAAAACTGCTTAATTCTGCTAAGTTTCAAGTTATCAAAAAGACTTTAGATGTTATATCAGGTAATGGTTTTATCCCTCACTTAGAAATATTATTTTTCACATATTTTAATGGTGTGACCATGCCAGATCGTTTGAAAAAGTCATACCCTACTCAAATGCTTATTATATTACAGCATCAATTCTATGATTTAAAAGTTTCTGAGGATAAATTTAGCGTCAGTTTGAGTTTTCAAGGAAAACAAGAGCGAATTACTATACCGTTTTTTGCTATTAGTGAGTTTCGTGATAAAATTTCAGGAGATGTTTTAATATTTGACAAAATCAGTATCGACTCTGATAAAGAATACAAAAGTGAAAAATGTACTGAAAAACTATCAAACGGTAGTATTATATCCATAGATCAACTGCGTGATGAGTAACTGCTCATCTTTATAAACAAAAAATATTAATAGAAAGAAGTGGTCTAACTTAAGTAATAGAATAGAGGGTAGATAAATATGCTAAATCTTTAATTATTTATTAACGCAGGTGGCAAAATTTTTCTTACATATCATCAACTTCCTTTATTGAAAAATTCAGAAAAATGTTGTATAATTATTAGTAGACTTTGGTAAAACATATGACAGATTCAGGAATTAGTGTAACTTTTGACCCAAAAACTTCACATAACCTTACTAAGTTAGCTGAAATCACCAAGGAGTCCGTTCAAGAACTAGCAAAAAGGTTAGTCATCGAAGGAATCGAGTGCGAAGTAGAAGATATTGCGTTATATAAAACTATTAAGGAATGTGAGGATGTAGACTGGAACACAGTACTATCTGAAAGGGAGAGGACATAAACTGAAATACGATATTGTCTACTCAAAAAACTTTACTGAAAGAGATTTTCTAAATCTTCCAAAAACAATAAGATCAAGGATTACAAAAGCGATAAACGAGCGGCTTACAACTGATCCAATTAAATTTGATAAACCATTACGTGGCAGGCTAAAAGGGTATAGAAGAATAAGGGTTAGTGATTATCGAATTATTTATACTGTAAATATTGCAAAACATAAGGTATTTGTTGCTACAGCAGGACATAGAGACACCATTTATGAGAAGGCTACTTGATAAACATTAAATATATTTTTATACAGCCCTCCTTCCTTCCTTTATTGAAAAATTAAAAAAAATGTTGTATAATTATTAGTGGACTTTGGTAAAACATATGGCAAATTCAGGCATTAACATAGCTCTTAGCGAAGAAACTTTAAAGCATCTTGCTGAATTATCTGAATTTACTAAACAGCCCGTTCAAGAATTAGCAGGAAAACTATTTAGAGAAGCAGTTGAGCTTGAAATGGAGGATTTTTTAGTATCTAAAATTTCTGATGAGCGTGATGTTGAAAATGCAGAAACAGTTGATTTTGAAGATATTAAGTGGGATTAGAGCGTTACAAGGTTAAGTCTCTAAAGAGTGTTGTTGAAAAAGATTTACCAAACCTTCCAAAGACAATAAGGCTAAGAGTTCAAAAGGCTATAAAAGAACGTCTTACAGTTGACCCAATAAATTTTGGTGAACCACTACATCATAACTTAAAAGGATGTAGAAGGCTAAGAGTTGGTGACTATCGTGTAATTTACAGAGTAAATCAATTAGATCATATAGTAACTATCACAGAGATAGGACATAGAGATGATATTTATAAGAAATAAATACCAACATTAATATATATTATACACCCCTCCTTCCTTGTCCATTCTCTACTTTAGGTGGCTTTGCCCAGCTCAAAAAATGAAGTTTTTTTTGGTTCAGCAAAAACAACATTTTGAGTTTGAAAAGGCTAAATACTTGTCTTTTATATAACTTTCGTGTAATAGATATGTATGCATCCAATCATATATCTACTCAATACGTTACTTGATCTTTATAGCTTCATTCTAATATGTTGGGTTGTCCTAAACTGGCTGGTTAAACTTAATATGGTGAACATATATAATGAAACTGTCAGTAGCATAATGCACATCTTGAACCAATTGACATATCCACCACTAAAGATTATTAGAAGATATATACCACCGTTCAACGGATTAGATTTATCTATAATGATATTGCTAATAACAATTCACTTTGTAAAATATACAGTAGCTTACTACTTTAGGTAGATGTTAAAAAAATATCTAAAATCATCAATATATCTATCCCTTTTAATATATATATATATATCAGTTTTTAGCTATAACTATAAAGATCCTTCCTTAAACACGGCTACAAATGAGGAAGTGACAAATTTAGGTGGAATAGTAGGTTCATATTTAGCTGATATATTGGTTCAATTTCTTGGATTAACTAGTGTTACAATAGCTACAACCATAGTTTACTTGTTGATCTTCAGGCCAGCAAAAATACTGCTGAAAATTCTCTATTTAATATTAATCAATTTAGGGGTATGTGCTATATTACCACAACTTTCGCTAGGCATCACAGCAAGGTATAGACACAGTGGAATAATAGGGAATGCACTCGTTAATAACTGCCCGTTTTATGTTTTTGTGATAGTAACATTAATAGGTCTTGTAGGATCTGTTGGTTGGAAGAGAGCAATTTACTCTCTATTCTTCTTATGTAAAAAAATAGCTTGCTTATTTGTAAATGTTCCATTCTTCAGATCACATAAAACTACTGAGTATTCAATTGCACCATTAGTAGTAGAAGAAAAACATAGAACTAAAATCACTACTAAACAACAACCAAAAGAAAGACAGAAAAAAGCTACCGAAGAAATTTTCAGTGAGTTCGAATTTCCAAGCATTCATTTACTTTCCAAAGCAGAGGAGTCTTTGCAGAGAAAACAGCTGAATGAAATGGAGAGCAATAAAAATTTATCTCTGCTGGAACAAGTCCTGAGTGATTTTGGCGTGCAAGGAAAAATTATCAGTGTATGCTATGGGCCGGTTGTGACTTTATACAAACTTGAACCACAAGCTGGTACGAAATCTGCAAGAGTAATTGGCCTTGCAGATGACATTGCACGTTCGATGAGTGCACTCTCTGCACGTATTTCAATAATTCGTGGGCAAAATGCTATGGGAATAGAGTTGCCGAACAAGGAACGGGAAATTGTAATGCTGCGTGATTTGCTTGAATCACCAGAATACCAAAATGCAAACTTAAATCTTCCAATTGCGCTTGGCAAAGAAATAAGTGGAAAACCAGTTATTGCAGATCTAACTAAAATGCCTCACTTGCTCGTTGCTGGAACCACAGGGTCTGGTAAATCAGTTGCGATTAACACTATGATTCTTTCACTCGTTTATCGATTAAGTCCTGACGAATGCAAGATGATAATGATCGACCCCAAAATGCTTGAGCTTTCAATATATGATGCAATACCACATCTAATAACGCCAGTGGTAACAGAGCCAAAAAAGGCTGTAGTCGCTCTTAAGTGGATAGTGAAAGAAATGGAAAACCGCTATCGCATGATGTCGTATTTGAATGTACGCAATGTTATAAACTATAATCAAAAAATCACAGAAGCGATGAATAGTGGAATAGAATTGGAGCGCGTTGTGCAGATTGGCTTTAACTCAACAACAGGCAAACCTCTGTTTGAAAAAATACCAATCAAGATGGAAACATTTCCATATATTGTAGTGATCGTGGATGAAATGGCAGATTTGATGCTTGTTGCCGGCAAAGAAATAGAGTGCTCTATTCAACGCTTAGCTCAGATGGCTCGTGCTGCAGGAATACACATCATAATGGCAACACAACGCCCATCTGTGGATGTGATCACAGGTGTGATAAAGGCGAACTTTCCAACGAGAATCAGTTTTGCTGTTACTTCTAAAATAGATAGCCGTACAATACTTGGCGAACAAGGGGCTGAACAATTGCTCGGCATGGGTGACATGCTCTATATGGCCTCTGGTGGTAAGATCATTCGAGTTCACGGCCCATTTGTAAGTGATAATGAGGTGCAAGATATAGTTGATCATCTGAAAATGCAAGGTGAGCCAAACTACATGGAGGAAATCACTAAAGAAGATGAAAATTCTTCTACAGAATCACACGATGAAACGGAGGATGAAGAAAATGACCTCTATAACCAAGCAGTGGCCATCATTCAAAGAGATCAAAAAGTTTCAACCAGTTACATTCAAAGGCAGCTTAGAATAGGCTATAACAGAGCAGCAAACATCGTTGAGAGAATGGAAAAGGAAGGTATTGTCAGCGCTCCAAATTACTCAGGGAAAAGAGAGATATTGGTTGAATAACAATCTTGTAATACCTTAATTTAAGTTTCCGCACTTTCAAAAAGCAAGTCAAACAAAATGATTAAAAGGTCAATACATAATGACAGTTAATTTAATAATAATTTAAACATTGGGAATGTAAAATTATAATATATTAATTAACTAGGGGGTTAAAATGGTAAAAGGAATTTTGTGCAATTGGTTAGGTGTAACAGAATTGCAAGAAAGTCAAAAATCGATGCTGAGCAGTTTGAAAAAGTTTTTGGTGCATTAAAAGAATGGCAAGAAGCTCAAAAGATAGATGCTGAGCAGTTTGAAAAAGTTTTTAGTGCATTAAAAGACAAGATTGGTACTGAGCAGTTTCAAGGTATGCAAGAGCACTTAAACGGCCTGCAAAAAAAGTGGAAACACTTGCAGAGGCAGTAGCAGATCAAGAAAAAACACTACTAATTTGTACCATAGCCACTGCTGTTGCCGTAATAGCGATAACTAGTTTTGTTGCATTCTGTATCTATCAGGGAGTTAAGTGTGAAAGGGAGAAAGAAAAGAACTTGTCTAAAGATACACCAGACGCAAAACTTAATAATGTAGATGCTACCGATGGTACTAAAAAACTACGGAATGACTTAAAAGTTGACAAACATATAGCTGCATAACACTTTTCTTGAAAAGGTGTTACGCAACTTGTAACACCTTCCTCTTCTCTTAGCCTATGTAGATTTTTTGATAGTAAACATATCACTTTTTAGAAAAATATTTGTATTGTAAAGTTAGTAAAGATTCTGGTTTACTTAAAGTTTGTTAATTGCTATCTTTTAAAACACGATATTTACTATAGCACCATATGCTTAGGATTTTTTCTAAAGTTTTGTTTATATTAATGTTTTTGGTTTCTAGCTTTTTTACTGTGCATAGTGCTGGAGCTAAATCTAAGCTCAGTAAGAGATACATACCTCCTGGTAACCCTGGTGGTGCAAACTTTCATACAGATGAGGATTTTGCTGAGTCATATAAACTGTATGAGAAGCGTAGGGAATTGCTCAAGAAAAAAAAGTCACAAGATCGAGCCATAAATAAAGAAGATCTAATCAAAAAATTAAAAGAGAAAAAAATTGCTAGTCTTGATAATGAGCCAAATGACATGGAAGCGTGCATAGTCGACGATGAAGAGAGCGCTATGATAAATCAGCATGGTATTAATATCGCACGTTTAAAGGGTGCTGTATTTATAGATCAAGAGCCAGTTTCTCAGTATGAAAGTAAGCAGCATGAAAGTGAACAACAAGAAGGGAAGAAAGTTACTTCAACACGAGAAAAGAAAGTTTCTCCTATAAATATCACTATAAAAGAAACTCCTTCAAGAAGAACGTGCTCACATGATTCTATTGCTAATTTGGATAACGTAGATGCTTATAGTTTGAATGGTTCAAGTTCGTTTGGCAGCGTAGCTGACACAGTAAAATAGTATCACAATTAATAATATGCTAGATACAGACCTGATATTGAATGACGATGCATGTGAATTATCGCCAATTTCCGGGCACAAAACTCATGTTGTAGAAGTTGGAAAAGTAAAGATAGGCGGAAATAATCCTGTAGTTGTACAATCTATGGCGCTTGGTGTGCATATAGATTCTGATAATATAAAAAGTAGCGCAAAACATTATGCAAAAGAGATAACAGAACTAGCGCGTACAGGTTCAGAATTGGTGCGAATTGCCTTGAACTCAGAGGAGGTAGCAAGAGCAATACCTTATATAGTAGAAGAGATAAATAAAGAAGGTTTTGACGGTAAAATATTGGTAGGCTGCGGTCAATATGAGCTAGATAAATTAGTTCAAGATTATCCAGACAACATCAAAATGCTGGGTAAAATTAGAATCAATCCAGGCAATATAGGCTTTGGCGACAAACGTGATGAGAAGTTTGAAAGGGTGATAGAGTATGCAATAATGCACGATCTTCCGGTTAGAATTGGGGTAAATTGGGGTAGTCTTGATAAATACCTTTTGCAAAAATTGATGGATGAAAACTCTTCGCTTAGTAATTCAAGGCCTTCTGATGTTATACTGCGCAAAGCACTTGTAATGTCTGCTCTTGATAGTGCAAAAAAAGCTGAAGGAATTGGTCTAAATTCAAACAAAATAATCATTTCATGTAAAGTTAGCAAAGTGCAAGATTTAATTTTAGTTTATATGGCACTTGCAAAATCTTCCAATTATGCGCTGCATTTGGGTTTAACTGAGGCTGGTATGGGCAATAAAGGTGTGGTAAATACCGCAGCAGGGCTTACTTATTTATTGCAAAATGGCATTGGAGATACAATACGGGCTTCTTTGACTCAACGTCCTGGTGAATCGCGCACTAATGAAGTGGTGGTGTGTCAGGAAATATTGCAGTCTATAGGCTTGCGATACTTTAACCCTCAGGTTAATTCATGTCCTGGTTGTGGGCGCACGAGCAGCGATCGTTTTCGTATATTAACTGAAGAAGTGAATGGCTATATAAAAACTCATATGCCGATGTGGAAGAAAAAAAATCCAGGTGTAGAGCATATGAACATTGCTGTTATGGGATGCATAGTAAATGGTCCTGGAGAAAGCAAACACGCAAATTTGGGAATCAGCTTACCTGGATATGGAGAAAAACCTGTTTCAGCAGTCTACAAAAACGGCAAATATTTCAAAACTTTACAAGGTGATAATGTCTCTGAAGAATTTAAGGCAATTATTGATAATTATGTGAAGAAGCATTACACGTAACCTTTCACGGTTAATTATGACCTTACCCATAAATGGAAGAAGATCTGATAGGCTTTCATATACTTAACTTCAATATTAGCTTTTCTTGATCTCTGGTTTCCACCTTTAGTAACTTCTAGAGAAATTTTCTTTTTTACTGGCAGTTGAGTGATGCGTGTTTGCAAATCTGTTTTTCCGACTTCAGTACAGATAAATCTTCTATTAGCTCGATTGCGGATTACATAAAAACTACCTAACGTCTCAGCCACCCATAAAAATTTGAAGATGTCTGCTTCCCTATCACCAAGGGTAACAAGTTGTACAGTTGGAGGAAGGTTGTTTATAGTTTCTTTGAGAGCTGTTATCCACTTGTAACTTTCTTTTTCTTCTATGGAGGTACGGTATTTTCTGTTTGCTTTTTCTTGTGCCGTTTCTTCTTCCCTAATAGAACGCGCCCAACATTGTTGGGAAGATAGACCTAAAGGTAATCCGTCTTTGCTAGGCACTATGCAACAGTAAACCCATTTTATGCTTTGTATAAGCTTTAGAAATACTGCCTAGTCTCTTGGTCTTTATATGAGAGTCAAAATCCAAATAACTGGATTCCAGTGGGCTTTGTTGCATCACACTTTATGAGATGGTGATTTATGGTAAATTCATGTAACTATTTCAAATTTAGCCATACCAATATCAGTGAATTTATTAAGCAAATAGCATTTGATTAGCAGTTCTTTTTCTCGATTTATCTCAGATTTATTCCTAAAACTAAATCCGAATATTTGCTTTAATCTTGAGAAAAACCCTTCAATATAAGATCTTTTCCCATAATTTACTTCTTTTTTCCATTCTTTCATGCCATCTTCACCGTATAATTTTATTAACCTAATAGCAGCATTCCTGTCAGACATATAATCTATTTCTGGATGTTCTGCCGCATTGTTTATTGGTGGAATTTTTGTCTTTATATCATATTTGTTACACAACTTATAAAACTTGTGCCTATCACATGCTCTATCTGCATATAGTGCTTTTATGGCATGCTGAAAATCAACTTCTTTTAGCAAATCACAAGCTCCATAGTGATCAGAGTAGACACCATTACTGTATTTTACAGCTATGGCTTTTTTGTTGTTTATATTCAACATTACGTGCAATTTTCTCGTTTGCTCATAGCCACGATATTTTCTGTCAGTGCTATTTTCCTTGCTGTGACCAGGAGTGTTGTTGTATATACTAATTCCTGTACTGTCTATAGCAATTTCGATATCTTCCATATTATTTTTATCAATTCTGCAATCATTTATCTTAATATTAAGTTTCTTAAACCTTCTTGATGCTTGTGAATAGCTGATAACTGCCAAATCTCTTCCTATTTGTTGCAAGTACCCTTTTATAAACCCGACTGTTTGTCTTAAACCAATTCTAAAGAAACTGACGATTATATGCACCAAAATCACAACTTTATCACTATAAATATAGTTGCCGCCCTGCATTTTTGGACAATTCTCGTACCAATTTTCTATGGCGTCATTGATATAACAAAAAATGCTTCCTCTTTCTTGGAGAAATTTGTTATATTCATGGCAGTTACTGACTCTCATTTTTTGTGGCATATTTTTTCTTCAACAGTTAAATGGCTATTTATAATGAATTTTGTCAGTAACTGCCGGTTCTTTTCACTTGAGCGATGCAACAAAGCCATTCCAGTGTCAAGCACTGAAATGACACCGTTATAAAGGAACCAGTGTCAGCTACTTGAATGACACAGTCTTTGCTTAAACCCGTAACGTTCGTACATTTTGCTAAAAGTTCAAATATCAACATCATGCACGTTGAGTGCATTTCTATTAATAAAATCACGGCGTGGTTCAACTATATCACCCATTAGTATTGAAAATATGGAATCAGCTTCTTCACAATCTTTTATTTCAACCTTTAGTAAAGTTCTAGCCTCAGGATTTAACGTAGTATCCCATAGCTGATCAGCATTCATTTCACCAAGACCTTTAAATCTCTGCAGAGTTAAACCCTTTTTACCATAGTCCATTATTATTTTTGCAAGCGTACTTGGAGAAGTGATTCTTATTTCAGTTTCTTGTGACTTTAAAAATGAATCACCATTAAATAAATTACTTATACCATCAAGCAAACTTAATATGTTTTGCATATCTTTGCCTTCAAGCATACTAAGTGCAAATATATATTTGTCTGCCAATCCTTGAAACAATTTAGAGATATGAATTTCTTTTTCTTCATCTTTTATTTCCACTTCCCAAGTGTATTCGCTGTACATTAACTTCAAATACTTTAATATCTCATCAGCCGATGATAGAGCATTCTTTTTACTTAAAATTAGCAATGACTCTAAGAGATTTTGTGGTATTTCTCTATCATAATTTTTGCTAATATTAGAAGTGCTAACGCATTTATTCAAAATAAGGCGCAAGTTGTGAAATTCTGTAGCTGTACCACTTAGTGTTAATCTTTTAACTGCTGAGTTTATTATATACTCTTCAAAAGTTTCGTCATCTTTAATATAAGTGTCTTTGGCATTCTTTGTAACTTTATAGAGGGGTGGCTGTGCTATGTATAAGTAACCTTTTTCAATAACTTCACGCATATGTCTAAAAAAGAAAGTTAGAATCAAAGTTCTTATATGTGAACCATCAACATCTGCATCTGTCATGATGATAATTTTATGATATCTAGCTTTTTCAATATCGAAGTGTTCACTCCCTATTCCAGCACCAATTGCAGTAATTAAAGAGCCTATTTCTGCAGATGAAAAAATACGATCTAAACTTACACGTTCTACGTTTAGAATTTTTCCTCTTAAGGCAAGCACTGCTTGTGTTTTACGATTACGCCCCTGCTTTGCAGTACCACCTGCTGAATTACCCTCTACTATAAATAATTCCGATAACTCAGGAGCTTTTTCCTGACAATCAGCAAGCTTTCCTGGCAGAGTTGCAATATCAATATTGTTTTTGCTTTTAACTAGCTCGCGCGCTTTTCTTGCAGCTTCTCTTCCTTTTGCTGACCTGATTGCTCTTTCTACTATGCTTGCTGCCAATTTGGGATCAGTTTCAAGGATTGTGCTCAATTTATCAGAAACTATACTTTCTACAACTGCACGTGCTTCAGAACTAACTAGTTTATCTTTTGTTTGTGAAGAAAACTTAGGATCAGGCATCTTAAGAGATAAAACACAAGTTAAACCTTCTCTAACGTCCTCTCCAGTTAAATTTACTTTTGCTTTCTTTAAAAACCCTTCATTAGTTGCATAGGCATTGATACATCTAGTTAGTGCAGATCTAAATCCTGCCAAATGCGTACCACCATCTCGTTGCCGTATATTATTAGTGAAACACAACATATTCTCATAGTAGGAATCATTCCATTCCATCGATATTTCCAAGCTGATGCCAAGATCTTCTGCATCTCCTTTCATACTGGCAATTTTAGTTACATGTGTCTTATTCTTATCTAAATACTGCACAAAATTTGCTGTACCAAAATTGTCTTTAGATTGATTGCTCTGATTGAAATGAGATTCTGTATATGGTTCATTGCGCAGATCACGTAAAGTAATGTCGATATTTGAATTTAAAAATGCTAATTCTCTTATACGACTTTCAAGCGTTGAGTAACTGAAATTAATGCCATTAAAAGTCTCTGTTGATGGCATGAACGTGACTTTAGTTCCTCTTTTGTTTGTATTTTCGTTGACTACCTTTAAAGGTTCAATAGACTCACCATCTTCGAAACGCATAAAGTGTTCTTTCTTATTGCGCCAAATAATTAATTCCAACCAGCTTGATAATGCATTCACAACTGAGATTCCAACACCATGTAATCCCCCAGAAACTTTATAGGTATTGCTGTCAAATTTACCACCAGCATGGAGTTGAGTCATTATTACCTCTGCTGCTGATATTCCTTCTTCTTCATGAATGTCAGTTGGAATGCCACGACCATTATCAGTTACAGATACTGAACCATCTTTATTTATGCTAACTTCAATTTGATCACAATATCCAGCTAAAGATTCATCTATTGCGTTATCAACAACCTCATATACCATGTGGTGCAAGCCAGATCCATCGTCAGTGTCACCAATATACATACCTGGACGTTTCCTTACAGCATCAAGACCCCTTAAGATTTTTATTGCATCGGCATTATAACTATTTTCCATGGTATTGCTTCGTTTATGAATGTTAATTAATATTACATTCATATATGCTGATTAGCAACATTTTTAAACTGATAACCCATATTAAAAGCACAACTTTACGAATGTTTATTTTTGAAGACAGCAAATAGTGTCATTCCAATGTGTCTTCCATAACTGTACGAACATTCATTTTTGAAGGTAAATTGCACAACAGATGATGTCATTCCAGTGCTTGACACTGGAATCCAGAAATTTTGCTTATAACTGAGCTGATGAGCTAAAGGTAGTTGTCTTACGCTAAAACAAACGTTTTTAATTAAGTTGCATAGAAGCTGGATCCCAGATACTGTCTCTGCTGTCAAACAAATTATCCAACAAAATTACAATTAAATGGTTGATTCTTTTTAAGAATACCAAAAAAGACATGCATTAATTTTCGCATTAACGCAAGAACTATGACTTTTGGACATTTGCCTTTACTTGCTAGACGCTGACAAAACTTTTGAAAATGATTATTATGGTTTTTGACTACTATAGCTGGCATATAAAGAGCTTTTCGAATACGCTCAGATCCTATTTTGCATATGCAACTTCTCTTACTTACTGACGATCCCGATTGATAATGTCCTGGATTTAGACCAGCAAAAGCTGTAAATTGTTTAGCATTGTCAAAGTTATCAACTGATGGCATTTCTGCGACAACAGCAGTAAGATATCCTATACCTTTTATAGTCTTAAGGTTTTCCACCATATTTTTTAGATGTGGATAGTTATTTATATGCTCATTAATTTCTTTTTCGAGAACAATAATTTGCTCCTCTATTGCCAAAATTACTTTAGATATAGCTTCTTTGCAACTGGAATGCATATTTTTGTTTTCCAAGCGATTTGTCTGTTGCACCTTATCATCTTTTAGCGATTGCATGCAACGGTAAAGCTCCCTCAAATGCCTCATTTCAGGTGCAATGGGCTTCCAAAGAGCAGGTTTGTTGGCGATACAAAATCTAGCTATCATAGCTGCATCTGATTTATCTGTCTTATTTCTGAGCAGCTCACTTTTGCCAAAAGCTTTGATTTGGGCTGGGTTTACTATACTGACATTATGTCCTAAATCGTGCATAAAAGTAGCCAAATCTTCTCCATACCAACTAGTTGCTTCAAGACATAAATGAGTAAGATTTGCTCCATGGCCATTGCACCAAACTACAAGTTTTGCAAAACCATCTTGATTATTTTGAAAGACTTTGTGTCGTTTTTTACTGTCCACTAACAAACAAACATCAAATTTCTTTTTTGAAATATCCACACCTAAAATAGCATTTACTTGCATAAAATTGCCTCCAAGACTATAAATAAACTGAGAGTTTAGACTAACCTTGTAATACGGGATATAATTCCAAAAGATACTGTTCAGTCTTTAACTCTATGGAAGGGAAGCAAAATCTGGCTTAATGGCATTAGTGTCGCATCAGCTTCACCCTCCCTGTGAGGTATTTTAGCTCTAATGCCTCACATCATAAAGATACAAGTGTCACGCACTGGGATGACACCCCACTGGTGGGAATTGCTCCCAAACTACAACGTTCGTACAGTTGTGTGTGTCTTCCCATGGAGATTGCTCTCAAATCATAATGCTCATGCAGTTGCATGCTCGACTAATTAACAGAAAAATCTATAATTCAGTTTACGTATTTTCTTATCTCAGCCAAAATCTTATCAGATTGACTTTCGTCTGAATTTAAATCAGCTGCAAAGTGTGTAACATATTTTCCTCCAGGGCCAATAAGGTACATTATTGAAGAATGGTTGATTTCTTCTTCTCCACCAACTTTGCTAGCATATACTTTATACTTTGCAATTACTTCGTCTATTTTTTCTCTTTCACCAGTTAATATTTGTATTCTGTGGTCAAATTGCTGCTGAAATTCTTTAAGTCTTTCCGTGCTATCGCGCTCAGGATCGACTGTGATGAAGAATGTTTGTAGCTTGTTGTTAGTTTTCTCATCTAACTTTGCAAGTGTTTCTGAAATTATTCCAAGGTTCATAGGGCAAATTCTTTTGCATGAGGAAAACCCAAAGAAAATCATCATGTATTTATCTTTAAAATCACTACTGCGCAAGATCTGTCCGTCCTGATTAATTAAAGAAAAATCTCCGCCTATCTTAACTTCTGCGTTGTGAATCGCTGCTGGGGCAAATATGCCTTTTTTAGTGAAATAACAATAACCTAAAAAAACAACTGCTAATGCTGCTAGCACATTAGATAATAATCTTATAAACCTTACCATTAGAATGCTCTCAGTAAAATTGAATTGTATCTTTATTGGTTAACCTATTCAATATATTTATTCCAAAGTGTATTGTTAATTTTGTCTAACAGTTTCTTATGTTCATCAATTTCTTCACTATTTGGTAAATGTTCTCTGGGAGTTAGATTACGTACTTTATGCTGAACGAATGTGGAGTTACTGTCCTGATTGCATTCATTATCAAACAGAAAGGTTTGTAACCCTCCTGTAAGTTCAACATATACCTTTGCAAGCAATTGAGCATCAACTAGTGCTCCGTGCAATTCTCTATTCTCTAGCGATATATCAAAACGCTTACATAATGCATTCAAAGAAGCAGGTGATCCTGCGAATTTTTTCCTCGCAAGAGGTAATGTATCTAGCACTCTGTCTGAGGAAATTAACCCAGCATTCAGCTTGCTTAACTCCATGTTAAGGAACTTAACATCGAATTCAGCGTTGTGAATTACCAAAATATCATTAGATATAAAGTCAAGAAATTCAAGTGCAACATCTGAAAATAATGGTTTATCTTCTAAAAATTCTTCACTAATACCGTGAATCTTAAACGAGTGATAAGGTATATCTCTTTCTGGGTTAAGGTACCGATGGAATACTTTACCTGTTGGAATGCGGTTAATTAATTCCACACACCCTATTTCAATAATTCGATGACCAGATTCAGTGTCAAGACCTGTCGTTTCAGTGTCAAGTACTATTTCGCGTAGCTTGCTTTCCATTTCAAATAAAACTCATCTTACTTATCATTTGTCTTATCGTTACTTGTCTTTTTATAGTGAATAGAAACAAGCAACCAGCTCGGGTCTGATGAATTAACATTTTTTTTGAATTGCCATACATCCTCAACTTTATTAATAGTGGATGTACTACCTGATATTATATCTCCTTCATTGTTCTTAACGAAGTTAATTTGCTCTGAAAGGAAATATACTGCAATAAACACTGCGTTTTTTACTAGCTTTATTTCTAAAATCTTTTGTGAAACGATAGAAACAATTATAGACTCGTGCACCTCTTTACGATGTTTAATCTTCTCTGCAAAATTATCATATAAGTCTTTATCGAGAAGTGGTTTTAACTGAGACAAATTTCCTTGATTGAAACATTTTATTATTAATTCAAAAGCTATGCTTGAACCTTCTATAAAGTGGGAAATAGAAAAATCTTTGTTTTTTTTTAATATTTGTTTATAAGTAACTTTTATTGAATTTTCATCATTGCTATCAATGTAACCCTCAATGTTTTCTACTACATCTTCTCTACTTCGGCTTACATCCAATACATTAGTTAGCTTTTTTAGGTTGAGGTTGGCTGACCTTCCTAAAGAATTATACAAACGTGAAAAAATGAACGCCGCTAATAAAGCATATATTACAAGCTCTATCATAGTAACTCAACTCCTTGGCATATAAAGTATCCGAACATTATTAATGAAAATATGTTTTTCATATCAACTTATAATCAGGTTTGCTATTCGTTTGTAAATGAATATATTATATAAGAAAGTATTAAATATCTCAACTTAATTAAAGGAGACGTAAGAAATGCCACAACAAAAAATGAGAATTCACGTTCAATATGTTAAAGATCTATCATTTGAGAATCCGAATTCGCCATTCCTTTCTTCTAGTAAAGCTCCAGATATTAATGTAATGGTTAATATCAATTCAGCAAAATTAGAAGGGACGAAAAACAAAGAAGAAGTGAATGAAGAAAAATCTTTCCATGAAATTACTTTGCATATAGAAGTCAAAGCAACGGTAAAAGATGAAGGCATAAAGGATGGCGTAGCTTTCATTTGTGAAACGAAATATTGTGGCATTTTTTCAATAGAAAATTTAAAAGAGTTGAGTGAGGAAGAAGTAAGACAAGCTTTGTTTATTGGTGGACCTACTTTTCTTTTTCCTTTTGCAAGAGAAATAATTGCAAGAGTTACAAGTAGTGGTGGATTTCCCCCACTGATGCTGGATCCTATAGATTTTGAAACTATGTATGAGCAGCAAGGTCAACAACAAAAAAGTAACGGTAGTAATTCCAATTTTAACTAATATAGTGTGATAGGATGAACAATTCTTTAAACGCAAAAACGACTTTAAACATTGACGGGAAGTCATACAGCTATTTTAGCCTAAGTAGTGCTAGTGAATTTTTAGGGACAGATGTAACTAAATTGCCCTGCTCACTTAAGGTGCTGCTTGAAAATTTATTGCGTAATGAAGATGGAGTAAACGTAAAGCTGGATGACATAAGAGTACTAGCAGACTGCGTTAATAAACACACTAATCACGAAATTAGCTATAAACCAGCAAGGGTGTTGATGCAAGATTTTACAGGGGTTCCTGCTGTTGTTGATCTAGCTTCAATGCGGAGCTATGTTAAGAAAAATGGAGGAAACCCGAGCAACATAAATCCTTCTGTACCGGTTGATCTTGTGATTGACCATTCTGTTCAAGTAGATAATTATGGAAGTGTTTCCGCATTCAGTAAGAATGTTGAGCTAGAAGTAAAAAGAAATTTGGAGAGATATCAATTTTTAAAGTGGGGAGAATCGTCCTTCACAAATTTTAGAGTAGTGCCGCCTGGCACAGGGATTTGCCACCAAGTGAATCTTGAATATTTAGCGCAAGTTGTGTGTAATAATGATGGAGTCATATATCCTGATACTTTAGTTGGTACTGACAGCCATACTACAATGGTTAACGGATTATCAGTTCTTGGTTGGGGTGTTGGAGGCATAGAAGCTGAGTCTGTGATGCTTGGTCAACCAATTAGTATGGTGATTCCAGAAGTAGTTGGATTTAAATTAATTGGCAGATTGTCGGAAGGAGTAACTGCGACCGATTTAGTGCTGACGGTTACCAATATCCTAAGAACAAAAGGCGTTGTTGGTAAGTTTGTAGAATTTTATGGTGATGGTTTAGATTATTTATCTTTGGCAGATAGAGCCACTATAGCAAACATGGCCCCGGAGTATGGCGCAACTTGTGGATTTTTTCCAATTGATCAAAAAACGCTAGATTATTTAAGCTTAACCGGAAGGCCAGAAAAGCTGATTAAGCTAGTTGAGGCTTATGCGAAAGAGCAAGGACTGTGGCGTAGTAGTGACGAGTTAGCATTTTTTGACACACTAGAGCTTGATTTATCAAGCGTGGAGCCAGTAATGGCTGGTCCCAAAAGACCACAAGATAAGGTTTTTCTTTCACAAGTGGCAGAGTCTTTTTCTAAATCATTTTTAGTTAATGAGTCAAAGGAAAGCGATAAACTCCAAGATGGAAGTGTAGTTATTGCAGCAATAACAAGCTGCACTAATACTTCTAATCCAAGTGTGATGATTGCTGCAGGTCTTGTAGCTCGTAATGCAATTAAACTTGGATTAAAATCAAAGCCTTGGGTTAAAACTTCTCTTGCTCCAGGGTCACAAGTTGTAACAGAATATTTAGAAAAGTCTGGATTGCAGGTAGATCTAAATGCTTTGGGTTTTAATCTAGTTGGATATGGTTGCACAACTTGCATTGGGAATTCTGGTCCACTTAATAAAGATATAGAAGATGGCATTAAAAACAAAAACTTAACCGTTGCTGCAGTTTTATCTGGCAATCGTAACTTTGAAGGAAGAATTCATCCGTTAGTCAAAGCTAATTACTTGGCATCTACGCCACTTGTTGTTGCATATGCACTTGCTGGTACTGTGCAAATTGATCTGACAAAAGATTCAATATGCAAAGATAAGAATGGAAATGACGTCCATCTCAAGGATATATGGCCAACAAACAATGAAATCGAAGATTGTGTTAAAAATGTGGTAACACGTGAGATGTTTATACAAAAGTATAAGGATGTTTTTTCTGGTGATGAACATTGGCGAAAGATAAAGTGTGAAAAAAGTGAAATCTATAATTGGGATGCAAATAGCACTTACATACAAAATCCGCCCTATTTTGATAATTTATCACCTAAAAATAATAAAATCGATATAAAAGGTGCACAAATATTGGCAATGTTTGGCGATAGCGTAACCACTGACCACATTTCCCCTGCTGGAAATATTGCCTCAAGTAGTCCTGCAGGTATATATTTAAAAAATCTTGGAATTGAGCTACAGGACTTTAATTCGTATGGGTCTCGTCGTGGTAACCACAATGTAATGATGCGTGGGACTTTTGCTAACATTAGAATAAAAAATGAAATGGTAAGCATCGAAGGCGGCTATACAAAATATATTCCTTCTCAAGAAACTATGTCGATTTTTGATGCAGCAATGCGCTACAAGGAAGCTCTCATCATTGTGGCAGGAAAGGAGTATGGCACAGGTTCAAGTAGGGATTGGGCAGCAAAGGGTACTTTATTGTTGGGGGTTAAAGTTGTCATTGCAGAAAGCTTTGAGCGTATACATAGGTCCAACTTGGTCGGCATGGGTGTTCTTCCACTTATATTCCAAAATGGAATAACCAGAAAGATATTTGATGGTAGCGAGGTAATAAGCATAAAAGGTGAAATAGTGCCAGGTGGAAATCTAGAATGCATCATCAAAAGAAAGGATAATTCAAAGCAATCAATTCAACTCAAATGCTGTGTACAAACCGCAACTGAGACTAAATACTTGATGTGTGGTGGAGTGTTGAGCTACATACTTGCACAATCTTTTTGATTTAGTGAAGTTATTGCATTGACTTCTTTTAGCCAGCCCTGATCCCTTTGTAAATAGCAATTTGCTCTGCGCAAAGTTATGATATAATTTCACCATACATATGGTGTCGGAGTATTTTTTGGAGATAATTATATATGATAAGCTCTATACAAGAACCTAATGAACTCAGAAAACGTTTACAAGGATTTTATCGTACTGATGAAAAGAGTTATATACGTTATCTTGTAGAAAAAGCAGAGCTTTCGGCTGATTCAAAAAATAGAATTTATAATATTGCAAAACAAGTTATTGAAAAAATCAAACACAATAAATTAAGTATTGTAGATTCCTTTATGCAGCAATACTCGCTTTCCAATGATGAAGGAATAGCATTGATGTGCCTTGCTGAATCGCTACTTAGAATACCAGATGATTATACAATAGACGAGCTAATCAAAGATAAAATTGCCAATCAAGAATGGAGTAAATATTTAGGATATTCTTCTTCATTGTTCGTCAATGCTTCCACGTGGAGTTTAATGATAGGTAGCAGTATATTGAGAGATAATGAAGGCGATTCGAAGTTCTATTACGCAATTTCTAAGTTACTTAAGAATTTAGGAGAACCGATCATTCGCAAAGCAGTAAAACAAGCAATGTCTATGCTTGGTAATCATTTTGTTGTTGGAGAAACCATAGAAGAAGCTTTAAGGTACGCAAAACTAGATGACAATAGTAAGTTTTTATACTCTTTTGATATGCTTGGCGAAGCTGCTCACACAACTGAGGATGCAGAAGAGTATTTTAATTCATACATGCACTCAATAAAAGCTATAGGTGAATCCACTGAAATAAATGATTGTTTTAAATCCCATGGAATTTCAATCAAACTTTCTGCTTTACACCCACGTTATGAATTTAGTCAATTTGGCCGAATTGCTGGTGAGATATTCACTAAGGTTTTAGAGCTCTGCCGCGAGGCAAAAAAATACAACATTTCACTATGCATAGAGGCAGAAGAAACAGAAAGGCTTGAAATTTCCTTAATCTTGTTTGAACAATTACGGCTTGATGAATCACTTTCTGAGTGGGAAGGGCTCGGCTTGGCTGTACAAGCATATCAAAAACGTGCTTTATCTGTTCTTGACTTTGTAGAGGATGTTGCTATTCGATCAAAGCACAAAATTATGGTGAGGCTTGTAAAAGGTGCATATTGGGATTCAGAAATCAAGTGTACGCAAGAATTGGGATTAAATGATTACTCAGTATTTACAAGAAAAAGCTATACTGACGTATCTTACCTCGCGTGCGCACAGAAACTTTTGAGTAAACCAAACAGCTTTTACCCATGCTTTGGAACTCATAACGTCTATACTTTTGCTTCTATCATGGAACTTGCTGATAAAAACCACCCTGGATTTGAATTTCAACGCTTACATGGAATGGCAAAAGACTTATATGATTATGCAATGTCAGAGCTTGCAACAAATGTTAGCTGTCGTGTCTACGCACCCGTTGGGGAACATAGTGACTTGTTGCCTTATCTTATAAGACGCCTTCTTGAAAATGGAGCTAATAGTTCGTTTGTTAATCAAATAAGTGATCCTAACGTTAAAATCGATGAGTTAATTTCAGATCCACTGGAAAAAGCTATAAATTTTAATTATGAACCTCATCCAGGCATTCCATTACCACAAGATATTTTGGGACCAGAAAGAAAAAATTCCTTGGGGATGGATATTAGTGATTCTGTGATAGTCTCACAATTTGCAGATGATATAAAGGGTTTTAGTGAAAAAAAGTGGCAAATTGGACCAATAATTGATGGAAAAGCACTATTTGATAATGCTGAATTTATCGAAGTAGTGAATCCTGCACATTTGGAAAATGTAATTGGAGAAGTGTCAAGTGCAACAAGCGATCAAGCTTTAAATGCTCTTGAAATAGCACACAGTGCTTTTGCTAAGTGGCAGAATGTTTCAGCAGAAGAGCGCGCTAAATGCCTTGAAAAAGCTGCAGATTTGCTTGAGGAAAGGATGAAAGAGTTAATTTACATTCTGATTGTGGAAGCAGGAAAAATTTTATCCGATGCAATAGCAGAAGTAAGAGAGGCAATCGACTTTCTGCGTTATTATGCAATGATAGCAAAAAATGAACTGAGCGACTGGAAAAAATTGCCGGGCCCAACAGGTGAAGATAACTTCATCTTTTTTGAAGGCAGAGGAGTTTTCTTATGCATATCACCGTAGAATTTTCCGCTCGTTATCTTCATTGGGCAGGTCTCAGCTGCACTTGCAGCAGGTAATGCAGTGCTGGCAAAACCGGCAGAGCAAACGCCGATTATTGCCTACGAAGCTGTTAAGATACTACATGAAGCTGGGATATCAAAGAATGTGTTACACCTCATTCCTGGGGATGGTGGATATTTAGGCAAAATATTAGTTCCAGACAATAGAATTGCCGGAGTAGCTTTTACTGGCTCAACACAAACTGCTCAAATAATCAATAAAATGCTTGCAAATAGGGATGGTCCTATTGTGCCACTTATTGCTGAAACAGGAGGGCTCAATGCTATGATAGTTGATAGCTCTGCTCTTTTAGAGCAAGTGGCTATGGATGCTTTGCTTTCTGCGTTTCGTAGCAGTGGTCAACGCTGTTCTGCACTTAGAGTGCTGTTTATTCAAGAGGACATAGCAGAGAAGCAGATAAAAATGATATGCGGTGCAGCGCAAGAACTCAAGATTGGTGACCCAATACAACTTAGTACTGATATTGGTCCAATAATTGACAAAGCATCTATCGATATGCTAACTCGACATACGCAAAAAATGTCAGAGGACGAAGATTCAAATCTGTTATTTAAAGTACCCATGGATACAAATTCTCATAATGATTATTTCTTTCCTCCATATATTTATGAAATACAAAAAATTTCGCAATTAAAGCAAGAAGTATTTGGTCCTATTTTACATATCATACGTTTTAACAAGTCACAATTAAATGAAGTTATAAGTGATATAAATAGTACTGGATATGGACTCACGTTTTCTTTGCAGAGTCGTATACAAAGTCAAATTGATACTATAAGTAAAAAAATATCAGTTGGAAATGTCTACATCAACCGTAACCAGATAGGTGCAGCAGTTGGGATACAACCATTTGTTGGTAGAGGACTATTTGGCACTGGGCCAAAAGCTGGTGGTTCTCATTATTTACAGCGTTTTTCTACAGAAAAAGTTGTAAGTGTTAACACTACAGCATTTGGTGGTAACACTACACTTATGTGTTTGGATTAATTTGCAGGCCCTAATTTTTCTTACCCCTAAACTAGACGTTCGTGCAGTTATGTACACAGCGCTAAAATCCGAAAAGGACCAGCTCATGCACTGAAATAAATCGTATCCATTCAGCCAATGACGTCAACTTAAGAATTTTCATTAGCAAACTCTCCTAAAGACATGATGGCGTTTAGGCTTATCTACTTTATTGCGGCTGTCCCGGTCGGATTTTAACTTTAGCACGTATACTTAAAAAGGGCTTGAAAGTTTTTTGGCGCAATAAGTACCTGATAGAGTTTCTGTCTCATTACACTAAATAAAACTGAAAAATTTAAACGATACTCAGTAATTTGATCTGGTTTCCAAGGCCCTTGTGCATCACATATATGAAGCGATAATATATTGCACATGAACAAGTTTGCCCAAAATTCTTGTAATACAGCCTCTCCAGAAAAATTCTCTAACTCTGCTCCTACTTTGAGTCGTTTATAGCACTCCTCTATGTGCCACCTTAACACATAAGCTTTGCTCCAAAGTCTCGGTCAAAAACTCTGTTTCTCAGTTGGCTAATGTCAGCACTATAACTCTTACTTTCTGTCCTTTTATTTTATTTTTTAGCTTTTCATTTTCTAATATAAAATCAAAATCTAATTCGCCAGCGTTCCCATAGCTTACTATAATTTCTTTTTTGCAAGCGAAAAATAAAATCTACTTCCAAATCATAATGCTGCTGAATGAATTTTACTGAAGACGATCATAGATAAATAATAATTTCTCTTGATTTAATAAACGCATTTGAGTGATAACTTCGGGTAATTGCTCTGCCGCCAAGGTTTGTTCACCTATATTCCAAGCTGCAAGACGAGCACTGCAAATCAATGAAGTACACAAATCAACAAACAAATTGCCAATGGTGCCTGTTGTTCCATTTGGTTTAAAGCGGCCAAACTCGGATACAATTTCCTCAGAGCTGGGTAATCTCATACCAGAACCATCTGCTGCAATAAGTCTATAGCCTCTCCAACTCAGGTTCATCCTGATAGGCTGTTTGGATGCTTAAATTCTTGAAAGCCTGTATGGCAAATCTTATACCTTGCTTTAGAAAAAGCTTGCTTTGAGGGTACATGTCAATGGCTCCATAAGTTCACATTCTATTCCCAAACTTTTTTTAACTAACTTTAAAATCATAGAAAATACTGTCGAAAAAGGAAGTTTTCTTGTTCGTGTAAAACTGTTTTTTCCAACACAATGGATTCTCTGAAAAGTTTTCGAGTATATTGCATTTTTAATTTGTAGAATAAGGTTTTTTCCTTTTTGCATGTTTCACCTAAAAAAGACACATTTTAAACTTTTTTGTTGCAATAAAATAGAAACAAAAGTGCTGTTTCTTGCACTCTTTGGATAATTTAATGATAAAAAATTTAGAGAGAAATTTTATACACAATCTCTGACATTTTTCCTTAAGTTGACGCCATTGTGTGAACGGTTACGGTTTCCCGTCTTCACCATGCTATATAGAAAAAAGTCTGGATTCCAATTTGCATGACAATATGGAGTATCTGCTTCTTTCATCCCAGTGGGATCTTTTATTCCATTTTATCAACAGTTTGTTTTGCAGTATCAAACAATTTTAATCCTATAATCCCGAATGTAACTAAAATAAAGCATATTACTTCGAATAAATTAACTGGTTCATCAAATAGGTAAACTCCAAGTATCGAAGCTCCTATAGCGCCCACTCCAGTCCAAATTGCATAGCATACTCCGATAGGTATAGAACGTGTAGCGAGCGAAAGTAAATATGTACTAAGAGCCATGGAGAATATGCTAATTATTGATGGTACGAGATGAGTAAATCCACAACTATGCTTAAGTGTTATGACCCAGAACACTTCAATTAGTGACGATAAGAGTAAATATATCCAATTCATGCATAAACTTTAGGTTTAAATAGAGAGCTTTAGCCCTATGGTTCCTATTACAATTAAAACGATACATAAAACTTGAGATAAATTAATATTCTCTGTGAAAGTGGTTGCACCAATTATAGTTATTCCAATTGTGCATATTCCAGAGGAAACTGCATAGCATACTCTAATAGGTAGAAAGCATGCTGCAAGAGATAAAAAATAAATGCTAATGATCATCATTACCAATGTTGCAATCGAAGGCACAACTTTAGTAAAACTGTTACTAAACTTTAGTGTTACAGCCCACAGTATCTCTAGGATACTAGACAGCAACAAATATAACCAGCACATTTTCGTAACACTTCAATCTTGTATTGTAACAGAAATTGTTAGTTAAAACTATACTAAAGTGCAATAGATCTCTCTTTCGAAATTGCTTTAATATTAAACTTAAAATAACATCCTAAAAAACTTTTCTACGAAATTCAATTCCTGCACGTCATTTGCTGCATAAAGTGGTGTAGTTTGTTGCTCAATACCTGGTATTTCTACAAAAACTTTGCCCACTTCTTGACCTTTTTTAATTGGTGCAGGTATCATATCTTTATATTCAATACGCACCTTAATTTGGTCATGCAATTTGCGGTTGTAAGTTATGGTAACATCGTTTGCAACTGTAATAGGCACTTTTTTATCTTTTCCATAGAGAACATTTACTTCCTCAACTACGCTATCCTTAGCGAATATTTTCTTGGTGTTAAAATGATTTAAGGAATATTGTATCAGTCTTTTTGCTTCTTCTATTCGCTCTTTCTCAGTGTTTAAGCCATTTACGACAGCAAAAATTCTCCTATCGTTTCGTTTTGCAGATGCTACAATGCCATAACCACCAGCATTTGTATAACCGGTTTTTAAGCCATCAACTCCAATGTCGTGAAAAAGTAGAAGATTTTTATTCTTTTGTACAATTTCATTATATGTCAAATATTGTTCAGAAAATAAATCATAATATTCAGGAAAATCGGTGAAAATCCTTTTTGCCAGCATTACCAAGTCTTTTGCGTTCATAAAATGATCTTCATCTGGCCACCCGCTTGAGTTGACAAAATGACTGTCATTCAGATTCAAATTTTGTGCGACTTCATTCATTTCAGCCACAAAATTCTCTTCTGATCCTGCAATGCCCTCGGCTAGTGTTATGCAGGCATCATTGCCTGAGACTATTGTAATTCCTTCAAGTAATTCCCTCGCCGTAACGGATTGACCTTCTTTCAAAAACATAGAAGAGCCTCTCCTTTCCCACGCTTTTCTACTTACTCGAAATTTATCCTCCATGTGTATTATTCCAGCTTTTAGATAATCGAAGGCTATATATAAAGTCATTAGCTTGCTCATTGAAGATGGGGCCATTTTTTCATCAGAATTATGGTCAAAAATGAATGAGTCTGAAGCTAAATCTAAGACTACTGCTTGCTTTGCTTTGGTTCTAAACTGGTATGAGTATGAAGAAAAAGGAAGTATAAAAACTAATAGCAAAATTACCAATCTGCTTAACATATTTATAATTTTAAACTTACAGTGTACTAATTAATAGTATAATTTTACAGGGGCATTTCAATAGATCTCTTGCATAAAAATTCCTTGACAAACCTCGCCAGCCCCCTTATCATGAAACTGAAGCTATTTATTTATCTTCTCTGTACAGATTAAATGACAAAAAAACTCACGTATCTGGCGTCTCATGTTTAATTTTTTGCACTATGTGCACCTTATGTCTTTATAAAATTTCTAGGTTTTTACCTAATATAAGCTAAAGTGCGCTTATAAAGCATTTAAAACATAAAAAAACGCCAACTTAAAAAATGGATAGTGAGTAACTAGCTACCCTAGGGTTTCTTTTGCCTTTTTTCCTGTTTAGTAAATTTCTTAAATATTTATGACTAAAGGTTAGTTGCATTAAAAAGCAGCTAAATCGCGGTTATTAAGCGTTTAGAATAAAAAAACGCCATACTTGAAAGTATAATGTAAGTAATTAGCCAACCACGGGGCTTCTTTTGCCTTTTTTTTCGTTTGGTAAATTTCTTAAATATTTATAGCTAAACGACAACCGTCATCCCGCTACGTGTTAGCGGGATCTATGTTAAGGTATGGCGGTTAAATAAGGGATCTATGTTAAGAGATACCGCGAATGAATCGCGGTATGACGGTTCGCGGCGGGATTCCAGTGTCTGGGCACTGGGATGACAGGAAAAGGGGCTACTTGGATTACAGCAGATCACCTCTTCACAAAGATTTTATCAGTAATACGCATATCAATAATACTCCAATCGCTGAAAGTAAAATCAGTTGTATTGTGTAAGTGGTTTAAATAGTCCCATGCACTATAAGGGTTATCTTCAGGCAGTTTTACTGTGGAATCGTTATCAAGTATGATATTCCATCTTCTATTCCCTATATAAGCAAAAGAAGAAATGTGGTCTCTTAATTGAGTTTTACTCTCCAACACATCTCTAACAAATTCTAGGTTTGATAACGAGTTTTGTCCTATAATTACAACAAGATCATCTACTAGATAGTCATCTACGATCACTTTACCTTCAAAATCAATTACCGAGGTTTTGTTATTATCTTTCCAGAGAGCAAACGGTTTATGCTCATCTATATTAATGTGTAGAGTATTGGGCAAAATTCTGTGAACTCTTACGTGTTTTATCCATCTGCTTACGGATTGTATGTTACCGGCAAGTTTTGAAAGTGATATATACAGGATAGGTTGCGTTCTATCTGTCAAACTTAGAATATCCTTTTTGTTTGTAAATTTATTGCCGCTCACGACTACTTCGTCGATTGAAAATCCACTACTGAGTAATAAACTAGATAGGCAGTCATTATACCAAGTAAAGTAGTAATTAAATCGATTTATTATTTTATCAAGTGAGCTGTAAAGTATTAGCGTAAGAAAAAGTGCTGTGATAATAACCAAGGCACACTTACGCAAAAAACTCCTTTGGCTTCTAGTAATACTGCTCAACATGACTTAAATCCCTAATATTTTTGTGCTGCAAACTATCTTCAATAATAATTTTAACTAATTCATTAAAATTGATTCCTTTTGCCAATTTTGCAATTTCTGGCACTAACGATAACTCAGTAAAGCCAGGATGTGTATTAATCTCAAGCATTTTTAAAGTGTTATTTTTGGGATTATAACGGAAATCTAAGCGGGAAATAGTTTTGCATCCTAAAAATTGATGAACTTTCAGTGCGTGTTCCAAGGTCATTTTATATATATTGTTAGGAATTTCAGCAGGAAATATATGTTCTGCAAATCCATCTGTATACTTTGCTTCATAATCATAGAATTTATTTTTTGGTCGTACTTCTATAGTGCCAATTGCTTCATCCAGCAATACAGCAGTATGTAACTCTATGCCCGGTATGTATTCTTCTACGATCATCTTTTCCATTATAGTAGAACTATTATCTTTCAGTTCTAAGTAATCCTCGTGCGAGAAAATTATGTACACTCCAATACTTGAACCTTCATTAATTGGTTTTAAGACGTACGGATAATCAATTTTAATATTATTTTTTAGTAGATCTTCTCGGCTAATTACATAACCTTTTGGAGTATCAATACTAAGGGACCGGAATATATGCTTTGACATTGCCTTGTTCATAGCAACAGCCGAAGCCATAACTCCTGAGTGTGTATATTTTATGCCTAAGATTTCCAATAAACCTTGAATGCAGCCATCTTCACCATAAGGTCCATGCAGAGCTATAAAAGCAAGACCCGGATTAATTTTTTTAAGCTTTTCAGCAATATTGCTGTCAACATCTATTTCTATTGCATTATATGAAAGGCTATCAAGCGCCTTCTTGACTGCTTTTCCGCTCATAAGCGATATTTCTCTCTCACAAGAAAATCCACCACTTAAAATTGCTATAGTTGGAATCATAAGCATTCTATGTTTTGCTATATAGCATACATAATGGTTACGTTAAGCTTATTAAATACCTACTTTGGCTAACTATAAACTTTCTTCAAGCACTTTTTTTATCCACTTCAAATAGCGTGCTCGGCAACGGTAGTGGCGTGTTTGCTGCACCTTTATACTGTTCACAGATAAGCTTTTCTAAATCCTCAGCAGATTGTTCTTTTGCTTCTTCTTTTTTCACTACTCCACTAGTTACTAAATCAATTAAGGCTGTAGTGTGTATTATCATTCGATTATTTAGCTCAAATATCTTTTTTGTATCAAGTGAAGAGTTTCTAATTAAGGCAGATAGTGCATGCATATATTTGTCTATATCAGAAAGACTTTTGCTTATATCATAGTTGCTAACTAACATATATTCCTTCAAACGCTCAATTTCTTCTGGAGTAAACTTGTAAACTTCATCAAGTTTCCTTATTAAAGATATAGTAAGTATTCTACTTAGAACTCTCAATTCTCTAATAAATTGTACTCCTTCTCCTTCAGGATAAGACATTTCTTCTTCTTTATATTTCTTAAATAATTCTTGATTATAAGACTTTCTGAGATCTGACGTCATTGCCAATGCTAACTCTTTTGAACCTAGCTTAAAAACTTCGTTGAAGCTGCTTGCGTTGGCATCTTGTGCACCGCCTGCAGTAATTCCACAACTCCAAGAAATCTTTTCAAACAAGCTATGATACTCTTTTATCATCTCTTCCAGCAATATTTTAATATCATCTTCGGTTAACTTTACTGTTGATAATAGATCACATGTTTTTTCAAGATTACCGTTCGCTTGAAAAAGTAACCCTTCAATCTTTTTAATGGTTTCTCTTGTATTTATACTCATAACTTACCCCCAAGATTTGATGCTAACAGCTAGTTTTATAATCAAATATTTCAAAAGTCAATAAGCCTTTTTCCTTAATCCTTAAATTAATCGATACTAATTTATCAGCATAACAACTTAGATAACGCAACTATTTTCAGCAACCAAAAACAATAACCCTAAAATACAAAAAGTTTCTTTTCCTTCAGCAGTATTATTCTAAATTTTCGTCAAAATAAGCTGTTTTATCCTTTTTTTCCTTATACTCTTCTGCAGTATAGAGAGGTTGCTTCTTAGCTGTGATATTTGGCCATTTTTGTGAGTATTCTACGTTTATGTTGTAAAATGATTTGAAGATTTTTTGTTCACTGTTCAGTAACTCTTCATCTAGTTCTAAAATATCTTTTATGGAATCATCAGTTACAATTGCATCTACTGGACACTCAGGTATGCACACTCCGCAATCAATACATTCATCTGGGTTAATCACGAGCATGTTTTTACCTTCATAGAAGCAGTCAACGGGACATACTTCCACACAGTCCGTATATTTACATTTTATGCATTTATCTGTAACAAAATGCGTCATAAAACACTGTATATTTGTATTATCTTGGGTACACTAAATTGATAAGAAATTCAAGTCTTTTATGAAGATAAATAAATTGAACAACAAAGAATTAGAAGTATGGTTAAGCTTGGCTAGAACTATAGGACCAATAAAGTTTTTTAGTATACTAAGAACACATGGATCGCTAGATGAGATGTTGAAATATCTCAATAGGGTGGCTAATAATAAGGTGTATGGCATTCAAGATGCACGAGAAGAAATCAATAATGCAGAAAGAATTGGAGCTAAAATTATACCCGCATGTGACCCAGATTACC
Source organism: Wolbachia endosymbiont of Drosophila pseudotakahashii (assembly GCF_026015925.1). Lineage (NCBI taxonomy): Bacteria > Pseudomonadati > Pseudomonadota > Alphaproteobacteria > Rickettsiales > Anaplasmataceae > Wolbachia > Wolbachia endosymbiont of Drosophila pseudotakahashii. The sequence goes on along the minus strand of NZ_CP110359.1, from coordinate 1,086,313 downwards.
CTGATCTTTTAAGAAATATCTCTAGTTGTCCTCCTGTAATAACTGCGCTTGGTGATATATCATCATTAAGCCGTGAGATAATTGCAATAATCGGTGGGCGTAACTCTTCAATAAATGGAAGAAATTTTGCCAATAAGTTGGCACTTAATTTAAGCGAAGCTGGTTTTATTATCGTTTCTGGACTTGCAAGAGGAATTGATACTGCAGCAAACAGTGTAATATACAAAGATCATCCCACTATTGCTGTTACAGCAAGCGGGATTGATGTGGTGTACCCAAAAGAGAATTTTGATCTATACAAAAAAATCACCGAGAATGGCGGATTAATAGTTACTGAGCTTCCATTTGCTACTAAACCAAAACCTCAATATTTCCCTCAAAGGAATCGAATTATATCTGGTCTATCGCTGGGTGTTGCAGTGATTGAAGCGTCGAAACATTCTGGCTCTCTAATAACAGCAGATTTTGCTTTAAATCAAGGGAGAGAGGTATTTGCAGTTTCTGGTTTCCCTTTAGATTCACGTTGTAGTGGTAGTAATTATTTAATTAAAAACGGTGCTAAGCTTATCGAGTCCGCTGATGACATAATAGAAAGTGTTAGGTTTAGTCTACCTCCGCAGCAAAAAAAACTATTTGATGTTGAGCACTATGCTGTTAACCAAAAACAAGAAAAATTACAACAGGCAAAATCTGTTATAGTTGATCATATTAACTCTGTACCTGTTGATATAGATGAACTTATATTAGCAAGCGGACTTTCTACCAACATAGCTCTAATGGCTCTTTTAGAACTAGAGTTGGAAAACAGAATAGAGCGTTCCCCGGGGAATAAAATATCGTTAATTTTCTAGATTACTTTAGCTATACTAGATGCTCGTACAGACATATGCTTGACACTGGAATGATGCCATTTGTTATAGGATTCTTAGTTGCTGATTTTAGAATTGATAAGAGAAAACTTTTTTTCAACTTGTTGTATAATTTTATAAAAGTGATCGAAATCTAAGCTTGCACTGCCAATTAAAACTCCTGATAAATTTGAGATACTGAGCAAATTTTCTATATTTTCTGAACTGACTGAACCACCATATATAATGTGTTTTTTACCAGTACACAATTTTATTACCTCTATCACCTCAGTAATTGCATCATTATTTGGCACATGACCTGTGCCTATTGCCCATATTGGCTCATATGCTACGGTATATTCACCGTGTGTTGGCAAGCGGTTTTTACATTGATATTCTATTACTTCTTTTGTTTTTTCATTCTTATAATCTTCTGAATTTTCACCTACACAGATAATTGGGTGTAAGCCTGATTCTATTGCTATTTCCGACTTAAGTTTTATTTCACTATCTTCTTCATTGGCCCTTTCAGAGTGCCCAAGTATTACGTAAGTACACCCTAGTTCTTTTAACATTTCTGCACTAATTTCACCTGTGTAAGAACCGAACTTTTTATAATGGCAATTCTGTGCTCCTATATTAATATTATTGTTCAACTCTATACTGCTTGGAAATGATGTAAAAGGAGGGCAAATTAATAATTTAGAGGCAATTTCGTTGCTCTTGTCGTTAAGTTTGCCTATAAAGTCAACAAATGAAGAACGCATTCCATTCATTTTCCAATTTGCTACTATTAAAAAGGACATCAACTTTACTTATTAGTGAGAGTGCCGGCTGTCGGACTTGAACTGACAACCTCCTGATTACAAGTCAGGTGCTCTACCAATTAAGCTAAGCCGGCATAAACACATTAATAATATACAATTATCAATGGATTTTAGTCAACTGATTTTTAAAATACTATATAATGAAAATAATATGAGAAAATTTTTACTGAAGCCAAAAAAGAGTCTAGGGCAAAATTTTATTTTATCGAGTGAGATAACAAAAAAAATCGTCGCTTTAGCTGGTAGTCTGGAAAATTTTAATGTCATTGAAATTGGTCCTGGATATGGTGCATTAACAAGAGAAATATTGGTGCATAATCCAAAGTCTCTACTTTCTATAGAAAAAGATAGAGATTTAGTAAAACACCATGACCAACTGCTAAATGAGCATCAAGGAAAGTATAGAATTATAGAAGCGGATGCACTGCATGTTACAGAAGAAGAGCTGATAGAGCGCCCAGTTAAAGTTATTGCTAACTTGCCTTACAATATCTCGGTAGTGTTATTTTTAAAGTGGTTAAATAATATAAAATTTTTTACGAACTTGACATTAATGTTTCAAAAAGAGGTAGCAGATCGCATTACGGCAAGACCCAATTCTAAAAATTATGGTTCCTTATCAGTGCTAAGCCAGTTGCTATGTGATATAAAAAAGGAATTTGATATTGAACCTAAAGAGTTTTTTCCAAGACCAAAAATACATTCTTCAGTAATTACAGTAAATCCTTTGCCTACCCCAAAGTTTGCAGTAAATTTGGAAACCTTAACAAGATTAACACGTGTCGTTTTTTCTCAAAGAAGAAAGATGCTGAGAAATAGCTTGCAAAATATAACGAACCACACTGAAACTGTCCTTGAAAAGGCTAAATTGAGTGGAAACGAACGTCCAGAAAACTTAACTATTGAGCAGTTTTGTTTGCTGGCAAATAATGTAGAATGCTTATTTTGCAAAAGCCCTATTGCAATTTAATTAATTGGCGTATAAGCTTTAAATAAAGCCTATGAAAAAAATGGAAGCTTGTTATTCGTTTGACGATATACTTCTTTTGCCAGCCTATTCTAATATATTGCCTTGCGATGCAGATACAAAAACTTATTTAACAAATAATATAGAACTAAATATCCCTCTCATATCCTCTGCAATGGATACTGTTACTGAATCGGGCTTTGCAATAGCTATTGCCCAACATGGAGGGATAGGTTGCATACATAAGAATTTATCAATAGATGAACAAGTTTTAGAAGTAAGAAGGGTGAAAAAATATGAAAGTTGGATCGTGTATAATCCAATCACGATTTCACCGAATAAAACAGTTGCGGAAGCAATTTCATTAATGAGAGAGCACAATTATTCTGGCATTCCTGTAGTCAATCAACGCAAGTTAGTTGGAATTTTAACTAACCGAGATGTGAGGTTTATTGAAGACCAGAACATGAATGTAAAAGTTTCCGAAGTGATGACAAAAGATAAGTTAGTGACAGTGCGGGAGCAGGGAGTGAATAGTGCCTCAGCAATGAAATTGTTGCATGAAAATAGAATAGAAAAGCTTTTGGTCGTAGATGAAAATTCTTGTTGTATAGGTTTAATTACGGTTAAAGACATTGAAAAATACAATAGATACCCAACTTCATGTAAAGACAGTAAAGGACGGCTCAGAGTTGCCGCTGCAATTGGCACTGGTAAAAAAGATGGTATAGAAAGATGTGAAGCTTTGATCGGAGAAGAAGTTGATGTAGTTGTTGTGGATACTGCTCACGGTCATTCCGAAAACGTTATCAATACCATTAGGGAAATAAAAAAGATGTATCCTAATACGCAATTAATTGGCGGAAACATTGCAACAAAGGAGGCTGCTGAAGCGTTGATTGATGCGGGTATTGATGCAGTGAAGGTCGGAATAGGACCAGGATCAATCTGTACAACCAGAATAGTTACAGGTGTTGGTGTGCCACAATTCTCTGCAATCAAGAATGTTGCAGAGGCGTGTAGAGCAAGAAACGTCAGACTAATTGCTGATGGTGGGGTAAAATACTCAGGAGATGTTGCAAAAGCTATTGCAGCTGGTGCTGACTCTGTGATGATTGGTTCGATTTTTGCTGGCACTGACGAAAGCCCAGGTGAGATTATCATGTATAAGGGCAGAGCATATAAAGGCTATCGAGGAATGGGATCTATTAGTGCAATGAAACGAGGTTCAGCTAGCCGTTATTTTCAAGATAAAGATTCAAAACTCAAATTAGTTCCACAAGGAGTGGAAGGAAGAGTTCCATTCAAAGGTCCAGCTTCAGGAGTAATCCATCAGTTGATTGGCGGATTGCAAGCTGCAATGGGGTATACTGGTAATAGGAATATAGAAGAGATGAAAAAAAATTGTAAATTTGTTACTATTACTGCATCAGGATTAAGAGAGAGTCACGCTCATGATATAGTCATTACACAAGAAGCTCCAAATTATGCTTATCAAGCGTCCAATTTGTCAACCGATTCGGAGTAGTCCAGAAAAAGTAGAGAGAAAGTTAAGACGTTTTTGGAGTAAAATAAAACGTTTTTTCAAAATATGACAAATAGAAGAGAATATACAGCAGAATTCAAATTAGAAGCTGTTAAGCTGGTTAAAGAAACAGGTCAAGCAAGTACAAAAATAGCAAAAGATCTAGGTATAGATGGCAGTATGTTAAGTAAGAAAATATGATGGAAAAATGTCTGGAGCATACGCATTTCCAGGCAAAGGCTCCTTATGACAAAGAAAGATTTGATCTAAAAAAAGAACTAACAAGAGAAAGAGACATTTTAAAAAAAGCCCTGGGCAAAGAAAAAGAGTAAAGTATTCTTTTATATAGAAATTGCTATAAAACACAGGAACTATGTAGGGTTTTGTACTGGTGGTATTGGTTGCTAAGGAAAAAAGCAGTAAAGAATTAGCAAAAGAAGTGCTTCTAGCAGATACTCAAAAAATACATCAAGCATTCTAAATGCAGATATGGAGCTCCTAAAATTCACGCTGAATTAAAAGCTTTAGGCAAAAATTAAAACAGTACAAAGTGTTATGCAAGAAAATGGCATTAAAACCAAGCTTAGACGAAGGTTCAAAAATAAAAAACAGCAAATAAGCAACCGAGTTGTGGCTCCGAACACATTGGATCAAAATTTTACTACTGATCAGCCAAATAAAGTTTGGGATTACCTACATAAAAACTAAAGAAGGTTGTTGGCGGCAATAATTGACCTATATTCACGCATGGTGGTTAATGAGTAACATGATAATTAGTTATAGATTCTTTATTGATGGCCGTTGATAAACGCAAACCCGATAAAAATCTGCTGTTACATAGCGATCAAGGGTCACAGCATACCTCTCAAAATTACCAATTTCTATTGAATACAAAAAACATCATTTCCAGCATGAGCCATAAGGGCTGTTGTTACGATAACTCTGTTGCAGAAAAGTTCACTTAAAAGGGAGCTGCTTATTGATACTTCTCGCTCAACAAACCAGAACTGCCATATTTGAATACATAGAAATCTTTTATAACAAATAACGTAGACATTCTACTATTAACTATTGCATTCCTGCACAATTTATTCTCATGATAAAAACGTCTTAACTTTCCCTCTACTTTTTCTGGGTAAGGTCAAATAGAGAATTTTACAAAAATCTATTTTTAACTTACAATCAATTATTACAATTTTAAACCTACAACTTATGTACAACAGACTTATAGTCAAATCTTTTTCAGTATTATGCATCTGTTTATTTGCTTTATACATAACACTGCCAAATTTCTTTGATAATAAGCTTTTTATTTCGAAAAAAAGAATAAACTTAGGCCTTGACCTGAAAGGAGGGGCATCTTTGCTTTTAAACATAGACTTAGACTTCTATTTTAAGGAAAAGCTAAGCATGCTAGCTAACGAAATAAAAGAGACATTGCTAACAAAAAATATTGAATCTAACGTACAAAATAGCGTTATAACTTTAAATAATATTGATGATTATAAAAAAGCATCTGTGTTGATTAATGCGATAAATCCAAATTTAGAGCTAAATAGAAAAGATTCTTCGATTCTCATTTCGTATAAACCCCATTATAAAAATTCTTTGATCAGTGAAGTAGCTGCAGAATCAATAAACAATGTCCAGCGCCGTTTGGACAAACTTGGCACAAAGGAAGTCAGCGTTCAAAAACAAGGGCAGAATAAAATATTAGTGCAGGTGCCTGGAGTAGAAGATACCAAGCAGATAAAATCTCTGCTTGGCAAAACTGCTAAGCTAGCTTTTCATTTGGCAAACACTAACATAGCCAAGGTGCAGGATATAGACCATGAAACCACTGTCATGCTCAAGGATTCTTTAGGTAATTCTTATCCAATATTCCGCAAAACTGAAATAGGTGGTGATTCGCTGGTTAACGCATCAGTTAGATTTGGTCACTTAGGTAAACCAACAGTGCATTTTAAATTTGACAGCATAGCGAGTAAAAGATTCGCAAAAATCACTAAAGAAAATGTGGGAAAACCTTTTGCAATTGTTCTGGATAACACAGTCTTAACAGTACCTACAATACGTGAGCCAATTTTAAATGGAGAGGGAGAAATTAGCGGTAATTTCACTGAAAAACAAGCAAGCGAACTTGCAATACTTTTAAAATCTGGAGCACTGCCAGCACCACTTAAAATAATTGAAGAAAAAAACATTGGCCCAAGTCTTGGAGAAGAATCAATAAAGGCAGCGGAAATGGCAGCAACAATCTCTATTATAGCCGTGGCTTTATTTATAATCATCACTTACGGCAAATTAGGTGTATTGGCCTCTGTTGCACTTTTTTCTAATGTAGTTCTTATATTATCAATTCTCACTCTGCTTGAAGCAACTCTAACTTTACCTGGAGTTGCCGGTATTGCACTTACTGTTGGTATGGCGGTGGATGCAAATGTTTTAATATTTGAGCGAATTCGTGAGGAAATCAAATCTGGCAAGAGAGTGGAACGTGCTATTGAAGAAGGGTTTAAAAACGCTATAAAGACAATACTGGATTCAAATATCACTACATTAATTGCTGCAGGAATAATGTTCATTATTGGCAGTGGAGCAATAAGAGGCTTTTCTGTCACTCTATCAATAGGAATTTTATGTTCGATGTTTTCTGCAATCACAGTCACAAAACTCCTGATAGAGTTGTGCATGAACCCGAAGGAACTAGTGCTTTGTTAGTCAACTACCTTCATTCCCACAACGTTATATCCTGAATCAACGTGCAAAATTTCTCCAGTAGTGCCACTACTTAAGTCGCTTAATAAGTATAACGCTGCCTTGCCAACATCCTCTATTGTAACATTGCGTCTGAGCGGAGAATTATTTCTATTCCATTCTGATATGGAGTGAAAATCGCTTATTCCAGAAGATGCTAAAGTTCTGATTGGACCAGCGGAAATTGCATTTACTCTGATATTTTGTGGCCCGAGATCACATGCTATATATTTTACACTTGCTTCAAGTGCCGCTTTACATAAACCCATAACGTTATAATTTGGCATAACTTTTTCAGCGCCATAATAAGATAAAGTAAGTAAACTACCACCATTTGACATCATTTTTTCAGCCCTTTGCGCTAAAGCAGTAAAAGAATAGCACGATATATGCATTGCATTGAGGAAGTTATCCAGTGAAGTATTGACATATTTACCATCTAACTCATTTTTATCGGAGAATGCTATTGCATGCACCAAAAAGTCAAGAGTACCCCATTTTTTCTCTATTATTTCGAAAGCGTTATCTATGATTTTTTCATTTGAAACGTCGCAGTGTAATATTAGCTCCACATTTAGTTCATCTGCTATTGGTGATAGTTTTTCTTTTATTATTTCATTCTGGTAGGTGATTGCAAGTTCTGCTCCGTGCTCTGAGAGAGTTTTTGCTATACCGTATGCTATTGATCTCTTATTTATTATTCCGGTTATTAATCCCTTTTTGCCTTGTAATAGACTTGTCGTCATAGAACTATCTGTTTTTTTATAATTTGGAATATTAACTAGGTAAAGTCAAGATATCACTATGTTTTAAAATATTTTTTGCAGTAACTTGAAGTCTATAAACAGTAATCTTGATTCTTCTACAACAAAGCCATCCCGTATGACATTTTGTCTATACCTAATTAAGTATATCAATAAGTAAGTAAATCTTAATATAATCTTATTATACTTATAAATACGCTGTATAGAATGAAAGTATGGATGATTTCATAACTGCAAGAAGAAAAGATGATGCTGTGGTATCTGTTTGTCAGGATAATAAGAAAAAAAACGTGTTAATTTTAGGGCTCAATCAAGTTGCAATGGATTTGTTAAAATATGAAGAGGAGAATTTGCTTAATAAGCCATTAATTAATATCTTAAGCACAAGAGCAGCTGACAACGTGAAGAATTATTTAGAGTATACCGAAAATGGGCACGATTTACTTGATATATTACCTAAAGTGATAGATTTTTCCTTAACTGATGCTAAAGGAGAAGATATCAGGACAAAAGTAAAAGTTTTCCGCACTACACAATTTGCCAGTAATAAAATAAATTATGAGCTATTAATACGTGATATCAGTTTGTCCCATAAACTAGGAATCTTTAGAGATAAATATCTAATGGGTAAAAAATATAAAAACCATGACTTATTCGATATACTGGGCAATGAGTCCACTATTCTAGAGTTATACGTTATATTAAATTTTGCCTTTCAACATCAAATTAATGCAGCTATAGGAGTGATTGGCTTAAATAGTAGCTGTAGTGAGACAAATAATGCACTGAAAGTTATCATAGAACATTTTTATAAAAATTGCCGTAGTGATGATTTTCTAGGGTATATTGATGAGAATAAAGTGCTTTTTGTTTTGATTAACTGCGATGTAAAAAGTATATCTAAAATAATTAATCGTATACATTCTGCCATTAATAAGCAGTTATTAAAGCGAAAATTACCAAGTGTATCAATAATTTATGGGAATATAGCTCAAAAACAGGCAGCAAAATCTACCAGCGGTGCCTTCTGAAAAGTTGTTTTTTATTTATATTGAGTTTAAACTTAAATTTTTATAAAGATTTAAGTTTATTTATGAAGTTAAAGTACTACCTGGTAGCACTGCTTTCATCATTGTTTTTGCAGAATAGTGCTAGCTCTAAAACAATTTTGGATAAGGAAATATTTTATGCAGAACTAGACGGAAAAATAGATTTGAGATTCGGCTACGCCTTCAACAGAGATTCTTTCAATGCTAAGCCTAAGGATAAAACTTCAAGTTATTCATACTTACGCTTTCTTTATTTACAGCAAGTTTATCCAAATACTCAAATGGGGGTTAATGTTAAGGCAGGGGTTTCTGGTATTGCAAACCTAAAAGCGTTAGACATAGAAAAGTTAGACATGGAGGAATGGTATTTTATCATAAAAAACCAGGAACTTGGATCAATTGAATATGGTAAAAGAAGTTTAGTTGGTCAGAGCATGTTAATTAACACTTCAAAAATTTATGTAGCTGCTGGAGGAGTAAATGGTCATTGGACAAACTATGCAAATTTGCGCGGTGATCATAAAAAAGATGGTGACCCTGGATATGATCAAGACAAGGTGTTCTGGGTCAAGCCCAATATTTATAGCGATTATAATGAACTCGAACTAGGGTTAAAACAATCATCAATTAACTACATCTCCCCTGAAATCTATAACTTTCAACTCGGATTCAGTTATGTTCCAGGAAAAAATGACTTACAGTACAGCAATTTAATTGCTGCTGGCCTTTCCTATAAAAACAGCTTGTCAGATGATATAGGTTTTACTACTGCCTTAACTGGTGAATTTGCAAGAGAAAATTTAACTGATTGCTCAGATGGGACTTCTAAAAATTATGAATGCCGCAATCAATTACTACACTGGAATTTTGGTTTGAAGCTAAAATTGTTCGATCTTGATTGCATTTTTTCGTATGGTAATGGTGGTAAATCTGGTGAGAAGCGTAATCCTGAAACAAATAATACGTATTATATGAATGCAGGTATCGCTTACCGTTCTGATTCTTACAAATCGAGCTTAACATATTTTAGTAGTGGTAGGGATATTGCAGGCGAAGGTACAAACGAGTTAACATCATATGCTTTAAGTCTTGAAAATTCTCTTTTTTTAGGTACTTCATACTATTTCGATATTGTAAAGTTTAGTACAAAAGAGCCTAAAATAGAAAATAACAACTCTGGTTATGTGTTCTTGGCTGGACTGAAATTAAGTTTTTAATATTGCCTCCTTCCAACACTCTTTTCTGTCATCCAAGGTAACCGTTCACAGATTTCCACTTAATTTTTCAATCTCACTCATGGAGAGGCCAGTAAACTGACCTTACCCAGAAAAAGTGGAGAGAAAGAAAAGAGTTTTTTTGGGTAAAATAAAATTTTGGAGGATTAGAAATGGTAAGAGAATATACGGCAGAATTCAAATTGGAAGCTGTTAAACTGGCAAATGAACAAAGAAAGGCAGGTCAAACAATTACAAAAACAGCAAAGGATTTAGGAATAAAGGGTGGTTTATTAGGAAAATGGATAAAGAAACACAACGAAAAAAAGTCGGCAGCAGATGCATTTCCAGGTAGAGGTAACATGGCTCCTTACGACAAAGAGAGGTTTGATTTACAAAGCAAGAGTAACAAGGGAAAGAGACATTTAAAAAAAAACCCTGGCCAGTCAAAAAGAGTAAAATATTTTTTTATATAGTAACTGCTATAAAGTACAGGAATTATGTAGGATTTTCTGCTAGTGGCTACTATAAGTGGACCACAAGAAAAATAAGCAGTAGAGAATCAGCAAATAAAGAGCTACTCGAAGCTATTCAAAAAATATATCAAGCTTCTAAATGTAGATATGGAGCTCCTAAAATTCATGCTGAATTGAAGGCTTTGGGTAAAAGTTGCAATTTGAAAACGGTGCAAAGTATTATGCAGAAAAATGACATCAGGGCTATACTGAGAAGAAAGTTTAAAATTAAAAAACAACAAACAGATAATAGAGCTGTAGCTCCCAATATACTAGATCAAAACTTTATTGTTGATCAACCAAATAAAGTATGGGATTACTTACATCAAAACCAAGGAGGGATGGCTATATTTGGCAGCAATAATTCTCACGTATGGTAGTTAATGAGTAGTGCAATAAATAAACAATTGGTTATGAACTCTTTATTAATGGCCATTAATAGGCGTAAACCTGTTAAAAATCTACTGCTGCACAGTGACCAAGGTTCACAATATACTGCGCAAGGGTATCAATATCTCTTAGCTGTAAAGAATATAGATGAGTAATAAAGGCTGTTGTTGCGACAATTCTGTTGCAGAAAGCTTCTTCAGTTCTCTAAAAAGGGAGTTACCAATAGACACCTCTCGGCACTCTAAACAGCATATCAAAACTGCTATATTTGAATATATAGAAATTTTTTATAACAAACAACGTCACTATTAACTATTGCATTCCAGAACAATTTGATGCATCATTCTTTTTGTAAAAAACATTCCACACTTTCTCTCCACTTTTTCTGGGTAAGGTCACTGACTCAATACCCAGTCAATATCCTTTCCACCAGTTCTTTTACTGCTGGTACGTAGCCATTCTCATAAAATGGATCTTGCTTAAATTTGTACACATTGTGCCCGGAAAACATGAGTTCGTTCTCAATATCACCACCCTGTATAATGTTTTGCAGTGTTTTTTGTATGCAAAAACTACGCGGATCTGGCTTTCGTCCTGTTGAATGGTCACCATGATCTTTCCAATTGCTAAACAAACAATGACTTAAGCATCCCATACAATTGATTTGATCTTGTCTTATCTCTGCAAACCTGCCTGGCGTCACAAAAATAACAGTTGTATCTGGAGTTTTCATTGCTTCTGTATACCCTGCTTTAGTCCATGTATTTGCCAGTTCTTTGTCTTTTGCAGTAAGGTAGATCTTTCTACCTCTGCTACCCATTGCAAATTCATTATTAAATTCTTCGCTAGCATTTTCTGAAAACTTTATTTGACGTGAATTCCGTTCCTGCAACTCACGTATGAAGTTATTTTTTACTGCAGATGAGTAAAACCCTGTTGGACTGAATTTATTTAAAAATACATCACCTTCTTCTAAAGTGAGTAGCTTCTTTTTCCACTCTGCAGAAATTGGGCTTTCTTTCGTCAAAAGTGGACGAGTGCCAAACTGAAAAGCTATTGGTCCAATTTGCAGATTGTCAAACCAATGTTCCCAATCTTTCAAATGCCACACTCCTCCTGCCATAACAATTGGTGTTTCTGAAAGACCGATCTTGTTCATGAAAGATCTAAGCTCTGCAACTCTTTCAAATGGAGCCTGTGGTAGCTCTGGGTCTTCACTGTTACTCAGTCCATTGTGCCCTCCAGCAAGCCATGGATCTTCATACACTACTCCACCAAGCAAATAGGAAGATATTCTTTGGTAAGCACGCTTCCATAATGCTTTAAAAGCACGCACCGATGAGATAATAGGGTAATAATAAACCTGATATTTAGCTGCAATTTCTCCAAGCCTATAAGGCATACCAGCACCGCAGGTAATACCATGAATCAAACCTTTCGCTCCTTCTAATATGCCATGAAGCACGCGTTCTGCTGCTCCCATCTCCCAAAGTACATTCATGTGTATTCTTCCATGACCTTTTGATATTTCATTTGCTATTCTTGCTTGACTAATTCCAGCTTCAATACTATACTCAATCAATTCACTATGCTTTTCATTTCTTGTTTTGCCTTTATAAATTAGTGGCACTAACTCGCCATTATCATCAATAAGCTTAGCATTTGCACCAGAAAATGTACCCACAGCATCTGCTGCAGCAAATGCTCCGCTTGATCTTCCATCACTAACTGCAATGCCTTTGCCGCCCTCGATGATTGGCCACACTTCCTTTCCTGAAATTACTATCTTTTTTATCTTATTTTTCAAAACTTCCTCGCAATCTTTCACTCTATTTTACTTAATTACTAAAAAAATGATAGCTGTTTATTTTTTCTTGTATCATTAAAGCTTCTATAGCTACTCATGCTGTTGTAGTTTGAGAGCAGTTCCCATCGGAAGGGTGTCATTCCAGTGCTTGACACTGGAATGGCTTTGTTGCATCGCTACTTATGAAAGGCTAACTATAGTTAGAATTATAAGCAACTTATTGAAAATCTTGTTTTTTTGCAATCAATCTGATCAAATTTAAGAATAGTAATTTATTATTTATATTAATAAATTTAATTCTATTGAAAATAGCTAAAGCATTGAAATTCTTGAATTTTAGCCAGATTAGTGAGTGGTAGTGAAATTTCTTTTACTCAAATTTAGGTATTCACTGACCGTTCTTATTATAAATACCAGAATAATAAGCTACTGATATTCTCCATCTTTTTTATCTTTAATCCATCATAGCTAGCGATGCAACAAAGCCCACTGGAATCCAGTTTTTGATCAAAAATATTGCTATAGTGCACAATCAATTTTCCTGGATCCCAGTGTCTGGGCACTGGGATGACACCATAGGGGGCTACTTGGATGACAGGGGAGGGAGGCTGCTGGGATCCTGACAACCGTCATCCCGCTGCTTGTTAGCGGGATCTAGAGATACCGCGGCGGTATGACGTAGAGCTACGTGTTTAGGTTTAATGAATCCACTATATCTTTTACTTGAGAAAAAACATACTCTTTGCTTACACTGGTATCGATAATAAAGTCACTCATCTTCCTTTTCTCCTCAATAGATAACTGAACATCGGAGATTAGATTAAGCTTTTCTTTATCTATGTTGCGTTCGTTAAGTCTTTGAGCTTGCACAACGCTATCTGCATGAACAAAAACAATAAGGTCGCAATATAAATAAAATTTTGTTTCTAATAGAAGTGGCACATCTAAAACTAAAAGTTTTCTATCGATCTTTTTTTCCTTGGCAATAAAAAATTCTAATTCACGCAGCACAGCAGAGTGAACCAAAGATTGAAATTGTTTCCAATTTTCATCGTAGGCTAAGAAATATTTAGACAGTACTGTTCTATCTATTTCACCATTTACTACCACTCCAGGAAAATTTTTCTCTGCATAACTTATTATGCTTTTATCCACTTTATAAAGTTGGTGTACAACAGAATCAGCATCAAATACAACAGCACCAAACTCTTGAAAGCAATTAGCTACAAAGCTCTTTCCTACCCCAATTCCGCCTGTTAGACTTATAATCATATAACAAAATACATTCGACTTCTTTTGAAACTATAGCTAAGGTTTCTCTATATATATTAACTAGATTTTCTAGATCCCAGTGTCAAGCACATAACTATACGAACATTGCAATTTGTAGGTGGTGTCATCCCAGTCTGGGATCTAGCTTTTTGGTAATTTTATCGAAAATGTTTGCTCGTTTACAATCAATTTTCCTGGATCGAAGTAGTCAAGGCACTGGGATGACACCCTACTTAACCTTCATACCGCCGCGGTATCTCTTAGCCACTAACACGTAGCGGGATGACGATTGTCGATAAATCTAAGTTACTTTAGCAACAGTTATTCTCCACTAAATTACTCTGAATTTTGGTTATATTATTTGCGGATTTCACTGCTGAAATCTCAAATTTTGAGCTTGTGTTCAAAAATGATTCAACTGACCTGCCAAAAAAATCATATCTCCATCCCTTGAATAATTTATCTGTCTGTCTAGATATTGACCCGGTTAACTCATCTTTTGAAGAAACTAATTTCCTTGATATGTTACTTTCTTTACATTTACTATCTAAAATAATTGAGAGTATATCAAGTACAGATTTATCATAATTACTCGATAAGGTGTTGTTTTGCTGCATCCAATTTCTCTCATTTTCATTAAAAATATTCACAAACTCTAGTAAATCCGCATCTTTTATATTTTTTGTATTCCTCTTGAGATCATCTAAAATCTCATCAACATGCTCTACATTTTTTTCAATAAAATCAGCTATTACAGCATTATTGATTATTTTATTACGGTTCATATTATAGCGCTGTGCTAAGGTTTCTTGCCACTCACTAACTGCTTTAACAGTTAGTATCAATCTTGGATTTACTTCATAATTAAATTTAATCCTCTTCCATGCATCTTTTGGGCTATGTAAATACTTATTTATATCAACTATTGATTCCATCTCTTCTTGAAACCAACCCATCCTATTATTTTCTTCAAGTTTATTGCACAATATTTGGTATAGGTCATATAGGTGTACCACGTCGCTTACTGCATAATCTAACTGATCTTCGGACAACGGACGCCTTAACCAATCTGAATTTTTAGCTTTAATTTTATCCAGTGCTATTCCTTGATATTGCTCCACTACTTTTGAGTAACCAATAAAGTCATGATAATAATGACAAAACATAGCAGCAACTTGGGTATCAAAAATGGGAGTGGGAATACATTTAAATACAGTGAGTAAGGATTCTATATCCTGCCGGCAGCTATGAAACACTTTGGTTATCCCCTGATTTAGCATTATTTTCTTAATGAATGATAAATCAATTTCTGGCACTAATGCGTCTACAATAAAACTCTTCTCTCCGTAAGAAATTTGAATTAACGATAATTTTGGGTAGTAGATTAAATTATTTCTAATGAACTCCGTGTCAACTGCTATAAATTTTGGCTTTTTTGCTATCAACCCCTCACATATGTCCTCCAGCTCCGACGTTGTATTAATTAACATATGTTTTTTATTCAGTGGTTCTACTTTACCACTTATATTAAATTTTTGCAATTAATGACTTCTTGCAGAACTTTCTATCACTCATTGGCATAACACAAATAGCCTTTTCCATCCCAATCCCAGTGCTTCCTTCTCCTGTCATCCAAGTAGCTGACACTGGGATCTAGAAGACTTAATTTCAACCAAGTGGCTGCATAATAAAGGCTGGATTCCAGTGCCAAGCACTGGAATGACAGCACTCTACGTCATACCGCCGCGAACTGTCATAACGCCGCGGTATCTCTAGATCCCGCTGCGGGATGACGATTGTCGTTTAGCCATAAATATTAAGAAATTTACCAAATAAAAAAAAGGCAAAAGAAGCCCTGGGGTTATTATCCGCTTTAAAATATTGGCGTTTTTTATGTTTTAAACGCTTGACAAGCAAGATTAAGCTGCTTTTAATTGCAACTAACTTACGCTGCAAATGTTTAAGAAATTTACTAAGCAGAAAAAAAGACAAAGAATTCCCGAGTTAGCTAGTCTTTTACTATCTCTGTCGAGTATTGGCATTTTTTGATGTCTTGTAACGCTTTGTAAGCGCGTTCAGCTTATTTAGATAAAAATCTAGATGTAGATGAAGTTTTGTAAAGACATACAGTATCTATACACTGCAAAAAATTGAACATAAGACGCCGATACATTAAGTAATCCTTACCTTTTAATCTGCAGATTGGCGAAAGCAAATACAATAGCTCCACTATCATGATAAGGGCGCTGGTGAAGGGTGTCAAGTAAGTTTTTCGTTTCTATAGCTACTACCACGATTGTATAGGTAATTCTTCACTTATAATAATGATTCAAGCCTTCAGCTCCTCAAACACTTCACTTGCTCTATTTAAAACAGAATCAGGAAAACCAGCAAGTTTTGCCACATGTATTCCATATGACTCATCTGCAATGCCTTCAATTACTTCATGTAAAAAGATAACCTCTCCGTTCCACTCCCTTATTTTTACACAAAAACATTTCACGTTCTTCAAGTATTTGCTTACTTTAGTTAATTCATGATAATGAGTTGCAAAAATGGCGCGGCACTTATTTACATTGTGAATATGTTCAATCACCGCCTGTGCAATAGATAATCCATCATATACCCCTGTGCCCCTACCAATTTCATCAAGTATCACCAAGGAACGGTCCGTTGCCTGATTTACTATCGTTGCTGTTTCGATCATCTCTACCATGAAGGTAGAATAACCAGCCGTTATATTATCCGTTGCGCCAACCCTGCTGAATACCTTGTCAATCACTCCAATATGTGCACTCTCTGCTGGCACAAATGACCCCATGTGAGCTAAAATTGCAATGAGAGCGTTTTGCCTCAAGAAAGTGCTTTTTCCAGCCATATTAGGACCAGTAATTAGATGTATACCAGCTAAATTGATGCTATTTGCAATGAATTTATCGTTAACCTCAACCACTGGATGTCTTCCTCCACAGATATTGAACTCTTTACTGTCATCGATAGTGGGTTTTACATAATTATTTTGCACTGCAAGCTCTGCAAACGCGGTTCTAATATCAAGTTTTGCCAAAGCATTTGCAGCAAGAGCAATTTTTTCAGACTCTTTAGCAATTTCACTACACAGTTCACTAAAAATTTTCATTTCTAAGCCGATTGCAGCATCACGTGCCGTAAGAATTTTATTTTCTAGTTCTTTCAATTCATTAGTAGTGTAGCGCATGCTATTTGCTAAGCTTTGCCTATGAATAAATATATCCGAAGTTATTTTGTGATTTGCTGACACTTCAACGTAATAACCGAGTATGTTGTTGTGTAATATTTTGAGTGCGGCAATGCCAGTTAGGTCGCGATAAGATTCACGGAGTTTGGTTATTAGTTTATTACTATTATTTAATACATAGGATAACTCAGATAATTCTGAGTTGTATTTTGAGTGGATAAACCCTCCTTCTTTTACGGAACTAAGATTGTTATCAAGCACAGCACCGTTTAGAAGCTCAAACAGGTTCTTATGATTGTCAAGACTTTTATGTATTGTGCTGAGTTCACTCTCGTCACTACTTATCACCTGAGTGGTAGACACTGACTCCTTTTCTCTAGATTCCAGTGCCAAGCACTGGAATGACATCTGAGAGTTAGCTACTGGTTCTTCACTTAAACAATAATTATGCAAGGTAGACAGAAACTCAGACAACTCTAAAGTTTTTCCTAGGCCTATTTTCAATAGGTTCATATCCTTTGGTGAACCACGCCCTAGTATTAAGCGCGATAAAGACCTCTCAATATCCGGAATGTTAGATAATATCTCTCGTATTTTTCTGCGTGGCTCATGATTATTTACAAAAAATTGAGCGGTGCTGAGCCTCAAATTGATTGCCTTGGAGCAAGCAAGTGGTGAAGCGAGCATTTGCTTGAGCAGGCGTCCACCAGAGGCTGTAACTGTGTGATCAATAACTGAAATTAGTGAACCTTTCTTTTCACCAAATTGAGTTGAAAATAACTCAAGATTTCTCCTTGCTGAAGCATCAATAAGCATGAAATTTTGTTGCTTATAGGTTTTTGGGAATTCAAGCCTTGGAATGGAGCCCCTTTGTGTTACTCTGACATATTCAAGCAGTGCACCGCACGCCATGATCTCTACTTTGCTGAAATTTCCTATACTCCCAAGTTCCCTGATTTTATAAAACTCGCATAACGTTCTGTGAGATTTACTATACTCAAAAAAACTCTGGGCGTGTTGTGTAATTGATATTTTATAGTTTTTTAAAATCGATCTAATTTTTTCGTCCTCAGTGAGTTTTTCAGAAATTAATAATTCTCTTGGTGATATACGCAACAAATCACTATCTAGAGCTTTCAAACTCGTTAAAGTGTGAAAAAATTTTCCCGTCGATAATTCAAGCCAACTAATAGCATATTCGTCATTTTGTTCAACTATGGACGCGAGATAATTATTGCTTTTATCCTCCAGTAGTGAATCTTCTATAATTGTACCTGGAGTTACAACTCGCACTACATCACGTTTTACTATGGATTTATAGCCCCTCTTTTTTGCTTCATCAGCAGTTTCTAATTGGTCACAGATTGCTACTTTGAATCCTAAATCTATTAGCTTGTGTAGGTAAGATTCACTACTGTGTGCTGGCACTCCACACATTGGTATTTCTTGCCCACACGAATTACCTCTCTTAGTGAGCACTATATTCAGCAATTTCGCAGCTTTAATAGCATCATCGAAAAACAATTCATAAAAATCTCCTAGCCTATAAAATAGCAGATGATCTTTGTATTGAGCTTTCAGGTTCAAATACTGCTCCATCACAGGGGTGTTTTTTTCTTTTACGAAGCTCATAATATTTTTTAATATATTGTATTGATAAACGTTATTATAGATTATATTGCACATGTGAATAACATAAATTTTAAATAGGTGTATAGAGGGGAAAATTTAAAACAATTAAATTTCTTGGATCCAAGTAGTCAGGACACTTGGATGACATAAAGAGTAGGAGTATTTGATGACAAAAAAACAAAAAACGCAGTTGTCATTCCAGCGCGTGACGCTGGAATCCAGAATATCCTAATTACAAAGTTTATTATTTAGTTTGAAAAATACTATAGCTTTTTCTATGTAAGTTGTTGCCCTTCTTTATCATTTTTACCATTTGCAGCACCAACAGATATTTCAGAGCTAACAGAGCTAATAGTTTTTTCTATCGCTTTAGCCTGTTCATAGTCTTGACTCAAAAAATACATGGCCAGCCCAACAGCTATACTAGCAACAAGAACAGATGCTATCATTACACCTAGTATCATACCACCAGAAAGACTTACTGCAACATACACACCAGCTCCAAGTACAACACCAAGAAAACCACCAATCATTATGCCAGGCACTAAACTGCCTATCATAGCGCTTTCTTTTTTCGTATGAGCTTGTTTTTTCATACTTTTAATAAGCACTTCTTTTGTTTTTCCTTGAGCTAAATCTGAAGGAATTTTATTATCCGCGTTTTGTATCAAAGGATTTGCACTATATGTAACAAGAAGGGTGGTTATTTCTTCAGTTTTATTACCTATAACTGCATGATGTAGTAATGTATTTCCCTCTTCATCTTTAAAGTTTATATGAGTACGAAATTCTTCATCTAGATTTCTTATTGGGTTGTTTTTTGCATATATCCCAGATTGTATTGCTCTATCTAAGCATTGTATCACTTGTTCTAGTGATTGCTCGCCAGGATTTTGTATAAAATGAAGCAGAATTTCGTGTACTATCGCTTCCTTTGTAGTTTTTGGGCATCGTAAAGCGTAATTAAATGTCTGTGTAGTAATAACTTCTTCTTTTCTTTTTTTAAGAACAACCCTTAAATCTTCAATCGCCTTTTCACCATCTTTTATTCCAAGAATTATTGAATCCAAATTATTTATCATGCTATCCTCCTTGGTTTGATTGCATTACTCATTAATAAATAATATAATGAATCCTGCTAAAAGTCAAGCAATTAATTAATAAGTTAATATAATCCTCCAAAAGGAGCTCCTTACTTTTTGTTCAGCATGTCCATTGGATCAGACTCTTTAAGCTTGCTGTTTGCTGAATTTATTCATCACAATAGCTACAATGTGCTATCGAAGTTCTCTGTAATCTTAGTTGGTTCTTCTAGAATATTCAAAATATCAGTTGCACAATAAACCCGATCTCTCTTTCCTTGAGAAGTTTGTGAAACGATGCCTAAATCTTCAAGCTTTACGATTGCTCTTTGGGCTGTTGTAAATACGACACCTAAGTTTTCAACCACTTTCCTTATAGTAAAGTAAGGGTTTAAAGACTATTAACTAAATCATTGTCCCATTCAAATTTTGGTGGCAAGGGGCTTGGTATAAATGCCTGATAACCAGCGAATACTTTGCCTGATGATGATCCTTTAATATACATTCATTCAACCGAGCACACTATTTTTATAGTATATATTATTTTCAAATAAAGTCAAAAATGAAAATAAGGCTTTATCTTATTTGCGTGCATGAAAATAAGAAACTCTCTTATTATTGATTTTGCTCAAAAACGAAAATAGAAGAAGCTGCTGAACTTTATATATCCTGTTTTTCTGGAGAACTGCTATAAAACTTCTGAGTGAAGTCACTTAATTTTTACACATCTATTGTAGAGTAAGAAGAACCGAATTTGAAACAAAAATGCTAACTGATGCTTGGACTTTACTGACACTTACACTACTTGAAACTATACTTAGTGTAGACAATTTAATCTTTATTTCTCTAGCAATAGATAAGGTACCAAATGCGCTGAGAGAAAGAATGCGCCTTATGGGCCTTGGATTAGCACTATTAATGCGTTTTGTAATACTATTTTTTACATCATCTATATTATCAATGCAAAAACCTATATTTCACACTGCATCAGCAAGGGATTTACTTATGATCGCAGGGGGATTATTCCTTATTGTTAAGAGCTCTATGGAGTTACGGGATGACATCTTTGTATGTAAGAAAAATAAAAAGAAAGCAAACGTTAAATCAAAATTTTTTTTAGTTGTGCTACAAATTATATTAATAGATTTAGTTTTTTCGGTTGATTCGATATTAACTGCTATAGCACTAACTTATAACATGGTAATAATTGCTACAGCATTTACATTTTCCATGCTAGCAATGCTGTTTTTATCAAGTTATACCGCCCAGTTAATCAAATCTAACCCAGGGTTAAAAATAATCGCCATTTTATTTGTTTTACTTGTCGGTGTGTACCTCATACTTCATGGATTTCATATAGAATTACCAAAAGGATATTTGTATTCTTCATTTATGTTTGCACTGCTTGTGGAAATTATAAGCAAAATAAAGAAAATTAACCGTCATACCGCGATTCATTCGCGGTATCTCTAGATCCAGCTAACAAGCAGCGGGATCTTTTTGATTTACTCCCACTCAATAGTTGCGGGTGGTTTAGAAGTGATATCATAAACAACTCTATTTACTCCGGGAACATTATTAACAATTATACTGCCGACATTGCGTAAAAAATCCCAAAATACTAGCAAGTGTTGATCCTTATCTTCAAATGGAAATGCATCGGCTGTCATACCATCAGATGATGTTACAGCCCTTAAAGCACAAACATATCCATACGTACGACCATCTCCCATAACGCCTACAGTTTTTATTGGTAATAATACAGCAAAAGCTTGCCATATCTTATCATATAGATCGTAATTTTTCATCGTATTAATATATATTTCATCTACTTCTTGCAATATTTGCACCTTTTCTTTATCGACTTCACTTATAATCCTCACTGCAAGTCCGGGTCCAGGAAATGGATGTTGAAATATTATCTCGTCTGAAAGCCCAATTTCTTTTCCAAGTAGCCTTACCTCATCTTTAAAGAGGTAACGTAAAGGCTCCACTAACTTCAGATTCATCTTTTCTGGCAACCCACCAACATTATGGTGAGACTTAATTGTACTAGTGTTGTCTGAGGCATGCCCTGACTCAACTACATCAGAGTAGATGGTACCTTGCATCAAAAAATCCACATCACCTATTTTTTTTGCTTCTTCTTCAAACACTTCAATAAAAGTGTTACCGATAATTTTTCGCTTTTCTTCTGGATCAGTTATTCCCTTCAACCTACTCAAAAATAAATTTGATTTATCAACGTAATTTATCGGAATCTCTTTCAACATAGCGATGGTTTGGTTCTTGCGTAACAACCCAGTATCGATAAAAATACAGTTCAATTGTTTTCCTATAGCTTTATGTGTGAGAGCCGCTGCAACGCTTGAATCAACCCCACCACTTACTGCAGCGATTACTTTTTTCTCTCCTACTACATTTTTGATTTTTTCCTTTTGCTCCTCAATAAACGACTTCATTGTCCAGTCTCTTTTGCAATTTGCAATATCCAAGAAGTTAGAGAGCAATTTACTGCCATTTGTTGTGGGCTTAACCTCAGGATGGAACTGAGTACAGTAAATCTTCCGCTGTTCGTTGACAATCATTGCAATTGTTTGATTTATCACACCTGATGCGATAACAGTAAATCCCTGTGGTATAGTATCAACACTGTCCGCATGGTTCATTAATACATCCACTTCAGAATTAACATCCCAGGTATCCTTTACAATGGGGGATTCTTTTAGTATCTTGATTTTAGTTCTACCAAACTCCTGTTTGAAACTCTCTTTTACTTTTGCTCCAAAATAATGACAAATGAGTTGCTGTCCATAGCATATTCCAAGTATAGGAACGTTTGTTGCCTCATTAAGTTTTATAATTTCATGTACTACTCTACTTGTTTCAGAACAATCATCATTTACAGATTGTGGTCCTCCAGAGAGAATAAACCCATTGAATTTTGATATTGTTTCAAAACTGATGTTGCTTGGAAATATCTCACAATAAACACCCATTCCTCTTACTTGTCTTGCGATAAGCTGTGTAAACTGTGAACCAAAATCAATAATGGCAATTGCTGACAATTTGCTCCTCCATATTATTTAAAATGATATCTGATAATAAAGAAAATAATGGAGTAAGTAAACCAAGACCTGTTTAAAAGCTTTAACGCGTGGTACAAGTTAGCTATATAGCTAATTTTCCTACACCATACCGCTACAACGCTAACAAGTAGCGGGACGACGAGCTTATCGTCATACCGCGATTCATTCGCGGTATTCCTTAGCCGCTAACAAGTAGCGGGATTATCTTCATGCTGCCACGAACCGTCATACCGCGATTCATTCGCGGTATCTCAGCCGCTAACAAGAGATCCCGCTAACAAGCAGCGGGATGACGAGGTATAAACTTTATCGTCATGCCACCGCGAACCGTCATACCGCGATTCATTCGCGGTATCTCGGCAATAGATCCCGCTAACAAGTAGCGGGATGACGATTGTCGTTTAGCCATAAATGTTTAAGAAATTTACCAAATGAAAAAAAAGGCAAAAGAAGCCCCGTGGTTGGCTAATTACTTACATTATACTTTCAAGTATGGCGTTTTTTTATTCTAAACGCTTAATAACCGCGATTTAGCTGCTTTTAACTTGCAACTAACCTACACCGCAAGTGTTTAAGAAATTTACCAAGCAGGAAAAAAGGCAAAGAAACCCTAGGGTAGCTAGTATTCAAATTCTCCCTTGTCAATTTGACGTTTTTTGCTGTCTTAAACGCTTTGTAAGCGCGTTTCAGCTTATATAGGTAAAAACCTAGAAATTTTTAAAGACATGCGATGCACGTAGTGCGAAAAATTAAACATGAGACGCCAAATACCCTAAGTTTTTTGTCATTAACCTGCACAGATTGCGAAGATAAATAAATAGCTTCAGTACCATGATAAGAGGGCTGGCGGAGTTTGTCAAGAAAGTTTTTTCGTTTCTATTCCCAATAAAAGTGCGTTATATGGTTATGCAAGAAGTCTATTTACCCATTTGCTTAACTTTCTCTCTACTTTTTTGAGTAAGGCCGCTATTGGCATGACAGACATTCATCGTAGTCAATATCTGTTTTTTGTTGCAATATTTCACTTTTTTTGAATATGTCATGCGAGACCTTATCGGCTCTCTGCATTGATTGTGATCTGCAGTAATATAAGCTCTTCAATCCTTTTTTCCAAGCAAGCATGTGTATTTTGTGCAAGTAACGTTTATGTACGTTGGCAGGTAAGAACAGATTTACTGATTGAGATTGACAAATATACGAAGTTCTATTACTTGCATGTTCTATAATCCATCTTTGGTCAAGCTTGTACGCTGTTTTAAATGTCAATTTTTCATGCTCGCTAAGAAAATCTAAATGCTGAACGGAACCCTCGTTTGTTGAAATTGAAGACCATATTTTATCATTGTCTTGATTTTTTTCTGCTAATAGTTTTTGCAAGAATTTATTTCGCACTACAAATGAGCCTGTAAGTGTCTTTTGTATGAATACGTTTGCTGCGTATGGTTCTATTCCAGGGGAGGTATTACCTGCAATAATGGAGATCGAGGCAGTAGGAGCAATAGCGAGTTTGTGTGTAAACCTTTCCATTAGATCAACTTCTTTGGCATCAGGACATGCTCCCTTTTCTTCTGCTAATTTTTTAGAAACTATATCTGCTTGCTCGCGTAAATACTTAAATATTTTTTTATTCCATTGTTGTGCTGTTACTGATTCAAAAGGAACCATTTTGCTTTGTAAAAATGAATGAAAGCCCATCACACCAAGACCAATACTGCGTTCTCTGGCTGCAGAATATTTTGCTCGCTGCATTTCATTCGGTGCTTTATTTATGAAATCTTCCAATACATTATCAAGAAAGCGCATTATATCTTCTATGAAGAGTTTATTGTCTTTCCATTCTTCGTAGTACTCAAGGTTTACGGATGATAGACAACACACAGCAGTGCGTGACTTATTCAGGTGATCATAACCTGTGGTTAAAGTTATTTCACTGCATAGATTTGACATCTTGATGTCTAAGTTGAGCTTTTTGTAAGATTCTGGCTTATTGTTATTTGTTGCATCAAGGAAAATAATGTAAGGTTCTCCAGTTTCAACTCTTGCTGTTAATATTTTGATCCATATATCCCGCGCTTTTACAGTTGAAATAACCTTATTGTTGTGAGGGCTTATTAAATTCCATTCTTGATCATTCTCAACAGCCTGCATAAATTTATCTGTTACTATTACAGCATGATGTATATTTAACGCTTTGCGATTTGGGTCACCGCCTGTTGGCTTGCGTAAATCTAGAAACTCTTCTATCTCCGGATGAGATACAGGAAGGTAGACTGCTGAACTTCCTCGCCTTAGGGATCCCTGACTAATTGCAAGCGTTAGAGCATTTTGCACTACAATAAATGGAACAATTCCTGATGTTTTGCCGCTACCCTTTACGCTTTCGCCTATTGAGCGTAAATTTCCCCAATAACTACCTATGCCTCCTCCACGTGCAGCAAGCCAAACATTTTCGTTCCATAGATCAACTATTCCCTGCAAGCTGTCTTCGGTTTCATTAAGAAAGCAAGAGATAGGTAACCCTCTCTTAGTGCCACCATTGCTGAGTATTGGTGTTGAAGGCATGAACCACAAGTTGCTCATGTAGTCATAAAGACGCTGCGCATGTTCTTTATTATCAGAATAGTAATTAGCAATACGTGCAAAGAGGTCTTGATAACTTTCATTTTCTATTAAATACCTGTCTGATAGAACTGCTTTTCCAAAGTCGGTTAATTTGCTGTCCTTTGCGTAATTAATGGTAATGTTATTCATAAAATTCCTTTTATTCTTTTATTATATATAGATACTTAAAAGTCATTTTGAGCGATTTTTAAGTTAGGTTTTTCGGATTTTCTTGTTGATGCTGTAATGCAAACAAGATACCGTCAACCTGACTGCCATATATTTTACAGTAACTCATATAACTTATTTGCATATTTATTTCTTTTGCAACATGTTGAACATAACTTTCTGAGTGACGAAAATAGTCTCCTTTATTTACAAAGTCAATACCTTCACCTTCCTTTCTTCTTATTAAACATACAATAACTCCTTTTTTGCTCGTAGATCTTTTTGCTAATTTCAATTCTTCTTGAAAGTCATGTAGATAATGTAGCACTTCAGCAAAGATAATTACATCATACTGCTGGTTTTTCTCTTGTTTAAGAAACTCTTTCATTTCCATATGTATTAATTCATTGTAAACAGGCTTACCTTTTATAAAGCATCCTCTTGCGATATTTAGCATTCTACTTGAAATGTCAATTCCTGTTATGTGGTTTCCAATACTATTTATTTTTAAGAAATGACCACATATTCCAGTCCCACAACCAAGGTCAAGTATATTGAGCTCAGAAGTGGAGTTGTTGAAGATTTTTGTAATTATCATGTGTACAAGTTCATGCCCTCTATATTGTTTGGCAATCAACCAATGCTCAACAAAATATTCACCTGTGTAATCAAAATATTGTCTTATGAGGTTTTTTGGCAATTCTGTAATAAGCGCTGAGTTTGTCATTTTTTTTATATAGTAAGACGCCTCCTCGTGGTCATTATCTAATTTTAGTGTCCTTGTTAAATAATTATAAGCTTTGTTAGTATTCCCTACCGCAAAATGACACCTTCCGATGTTATACCAGACTATAGGTAAATGGGGGTAAAATATGCTAATTAACCAAAATCGTAACTTTGCATCTGATATGCTACCTTTATAAAAGTGATATAAACCGATTTCAATGTTGGTGTTTAACAGGTTCTTAGATTTTTTAAGAAGCACTGTCATTTCTTTATGAAGAGTATTATATTTATTCACAATGAAGTGTTTTACTTTCTTAATATTTAATACGCCAATGAGCTTAGACATACAATTTAAAGCAACGTTTTTTATAAAAGAGAGATTACTTTTCATACGTTAGAAATACTCCGAATGTTTATTATCATTTTTAGGCAATTGATTTTAACACATTTTATCTTACAAAATATCTTTTTTATTAATTTTTACTGTATATATAAGTTTACCACATATTTCTCAGATTATACTGTTTAGGATTGCTAGTATATTGTTGTTGATAATATAAGTAAATGTTTTGTGCAAAAAGGCGTTGACATATTATTTATTAGGTTATAATATATAAAAGATTAATTTAGTTTTTAGATGTTTGACAAGTTTTATGGTAGAGATTAATTTAATCTCAATTCAATTTTAATAATATTTAACTCTGCATATTCTGCATATAGTCGGATAAATAAATTATTAAGAGCACTTGATGGATGCCTTGGCACTAAGAGGCGATGAAGGACGTGGTACGCTGCGAAAAGCCATGGGGAGCCGCGAACAGGCTTTGATCCGTGGATGTCCGAATGGGGCAACCCCCTCGCAAGAGGATCATGTACTGAATACATAGGTGCATGAGGCAAACCCGGGGAACTGAAACATCTCAGTACCTGGAGGAAAAGACATCAACAGAGATTCCGCTAGTAGTGGCGAGCGAACGCGGAGCAGGCCAATGCCTTATCAAGAAGAAGCAGAACGGTCTGGAAAGTCCGGCAAGAATGGGTGATAGCCCCGTATGCGTAGTGTCTTGGTGAGGATTCGAGTAGGGCGGGGCACGTGAAACCCTGTCTGAACATGGGGGGACCACCCTCCAAGCCTAAATACTCCTTAGTGACCGATAGCGAACAAGTACCGTGAGGGAAAGGTGAAAAGCACCCCGATAAGGGGAGTGAAAGAGACCTGAAACCGGACGCCTACAAGCAGTCGGAGCCTCTTATGGGGTGACGGCGTACCTTTTGTATAATGGGTCAGCGAGTTTCTGTTTGCAGCGAGCTTAAGCCGTTAGGTGTAGGCGTAGCGAAAGCGAGTCTGAATAGGGCGAATGAGTTGCTGGCAGAAGACCCGAAACCGAGTGATCTAGCCATGGCCAGGCTGAAGGTGCGGTAACACGCACTGGAGGGCCGAACCCACGCCTGTTGAAAAAGTCGGGGATGAGCTGTGGCTAGGGGTGAAAGGCCAATCAAACTCGGAGATAGCTGGTTCTCCGCGAAATCTATTGAGGTAGATCGTCGGGTGTTTACCCTGGGGGGTAGAGCACTGGATGGGCTAGGGGGGCCCAAAGCCTTACCAAACCTAACCAAACTCCGAATACCCAGGAGTATAGCCCGGCAGACAGACAGTGGGTGCTAAGGTCCATTGTCGAGAGGGAAACAGCCCAGACCACCAGCTAAGGCCCCTAAATCGTGGCTAAGTGGGAAAGGATGTGGGGATTCCAAAACAACCAGGAGGTTGGCTTAGAAGCAGCCATCCTTTAAAGAAAGCGTAATAGCTCACTGGTCTATTAGAAACCCTGCGCCGAAAATGTAACGGGGCTCAAGCCACGTGCCGAAGCTGTGGGTGCATTCTTATGAATGCGCGGTAGCGGAGCGTTCCGTAAGTCTGCGAAGGAGGCGGGGTGACCCCCTCTGGAGATATCGGAAGTGCGAATGCTGACATGAGTAGCGACAAACAGTGCGAGAAACACTGTCGCCGAAAGTCCAAGGGTTCCTGCGCAAGGTTAATCCACGCAGGGTGAGCCGGCCCCTAAGGCGAGGGCGAGAGCCGTAGTCGATGGGAACTAGGTGAATATTCCTAGGCCTGCCAGAAGTGACGAATGAGAAATGTTGTCTGTCCTTATCGGATTGAACAGGCTTTTCGACCATTCCAGGAAATAGCTCTGGCGTATAGACCGTACCCGAAACCGACACAGGTGGACTGGTAGAGAATACCAAGGCGCTTGAGAGAACGATGCTGAAGGAACTAGGCAAATTGCTCGTGTAACTTCGGGATAAACGAGACCCAATCGTGGGCAACCATGGTTGGGTGGCACAGACCAGGGGGTAGCGACTGTTTAGTAAAAACACAGGGCTCTGCGAAATCGTGAGATGACGTATAGGGCCTGACGCCTGCCCGGTGCCGGAAGGTTAAGAGGAGATGTGCAAGCATTGAATTGAAGCCCCGGTAAACGGCGGCCGTAACTATAACGGTCCTAAGGTAGCGAAATTCCTTGTCGGGTAAGTTCCGACCTGCACGAATGGCGTAACGACTTCCCCACTGTCTCCAGCATCGACTCAGCGAAATTGAATTCCCCGTGAAGATGCGGGGTACCCGCGGTCAGACGGAAAGACCCTATGAACCTTTACTGCAGCTTTGCAGTGGCATCAGGAAAATCCTGTGTAGGATAGGTCGGAGGCTTTGAAGCCGGGGCGCCAGCACCGGTGGAGCCACCCTTGAAATACGACCCTGAATTTTTCTGATGTCTAACCGAGACCAGTAAGCCTGGTCCGGGACCCTGCATGGTGGGCAGTTTGACTGGGGCGGTCGCCTCCCAAAGTGTAACGGAGGCGCGCGATGGTGGGCTCAGGCCGGTCGGAAACCGGCTGTCGAGTGCAATGGCATAAGCCCGCCTGACTGCGAGAATGACAGTTCGAGCAGAGACGAAAGTCGGCCATAGTGATCCGGTGGTCCCACGTGGACGGGCCATCGCTCAACGGATAAAAGGTACTCTAGGGATAACAGGCTGATCTCCCCCAAGAGTCCACATCGACGGGGAGGTTTGGCACCTCGATGTCGGCTCATCACATCCTGGGGCTGGAGCAGGTCCCAAGGGTTCGGCTGTTCGCCGATTAAAGTGGTACGTGAGCTGGGTTTAGAACGTCGTGAGACAGTTCGGTCCCTATCTGCCGTGGGTGTAAGAGACTTGAGAGGATTTGTCCCTAGTACGAGAGGACCGGGATGAACATACCTCTGGTGCACCGGTTGTCACGCCAGTGGCACAGCCGGGTAGCTAAGTATGGACGGGATAACCGCTGAAAGCATCTAAGCGGGAAACCCACCTCAAAACGAGGTCTCATAGAGCCGTGACAGACCATCACGTTGATAGGCCGGGTGTGAAAGCATGGTAACATGTGAAGCTAACTAGTACTAATAGCCTGATTGATTTATTTGCTTTCTATATGTGTGTATGCAGTGTTAAATATTAAGTTAAAATTGTTAAGTTAGAAATTTTTATTGACTTGGTGGCTATAGCAAAAATGAACCACCCGATCTCATCTCGAACTCGGAAGTGAAACTTTTTAGCGCTGATGGTACTTGAAAAGGGAGAGTAGGTCGCCGCCAAGTTTATAAAAATCTCTTTGTTAATTAGACAGCAGGTATACTTATATTTTAACTTTCTTGTTTTGTTACTATTCTTTAAGTTTTTACTTTAACCACGATATCTTTTTTTTCTTATATGTTTTTGGTCATTTTCTACATTATTTAGCATTGTTCCTACTTCCCCTAATTGATTCCCTTTTGAAGGAGAATTACTGATTTCTGGTAATATTACATTACTTCCCACTTTTTTAAATAATTCTTCTTGTTGGCGAAATGCTGACCTCCAATCTGTTCCTGTTCCTTTAGGAAGAAATAAGAATTGATACATCTGACCAAAGCCTGTGTTATTTACCTCTTTTATATGCTCTACCATCCACCACACCCATTAACTATTTTTAAAGATTTTATCTATATTATCATAAAAAATATAGTTGTAAATACCTTAATTGAGATTTTTTTTATTTTATCTTTTTTAAGCAAATAGTTAGATCTTTTTGTAAGTTTTTGTAACTTGCTTGCATAATGTTTCTATGAGTTAGTATTATGTAGTAGTGCCCTATATTACTTATATTTAAAATGCTAATTTTAGCAAGCATTCGTAGTTGCCTTTTTATTTTATTTCTTTTTGCTGCTTTTCCGGTTTTTTTACTGATAGCCAGACCTACTCTAATAGTATGAATGTACTTTTCAGGTTCTCTTTCTTTTATAGCGTACAGTGATATATAAAGCCCACGATAAAAAAGACTGTTGAATGCTAACTTATTTTTGAAAGCAGAAGAAAAATCTTTTTTTTTATACTTACTATGCGCATAATTTGTTACACCCTAATGAACGGCGCCTATTAAGGATTTTTCTTCCAGCTCTTGTTGCCATACGTGAACGAAATCCGTGTCTGCGCTTTCTTATCAAATTTTTTGGTTGAAATGTTCTCTTCATTGTTTTTATATTAATATAATTATTTATTTTAAATTGTTTTACTTTATTGTCAAATAATGGTGAACTTGTATGACATTTTCGTAGAATAAAATTTGATGCATGGAAGAATGAATTCGGTGATAGTCATACCTGTCTTACTAATCCTTTTATTTTGTTTTAGTAGGTTTCAAGAAGTAAATAAGGTTAAATCTTATCTATATCTTAGTTGTGTATGGATGCTAACTTGGTTGTTAGTATTCTATAATAATTGTTTTGTAACTTTTATTTCTATAGCGTTACTTTTTTTCATGCTTGCTTTTATCTTTAAAAATAAAAGAAATAAGATAATAAAACTTTCGTTATTTGTGGCTTTGGCCATATCATTTTTTATCACTTTATTTATAATGCTGTCTATTTTTATTCAATCCATTAATTTTTTTAATAAAGTAGCTATTTCAGAATTCTTGTTTTGCTTGAAATGGGGCCACAATGTAGTCACTATCAATGAAGAGAAGATAGGATGTTTTGGTATAGCGCCGCTTTTAGTTGGTACATTACTTATAACTATTATAGCAATGTTAGTTGTCGTTCCGCTTGGTTTATTTTCTGCAATATATATTAGTGAATATGCGAGTGAGAAAGTGCGTTATATTGTTAATACAACTTTGCAAGTTTTGTCTGCTATTCCTACGGTTGTATATGGATATTTCGCGGTTGTGTTTTTGTCTTTCTTTATAAAGCAGGTAGCAAATTTTTTTGGTTTAAGTATACACTCAGAAAGTGCCTTAGTTGCCGGTTTATCGATTGGGATAATGATTCTTCCTTTTATTATTTCTTTACTCGAAGATGCCATAAGATCTGTTCCAAAAAGCTTGCGTTATGGCTTCATGGCACTTGGTGCAACTCCAGCGGAAACTATATGGCATATAACAATACCTTATGCAATGCCTACAATTTTAAGTGCAATTTTATTGTCAATTTCAAGAGTGATAGGTGAAACAATGATTGTGCTAATGGCTGTGGGAATCAACGCAAATTTGACTTTTAACCCTCTTAATTCAGTTACTACCATTACCGTGCAGATCGCTACATTACTTACCGGAGATCAGGATTTCAATAGTGTACAAACTCTTGCTGCTTATGCGCTTAGTTTAGTATTGTTTATTATTACTTGGCTATTAAATGCGTTTGCATTGTTTGTAATGAAGCGTAACTAGTAAGCGTTTTAATGTTGCAAAATTTCTATTAATAATATAAAATTTATTTTCTTTAGAAGTTCTTTTATGGAATTATAGTGTTAGGTGATAAAAATAAAGAGATGAATATAGGCAGAGCGATTAAGGTAACTCAAGCAGTTGTTGATATAAAATTTGAAGGTGAATTGCCTAAAATATTTAATGCTTTAAAAAGCAAACTAAAATATAAGGATAAGGAGCTGGTTTTAGAAGTTTCGCAGCATATAGGTGACAATATAGTTCGTTGTATTGCTATGGATAGCACAGATGGCATGTCAAGGGGGGATGAATTTGTTGATACAGGTGCACCAATATCGGTGCCAATTGGGCGTTCAACTTTAGGAAGGATTTTTAATGTTGTTGGAGAGCTTATAGATGAGTGTGGTCCACTGAAGGGAAAATATAACTTAGAGCCTATACACAGAGCACCTCCAAGTTTTACTGAACAGAGAATACAGGAAGAAGTTTTAGTTACGGGAATAAAAGTTATAGATCTTCTTGCACCTTATCTTAAAGGAGGAAAAATTGGCTTATTTGGTGGAGCCGGTGTTGGTAAAACAGTCCTAATAATGGAATTAATTAATAATATAGCAAAAGCTCATAAAGGATTTTCTGTGTTTGCCGGGGTAGGGGAGAGAACGCGTGAAGGTAACGATCTTTATCACGAGATGATCACTTCAAATGTAATAAATATAAATGAGCATGAAAAATCTCAAGCTGTTTTGGTTTATGGTCAGATGAATGAGCCTCCTGGAGCAAGGGCTAGAGTTGCTTTAACAGCACTTACTATGGCAGAGTATTTTCGTGACCGTGAAAACCAAGATGTTCTATTTTTTGTGGATAATATCTTTAGATTTACACAAGCTGGTTCTGAAATTTCTGCTTTACTTGGAAGAATACCGTCAGCTGTTGGTTATCAGCCAACCCTTGCAACTGATATGGGTGCAATGCAAGAAAGAATAGCTTCAACAACTTCTGGCTCTATTACTTCTGTGCAAGCTATATATGTTCCTGCGGACGATTTAACTGATCCAGCTCCAGCAACTACGTTCTCTCACCTTGATGCCACCACAGTGTTGTCAAGGCAAATAGCTGAAATGGGAATATACCCTGCTGTTGATCCACTTGATTCAACTTCTCAGTCTTTATCTGCTGAAATCATTGGTGAAGAACATTATAAGGTAGCTTCTGAGGTGAAACGTATATTGCAAACTTATAAATCACTGCAAGATATTATCGCAATACTTGGTATGGATGAGCTATCTGATGAAGATAAAATTATTGTTGATAGGGCTCGTAAGATTCAGAAATTTCTTTCTCAACCTTTTCACGTTGCAGAAATATTTACTGGCATGCCTGGTAAATTTGTTTCACTTTCTGATACTGTTTCCAGTTTTAAAGGGATTGTTGAAGGCAAATATGATCACTTACCAGAGGCTGCTTTTTATATGGTGGGGAATATAGATGAAGCAATAAAAAAGGCTGAATTAATACAAGCTGAAGCTAAATAAAAGTTAAGGATTATGAATACTTTTAAAGTGCAATTTTTCTCTCCTGATGATCAAATTTCATTCAGTGGAGTGGTTTCTCTTTCAGTAACTGGGCTCGAAGGGGAGCTTATGATTTTAGCTCACCATGCTCCTTACTTAATTTATTTATTGCCTGGTATGATTACTGTTAAAATGAGTAACCAAACAGAAAAGAAGGTTGTAATTGATAGTGGCGTATTAGAAGTTGCAAGTAATAATTGTAGCATTATAACAAGTCAAATTCAGGTTTTTGATCGTGCAATTCATGATGAGAAATCGTTTAAAAATAAGAGAATTAGTATATACTTAAGTTATCTTGATGAGAAGTTTCTTTCTTAGTTATTTTAGGCAAAAAGTCAATTATCATTCAAGTGGCTATAAGATTTTTGCTCAGGGGGCTCTTTTTTGTCATCCCAGAAACCCCGGGGTGTCATCCCAGTGTCGGAGTACTTTAGGTGTATGATCCCAGAGTGTGATGGTATGGGACCATACACCTAATCAAATAAAAATTAAAGAAGGAGAGTTGGTTGTAACGGTTGGAGATAACGACTTTGTTTTACCTGGAATTTACGTTGGATAAACTACAAAAAATAACAGGTAAAAATCAACGTAAATTTAAGATAAATCTATTTTATTAGTATTATCAAATCAAAATCTGTTTTTAATTAATCAATAATACTTTTTTACATATTTTCATCCCCTTTCATGGATTTTTTAATTTTATAGATGATATCTAATATTATTAGAAGCATTGTAAAATATCTTATGAGAAAAATTATAAAATATATTAGCATTATTGGTATTGCATGTTTGACCTTACCCAGAAAAAGTAGAGGGAAAGTTAAGACGTTTTTATCATGAGAATAAATTGTGCAGGAATGCAATAGTTAATAGTAGAATGTCTACGTTATTTGTTATAAAAGATTTCTATGTATTCAAATATGGCAGTTCTGGTTTGTTGAGCGAGAAGTATCAATAAGCAGCTCCCTTTTAAGTGAACTTTTCTGCAACAGAGTTATCGTAACAACAGCCCTTATGGCTCATGCTGGAAATGATGTTTTTTGTATTCAATAGAAATTGGTAATTTTGAGAGGTATGCTGTGACCCTTGATCGCTATGTAACAGCAGATTTTTATCGGGTTTGCGTTTATCAACGGCCATCAATAAAGAATCTATAACTAATTATCATGTTACTCATTAACCACCATGCGTGAATATAGGTCAATTATTGCCGCCAACAACCTTCTTTAGTTTTTATGTAGGTAATCCCAAACTTTATTTGGCTGATCAGTAGTAAAATTTTGATCCAATGTGTTCGGAGCCACAACTCGGTTGCTTATTTGCTGTTTTTTATTTTTGAACCTTCGTCTAAGCTTGGTTTTAATGCCATTTTCTTGCATAACACTTTGTACTGTTTTAATTTTTGCCTAAAGCTTTTAATTCAGCGTGAATTTTAGGAGCTCCATATCTGCATTTAGAATGCTTGATGTATTTTTTGAGTATCTGCTAGAAGCACTTCTTTTGCTAATTCTTTACTGCTTTTTTCCTTAGCAACCAATACCACCAGTACAAAACCCTACATAGTTCCTGTGTTTTATAGCAATTTCTATATAAAAGAATACTTTACTCTTTTTCTTTGCCCAGGGCTTTTTTTAAAATGTCTCTTTCTCTTGTTAGTTCTTTTTTTAGATCAAATCTTTCTTTGTCATAAGGAGCCTTTGCCTGGAAATGCGTATGCTCCAGACATTTTTCCATCATATTTTCTTACTTAACATACTGCCATCTATACCTAGATCTTTTGCTATTTTTGTACTTGCTTGACCTGTTTCTTTAACCAGCTTAACAGCTTCTAATTTGAATTCTGCTGTATATTCTCTTCTATTTGTCATATTTTGAAAAAACGTTTTATTTTACTCCAAAAACGTCTTAACTTTCTCTCTACTTTTTCTGGGTAAGGTCACTACTTGGATGACAGATAGTAGTGCGAAAGTCTCTTACAACTTACTTTTAATTAGTCTAACCCATGCGTGCCAATCCCTCTCACCAAGATTGCTTTCAAAAGATAGGAGATCCTTTACAGCTTTTGAGCAAATTTCTTCACTTGGAATTGATAACTCCTTATTCATTGCTAACGTTAAACATTGAGTTTTGCACGCTTGTTCTAAATGATACGTGTAAAACATTGCTTCTTGTATAGTCCGACCACACGTTATAGATCCATGATTACGCATTAACATGACAAAATTTTCTTTCAGATCAGCTATTAACCTCTTTCCTTCTGTATCGCTAAGTGCTAGGGAATTATAATTATGGTAAGAGATTTTATTGTAAAAGTGCAGTGCCCATTGACTTATAGGAAGCAGCCCATCTTTGAGAGAAGAAACCGCTACAATAGAAGGTGTATGCAAGTGAAAAATTGCTTGAATATCTTTCCTTGCTTGATAAACAAAACCATGAATTATATAGCCAGTTCTATTATATTGATATTCTTTGCCTTCAATTACATCTCCATCAAATGATACTTTCATTAACGAACGTTCATCTACTTCATCAAAATGCATACCAAACGGATAAATATAAAACGACTTTTGATCTTCAGAACGCACTGAAAGGTGAGTATATGTATGATCATCGAACTTAAGGTAGGACAAAATCTGATAGGCATAGACTAGATCCCTTTTTACTCTGCTCTTTGTTAACAACACAATCCTCTGTTAGAATCTTCTGAAGGTTTATACGCGAAAAGAGACTTGTAGTAAACTAATAAGTCTATGCCACTCTGTCTTGCTTTCTGAATACCAAACACTTTTGTGTTGTAGCTTGCTTAAAAATAGTTGTCGTTATTATAGAGTTTATATACAGAATTTATGTTTTTAAATTACATAATATCTTAACTACAAAAATAATTTTCTATATAATATTTCATATGCTTTAAAGCTTCATTTTTATGTTATTATAAATGTAAGTTTCAAGATTGAAAATAATATGGTAAATATTAACACAAAAAAACAGCCAGCAGGATTTTTCATATATCTCTCTGGTCTTTCGGGAAGTGGTAAACTTTCCACAGCAATAGAATTATCTAATATGATAAACGCATTAATTGTAAATAGTAAGTTCTATAACAATGTTCAAGCTTGTTCTATATACGATGGTGTCTTTGAACGTGATCAAATACCTAAAGAAGTTCAAGATAGAATATATGGCATTATGCAAATTATGCTTCAGGTAATAGAAAATTATCCGATTCACTCAAAAAATTACATATTTATTGATGAGTTGATGGAAAATAATGACCAGAACATGAGGGTGTATGATTCAATAGTAAGGCTTAGTAAAAAAATGAACACAGAAATCCTTCCTGTGGTACTTAGGTGTGATCTACCGACATTACAAAAGCGTATTGCATTAAAAAGGCAAAGAAAAAATAGGAAGGTGATTAATCTAAATAGCATGATAGAGCAATGTAGGATTAACAATTTATTTACACCACCGAGTGCTATAGAGATAGAAAATTCAAATATGAGTATAAAAGAAGTAGCTCAAGAGATAGTAAACCAGATGCACAAGCTTAGCCAAATTGCGTGTATGCAAAAAAATAGTCTATAGCAATTTCATATACTGAGGCTCATTTAAATATAGAGCTTCAACTTCATTTAATTTTTGCTTGTTCTTTAGTCTATAATGAACTAATAGCCCTGCATGGCTAGCATTTAAATTGCAATCCATATGTGTACTGCTTGTAGCGTGACCAGGGTCACATGCTGCAGTTGGACCAGACAGCGGCAATAAATTGAAATCAAATAACTGTGTATAAAACCCTTGAGCATTTTTGATTATAGCTCTGATATTTTTTTTGCTATTTGCACAAAGCAAAGATATTGCGTAGGCTTGAACTTCCAGCGCACTAACCCCGTATAACGGCTTATTTGTAGCAAGATTTATACCTTGTGCAGCTGATATACCAACTCTAATTCCAGTGAAACTTCCTGGTCCAACTACTACCGCCAAATGATCTATTTTATCGTAGTTATAATTGTACTTATTAAATAAAGTATTTAAAGTTTTAAAAAATGATTCTGCATGACTATTGCTGGCGGAATTGCGCTCTACAAAACAATTACCATCATAATCAACTATTGCTATTGAACTACCAATACCTACAGTATCAATCGCTAAAATAGACATTACTTAAGCTTATCATAGAGTTTTGCAAACATCATAGTAAAGGCACCATTACCCATAACATTTGCTGAAGTGATTATTGGATCAAACACTATATACAATGCTGTAATTAACGAAAGCATTTCTGGAGAGAATTTGAGATGTTTCTCAAGAATAGGTAGCATTACCATAATTCCTCCTGCCGGCACTGCCACGATAGCAAACTTAAATAACAAAAAATAGAGAAGAAAAGTTACATAATCTATTGTGAATAATGAATAACCGGAGGCAATTATCATTGATAATATTATAATAAAAAAGCAATCACCTACTAAATGAAAGCTAGCAGTTATTGGTACAACAGACGATGCTATGTCAGGTTGCTTTACATTTTTTTTGCTTCCTTCAAGAGTAAGTGGCATAGTTGCATTACTAGACATTGTGCTCATTGCAGTAATAAATGCCGGTATCATATTGCCTATACTAGCTATCCAGCTTGTGATCTTGAATGAATTTGCTGCTCCATATAAGAGGAAAACATAAAGGTAGGTTGCAGATGCTATAATAATGAAAATTGTTGAGTAATCCTTAAATATTATAGATAAAACTTGATCATGCTGCATTTTTAAAGCAAGCCCAAGTACAAATATTGGAATAATCGGCGTCAAAAACGTCTTCAAAATAAAGAGAGTTAAATCTAACATTTTGTTCGAAAGCTCTTTGCTTTTCTTGGGTAGCAGTGTGGACACTACTATGCTGGACACAAATCCACAGGCAAGGGCATAAAAATTAGAAAGCAATGCAGGCAGCCTAAACGACCATAAGGGAACAATTGTTTCTTCATACATTATATCTTGTATTGAATGAGTGTTTTGTATGATAAAATGCCCAACAGAATAAGCTATTAAACTTGAAGCCAGATTTGACAAGAAGGTCATTATAATAAGTAACAATATGAACTTTATAGCTGACTGCTTAAGATTGTTAACACTGCTAAAGATTAACGCAAAAATAATAAAAGGCATTATAAATAGCAAAACCTCTTTTATACTCAGGCTCGTTGAGTACAAGAAGGTTTTTGCTTCCATTGGAACTAAATGACCAAAGAATGCAACTGAAGTGATGACCGTGAGTAAGATTAATAGTTGTAGCACGTTCTTATATACCAATGTCCTATGGACATATATATGGTAAGTTAGTTGTTAAGTAAAGCAAAACTGTCTAAACTGCATAGCAAATGGTGTAATGAAAGTAGCTGACACTGGAATGACAAAGAAGAGTGAAATTAGCACTCACTTATTATTCGTGTCGTTTTCAGTAAAAGCCTCCTCCCATGTGCCTTGAGTTGCTGCACGGCTATACTCTGTTACTCTATTTTCAAAGAAATTCGTATGTTCCACACCATTTAGTATTTCATCAAGCCACGGAATAGGATTATCATTAACATCATATATGGACTCAAGACCTAATTGCATTAACCGTCTGTTTGCTACGTAGCGTATGTAATTGCGCACTTCTTCTGCAGATAGTCCTTCAACGTCTCCGAAATTAAAAGCAAGCTTTATAAACTCATCCTCAAGCTCAACAATAGTGCGGCATGCAGAATATAATTCCTCTTTAAACTCATCGTTCCAAATTTCATTATTCTCTTTAATAAATGTATTAAATAACATAATAATTGAATTGGTGTGCAAAGTTTCATCACGGGCTGACCAGGCAATTATTTGTCCCATGCCTTTCATTTTTCCAAAGCGTTGAAAATTGAGCAAAATTGCAAATGATGCGAATAACTGCAACCCCTCGGTAAATGCACCAAACACCGCTAGAGTTTTAGCTACATGTTTTTTATCGTGTTTTTTGCTTTCCTCGAATTCTAACATGTATTCATACTTCTTTCTCATAGCATCATACTTTAAGAATGCTTGATACTCGCTTTCTGGCATGCCAATTGTGTCTAAAAGATAAGAATAAGCTGCAATGTGTATAGTTTCCATATTGGAAAAGCTTGCAAGCATCATGCATATTTCTGTTGGCTTAAATATATTTGAATAATGCCTCATGTAGCAGTTATTTACTTCAATGTCTGCCTGAGTAAAGAATCTAAAAATCTGAGTTAGTAGATTTTTCTCTACGTTTGAAAGTTTAGTTTTCCAATCCTTTACGTCATCAGCAAGCGGAACTTCCTCAGGTATCCAATGGATTCTTTGTTGCTGCAGCCACGCATCATACGCCCAAGGGTAATTAAAAGGTTTGTATATTGGATCTGCTTTTAACAATGACATAAGACACCTATTATTTTCTAAAGTAAATATTATATTAAGTGATATTGAGAATCAGTCAATTTAACTTTTTTGAAATTTGACGGCAGATAATTTATTAGTGTATTATAGCTTCAAGTAATTTATCAACAGAAATGCGAGTATTAATATCTTTTATTTTATTATTTACAGTGAGCTGCACTCACACTATTCACAATCACGGAGCTCCTGGCATTAGTGTTGAATTGTGGAGCAAGATAAAAGTAGGTGACGATAAAGAAAAAGTGGTTCACACTTTAGGATCACCAACATTAGTATCAAAGTTCGATGACAATGTTTGGTACTATGTCTCATATAAAATTAAACAAGCCAATTTTTTAGGAAAAAGGAAGTATAGTAGTAAGTCTCTGCAAATTTCATTCGACCAGGACGGTAAAGTTGAAGATACAAAAGAAACTGACATCTTAGAGAGATCTTTGGCTGTTTCTGATTGAAAGTTTGCTAACTATAGAGTTTTTCTCACTCTTCTTTGCATCCAAGAACCGTATAACGTCATCCCAGTGTCAAGCACTGGGATGACACCATTTGTTGTAAACTCACTTTTACTCTATGGTTATACTGCCTTGCTGCTATCCTGAACGGATACAGTGGG
The DNA here is from genome assembly GCF_026015925.1 of Wolbachia endosymbiont of Drosophila pseudotakahashii. Taxonomy (NCBI): domain Bacteria; kingdom Pseudomonadati; phylum Pseudomonadota; class Alphaproteobacteria; order Rickettsiales; family Anaplasmataceae; genus Wolbachia; species Wolbachia endosymbiont of Drosophila pseudotakahashii. Next base: position 1,045,497 of record NZ_CP110359.1, on the reverse strand, counting down.
CTTATTAAATTATAGAATTACTTTAGCTATAGAATAAAGTCTAGTGTTACTTCACGCCAAATGTGGTGGTGCTGAGTAGGCAAGCCGGTTAATGGGCTACATTTATATACTGCACGCATTGCGTTATCTGCTATCGACCTGAAAAGTGGATTATTTCGATAGGAATCACTGTCTGCTACATCCGCCATAATTATCTCGCCTTGACTGGATAACAATAAGTTAATTTTTATATTAAAATTTTCTTTGTAAGCTATGCTTTCAGGAATGCTCCAGCATTTTGTGAGCTTGTCTCTTATAGAGTTAATAATTTCTGTTACAACTAATTCATCCTTTTTGCTCTCAACGCTTTTTTCGTTTCCTATTTCATTTTTTGCCCCTCTAACATCCCTTCTTAGTTTTTTCTCTACACTTTTTTTTCTTTTTGGAATTGGAATGAATTCTTTACCCTCGTTAATAATGACTTCTTCTTGCATTTCGATAATTTGCCTCGGTTGTGCTACAACAGTGTGCTCAACCAATTCTTTTTTCCTTTGTGGTATAGGAACAACTGACGTATCATTCGTTTGGGCTTTTGTTGAAGGTAACGAAAAAAGCAGAAAACAACATAAAGACAAAAAAAGAATATAATTAGAATAGAAAAAACGCATATGTTAAGCAGCTTGTTTTACTGGTTTAAAGCTAATATTGCACATAAAGTCAATATATTTTAGTTGATGGACAACTTTGAAGTCAATAAGGAATCCCTTCAAAGTTGCAGGCAAGCGAAAGATTGTCTTCTCGACAGACAAAGAATTGTATAATGGATTAAAAGGGACCGTATGACAAAAATTATAGGAAAAGAATATACAGAACTTTTAGAGCAGTTGAAAGATCGTATTGCAACAAACCGTTATAAGGCAGCACTTGCAGTAAATAGTAAGCTTATTTTGCTTTACCACCATATTGGTACAGAGATCCTAAAACGCCAAAAAGAACATACCTGGGGAGCTAAGGTAATTGATCAATTAAGTAAGGATTTGAGAAGTACATTTCCAGAAATGAAAGGCTTTAGCACGAGAAATCTGAAGTATATGCGTAAGTTTGCCGAAGAATATCCTGATGTTGAATTTGTGCAGGAGCCTCTTGCACAATTAACTTGGTATCACAATATCACTCTTTTGGAAAAAATAGAAAGTCATGAAATAAGATTATTTTATGTAAAAAAAGCTATTGAACATGGCTGGTCACGTAACATTATGGTGATGCAGATAGAACTTGGACTACATAAACGTCAAGGAAAAGCAATAACTAATTTTAAAGAAAAATTACCATCTCCACAATCCGATCTAGCACATTACACATTAAAAGATCCGTATATTTTTGATTTTTTAAGTATAGGTAAGGATGCTCATGAAAGAGAAGTAGAAAAAGGACTCGTAGGGCATATGGAAAAATTTCTGTTAGAACTCGGTGAAGGATTTGCATTTGTTGGTAGACAATTTCATTTAGATGTTGGTAATAAAGACTTTTATATTGATTTATTATTCTATCATTTAAAGTTACGTTGCTTCGTAGTGATTGAACTAAAAGATAAGGATTTTAAGCCGGAATATGCTGGTAAAATGAATTTTTATCTTTCTGCAGTTGATGATTTACTAAAGCACTCGACAGATCAACCTTCTATAGGGTTAATCTTATGTAAATCTAAAGACGATGTACTTGCTAAATATACACTCAAAGACATAAATAAACCAATAGGATTAGCGGAATATCGAATAACTGAAAATCTACCAGAGAACATAAAAACAGCTTTACCGACGATAGAAGAATTAGAAGCTGAATTATCCAAAATTTCAGATAAGGAAAAGTAATGGTTACTAAAATCATTCAAACAATTATTTAGCAAACCAAAAGCTCAGCATGGAGGCTCAGGAAGAAGAGTGGCAGCCAATAACTTACTCTCTCATAGCCTTGAAACTTTGGAATAGTAACGGAGTAAGTGATTTTTATGGATTACAAGCTCTAGGTGTACTATCCTATAATATCATACGGTCAATACACTCTAAATGAGATGGAAAGATGAAGGCATCATTATAGCTGCTAAAAAATACGGCGATAAAAACTTAATTCTTTCTCTGTTTACAAAAAGTCATGGAAAGCGCAGGGGATTAACTAAGCTAACAAACAATAGCAATTATAAGTTTCAGATAAGTAATCTATTACATGCAGAATGGAGTGCTAAGTTACCTGAAAATCTAGGTTTTTTTAAGTGCGAATTAATCGAATCTCCATTCCATCATTTCTTTCAAGATAGGTTAAAAAGCATTACTATTGTTTCTTTCTCCTCTATTTTAGAAAAAGTGCTTCCAGAAAGTGAACCCTGTGCCATACTGTATGACAATTTTCGATATTTCATCGATGTAATTAAACACAACAATCAGTCTTGGCAAAGCCATTATCTTAACTTAGAGCTTCTGCTTCTTACGCAATTGGGATTCAAGTTAGACTTATCCAAATGCGCTGTAACAGGTGTTAAGGAAAATCTGCAATTTATTTCTCCAAAAACTGGTAGAGCAGTGTCAAAAAAAGTAGGAGATTATTATGCAGATAAACTCCTACCTTTTCCACAAATGTTGCATGATGTATACAATAATACCCTACAAAACAGCTACTCATTCCAAGAATTTCAGTTAGGACTGAAAGTCACAGGATATTTTTTAAATAAGTATCTATTTTTGCAGTTAAACGTGAAATTTCCAGAGCTGAGAAACCTCATGTTGTCGCTTTAATCTTAGTTATCATTTTTTTGAAATCATTTCAGAAATCTATAGCTAACCCGAGCAACACGTCATACCGCGATTCATTCGCGGTATCTCAGCATAGACTCCGCTCACGAGTAGTGGAATGACGGTTGTCGGTAAACTTAAGCCACTTTAGCTATAGCCAGTAACCACTCTATTTCTACCACTGTTTTTTGCTTTATATAAATATCTGTCAGCACGTACTATAAATTTTTTAATATCATCAAAGTCAGATCCTTGCATTTCTGCAATTCCAATGCTCACAGTTACATTATGGGTTGTATTTTTATCCGCAAGTACAAAAGGTTCTTTAGCAATAATTTTTCGTATTCTCTCCGCAATAGTATACGCATCTGATACATTGGTATCTGGCATTACAACAACAAACTCCTCACCACCAAACCTAGCTAGTAAATCTGTCACTCTGATATTTTCAGAAATTCTTTTCTGTATTTGCTTTAAAAGTTCATCTCCAGCACTATGCCCAAAACTGTCATTCACTATCTTAAAATAGTCTATATCAAGTATCATAAGAGACAACCTTCTATCCTTTTCCACAGAGTCCTTAACAATGTTTCTTAAGTGTGCATCAAAATATCTTCTATTATAACAGTTAGTTAATGGGTCCTTTATAGACATTTCCGCATTATTAAATAAATTCATTCTCAAGGCATCTTGATATCTTTTGCGTTTTACTTGCGAATTAACCCTTGCTATTAGCTCACCCTCATCCAAAGGTACTGTTAAATAATCATTAGCACCTACATCAAGTGCTTTTACTAAATTGTTTTTATCATAATCCTCAGAAAGAATCAGAATTGGTGTATAACGTGTTTCCACCTTACTACGAAACTCAGAACACAAACGCAAGCCGTCAGTTTTTGAAAATTGCATATCAGAAATGATCAGGTCGTAACCATTCTCAATACCAACCTTCAATGCTTCCATTGGATCACTCAGTATTTTAATTGACCTAAAGCGTTGCTTTAATATATTATATATCTGCTCTGCTTGATTAACATCCTCATCTATAACAAGTATGTTAGCATCAAAAATCTGATTGGAATAATCCATAATACTGTTTCCTGCGACTCCACCAATCTCAGCGTTAGTTTCTCCTCTCAAACGCAATTCATCAATAATCATCTTTAAGCGTGTGAGAGACTTAATTCGTGCAGATAAAGCAGTTTCGTTTATTGGTTTAGTCAGAAAATCATCCGCGCCAGCATTAATACCTTGCACTCTATCATGAGTATCATGCAGCGCAGTTACCATAATTATTGGAATATGGGTTGTCAAGGGATCACTCTTTAGCTCCTTACAAACTTGAAAGCCATTCATCTTTGGCATCATGATATCAAGTAATATAATATCGGGCTGCTGCTTTGCTACTAAATCTATAGCTTCTTCACCATCATGAGCTACGATAACCGTATAGTACTCTACTTTTAGTCGAGCTTCTAAAAGCTTGACATTAGATAGTACATCATCTACTACCAGAATCTTTGCTGTCATTATCTTTAGATGTATTATCTATATCATAAGTAGGATAAAGCTTACCATTTTTACCAATTATGTAATTTACTTTCTCAGCATTACATTCTTTATATAAGTCTCCAACTCCTGCGTCTTTCAATAACCTCCTAGCTTTTGATTTTATAATCATAAGATACTTATACACATTCCTAATAAGATCAATAAATACAGGCACCTTATTTTTATCAAGAACAATTATGCTCACTAAAGCTACAACTAAAATTTCTGAAAGACCTATATTGAACATTTTCCTATGAAGCAAGTACTTTAATCCTTCTGATTATAAATATTAATTTGCTTAAATCAAGTTTAGAAGCAACCATCTCATCTAAAAAACTATTATAACGTTCTATGTAGTCCTTATCATTACAAGCCCAGGTTTGAACCTTATCTTCAGGGTTATCAGTAGCTTTTATGACTTTAACAGCTAGCTTGTGATGGTAATTGCTTAAATCGTCCAATAAATCATTAACTAAGCTGCGATCCCAATAAGAAGAGCGGCTTTTCATCTTGATGGCAATTGTTCTAATCAGATCGAATCTTAACAGCGACTTTAACTCAAAGTATATTTTACCAGCATCAAGAATGGACAAAGATGTCTGTTCAGCAACAGATATAATGTCCAGTGCATAAGCAAGAACGCATAGATCAGCAACTTTTTTTGCTAGATCTTTATTTATATTAAGTTCTACTAAAGAAGTTGATCCATGGCTATAGATCTTTAATAGGTGTTCATCTAAAACATCAGTTAAGTTCTGGCCTAAAGTTTCAATTGCATCTTTAAATTTTGTAACATCATCCAATTCTACAAAGCTAAGCTTGCCAAGATTTTTCACTAGCCAAAATGATACTCTGCCAATAAATTTCTGCACGTTCCTCACTATTTGTAAGTATGAGTTAACATCAATTTTTCCATCCAATTCATCAATTTTCTGCCACAGGCTGTTTAAATCATACAGGTGGTTAACAACAATATATATGTTAACCGCTTCTTGTATCTTAATTCCAGTGTTCTCAGCCAAATTATTGATGAATATACAGCCCATTCTATTCACTACATCATTTGCAATGCAAGTAGAGATAATTTCTCTACGAAGTTGGTGTTTTAATATGAAATCCTTAAACTTTGTTACCATCTTTTTAGGAAAATAACCTAGCAAGTAGTCATGAGATATAAGATCTTTTTCAGACAGATCGGAATGTATAATTTCATTTTTTATTGCTGTTCTAGCATAAGACATTAGAACAGAAAGCTGAGGAGAACTGAAACCTTCTGCACCAGTTAACATCCTTGCTATCTCTTCTTCAGTTGGAAGAAATTCTACGCTTCGGTTTAACAGCCCAGATTTTTCTAAACTGAGCAGTAACCTGTGGTGCTGCTCCAATCTCTCTTTAGCTTGCAAACACTCAAGAAGTAATGCTTTTGTTTCAATTTTGTTGTGGTTCTCAAGCACTTTGGATGCAACTTCATCCACCATACTTGCCAGTATTTCATTCCTTTTTTCTAAAGAAATACCCCCTGCTTTCATAGCTGAAACAAATGCAATCTTAATGTTAACTTCAAGGTCCGAACATATCACTCCGGCTGAATTATCAACAAAGTCTGCATTGATATATCCACCTTTTTCAGCATATTCTATTCTTCCAAACTGTGTACAACCAAGATTTCCACCCTCTATAAACATAGAAGCTCTAATATCTTTACCATTCACTCTTAACTCATCGTTTGCTTTGTCACCGACCATGCTATGATTTTCACTCTTTGCCTTAACAAACGTGCCAATTCCTCCATTCCATATGAAGTCCACTTTTGCTTTCAATAGATATCTAATCAAATCACTTGGAGGTAGCATATCTTCTGTTATATCAAAGCACTTTTTTATTTCTTGAGAAATGTTTACTTGCTTACTGCTACGCTCAAATACTCCTCCACCCTTAGAAATCAAACCTTTATTATAATCCATCCAAGTTGAAAATGGTAACTCAAAGAGACGTTTACGCTCTGTGAAACTCTTTTCTGCATCAGGGTTTGGGTCAACAAAAATATGCATATGGTTAAATGCGCCGATTAAATGTATATTTTTTGAAAGCAGCATACCGTTTCCAAATAGATCGCCAGCCATATCTCCAATTCCAATAACAGTTGTATCCTGGTAAATATCCTTATTCATTTTCCAAAAATGCCTCTGTGCTGCAATCCACGCACCTCTGGCTGTAATACCCATTTTTTTGTGATCATAACCTGCTGATCCACCAGATGCAAATGCATCGCCAAGCCAAAAATTGTATTCAGAGGCTATCTGGTTGGCATAATCAGAAAATGAAGCAGTGCCTTTATCTGCTGCAACTACCAAGTATGAATCGTCTTCATCATACCTAATCACATTCTCTGGTGGAATTATTTCACCATCAACCACGTTATCAGTAATATCAAGCATTCCTCTAATAAAACTCTTATAGCACTCAACACTTTTCTCTCTTAAAATATTCTTATCTTTATAAGCTTGCTTTATTACAAATCCACCCTTTGCACCAACAGGGACAATAACCGCATTTTTTGTCATCTGAGCTTTCATGAGCCCCAAAACTTCAGTGCGAAAATCTTCCGTCCTATCCGACCACCTTAAGCCACCACGGGCTAATTTCCCTCCTCTTAGATGTATTCCCTCAAAAAGGTTTGAATAAATATACAATTCGCGATACGGACGAGGATCAGGCAAACCATTTATTTTACTTGAGTCAAATTTTGTAGATAAATATGGTTTATCGTCTTGATAATAACTGGTCCTTAAAATAGCCATTATCAAGTTAAATATCGAGCGCAAAACGTAATCATGTGAAACATTGCTGATCTCTTTTAGAAGTTCCTCAATTTTTTCTCTGACAATGTCCGTAGTTTCTGCTCTATCAATGTCTATGTTAGGATCAAATCTTGCATGAAATAGTTGTATCAAATACTTTACTACTTTTGGATACTCTGAGACTACCTTTTGGATATATTCTGGGTTGTAGTTAAATGACGTCTGCTTTAGATAAGCACTTAGCGCTCTAATCAGAAGCACTTCCTTCCACTTGAGCCCAGCAATAATGATCAAACTATTGAAATAGTCATTTTTAATTTCCTTGCTAAACACTTTCGCAAGTGTTATTTCAAATTGCTCTTTTAGAGTAATGTTGTCTATTAATTCATCGACTCTTGACAACACAAAATGGTGTATCCATATTCCACCGTTAATTTCTATGTAATAGCCATTATGAGATAGAATTTTAGCTCCCAAATTCTTAGTGATCCTTAATATCTTCGATAATTCAAGGCCTCCATTGTTTGGAGTATAAACCTTTAATTGATAATTAAGATTATCACGAGTAAGTCTTAAATCGACCTCGCTAACTCCTTTCTTCCTCACTATCTCCAATTTTTTCATATCGTAATATGCGTCATGAGGTTCGAAACTCTCTTGATAGCTTATTGGAAATGCCTTGCAATAACGGATGAATATATCCTCAACAGTGCTAAAAGTATTGTATAAATTGTCTATAAAACGATCTTCCCACTTTTCTGTAATGTTTCTTAATTTGTTTTCGATACGCAAAACTTCATCATCAAGAACGCTAGCATTTTTGGTCTTTAGCACTACATGCAATTTCATCAAATCATATTCATTGATAATGTGATTGTTATAAATATCTGAACTTCCTGCACTTGTCTCATCCTTCAATATGTCACGTATCTTGAACATTAGCCTAGCGCTAGCATAACGCATCGGTATCAGCACTATGCAACTAATAAAATCCCCGACTCTTCTTAAAAATAATCTGACCTTTGGCCTAATCGCAAGAGACATGATCGAAATGCAAATTTTAAATAATTCGTCTTCATTTGATTGGAATAATTCATCACAAGAGAACACTTGCAAAATAGAAATCAAAGCTTTATTGTTGTGGCCCCCGGTTAAAAATCCTGCATTTTTTTCTATAACTTTAACTTTATCTTTTATTATTGGAATAGTTCGAATATCTTGGACCTCCGCTGCAGAAGTAAATAGCCCGAAAAAACGCCGTTCCTTTACTACATTACCCTGGTCATCAAATTCTTTTACTCCTATACAATTCATGTATGTACGCCGATGGACTATTGAGATTAGATCTGATCTCAATATGTATAGGGAATCAAGGTTTGCAGAAGGAATCAACGTACTTTGACCTACTCTCATCAGGCCAAGGTCCTTTTTGCCATCACAGACGAGTTTTTCATCTTTACCAGCAATATATTCTTGATAACCTAGAAATACAAAATTATTATTCTTTAACCAAACTAGAAAATCTTTTTGCTCTTGATTTCGGTCTGGTGTCATTCCAGTGCGTGACACTGGAATCCACGTGTCCTTTTCCTGGATCCCAGTATCAAGTACTGGGATGACAGAAAGACTTGCCTCATCAAGTTTCTTAAGCATTAAGTGCCAATCTTTCACAACACAATTAACTGCTTTCAGCGTTTTTTGTAGAGATTCTTTTAATGTATCAACAAAACTGTCACTTATACCTTTGATAATTACATATATAACTGACTCTTTTATTCCATTACTTTCTTCCAAAGGGTAAATCTCATCTATTAGGCCATCTTTTCTTTTAATGTTAATTATGCTGTTGCTGTAATAGCATATGGTTAAATCGTGCGACTTAATAGTTGTAATAACGGAGTCAACCAAAAATGGCATATCATCGTTTGTTATCTTAATCGTGGTAAAATCGCCTTCTATTCCTGATATATCATCTATATTACTTACTACTAACTTACTTTCATCTTTCTCTTTTTGAGAAGCAAAATTGTAAGCATCGTTTACAATATATAGCAAAAACTTATCATTGGCTTTTAGGTCGCTTTTATAAACAAAACTATAAAAATACTTAATAAATTTTTTAATTTTTTCTTTATCTTGCTGATTTTCTTGATCAGCTAACTTAAATAAAGACTCAGTGTCAACATTATGATCTATACACATTTTTTTTAACAAAAATACACAGTGAACTTAAACCTTTTTAACTAAGATTTCATTATCAAGAGCGTACACTATTAGTTCATCATTTTCTACTACTTCCCCCGATAAAACTAATTTAGCTAAATTATTTTGAATACACTCTTGTATCACCCTTTTTAGGGGCCTTGCTCCATATTCAGGGTCATAGCCAGTTTGTGCTATTAGTTCTTTAGCTTCCTGCGACAAACTTATACTCAGTTTACGCTTAGCAAGTGTTTTTTGTAAATAAGAAAATTGAACATCTATAATTTTATAGATGTCATTTCTGGTTAAACTGTGAAATATAATAATTTCATCCAGTCTGTTTAAAAATTCTGGACGAAATGTTGATTTAATTATCTGCATTACCTCATCTTTTACAGACTCAGCAATCCCCTTTAGCATTATCTCAGAACCAAGATTAGAAGTTAAAATCAGTATGGTATTGCGAAAATCAATCAATTTGCCATGACTATCAGTGAGTCTCCCCTCATCCAAGATTTGCAGCAATAGATTAAATATATCTGGATTTGCCTTTTCTATCTCATCAAATAAGATTACCTGATATGGTCTTCTCCTCACTGCTTCAGTTAATCTGCCACCTTGTTCATAGCCAACATAGCCTGGAGGCGCGCCAATTAACTTTGAAACAGAATGTTTTTCCATATATTCTGACATATCAAAACGCAAAAGCGCTGATTGATCGTCAAACAGAAATTCAGCAAGGGCTTTTGCCAATTCTGTTTTTCCAACTCCGGTTGGACCCAAGAATAAGAATGAACCAAAAGGTCGATTAGTATCTTGCACACCAGAGCGAGAGCGCCTAACTGCATTACTTATCGCTTCTATTGCATCTTTCTGCCCTATTACTCTTCTTCCTATTTCATTCTCCATGTTGAGAAGTTTTTCCTTTTCGCTGTGCATCATGTTATCAACTGGAATTCCTGTCCACTTTGAAACAATGTTTGCAATATCATCTCCAGTCACCTCTTTCTTTAAGAAACTATCAGTAACCTTTTCCTGATTTTTTAATTCATTCTCAAGCTGAGGAATCACACCATACATCAGCTCTCCTGCTCTTCCCAAATTCCCACTACGCTGAACTAATTCCAACTCTTTTCTAGCGTTATCTAATTTTTCGGCTGTTTCTTGTATTCTAGCTATTTTATTCTTTTCCATCTGCCATTTGCTGTTCAAGTCAGCAAATTTACTGTTTAGATTTTCGATCTCTTCATTTATCTTTTTTAAACGCTGTTTAGAATTTTCATCACTTTCTTTTTTTAAAGCCTCTGCTTCAATCTTTAGCTGTATAACCTTTCTCTCAAGTTCATCAATAACTTCAGGTTTGCTATCCATTTCAATTCTCACCCTGCTTGCTGCTTCATCAATCAAATCAATTGCTTTATCAGGTAAAAACCTATCTGTTATATATCTATTGGACAACGTTGCAGCAGCAATTATTGCACCATCTGTAATTCTTATACCATGATGCACCTCATATCTTTCCTTCAAACCCCTGAGTATTGAAATGGTATCAGTTTCAGTTGGTTGAGAGATAAACACAGGCTGAAAACGCCTTGCAAGTGCAGGATCTTTTTCTATATGCTGACGATATTCATCTAAAGTTGTGGCTCCTATACAGCGAATTTCTCCACGCGCAAGAGCAGGCTTCAGCAGATTCGAGGCATCCATTGCACCACTTGTTGCTCCTGCTCCAACTAAAGTGTGCAATTCATCGATGAATAATATAATTTTTCCCTCCGCTCTCGAAATCTCATTAATCACTGCTTTTAACCTTTCCTCAAACCCTCCTCTAAACTTAGTGCCAGCAATTAGTGCTCCAAGATCCAAAGCTAAGACCTTTGCATCATGCAAACCAAGTGGCACATCGTTTGCAACAATTCTATTTGCAAGCCCCTCAACTATTGCAGTTTTTCCAACACCAGGTTCACCGATCAGCACTGGATTATTTTTTGTCCGCCTCAGTGATACCTGCATAGTTCTTCTGATCTCTTCATCACGACCAATTACATGATCAAGCTTTCCTTGCATAGCAAGCTCTGTAACATCTTTTGTATATTTCTTTGCCGCGTTTAATTTTTCCTCACTGTTTGGCGAGTCCGCACTGCTGCCCTTTCTCATTTCTGCAATAACTGAGTTCAGTTTTTGTAGAGTCACACCATTCTCTGCCAGAATTTTGCCTACAGTATCATCTTTTTGTGCAGTGAGGCCCTGTAGTAAACGCTCAACAGCAACAAATGAATCTTTATTTCTTCTTGCAATACCAATTGAATCTTCAAAAACTTTTGCTATTTCTCTTGAAAGTTGAAGGCCACCACTTCCTGGACCTTCAATTACTGGCAACTTTTTTATTGCGCTATCCACAGCATCAGAAATACTTTGCACACTTCCACCACAAGCGTTTATCAAATCCTGAACTAAACCTGATTCATCTTCAAGCATCACTTTTAGTAAATGCTCAGGCATAAAAATCTGATGCCCAGCTCCCAACGCTTTCATTTGAGCACTTTGAATTAGACTTTTTGCTTTTTCGGTAAATTTATTTAAGTCCATAACACCAGTTAAATTCGTATTTGCTGATGTATATAACAACTGATTTCATAAATTTAAACCTAAAGTTGTTTATTGTTAGGTATGAAATTTAAAACTTTCTTAAAAAAGGAACTATCATAGTAACCATACAAATATCTTGTATCTCAAGACCTTTGGTTTTTGTTGCTGAAAATGGTTATATTATTTAAGTTATTAACAATATACAATACTAAGTTAATATAATTTATTTGGAGATGACAGGAAAATTTATTGTAACTTTATATTCTAAATAGAATAAAGTTCTTTTGTTAGTATTGTCCTTTTTGTAAAAAATATTCCTAATTTCTTCATCATTTCTGTGGGTAAGGTCATCTGCTTCTCTACCTCAAGTGGTTAACAAAGTTTCTTGTCACGAGGGACCAAATGGAAATCTGCTCGTTTTCACGCGAATTAATGTTACAAATTCTATACATTTCGTTACAAAATGGCATTCGCTTTCTCCATTATCCTTTACCTGCATTTTCATCAGCGTTCCTTGCGGTTTGCTTGCCATATAGGCGGAAATACAGGCTTACCCTGTTCCTTCTGTAATACAACAGTGGGTTAGGTGACTTCTCTATACCGGTGATTTGCGTACATCCAGAAATGAAAAATGTCACATTACCTTTTGGTCGGAGCTTATCAGCATCTTTAGCTCTTTAATCGTTACGATACTTATGAAGCTTCACTTACGTTCACCATACCACTAAGCCTAGCTCTCCAACCACATGATGCTTGTAGTTTATGCTCCTTTCACGATTGAGCATCTTCTTTTTCAAGAGGAGGTTCATTGTCCGCATCGCTTGGCACCAACCGGTTACCCGATTCGCACTGATGCGTAGACTCAGATGGCAAAACATCTGGTTTAATAAGTTTTAGAACTCTTTTAGTTTCTTTCTGAAGGAATTCCTCTCCTTTTAAACAATATGACCGAAGACTTTCAGGTCGCACCATTTCAATAATTAGCTGGGTTCCAGCAGAATCAGTACAGAAAACATCAACAATACTTTGTTTTTTAGAGGCAATCTCAGCATCCATGATAGTGCTGAGAAATTCTATTTCTTCTATTTCATCTTTGCCAGCGAAGCCCAATATATCATTGAGAAAGTGAATGAGAATATCTTTATTTTTCTCAGTGCCAAATATTCTCTTGAACGCGAAATTGTTTTTTGGATCGAGAAATTTCGAAAAGGCCATAATTAAATACAATTAGGAGACAAATAATTATACACTATTTTTCGCAAATGTTCAACCTCTGATTACTCCTTATTCTTTGCCCTTCCTGCACGCTTACGTTCATTTGGATCAAGGAATTTCTTGCGTAAACGTATAGATTTTGGAGTTACTTCCACCAATTCATCATCATCTATATACGCTATCATATCCTCCAGTGTCATTATCTTTGGTGGAGTGAGCTTTATAGCTTCATCACTACCTGAAGCTCTTACGTTTGTTAATTGCTTACCCTTTAACACATTTATCTCCAAATCATTGTCACGGCTATGCTGGCCGACAACCATGCCACAATATACCTTATCCTGTGGCTTAATAAACATAATTCCCCTGTCTTGCAAATTGAAAATTGCATATGCCACAGCCTCACCCTTATCTGTAGAAATTAAAACTCCATTGCGCCTTCCAGAAATTGGACCTCTATGTGGAGCATAACTGTGAAATAAACGGTTAATTATGCCTGTGCCACGAGAATCAGTTAAAAACTCTCCTTGATAACCGATTAATCCTCTTGATGGCACTAAAAACGTTAATCTTGTCCTGCCATTACCAGAAGGTCTCATGTCAGTTACTTCACCTTTACGGAAGCTGAGTTTTTCCATGATGATTCCACTATATTCATCATCTACATCAATTACTACTTCCTCTATAGGTTCAAGTTTTTTGCCATCTTCTTCCTTAAATAGCACTCGAGGGCGTGATACCGAAAGCTCAAAACCTTCTCTCCTCATATTTTCAATTAACACCCCAAGCTGTAGCTCACCACGTCCACCTACTTCAAACGCTTCACTGCTTGGTGCTAAAGTCACAGTAATTGCAACATTTGTTTCTGCCTCCGCGTATAAGCGATCCTTTATAGCAGTTGAGGTAAGCTTTGTACCTTCTTGCCCAGCAAAAGGTGAATCATTAACACTCAGAGTAATCGCCATTGTCGGCGGATCAACTGGAGTTGAGCTTACTGCAGTTGTAACCTCTGGTGCTGCTATAGTGTCTGAAACTGAAGCTTCCTCAAGCCCTGCAATTGCAATTATGTCTCCTGCCACAGCTTGTTCTACTGGAATGCGTTTCAAGCCAGAAAATGAGAGCAACTTAGTTAATCTTCCTCGTTCAATTACTTTGCCATCGAGGTCAAGCACCTTAAGATCTGAATTGACTTTTGCAATGCCCTGATAAACCTTTCCTGTCAATATTCTGCCAAGAAACTTATCAGACTCAAGTAGAGTGACCAACATAGCAAAAGGTGCATTTTGATTATAAACAGAAGGTTTTATATAATCTATAACCGTTGAAAATAATGGGCTTAAATCTTTTCTTTCATCAGAAAGCTCCTTAGCACACCAGCCATTTCTACCTGAAGCATACAACACTGGAAAATCTAGCTGCTCGTTGGTTGCATCAAGGTTAAAAAATAACTCATATATTTCATTTAATACTTCATCAATTCTGCTGTCTGGTCGATCGACCTTATTGATTATCACAATTGGCTTCAAATTTGCTTTTAGTGCTTTTGAGAGCACAAATTTTGTTTGTGGCATGGGACCTTCTGCAGCATCAACCAGCAGCAACACGCCGTCTGCCATGCACAATACCCTTTCTACTTCTCCACCAAAGTCTGCGTGCCCTGGCGTATCAATAATATTGATTTTTTCATTACCCCACATTATTGATGTGCATTTTGCAAGTATTGTAATCCCGCGCTCACGTTCTTGGTCGCCACTATCCATCACTCGTTCTTGAACTTCTTGATTCTCGCGGAATGTGCCACTTTGTTTTAACATGTTATCAAGTAAAGTAGTTTTACCGTGGTCAACGTGTGCGATTATTGCTATATTTCGGATCGATTTAAATTCGTTCATTTTCTATCATTTCAAAATTAATTTAGTAATAAGTATACATAAAATACACTTGGAGTAAATAACTAAAGCTGTGTATAAATGCTGTGTTTTCAAGATATTATAGGATTACTTTGTTAAATATTCCCTACTCCCAGGTTTTGTTATGGGTAGTTGTTTTAATTCACTTGGAAGTTCTTCCTCGCTGTAGTTTTTGATGTTCAGTTCAATCAAAGATATGACAGGAAAAGGCAGTTTCGTTTCACTATTTCTCTTTATCAAAGAAGCTTCAGCAACAACTTTACCTCCTTCCCCTTCTGCACATTCCACTGCTTCAAGTGAAGATTTACCTGTGGTTATTACATCTTCAATGAGCAATATTTTCTCACCCTTTTTGATCTTAAATCCACGGCGTAATTCAAACTTACCATTAACGCGCTCGCAAAACATTGTCTTTATTCCAAGCTGCCTGCCAATCTCATAACCCACAATTATTCCACCAATTGCAGGAGATAATATTAAATCTATGGAGCTATTTAATTCTTTTTTTATTTTATCTGCTAATAATGCGCAAACTTTCATGGCTCTGCTTGGATTTTCAAAAAT
The DNA here is from genome assembly GCF_026015925.1 of Wolbachia endosymbiont of Drosophila pseudotakahashii. Taxonomy (NCBI): domain Bacteria; kingdom Pseudomonadati; phylum Pseudomonadota; class Alphaproteobacteria; order Rickettsiales; family Anaplasmataceae; genus Wolbachia; species Wolbachia endosymbiont of Drosophila pseudotakahashii. Next base: position 1,029,900 of record NZ_CP110359.1, on the reverse strand, counting down.
CTTCGCACACTGTATGTATGTGTCACTATGCAGCCCGGATGATAAAACAAAATGCCCATGCAAAATTGCTTCTGCTTCTTTAAATTCTTTTATTATTAGGTTATTTTCGTCTAATATCATTTTTTAAGTTTCACTATTACATTCTTTATTAATTATCTGAGTGATACAAACATCAGACCACACATTTATTGCAGTTTCAAACATATCGATGATTGTATAAATAGGCAAAATCAGTCCCATAATATGCAGAGGAACATTCATCGACATGAGATAACTGGTTGCCATAAAATAGCACCCCATCGGCACTCCAGCGTTACCAATTGCAGCCCCTGTAGCTAAAAAAATCCATATCAACATTTCGCTTAAGGAAAATACGTATCCGTTCATTTCTGCAACAAACATTACAGTGATTAGTATAAATGCAGCACATGCATTCATGTTAATTGTTGTGCATATTGGTAAAATAAAAGACGATAATTTCTTTGGCACCTTTAGCTTGTTCTGCACACATTCTATAGTTGTTGGCAATGTTGCACTGGATGATTTAGAAAAAAACGCAAGTGTGAGTGCTGGCATAACCCCTTTCAGCGTTTGAATTGGTGATATGCCTTTATACCACATAAATAGCGGTAAAATCAGAAATGCCTGCACAAAATTTGCAGACATTATGCAAACAAAATACCATAAAAGATTGTAGAACTCACTACCGCCTTTTAATTCATGCAAAAAACAAGTAATAAAAGACCAAACAGCAAGCGGAATAAATTTTAATAACCCTTGAGCAATTTTAAGTAGCGTATCAAAAAGTGCAGAGAATACTTGATATAATATATCCTGCTTTTCTTTTGAAAGTGAAACAATAGCTCCACCCATCAAAAAAGCGATTAATATGCTACCAATCATATTATTTTCAAGAAAAACTTGCACAAAATTAGAAGGAATGAGTGATTTTAAATATGAAAAATAACTGTGGTTATTGCTGTTAATACTCCCTATTGTATTACTTATGAAATTTTTTCTTGCTGGATCTATTAACAAATAAAACGATAATGCAACAAACGCAGCTATAATAGTTGTAAGCAGAGTATAAAATAGTGTTTTCTTAACTAAGACTTTGATTTCAATTGAGTCTTTGAGCCCGGAAATTGTGGAAACTATGGATAAAAAAACCAGAGGTAAGCTTATTAATTTGAGCAAGCTGATAAAGATATCACTAAATAGCTTTGCTATTTCAAATATGATTTCATTGTTTAGGTAGTAAGCAACTATTGCAAGCAGTATAGAAAAAAGTATTGCAAACTTGTGCATTGAAAATAAAACTTCAAAGTAACATTATACAATAATTTTGCTGTTTTGGAATCAGATTGATAGACAAAATAACTTTACAGATTAGGGAAAGATAAGAGGATGTGTTTATTCGGAGACAGTGTAAGATTTCTTAATTTAAATTTAGGTGCACTTAGCCCATTCTGGTGATAACAAATTGGAATAGATAAGATATGATAACTAACTCTTCTGCGAGTATATAGTTTTGCCAGACACAACAGTACGTACTACGTGTCCTTTTACTTTGCGACCATCGAAAGGAGAATTCTTTGATTTACTAGCAAAGTTGTCAGTTTTAATTTCCCATTCATGATTGAGGTCAACTAAAATTAAGTCTGCAGCAAGGTTTTTTTGTATACGACCACGTGGTATGTGTATTATATCTGCAGGCTTATATGTCAATTTTGCAAGCACATCAAGTAGACCCATTTGCCCACTGTGATAGAGTTCAAGTGAAAGGGGCAGCATTGTTTCAAGACCAACAATACCAAATGCAGCATTTTCAAGTGGTAGATCTTTAGAACTACGATCATGCGGAGCGTGATCAGTTGCAATGCAATCAATCACACCTGTCTTTAAACCTTCAACCATAGCTAAACGATCTTCTTCAGTGCGAAGCGGCGGATTCATTTTTGCAATTGCCCCATGTTGTTTTACTATATCTTCAGTCAAAGTGAAGTGATGAGGGGTTACTTCGCACGTAACATTTAATCCCAAATCTTTTGCACGTTTAATAGCATCAAGTGAATCTTTTGAAGAGACATGTAAAATATGGTAGTGCACATTCTCCATATCTTTCATGAGCAGTATATCGCGACTTACCATAACCGATTCTGATGCACTCAAGATTCCCTTTACTCCCAATTCTTCAGAAATTTTACCTTTGTTGATTGCACCACCTGCTGATAAATTTAAATCTTCTGCATGTTGAGCAATAGGGACATTCAGCATACTTGAATAAAGCAGCGCCTGTCTCATAATCATTGGGTTCATAACTGGCATGCCATCATCAGTGAACCCAACCGCACCTGCTTCCTTTAAAAGTGCCATTTCAGTCAACTTTTCTTCCGAAGTGGTGATTTTAGCGTAAAATTCAACGTTTACATGTGAAGTTTCAAGTGCTCTATATTTCAAATATTTAGCCAAAATAACGCTATCAATTGCTGGAACAGTGTTTGGCTGACAAACTACAGTTGTAACTCCCCCCGCAGCTGCAGATTTGCTGCCTGTATATATAGTTTCTTTATGTTCCTGGCCTGGTTCACGAAAATGTACGTGAATGTCAATAAGGCCTGGCATTAGAACAAGCCCTTTACAGTCTATTGTTTCATCAACTCCACTTGTTGAAAATAATGATTCACCAAAGTCAACAATTTTATCCCCTTCAGTCAATAATGAACCTTTTATATCAAGTTTAGTTTCCGGGTCGATAATACGAGCATTAGTATACGCAATTTTATAGCCTTCCTTTTGCCCTGTTTGCAACAAATCCCAAGTTTGAGTCATTATATTTGAGTATCGATTATAAAATAAATTTAAAGTTTTTTTAATAAAACACAACCAAATTAAAACACAGACTAAGAGCTGTCTTGAATTAAAGTGCTTTCATTACCCTAAAGATTTGGTTCTTATAACCTAGTTAGCTCAGTTTTAACGTTAATGTGTGAAACTCTGAGTTCTGTTGAAGGATTTTCCAGCTGAATATCTAGCTCATTCTGTATGTTCGATAAACAAATTAAAGCTGAATCAAAAATTTCATCACACTGCTTTGCTTCATGTATATCATCAATTATTTCCTCGAATTCTTCCACATCATCCATTTCTTGCGGCGCACTTTTTAATATCGCTTTTATTTGGTTTAAGTTTTGACGAATTTTCTCCTGATATCCAACAATTCTCTCTTGATATATATCAATCATTTTTTGACATGCGTTGCCTCTAAATGGATGTTCTTTTTTCTCTTTTATGTAAGAATTTTGAAAGTCTTTACAGTTAAGGATTGCTTCTCTATGTTTTTTTATGTCATTAATTGCGCTGATTATCGACTTATCTCTTTTCTTTAAATTTTCTTCCCGTTCTTCTCTTTTAATTATACTTTTGGATTCATTTTTTATCTGGTTCATTTTGTCATACAGGTTTCTGCATCCTTTGTAAGATGCCATTGGTTGTAATATTCCTTCTTCTACACCTTTATTGTAAAAATTCTTCAACTCATCACTTGATAGTATTGTTATAGCATCTTCCCTTTTACCTTGTGATTTAGGATACTTTTTATTCAATAAACTAACATGATTTAACAAGAAATCTCTAACTAGCCCTTCTTTTTTTACTTCGGATAATCTTTCTAGTGTTTCTATATATTTCAGAGTTTCCGCAAAGAGCTGTCCACCAGAGGGAGCAAATCCTTGAAGTGATTTACTCTGTGCTTTACAAAAATCGGTTTGTAAAAAATCTTCAGCTTGTTTTTTTATTACTGAAAGTTCATTAAAGGCTTTTTCTGGATTGATTTTTCTCAAAATACTAATAGCTTTTCTAATCGCTTTTTCTCTCTTTTTATTATCTTGCTTTTCATTTAATATGAGATGTTCAGTTTTGGTAAAAGCATTACCTTGATCACTCTTTGCAATGTTACAAACGATGTTTTTTACAACTTCTTCGGTTGCTGCATAATCTATTTCTTTTGCAAAGCAGTCAACAAATGATTGCCAAACTTTTTTATTAACAAGTTTACTTGTCTTATTTTCAAAATCTTCTATATCTTTGAATCCTAAAATAGTATAGAGATTTTTTTCGATTATTGGTTCGGCATGTTGTTTTGCCACTTTACCTTTTATATTGAATGGAAATTTACTAATCTTAGTTGTACCCACAATGTTACCTCAATATTAACGCTATCTATAAAAGTATAAAGATTTAATATTTAATTTTTAATTAATACTAGCACAGCTAACTACGGGAGCATTATGCTAGCATCAATTAACACTTTAACTTCTAACTTGTCATCAGTAATATTGTTTATATAAAAACTATAATTTTTTATGCCTGAACTTGGGAATATATTGCTATTGCTAGCCTGCTTATTGTCTTTGACATATTTGTTTTTACCGCTTAGTTCTTGTCGGTTTATTACCACTGCCATATTTTTTTGTGTATCAGCGTCAATGGCTATTTTGATCTACTGCCACATTACAAATGATTTTTCACTTGAAAACGTATACTACCACTCACACACAACAAAACCTTTGATCTACAAGATTTGTGGTGTTTGGGGAAACAAAGAAGGGTCCATGTTGCTTTGGACCTTAGTGCTTGTCATGTATTTATTACTAATGGATATTTATATACCTTCTGTCATCCCAGTTTCCCCCTCTGTCATCCCAGTCTCTTCTTCTGTCATCCCAGTGTCCAGACACTGGGATCCAGACAATTTAATTGCAAATGAGTACATCAAATGGCAGTGTAATAAAAACTGGATTCCAGTGTCAAGCACTGGAATGACACCAGAACGAACTAATGGTAGTAAATTAAAAAAAATATCTCTTATCACTCATGGGCTGATTTGCTTTTGTTTTTTGCTGTTCACTTTAATTGAATCCAGCCCCTTCACTAAAATGCCAGGCATTGAAACAGATGGATTGGGTTTTAATCCGATATTGCAGGATATAGGCCTTGCTATTCATCCACCGATATTATATTTGGGGTACCTTGGATTTAGCGTTCCTTTTTCGCTCTCTATAGCTGGATTAATTTTAAATACTGAAGGAAATGTTTGGGCTAAAATTGTCAGGCCTTGGGTACTTATTTCTTGGTCGCTGCTCACTTTGGGCATCAGCTTGGGTAGCTGGTGGGCATATCGCGAACTTGGGTGGGGTGGATTTTGGTTTTGGGATCCAGTGGAAAACGTTTCTTTGATGCCGTGGCTAATTGCAGTAGCGCTGACACATTTGTTGTTCGTGGTACGGAATTTCAATGTTTTAAGGAACTTTGCTATTTTACTTACGCTTACAACTTTTATATTGAGTGTGACTGGAACATTTCTAGTCCGCTCAGGAATACTTACCTCAGTGCACACGTTTGCAGATGACCCAAGATATGGACTATATATATTAGCTCTACTTGGTGTAATTACAGTCAGTAGCTTAGTAATATTTGTAGTATTTACGAGAAAAAATCACACGCCTGCGATGTCATTCCAATGCTTGACACTGGAATCCAGAAAGAAACTTGCTACTCAAGTGACAGAGGGTAGAAGATTCTTTTCACGCTTTACGATGATACTGATGAACAATTTATTATTCATCACTGCCTTTTTCATCGTGTTCGTTGGCACTTTATACCCTACAGTGCTTGAGTATTTAACCGGTGAATTAATTTCAGTTGGAGCACCATATTACAATTCTTTATTTAACTCTATTGCACTAGCTATTCTAGTGCTCACCATGATAGGGCAATACTGCAGTTGGCAGGGAAATAGTCTATTGCCAATATTCCGTGAATACAGATTCTCATTTTGTAGTGCTGCAGCTATTTTGCCGTTTATCTTTCACATGGAGCTAATGATTGTGCTATCAATTACCATCTCCATAGCATTATTAATCTTTGTTTTAGAAGCATACAGTAAAAGAATTCGTTTATTTAAGGTAGCATTTGGTGAATCAATTTTATTAGCAAGAAGAGTTTCTAAGTCCTACTATGCAATGATGCTTGCTCATGCTGGAGTGGCAACTCTAGTGCTTGGTATAGCTTATTCAGTTGGTTGGCAGGAGAAAAAAGAAAATTACTTAAAAATAGGGGATAGCATAACAGTCAATAAATTTAAAGTTACTTTACGAAATATTGAGCTAATAAAAGAAAAAAATTTCCATGCAGTGAGGGGTACAATGGATATCAGGAATTTGCTGAATAATAAGATATTAGGTGAAGTAACTCCTGAATATAGATTTTACCTTGCGGAAGGTCAGAAAAATGTTGAAAGCAGTATCTACCACAATTTATTTTCTGATATTTATGTTGTAATTGGAGAAATTGATAAGAGTAAGAGCAAAATTGCAGCTAAAGTGCACTATAAACCTGGAATGTCTATAATCTGGTTTGGATCCTTTCTTATCGCTTTTGGTTCGCTCCTTGCTGCTTTACCTTCTAGTAAACGGGCGAAGGTTGTCTAGCTGTCGTGGATTTATTAACAACGCTCCTAGGTCCAGAGTGCAATATATGAGAAATTACCGGGCTATAGATACTGATTTGCAAAGGTTAGAACCAAAGAAAGTTATATTTTTTTATTGACAGACCTATATATTACGATATTCACTAAGGGATTAGTGAGTAATGGTTATACAATATGAATGGTGGGGTATCAGGCAAGGAAAAAGTTATATGCACTGCTTTCGACTTTAATAAGGATCCTTGCAGTGAGTGGCGTAAAACTCTTAAAAGTAATGCACAAACTCCTCTACAGCACTCCGATGATTCTCGTACAAGCGATAACAGTAATAATCATAGTCAAGTGCTTTTCACTACGCACCGTTCTAATCAACAGTATAACCCTTCCAACTATGATTCGTCGAGCGAAATAAATGAACACGATATAGAAACTCAAAAGATTAAAGAAGGTGATGGCCATGATTCAGGTATTAGTTCCGATGATGAGGATGACCGGACAACTTATACAGCAGTACAATTAACTAATGATTCTCTTGATAGCCAAAGATATACAGGAATATATATTCCAACAACAACTGATGGTTGGGTAGGTGAAAATAATCATCAGACTGTTTTATCAGGTAATTTGCCAGACGGAAGTAATAATCCACAAATTTTTGAAAGTACTGATTCAGTAGAGTATAATTCTACCTGCAATGATCATGTAATTTGTGATTCAGGTCACAATTCTGACGATGAGGATCAGTTTAAACTGTTGTACGAAAAGGAGAAAATAGAAGCACAAAATAATCAAAAATATACAGAAAATGTATGTAATCCAACAAATGGTGGTTTGTTAGGTGAAAGTGATAATCAACAGATTTCTGAAGATACAGAAATAACTTCTGATTGTAATTCAGATGATTCAGATCCAAAAGGGAATGAGGGCTATGGTTCAGATGATTCTTGTGAAAGTAAAGAAAATTTGACAAAGGGCGCTGGTGGTAGTAATCAGACTTTTGAAGGTGAACAGAAAAGCTCAGAATTTCCGAAAGTTGACAATTGGTTAGATAGTGATGGGAACTCAGAAGATAGTTCGGACTAAAAAAAGGGTTCGTACTATAGCTCAGGTAATTTTGATTCAATGGAGTTAACAGATGATTTGGATTCAGAAGATGATAATCCTTTTCTAAAAGACTCGCTTTTTATGAAACTAAAAATGTCGTTAACTCAAAGTGAACAGGATCTGATTAATGAATGCTGTGAGAAGGTGAGAGGTATAACAAAACAAAATAAACAAGAATGTATAGAAAATATTCTAGAAAGTATTAAGCACACAGTAGCTGGATACTTAAAAAAAGGAGTAATGTTAAATTTACAATGTACTTGTTGTGAAAAAACTGTAACAAATACAGTATTTGAAGAAATAAAAGATCTTACTAGTGGTAGTCATATAAGTAACAGAAGTAACACTTTTGTATTCGATAACTCTCCCTATCAAAGTAAAGATCAAAACTATAACAAAGAAAGTAAAGATCAAAACTATAACAAAGAAAGTAAAGATCAAAACTATAACAAAGAAAGTAAAGATCAAAACTATAACAAAGAAAGTGAAGATCAAAACTATAACAAAGAAAGTGAAGATCAAAACTATAACAAAGAAAGTGAAGATCAAAACTGTAACAAAGAAAATGAAGTGTCCGAAGAGGACATTACCAAAAGCATTGTTAGTAATTTATTGTTAAAAAGTGGAAAAGTAGAACGCCCTAATTTTTTCGATGGGAATGAGTTTGAGCAGATAGTTACTTATAAAGGATTTGATGATGGCCTTTCTGAGAAATGTAAGGAAATTGAAAGCAAGCTAAAAGATTTAGCATATGAAAGTATTGTAAACAAAAGCAAGCAGACTCAAAATGTATTAGGAGTAGACAAGGATAATAGATATTTTTGTATAGAATACTCGCAAGATAGTATTGTTGAAGTTGCAGAAATCCTAAACAATGAAAAAGCCAAAGACTTAAATTTAAGAGTTGGCATACTCAAAATTGGAGAAAGTATAGTAAGAGTTGAAAATGTAGAAGAAATAGGGGAAAAAGAAATTACATGGATGTCTCAAAAGGTGGTATTGAAATGTCTTTTACTACTGAGGTAGGAGAGATAAGTATTTATCTAAGTCCTAGTGAGAAAGGTAGCAATAAAATAAAAGTGGAGATTGATGGGGAAAACAGAGCAAGGCTTAATGAGTTAAAAAATAGGGGAAAAAGTTTAGGGGAAAACTGTCTTTTAGGAGGAAAAAGTGTTGAGGAAGCTATAGAGCATGAAAGTTTTGAAAGATATGGCAGTGTACCTAACACTGCTATGAAGGAACCTAGCTTAGGTTGCGTTGCTAACATAGCAAGGGGGGGATAAGCTTGCAGAGATAAAATGATGGGCCAAATTGGCAGTATTTCGCTTTTGTAATGTACTTCAAAATGGTAGTATGCAAGCTAGATAGAACTTAATTGACAGACAAGAATTAACTGATGGAAAAATTGACATAATCAAACAATCACAGAATAAACTAGTGAATTTTTTGAAAAGTATATAAAATTCAAGTTTAAGTAAATAGCATGGCACTTAGACTCATTCCAGACAACCTCGATATCAAGTTTAGTAAATATAGGGATTTGACTGCATTAATTAGCATTATTCTTATCATCTTTTCAATATTCACTGTTGTGCTGCGTGGAGTGAACTTAGGCATAGACTTTGCAGGCGGAATTTTGATAGAGATAAAATCTTCAGATGAGAATCACTCTATTCTCGATGCATTAAAAGAAAATGGTTTTACAGTGCAGAGTTCAAAAGCGGGTGATAATTTAGTCATGCGTTTTAAAGATGAAGGAGATGAAGATAAAATCAAAAAGATAAAAAGCATACTAGAAGAAAAGCTGGGGAGCTCAATAAGCTATCGTAAAATAGACTATGTTGGCCCACAAATAAGCTCAACACAAATATTTGAAGGAATGTTATCCATGTTGATCGCAATTGTTGGAATATTTTTTTACGTTTGGTTTAGATTTAATTGGCAATGTGGATTCAGTGGAATAACAGCACTGATTCATGACGTGATTTTAACTGTTGGTTTTATTAGCCTAACTGGCATTGAGTTTAATATTTCATCAGTTGCAGCTCTTCTCACTGTCATTGGTTATTCAATCAATAACTCAGTAATTATATACGATCGGATTCGAGAGTATTGCAAGAGTGGTAAAAGTGGGCGGATGAGTGAGATAGTAGATGCAAGTATCAACGCTACATTATTTCGCACTATATTAACCTCGGGTACAACCCTTCTTGCTGCTCTTCCTTTGGCATTAATCTGCACAGATGCAGTGAAAGACTTCAGCTTGATCATTTTTTTTGGTATTTTGATTGGCGCTTGTTCTGCAATATTTATTTCTGCTCCTATATTAACCTACAGAGCTTTGATAAGTAGATTGTAGAAGTGTTTAGTCGCGGTATAATATCAACTTATTATCTCTTATAGTGAAATGAAAATACCTTAAAAAGCTCATTCCAAGTAGTGAATGAGACATAGAATGAGAGTTAACGCTTGCCTGTACATCATTAATCAAAAAATTTCCTATTTTAACTTGAGGTATTTGAACCACTCCAGCTTTTATTTGACCTTTCGCAGTTTCATATATTTTAAAATCCTGAACATTTTGTAAGTTAATACCAACATGTAATGCGTCTTTTTGTGATAGAACAATATCGGTTGCTCCAGTATCAAGCAAAAACGTTATATTGCAATCATTGACTTGAGCCTGAATATAAAAGTGTCCATCATATGACTTCGTAAATTCAATACTTCCACTATTCTGACCGCTATTTTGAATTCTTCCTTTATATGGTAAAAAAGTACTGAGAAATCTGTCGCTTAGTTTGTCCCTTTGTGAATCAATAAGCATTGCAGTAGTGGCTATTATTAGCAACCAAATAACTAGATTTTTCACCGCGTTCATATTGTTAAAATTTGAAGCTATTAAAATAAATTTTAAAGATCAGCGTTAAAAGTTATTATTAAAAATAAGTAAATTTCATTGTTTTAGTACAATATTTAGTATACACTTTAAGAAGATATGTTTGATTTAATTTCATGTCAGAAGCAAAAAGTTTAATTTTAGCAGCTATCCTTTCCATGTTGATCATGGTATCTTGGCGTATTATTTATGATAATTTTTTTAGTGCAAACCAAAATCAGCCATTGATTGAAAATATTGAACATATCGAATCTTTTAACGACCTTGCTCCTATAATACACCAAAATCGTTCTGAAATTATTAATTCTACTCGAGAACAGAGGGTTAGTTTAACCAATAACATGATTAAAGGATCAATTTCTCTGAAAGGTGCAAGGTTTGATGACTTAATTTTAACTAATTACCACTTAGAACCGAGTTCTTCTTCTCCACAAGTGGTGTTACTGTCACCTGCAGAATCAAAAGATGTATATTTCGCAGAATTTGGGTGGCTCGATCCGAATAAAAAGATTAAAGTTCCAGATTCTAAGACAGTCTGGCAAGCAGATAAACTCAATCAAAAAGAGGTAATTTTATTTTGGGACAATGAGAATGGCATTGTGTTTAAAATGAAAATTAGCCTTGACGATAACTACATGTTTAAAATTGAGCAGATTGTTGAAAATAACACAAAAGATAATGTAGTTTTGGTTCCTTATGGTAAAATTAACCGTAAACGTGACAATATCAACGAATCTTATTGGATATCCCATGAAGGAGTTCTGGGTGCATTTGATAATAAACTAGAGGAGTGGACATATAAGGATGTCTCTAAGAAACATTTAATAAAAGCAAGTGCAAGTGAAAAAAATTGGTTTGGTTTTGCTGATAAATACTGGCTTACAGCCATCATACCTGAGAAATTCGATAAAATAAATGTAAGCATTAAACACACGAACGTTGATAATACTGATAAATTCCAAGTAGATTTTGTCAAACCTTACAAGAGCATACTTCCTGGTGCAAGCACTTCTAATGTGAATTATTTTTTTGCTGGAGCAAAAAAGTTGAATTTACTGGATTCTTACAAGGATACTCTCAATATACCTTTATTTGATAAAGCTGTAGATTTTGGTGTTCTTTATTTTATAACCAAGCCAGTGTTTTTACTGCTTGAATACTTTAACTTCGTTTTAAAGAATTTTGGCTTAGCAATATTATTGCTGACTTTAGTAATCAAACTTTTGATGCTTCCCTTGTCTAATAGATCATATGTTTCAATGTTCAAGGTGAAAAGCTTGCAGCCTGAGCTAACTCGTGTAAAAGAGTTGTATAAAAATGACAGCTTAAAGCAGCATAAAGAGACAATTGCATTGTTTAAGAGAAACAACGTAAACCCAATGTCGAACATTTTTCCCATGCTAATACAAATACCGGTATTTTTTGCTCTATATAAAGTATTATTTGTTACTATAGAGATGAGGCATGCTCCTTTTTTTTTATGGATTAAGGATCTTTCAGCTCCTGACCCAACGAACATCTTTACATTATTTGGGTTGTTTAATTATAACTTTCCTATTTCTATAGGCATTTTACCTATAATTTTCGGTGCCACCATGATAATTCAGCAGAAGCTAAGTGAGAAAGATCAAACCAGTAAAGATGATATTCAAGTAAATGTTATGAAGTTTTTACCTTACATTTCTGTCTTTATTTTTTCTTCTTTTCCTGCCGGCCTGGTAATATATTGGATATTTAGTAATATTATAACTCTAATTCAACAGTCATTAATAAAGTTGTTTTTAACAAAAAAAGTGGTAGTAAATGTCGAGAATACTAATAGTTAATTCGATTTATTATACTGAAATAGCGAACCTTTTGCTTGAAGGTGCAATTGATAAATTAAAAGGCAGTAATGCCAGTTACGATGTAGTTGAGGTTCCTGGTACATTTGAGATACCAGCTACAATTCTTTTTGCAGTCAAGAGTGGGCATACTAATTATGATGGTTATTTAGCTCTTGGGTGCGTAATTCGCGGTGAAACCGATCATTATCAATATGTTTGTAAAGGAGTAATTGAAGGCTTAAATGAGGTTGTTATGCATTATGCAATACCCCTTGGTATGGGTGTAATTACCGCTGACAGCAAAGATAAAGCACTAGTTAGAGCTGATAAAAACAAAAAGAACGTTGGTGGCCATGCAGCCTCAACTGTTTTGCATATGATAGATTTACACAATAAATTAAAATAGTGGAGGAAAAACCAGTAGATAAAAAGTGGCGCATAAAAAGAAGCACGGCAAGATTTCTTGCTGTACAAATTGCTTATTCAAATATTTTCGTAGGTTACAACAAAAGCACTTTTAAATTGGAAAATTGTGAGCTTAAGGACTACATAAATAAGTTGAAAGATATATTTGAATGTGAAGAATTTGAACATCAGTTCTTAGAAAATTTGTTATGTAAGGTTATAAAAAGCAGTGAAGAATATGATAAAATAATAGAGTCTTACTTACACCCAAGCTGGTCCCTTTCACGGTTAAATCTCATAAGCTTATCTATTTTGCGTGTTGCAATATGTGAGTTGATTAATTGCGATACGCCAGTTCCAGTTGTCATTAATGAATATACTAACATTGCATCTGATTTACTTGATAAACCAAGCGAAATTGGCTTTATTAATGGGTTATTGGATAAGGCAAAAGATGCAGTTAAATTAAATAAAAATCCTTAGCAATTATAGCCAGCAAACACAGGGTGTCATCCGAGTAGCTGCTGTATGAACATTGTCTACCAGGAGGGTGTCATCCCAGTGCCCAGACACTGGGATCCAGCTTTTGATCGAAAATGTTGTATAGTGCACAGTCAATTTTTCTGGATCCCAGTGGGCTTTGTTGCATCGCTAGCTATGATGGATTAAAGATAAAAAAGGTGGAGAATATCAGTAGCTTATTACTCTGGTATTTACAACAAGAACGGTCAGTGAATACCTAAATTTGAGTAAAAGAAATTTCACTACCACTCACTAATCCGGCTAAAATTCAAGAATTTCAATGCTTTAGCTATTTTCAATAGAATTAAATTTATTAATATAAATAACAAATTACTATTCTTAAATTTGATCAGATTGATAGCAAAAAAACAAGATTTTCAATAAGTTGCTTATAATCCTAATTATAGTTAGCCTTTCATAAGTAGCGATGCAACAAAGCCATCCCAGTGTCAAGCACTGGGATGACAAGAAAGGGAGCACTGGGATGACACCATCATAAAGTGAACCAGTGTCAGCTACTTGCATGACACCATTTGTTGTACACTCACTTTTTCTTGATTTTTTAGTTTATCTTGCCTACCTACTTTGCCACTCTGCTGAACGGATACATTCCCATAATGAATTTGAGTAACCGACACTAAAAAAACAAAGAGGCAGACTTAATTTACCTCTTTTATTTCACTTGGCTATACTGTCTGTTGTTGAGAAGCAACTTGTTCAACAGAAATAAGTTGGCCTAAATAAGTGTTAACCTCTTTAGCACCATCTTTGTCTAAACCTAATGTTTTACTCCACTTTGTTTCATTTACTGCCTCGAACTTACCTTCATCGTTTTTCTCTTTTAGTGAATCTATCTTGAAGAGTAAAGTATTGCCTAGCGTCTTGGTAAGCTGATCAATATCAACAATAATACGGTAGTTCTTGCCTTCTAAGCTGAAGTCTATATAATGTTTATCCTTTTTTACCTTACCTTCTTCATCTTTAACTTGGTTATTTCTTACAATTTCCCTAAATGCGTCTTCTGTTACTAGCAATCCATCCTTAATAACCTTCAGAGCTTTCAACTCAGATATTTCGTTATTTTTGCTGATAGCATATATTGCTAAATAAGTCAGCGCAGCAGCAACAAATGCTAAAACGCCCATTCCAAGTGGTGTAGCTGCAAAAGCTGCTAGCTTGCAAGTTGAAGGCCTCCAAAGCGGTGTTGAAAGTATTGCTAATCCACCTATAACGTATATAGCAGTAAATGCAACAAATACAGTGTTTGCTTTGTGGAGCTGGCCACAATGATTTTTGAAAGTTAGCATAAACGACTTCATTTAATAAAATATTAATATGCTTAAATTGTGTATAAAAAAATTGTCATAGTCAAGCTTTTCCGTAAGTTACCTGCCACTTGAGCCAAAGCCCCCTGCATTGCGACCGGTTTCTTCTGCGCAGAATTCTTCTCTGTCATCCCAAATTACCTGAGATACAGGAGAGATAAGGATTTGTGCGATTCTATCTCCTCTTTTTATTTCGTATGGCTGATTACTTAGATTAATTAGACAAATTTTAACTTCACCTCGATAATCAGAGTCTATAGTGCCCGGAGAATTTAAGACAGTGATTCCATGTTTTGCAGCAAGACCAGAACGTGGGCGGATTTGCCCCTCAAAACCGTTTGGTATTGCAATCACAATTCCAGTTGGAACAAGTAATCTTTCAAGTGGATTTAAAACAGCAGAATCATTCAATGCAGCATAAAGATCCATGCCAGCACTCTGCGTAGTTGCATAACATGGAAGAGACAAGTCTTCTCCGTGTGATAATCTTTTTATTTCTACTTTAATTTTACTTCTTTGCACTCCAATTTACCATCTATGAAGACTCAATTATAGCATGTAAATTGTATCTGCAAAAGTGATAAATGTTACATCGTAAATGATGTCATTCCAGCGCGTGACAGCTAGGCCATAAAATTCCTTGACAAGTTCAGTGCTCCTTTTTTTGTCATCCCAGTGCCCCTATGATGTTATTCCAGTCTGGAATCTAGTCCTTATTATGCAGCCACTTGGTTGAAATTAAGTCTTCTGGATCCCAGTGTCTGGGCGCTGGGATGACACCCTGACAGCCGTCATCCCGCTACTTGTTAGCGGGACCTAGAGATACCGCGAATGAATCGTGGTATGACGTAGATTGCTGTCATTCCAGTGTCAGCTACTTGAATGACACCCTCTTGGTATTCGTGTAGTTGTAAGCAGTATAGCTATAAATCACTCACAATCGATATGCTTGAATTATTCTCAGTAAATAAATCAAGCATAATGTTAGGTATTCTACCATCAACTATGTGAACAACTCCAGCACATTCCTCCGCCATTTTAACGTATGCCATAAGCCTTTCAATAAATTTTTCCCCTTTAATTTTCCCACAATCAATCGATGCATTTAAATTTTTAACAGATATCTTCCTGCCACCAATTTTATCTATTTCTTCATCTGTGTCACTCAAGATTATCATTTTAGATGCAGAAACTGCAATTGCAATTGCGCTTGCAGTGCTATCGGCATCAATATGATACGTTTCCCCATCTTTTCCATGACCAATTGGTGCAATAACTGGTATAAAATCTGATTCTTCAATAAAAAATAATATATCAGGATTGATTTCAGTGGGTCTACCGATGAACCCCATGTCTAATATCTTTTCGATATTATTTGATCTATCTTCTCTAAGCGTAGCGGTTATTTTTTCGGCTTTAATTAAGTGACCATCTTTTCCACATAATCCAATAGCTGAACCACCAGCAGAATTTATATACTGAACAATTTTTTTATTAACTGAACCACACAGTGCCACTTCAATGATTTTCATAGTGCCTTTGTCTGTAAGTCTGATACCATTCACAAACTTACTGTCCATACCCAGCATTTTTAACACCGAGTTAATTTCATATTCTCCGTCATGAATTATTACCGGATTTATACCAAGCTGCTTCAACAAGACAACATTATGCACAAAAGTATTAAATAGTGTTTCATCTGAGATTATTGTACCACCGCATTTAATGACAAAAGTCTCGCCTACAAAGCTAGGTATGTTAGATAGCACTTCAAGTAATATTTCTGCTTTTTGTTCAAATGATACCTCACCCTTTAAAAATTCACTACTCTTCATTTTTTTATCTTGTAAACTTGAAAAACTCATCTCTTACCTTGGTTATTTTATGCTTAACACGGATGCTCATTTGATGAATTGACACATTCTCATTATTAATCCATTTTTGAATATCTTCTATAACAGCACCTAAGCTTTTTTGACTTACTTTATCTATTTTTGTTAGCACAATGTTAAAGTTAATGTTATTATATATTAACCAATAAATGAAGTCTTTGTCTATTTCTTTTAATCCTACCTTGCTATCTATCAACACAAACACTCTTCTTAGATTTCTTCTTTGAATTAGATAATACTCAATTAAGTTTAAATATTGTATAATTTCCTCCTTGCCTGCATGAGAGTAGCCATACCCTGGTAGGTCAACAAGTCTGAACTTATCATTGTACATAGAGTAAAAATTTATTTGTCTAGTGCATCCAGGTTTAGAGGAAACTCTGGCAGCTTTTTTGCTGTTTATCAGTAAGTTGATCAGACTGGATTTTCCTACATTTGATCTACCAGCAAACGCAATCTCTGGAGCCGACTCATTTGGTAATGATTTTATGTCCGAAGCTCCAAATATGAAATTGCAGTTTGATGTTATCTGTTTTGCCATTATATTCAACTAGAAGGTAGTAGGTATATTATAGTGTTATTGCTTGATATAAGAAATTTTTTATTTCAGTATATATTACTTAGCTAGATCTGTGCTATATGGATATGGAAAATAATTTACAAGACTTAAAGAAAAAATTTAATGATATAGAGAGGAATTTGGAAAATCCTACCAATTTAAGTCAAAAAGAATTCATTACCCTTTCAAAGGAATACTCTGAGCTCAGGCCAATAATCAAGATAATTGATGAATATAACACGCTGAAAGAGGAAATTTCAGACTTAGAAGAAATAATGAAAGATGAAAACAGCGAAGGTGATATAAAAGAGTTAGCAAAAGAAGAATTTTTCGAAAAGCACAAGGTATTATTACCAAAAATAAAAGCAAAATTAAAGTTAGCATTATTGCCCAAAGATGAAGATGACTCAAGAAATGCAATATTAGAAATTAGAGCAGGTACAGGCGGAGAAGAAGCAGCATTATTTGCAGCAATGTTATTTCGTATGTACCAAAAATATGCAGAAAGAAGAAATTGGAAATTCGAGCCAATAAGCATTTCTAATACAGGTATAGGTGGCTATAAGGAAGCTTCTGCACTCATTAATGGAACAGAAGTTTTTGCAAGGTTGAAATTTGAATCAGGGGTGCACAGAGTACAGAGAGTGCCAGAAACTGAATCCTCAGGAAGGTTGCATACCTCTGCCGCTACTGTTGCGATATTACCTGAAGTAGAAGAAGTTGACTTTAAAATAGAAGAAAAAGACTTACGAATAGATGTTTATAGATCCAGTGGTCCTGGAGGGCAATCAGTGAATACAACTGACAGCGCAGTAAGGGTCACCCACTTGCCAACAGGGATAGTTGTGATACAGCAAGATGAAAAATCGCAGCACAAAAATAAAGCTAAAGCGCTCAAAGTATTGAGGGCAAGGCTATACGAAATTGAAAGACAAAAAAAAGAAATGGAAAGGTCAACAATGAGGAAAAGTCAGATTGGCTCTGGTGATCGTTCCGAGCGCATAAGAACATATAATTTCCCACAATCAAGAATAACAGACCACAGAATTAATCTAACTTCACATCGATTAGAGCAGATTATAAAAGAAGGTGAACTAGATGAGTTTATTGAGGCATTAATTTCACGTAATGAAGCAGAAAGATTGGCCGGAGAGAGTTAAAATTGATTAAACAATTCTGCAATTGTTCTCTAATCAAAACAGGCTTATACACGTACTCTGCTTGTAGTTCTTTTCACAGAGATCTCAAACCCTCTAACGCTTAATGCTAAGACTAATCTATTTTTTTTAAATATTTCTATTGATTTCTTGATAAATACTAATATAGTATTTATGTACTAATTAATAATAGTAGTAAAAGAATGCATAATAGTCCTAACGATATAAGCGGTGAAGTAATTCAAGAATTGAACGATTCAGCGAGACGCAGGCGAATAAACAAATTTAGAGAGACATTTAATAGCCTCAGTAACTACCATAAACAGTGCTACCTTGACATAGCAACACTGGGGCTTCGTAATCACGCTATGTCTCTTATACTGATAGCAGTGGCAAAAGATCAAGCTGCTGTGGTATTTTTTGATCTACTCAAAAAGAATCAAGATTTTGCGTTCAGTACATTGAAAGCTACCTATCGTTTTCAACGTGCTTCATATAAAACTCTATTTAATAAATTAAATTATCGGCAAAAAGAAGGCTATCGTGCATATTTAGACAAGTCATCGGCCAGAACTTGGTCTACCCTAAGGAAAATTTGCTCAAACAATAAAGAGGGTTCAAGCAAGCTAAGAACCGAAAACTCCAATACAGACAGTTTAGGTAATGAATCGTTAGCGCAAAAAAGAAAGAGATCTTTTCAGGATGAATTTTCAACGTTAAATAATTCAATAAATTTCCTTCCAAATTCTGCTCCGTTAGAGGAGACAACTGATCAATATGGGTTGAATCCCAGAGGCGTCGTTCCAAAATCTACTCTTGTGGACAATTGTATCGTCGATTTTGAGGATCAATCATGCGATGAATTGACCTCCTGGGTGATTGGAGAGCAGCCATCAAGTAGTCTTCGATCCTCAATATTAGAAAAGCTTGATAGACTAGATGAGTTGGAAGAAATACGTATAGAACCAGCAGCAAAGCACCAACACGTATCACAGTAATAACTGAAAATGAGAAGATCTATATACCAATAATTATAGATCTTCTCCAGACCTTGAAAACAATAAGTAGACAGTAAAAATAAGTTCTAGTACTATTGCAGATAAAACAAGAACAGCTACACTGATTGCCTGACCATTGTAAACGTAGCTTGTTAAGCCGATAAAAATAGCCATGATAAAAGCTCTAATGAATGAGACTGCAGAAGAAGCTGTGCCTTTAATTTCAGGGAAAACATTTATTGATGCATTAAAAATCACTGCCTGGCAAATTGCACAACCGATAGAAAAAATAATCATAGACAGTGTTACTAAGTAGAAAGAGTGGGGTGCAATTATACTGAATATTACAAGCAATAGAGATCCAATAGCACACACGCTCGTACCAGAAATTACACACTTTATTGCTCCAAGTTTCTGCAAGATTTTGCCAGCAAATAGACTAATGAGTGAGAAGCACCCAACTATTGCACCTTGATGTAGTGCATAAATAGTGCTAGATAAACCAAAAGTCTTCATATACAGAAAAGGTCCACAAGTAATGAATGACATATACGCAGCAGAAAAGAGGCTTGACATCAAAGACAACGTAACAAACCTCGGATTAGATAGTAGTTTTCTGTAATCTTTCATCGTTTTTTTCAAACTGAAAATATCGCGGTCCTTTTTTGTTTCTGGTAACGCTAAAAGCAGCAAAAACCAAGAGATTAAACAAAGTATTGCAACAGTTGCATAATTACCACGCCATCCTACAATTTCATTGATGAAACTGCCTAACACTGGCGCAATTGCCATGACAACTGTAAGAACAGAATTCATGATTCCAATAAATTTCACCGCTTCGTCACCTTTATAGCTATCTGCAATTATGGCAAACACAACTACAGATGTGCTGACACCAATGCCCTGAACAAAGCGAGAGATTAAAAGCCAAAAAATCGACGGTGCAAAAACACAACCAACAGCGCCGATTAATAACAAAGTGTTACCTATGATCATAATTCTCCTTCTGCCGTAGCATTCAGACAATGGACCGAAAAACAACCCTCCTATGCAAAAGCCTAAAAAATTATAAGCAATAGTTAATTGAATTGTTCCTTCTGATACGTTAAAATAGCGCACCATATCAGGAAAACTAGGTACGGAAATGTCAATTTCAATGAACTTGGCAATTAGAGACAGGATTAACAGAAATGGTAGTAACATTTAAGATTTTCAATTAATGAATAAAAATATCACATTTAAAGCGTTGAAAGAAGAACATTTTTTACTGCTATTAAAATGGTTAGAAACACCTCATGTAAAGAAGTGGTGGGATCAGGATATTCATTGGACACCAGAGTTAATTAAAGAAAAATATGACAACTATGTTAAAGCTCTTACTCTCTGTCCTAACTTTACTTATTTCCTCTTACTTTTTCAACAGTCCGTCTAAATTACTACAAGCAGTTTAATTTTTAGTAAATATGTCATTATTCAAAAATATGCAAGAAGCTTTATAGAAACTTAACATAATTTTATCATAAAAATGTCATTCTTAAGTCCTGTGTAAAAACAAATTTTGGCACTAATTTAATTAACTATGAGCTGGATAAATTGGAAAATAAATTTTGTTTACTTTTACAATACCTTAAGATCTAATATCACTTTATCAGTCAAAAATATTACAATAGGCTAGTATGTTCCTTACTCTTTTTCTCAAAATATTACCTATTTATATTACAATATTTATTGGTTACTTAGCAGGAAAATATCTTAAAATTGATAGAAACACTATATCTCAAATACTTTTTTATATAGCTAATCCAATAGTGATTTTATATGGAGTCTCTCATACAGAAGTTAACTTAAAAGTAATTTCTCTGCCGATTTTGATATGGTTTATAGGTAGCACTATGTCCTTATCAGTGTATTATCTTTCTTCTTTTTTATTTAAGGATAACACAAGAAACATATTAGCATTTAGCTCGGGCAGCACAAGTATGGGTTATTTTGGCCTGCCGATTGCCATGGCTTTATTTGATGAAGATTCAGTATCTGTATATGTTGTTTGTTATATAGGAATGGCGCTATTTGAAAACAGCTTAGGATTTTACATAGCTGCAAATGGTATTTATACCGCAAAAGAATGCATATTAAAGTTGTTCAAACTTCCTTCGCTTTATGCGATGGTTCTGGGCTTCTTTTTAAGTATATACGATATACAAATACCTACTTTTTTAACAGATGTTATGATGAATATTAGAAGTACATTTGTCACATTAGGAATGGTGCTACTTGGAGTGAGCATTGCGAATATTGCAAGCTTTAAAATAGATTGGAAGCTTGCTTTGATCACTATTACAGCAAAGTACGTATTCTGGCCACTGTTTGTTTTAGGAATTGTCCTTTTAGACAAGAATGTTATAGGTATATACGATGAGAGCATATATAAAGCACTGATGTTGCTGGCTATTATTCCAGTTTCTGGGTCCAGTATAATACTTGCTAATATTTTGAATTATCAACCAGATAAAGCTACTCTGTTGCTTCTAATCAGTACTGCAGTGGGACTGTTTTATGTTCCACTAATAATATCATTATTTTTTACTAAACTTGTTCCTTTTTGATCAAAAAATTAAGCGCTTGCACAACCATTATTTGGGTAACAACACAAGACATTGATAAAACTTGAATTTATAGCTAAAGCAACTTCTACAATTTGGTAACCCGTCATCCCGCTACTAGTTAGCGCCGCGGCGGTAAATTGACCTTACCCAGAAAAAGTAGAGAGAAAGTTAAGACGTTTTTGGAGTAAAATAAAACGTTTTTTCAAAATATGACAAATAGAAGAGAATATACAGCAGAATTCAAATTAGAAGCTGTTAAGCTGGTTAAAGAAACAGGTCAAGCAAGTACAAAAATAGCAAAAGATCTAGGTATAGATGGCAGTATGTTAAGTAAGAAAATATGATGGAAAAATGTCTGGAGCATACGCATTTCCAGGCAAAGGCTCCTTATGACAAAGAAAGATTTGATCTAAAAAAAGAACTAACAAGAGAAAGAGACATTTTAAAAAAAGCCCTGGGCAAAGAAAAAGAGTAAAGTATTCTTTTATATAGAAATTGCTATAAAACACAGGAACTATGTAGGGTTTTGTACTGGTGGTATTGGTTGCTAAGGAAAAAAGCAGTAAAGAATTAGCAAAAGAAGTGCTTCTAGCAGATACTCAAAAAATACATCAAGCATTCTAAATGCAGATATGGAGCTCCTAAAATTCACGCTGAATTAAAAGCTTTAGGCAAAAATTAAAACAGTACAAAGTGTTATGCAAGAAAATGGCATTAAAACCAAGCTTAGACGAAGGTTCAAAAATAAAAAACAGCAAATAAGCAACCGAGTTGTGGCTCCGAACACATTGGATCAAAATTTTACTACTGATCAGCCAAATAAAGTTTGGGATTACCTACATAAAAACTAAAGAAGGTTGTTGGCGGCAATAATTGACCTATATTCACGCATGGTGGTTAATGAGTAACATGATAATTAGTTATAGATTCTTTATTGATGGCCGTTGATAAACGCAAACCCGATAAAAATCTGCTGTTACATAGCGATCAAGGGTCACAGCATACCTCTCAAAATTACCAATTTCTATTGAATACAAAAAACATCATTTCCAGCATGAGCCATAAGGGCTGTTGTTACGATAACTCTGTTGCAGAAAAGTTCACTTAAAAGGGAGCTGCTTATTGATACTTCTCGCTCAACAAACCAGAACTGCCATATTTGAATACATAGAAATCTTTTATAACAAATAACGTAGACATTCTACTATTAACTATTGCATTCCTGCACAATTTATTCTCATGATAAAAACGTCTTAACTTTCTCTCTGCTTTTTCTGGGTAAGGTCACCTCTTTAGGTGCTCCTTTTTTCTTTCTTATACACACAAAAATCATATAGAATTGTAAATACAGCTTTTTTATTCTGATGCTTTTCAATTCTATAGCTCTGGTTGTCTCTCTATTACTATTTTTCTACATTATCGTAAAAAAACTGAGCGAAAAGAAAGCAAACCTTGAGGGTAATTTATGTAAATTAGAGCAAGAACTTCAAGAAACAAAGCAAACTTTGCTTACGAAGAATGAAGAAATAGTTGATTTAAGGGTCAAAAGAGCAGAACTTGAAGTAACTCTGCAAAAAGAACGTGAGGAAAAGAAAAAGGAAATAGAATTACTAACAAAAGCAGAGGAGAGATTAACAAACACTTTTAAAGCGCTCTCTCTTGATGCTTTGCAAACAAATAACAATAATTTTCTGAACTTAGCAAAGGAAGTAATCGATAGTAAATTAAAAGAAACGGAAAGCGATTTCAAAAAAAGACAAGCAACGATCAACGAAGTTGTAACTCCAATAAAAGAAAAATTAGAAAAATTCGATAATGAAATACGTGAGCTAGAAAAGGAGAGGGTAGGGGCCTATGAAGGTTTAAAGGAGCAAATTGGAGCGCTGATGAACCAAACTTCCAACCTTGCTAATGCCCTGAGGAAACCTCACATTAGGGGCAAATGGGGTGAAATGCAACTCAAAAGAGTGGTAGAAATGGCAGGAATGATTGAGTATTGCGATTTTTTTACTCAGCCGTCAGTGATTGATAAAAACGAGAATAATTTATTGCGTCCTGATTTAATAATCAAAATGCCATCTGGAAAGCAAATAATAATAGATGCTAAAGTGCCGCTTGATTCTTACATGGATGCTATATCACAAAATGATTTGCAAATACAAAAGGAGAAATTAAAGAACCATTCCCTGGCAATAAAAAAACACATAAATGATTTGGGTAAAAAAGAGTATTGGAATCAATTTGAAAATACGCCAGAACTTGTGGTGCTTTTCTTAACAGGGGAGGGGGTTTTTAGCGCAGCACTGGAATATGAGCCTGCTTTGATAGAGATTGGAGTGGAAAAAAAAGTGATCATTGCAACACCGATCACTCTAATTGCGTTGCTGAAAGCAATAGCGTATGGATGGAAGCAAGAGATGATAGCTGAAAACGCAAAGAAAATCAGTGAACTAGGTCATATTTTATATGAGCGCATTTGCACAATGGGTGAAAACTTTGATAATTTGCGCAGGAGCTTAAAAAGTGCTGTTGATCATTATAATAAAACTGCTGGCTCTCTTGAAGCAAGGGTGTTTCCTGCTGCTCGAGAATTCAATAAGCTTGGTATACATGCAAAAAATAAAAGTTTAAGTGCTGCAAAGGAATTAGAGTCTTTACCACGCAGTTTACATACTGAGGAGCTGAAAGTAGATTAGGCATCTTAACAGGGAATGTTGAAAAAAGCATACGCGTCAAGTTAAGGAAATAAAGGTATGAAAGAGATAGAATAATAAGGTATAAGTTCTCCCAGATATACTTTTAGTGAGAGAACCAATGAATAAAATAACTTGCTTATCAAAAAAGCTCAAAGAATTTTTTAATGAAAAAGCAGAGAAAATCTCAATTACAACAAGGTTTATAAAAAGAAAGAGAAAGCTAAAAGGTTCATCATTCGTAAAAGCCATGGTCTTGGGTAATATAGGAGTTGATAATTGTAGCGTAGAAACAATGTGTCAATTACTAAACGAGGACTCGATAGATATAACAAAACAAGGTTTGGATTTTAGATTTACTGAAGAAGCAGTGGAATTTATGAAAAGGATGTATAATGAATCTGTGATTCTCTTTAAAAATATCTTGCAAGTTGATTGCAAAATCTTACAGCAATTTAATAGTGTTAAATTATTGGACAGTAGCTATATTACTCTACCTAACAGTATGGAAGAGATGTATAAAGGTTATGGTACTAGCTACAGTGGCTATGAAAGCAATACTAAATCTGGAATAAAGTTACAATTAGTTTTCGATTACATGAATCAGATAATAGACCAACTTAATTTAACGGAGGGAATAAGATCAGACCAGGGATATAGGAAACATTTAAGTAATATATCAAGCAATGATTTGCTAATATCTGATCTCGGTTATTTTGTGCCAAGTTCTTTTAAACAAATCAATGAAATAGGAGCTTATTTCATAAGTCGTCGATACCAACGTATATGATGTAGAAACAAATCAAAAAATGGAGTTATTAGAATGTTTAGAGATTTTTAGAAAACGAGGTATTGTTAGGAAAAGAAGCAAAAATTAGAGTAAGAATTATATGTCAGAAACTAACTGAAGAACAGTCTATGGCCAGAAGAAGGAAAGCTAATAGATTAGCAAGATCGCAGGATCCTTTAAAAGAAATCAAAAATTATTGAAATGGTATAACTAATGTTCCAGAAAATAAAATTAGTGCTGAGCAAGTATTAACGATTTACAGAGTAAGGTGGCAAATTGAGTCATTATTTAAATTGTATAAAAGCCATATCAGGCTTGATAAGCTAAAAGGAAAGCCATGCAGAGTATTATGTGAACTATATGCTAAATTGTGCGCAATTCTTATATTTCACGGCATAGTTGGTTGCACAGAAGTGAAAAAGAATACAGAACTTAGCTTAACAAAGGCATTTATTGAGCTAAAAAGGCGGGTTAGAGAGTTATTTTTAGTATTAACCAAAATTAATAGTTTAAAAGCATTTCTTAAAAAACTCACTATAACTTGGTCGCGATTTTCATTAAAAGACAAACGTAGAAGGGCTAGAGCATCCACTTTAACCTCTCTAAATTTGCTCACAATCTCTTAACTTGACGCGTATGGTTCAAAAAAGTGTGTCAAACCGAAAAAAAAGTAATAAATTGATATAAAAAAATGGAGGTTTGACAATGAGTCAGAAAGTAGTAAACAGAACTACCGGTTTGGTAGATTATAAAGAACTGGAAGCAAATATACTGTCATCAATAAGGGAAGGCAGACCATTAACAGGAAGGGATGGAGCATTTACACCACTTATAAAAAAGCTGCTGGAGGCAAGTTTGGAAGGTGAAATAGAAAATCACTTATTAGCTGAAAGTGAAGAGAGGGTTTGGTTGGAAGAAGTGGAGTAGCGAATGGATATACAAAACGCTGGGTCTATATTCAGACTACAGAATAAGGTATTACAAACCGAAAGCATCACCAGCACAATATGTTATAAACTTTGGTAAA
This sequence comes from Wolbachia endosymbiont of Drosophila pseudotakahashii, assembly GCF_026015925.1. Classification (NCBI taxonomy): domain Bacteria; kingdom Pseudomonadati; phylum Pseudomonadota; class Alphaproteobacteria; order Rickettsiales; family Anaplasmataceae; genus Wolbachia; species Wolbachia endosymbiont of Drosophila pseudotakahashii. The sequence continues at coordinate 1,003,610 of NZ_CP110359.1, read as the reverse complement.
GAATCTGCTAGGAAAGCGTAGTGCGGATGCTGTGTTTGACGAGGCGGGAGCTGGAAACGTTAACATGGGAATTTGGATTGAGGCCTATTGTGAAAACAATGGATCAGCCACCAAACCCTAAAGTAGGCGCGCCAGTTCTTGACCCTACATATTTTTTTGAAGGTTAAATCCAGCTTAGGGTCGAGAAACTTAGATAAAGCTATAGCCAAAGTGTTTAAAGATATTAATAATTATACACACAATTATTCAACCATATTTTTGAAGATAGCTATGCCGCCGCGGTATCTCTTAGCCGCTAACAAGTAGCGGGATGACGATTATTGGTAAATCTAAGTCAGTTTAGCTATAGGCAGCAATTTTCTGTATTTATTTTAAATTGAAGGAAGCTCAAATGAAAGATCATGTTTTGCTAAAAATCACAGAATGCAGTCTAACAGTGAACGGTTACGCTTTTGATCAAAAATGTTGTATAGTACACAATCAATTTTTCTGGATCCAAGTAGTCAAGGCACTGCCTTTGTGTTTGAGGCAAAATCGGCTATAACACTTAACATACTGCCTTTGCAAACAAATGTTCGTACAGTTATGTGTCAGCTACTTGCATGACGCCATTGCCTGAACGGGTACCAATGATTACCTATCAATCTCACCAAAAACTATATCGAGTGAGCCAATAATTGCTGCAACGTCAGCAAGCATGTGTCCTTTTGCCATAAAGTCTAAGGCTTGTAAATGCGCAAAGCCAGGTGCTCTTATTCGGCACCTATAAGGTCTATTGGTACCATCTGAAACTATATACACTCCAAACTCACCTTTTGGTGCCTCAACAACTGCGTAAGCCTCACCTTCTGGTACGTGATATCCTTCTGAATAGAGCTTAAAATGGTGAATCAGAGCTTCCATAGATTTTTTCATCTCTGCTCTTGACGGTGGAGAAATTTTTCTATCTTCAGTTTTTATTTGCCCTTCAGGCATTTTCTCTATGCACTGCTTCACCAAACTGATAGATTGCCTAATCTCTGCCATTCTAACTAGATAACGGTCATAACAGTCGCCATTTTGGCCGATCGGTATATCAAAATCTAGTTGATCATATATCTCATATGGCTGGCTTTTTCGCAAATCCCAAGCAAGCCCAGCAGCGCGCAACATTGGGCCACTAAAGCCCCAATCAAGTGCCTGTTTAATTGATATTTCACTAATTCCTACAGTGCGTTGCTTCCATATCCTATTTTCTGTTAAAAGTTCATCAACATCGTCTATATATTTTGGAAATTGCTCTATAAACTTTGCAATATCCTCAATCAAATCTTCTGGAACATCTGCTGCAATTCCACCTGGCCTGATGTAAGCTGCGTGAAACCTTGCACCTGAAGCTCTTTCGTAAAATTCCAGTATTTTTTCTCTTTCTTCAAAGAGCCATAAAAGAGGGGTCATTGCTCCAACATCAAGTGCTTGAGAAGAAACGTTCAGTAAATGATTTAGTATTCTCGTCAGTTCACAAAACAAGACACGTAAATACTTTGCCCTAATTGGCACTTCACATTGCAACAATTTCTCCACACAAAGTGAATATGCATGCTCTTGTGACATTGGTGATACGTAATCAAGGCGATCAAAATAAGGCAAAGCTTGAAGATACGTTTTATGTTCTATTAATTTTTCAGTACCGCGGTGCAAAAGCCCAATATGGGGATCTGCCCTCTCGATCACTTCACCATCCATCTCTAAAACAAGACGCAACACTCCATGTGCAGCTGGGTGCTGAGGTCCAAAATTTAACATCATTGTCTTTAGATCGGGCATGTCCAGTAGTTTAAGATATTAAAATTGTATAGGCTAAAGTGCGCTCAAAGTCAATAAACTTCTTGCATAGGCTACAACTATCATTCAATAGAAACAAAAACTTTTACAATGGCTAATAAGTGTTGGTAAAACCAAGTCACTTTAGCTATAGAATGACAAAAAAGGTTTGCATTAGCCAAATTTTTAGTTGAAGTAGCATAAGAGGTTAAAGGAAAAGCTTTGTGTTAATGGATTCATTTCAGGTATAGTATAGATAATACCACAATACTTATAAAATGGATCATGTTGTTAATGCGTATAATAGACTTGACACTCCTATAGTCAGGGGAGAAGGGGCATATCTTTTTGATAAAGATGGTAAAAAATATTTAGATTTTGCTGCAGGTATTTCTACAACTTCTTTAGGGCATTGTCATCCATACATTACAGATAAGCTGAAAGAGCAATCGAGCTCATTATGGCACTGCTCTAACATTTTCACTATTCCCGAGCAAGAAAGGCTTGCCGAGCGTTTAACAACCCTTACTTTTGCAGATAAAGTTTTTTTCTGCTCAAGTGGGCTTGAAGCAACAGAAGCTGCAATTAAGTTTATTCGACGTTACTTTTATTCAAAAGGGCAAGCAAAACGTAATCGTATTATTACAATTGAAGGAGGCTTTCATGGCCGCAGTATTGCTGCAATTTCTGCTGGAGGCAATGAAAAATCACGCGAAGGTTTTGCTCCGCTCCTTTCTGGTTTTGATAAAGTGCCAAGAAATGACATTAAAGCATTAGAAGAAAAAATCAACAATGAAATAGCTGCTGTATTTTTAGAGCCCATACAAAGCGAAGGTGGAGTATATCCACTAGACGTAGAATATCTTCAAAAAGTAAGGGAAATAGCAAAAGCTCAAGGAATAATTTTGTGCTTTGATGAAGTGCAGTGCGGATATGGACGCATCGGTTCTTTATTTCATTATCAAAATGTCGGCATTGAACCTGATATGCTAACCTGTGCAAAAGCTATGGGTAACGGTTTTCCTTTAGCTGCATGTTTAGTGAAAGATTATATAGCAGAAGCAATCACTCCAGGAACTCATGGATCAACCTATGGTGGCAATCCACTTGCCATGACTGTTGGTAATGCAGTGCTCGATATAATGCTAAAAGAAGGCTTTTTTGATCATGTTAAAAAAATTAGTAAAGATTTAAAAGAAAAGCTGTTGCTTTTAGCTAAAGAATTTCCTGAGATGATTTTAGAAGTTCGTGGAGAAGGGTTACTAATGGGAATAGAACTAGCAACTCCTGTAGCTGATAAAATTATTAGTCGATCTCTTGATAAAGGTTTAATAATAACTAGGGTTTTAAACAACAAAGTAGTAAGGGTAACCCCACCACTTATCATTGAGGATGAGCATGTGAACGCAGCGTGTAATATGCTTTATGATTTGTTTTTTAAGATTAAAGGTATATAAAATTCGGCAATATAAATTCAGGCTTGCAAATGCCTCTCATAACATGTAAAATTAATTTTATTTTTTATCACAATAACATCGTACTTTAATGGATTGGTTATTGGTCTTAGTATCATCAGCAATTTTTGTTTTGTTAGTTTTATCGTTTTTGTTCTCAGGAGCAGAAATAGGCTTAACCTCAATTAGCCGTTCTCGAGTTAATAAGCTAAAGCTAGACGGTAACAAAAAAGCCAGGGTAATAGATCGCTTATTAAATAGGAAAGAATTGACAATAGGAACGGTATTGCTCGGCAATACAATTATTAATATTACTTGCTCTGCTTTATTTACAGCAATATTTATCAATCTTTTTGGAAATGAGGGCATTCTCCTATCAACAATTATAATGACATTTTGTATTTTATTGTTCTGCGAAGTTTTACCAAAAACTTATGCTATTCAAAATCCTGAAAAATTTGCATCATTTTCTGCTTATTTTGTATTGTTTTTTGTAAAGATTTTTTCTCCATTGACACTAGGTATTCAATTTATTGTTAACCTCATCCTAAAATTATGTGGGCTGCATAAAGATAAGGAAGTGATATCTGCAGCGGATGCAATGCGTAATATGATTACTCTTCACCGCAGTGAAGGAACTATGTTGCAACAGGATTTAGATATGCTAAGCAGCATACTTGATTTGGCTGAGACAGAGATATCACAAATTATGACCCATAGAAGAAACCTATTTTCTCTTGATATAGATCGGAATAAAGAAGAGTTAATAAGAGAGATTTTAACCAGCAGTCACAGTAGAGTACCTTTATGGCAGAAGGAACCAGATAACATTGTAGGTGTAATTCACGTGAAAGCTCTAATAAATGCTTTGCGTGAAAAGAATAATAAAGCGGAAGAAGTTGACATTACCCAAGTTATGTCAAGGCCTTGGTTCATACCAGAAAGTACACCGCTCAGCGTGCAACTTCACAACTTCCGTAAGAACAGGAAACACCTTGCATTTGTTATTGATGAGTATGGAGCACTGCAGGGAATTGTAACTCTTGAGGATATACTGGAAGAAATAGTTGGAGAAATTTCGGATGAACATGATTTGATTACGGAGAATTTTATAAAGAAAATATCTGATAATATGTATCACATAGAAGGAAAATCTACTATTAGGGACATTAACAGGCAGTTATACTGGAATCTTCCTTATGAAGAAGCTACAACTTTAGCAGGTATGATTGTAAATGAAATAGAGCGCATTCCTGACGAAGGCGAGGAGTTTTCCATGTATGGTTTTCGCTTTAAGATTTTAAAAAAAGATAAAAATATTATTACTGTTGTTGAAGTGCAAGTAAAAACTGGTAATATTAGTGGCAGCAATTAATTAGTGGAGTTTCATGGAAGATACAGTAAAAATAACGGCTGAGGAGTTGAAGGGTTACATAGAGAGAATCGAAAAACTTGAACAAGAAAAGAGGGATGTGCAAGATCACATTCGTGATGTATATGCAAAAGCCGCAGATGAAGGTTGGGATATAAAAGTGATGAAGCAAATTATTAGGCTGAGGAAGATGGATGATGATGACAGAGAGGAACAAGAAGTATTGCTTGATACCTATAAACGTGCATTGGGAATGAGCTACGAAGAAGAGTTAAGTGAATAGCAGAATTGTAATTGGAATAAGTGGAGCATCTGGTTCTATTTACGGTGTGCGTATTTTAGAAGCGTTGAAAGACGTCGATTATGAAACTCATTTAGTGATAAGTCGTGCTGGGAAAATAACTTTAGCTCACGAGATTAAAGAAAAACTTGAAGATATTACATCGCTTGTAGATTTTTACTATTCTGAAGAAAAGATTGGAGAAAAAATAGCAAGCGGCTCATTTAAAACCTCAGGGATGATTGTAGCACCATGCTCTATGAAGACAATGTCTGAAATCGCATCAGGTGTTACTTCCAATCTATTGACAAGGACTGCAGATGTAACGCTAAAAGAAAGAAGAAAGTTAGTTCTTATGGTGCGAGAGTCACCACTGCATCTTGGGCATTTACAAAATATGTTAAAATTAACGGAGATGGGAGCAATTATTGCTCCACCAGTGCCTGCTTTTTATATTAAACCGAAATCGTTGGATGATATTATTAATCATTCTGTTGGCAAAGTATTGGATTTATTTGATATCAAATTACCCGACTTTAAGGAGTGGCAAGGAAGTGACAATTATTATTGATGGTAAAAAAATAGCAAACGACCTATGTGAGAGGATATCACAAAAAATTGATATTTTAAAGAGAGAGTATAACATTTTTCCTTGCCTGAAAGTAATTCTCGTGGGCAGCAATCCAGCAAGTCAGGTTTATGTTCGCAACAAACAGAAAAAAGCAGAATCAATAGGCATAAGTTCTGAGACCATTGTTTTGCCTGATAATATTTCAGAAGATGAATTAATTGAAAAAATCAATGAATTAAATGAAGATCCATCTGTGCATGGCATTTTAGTGCAATTGCCTTTACCAAATCATATTAGTGCAAGCAGAGTAATTAACACAGTAAGTGTTGAAAAAGATGTAGATGGCTTTCATGATGAAAACGTTGGCAAATTAGTTAAAGGTGAAAAAAACTGCCTTATACCTTGCACTCCTAAAGGTTCTTTGCATTTAATTAAGTCAATTGAAGAGAACCTTTCCGGTAAAAACGCAGTGGTAATTGGTAGGTCAAATATCGTGGGCAAGCCAATGTTTTACCTGCTATTGCAAGAAAACTGCACTGTCACCATCTTGCATTCACAAAGCAAGGATTTAGCTGAATATTGCTCTAAAGCGGATATAGTAGTTGCAGCAGTCGGAAAGCCAAATTTTGTTCAAGCAGACTGGATAAAGAAAGGTGCAATAGTGATCGATGTTGGCATAAATAGCGTTAACGTAGGAAAGCTTGTAGGTGATGTTGACTTTGAGGGAATAAAAGGGAAAGCCAAAGCTATGACCCCAGTACCCGGGGGCGTTGGCCCAATGACCATTGCATTTCTAATGATGAACACTGTTATTGCTGCTTGCTTGCAAAAGGGAGTTGATGCTTCTGATTTCATTAGTTGAGGTATGAAGAGGAAAGCTATATGAAGATAGAATGTACCATATCACAATTAATAAAAAATTGAGATTTTTGAAATTCCTCAGTAGTCAAATTTATTAAATATTTAGGATCATCATCTATTCTTTTTTCTCTACAAGTATAGCTAAAGTGGCTTAGGTTTACCTACAATTTGAAAAACAACAAATTCGTCATTCCGCTACTCGTTAGCGGAATCTATGCTGAGATACCGCGGCGGTATGACGTAGGGAAACCTTTCTTGGGTTAGCTATAGTTAGTGGAATTGCAAAGTTTCTAGGCATAAAAAGCTTTGAACCTAATATATGAGCCAAACTTGATTTTCCAACCGTAGATACACCTGTAATAAAAATAATAGTCTTCATTTTGTGAATTTACTTGCTATATGAACTATCGGAGAAATTTTTTTATAGTTTATAGTATCTGACCTTACCCAGAAAAAGTGGAGAGAAAGTTTGGAATGTTTTTCACAAAGAGAATGATGAATCAAAATGCTCAGGAATGCAATAGTTAATAGTGACGTTGTTTGTTATAAAAAATTTCTATATATTCAAATATAGCAGTTTTGATATGCTGTTTAGAGTGCCGAGAGGTGTCTATTGGTAACTCCCTTTTTAGAGAACTGAAGAAGCTTTCTGCAACAGAATTGTCGCAACAACAGCCTTTATTACTCATCTATATTCTTTACAGCTAAGAGATATTGATACCCTTGCGCAGTATATTGTGAACCTTGGTCACTGTGCAGCAGTAGATTTTTAACAGGTTTACGCCTATTAATGGCCATTAATAAAGAGTTCATAACCAATTGTTTATTTATTGCACTACTCATTAACTACCATACGTGAGAATTATTGCTGCCAAATATAGCCATCCCTCCTTGGTTTTGATGTAAGTAATCCCATACTTTATTTGGTTGATCAACAATAAAGTTTTGATCTAGTATATTGGGAGCTACAGCTCTATTATCTGTTTGTTGTTTTTTAATTTTAAACTTTCTTCTCAGTATAGCCCTGATGTCATTTTTCTGCATAATACTTTGCACCGTTTTCAAATTGCAACTTTTACCCAAAGCCTTCAATTCAGCATGAATTTTAGGAGCTCCATATCTACATTTAGAAACTTGATATATTTTTTGAATAGCTTCGAATAACTCTTTATTTGCTGATTCTCTACTGCTTATTTTTCTTGTGGTCCACTTATAGTAGCCACTAGCAGAAAATCCTACATAATTCCTGTACTTTATAGCAGTTACTATATAAAAAAATATTTTACTCTTTTTGACTGGCCAGGGTTTTTTTTTAAATGTCTCTTTCCCTTGTTACTCTTGCTTTGTAAATCAAACCTCTCTTTGTCGTAAGGAGCCATGTTACCTCTACCTGGAAATGCATCTGCTGCCGACTTTTTTTCGTTGTGTTTCTTTATCCATTTTCCTAATAAACCACCCTTTATTCCTAAATCCTTTGCTGTTTTTGTAATTGTTTGACCTGCCTTTCTTTGTTCATTTGCCAGTTTAACAGCTTCCAATTTGAATTCTGCCGTATATTCTCTTACCATTTCTAATCCTCCAAAATTTTATTTTACCCAAAAAAACTCTTTTCTTTCTCTCCACTTTTTCTGGGTAAGGTCACTCTATTTATAGTACAGATGAAGAGAATTGGATTTATATACCAGCGCCGAAAATAGTTGACAAAGATTGTGTATACTTATTACAATTGTTTGGGTACCAGAAGTTTTTACGGCAGCAAAGTATGCACTAACTATAAGTAAGGAAGACTTTAAGCAGGCAATAAAAAAAATGAAGGAATGTTTAAAAGAGATTAAAAGATAGAAGAAAAAGGTAAAAGGGAATACGGCAGAAAATGAATCTTATTACAAATAGCATAAAGGGCTTTTATTCTAGTGTTAAATCGGACCTAGATTGGCAAGCCAAACGTAGTCTTATTAGGACATTAGTAAAAGAAGTCAACATTGATCTTGATAAAGTAGATGTAGTATTTAAGATCAAAGAACTTGAAAACCCCGCCCAGAATGGACAAAATCAAAAGATGGTACATTGTCTAAGGGGTCTGGGCACTGGGATGACATCTTTTTTCTTGGTACAAATTACTCTTATGTCTCAATATTTGTACAGTTGTGTTATCGGCCGTTTGATGTTTACAACGCAGGAAGTTCATACGGTTGTAAGTCAAGCGGTAGGATGACAAGATTTTGCAAGGGTATTTTTTTTATAGGAGATTAATATGGAAATTTTTCTTGATAGCGTTGATTTAAATGAAATTAAAGAACTAAAGGAGTTCATTGACGGCATAACAACTAATCCTTCTTTAATAGCAAAGTCCGGGCGTAAAGATAAATACGAGGATTTAGTGCGTGAAATATGCTCTATTATAAAAGGGCCTGTTAGTGTTGAAGTTGTTGCAGATAGCCATGAAGAGATGATCACAGAAGGTCTGAATTTAGCAAAAATTGCTGATAATGTTGTGATCAAATTACCCCTTATACATGAAGGATTAATTTCTTGTAAAAAGTTATGGACAGAGCATAAAATACCTGTTAACATCACATTATGTTTTTCTCCTGGACAAGCACTGCTTGCCGCTAAGGTCGGTGCTTGTTTTATTTCCCCCTTTGTTGGTCGCCTTGATGATATAGGCTATGATGGCTTATCGCTAATAGAAGATATATGTACTATATATTCTAATTACGGTTTTGATACTAAAGTTCTTGTTGCATCAGTGAGAAGCCCAGCGCATGTAATAGAAGCTGCAAGGCTTGGTGCTGATTCAATTACTGTGCCAGCAAAAGTACTTAGACAATTAATTAATCACCCACTTACTGACCAAGGGCTAGCAATATTTGAAAAAGACTGGGGTGTAAAATAATAAACGGTTACAAATGAACATAAAAATTGGCGTATCCGTTCAGGCAATGGCGTCAACTTAAGAGCCTTCATTAGCAAACTCTCCTAAAGACATGATGGCGTTTGCTACCTTATTGCGGCTGCCCTGGTCGAATTTTAACTTTATAGCTAACCCAAGAAAGGTTTCCCTACATCATACCGCCGAGGCGCTAACGAGTAGCGGAATGACGAATTTGTTGTTTTTCAAATTGTAGGTAAACCTAAAGCTATAGAAAAAAAGAAGAACCAGTTTCTTAGGTTTTCATTGACATAATCCACTTCATATGCCATAATAAAATTTTATATCTTGGAGAAAAAAATGCAGGGGTTAGGTCAAATACTAATAGCAGTCAATTGTAGCCAAAACCTGAACAAGGATAATATAGCCGATAAAATAAAAGCTGAAATAGAGGCTAAGTCCAATGAAAGAAATTTAGGAACTATAGAAAAATTTCTTAAACGGTGGGAAAAAAATAATTTTGATCTAAAGAAATTTCCATGTGGTGATTTACTACAATTCGCAGCTAAATTTAATTGTGCAAAATTAGCAGAGCATTTGGTGGCAAATGGTTTTGATATTAATGACGGCTTTCCTTTGCATTGTGCTGCTCAGCACGGACATACACAAGTAGCGGAAATCTTACTTGCAGAAAAAGCAGACGTTAGCATGCAGGACCGAAAGGGATTCACTCCCTTAGATTATGCTGTTCACCTTGGGAATAAGATAGAAATGGTAAGGCTTCTGTTAAGGGCAGGAGCTACTAATGTACAAAATGGATGTGGATTTACTCCTTTGCATCATACTGCTGAGTGTGGATATGTACAAATGGTGGAAATCCTACTAAAAGAAGGAAGGACAGATGTTAATGCGCAAGATAAAAAAGGAAGAACTCCTTTGCATTATGCTGCCAGACATGGGCACACACAAGTAGTAGAAGTTTTGCTAGAAAAAGGAGCAGATGTTAATCTACAAGGCAAAGATGGAAAAACTCCTTTGCATTATACTGCTGAGAACGGGTATACACAAATAGCAGAGGCTCTATTAAAAGGAGGGGCAGGTGTTGATGTACAAGATAAAGACGGAAGGACTCCTTTATATTATGCTGTTTATTACACTCATGGTGAATATCCAAGACTAAATTATCAACATCCAAAAGTAGCAAAACTTCTACTAAATTATGGTGCAGATCCATCATTTATTCATAGACCTAAAGCTATAACAGCAGGAATTACTGTTGTAGTTCCACTAGTACTTGCCTATGTCACTGCATTACCTGCACTAGCAATAATTGGAATTACTGTAGCATCTGCACTGATAGTTGGTAGTATTACCTATGGAGTTACATATAAGTCATCAGAGTATTCATTAAACAGTAAGCTAAGTGAGGTTAGCTGCAGTAATGTTGATGGAAATAAACAAACTGTACAACCATAATTATTAATTCACCACAGTAACCGCGCCGTGGCAGTGTTTGTACTTCTTTCCAGAATTACAAGGGCACTTGTCGTTTCTTGAGACTTTGGGAAGTCTGCTATTTCTAGAAGAATGTAATCTATTGCCTATCTCTTGGTTGTCTGCCAACTTAAAGTGCGCTAGGCGATGAATGGTGAGTTCCTTCCATTTTTCAAGCATCGACTCAAACATCAAGAAAGCTTCGCGTTTAAATTCATTCAGTGGATCTTTCTGCCCCATAGCACGTAAGCTTATGCTTTGTCTTAGGCTCTCTAGAACTGAAAGGTGTTCCCTCCATAAATGATCAAGTGTCATTATCATCATTTGCTTCACGATCGTATTCCACAAATCTGTAGTGTGCTGACTGTTGAAATATTTTTCTTTCTCAGTAAAAAATTCTTGTATCTTATCATTTACATAATTCAAAGCTTCTTGTTTATTCAAAAACTTTGCCAAGTCTTCTTTATCAAGCGTTATTCCATACCTTGTATGGAATTCTTTGACTATATCTTCAATATAATCCTCATAATAGCCACTTTGGATTATACCTTCTACTACGCTCTCATTTACTTCGCTATACACTTCAAACAAATCATTAATTTCGTTGCCTAAGATATTGTTTCTCTGCTTAAAAATAACTTTACGTTGGTTATTGATTACGTCATCAAACTTAAGTAGAGATTTCCGCACGTCATAGTTTCTAGCTTCAACTTTCTTTTGCGCTTTCTCGAGTGCCTTATTGATCCATGGATGATGAATAGCTTCGTTATTCTTTAACCCTACTTTTTGTAAAAAGCTTCTCATTCTATCAGAACCAAATATTCTCATTAGGTCATCTTCGAGCGATAAAAAGAACTTAGAAAGTCCAGGATCCCCCTGACGACCAGAACGGCCGCGTAATTGATCATCTATTCTCCTGCTTTCATGTCTTTCGGTTCCAACCACACATAAACCACCAGCTTTTATAGCAATTTCCTTATCTTTTTTTACTCTTTCAATTATTTCTTGATATTTTTTTTCTCTTTCATCAGCATTTTTTATTTTCTTGAGCTCTACCTTTGCGATCATTTCAGCATTTCCACCAAGCTGAATATCAGTTCCACGCCCTGCCATGTTAGTTGCTATAGTGACACTACCTGGCACCCCAGCTTGCGCTATTATGTACGCCTCTTGTTCATGATAACGAGCATTCAATACTGAATGCTTAAGAGAATGGCTTTGCAAAAGCGCAGAAAGCTTCTCAGAGTTTTCGATGCTCACCGTGCCAACAAGGACCGGTTGAAGGCGTTTGTGGCATTCTTCTATAAACTTCAACACAGCATTAAATTTTTCCTTTTCTGTACCGTAAATTTCATCATCAATATCAACTCTTTTTACAGGTACATTGGTTGGAATTTTTACTACATTTAATCTGTATATATCACGAAACTCTTCTGCCTCTGTTGCTGCTGTTCCAGTCATTCCGGAGAGTTTATTGTACATACGAAAGTAATTCTGAAATGTAACCGATGCTAAAGTTTGGTTTTCATGCTGAATTTCAAGATTCTCCTTCGCTTCAAGTGCCTGATGAAGACCATCGGAATATTTCCTGCCCTCCATCATACGCCCAGTAAATTCATCAATAATCACTACCTTGCCATCCTTTACTATATAATCTTTATCAGCAGTAAACAGCTTATGTGCACGTAATGCTTGGTCTATATAATGAGTCATTATCATGCTGTCAGTATCATAGAGCGAGGAATTTTCAGGAATGAGATTGTATGACCTCAGTAGTTCCTCCACTCGTGAAATACCATCTTCAGTCAAGAATACCGTTCTACCTTTTTCATCTACTTCATAATCATAGTCAACTAATTTGGTTACTATTTTATTGATATGCTTATATATCTGATTATTTTCCTCAACAGGGCCAGAAATAATAAGCGGAGTGCGAGCTTCATCAATGAGTATTGAGTCCACTTCATCAACTATTCCGTAGTGAAAGCCTCTCTGAACCATGTCTTCTTGAGAAAATTTCATATTATCTCGCAGGTAATCAAAGGCAAGTTCGTTATTTGTAGAATACACGATATCTGCACTGTAAGCCTCTTTTCTCTCCTCATCCGTCAAATTATTCGTAATGAATGCAACAGAAACCCCAAGAGAGTTATATAATTTGCTCATCCACTCCGTGTCTCGTTTCGCAAGGTAGTCGTTAACAGTTACGACGTGCACGCCTTTCCCTTCTAAGGAATTTAGATATGCTGCTAAAGTTGCAACGAGTGTCTTTCCCTCTCCTGTTTTCATTTCTGATATCATGCCACTGTGGAGTACCATTCCACCAGTTAGCTGAACATCAAAGTGTCTCATGTTAAGAAACCTTCGGGAGGCTTCGCGCACAACCGCAAATGCAGGTACGAGAAGATCATTTAACGTTTTCCCATTTTTCAATTCTCGTTTGAATTCTTCAGTTTTACCAGCAAGCTCCTCATCAGATAAGCTCTGCATTTCCGCCTCTAGTGCATTAATTTGCTGAGCAATTTTTCTGAAGGATTTTATTATCTTCTTATTTGTTGACCCAAACATCTTTCTTATAAAAAAGAATGACGACGTAAAAATGAAAAATATAAGAATGGCTGTCAAAATTAGCGGAGAATCTAGCATAAACTTAAGTAAAGTCTTATTTAATATGAGATTATATTACTAAATGCAGCCTACAGCAATTACATATTAGATTCGGGAAATCTTTATTCATATACTAAGGTAATAAACAAAGGAACACTTCCAACCCTGTTCTTGCAGACTTTTTTATTGACACACAAAAATTCTGCTGCATTATTTTAGGCATTTGATAACTTTTATCGAAGAAAGTTATTGGTAGTCTTCAGTAGAGTGGTGAATTATGCACGGTAATATCTATCAGTTAAAGGTATTGATGCTGTTTTTGCATCGCGGAGTACTTTATCAGCATTCTTTTCGCTTAGGTACAGAAATAGAAGAAGCCAGAAAGTTTGATGACTTAGTGTTTGAATATACCCAGGGTAGTAAGAAAGCATACCGCTTTTTGCAGGCTAAACATACACAAGATGAAGATAATAGAAAAATTGAAGTAAGGGACTTACTTACAAAAGATAAAAATAGAGATGAGTTTAGGTTAGCAAAGTATTTCATCTCTTATCTAAAGATTAAAAATAATCAAGATTTTGCAGATGGTAACCTGAAAGATTTTATTATCTGTACTAATATCGATTTTGATCTGGATCAAAGTACAGCACAAAACACAGTGAGGAAATTGAAGGTAAAAACTTCAGGACCAAACGAGAAAATAGAAATTTTAGTTGAAGTAATCGACACTAGTGATGTCTTTTTTAAAGACGGTGGCACTAGATATAAGTTCTCTTGTACTCACGATAACATGATTTCAATAATGCAACCGACATTTAAGGGTGCTGTGGAAGAGACGATAAAAGAATTAGAAGAGGAGATAGAAAAACTTCAAAGTAAACCAGATCAGGACTCAAAAAGGAAATTGGAAAGAAATCAGACGTGGCAACGTGAATTTGGACGAATGATGAATGAAGGTAGGTGGAAGACAATATAAAAGAATTTTTTGACAAATTAGTATTTGCAGTAAATCAGCCTAATGAAATAAAACTAGCGGATATTATCAAAAGTGAGCTAGGTGAGCAATTTAATGATATTGACAGAAAAAATGTTTACGCTCGCTTCCAAGAAAAAATGCTAGATTGGCTGAAAGAAAAAGGGAGACGTTTTCTTACACATGAAGACGGAAGAGAATTCTTTCGCAAGATGAAAGAAGAAATCTTAGGAGGCTTTCGATTTGAGGTAAGAAACCCAGTAGGATCGTTTACTGGAAGAAAAACAGAGCTAGAAAAACTGCATGAGTCAATACAAGAGAGTCAAGGTGTAGCCACAGTAATATCGCAACTGGTTTCTATTAGTGGGTTGGGAGGAATAGGTAAGACTGAGCTGGCCAAAAAATATATTGAAGAACACAGTAAAGATTATGACAACAATATTATATGGATAAAAGCTGAAACCCATGAAACCATGGTGCAGTCTTTTCTCAGGTTAGCTAGAGATCCTTTAGGCATTCCTACAGAAGATAGGGATATTGAATCTATTGTAAGAGACATATACGCTTTTTTCGCCAAGAGAAAAAGTCTCTTTGTTTTCGATAATGCAGAAGAATATAGAAGTGAAGGTCAAGATGCTGGTATTAGTCAATTCTTACCGTCCCACTTTTTATCATCTGATGATAATAAACCTAGTGTTTTGATTACCTCTCGTAATCAGAAATGGGGAGATATAAAATCATTAACATTGGGTGCATTTACTGAACCAGAATCAATAGACTTTATTAGAAAAGCATTAGGTATAAAAGATGGGTCACAAGAAAATGAAATAAAGAATTTGGCAGAAACATTACAGCATTTTCCTTTAGCTTTGCAGCAGGCAGTTGCATACATAAAAGAAAGGGATATAGCATTAAAGAATGTAGGCTTGAAGTTTGAAATTAGTGATTATTTAAAGAGATACAAAGAGGAAGCAGAAAAATTACTTGATTTTAAGTTTCCTAAAGACAGCGACAATAGCTACACCAAGACAACTTTTATAACCTGGAGAATTACTATTGATAAAATCAAAGATAACCCAGAGTATGGTCAGCAAGCCAAAGAAATTTTGGATATCATTGCCTATATTGCTCCTGACAACATTCCTGCAAAAATGTTTTTAGGGGTAGAATGCAATGAAGAAAAGTTAGGTGATGCTATCCAACTACTTAAACAATATTCAATGATCAACTCAGGAGAAGAGCAAAGTTCAGTCAACGTTCACAGGTTAGTGCAGCAAGTAACAAGAATAGAGTTAGAAAAGCAAGGCAAAGAAAAAGTTGTGAAAAAGACTTTTGAATTACTGAAAGAAAGCTTTCCTTATGACAGTGACAAATTAGAAGATTATACTAAGAAACGACAATTATTACTACATTTAGAAGCGTTCTTATCACATATAGATAATTGGCTAAAAGAAAACCCTTTGAAAAAACAAACAATAGAGAAGGATTATCTAGGAGATTTATTAATATGGATGGGTGATGGATACCGTGACTTGGGTAATTCCAGAAGACAAAAGGAGCTGTTTGAACGGGCTTTAGTAGTTCAAGAGAAACATTATGGGCCTTATCACTTTCAAGTTGCTATAGCACGGGCAAACCTAGGTAACGCTTATGGGGATTTAGGTGATCATAAGAAAGAAAAGAAGTTACTTGAGCATGCTTTACCTATTCTTGAGAAACATTATGGACATGATCATTCTCAAGTTGCTATTATACTGATAAACCTAGGTAACGCTTATGGGAGCTTAGGCGATCCTCAGAAACAAAAGGAGTTGCTCAAACGGGCTTTAGCAATTCAAGAAAAACGTTATGAACCTGATCATTCTCAAGTTGCTATTATACTGACAAACCTCGGTATTGTTTATGGGGATTTAGGTAACCATGAGGAAAAAAAGGAGTTGCTTGAACGGGCTTTAGTAATTCAAGAGAAACATTATGGGCCTGATCATTTCCAAGTTGCTAGCACACTAATAAGTCTCGGTACCGCTTATAGGACTTTAGGTGATCCTCAGAAAGCAAAAGAGTTGCTTAGACGGGCTTTTACAATTCAAGAGGAACATTATGGTTCTGATCATTTTCAAGTTGCTATTACACTGATAAACCTCGGTATCGTTTACGGTACCTCAGGTGATCCTCAGAAGCAAAGGGAGTTGCTTGAACAGGCTTTACCTATTCTTGAGAAACACTATGGCTCTGATCATTTTCAAGTTGCCATTGCACTGACAAATCTAGGTAATGCTTATGGGGATTCAGGTAATCCTAGTAGGCAAAAGGAGTTGCTTGAACAGGCTTTACCTATTCTTGAAGAATACTATGGTTCTGATCATTTTCAGGTTGCCATTGAATTGGCCAATCTAGGTGATGCCTATGGAAATTTAGGTAATTCTCGGAAAGCAAAAGAGTTGCTTGAACGGGCTTTAGCAATTCAAGAAAAACATTATGGACCTGATCATTTCGAAGTTGCTAGAACATTAGTGAGCTTCGGTACCAC
Organism: Wolbachia endosymbiont of Drosophila pseudotakahashii; assembly: GCF_026015925.1. Taxonomy (NCBI): domain Bacteria; kingdom Pseudomonadati; phylum Pseudomonadota; class Alphaproteobacteria; order Rickettsiales; family Anaplasmataceae; genus Wolbachia; species Wolbachia endosymbiont of Drosophila pseudotakahashii. The sequence continues at coordinate 986,793 of NZ_CP110359.1, read as the reverse complement.
TTATAGGACTTTAGGTGATCCTCAGAAAGCAAAAGAGTTACTTGAACAGGCTTTAGCAATTCAAGAGAAACATTATGGCCCCGATCATTTCCAAGTTGCTATCACATTGACAAACCTAAGTAACGCTCATGGAGATTTAGGCAATCTTCAGAAAGCAAAAGAGTTGCTTGAACGGGCTTTAGCAATTCAAGAGAAACATTATGAGCCTAACCATTTTACAGTTGCTATAATACTAAAAAACCTAGGCGGAACTTATGGAGACTTAGGTGATTCTCAAAAAGCTAAAGAGTTGTTTGAACGGGCTTTACCTATTTTTGAGAAACATTACGGTCCTGATCATCTTGAAGTTGCTAAACTATTGGCAAACCTAAGTATTACCTATGGGGATTTAGGTAACCCTCAGAAAGCAAAGGAGTTGCTTGAGCAGGCCTCATTTATTCTTGAGAAGCATCATGTCCATGATTACTTCTAAAGTCTATGGGAAATTCTAGGCCCCGCTTATGGGGCTTCAGGCAGTCCCCAGAAGGCACAAAAATTTCTTGAGCAAGCTTTGCCTGTTTTTGAGAAATATTATGGCCGTGATCATTTTAAAATTGCTAAAGTACGAGTGAGTCTCGGTAACGCTTACAAGGATTTATGTAACCCTCATAAAGCTAAAGAGCTGCTTGAAAGGGCTCTAGCGATTCAAAAGAAGCATTATGGGCCTGATCATTTTGAAGTTGCTAGAACACTAGCAAATCTAGGTAATGTTTACAGGGATTTAGGTAATCCTCAGAAAGCTAAAGAGTTGTTTGAGCGGGTTTCACCTGTTTTTGAGAAACACTATGGTTCTGGTCATATTCAAGTTGCTAAGCTACTGGTAAGCCACGGTGGCACTCATGGGGATTTAGGTGACCATAAGGAAAAAAAGGAGCTGCTTGAACAGGCCTTTCCTATTTTTGAAGAACATTACGGCTCTGATCATCCGGAAGTTGCCAAACTACTGGCAGACTTATGTGAAGTTTATGGTACCTTAGGTGACCACAAGAAACAACAGGAGTCGTTTGCACGGGCTGTATCTATCTTTAAGGAACATCAGAGCCCTAATCATTTCTGAAGTTGCTAAACTGCTGGCAGAATTAGACAAAGTTTAGGTTTTGAGCAATACTAGACTAACAACAACTCATTTGAGCTACACTTCCAAAACTAATCTGTTTGGATCTTCTATGTAATTTTTTATTTTAACGAGGAAAGTTACTGCTCCTTTGCCGTCAACTATTCTGTGATCGTAAGAGAGAGCAATGTACATCATAGGTCTGATTTCTACTGCATTACCAACAGCAACTGGCCTGTTTTGTATTGAATGCATTCCAAGTATTCCAGATTGCGGAGGGTTTATTATCGGAGTGGAAAGAAGTGAACCGTATACTCCACCGTTTGAGATGGTAAATGTTGCACCTTCCATTTCTGATACTTGTAATTTACCCTCACGAGCTTTTTTGCCAAGAGCAACTAAAATCAACTCAATTTCTGCAAATGACATCTGATCGGCACCCCGAATAACTGGTACAACAAGACCTTTATCGGTGCCAACAGCAACACCTACGTCATAGTAATGTTTATATATGATTTCATCGCCTGAGATTTCAGCGTTAATTTCAGCAATTTCTTTCAATGCTTGCACTGCTGCCTTTATAAAAAACGACATAAAACCAAGTTTTATTCCATATTTTTTTTCAAAGGCGTCCTTATATTTTGCTCTTAGATCCATGACATTTTTCATGTCAATTTCATTGAACGTGGTCAGTATTGCAGCAGTATTTTGCGATGCTTTCAAACGAGCGGCAATTACTTGCCTTATTTTGCTCATTTTTACTCGTTCCTCTCTTTGCTCTCCATTTACTACACTTTTTGGCAATTCATATTGTTTTATTGCAGGTTGTTCAGCTTTGTTCATATGGCCTATCACATCTGCTTTTGTTATTCTGCCTCCCATGCCAGTTCCTTTGACGCTTTCTGCACTGATTGCATTTTCTTCCATAATTTTACGAGCTGATGGAGCATCTTTTTTAGCAGCACTTTCGCTTTTATCTTCTTTTCTCGCTTCCTCTTTTACTTCTCCCATGGAAAGCTTTGCTAACAATTGATCAGGACTTATTACATCATCTTCTTTTATAAGAAATTCAGTTATTTGCCCTGAAGCTTCTGCAGTTAATTCGAGTGCTGTTTTGTCAGTTTCAATTTCAAAGATCAAGTCATCTACTTTTACTGCTTCTCCAATACCCTTCTTTATTTTTACTATACCTTCTGTAACTGATTCACCACCAAGAGTTTTTGGTGCTCTGATTTCTATAATTTTGCTCATAAAACAACTTCCGTATAAAACTTTCTATAGATTTATACATGAAAAGAGACATGTAATAAACTAATAAATTCATTGAGGCTCTTATCATTTAGAAGTGACAAACGGATAACATATTCCCAAATGTCATTCCAGCACGTGATGCTAGGCCATAAAAATTCCTTGACAAGCTTTGTGAGCCCCCCTATCATGGTACTGAAGCTATTTATTTATCTTCGCAATCTGTGCAGGTTAATGACAAAAAACTTAGGGTATTTGGCGTCTCATGTTTAATTTTTCGCACTACGTGCATCGCATGTCTTTAAAAATTTTTAGGTTTTTACCTATATAAGCCGAAACGCGCTTACAAAGCGTTTAAGACAGCAAAAAACGTCAAATTGACAAGGGAGAATTTGAATGCTAGCTACTACGGGGTTTCTTTGCCTTTTTTCCTGCTTAGTAAATTTCTTAAACACTTGCGGTGTAGGTTAGTTGCAAGTTAAAAGCAGCTAAATCGCTCTTAATCAAGCGTTTTAGAATAAAAAAAACGCCGATATTTTAGTACGTAGTAAATGGCCAACCACCACGGGGCTTCTTTTGCCTTTTTTTTCGCTTGGTAAATTTTTTAATATTTATAGCTAAACGACAACCGTCATCCCGCTGCTTGTTAGCGGGATCTAGAGATACCGTGACGGTATGACGGTTCGCGGTGGTATGACGATAAGGTTTATACCTTGTCATGCAAGTAGCTTGACACTAGAATCCAGTAAGCTTATTTATGCATATAAAAGGTTATTATTTTGTAAAGGCAAAGTTGCTTTTGGTTTTAAGTTAAAGTACAATAAATGCAAAGGCTCATATAAACTGGATCCAAGTAGTCAGCTACTCGGATGACATCAGAGAGAGGGTAACCGAAGTTCATGCGATACACGTTACCGAAGTGTTTAAATAATTAATTAGGTTAAGGTTTGGTATTCAAACAGTCGTACATATGCTAGTCAAAATAGGTACCAGAGGAAGCAAGCTTGCAGTTGCCCAGGCTTTGGAAGCAAAACAAAAGTTGCTGGACTCTTTTCCTAACTTATCTATTGAAATTGTTAAGATAAAAACTTCTGGAGATAAGTATGCAAACGCAAATCTTGCTGAAATAGGGGGTAAAGGATTATTCATTAAAGAAATTGAGGCTGAATTGCTCGAAAATAATATAGATATGGCAGTTCATTCGTTAAAGGATGTGCCTGCGTTTTTCTCAGGGGGCTTAACAATTCCTTGTGTTTTAGAAAGGCTAAGTCCATGCGATGCGTTTATTTCTCATAAACACAATAGCCTTGAGTCTTTGCCACAACAGGCTATTATTGCCACTTCTGCAATAAGAAGAAAAGTTCAGTTACTAAATTTTAGACCAGATTTAAATATAGTACCGTTACGTGGAAATGTAACAACTAGATTGCAAAATCAAAGTTTTGATGGAATAATTTTAGCTGAAGCAGGGCTCATAAGATTAGAAAAACATCACTTAATTACAGAGGTATTGCCACCAAAAGTTATGTTAAGTGCAGTGGGACAGGGAGCGATTTGTATTCAATGTAGAAGGAATGATGTAAAAATTATCGATCTTTTAGAGAAAATTAATAATAATATGTCTTTTATAAGAGTGAAATCAGAGCGCAGTTTTATGAAGACAGTGAATGGTTCATGTTTTACACCACTTGCAGCTTTGGCTGAATATGTGAGCGAAAATATGCTACATCTTCGTTGTATGTTGGCAGATGAAAAAAATATATACTTCACTGAGCGCACTTCATTTATAGAAGATGCGGAGAAAATGGGTATGGATGCAGGGTTAGAGTTGAAATCAAAATGCTTATAAGCTTACCTAAAGTACGTGGAGTCTATCGTTATGACATCTTAATGTCTAAAGCAACGTGGTTAAATGTCGGTGGACGAGCTGATATATTATTTAAACCACGTGATATTGAAGATTTAACATGCTTGATTAAAAACACTGAGTTGCCAATCAACGTTATCGGTGCAACATCCAACATAATAGTGCGGGATAGTGGCATTCGAGGAATAATAGTAAAATTGGGTAAGGAATTTTCATATATAAAAAATAAAGGTAACAACTCCATTGTTGCAGGTGGTGCTGCGCTGCTCAGGAACCTTGCTTACTTTGCAGGAGAGCAACAAATTAGTGGACTTGAGTTTCTAGTTGGAATTCCAGGAACAGTTGGTGGCGGAATAGAAATGAATGCAGGTGCGTATGGTAGTGACATCGCAAGCGTTGTACAATCCATAAAAGCAGTGAATCTAGAGGATGGAAACCTATATGAGTTCTCCAGCGAAGAAATGGGGTATTTTTACCGTGGACATAGCCTAAAAGGAAATTGGATTTTTGTTGAAGCTGAGTTTAAAGGAGTAAACTCAGAGTATGAGCTTATACTGCAAAGGTTAAAGGAAGTTATTGAGAGGAAAAATAAAAGCCAGCCAATAAGAGGAAAAACTGCTGGGTGCATATTCAAAAATCCAAAAAACTACCGAGCATGGGAGTTAATTGATAAATCTGGCTGCCTAGGGTTAAATATTGGTGGAGCTAGAATCTCTAAGAAACATTGTAACTTCTTGCTCAATTACGATAATGCAACTGCATCTGACTTGGAAAACCTTGGCAACAAAGTAAAAGATGCAGTAAAGGATAAATTTAATGTTGAACTTGAGTGGGAAATAAGGGTTTTGGGTAGCTATTAGATAGTTTTTATAGCTTATGTATATTCGTTCAGGAGAACGGCAAATAAGGTAGACAAGTAATCTAAAAAAATAATCATAGAGAAAACGTGAGGTAATGTGGTTAATCTTGTAGAACTTTGCAAGAATCTAGAGAGAAAAATAGCAAAGTTATACCAATTCTCATTATTAGTGAATCAAATAAGCGATATTGCAGAGTTATTTAATTGTGGAGTGAGAAAGAAAGGCAATAGTATGGCTTTTTTTCCATTGTTGCCTATCCGTTTGTTGTGCAGTGGGAATTGGTATTAGCTGAACGGACACTATTGTTATACTATATCTTATATACAATTGTGCAATATGGATAATGGCAACAAATTTACTAACGAAATTCAGTGACTTATGATTGATAATTAAAGTTCTTAATTAGTAATTGTTCACACTTAATTCTTCAATCTCACTAATAGAAAGGCCAGTAAATTTGACAATAGTGTTAACATCAACATTATTAGCCAGCATTGCTTTTGCGACTTCAATTTTCCCTTCAATTTTGCCTTCCTCTTTACCGATTTTGATGCCTCTTTCTTCGCCAATTTGGATGCCTTTTTCAGTAGCAAGATCAAGTCTGTATTCAAGAATGGCTTCTTCTTTGCGTAGATCCATTATTCTTTCCTCGTAAGCTACTAAATCTTTTTCATTCCAGCTAAACCTGTCTAATTCATCGTAGGCTAACTTTATTATCGGTGCTTTTTCTGCTATTTTCCTTAAGTCTTCTTCCGTAGTTTCATCTGCATATTTGAAGAAAAATAACCAACGATCCACTATGCTTTCTAGCTGTTCTTCCTTATTCTTAGGAAATTTAGGTAGTTCAATAAATACAAATTGAAAATCTTTTAAGTCATGCTCATTGGTTTTCTCATCTCTTATAGTGTGGCTGGATATATAATCAACTTCTTCAGGAAGTAAGTTACAATTTGATATAGCAATAAAGAAGATTTTCTTTAAATCAATGTAGTTGCCAGATTTATCTAATTGTCTTGAGTAAGCCTTAGCAGCATACAGTTGAGCTCGTTTTTCGAAACCTTTATCGCGAGTAAGCTGCATTTCAATCACATACCTGGCCCCACTAGAATCCCTGCAAAGAACATCAACTATACTTTGTTTATCAGATGCAATTTCAGGATCCATTATAGTACTGAGGAATTCCACTTCTTGTATAGTATTTATCTCAGTAAACCCTAAAATATCATTCAAAAAATGTATGAGAATATTCTTATTTTTTTCAGTGCCAAATATTTTTTTGAAGGTCAAATCCAGCTTAGGGTCGAGAAACTTAGATAAAGCCATAGCCAAAGTGCTTAAAAATATTAATAATTATACACTATTATTAACAATTATTCAACCATATTTTTGAAGATAGCTATGCCGCCGCGAACCGTCATACCGCCGCGGTATCTCTAGATCCCGCTAACAAGCAGCGGGATGACGAATTACTTAACCGTCATACCACCGCGAACCGTCATACCGCGATTCATTCGCGGTATCTCGGCATAGATTCCGCTAACTAGTAGCGGAATGACGATTGTGTATCGTGTTTTGCTAAAAATCACAGAATGCAGTCTGGTTACCTTAATTAGAAGTTTAGCTTTAACTTTAAATGGACTACTCAACCGTGACAGACTTAGCTAAATTTCTTGGACAATCTGCATCTAACCCTTTTTTTGCTGCAGTAAAGTAAGCAAGGAATTGCATAGCAACACTGTAGATGATTGGAGAGATAAAATTATCAGTGTCTGGAAGTTGCACCACATCTGCGCAAACTCCCCTTAGGAATGGCGCTCCTTGTTTATCACTGAAGGCAATTACTTTGCCTTTTCTTGCAATAATCTCTTGTATATTAGATAGCGTTTTAAAGAATAAATCATCATAAGGGATAATTGCTATAACAAGCACAGTAGAGTCTATTAAAGCAATAGAACCATGCTTCATTTCTCCCGCTGCAATACCAATGGTATTGATGTATGAAAGCTCTTTTATTTTCAATGCGCCTTCCATTGCAACTCCGTATGAACTTCCTCTGCCAATTAAAATAACGTTATTGTGTTCTAATATGCTGCCTGATATATGTTGTATTTTCATCACATTTAAAACATGCTCAACATACTTGGGAATAGAGTTAATAGCGTTGCTTAGCTGTTTTATTCTCTCTCCACCCAGTATACCTTTTATTTTTCCAAGCTCCGCGGCAAAGCATGCTAAAGTTGCAAGTTGCGCAGAAAAGGTTTTTGTTGAAGCAACACCAATTTCTTGCCCAGCAAGAGTATGTAACACAATATCTGAGATCTTTTCAATGCTGCTGCTAAATGTATTAGTTATACTTATGATTGTTTGCTTCTGTGATTTCGCATAACGCAGCGCTTCTATGGTATCTGCAGTTTCGCCAGATTGAGAGATAAATAACCCAATGCTGCCTTCTTCCAGCTTGACGTTGCTATACCTAAATTCTGATGAGATTTCTAGATATACTCGAACTTGAGCGACATTTTCCAGCCAATACTTTGCTATTATCCCAGCAAAATAAGATGACCCGCATCCAACTATAGTAATGTAACTCAGCTCAGAAAACAATTTTTTGTTAGCAAATATTACCTCTTTATATTGCTTGTAAAATTGATTTATTGTTTTGTTTAATGCACGCGGTTGCTCAAAAATCTCTTTTAACATGAAGCTAGGGTAACCATTTTTGCTAATTAGAAAATCACTTGGACTACTATTTTCTATACTGCGTTTAACTTGTGTACCATTGTTGTATATACTAACTCCACTAGATTTTATCACTGCAATGTCATCATCTTCCAAATGCGATATTTTTTCCACAAATGCACTTAAAGCATTAGAGTCAGATGCAGCAAACACTGTGTTACAGCTATAGCCTATTGCTAAAGGCAAATTTCTCTTCGCAACAAATAAGGCGTCTGGATATTCTGCAAATAATAAGACCAAGGCAAATGAGCCGTGTAGGTTGTTTAAACACTTAAATAGAGAATCAACTGGCGACAATCCTTCATCGAGATATAAGGTTAGCATGTTTGGTATGATCTCTGTGTCAGTGTCAGTATGGAATGACATGCCCCTTTCTTCTAGGCCCTTTTTTAGCAGACTGTAATTCTCAATTATGCCGTTATGAGCAACAACAACGTTATTTGTACGAATGGGGTGAGCATTTTTAAGGCCTGGGACTCCATGTGTAGCCCAGCGAGTATGTGCTATACCAACTGTACTGTGAGACATATTGCTGTCATCAACAACTTCACATAACCTTTCGACTTTACCTTCTGATTTTTTGACTTCTATCTTACCTTCGTTATTTATGATTGCTATACCTGAGGAATCATATCCCCTATATTCCAATTTTTGTAACCCAGTTAGTAAGGTTGGTATTACTGAATCACCGCTACTTACTACACCAAATATTCCGCACACAAATGGATCACCAAACAAACTTTTTTCTAAACATGTTAAGCATTTTTGCCTTTATTACTGGTTGATTTATATTCTTTTTATCATTCTTTCGATTTTACCTTTTTAATTGGTTTAGCTGCTACTTTTTGAGTTTCTTTGCTTAAAACCTCAGATATAGCGGACTTTAGAACTTTTATCTCAACTTTTGGTGCTATTTCTATTATAAATTGTGCATTTGCCTCATCAACTTTATTAACTTCACCTATTATTCCACCAGAAGTAATGACTGTATCACCACGTTTTATTTGATCTATCATCTTTCTATGTTCTTTTAGTTTTTTTTGTTGCGGGCGAATAATGAGAAAATAAAATACCACAAATATTAAAATCAATGGAGTAAAACTAGCAAAAGATGCGCCGATACTTGATGTATTGCTAGTTGCATCTGCTGCAAAAACTTCAGAAATGAGCATATTTAATCCTAATTGTTAATGATAAAAACAAACCTATTTAAGTATTAATTACAATACCATGCCATGTCAAGTTTGGTGAAGGCGTTTCTCAATACCGTCAATAATACTGCGAATTCTAAGTTATGCTAAAACTAATATGGCGGGAGTGATGAGACTTGAACTCACGACCTCATGCGTGACAGGCATGCGCTCTAACCAACTGAGCTACACCCCCCTATATTTCTTTTTAGCGTTTTCGGGCTTCAACTTTAAAGCTAATAAACATGTTGCCCTTTGTCAATATTTTTTGTTTGCGCTTTGCTGTCTTTTCTATTACTATGTAAATAATTTAATTTCACACATGGCTTGTACAAGTAGTCCCATTAGGGTTATGCCATGGAAGGTAAACTATTTGGAGGAATGATATATGACAAATTTGCCTAAAGTCACTGTGCGTGATTTAGCTGAATCTGGTGTACATTTTGGTCACAAAATTAGTCGCTGGAACGCAAAAATGGCTCCATACATATATGGAGTGCATCAAGAAAATCGTATACATATAATTGATTTGCGAAAAACACTACCATTGCTACAGGTGGCCATGAAGGCTTTATATGACGTTGCATTTCAAGGTGGTCGCATTCTATTTGTTGGTACAAAGTTTCAAGCTTTTGATATTATTGCAAGTGAAGCGATTCGTTGTGGTCAATATTATGTGAATCATCGTTGGCTTGGTGGTATGCTTACTAATTGGGGCACTGTTTCTTCTTCGATAAAAACCTTGATGCAATATGAGAAAATATTAAATGACGAGGATAGCATTTTAACAAAGAAAGAATTGGGAAACATTGAAAAGAAAAAGCAAAAGCTTGATAAGGCGCTTGGCGGTATTAGAGAAATGGGAGCAATTCCTGATATCTTATTCATCATTGATACTAATAAAGAGCATATAGCGGTTAAGGAGGCTAAGAAGTTAGGAATTCCAATAGTTGCAATACTTGATACTAATTCTGATCCAGATGGTATTACTTATCTAATACCTGGAAATGATGACTCAAGAAAATCAATAGAGCTCTATTGTAAATTAGTTACCGACTCTATATTAGCTGGAATAGAGTCTAGTCTAGCAAAATCTGGAGTTAAGATTGATGATATAAGGGGTGATGAGTTTATTCAAGAAAAAGAAGATGGTATTGTGCAAACTAAAAGGAGACGTAGTAAAGTTTACAAAGAAGAAGAAAGGGAGGTAGTAACAAATGAAGATTAATCCAGATGATATAAGAGAATTACGTGATAGAACAGGGCTTGGCTTAAGTGACTGTAAAAAAGCATTGGAAGAATGTGATGGTGAAATCAAGAAAGCCGTTGATAAGTTACGTACAATAGGTCTTGCTAAAGCTGACAAAAAATCTGATAGAGTAGCTTCAGATGGGCTCGTTGCTATGTGTTTGACTGAAAATTGTGGTGTATTGATTGAACTCAATTGCGAAACCGATTTTGTTGCAAGGAATGAGAAATTTATAGAGTTAGTTTCAAATTTAGCATCAATTGCTCATCAAGAACGCTGTACTAGCGTTGATGAGTTAAAAAATGCCAAGTATGAAAGCATTGGCACAGTGCAGGAAGCTATTATGAATGGTACATCAGTTCTTGGTGAGAAGCTAGAGTTAAGCAAGCTTTGTTACTTAGAAGCTAAGGATGGAGTTATTGCTGGCTACGTACATGGTGATGTGTGTGGCTTAGGTAAGATTGGTGCTTTAATTGAATTGCAATCATCTGGTGATAAGGCGAAGCTACAAGAGATTGGGAAACAAATAGCTATGCATGTAGTTGCTATGAAGCCTGAAGCTTTGTCTATAGATGATTTAGATCAAATGAAGTTGAAAAATGAACGTTCTATAATTGAAGAGCAAGTGAGGGGCTTAAATAAACCTGAAGAAGTAGCAAAAAAAATAGTAGATGGACGAATGGCTAAGTACTATGAAGAAGTTGTTTTACTAGAACAAAAGTTCATAAAGGATGATAAAATGAAGGTTTCTGATTTTATAAAATCAAGCGAGATGAGTGCTATTAAATTATCTAATTACAAGTTACTTGTTTTGGGTGGTGCAAACTAAATGGTAAAAAATGTTTCCCTCAATAAATGAAAAAAGCGAAATAAAATATTCCAGAGTGTTATTTAAAATTTCTGGTGAAGCTTTAATGGGGTCACAGTCTTTTGGCTATGATATGGGAATAATAAGCCAATTGTGCAAAGATATAGCTGATATTAACAGGCTTGGAGTTCAGGTATGTATTGTTGTTGGTGGTGGTAATATCTTTCGTGGCACATCTGCGTCTTTAAGTGGCTGTGAAAGAGCAAGTAGTGATTATATTGGAATGCTTGCAACTATAATCAATGCTTTAATTTTACAAAACTTTTTAGAAAAAAATTTAATAGCTTCTAGGGTATTATCTGCAATACCCATGGCCACTGTATGTGAACCTTACATAAGAAGGAAAGCTATTCGTCATTTAGAAAAAGGTAGAGTGGTAATTTTTGCAGCAGGCACAGGCAACCCATTTTTTACTACAGATACAGCTGCAGCCTTACGTGCTGTTGAAATGAATTGTGATGTTATTCTAAAGGGTACGCAAGTAAATGGTGTATACTCCGCTGATCCGAAAAAAAATGAGGATGCTGTAATGTATGATAGGCTTTCTTACACGGATTTATTGACTCGTGATTTAAAAGTTATGGATGCATCAGCAATTTCACTTGCTCGTGAGAATTCTATTCCAATTATAGTTTTTTCTTTGAAGGGAGAAAAAATAGTCAATATTATTAAGGGTCAAGGTACTTATACTATAGTTTCAGATTGTAAACATTAGGTAATTTATGTTAAATGAAATAAAAGCTAAAACAAAAGAAAGAATGCTAAAAACTATTCAGTCCTTTCATGATGATATTAAAGGCGTACGCACTGGTAGAGCTAGCGCATCGTTGCTTGATGGTATAGTTGTAAATATCTATGGTGGACATCAAAAGTTAAATCAGGTTGCAGGTGTTTCGGTTATAGATAACAAAACTCTATCAATTAAAATTTGGGATATTAATGTTGTCGGTGAAGTGAAAAATGCTATATTAAATGCCAACTTGAATTTAAATCCTGTTGTTGAGGGCAATACCATACGTATAGCTCTTCCGGACTTAACACAAGAAACCCGTGAAAAATTAGTGAAATTATTGCATCAGTTTGCTGAAAATGCACGGATTGCCATTAGAAATATACGTAGAGATATTATGGAAGAAACAGAAAAAATGAAGGAAAATAAAGAAATCTCAGAAGATGATTTTCATGGTGCTAAAAAGGAAATACAAAATATTACTGATAATAATATAAAAAAAATTGATGGTGAATTGTCCATCAAAGAAAAGGATATACTGAATCACTAAATGATATGGAGAAAGCTTACATAGCAAATGATGTCATTCCAGTGCTTGACACTGGAATCCAGTCTTTACTATACAACTATCTGATGCACTTGTTTGAAATCAAATTTCCTGGATCCCAGTGTCGGAGCACTGGGATGACACCAATTTTGCATTCAAGTATCAACTATTGGTGTCACTACAGTAACTCTCTTCCTGTCATGCAAGTAGCTGACACCTTCCAGGTGTCCATTGAAATCCAAAAAATTTCACTCAAGTCAAAATTAGGTTAAATTTAAATGTTGAATCAAGAATCTTTACCGAAACATTTAGCAATTATTATGGATGGTAATGGTAGATGGGCAAACAATCAAGGAAGAGTAAAAATTGATGGTTATAAAAAGGGCAGTGAAGTTGCATACGATATTGCCAAGTATTGTACGGACCTAACCATACCCTACTTAACTTTGTATGCATTCTCTATGGAGAATTGGCTTAGACCCAAAAACGAAACTGACTGTCTATTTGATTTATTTTACTCCGTTTTAACTAATGAAGATAAAGTCAATTTCATTTGCAACTGTAACATTAAGTTGAATTTTATTGGCAATTTAAGTCTGTTATCCAGTAAAATATTGGATCAAATTAAAAAAGCAGAAGAAATGACACATAAGAACGATGGTTTATTACTCACTGTGGCAGTCAGTTACGGAGCAAAGCAAGAAATTACACAAGCTATAAGCAGTATTATAAAAGAAAATATTGCTTATGTATCAGAAGAGGAATTTGAAAAATTTCTGTATACTAAAGATTTGCCAAAATTGGATTTATTAATTCGCACTGGCGGCGAAAAAAGGTTAAGCAACTTTTTATTATGGCAAGCAGCTTATGCTGAATTGTATTTTTGTGATACTTTATGGCCTGATTTTTCTTGTCAAGATTTGAGTAAAGCATTAGAAGATTATACAAAAAGAGAGAAAAAATATGGTAGATAATAATTTTATAATGAGAATGTTGTCCTCAATAGTAATATTATTCATATTTTCCTTTGCTACATATTTTAGTGATTTATCGTTTTACCTATTGATTTTTTCAATAGCAGTTTTATCTTCTTTTGAATGGTATAATCTAACCCAAGGAAATAAAATTTTATACGTTTTTGCATTATTATTGATTGCACTACCAAGCGCCTCATTAATATATTTATATAATCTACCACAGGGAAAATACGCATTAGTATGGTTCGTCTTAACCATTTGGGGAATTGACGTTACTGCCTACCTATTTGGCAAGAATTTTGGTGGAGCTAAAATTTGCCCAATTCTTAGCCCTGGAAAAACTTGGACAGGACTTCTTGGTGCGATTTTAGCTGGAGTAGTATGCACAATTTTTGGATCAATATTTTTTGGTCTATTTTCAATTTTTTATTCTCCAATCATTGGCCTTGGAATTGCTATTCTAGCGCAACTTGGCGATTTCACTGAGTCGCTTGTTAAAAGAGCTTACGGTGTTAAAGATAGTGGAAATATGATACCTGGCCATGGGGGAGTGCTCGACCGTATGGACAGTTTCATTTTTACTGCCCCTCTTATTGCTATTTACATAAGCTAAGTCTGCAGAAGTGCCATTAGAGCTCATCCCTAGTCAGCTCCCCAACCGCTTCTACAGTGCAGTCATGGACAAACGTCTTTTCACAATAAGGGCAGGCTATTTCCTCTTCTTCTCCCATATCTAAATATATTAATGGATGGCCGGAACCCTCATCATTCTCATCACCATGACAACAAACTTTTCTATTATTAACCCTCACTTTTGACATGCTGCTCCTTTAGCTTATAACATTTTATATATTGAATATACCCATTCAGAAATAAAAAACAACAAGCACTATTCTCCATTTTTTATCCTATTCAGGTTAATCAATTCGTTTTGAACACCTTTTGATACAAATTTGCTAACATCTTCTCCTAATCTTGCTATTTCCTTTACAAAGCTTGATGAGATAAATTGAGTATCTTCAGAAGCGGGAAGAAATATGGTTTCGATTTCAGGAAGAAGTTTATAATTTACCCAACTCATTTGAAACTCGTAATCAAAATCCGACACTGCTCTTAATCCTCTAATAATAACAGAAGCATTCTGCTCTTTGGCAAACTTCACTAGCAACCCATTAAAAGATATAACATCTGCATCAATTCCTAGTCCTTTGATTTCATTTTCAGCCATGCTTGTGCGTAGCTTTGTGTCAAAGGCAGTATGCTTATTAACGTTTTCTGCAACTCCTATTATTAATTTATCGACTAGTTTACACGCTCTTTTGATTATGTCAATATGCCCAAAAGTTATAGGATCAAATGTGCCAGGGTAGATTCCTATTTTGTCATTAATGTTCATCCTTTATTTTTATAAACTACTTTAAAAACTTTTGATAGACATAATAACATTTTTTATCTAAAAATAAAAGTATACAGTTGGCCTGATAGCTCAGTTGGTAGAGCAAAGGACTGAAAATCCTTGTGTCGCTGGTTCGATTCCTGCTCAGGCCACCTTCTCTTTCTTACCAAATTTACCTTTTTGTTGTAAAACGTTCTATAATATGTTATGATATTGATATAAGTGTTGAGAGGGTAAACTATATGTATAGATATTATAGCAGAATATTTAATATCTTATTAATTATAGTTCTATTATTAAGCAATATTACTTATGCTGGCGTTAGTGAAAAACCGGCATCTCAACATGTAACCAGAAAAGAAGAACCAGCGTCAACTGTCTTGACAGCAGAAAATACAGTAAATAATGACATAGTTGTTGGTTTGTTGAAAAAGGAAGGAGCATTTGGGCGTGAGGTATCTCAAATTTATGAGATATTCAATAATTTTGGAGTTAAAACCGTACTCATTGATTACAATAAAATAATTAACCTAACAGGAATCCAAGAAAAGTCGCTTATCTTTGCAAAACAAGATGAAGTGTTGGCGCTAGCACTAGACCGAATAAAAATTGAAGTTGCACGATTCATTAAAGAGCAAAAGATAAATAGAATATTTATTCTAAATGATCTTCATCAGCCAAAAACTCGCATTGCTGATTTTTACAACGATCTTGCTACTAAAGCAATTGTAAAAATAGTAGATGACAATCCTGCAATTCATTTACTTGGCATATGTGGTGGGTTACAAGACATTATGCGTGCAAAAGGAATTGAAGTAGCGGGTTATGAAAGACAGCAAAAGACCCATTTAATGTCAGCGCTTAATCCAAAGCAGGAAGATGTGCCTTTACAACAGATAAAGATTGTTCCAAATAGTCGTTTAGCAGAAGTAGTAGCTAAATTCCTAATACCTGATGAAAATGGTTGGTTTTCAACATATTTTCCAGATGCTCATTCAGGAGCAGTAAGTAATACACCAGAAAATAGAAGAAAATTGGAGTCACTTGGATATAAAGTTGCAGCATTTTCCAGTGAGGGGGTAATAGAGGCTATTGAAGATAAGCATGGTAATGTTCACTTTCAAAGTCATCCAGAAGCCCTTGTTGTGAAGTCAGATAAAAACCTCTATTTATCAAATCACAAGGAACGTCAAGTGTCTACACTAGTTGCTATAGCGATTATGAATGATTTTCTTTATCGTGCTTAATGGCTATAGCTTTAGGCTTACCGACGGTTTGATAAACGATAGATTTGTCATGTATCCGTTCAGGCAATGGCGTCAACTTAAGGAAAAATATCAGCGATAGTGTATAAAATTTCTCTCCAAATTTTTTATCATTAAATTATCCAAAGAGTCCAAGGGACAGCACTTTTGTTTCTATTTTATTGCAACAAAAAAGTTTAAAATGTGTCTTTTTTAGGTGAGGCATGCAAAAAGGAAAAGATCTTATCTTACAAATTAAAAATGCAATATACTCGAAAACTTTTCAGAAAATCCATTGTGTTGAGTTTTACACGAACAAGAAAACTTCCTTTTTCGACAGTATTTTCTATGATTTTAAAGTTAGTTAAAAAAAGTTTGGGAATAGAATGTGAACTTATGGAGCCATTGACATGTACCCTCAAAGCAAGCTTTTTCTAAAGCAAGGTATAAGATTTGCCATACAGGCTTTCAAGAATTTAAGCATCCAAACAGCCTATCAGGATGAACCTGAGTTGGAGAGGCTATAGACTTATTGCAGCAGATGGTTCTGGTATGAGATTACCCAGCTCTGGGGAAATTGTATCCGAGTTTGAACCAAATGGAAACTGACCTTACCCAGAAAAAGTGGAGAGAAAGTTTGGAATGTTTTTCACAAAGAGAATGATGAATCAAAATGCTCAGGAATGCAATAGTTAATAGTGACGTTGTTTGTTATAAAAAATTTCTATGTATTCAAATATTGCAGTTCTAGTTTGTTGAGCAGAGTGTTGTGAAGTATCAATAAGTATTTCTCTTTTCAATGAGCTAAAGAAGCTTTCCACAACAGAATTGTCGTAACAACAACCTTTATGACTCATCTATGTTTTTTATGGATAAGAGATATTGATAACCTTGCGAAGTATATTGTGAACCTTGATCACTATGTAATAGTAGATTTTTGGCAGGTTTACGCTTGTTAACGGCCATTAATAAAGAGTCCATAACCAATTGTTTATTTATTGAACTGCTCATTAACTACCATGCGTGAATATAGATCGATTATTGTTGCCAAATATAGCCATCCTTCTTTGGTTTTTATATAAGTAATCCCATACTTTATTTGGTTGATCGACAATAAAGTTTTGGTCTAATATATTGGGAGCTACTGTCCGTTTGTTGTTTCTTAATTTTAAATTTTCTTCTCAATATAGCCTGAATACCATTTTTCTGCATAATACTTTGCACTGTTTTTAAGTTGCAACTTTTACCCAAAGCCTTTAATTCAGCATGAATTTTAGGAGCTCCATATCTACATTTAGAAGCTTGATATATTTTTTGAATATCTGCTAATAACTCTTTATTTGCTGATTCTCTACTGCTTATTTTCCTTGTAGTCCACTTATAGTAGCCACTAGCAGAAAACCCTACATAATTCCTGCACTTTATAGTGTTTACTATGCTCTTTTATGAAAAAATATTTTACTCTTTTTGACTGGCCAGGGCTTTTTTTAAAATGTCTCTTTCTCTTGTTACTTTTGCTAACTCTTTCTGTAAATCAAATCTCTCTTTGTCATAAGGTGCTACATCTGGAAATGCATTTGCCGCTGACTTTTTTCGTTATATTTCTTCATCCATTTTCCTAATACACTATCCCTTATTCCTAGATCTCTTGCTACTTTTGCAACTGGTTGACCTACCTTTCTTTGTTCATTTGCCAGCTTAACAGATTCCAATTTAAATTCTGCCGTATATTCTCTTGCCATTTCTAATCCTCCAAAATTTTATTTTACCCGAAAAAACTCCTTTCTTTCTCTCCACTTTTTCTGGGTAAGGTCAGTATGGGAAAAGGTGAAAGATGTACTAAAAAACCCAGAGATGATAAAAAAGGAATACCAACGTAGAGTATTAGAAAATAAAAATGATGAATCATCAGAGAAAAAGTTTGCAAGAAGAGAAAATCAAATAAAAGAAGGTATCGAAAAATTAATGGAAGATTATTATAGTCAAGAAAATGCAGGAGAGAAAGGATATATAAGCGAAGAAGAATTTAAACAGACAATGAGAAAAATGAAAGAACGCTTACAAGGGATAGAAGAAGAGAAAAAAAAGGTAGTTGATCAGAAGGCAGTAGAAAAAGGAATAAGTCTTATTATAAATAGCATAAAGAATTTTTATTCTAGTGTAAAATCGAACCTGGAACAGCTAGATTGGCAAACTAAGCGCGGCATTATTAAAGCATTAATAGGACAAATTAACATTGGTTGTGATCAGGTAGAAGTAGGATTTCAGATCGAAGAACCAGCACAGGATGGGGGAATTCTTAATTTGTATCATTGTACTACACATCATAATAAGGGGGTTGGCAAAATGTGTCAAGCAAGTTTTTTCGTTTCTATAAATCTGGATTTCAGCGTTATGCGCTGGAATGACAACGTGAGGTAAATTTTTCAACATCCCAAAATTACAGAATTCAGTCTGTTTAATTAAGTGTGAACTGTTACACGAAAATTTTGTAAACAGATTAATATACCCTGTTTTTGCTATTCATCTAAAAATGGAACCATAGAGTACGTTGAGGAGCGTAAGCAAATTTTAATGCAAAAATTACTATCAAAAAATAGATTATGCAAGAGGTCTAATTATTCTGCCGCAATTTTGCTCTATCACACTTGCCACATTTAATATTCCAGCTTCATCATAATAATTTCCAATCACTTGCAAGGCAAGTGGTAAACCCTCATTGGAGAGCCCAACAGGAACAGAAATAGCAGGCAATCCTGCCAGACTTGCCGGCACAGTAAACACATCATTGATGCACATAATTAACGGATCTGGCTTTTCATTTAAGCCAAAAGCTTCTGTTGGAGCAGATGGCACAAGTATGTAATCTATTTTTTCAAACGCTTTTATAAAATCATTTCTGATTAATGCCCTAATGCACTGCGCTTTTTCGTAATATTCATTATAATGACCTGAAGAAAGCGCATAAGCGCCAATTAAAATTCTTCTTTTCACCTCTTTACCAAAACCTTCTGCTCTTGTTAGTGAATACATTTCTTCAAGGGTATCAGCATCAACCCTTAATCCATAACGCACACCATCGTAACAAGCAAGATTGGATGAAGTTTCAGCAGAACAGATTAAATAATAGACTGGTATTGCATATTTAGTATGTGGCAGAGTAATGTCAACAACTTCAGCGCCATTTTCTTTTAAATAGGAAGCAACTCTTTTCCAATTATGAACTATTTCCTCTGAAATTCCATCCATCCTATATTCTTTTGGTATACCAATACACTTACCCTTGACATCACCATTTATAAAGCTAGAAAATTTAGGCACTGGCTTTTCGCTCGATATTGAATCTTTTGTATCATAGCCACAAATTGCTTCCAGCATTAATGCTGAATCAGAGACAGAACGAGTAATGACTCCTGCTTGATCCAGAGAACTCGCAAATGCAATCATACCAAAACGCGAGCATCTTCCATAAGTTGGCTTTATTCCAACTACTCCACAATAAGCTGCTGGTTGGCGTACAGATCCACCGGTGTCGCTCCCTAACGCTCCAGCGCATAAAAATCCAGCAACCGATGCTGCAGATCCACCAGATGATCCACCAGGAACAACTTTTTCCCCATCACTTTTTCTAATCCACACATTTTCAACAGGGCCAAAATAGCTATTTGTGTTCGCAGAGCCCATAGCAAATTCATCCATATTAAGCTTACCGAGCATGGCTGCTCCACTTTTTAAAAGCAAGTCAGACACCGTAGATTCGTAAGTCGGAACGAAATTTTCCAGCATTTTTGAGCATGCTGTTGTTTTTATTCCTTTTGTACAGAATAGATCTTTGATGCCAACTGGTACACCCATGAGCGGCGAGATTAAATCATCCTTTTGCCTAGAGAAATGTTCATCTGCAGCTTTAGCAGCTTTCATTGCTATCTCTGGGGTTTTTGTTATAAATGCATTTAATTTCTCATTTTCAACCGCGCTGATGTGCGCCTCTACGAGTTCAACGGCAGAAAAACTCTTTTTTTTGAGCCCGTCATGCATTTGTGTAATACTTAACTTTCTTAGTCCATTCATCAATATTTAATTTTTAGCAAGACGTTGATTATAACATGGCACGATAAAAAATCCATACATTTATAGTTACAGCTAGAAATGTAGCTAAGGTAACTTAGATTCACCGATAATCGTCATCCCGCTACTTGTTAGCGGCTAAGAGATACCGCAGCGGTATGACGTAGAAGCTATACTTTTATACTCACCAACTCAGTATCCAATCCGGATTGTATCTTAAAAAGGTCAAAAGACTATAATAAGCAAAGGAGTGATACTGTATCTGAGTGAAAATCGTTGAGATCCCAGTGTCTGCTGCTTGCATAGCATTTATTTACAAAAAAATAGTCATGCAAGAGACTTTGCTTGGATATTTGATATAATTTAGGTCTATTAAAGCAAAAAATACTAACATGAATGAAGTGATAACATTTGGTTGTCGTCTAAATTTTTACGAGAGCGAGTTAATCAAAGAAGCATTAAAAAAAGCAAAGAGAGAAAATGTTGTTGTGGTGCATAGCTGTGCAGTGACAAACGAAGCAGAACGTCAGGTAAAGCAAAAGATACGTAAGATTTACAAAAATGATCCAAATAAAGAAATTATCGTAGTTGGTTGTGCTGTTCAGTTGGATCCAGAAGTTTACAGTAGCATTCCTGGTGTAAGTAAAGTGCTCGGTAATCAAGATAAGCTAAAAGCTGAAAATTACTTACTAAATGACGATAAAATCTTGGTCAGTGATAACCAAGTAGAACCTGTTCTAATTAATGAATTTGAAGATAAGTCAAGGGCATTTATTGAAATTCAAAATGGTTGTAATCATAGCTGCACATTTTGTTCAATTACTGAGGCAAGAGGGAATAATCGATCTGTGCCAATAAACAGTATTATAGAGCAAATCAGGATCTTTGTAGAAAATAGATATCAAGAAGTAGTGTTTACAGGGGTTGATATTACTGACTTTGGTACAGATTTGTTGGGTAAGCCATCACTTGGTTCAATGATTAGGAGAGTTTTAAAGGATATACCAGAGTTGAAGAGGCTAAGACTTTCCTCTATCGATGTTGCTGAAGTTGACGACGAATTAATGGATTTAATAGCTAATGAGTTAAGACTTATGCCTCATTTACATTTGAGTCTACAATCTGGTAATAATTTAATACTAAAGAGAATGAAGCGTCGTCACAACAGAGAACAAGTGATAGAATTTTGTCATAAAATGAAGAGCTTGAGGCCTAATATAGCATTTGGCGCTGATATTATTGCTGGATTTCCAACAGAAACTGATGAAATGTTTCAGGATACAGTTGATTTACTGAAAAAAACAAATATAGTTTACCTACATGCTTTTCCATATTCAGAGCGGAAAAATACACCTGCTGCACGAATGCCACAAGTACCAGAGAATGTGCGTAAAGAACGAGTAAAAAATTTAAGAGAAGTAAATAAAGAAATTATGAGCAGTTTTTGTCAATCCTTGATCAACACTAAGCAAAGTGTTCTGGTTGAGCAAAATAATGTCGGTAGAGCAGAAAATTTTGCATTAATAAAGCTTGAATCAAGAGCGCAAGCTAAAAGTATTGTGAAAGTTAATGTTACAGGCGTAGAGAATAATTATTTAATTGGAAATACTCTTTCTTAATTTTTGTACATTAAAGAAATATATGATATGATGGTTATACTATAAATGATAATTATGGGTTCATTTGTGATAACTAAAAGATCTATTACTTTATTTTTGATTTTAATTTCATGTGTCTATTTTTTTATTACTTATATCGGTAATTATGTACACGTTGAACAAGTTATTGGAACACAACTCTTAAAACTAGAAACGGACAATAATGAAGATGTAATGCATTCTAAAGAGGTTACTGAAAAAGAAGTACTAACAGAGGATTTAAAATATCAAGAACCTGAAAATAGTCCTATTGAACAACCTTCTATTCTCCAATTAGCTGATCAGAAAAATATGTGGTCACGTATTGCAGATCAAGCTGAGCCTACAAAAGAAAAATCAAAAAAACTTGATTTTTATGTTAGCGCTAACGGTGGTAAGGTATACCATGATAATTCAGAAATATTTGTAAAGGGTATAAAGGCAATAGGGGAGAGAGTCCTAACTTTAGTTGAAAGTCATTATGGTTTTATAATAAAAAATATAGTGGCAGATGAAATTAAAAGTATACAGCAATTTGATGGTAAAATTGATTTCCAGTGGTTTAGCAGCATGTCTTTAGGTTACTATGCTGGAGAAAATGGTAAAATTGATTTTGAAGCCGCGTATTCTATAGCCAATATTGAAGATAGTAATTCTCCTCCGGTATTTGATAAATCAGCAAGTATATTTGCGTTTTTGTTAAACTTCTATTATAATCCCAGCGTTCAGGATACACAATTTGCTCCGTACATCGGTCTTGGTATAGGACCAACAGTTTTTAGATTAAAAAGGATTAATGGGTCACCCCAAAATTCAATGCCACTGAATGTTCCTTGGTTTGCTTATCAAATAAAACTTGGTGTTGATTATTCAATAATCCCAGAAATCAAAACCTTTCTCGGCTATCGTTACTTTAGCGTTCCGATACCTGTTGCAGATGACATATCTACTCACAATATTGAAGTTGGTTTGATATTTAATTTTTAGTGATAATTTAATATATATATAAATTCTTATCTTTTCTATCTAACAAACCAAATGTTGGTACGATTGTTGCTTTTAAAAAAATGACAGTTTCTACTGTTCTAATATTATTCGCTAGCCTTTTTGATTTCTGATGCAATAAGCTTTGCTTATCTTCTCTATGTTCTATAAGCCCGCCGATTACCATAATTTCACCGCTCTTAATTTTTAACATAGAGTTCATTTCTCTGATTTCAACAATTGGAATGTCGCTATTTAATTTCATTTTACTCTGCTGTGCGACGTACTCTATATCTGGATCTTTAGTGTAGCCGTTAATTCTTGATAAAGTTGGATGTATATCCATGAATATTTCACTAGTATCAATGTTAATGCTTGGGTGGATTATTAGCACAACACCTATTGGGACGCTATTCATCTTGGTAATTAAGGTCTGATTAGAGTTTCTAGTATCTTTTTGTACATCGGAGGTAAAATAAATATGGTTTTTAGTAAATGAAATCATCGCTTGCTGATTATTTATAGCATGTACTCTGGGGCTTGAAATTACAGTTGAAGTGCCAAATTTGTCTAAATTTTTTACTAAATCTCCTAGATCATTTGCACCAAAGTTCATTGCTAGGTTAATAATGGAGTTATCTTGATTTATTATAGACTTAGTTCCATCTTGTAAGTCATTTAAGTTCATAACAGAAAGGTATTTGTCATCTAGCACAACTTCAACTATTTTTGCCTCTATCATTACTTGAGAAGACGCTAACTTCTTAACCTTATTAATATATTCTTCAACAGCTTTGTGGATATCTTTTCTAGCATTCAAAATAATAACACCAGCTTCTCTGTTGGATGAAAGGAATTCGCCATCATCCACCCCGTTAACATCCATTATTGCATTCAAGCCTTTTTCTAATGAATTCCATAAGTCACTACTGTATTGAGACTTCATAACATTGTTATAGTCCCTATCAACGTTACTTCCATCACTGTTAGTAATATTGTTATTAATGACGAAACTGCTTTGAGCAGAATGTTGAATATTGATGAAGTCTACGTAATAATTTTGTGCGTATGGCAAGTCCTGCTCAATTCTAATTACACCATTACTTGTTGAGTAACGCAGTTTGGCGCTATTTGCTATACTCTGAATTACTTCGTTTATATCCTTATCTTTTAGCTTTAAAATAATATTACCTGATATTTTTGGGTCCATATCCAAGTTAACGTCAGAAAGTTTTCCTATCTCAATCAGCAAATCCTTTACTGATACTTCTTCACTAACATTAATAGAAATAAGCTGATTACTGATTGTGAGATCGGGAAACTCTATTGGTAAAGGCATAATTTCTGGTATTGCCGGTTCATTAATCTCCAAAGAGGTGTTATATTGTTGCAACGGATAATCGTGCTTATAATTGTCTATGTTAATAGGATATTGCTTGGTAGGTAGATGTGTGCAAGAAATAATGAAGAGGAGTATTAAGCATTTAAAAATAGCCATTAGAACAGCATACAAAATCTATACTAATAGATTTCTATAAAAATATTAAAAATGTATTTAATCTCATTTTCATCGAGCAGATAATTGTCGTGTATTAGCTTTGGCTATGTATTTTTTGTATACTCTTCTTGTACTTAAATGTAGACCAGCATAGCCCTAATTTTTTTATATATTTTACTTCTTTCTCTGTATTTAATAATAGGCTTGAAAATAAATGGTAAGCCTATAATTGTGAAGCTTAGAGCTAGGGTTGAAAGTATACAACAGGCTTTGTGTTTACTATGTAGCTCTTTCAGATAAAGCATCAAAAATCTACAAAATTTTTTGTAATTTTCTTCGATGTTTTTTTTGCTATGAGCCTTGCTAATGAACATATCTATTGCGGTATGACCGTTATTGCACTTAATGTTAAGGTCTGCACCTTTTTCTGTTAACAACTGAGCTATATCAAAATAATCCTTTTGAACAGCAAGATGTAGAGGTGCAAAACCTTGTTGCTCACAAATGTTCATATTGGCTCTAACTTCCAATAACATTTTCACAATTTGTGTATGGCCTTTTTTAACTGCGAGTAGCAAGGGACTTCTGTTACATTTAGTAACAGCATTAACGTTTACCTTAAGCTTCAATAAGAGCTTAACTGTTTTAGTGTTACCATTATGGCTAGCTTTATGCAGCCTAGCGTTACCATTAAAATCTTGATCGTTTGCTTCTATTCCCTTTGAAACAAGAAATGTTACCATTTTTCTATTATTATGCTCAATAGCGCAATCTAACGCATCAAAACCATGGTTGTTTTTTGTGCAAAAAAACTCTTTAAGTTTAATTTTATCGTTACTTGCTTGCTGTTTTTTTGCAATAAATTTTACTATTTGCATTTTGTTGTTATACACTGCTAGGAAAAGCGTAGTGTTATTTTCTGCATCTTTGGCTTCTATATTTGCACCTTTCTTTATCAGATATTCTATAATTTCTGCTCTGCTGTCATAATGTGCGGTGCATTGATAAATGGTTAAAAACAAAGGAGTACGAAAATTGTTATCTTCACATTCGAGATTTGCTCCGCTATCAATTAAAATTTGGACGCTTTTTTTAGAACCGTATAGTGAAGCTATATGAAGAGGAGTATAGCCCTCTTTGGCATCTTTTTCATTAATTTTTGCGCCTTTTGTTATCAAAAAATCTATTAATTCCGTGTCATCTTGTAGTGCAGCAAGGTGCAGTGGAGTGAATCCATTTTTATCCTTGGAATTAATTGTCAGTTGGTTAACAAAAAGTTTAGCAACTTTCTTGTGTCCATGCATAATGGAGTAATGCAGAGGGTTTCTATTTTCGTTGTCTACGACATTGAAATCAGCTTCGTGCTCTAGTAATGACTTTACTCCAACTAAATCGCCTTCTTTTGTGAACTTATGCAAGAGAGTGATTCCACTTGCATCTTTTGAGTTAATATCAAATCCATTTTCTACTAATTGGTTTATATCTTCCTCACGCGCCATATCACTTAAATCTCTAATTAAACTCTTTTCGCGTTAATAATACTCCTACTTGATTAAGTTTAAATGAATCTGTGAGAAATGGCTAGTGCATTCTTGCATAACAAACTTTTGGCAGCGCATTGGATGAAACGAAAAACTTACTTGACAAACTCCGCCAGCCCTCTTATCATGAAACTGAAGCTATTTGTTTATCTTCGCAATCTCTGCGGTGGATTAATGACAAAAAACTTAATGTATTTGGCGTAAATCATGCTTAATTTTTTGCACTATGTGCACCTCATGTCTTTATAAAACTTTTAGGTTTCTACCTATACAAGCCGAAACGCGCTTATAAAGTGTTTAAGACAGTAAAAGACGTCAAATAGACAAGGGAGAATTTGAATACTAGCTGCCCTAGGTTTTCTTTACCTTTTTTTTATTTGGTAAATTTCTTAACATTTATAGCTAAACGACAACTGTCATCCCTGTAAAGGTCAAGTATCCCGCTACTTGTTAGCGGGATCTAGAGATACCGTGACGGTATGACGTAGGATTGCTGTCATTCTGCTACTTGTTAGCGGCTGAGATACCGCGAATGAATCGCGGCATGACGGTTCGCGGTGGCATGACGATAAGCTCGTCATCCCGTTACTTGTTAGCGGCTGAGATACCGCGAATGAATCGCGGTATGACGGTTAGCGGCGGCATGACGTAGAATTGCTGTCATTTCGCTACTTGTTAGCGGCTGAGATACCGCGAATAAATCGCGGTATGACGGTTAGCGGTGGCGTGACGATAAGCTCGTCATTCCGCTACGTGTTAGCGGCTAAGAGATATCGCGGTGGTATAGCTATAAATTGTTGATATCTTTTTTATATCACATTTTTAACTTACAATAGTTAGCCAGCGTTCCTTACATTAACCAAATCTTTCAAATTCTGCACTCACCACTACCTATAACTCACTTTCACGCAATATTGATCGTTCTTAAAAAGCAATCTAACATTTTTTATTCCTTGATTGCGAAGCTTTGATGCAGCTGACTTAGCAGCCTGAGCACTTTTAAAAAATGCAACATATCCCTTACTTTCTGCATTGTCTTGTTTTGGGTGACGTTTCTGTATTTCTTTTTCATACTGCTTTCTGTAATAGGGAGTATTTTGTATCAATTGTTCTGACATCTTTCTTAGGTATTGGACTTTTACTTTTGCAAGCCCAGATTTATGAAATCCTAAGACTTGAGCTGCTTTTTCTGATAAGTCTATTATTCTACCTTCAATAAATGGTCCTCTATCGTTAACCCTTGTAACAAGCTTTCTTCCATTTTCTAAATTAGTGACAAGAACAAAGCAGGGTAGGGGCAAAGTCTTATGCGCTGCAGAGATCAAGTGACGGTTAAACGCTTCACCATTTGCTGTAAGTGTGCCATGATCTTCTATTCCATACCACGATGCTATCCCTATCTCTTCATAGTGTTTACAGTTTTTTGGATAATAAGTTATACCATTTATTGTGTAGCTGCTGCCAATTTTATAATGACCTGCAGTGCAGTTAAACCTGTTGCTAAAACTGCAGCTACTTATCAAAACAAATATTAGACATAGAAAGGTTAGGTTTTTTATCATTGTATTCGGTAAGAGGGTTCGATACTATGAGGATTTTAAATTATACTATAATAAATTTAGTAATGAGTAAACATCTACTGCTAAATATTAACAAAACTCAAAAAGGAATAATACATATTATTGGTATAGGTGGAATCGGAATGAGTGCCATTGCTGAAATTCTTCACAATTCCAATTGCAAAGTTCAAGGCAGTGATGCACAATCAAACGACAATATAAATAAGTTACAAAAGCTAGGTATAGAGGTTTTTATTGGTCACAATCCTAATAATATAAGCCAAGCTCAAATAGTTGTACATTCTTCTGCAATAGAATCTGATAATGTGGAGTTAATTGCGGCAAAAAATAACAATAAAACCGTTTTGCATAGATCAGACATACTTGCTGAAATTATGAAAGGTAAATATGTGATAGCGGTTTCAGGTTCAAGCGGAAAGACAACAACAACCGCTATGATTGCTTCCATTTTTGATCATTCTGGCATTGATGCGACTGTAACTGTAGGAGGGATATTAAATTCCTATAAGAGCAACTTCAAACTTGGAGGGAGTGACACTTTTCTGATCGAGGCTGATGAGTCTGATGGAACTATGCTAAAAATCCCTGCAAAGATTGCTGTCATAACAAGTATCAACAATGACCACATAGATTATTACGGCACATTTGATAATATCAAAAATGCATTTTCCCAATTCGTGAATAATGCAGGTTCTGCAGTTTTACCTGATTCTGTAGACATCGATTATGATGCGGGTAATTCTATAACGTTTGGGTTTGAGAATGGTAGCATAAGAGCCAGCAACATTAAACAGCATGCTAACAGCATAGAATTTGATGTGTTGAACAACTGGATTCCAGCATTACGTGCTGTAATGACAAAAGGAAAGTGTACAGAGATGTCATCCCAGTGCGTGACAGTGGGATCCAGCCCTTTAAAAAACATAGTACTATCAAATGCAATTGGAATTCACAAAGTAAGCAACGCCCTAGCTGCAATATCAGTTGCGATAAAGCTCGGAATTAGCGATGCAGATATTAAAAAAGGCCTTTTGGAATTTCAAGGAGTAGCAAGAAGATTCTCTTTGATTGCCGATATTAAAGGTGTTAAGTTAATTGAGGATTATGCCCATCATCCAAATGAAATATATGCAACTTTAACGGCTGCACGTTCGATTACTAAAGGAAAAGTAATAGGAATTATCGAACCACTTCGTTTTGCCCGCATTCGTAATTTTTTTGATGAATTCATACGAATTTTCATGATGTTTGATTATGTCATCCTCACTCCTGTTCATCCCCCAGAAGACAAGCCTATTCCTGGTTGTGGGATTGATGATATACAAAAAGCTTTAATCAGTAATGGATTTAATAACACAAAAATTATGAATGATGCTTTGCTCATTTCACATTTTATTAGTGATTCGACAAGTCCAAGTGATATAGTATTATTTATTGGTGCTGGTAGTAATATAGCTAAATTGGCAAAGGAAACTGCAGCACTTATTGCGGAAGTTAAGGTTTAATGTAATGAATAAGATAATCAATAACGTATTTGCAAGAGAAATTTTAGATAGCAGGGGTTACCCAACCGTTGAGGTAGAGATTGGGCTCTGTGATGGAGCAGTAGGCAGAGCATCTGTACCTTCTGGAGCTTCAACCGGTAAATTAGAAGCCTTGGAACTCAGGGACCAAGATGAGAAAAGGTATTGTGGTAAGGGAGTGCTGAAAGCTGTTCAAGCTGTAAATGGGATAATAGCAGATGAAATCATTGGAATGAATGCAGCGGACCAAAATGCAATTGATAAAGCATTAATTGAACTGGATGGAACAAAAAACAAATCAAAACTTGGAGCAAATGCAACTTTGGGTGTGTCTCTTGCAGTTGCAAAAGCAGCAGCAAACAGTTTCAAAATGCCGCTATATAGATATTTGGGAGGAAAGCAGACGAGTGTTATGCCGGTTCCACTCATTAACATAATTAATGGTGGAGTACATGCAGACAATAAGCTCGATTTCCAAGAATTCATGATTCTTCCGGTCGGTGCTGAGACTTTCAGCGAAGCGATTAGAATATCTGCGGAGGTATTCCACAACTTACGTAGCATTCTTAAGAAAAAAGGTTATAGCACAAATGTAGGGGATGAAGGTGGTTTTGCACCAAATATTGAAAGTACTGAAGAAGCACTTGATTTGATCATATACGCTATAGAATCAGCAGGTTATTCAGCGCAAAGTGATTTTGCACTAGGCCTTGATGTTGCTTCATCTACTTTTTATGAAGATGGAATTTACAAATTTGAACACAGAGATCTTACTTCAGAAGAGTTGACTGAATATTATTGTAATCTTGTGGAAAGATATCCAATAATTTCTATAGAAGATGCAATGAGTGAAGACGACTATGAAGGTTGGAAATTACTTACTGCAAAATTGGGGAGTAAAATGCAATTGGTTGGGGATGATTTGTTTGTTACAAATTGTGAACTGATATGCAAAGGAATAGAGGAAAAAATGGCAAATGCTGTACTGATCAAGCCAAATCAAATAGGGACGTTAACAGAAACTTTTGCTGCTATTGAAATGGCAAAATCAAATGGCTATAAAGCTGTTGTTTCTCATCGCTCAGGTGAAACAGAAGACACAACAATATCTCATATAGCAGTTGCGTCAAATTGCGGGCAAATAAAAACCGGGTCGCTATCGCGTTCTGATAGACTCGCGAAGTATAATGAGCTAATGAGAATAGAAAGCACGTTAGGAAAGGATGCTAAATATTATCGTGGGTTAGCATGGGTTTTATAGACGAAGTAAAATTGTGTTTAAAAGCCGGTGACGGTGGTGATGGCTGTGCAAGTTTTCGTCGAGAAAAGTTCGTTGAATTTGGTGGTCCAAATGGTGGTAATGGAGGAAAGGGTGGAAACATAGTTTTCATCAGCGACGCTAATCTCAACACTTTGCTTCATTTTCGTTATAGAAGACACATTAAAGCAGATAGTGGAAAAAATGGTGCAGGCAGGGATAGATCTGGCACAGCAGGGAAAGACGTTATACTTAAAGTTCCAGTCGGTGCACAAATAATTGATGAAGAAAGTGAAGAGATAATAGTAGACCTTGACAAGCCTGGTATGGAATTTCAAGTAGCACAGGGTGGAAAAGGTGGACTTGGAAATACTAATTTTAAATCTTCTACTAATAAGGCACCAAGACATTTTACTTACGGTCAGCCTGGCGAAGAAAAACATGTATTATTAAAACTAAAAGTTTTATCAGATGTTGGAATTATTGGCATGCCAAACGCAGGTAAATCAAAATTTTTGACTCGCTGCTCAAATTCCGATACAAAAGTAGGCGATTATCCATTTACCACCGTAAGACCTCATTTAGGCATGGTAAAAGTGGATGATAGCGAAGTTGTAATAGCAGATATTCCTGGAATAATTACTGATGCTCACCTTGGAGTTGGGCTCGGGCATAAATTTTTAAAGCACATAGAAAGGTGTCAAATTTTACTTCATTTAATCGATGTAACTCACGATGACGTTGTTTCGGCTTATAGTTGTATCCATAATGAATTGGAACTTTACAATAGTGATCTTGTTGAAAAAGAAGAGATTGTAGTATTAAACAAATGCGACTTATTGAGGGAAGCAGAAATTCTGGAAAAGAAGAATCACCTAGCTAATTATCTCAATAAAGAAGTGCTGTGCTTATCAATTAATGGCGATTTACAGCCTATTTTAAGATTATTAAGTGAAAAATTGAAAAAGAGTAATTCTAAGGAAATCGATGTATATGATCCTTTTAAGATGTGAATTTCATTTATTTTATCATATAACTAGAATATATTTGTACGAACATTTGTTTTTGTTAAACACAACAAATCCCAGTGTCAGCTACTTGCATCTACCACACAACTGTACGAACATTGCAATTTGCAGGCAATTTGCGTGGCAGATGGTGTCATCCCAGTGCCCAGACACTGGGATCCAGCCTTTTCATAATCATCAAAACGTTGTATTTTAACATAAAACGGCTACTTTTATGCTTACCAACTTAATAAAATTTCTGGATCCAAGTGTCAAGCACTGTGATGACATCATAGGGGCGCTGGGATGACACCCTCCTGCTAGACAATGTTCGTACAGTTGTACAGGTATCTAAGTGGAGAAAGTCACCTCTCCCCACTCGACTGCAGAACCGTACGTGACAGGTTACCGTCATACGGCTCCTCTGCAATTTGGTGCTTGTCATGCACACTTCCTGTGTAAAATATCGTGACAATGTCCATGTAATAATAATAAATTTTTGATCATATTATTTTTCCTATTTTGGTCTTTATGGTGTATTTCTAGAATATCATCACTCTTGAACCAAAGTTGACATTGATCACATTTGCCTTGTTGTAACTTCAACAGCTTTATTACTCTCGGTGATTTATCTAGTATTCTATTAAGACGATTCCCCCAGTAAACCCAATCACCATCGTATGGAGATTTGGTTCCTTTCACTTTGATATGTCGCTTAATAACATGATCTCCGTGTCTTATAAGATTCACTTCGTTACTTGTCATAAATCGCCAATTATCATTACCATACTTCTTGAAGTACTTTCTTTTGATCCAGCATTTTCCTTTGTTTGGGTGTTTATATAACGCCCACTTCCAAAGTTTTCTGAACATTACACTGTCGATAAGATTAAATGTTTCACTTGAAACTACACAAGAGTAATATTGACTCCATCCTCTAATAATTGGATTAAGTACTTTAATTACTATTTCTTGTGTTGCTCCCCTCAATTTTCTAATCTTATGTTTGATAATGAAATTATGCTGTTTTATAGATTCACGACTTGGTTTGATTAATAACTTGTAACCTTTCTTATTATTTCTTGTTAGGTAGTGTCTTATTGAAAATCCAAGAAAATCAAATCCTGGTTTATCCCCTTCTAAAGTATGGGAAATCCTTGTTTTTGAAGGTTTTAGTTCTAATCCAATGATTTTTAACCATTCTTCGATTAGTACCTTTGCCTTAATAAGGATCTCCTCACTCTCATGTATAACAACAAAATCATCAGCATAAAAAATTATACTAAGAGCTTGTTGTGCCCGTTGCTGCGATGCTGTACCATACTTTCTTCTTCTATATAGAAAAAGTTCACTTTTTAATGCTTCTTTAATATATTGTTCCATACCGTGTAATGCTATACAAGCCAATAATGGAGAGATAGTTCCTCCTTGAATTGTACCACTCTTAGTTGGCTGGAAAATTCTATTTTCTATTACTCCTGCTCTCAACCATCCTTTTATTGTTTTTCTTAATGTTGGTGTGGTATTGAGTTTTTCAAGCAATGCATAGTGTTTAATATTATCGAAACACCCTGAAATATCAGCATCTAAACAATATGCTGTTTTCTGACTTAGTGCATTGAATATGGCCTTCATAGCATCGTGACAAGATCTACCAGGTCTAAAACCATAAGTGTTCGGCTCAAATTTTGCTTCCCATTCAGGTTCCAACGCCATTTTTACAAGTGTTTGTTTTGCTCAACACGATATAGTGGGAATACCAAGGGGACGACGCTCCAATGGCTTGCCAGGTTTTGGTATCCAGACTCGTCTTGATGGTTTTGCTCTTCCTCTTAAATCCATAGAATTTGCTAATTGCATTCTTTCTTTTTGGTCGAGATTGGCTTTCCCATCAATACCTGCAGTCTTTTTCCCTCTATTGTCCTGTGTTACTCTTCTAACTGCGAGCATTCTTGCACTTGTTGATTTGAGTAATAATCTCTGAAGATTATGCATCTTTTTGATATCATTACATTTAGAAGCTTGGTAAATTCGTTTTTGTAGCTTAAATGAAGATTTCTCCAGCTTACGCCAAGAAATTTCATTCCATTCATACCTAACATTTTGTTGGCTCATAACATATTCACTACTACTCATAACTTTACCTTCCAAATTACAGTGTTTACGTCTGCATATCCCAAATATTACTTTGGGCGTTAGCTTCTTAAACAATCCTTCCACATAGAAGCTTACGGTTGGCTACCTGCTTATATCTAAATAAATATAAGAGCATCTATGCGGTTACTCCGTTCCATGATTTTGTTTCATGTTGGACTTAGGTTCTTACTTTTTGCCGGAAGCTGAGAACATCCATAATCAAGTGGTAGGATCTTGATTCCTCTTTGCGCTTCTACCATTTTGGTCTATGCGTATCAACCTTATTTCGCATATTCCTGCTGACGACAATTCAAACATAAGTTCCTTTCGTAACCTTATCCAACTCTGTTTGCAGGGATTTACCATAAGGTTAGGTATTACCTGCTTTTGTCTCATGCTTGCATCCCAGAAGTTGCC
The DNA here is from genome assembly GCF_026015925.1 of Wolbachia endosymbiont of Drosophila pseudotakahashii. NCBI lineage: Bacteria > Pseudomonadati > Pseudomonadota > Alphaproteobacteria > Rickettsiales > Anaplasmataceae > Wolbachia > Wolbachia endosymbiont of Drosophila pseudotakahashii. The sequence continues at coordinate 953,136 of NZ_CP110359.1, read as the reverse complement.
ACTTTCTAAAATGTGAGACATACTTTATCCCTGATGTTTAGGGAAGATGGAATTTAACCACCACAAAATCACGACTTTCGGGTCGCACCCTACCATGCACGCAAGGTGTAGAGGTATGCATTTATTTCCATATTCCTCAGCATTTACGTCTGCTCCTGATTTTATCAATTCCCTCACGATTTCTAGACGTTTCGCTAATGCTCCCCAGTGTAACGGTGTAAAACCCTTGTTATCTCTCGCATTGACTTCCGCTCCTTTCTTGACTAGAAAACTTACTTTTTTTCTTGTCGACATTCTTGCTGCCTTATGTAGTATCGTTTCCCCTTTTTCATCTTTTTCATTAATATTCTTAAACGAGTTGTCTAATAATTCATAAAATGACTTATTAAAAGCTTCTCTCTTTTCCTTGCTAAACCTCATTACATACCTCACTATAAAAACATAAGCCAATTTGGCTCACTTCAGTGCAAGATCAATTTTTTTTGTTTACTTGCTACTATTTAAGTTATGCGTGTTTTAGTATAAAAAGGCAAGTCTTTTTTCGCGTAGTACACCTTTTTTAACTAAATACTAATATAGTATATGAAGATATAAATATATATGCTTAATGCATTAAACATATTACTTGTTTCTCTTCCCAACTTCTGTTCAAATGACGGTGTTCGTGCCACGTTAGTACACCTGGGTAAAACACTAAAATGTAATTTTCCGGTTCATGTATTGAATCCTTTTGCTCTGAATTTAAATCGCTTTCAAAATGAACATTGTGTTCTGCTAAACCAAATCTTATAACTTTTTGGTTGGTAAAATCTTCTACCTTGTAGTGGTGAGTAACGCTAAACCTTTCTAAAATTGGCTTGTATTTTAAATTCCACAGTTCTTCAGATAGTTTGCTACTTCCCAATACAAATTTATTTCCTCTTTCTTCTACTCTACTAACTGGAAAGCACGCATTTATGTCTCCTAAATCCCAACTATCCGATAATATAACTTGCGCTTTCGCAAACTTAATTGCCGGTAATAAGCTCTGTGGTAGCGGATATAGCGCTTTGAAGTTATACCACACATGATTTCTTTCATAAATACCGTTATAATTCTTTGTGTGAGGTTCGGTTTCTCCAAGTATTGCTACATCCAACCGATATATATCATTGCTTAAAGCTCGTTCATAATGATCGCGTAGATAGTTTTCTACAATCCTAATAACTGGACCATGAGACATGAAAAAATTTACTCTTCCAAATGATAACACTGGTCCATCTTTTTCGATCTTTGTACCAGAGTAGTCTGATAATAAGCTGCCAAAAAAGCTTTCATCTAAAATAAATCTTCCAATATTATAGTGGTCATTGAAAAGCCTCATTAACCTCGATCTTGCAGGTAGTGATAGTTTTGCTAGTTCTACTACTGCATCTACAAAGAAATCATTTGGTACATCTCTTATCCCTATCTATAATTCAAAAAAGTGTTCTCCAGGTGGCTCTTCAATAATTGTAATATCTTCTATATTTGCCCATTTTAATGCTATTTTCAGCGATGCTGGTGTTCCTCTTAAACGCTGAAATTCTACCCCTTCTTTTATCGCTCTTCTTTTCTCTTTTGCCCAACGCAGAATCTCTTCTAGACCATATCCCTCTACTATCCATGGCAATATTTCATCTTTAGGATTAAACTTAAATCCCCTTATCCTGCTTGGTTCTACTTTGTAATCTATTACATCAACCAGCGCTTTTTCTTGCTTTGTTGCGTTTGGCGGTAATAAACTTTTCATTTGCTTTTTTTTCTGTAATGCTTTAACTTTCTTTTTTATTTAGGTAACCCATGAGTAAGCAAGAGATCATTGCAGAACTGATAAAAAACAAAGATATTCTCGGAATTAAAAATACTTTCTTTGATATTTGACTATATTGTGAATACCTTAAAAAATAAGTTGCAACACTTAGAAGATGGAGAGTCTTTTCGTCTGCATAACATTGGCCGTTTTTATCTTTAACTCCCGTATTGCACGTAATCCTCTCACTGGTACAATTCCCCCAAATACGTTTCAAATCTCACATTTCCTCTAACTTGACGTAGCCGAGGGCAGCACACTCATTCCCCAGTACCACAACATCCTCCTTTGGCTCTATTAATTCCACGTTTTCTACTCCTTCTACGAACAAATTCGCTATAATCCACGACCTTGTGACACTCCATCCGAGTCTTTTGCTTGCTTCAAACTTTTCGATAAATTTCTTTTTCACTGTTTCAATAATATCTGGTCTTTTAATGCTAATTTTACTGTGAATAACTATTTCTATAATATTGCAACCAATTACTGTTATCGTATCTGTCAATACCCTTATATCATCCCTGGTGACTCGCTTTCTTACAATATCAAGTAGTTCTTCAGATACTATGCCATTTGTGGATAACTCCGTGGATAAAATCGAGATCTCTACACTCCCTGGCACTTTTGATTCAACCAGCGCATCCTTTACTCTTCTATCTGCTGAGAGTGCATGATATCGATAATATTCTTTACTCCCTCCAGTTAACCAGCCTTTTATTTTTGCCTTGATTCTTTTTCTAAATCGTTCGTCATCCTCTTCTTTTTCTCTTTCAACTCCGTAAAATTCAGCTAAATTATCAAGATCATTTCCCGTCGCAAACTTAAGTAAATTACTTTTTACCGCTTCATTTATTCTTTCTCTCAGAAAAAGTTCTCGCCATGCTGCTACCTCTAAAATCTTTATTGCTGGGTCACTTTCTACTAATGCCGTAAAACCTTCATCACGACTTACTAATTCCTCTTTCATCCGAGAAAAAATCTCTTCAAAGTTCAGTGGTTCGATAATATTTGGCTGCTCCATCTCTATACCACAATCCCATCAAAATGAATATTTTTTCCATTTGGCAAGTACAATCCTTCTAGATCAATCGTTACTTTCCCTTCTTTTACTTCTGTGATTTTTACCTTTTCGAGTTTGAACCTTGTTTCCCACTTTTGTAGTGCTTTCGCTGTTGCCGCATAAATTTCTAACGTAAAATCTCTATTTATTGGCCGATCAATTAACTCAAATAGCCTTGAGCCATACTCCCTCCTCATTATTCTGCTGCCTATCGGCGTGGTTAAAATATTAACTATTGATTGCTTTAAATGTTCTATTCCTTCAAGCTCTTTTCCAGTTTTATTGCTCATCCCTTTCATTTTTAGCCTGCAAACACGTTTTCACTTCCACTTATTACCTTGAAACCACAAGATACTGAATCCCCAACTCTTCCTATACCATGACCATTTGCAAACACTGCTTTCGACCCTTGTGCCATTACCTTATTTTCACTAAAACTATCTCCTTGCCTACAAATTGGTCTACTATTCGCAAATACATCACTGCTTCCACTTATACAAAAATGCGGCAACGCTTCCCCGCAGTGATCTCCTAGGCATATAACTGATTTATTCATTCCTTTTCCTAATTTAGATTTATTCTTTGTGCCTTAAGTTTTATTCCTTCCTTTGTTATTTCTATACTTGATTTCCCAACTTGCAATGTTATTTTATCTACTACGTCAACTTCAAAATGATGCTTTTCCTTGTCGTACAATAACTTTGTCCCATCTTTAAATACCACACTACTTATTTCCTTTTTATTCTCTGGAGGCGGATATTTCTCCTGATATATTGCTGGTAATACTACTCCCAAAGATAATTCCCCGAACGGCGATAACACTACTACCTGTTCATCAATATTCGGTGGTGACCAGCTTTCAGCTCGATAAGTTATCCATGGTAACCAATCTGTTAAAAATTCTCCTACTTTGACCCTTACTCTTGCTTTTTCATAGTCTACTTCTTTAACTAGACCTATACGAATAATATTCGCTAACTTCCTATTCAGCTCTGAAATTGCAAAATTATGCTCTAACATTTTCGCCAACACTTATTGTATGTGGTATGATACCAGTTTCTGACCACACTGACTTCCATACATGGATTTCATGCACCCATTCAACCATCCACACTAGATATGTATCCAACTCTGGCCTAAAATCATCTCCTCCTGCTGATAAAAACTCTCCAGGTGCAATATTTTTCACGTTCCAAGTATTTTTGTTTACTACTCTTGCTACTTCTGCTGCTAATGATCTCACAATTATCGAGGCATTCTCTACTGTACTATCAACTACAATTCTTGCTTCAAATCTTGCTCTCAGCGCGAACTCCTCTGTTCCTGGATCTTTTCCTTGCTCTAAACTTGACAATTCTACAAATACCGCTGGCGCTACTATTTCCCTTCTTATCATTGGATATACTTCACATGTCTGTATCGCTGGTATTTCTTCCTGTAGCATTGTACAAATCTTCTGATGTAGATCTCTCCAAAACATACATTATGATCCTCTTAAAATAAAATTAAGTTCATGGTCGAAATACTTCTCAAATACTCTTTCTGCTTCATTTTCAGCTAACTCTTTCATTATTTCCCGAGCTTGCGTGTTTACTTTAATTTCATCTATTGGCAACGGTGTCATGTACCTTCTTTTGAATATTCCTATATGACCATTTTTCATTGTTGCTATAAATGCTCCTTCATACGTACGGCTTCCTACCTTTGCTCCTATCTTTGTCTGTTTTATACTCCCAAGTTTTGCTACTCCTATCCACTGCGAACTGAGCTTTACTACTGACCATAAGCGCTTTCTATTTGCTTTATCCACACTTAACTTTTTTCTCATTGCTTTTTTTGGTATTTGTTTTTCTTCGCCAACTTGTTTAACAGTTTGCGATCTTACCCACAGCGCTGTTTTGTTTAATGCCCTCACCGTCGCTTTTTCCACTTTCGCTTTCTCTGCATCTATGCTTTGCATAACTTTTTCTATGCTACCGGTCACTTCGATGTTAATACGCATTTATACCCTCAACGCTTGAATTTTCCAGATCATTCCAGAGTTATCTCTGAGTGGCGGTGAGTGTACTTTGTATCTACGGTCACCAATAATAAAGATATCTCCTACTACTGGCTGCAATACATCAAAGACACTCACCTCCAAAATCAATATCTCCCCTACAAATTGTCCTTCACCAATCTCGTATAATTTATCTGGCTGTTGTTTTAATATTTGCACCATATATGACTTATCCTTTGATTCATACAACGCTTGCTGCCCTAGATGTGCAAAACAATCTGCAAATAATCTTTCTATTTTTCCTTGCATATTTTACCTTTATGCACTAATCTCTACATGCACGCTAAGAAGGGGCATACTGGTAGCGCAGTCTCATACCTCACCACTTTTATAGTTGCTCTACCAGTATTGTTATGCTGCAATGACTTTGATTAATGTTTCTGGACGATGGCACATTGGTAAAGAATTTGACTGCGTATGTAAATCGGTCCCTCTATCAAACCTTCTTAGCTCTTGTTTTGCATAGAGCGGTTGTCCTAGTGTGTTTACTGTTTCATTAAAGTCCGCTGGCGCAAAGTAAGTAGTAAATGTATTAGCTGTACCAAGTGGAAAACAGTGTCCCGTGTCTTTTTCTATAAACCTTCTCACGTTTCCTTCAGGGTCAGTTGCTTGTCCTCTATACTCCTCAAATGTTATTCCACAGAATGTAAATCCTGATCTCATATCGTTCCTTAGCGCTGCTCCTTCTTGCCATCTCTCATATGCTTCTTTTACTTTGGTATGAGAAGTTAAAGCATCAAAAAACTCAGGACTTACCAGCGCATGAATCCCAGTCATATATTCACCACTTAAGTTGTCCTCAACATGGCGCAATACTTCCAGACATTTTCTTTTTACATCTGTCGTTGCTGTTCCCAATGCGAAATTTACCACTTTTGGCGTAATTTCAAATTCGTTGTAAACGCTTTCAGTTCATTCTCTGACCCAAATGCTCTTATCCCTTGCACTTCCTCAGGTAACACTACATCATCATGTGGAATATGCGGAATTATGAATGTTCTTATTTTTCGTTTTCCACGTTTTCCCACTGTTGCTGGTGCTCCCGGAACTTGCGTTGGTAATAAACTCAATACTCCGTTTTGCTCTTCTATTGTAATATGTCGAAATCTTACCGATCTACTTGGAAATAAATTTAAGCTTTCTGTTCGACCATAATTTATCGGCAATATGTTTATTGCTTTAGTTAATTCCGTCATACTAAATGCTGGATTTGTAAATGGATTTTGCATTTTTTCTCCTTATTTTCCCTTAATAGTGTTTTTAGTTCCGTGCTGGTTTTTAGACACCTTTACGGATGATGATACCTTGTGCTTCAAGTTGTTTATTGCTGCAGCTTTTTGCTCCTCAGTGATATTTGCTGGCCACACAACTGCATGATCCGCTAGCATTGCTATACGTGTAATGATTACCGCTTTGGTAGTTTCCGTTGCGTTTACATCACTTGTTATTACACCTATCGCTGTTTGCGTTCCATCTGTCGCTGCTAAGTTTATAATTTTAATTAGATCATCTTTATCACGACCAACAACCGTACCAAGCTTTAGGTTTTGCCCCTTTGCTACTGTTATTTGGTCTCTTGAATATAAATTTGATGCCTCATACTTTAATAGGTCACCAAGGTTATTTTGTTCGGTTATACAACTCATAAATTTTTCTCCTTTATTTTCTACTTTCGCTGCTTTTGTTAACGGGCGATATAGCCTGTTTACCGCGGCGTTTATTATTGCTATATTCCGCGGTAAAAGATAGATTGCTTATAATTGGCTATTCTGGCGTGCTTTAGCCACTTGCATCATTAAATCTTCTGATGAACTTTGTGGTATTGTACTTAGTATCTCTGTCTTCTTCGTTCTCTCCGCCAGTATCGACATTAATATCTCTTGCGCTTGTTTGGCATTTACATCCTGCTCAATAAATTCTCCTATTTTCTCTGGCATCTTTGATAAATTACATAATCTTATTACCTCTAATACTTCCTTGCGGCAACTCTCGTACCCTAAACATCTTCCTTGTTCAATTAGATCATCAATATCTATTGCTTGTTCTTTTATCTCAACTTTGTTCATACTATTACTCCTATAATTATCAATAAATTCTGAAAACGTTGTAATTCCATCAGCAAGACCTATCTCTATTGCTCTCTCACCAAAATATAGCCCTGCTTCCGTTGATTTGATTCTTTCCGTGAACAAATTTCTGTTTCGTGCTATGAGCTGGACAAACATCTCATACAGGCGATCTACTTCCTTTTGTAAGCTTTCCAAACTCTCAGATGTTATCGGCTCATGCGGATTTAAATCGTTTTTTCTCTTTCCTGCAAATACTGTGGTATATTTTATTCCCTGTTTTTCATCAAACCCACTTTGATCTATATGACTTGCTATTACTCCTATGCTTCCAACTCCTGAAGTCCTCGTTACCAATACTTTTTCAGCACTTGACGCTATTGCATACGCCGCAGAATACGCATCATCATTGGTCATTGCGATGATCTTTTTTAACTTTCTCGCTTTGTAAATAAAGTCGGAAAGGTCGAATAAACCGTTTACTTCTCCTCCAGGGCTGTCTATATCCAAAATTATTGTTTCTACTTCTTCATCTATTAAAGCTTCTTCTATCTCTTCACGTATCTTCTCGTATGGTGTCATCCCTAAAATATCATCAAAAGCTTCTGAATTCTTTGTCAAGATTCCATGTACTTTTATTCCCTTTTTACTATTTCTTATTACATGTTTTATGTTTTTAAACGTTGGATGCTTCTCTGCATGTAATGACAATAAATCAAAGCTTCTTTGCTCTATCATCATTGGTCTATTTAGCCACATCGCTTATATTATCTCTTGATTAGTAGTAACGTCAGAATCAAAACTTAATCCCAATTCACTCGCACGTCTTTGATCTTCAGCAATTTCTTGATCTATTTCTTCTACATCATAACCAAGTTCCGAAACCACCTCCGACCTGCTCTTAAACCCATTCCTTACTGCCATTTGCTGTGCTTGCTGGTCTTTTAGTGGATCTACGTAAGCACACCCTTGCGGTATCCATTTTACCTCTTTTGCTGTTTCTTTTGCCCAATTTTCACCTATGTCCAGTTCTCCAGAGAGTAGTGCTAATTCTAGCCACCTATCCCATACTGGCCGGCAAAGCTGAAATACTACCACGTTATGCTGTAACATTGCGCACCTCCGGCGAAACTCTATTAACCCTGCTCATATCGATGAATAATTGACCCCGGTAAGATCTCCTGTTAGCTGCTCATACGTTATTCCCATGCCTACTGCTATTGCCCTGAGCTGCTGTTTCATGAATGCTTCATAACTTCCCCCAACGTCTGATGGTTCCGAGAACTTAATATCTTCTCCGGGATCAAGTAATTGCATAGTCCCAGGTTCTAAGCCAGACAGCGCTACTCCATGTTCATTACTCTCTCCTTCTCCCATGATGTTCGCTTCAGGATCAAGTCTCGTAATAAACCCTGCAAACATCGCTGCTGTCTTTTTTCTCACCAGCTCTGCATCATCGTATTGATCAAGTTCATAGAGCTTTAACAGTACACTGGACAACCACGGTACTCCTCGAATCTGCGCAGGTCTTAGTGGTCTGTAAATATGTAAAACATCATTTGCTGGTACTCTAACTGATTCTCCAAATGATCCTTCACCAGGGTGCTCTCGAAAAAGGTAATACGCCTCTCTTTGCCCCAATCGGTTAAATTCAATCCCGTTTCTTATTACATTACCGTTGGCAAGGGTTTGATTGCTCTTATTGTCTAAATGCTCTGATTCAAGTACTTGCAGTTGCAACGGCACACAAAGACCATCTTCTCGTTTTCTCGTTCTCAGCCGTACAAAACATTCTCCTCCTTCTATCATGCTCCTACAAACCAAAGCTTGTAATCCATAAAAATCACTCACTCCGCTACTGTCTGCTTCATCTGTCCATCTCAGCCATAATTCTTGGATTTTTTTCCGAAACTCTCCATCTTTCGCCTTTGACTGCGGCTTTATTCCTGTCCCAACGCAATTACTCACTATCGTATCGATTATGTTTGCCGCATAGGAGTTCTTTCTTACCATGTCACGTGACCGACTACGCAGGTGTTCAAGGCTCTGGGAAAGTAAGCTATTTATGCTTCCTGACTCTGGTTGAAAGTGCAATAATCTTCTGCCAGATCCAGCTCCATCCCATGCTGAACCTTTTGGTTTTGGCCGCTTGTGGAATAATTGCTTGAATGATTTCAATAACATCATGATATCCAAAAATCTTGTAACTCTTCCAATGTCCCGTTGAATTTGTTCCTATCGCATGGTCCTATGCCTTCTATTGAATTTGGTTTAGGACCTGTTTTACCATCGGCATAAAGTCCATTTTTTCCATCCTATTGGTAGTGTTGGCTCTCCTCCCCATTTTGATAACCATAGTGGGCATTCAGTTAGAGTTGGAGTGGTTGAGAAAATACGCATTTCCATAAATTAACGGCAAACGTCCCGTTACTACATAAACTCGATTAACAAAGTCTTCCGCTTGTTTTGCTGTTATACTTTTTCCATCTTTATTTTCTTCAATGTCGAGGGCTAGCAATATACTTGAACTATCGCCAATTGTTTCGAGAAAATGATCAGCTTGGTCTCTGCCGTTCTCCCCGATGCCAAAATGACACGCACCCCACATCAAACTCTCTTCTTCAGCGGATTTTCTTCTTTTTGCATACTCAGGATCTACGTACTTTACTCCTTGCGTTGCTTTGTGCATGATGCCCACTATACCATCTTCTTTCACCAGCTTAAAATCCACACTTTTATTCCAATGGGAAATGTCTATTATTGCATTTACAAGCATCCCTGGTGTACCAGTGGCTATAATATACTTTAAATGCTCTAAAAAGTCTGGGTATTCATTTTCCATCATATAACTTCTCATATAACTCCTTTACCAGTTGCAATAACAATCTTTCTCTTCGGCTTCACACCTGCGACTTTCAGCTCAGATTTAATGCGTTGTCTTAAGCTCAAGAGGTCATTTATCTGCACTTCTCCGTACCTAACCACATGATCGCCATATGCAATCGATACTACCCGTTTCCCGCTTTGCAGCTTCTTGATTGCTTTTTCTACTTGATCTAAATATTCTTGGCTATACATCAACTTTTCTCACTCAACCATTGACTCCTTCTCACTCTCTTTGACTTTTTAGCTTTTTCACCTGCTAAACTTTCCCATTTACTCTCTGGCCACCTATCTATTCCCAGTGCTATCGACGCTGCTCTTGCGTAAATTCGGCAATCTAATACTTCATTTCGGTCTCTTATCTTTTGCCACTCTTGTTTGGTATACCCTTTTACTACCTTGCTGACTAATTGCTCTGCCGTTAGCTGCTTAAAATATTCAGGTGCATACTCGGGAAAATGACAATACCCTGCTGGCACTTTCTCTTCTTCTTTTAAAACATTAAGTAATTGAAAAAGTTCTGACTTTAATATCGATACTCCTACTGGCCACGGCTTCATTCCTCTCTTTAGCTTTTGTCCGCTAACTGTTACATCTACTCTACTTGGGCTGCTAAGTGGCACTAGCGCTTTGTTTGCCCCTTTTACTGCCATTACTCTTCCAGAGCCTTGATGACTTCTTACCCAATTGTATACTTCTTGTGTTGCATACCCAGCATCTACCGCCATCATACTTATCATGTATTCAAGCCCGTTTTCACCGATAAAATGATGATTCAAAAGCTCTGACAGTTTTCCCCATACTTCTCCACTTCCAGTATCACCTTCAAATACCTGGTAGTCTATTGACCAACTTTCTCGGTTTCTTCCCCATGCTACAATTTCCGCCTCTAAACGATCTTTTTGTACATCAACCCCTGCCGTTAACACTATTTTTCCACCTTTTGACACCGTACCTATCGGAAAATTTTCTCGACGCTCAAATAGTTGCTTCCAGTCTGGTACTTCTCCTTTATCTACCCAGGTTTCTCCCAGTGTTGTATTTATCCAAACTTTCAGTAATTGTTCATTTTCCTTCGCATGCAGATAATCTTCCACTGCTTGTTTCCAACTATACCAGCCTACTGGGCTATACAAACTCGATAGATGAAACCCTTTTTTTTCACCTTTTATTGGATTAGTAGGCCTCCATTCACCTCTAGCTAGCATCTCTGTTTTTTGATGATTTTCTATTTTGCCGTTACACTCTATACACACATAGTGCGCTGTATTTGGATTTTTATCTTGCCACTTTATTTGCGGCCATTTCAGCACCTGATAGTGATCACAATGTGGACAAGGTACAAAAAAGTATCGTTTATCTGAACTCTCAAATTCCCTCTCTATTCTGCTTATTCCGTGAAACGTTGGCGTTGAAACCAAGAATATTTTTCTCCGCATAAATGTATTAGTTCGAGCAATGCTGAGCAAAACTGGATCTCCTTCTCCTCCTGAACCTCCTGGATATGCATCTATTTCATCAAGAAAGAGGTATTTTACTGGCATAGATCTCAGTCCTACACTGCTATTTGCTCCGGTTATTACTACAATTCCTCCCGGAAACTCTTTGCTTTGTACTGTGTTACCTGAATCTCTTGATCTTGGGTCTTTTACTTTATCTTTTAAACATGGTGTGCTTTCAATAAGTGGTGCAAATCTTCCCTTGGACCAGCGCTTTCCCATCTCTACTGTCGGCTGTACTACCAGCATTGGCCCTGGTGTTTGGTCGATAATATAGCCTATCCAGTTGTTCCCAGCTTCTGTTCCTCCAATCTGCGCTCCTTTCATGAATACCACTTTTTCAGCCGGCGAAGATGAAGATAGTGAATCCATTATTTCCTTAAGGTACGGCGTTCTCTCTGTTCTCCATTTCCCTGGCTCTGATGATGCTATCGTTGAAAGTTGACGATTTCTATCTGCCCACTCTGATACTTTTAGCGGTAGATCTGGCCTTAATCCTGCATAGAAACTACTACTATAGATCATTTGCTGCAATTGTTGTACTTTTAAGGGAAAATGGTATTTTTTGTCTGCACGCTGATGCCTTACTTAAAATCAGTATTGCAACTAATATGTTTATTAAACCTATCAAGCGCTTCCTTAGTATCATTGAAATGTATTTTCCACTAACTCTTCTAAAGCTGTTCTGATTTCCTCAGTTAATGTTTCATGGATCTTCTCTGTGTCATTTATCGATGCTAGTAACGCTGAAACCCTATCTGGAATGTTAAGCAAATTATTACGGACAACTCTCGCAACATTAAATGCTTCAGTCTTTACTTCTTCTACTGAGATAAGTTCACCAATTTCAGCTTTCGCTTTTGCCTCGAGCAGTTTTCCCCGCTCCATTTCATTTTTTATCCTGGTTTTTAGCAGCATGGTAGAGAGCTCACTGATGCTTCCCCTTTTTTCCTCAATTTCTCTGCCTTTTCTCCTCAGTGGTTGACTTGGATCTCGTATTGCTTCTATTGCTCTATTTGCTTGTTCTCGGTCAATCAAACCATCCTCCAGCTCAACTATTCCTTTTTTTACTAAATAACACACGTATTGCTTCGAAAACCCTTTTTCCCTCGCCCATTCTGTCTGCGTTACTTTCGCCCCTCCCACTTTTTTTTCTCCCTTCTTTTACCGTTTTTCTTCTTGAATTTGGGCAAAGGTTTTGCCAGTATTGGAAAGTATCGCTTCTCTTCCCGTGTATACTCTCCAGCGCTTTATGGATATATCAACAAATTTGGGATCAAGTTCTATAGTTCTGCATATTCTTCCTGTCCTCTCACATGCAATCAACGTACTCCCAGACCTGCTAAATGGATCAAGAACTATGTCCCCTGGTCTACTGCTGTTTACTATCGCTCTCTCCATTAACTCCACTGGTTTCATCGTTGGATGTAGTGAGTTGTATGTTGGCTTGTCGTGAAACCAGAGATCACTTTGATTGCGTCCTCCATGCCACTCACGTTTATTGCCGTTTTTCCAACCGTAGAGTATTGTTTCGTATTGTCTTTGATAATCAGATCTTCCGAGCGTAAAATGATTCTTTGCCCAAATGATGAATGTCGACCAACGACCACCTGCTTCTTCAAATACCTTTTGCAAGGTCGAAAGCTCTGATGATGATGCACAGATGTAAATTGCCCCTTTGGTTTATGCTAAAACGTGAGAACAAATGTCATAAAGGAACAATTCGTAATTTTCACCTTGATCATCGTTTAGTATTTTTTTGTCTTCTCTTTCCTGACTGTCACCATATGCTACGTTATACGGAGGGTCACACACGGTAATATCTGCCATTTTATCGTCCAGTACCGCTTTAAATGATTCAACCAGACAACTATCACCACAGTAGATTCGATGACCACCTAAAATCCACAGATCTCCTGGTTTTGTTATTTTTACCTTTTTGCTATCACCAGCTAAGTCGGAAAAATCTTCTTTTTCACTGTTTTCTCCATCTAAATCATCAAGAAAACGTTGAACCTTTTCCAGCTCAAATCCGGTCATTTTGAGGTCAAACTGCAAATCTTCTAACTCTTGAATTTCCACCTTTAAAAGATCATCGTCCCACTTTGCCCAGTTAGCTGATTGATTTGCTAGTAAACGAAAAGCTTTGGTTTGGGCTTCACTTAAATTATCACTGAGCACCACTGGAATACTCTCCATACCCAATTTTCTTGCTGCTTTGAGGCGTAAATGACCATCAACCACAGTGCCATCGCTTTTTGCAACTATCGGAATACGAAAACCAAATTCCCGAATAGAGGCGCACATCCTGTTTACTACATCGTCATTCTTGCGAGGGTTACGATCGTATTCGACAAGATTTTCAATAGGATAGTAGTGTGTTGCTAAGTTCATATTAGTGGAAATTCTTATTAAATTGCTATGTTTAAATTCTTAATAATTGATTAAAAAGTTAATAATCAAAATACGTCTGACGCTAGAGAGGATCCGTAGTTTCGCTCCCAAGTCAGCCTGGTTGGCGGGAAGGACCCACTTTCTATGGGATGCTTAGCATATTAAAATCTTTGCTAAAATTATTAACGTAGAACATCAATGCCAAAGCATCCCCCTCATTATCATCTTGAGGAATAAACCCTTTTCCCTTTACAGCTTCAATAACTTCACCCTTACTTGCATTGCCTTTGCCTGCTATGAAACGTTTTATCGTCTTCACCGGAACACCTTTGTATGGTATATGATGCTCTTCACACCAAGCAGTTAAAATGGCAAAAAAACCACCATAACAATGTGCAGCGTCAGTACCTAAATGTCTTCTCACTTCTTCAAAATACACTGCTTCAATACTTTCCAATACTGGCAAAACCTTTGCCCAAATTCAAGAAGAAAAACGGTAAAAGAAGGGGAAAAAAGAGGAAATAATGATCTTTCAACGATGTTGCTTAAAACCCGAATTAAAAACGAGATGGAGCGGGGAAAACTGCTCGAGGCAAAAGCTGAAATTGGTGAACTTATCTCAGTAGAAGAAGTAAAGACTGAAGCATTTAATGTGGCAAGAGTGGTAAGAAATAATCTCCTCAATATTCCAGACAGAGTATCAGCATTACTGGCATCGATGAACGACACAGAAAAGATCCATGGAACGTTAACAGAAGAGATTACCAATGCACTCGAAGAATTATCGAAAAATACATTTTAATGACTACTGTTAATTTATATTCAAATAATTTAAAATTATTAAAGAAAATTAGTAGACGCCTTATAATAATAGGCTCAATAGCTATAAGCATCTCTATTTCTACGGCATATGCTGGAATAATTGCAGTCATTATTCTAAGTTGTTTTGCTAAAGAATCAACAGATGTCCACTGTAAACAACCAAGTTCTACTTTTACCGATATGGAAGTAGAAAATGTAGCAAAACTTTGGCAGGTAATGGTGTGATCTATAGCAGTAGCTTTTATACAGGGTTAAAGCCAGATCCACCACTTAAAGTATCAGAGTGGGCAGATAAGAACCGTCAGCTTTCAACGATAGCATCATCAGAACCAGGAAAATGGAGGACAGAGAGAACACCATACCTCAGAGAAATAATGGATTCACTATCTTCGTCTTCACCGACTGAAAAAGTGGTATTCATGAAAGGAGCACAAATTGGCGGAACAGAAGCTGGGAATAACTGGATAGGATATATAATCGACCAAACACCAGGGCCAATGCTAGTAGTACAGCCAACAGTAGAAATGGGCAAGCGTTGGTCAAAGGGAAGATTTGCGCCGCTCATTGAAGATACGCCATGTTTAAGGAGTAAAATAAAAGATCCAAGGTCGAGAGATTCAGGCAACACTGTACAAAGTAAGGAATTTCTGGGAGGAGCGGTAGTAGTAACAGGTGCCAATAGTCCAGTGGGTTTACGTTCAATGCCAGTAAAATATCTTTTTTTAGATGAAGTAGATGCATATCCAGGAGATTCAGGAGGAGAAGGAGATCCAGTTCTTCTCAGTATCGCGCGAACTAATACATTTACGCGGCGAAAAATCTTTTTAGTTTCAACACCAACGGTTCACGGAATAAGCAGAATAGAAAAAGAATTTGAGAGTTCAGACAAACGATACTTTTTTGTACCTTGTCCACATTGTGATCACTATCAGGTGCTGAAATGGCCACAGATAAAGTGGAAAGATAAAAACCCAAATACAGCGCACTACGTTTGCATAGAGTGTAGGGGAGAAATAAAAAATCATCAGAAAACAGAGATGTTAGCTAGAGGTGAATGGAGGCCTACTAATCCAATAAAAGGTGAAAAAAAAGGATTCCACCTTTCAAGCTTGTATAGCCCAGTTGGTTGGTATAGCTGGAAACAAGCAGTAGAAGATTATCTGCATGCAAAGGAAAATGAACAATTACTGAAAGTTTGGATAAATACCACGCTGGGAGAGACCTGGGTAGACAAAGGAGAAGTACCAGACTGGAAGCAACTATTTGAGCGTCGAGAAAATTTTCCGATAGGTACGGTGCCAAAAGGTGGAAAAATAGTGTTAACGGCAGGGGTTGATGTACAAAAAGATCGGTTAGAAGTAGAAGTAGTAGCATGGGGTATGGGTCGTGAGAGTTGGTCAATAGACTACCAGGTATTAGAAGGTGATACTGGAAGTGGAGAAGTATGGGAAAAACTTTCAGAGCTTTTGAATCATCATTTTATCGGTGAAAATGGGCTTGAATATATGATAAGTATGATGGCGGTAGATGCAGGGTATGCAACGCAAGAGGTTTATAACTGGGTAAGAGGTCACCAAGGCTCTGGAAGAGTAATGGCAGTAAAAGGGGCAAACAAAGCGCTAGTGCCACTGAGCAGCCCAAGTAGAGTAGATGTAACAGTTAGCGGACAAAAGCTAAAGAGAGGAATGAAGCTGTGGCCAGTTGGGGTATCGATATTGAAGTCCGAGCTTTTCCAATTACTTAATGTTTTAACAGAAGGGGCGCCGGGGTATTGTCATTTTCCAGAGTATCCACCTGAATATTTTAAGCAGCTAACCGCAGAGCAACTAATTACCAAGGTAGTAAAAGGGTATACCAAACAAGAGTGGCAAAAGATAAGGGATCGAAATGAAGTACTAGATTGCAGAGTTTATGCAAGAGCAGCATCGATAGCACTGGGAATAGATAGATGGCCAGAGAGTAAGTGGGAAAGTTTAGTAGGTGAAAAAACTAAAAAGTCAAAAAGAGTGAGAAGAAGTCAATGGTTGAATGAGAAAAGTTGATGTACAACCAAGAATATTTAACTCAAGTAGAAGAAGCGATAAAGAAGCTACAGAGCGGGGAAAGAGTAGTATCAATTGCGTACGGTGATCACGTGGTTAGGTACGCAGAAATTCAGATAAGTGACCTCTTGAGCTTAAGACAACGCATTAAATCTGAATTGAAAATCGCAGCGAAGAGAAAGATTGTTATTTCAACGAATAAAGGAATTGACAAGTGAAAATGTAATACTGTATGTTAGAAAATTTATAAATATAGGGGTAACATGATAGGAAATGTAGAAAGATTGCAAAGAGAACTACTTGAAGAAATGGGGTCTATTCCTTTGGGGAGTAGTAATACAAGGGCATTAGAGATTGTCAATCAATTAGGAGAAGATTGCATTAATGATACTATTATGACTCTTGATGGCAGGCAGTTTACAGCTTTAGATTGTGCAATTATGTTTGACAGTCAAGGTAATAATCCAAGAATAAATGAAAGGCCGAGAATAAATAACAATGCATTTAGAGAATTAGAAAGTGCTATTAGGAGTGCTGGAGGAAGAACATCAGAAGAATTGGGTAGAAGACAAGATATTCCTTATGATCGAGAAAGCTTTAATGAGCAAGTGAGTACGTTTTTAACAGACGTTACTGTACAGCCTCTTATGGGACGATCAAGCTTACTTTAAATGTTGCTATTGCAATGGATAAGGGAGTTGTCAAAATTAAGTGAAAATGTTATAGTTAAAAGTTGGTATTTTCTGGTTAATGTATGACTCAAAGTCAAAAAAAGCTAAATGTTAATGTAAGTTTCGAGGGTGAATTGGCTCAGTATCTTACAGAAGTGGCGGAAGCGTGGAGTAAGACTATACCAGAAGTTTTGGTGTATCTTGTAAAGGAAGAATTTGAGGCAGAGAAAGAGATGGCTGAAATTATTAAGGAACGTGATGTTCCAGGTGCAAAAACAGTTGCTCATGAGGATGTAGACTGGGGGGATGACGTTGAGAGTTAAAAAAGCTGTAAGTGAGTATCGTATCCGAGCTAAGTATTATTTTTTAGATGAATAGGGTAATTGACAAAATTGAGTAAAAATGTTATAGTTTAAGGTTGATGTTTTGTGGTTAATGTATGATTCACGGTCAAGAAAGGCTCAATGTTAATGTAAGTTTCGAGGGTGAGTTTGCTCAGTATCTTACAAAAATGGCGAAAATTCAAAATAAAACTATCGAAGAAGTTGTGAAGGATCTAGTAGAAGAAGAGGTTGAAGCAAGCAAACTATCTGAAGATGATGATGAAATAGATGAAGTAGATACAGAGTTAGCTAAGCTTTCTCTTGAGCGTGATGCTAGAGGCGACGAAGAAATTAGAAGTGAGGATGTGGACTGGGACAGAATATTATCCGCAAAAACGATCAAAGGTGAGGATATAAGCTGAGATACGATATTATCTACTCAAAAAAAGTTCTTGAGAGGGATTTTCTTGCGTTACCACCGACAGTAAGGTCTAGAGTTAGGAGAGCTGTAGATAGCCGTCTTGCAACCAACCCTAAAGCTATAGGCAAAGCATTATCTCATGAATTCAAGGGGTATTTTAGGATACGAGTAAGTGATTACCGCGTGATTTACAGGATAAATTACTCAAAACGCACAGTAACTATTACTGCAATGGGACATCGAAAGGACATTTATGAACGCAGTCCAGAATAATCAGCGGCATTTGTGCAAGAGCCTCCTGCACAATTTATAACAGCCTGTTTACCAAATTCTCTAGCAAGTTACTGAAAGCTTAAAACAAAAACTGTTGAATTTGTGCAGCAACTTGTTGCCCAATTTGAAGGGTCTAAATGTTACTAAAATCATTCAAACAATTATTCCGCAAACCACCAAAGCCTAAAGGTTCAGCATGGGATGGAGCTGGATCTGGCAGAAGATTATTGCACTTTCAACCAGAAGTAGGAAGTATAAATAGCTTACTTTCCCAAAGCCTTGAACACCTGCGTAGTCGTTCACGTAACATGGTAAGAAAGAATTCCTATGCAGCAAACATCATCGATACGATAGTGAGTAATTGCGTTGGGACAGGAATAAAACCGCAGTCAAAAGCCAAAGATGCAGAGTTTCGCAAAAGAGTTCAAGAATTATGGCTGAGATGGACAGATGAAGCAGACAGTAGTGGAGTGAGTGATTTTTATGGGTTACAAGCTCTAATATGCAGAAGTATGATAGAAGGCGGCGAGTGTTTTGTAAGGCTAAGAACAAGAAAACCCGGAGATGGTTTCTCCGTTCCTTTGCAATTACAAGTACTTGAATCAGAGCATTTAGACAATAAGAGCAATCAAACCCTTGCCAATGGTAATGTAATAAGAAACGGCATTGAATTTAACCGACTTGGGCAAAGAGAAGCATATTACCTATTTAGAGAACATCCAGGTGAAGGCTCTCGTTTGGCGAATCAGTAAGAGTGCCAGCAAACGATGTTTTACATATCTATAGACCACTAAGACCTGGGCAGATTCGAGGAGTACCATGGTTGTCCAGTGTGCTGTTAAAGCTCTATGAACTTGATCAATACGATGATGCGGAATTAGTCAGAAAAAAGACTGCTGCAATGTTTGCTGGGTTTATTACCAGACTCGATCCAGAAGCAAATATTTTAGGAGAAGATGAAGCAAATGAGCATGGAGTAGCATTATCTGGTTTAGAACCTGGGACTATGCAATTACTTGATCCCGGAGAAGATATCAAGTTCTCGGAACCATCAGATGTTGGAGGAAGTTACGAAGCATTCATGAAACAGCAGCTTAGAGCAATAGCAGTAGGCATGGGAATAACTTACGAGCAGCTAACAGGAGATCTAAGTGGTGTCAATTATTCATCAATCCGAGCAGGATTAATAGAGTTTCGTAGGAGGTGCGGAATGTTACAGCATAACATAATGGTATTTCAATTTTGCCGTCCAGTATGGGATAGGTGGTTAGAATTAGCAATACTATCTGGAGAACTGGACATAGGTGAAAATTGGGCAAAAGAAACAGCAAAAGAGGTAAAATGGATACCGCAAGGGTGTGCTTACGTAGATCCACTGAAAGACCAGCAAGCACAGCAAATGGCGGTAAGAAATGGGTTTAAAAGTAGGTCAGAGGTGGTTTCAGAGCTAGGTTACGATATAGAAGAAATAGACCAGGAAATTGCTGAGGATCAAAGACGTGCAAGTGAACTGGGCTTAAGTTTTGACTCTGATGTACAAAGTAGTTTTGCGGAAATGACATGAAACAACAAGCAATGTGGCTGAACAGACCGGTAATGATGGAGCAAAGAAGTTTTGATCTATTGTCGTTACATGCAGCAAAACACCCTACGTTTAAAAACATAAAACACACTGCAGAAAACAACGTAGAAAAAATAGCAATAATACCGATACATGGAATTTTGACCAAGAAACCAGGAAGTTTTGATGATATGTTGGGAATGACATCATATGAGAAGATACGTGAAGAGATAGAAAAAGCTTTAATAGATGAAGAAGTAGAAACAATAATTTTGGACATAGACAGCCCCGGAGGAGAAGTAAACGGTTTATTCGACCTTGCTGACTTTATTTACGAAGCAAGGACAAAAAAGAGGATTGTGGCAATAGCAAATGATGATGCGTATTCTGCGGCATATGCGATAGCGTCAAGTGCTGAAAAAGTATTGGTAACGAGGACTTCAGGAGTTGGAAGCATAGGAGTAATAGCAAGTCATATAGACCAAAGTGGGTTTGATGAAAAACAGGGGATAAAATATACCACAGTATTTGCTGGGAATCGAAAAAACGATTTAAATCCGCATGAGCCAATAACATCAGAAAGTGTGGAAAGCTTGCAAGAGGAAGTAGACCGCCTATATGAGATGTTTGTCCAGCTTATAGCACGAAACAGAAATTTGTCCACGGAAAGAATCAAATCAACGGAAGCAGGGCTATATTTTGGTGAGAAAGCAATAGAGATTGGACTTGCTGATGAAGTAATAACATATTCTGAATTTATTAATAATCATAGGAGTTTTAGTATGACAAAAGAACAAACCATAAATACTAATGAGTTAATTGAGGAAGCAAAACATGTAGGCTACGAGAACTGTCGTAGAGAAATTTTAGAGGTGATAAGATTATGTAATTTATCAAAGATGCCAGAGAAAATAGGAGAATTTATCGAGCAGAATGTAAATGCCAAACAAGCCCAAGAGATATTGATGTCGATACTAGCAGAGAGAACAAAGAAGACAGAGATACTGAGTACAATACCGCAAAATACACCAGAAGACTTGATGATGCAGGTAGCAAGAACTCGAGCGCAATCTGGCATTTGAGAAATTTAGGTATCAGCAATTACAAACGCCGCGGTAAATAAGTGACCAAAGTCCGCCAGAATAGCCAATTACAGGATGGCATATCTTTTACCGCGGCGTATAACAGCTACAAACACAGCGGTAAACAAGTAGCCAAAAATTATAAGCAATCTATCTTTTACCGCCGCGTATCAAACATGGCGGTAAAACTAAAGGGAAAAAAAGGAGAAAAATTTATGAGTTGTATAACCGAACAAAATAACCTTGGTGACCTATTAAAGTATGAGGCATCAAATCTATATTCAAGAGACCAAATAACAGTAGCAAAGGGGCAGAACCTTAAACTTGGTACAGTTGTTGGGTGTGATACTAAAGACGGTCTAATTAAGTCCTTAAATCCAACAGCTACAGACGGCACGCAAACAGCAATAGGTGTAATAACAAGTGATGTAAATGCAACGGAAACCACCAAAGCAGTAATCATTACACGTATTGCGATGCTAGCGGATCATGCAGTGGTGTGGCCAGCAAATATAACAGAAGAGCAGAAAGCTGCAGCAATAAAGCAACTTGACGCACGGGGTATCATCATCCGCAAAGGTGTCTAAACTTCAACTCAACTTAAATTAATAGGGAAAACAAGGGGAAAAATATGCAAAATCCATTTACAAATCCGGCATTTAGTATGACAGCATTAACAAATGCAATGAACATATTGCCGATAAATTATGGTCGAACAGAAAATTTAAATTTATTTCCAAGTAGGTCAGTAAGATTTCGTCATATTACGATAGAAGAACACCAAGGAGTTTTAACTTTATTACCAACGCAAGTGCCAGGAGCACCAGCAACAGTAGGAAAACGAGGAAAAAGGAAAATAAGAACTTTTACCATTCCGCATATTCCCCATGATGATGTAGTGTTGCCTGGGGAAGTGAAAGGAATAAGGGCATTTGGGTCAGAGAATGAACTTAAGGCGCTGGCAGATGTAATAACGGATCATTTGCAGATGATGAGAAACAAACACGCGATAACGTTAGAGCATTTGCGGATGGGAGCATTGAAAGGGATTATTCTGGACGCAGATGGCAGTGAATTGTTAAATCTGTATAACGAATTTGAAATTACACCGAAAGTAGTAAATTTTGCACTGGGAACAGCAACCACTGATGTAAAGCGTAAGTGTCTGGAAGTATTGCGTCATGTTGAGGACAACTTAAGTGGTGAATACATGACTGGGATTCATGCGCTGGTAAGTCCAGAGTTTTTTGATGCACTAACTTCGCATGCCAAAGTAAAAGAGGCATATGAGAGATGGCAAGAAGGAGCAGCACTCCGGAACGATATGAGATCAGGATTTACGTTCTGTGGAATAACATTTAAGGAGTACAGAGGACAAGCAACTGACCCTGAAGGAATTGTGAGAAGATTTATAGAAAAAGATACGGGACACTGTTTTCCACTTGGTACAGCTAATACATTTACGACTTACTTTGCCCCAGCAGACTTTAATGAGACGGTAAATACACTAGGACAACCGCTCTATGCAAAACAAGAGCCAAGAAGATTTGATAGATGGACTGAACTTAATACCCAATCAAACCCTCTACCAATGTGCCATCGCCCAGGTATACTTGTAAAACTCGCTGCATAACAGGTGAGGTAAACAGATTGTTTTTAATACCCCGAACAGGAAACATTATATCAACTAAAGAATAAAAAGCAACTAAAAAATTATGTTTAGAGATATTAAAAGATTATTTGCAGATTGTTTTACACATTTAGGACAGTAAGCTTTGTATGAATCAAAGGATAAGTCATACATGGTGCAGATATTAAAGCAACAGCCAGATAAATTATACGGGATTGGTGAAGGACAATTTGTAGGGGAGATGTTGATTTTGGAGGTGAGTATATTCGATGTATTGCAGCCAGTAGTAGGAGATACCTTTATTATTGATAAGCGTAAGTACAAAGTACATTCACCACCACTTAGGGACAATTCGGGAATGCTATGGAAAATTCAAGCGTCAGGGATGTA
Organism: Wolbachia endosymbiont of Drosophila pseudotakahashii; assembly: GCF_026015925.1. Lineage (NCBI taxonomy): Bacteria > Pseudomonadati > Pseudomonadota > Alphaproteobacteria > Rickettsiales > Anaplasmataceae > Wolbachia > Wolbachia endosymbiont of Drosophila pseudotakahashii. The sequence goes on along the minus strand of NZ_CP110359.1, from coordinate 930,129 downwards.
GATGCGTATTAACATCGAAGTCACCGGTAGTATTATACAAAGTATAGATGCTGAAAGGAAAAAAGTGGAAAAAGCAACGGTGAGGGCATTAAACAAAACAGCACTATGGGTAAGATCGCAAACTGTCAAACAAGTTAGCGAAGAAAAACAAATACCAAAAAAAGCAATGAGAAAAAAGTTAAGTGTGGATAAAGCAAATAGAAAGCGTTTGTGGTCTATAATAAAGCTTAGTTCGCAGTGGATAGGAGTAGCAAAACTTGGGAGTATAAAACAGACAAAGATAGGAGCAAAGGTAGGAAGCCGTACGTATGAAGGAGCATTTATAGCAACAATGAAAAATGGTCATATAGGAATATTCAAAAGAAGGTACATGACACCGTTACCAATAGATGAAATTAAAGTAAACACGCAAGCTCGGGAAATAATGAAAGAGTTAGCTGAAAATGAAGCAGAAAGAGTATTTGAGAAGTATTTCGACCATGAACTTAATTTTTTTTAAGAGCGTATGTTTTGGAGAGATCTACATCAGAAGATTTGTACAATGCTAAAGGAAGAAATACCAGCGATACAGACGTGCGAAGTTTACCCAGCAATAAGAAAAGAATTATTAGCGCCAGCGTTATTTGTAGAGCTTGTGAGTTTAGAACCGGGAAAAGATCCAGGAACAGAGGAGTTCGCGCTGAGAGCAAGATTTGAAGCAAGAATTGTAGTTGATAGTACAGTAGAAAATGCCTCGATAATTGTGAGATCATTAGCAGCAGAAGTAGCAAGAGTAGTAAACAAAAATACTTGGAACGTGAAAAATATTGCACCTGGAGAGTTTTTATCAGCAGGAGGAGATGATTTTAAACCAGAGTTGGATGCATATTTAGTGTGGTTGGTAGAATGGGTTCACGAGCTACATACAGGGGAATCAATATGGTCAGAAATTGGGGTTATACCACATACGATAAGTGTTGGCGAAAATGTTAGACCATAATTTTGCGATTGCAGAGCTAAATAGAAGGCTAGCGAACATTATTCGTATAGGTCTAGTTAAAGAAATAGACCATGAAAAGGCAAGAGTGCGGGTAAAAGTAGGAGAATTTATAACCGATTGGCTTCCATGGGTAACGGCAAGAGCAGGAGAAGATAGAAGTTGGTTTGTGCCGAATATTGATGAGCAAGTAATAGTATTATCGCCATTTGGGGAATTATCTTTGGGAGTAGTATTACCAGCAATATATCAGGAGAAATATCCGCCTCCAGAGAATAAAAAGGAAATAAGTAGTGTAGTATTTAAAGATGGGACAAAGTTATTGTACGACAAGGAAAAGCATCATTTTGAAGTTGACGTAGTAGATAAAATAACATTGCAAGTTGGGAAATCAAGTATAGAAATAACAAAGGAAGGAATAAAACTTAAGGCACAAAGAATAAATCTAAACTAGCATATGGGTAAAGCAATCGTTTGTGTAGGGGATTATTGCAGTGGAATACCGGCACATGTTTGTATGAGTGGAAGCAGCGATGTTTTTGTAAACGGAAGACCAGTTTGTCGGCAAGAAGATAGTTTTACAGAAGGTAAGGTAATGGCACAAGGGTCAAAAACAGTGTTTGCAAATGGTCATGGTATAGGAAGAGTTGGGGATTCAGTATCTTGTGGGTTTAAAGTAATAAGTGGAAGTAGTAATGTTTTTTCAGAATAAAAATAAACCATGTGCTATACTTACCAAAAGTAAAATTATGAACATGGATATCACTACTAGCTTATTAGGGGATATTAGTAATTTAATAGATAGAGCAAAGAATCATCTTGCTACACATTTCAATTCTACTCTAGTATTGTTAAATTGGGAAATTGGCTTCAGAATTGATCAAGATATCTTAAAGCACAGACGTGCAGACTATGGCAAACGAATCATCTCCCAACTTGCAAAAGAACTTCAGATGAAATATGGACGTGGATTTGATAGAGCTTCATTGTTTCGGATGGTGCAATTTTCCAAATTCTTTCCCGATCAAGGAATTGTCGCGACACTGTCACAACAATTGAGTTGGTCACATTTTGTAGAAATTATTGCAATTTCTGATGAGCTGAAGCGTAATTATTATATAGAAATGTGTCGTATTGAAAGATGGAGTGTTAGAGCACTACGTAGTAGAATCGATACCATGTTGTATGAACGTACAGCACTAGCAAAAAAACCTGAGGACTTCATAAGACAAAGCATCAAACAATTACGTGAAGAAAATACGTTAGCACCAGAATTCATTTTTCATGATCCATACTTTCTTAACTTTGTGGAATTGCCATCAAGCCATAGCGAGACTGATCTAGAAAATACGATTTTGGATGAATTGATAAAATTTTTACAAGAGTTTGGTAATGATTTTTGCTTTGTAACACGTCAAAAAAGGATGAGCACTGATGCAACTGATAGGTATTTAGACCTGCTATTTTTTCATAGAGGATTAAGACGTCTTGTTGCAATAGAACTAAAAATTGGTCGATTTGAACCAGCTTATAAAGGACAGATGGAATGGTACTTAAATTGGTTAGATAAAAATGAACGAAAACCAGATGAAGAAAAACCTCTAGGGGTTATTTTATGTGCTGATAAGGATCAAGAAGATATAGAATACCTGGAGCTTGAAGGATCTAATATTCATGTTGCGCAGTATTTAACACAGTTGCCTCCTAAGGAAATCCTTGAGGAGAAGTTGAGAAAAGCTATCTCTATAGCTCGTGAAAAATACGCAAGTACTAAGAAGAAAATGATTAAACAGATATAACATAAAAGGCAACGTGTTTATGCGAGGAATGGACGTTAATACTGGAAAAGAGCTTGAAGGAATAGAACATCTAAAGCAATCGATAGTTGACATACTGACCACTCCGATAGGCAGCAGAATAATGAGGAGGGAGTATGGCTCAAGGTTATCTGAGTTAATTGATCGGCCAATAAATAGAGATTTTACGTTAGAAATTTATGCGGCAACAGCGGAAGCACTACAAAAGTGGGAAACAAGGTTCAAACTCGAAAAGGTAAAAATCACAGAAGTAAAAGAAGGGAAAGTCACAATTTCTTTGGATGGGATTTATCTACCAAATGGGAAAAATATTCATTTTGAAGGAATTGTAGTATAAAGATGGAGCAGCCAAATATTATCGAACCACTGAACTTTGAAGAGATTTTTTCTCGGATGAAAGAAGAGTTAGTGAAGCGTGATGCAAGTTTTACAGCATTAGTAGAAAGTGACCCAGCGATGAAGATTTTAGAGGTAGCAGCATGGCGAGAACTTTTGCTGAGAGAAAGAATAAACGAAGCAGCAAGGAGCAACTTACTGAAGTTTGCAAGGGGAGAAGAACTTGATAATTTAGCTGAGTTTTATGGAGCAGAGAGGCAAGATGGAGAAGAAGATGAACGCTTTAGAAAAAGAATCAAGGCAAGAATAGTTGGCTCAAGCACAGGAGGAAGTAAAGAGCATTATAGGTTTCAAGCACTCTCAGCAGATAGTAGAGTAAAGGATGCGCTAGTTGAATCAAAAGTGCCAGGGAGTGTAGAGATCTCGATTTTATCCACGGAGTTATCCACAAATGGCATAGTATCTGAAGAACTACTTGATATTGTAAGAAAGCGAGTCACCAGGGATGATATAAGGGTATTGACAGATACGATAACAGTAATTGGTTGCAATATTATAGAAATAGTTATTCACAGTAAAATTAGCATTAAAAGACCAGATATTATTGAAACAGCGAAAAAGAAATTTATCGAAAAGTTTGAAGCAAGCAAAAGACTCGGATGGAGTGTCACAAGGTCGTGGATTATAGCGAATTTGTTCGTAGAAGGAGTAGAAAACGTGGAATTAATAGAGCCAAAGGAGGATGTTGTGGTACTGGGAAATGAGTGTGCTGCCTTAAGAAGTTTAAATGTTGAGTTGAATTAATGTTATTGCCGCCAAACGCAACAAAGCAAGAAAAAGCGCTGGCTGATGCAATCGATTACAAAGTTGATCCAAGCAGCATAAGAGGGTTTAAATTCAGCCTAGAAGAAAAAATATTACCATGGATAGTAGAGGAATATGGTCTAGAAGAGATTCTGCGTTGGGCAAAAGAGAAAAGAAGAGCGATAAAAGAAGGGGTAGAATTTCAGCGTTTAAGAGGAACACCAGCATCGCTGAAAATAGCATTAAAATGGGCAAATATAGAAGATATTACGATCATTGAAGAGCCACCCGGTAAACACTTTTTTGAATTACAGATAGGGATAAGAGACGTACCAAATGATTTCTTTGTAGATGCAGTAGTAGAACTAGCAAAACTATCATTGCCAGCAAGATCGAGGCTAATGAGGATTTTTAACGATTATTATAATGCGCAGAGATTTATATTGGATGAGAGTTTATTTGGAGATCTTCTTTCTGACTATTCGGGGGTAAAAATAGAAAAAGATGGACCAGTGTTATCATTTGGAAGAGTAAATTTTTTCAGGTCAGAAGGTCCATTAGTAGAGATTATAGATAGTTACTTGCGAGATCATTATGAACAAGCTTTGAGCAATGATATATATCGCCTAGATGTAGCAATACTTGGAGAAACCGAGCCTCATACTAAGAACTATAACGGTATTTATGAAAGAAATCATGTGTGGTATAACTTCAAAGCGCTATATCCGCTACCACAGAGCTTACTACCGGCAATTAAGTTTGCTAAAGCGCAGATAGTATTATCGGACAGTTGGAGTTTAGGAGAAATAAACGCATGTTTTCCGGTTACTAGTATAGAAGAGGAAGGGGATAAATTTTTATTGGGAAGTAGCAAACTATCTGAAGAACTGTGGAATTTAAAATACAAGCCAATTTTAGAAAGGTTTAGCGTTACTCACCACTACAAGGTAGAAGATTTTACCAACCAAAAAGTTATAAGATTTGGCGTGGCAGAGCACTATGTTCATTTTGAAAACAATTTAGATTTAAAGCAAAAGGATTCAATACATGAACCGGAAAATTACATTTTAGTGTTTTACCCAGGTGTACTAACATGGCACGAACATCGTCATTTAAACAGAAGTTGGGAAGAGACGCAAGTTATATGTTTAATATGCTAAATACTTATATTTATATCTTCATATACTATATTAGTATTTAGTTAAAAAAGGTGTACTACGCGAAAAAAGACTTGCCTTTTTATACTAAAACACGCATAACTTAAATAGTAGCAAGTAAACATAAGAAATTTATCTTGCGCTAAAAAAGCTAATTTTGTGAGGTACATATGTTATTTACGTTAAACAAAAAACTGGAAAAATTAAAGAAGAATTCATTTTGTGGAATAAATGAAAAAGATGCAGGTGGTAATACAGTATTGCATTTAGTAGCACAATTGTCTGATGAAAAAGTAGTAAAATTATTGATAGAAAAGGGAGTCGAAATAAATATAAAAAATAACTACGGAGAGACACCATTACACCTAGCTGCATTTTATGGGAAGGTAGAGAATGTAAAAGTACTGTTGGAAGAAGGAGCAGATGTAAATGCTATAGATGATGGAGGATATACGGCATTACATAGTGCGAGCTTAATGAGTTGTGAAAAGACAGTAAGGGAGCTGATAAAAGGAGGGTCAAATGTGAATATAGGAAATGAAATAGGAAGGACCCCCCTACATGAAGCAGTATTTATGAGGGAAATAGGGAATGTGAGAGCAATATTAGAGGGAGGAGGAGAAGTAAATGCGAGAGATCATAAAGGATACACACCACTGCATATAGCATGCAAAACAGGAGAAGGAAGGATAACAAAAGAGATAATAAAAGAGCTAGTAAAAGCGGGAGCAAATGTAGAGCAAAAGGATAAATATGGCAAAACCCCAATGGATTATGCGAGAAATAATAAAGAGATAAAAGAAGTGTTAGAGAACGTAAAAATGGCAAATAAACAGAGAGAGTTCATAGAAAGAATAAGGGTTGTATCGGAAAGTACGGCAGCAGGTGTGATAGTAGCAAAGGAAGAGCTAGAAACTGTGGATGAGAAAGTGCTATAGCGTTTAAAAATTCAGAAGGGCTGTGTTTGAAAAGGTGATTATATGGAAAAAAAAGTAGAAAAAGAGGTAAAATATTTAGAGAAAAAACCACTAGCAGAACTGAAAAAAATATGGAAGAAGGTATTTGAGGAAGAAGCACCTAGACACTCAAAGAAATACCTGATACCAAGATTGGCGTATAGGTTGCAGGAGAAAGCGTATGGAGAAATATCAAGAAAAGGAGCAAAAAGACTAGAATACCTGGCAGATCGGCTAGAACAGGGAAAAAGAATAAGTAGCGATAAACTGCCAGTGGAGGGAACGGAGTTGATACTAGAAAGAGGTGAGGAAACGCGTGCGGTAATGGTAACAAATACAGGTTTGATCTACCGAGAAGAGTTTTATACGTCATTATCAGTAGTAGCCGGAAAAATAATGGGAATGAGTTATAACGGACCGTTGTTGTTCAGAATGCGTGATAAAAAGGGAAGTTGAGGAGGAGAAGATGCTAAAAGAGGTAAGATGTGCGATATATACGAGAAAGTCAAACGAAGATGGATTAGAACAAAAGTTTAATAGCTTGGACGCGCAACGAGTAGCATGTGAAAAGTATATAAAAAGCAAAGAAGGGTGGGCAATATTACCAAAAAGATATGACGATGGAGGATATTCGGGAAGCAATTTAAATAGGCCAGCGATAAAGGAATTATTAAAGGATATAGCAGCATGAGAAATAGATTGCGTAGTGGTATATACGCTAGATAGGTTATCAAGAGAGACAAAAGACAGCATAGAAGTAACGTCATTTTTTAGAAGACACCGGATAAGTTTTGTAGTGGTGACGCAAATATTTGATAACAACACACCAATGGGAAAATTTGTACAAACAGTGTTATCAGGAGCGGCACAACTAGAAAGAGAAATGATAGTAGAGAGAGTAAAAAATAAAATAGCAACATCGAAGGAAGAGGGTCTATGGATGGGAAGAAATCCACCACTCGGCTATGATGTAAAAGATAAGGAATTAATAATAAATGAAAAAGAAGCGAAAGTAATAAAGCATATATTTGAGAGGTATATGGAGCTGAAGTCAATGGCAGGATTAGCAAGAGAGTTAAATAGCCAAGGGTACCGAACGAAAGCAAAATCAGATATCTTTAAAAAGGCAACGGTGAGAAGAATAATAACAAATCCAATATATATGGGAAAAATACGGCATTATGAAAAACAGTATAAGGGAAAGCACGAAGCGATAATAGAAGAGGAAAAATGGCAAAAAGCGCAAGAATTGATAAAGAATCAACCATATCGAAAAGTAAAATATGAGGAAGCGCTGCTAAAGGGGATAATAAAGTGCAAGAGTTGTGGTGTAAATATGACGCTGACATACTCAAAAAAAGAAAATAAAAGGTATCGATATTATATATGCAATAACCATTTAAGAGGAAAAGATTGTGGATCAGTGAACCGAACAATAGTCGCCGGAGAAGTGGAAAAAGAAGTAATGAAGAGAGCGGAATGCTTATATGAGAATTGGGAAAAAGGGGCAAAAAAAGAAAAATGGGAAAATTTAAGTTTCAGAGAACAGAAAGAAGCAGTGAAAAAATTAATAAAGGTAGTGTGGGTAAGAGAGGAAGGAGTAGAAGTATGTTCTGAATCAGAGGAGACATTTATAGCGATGAATTTGAAGAAGAAAGGAAACAAATGCACAGTAGTAGAACCAGAAGGAAAAACAAACAATGCGCTACTGAAAGCAGTGGTGAGAGCCCATCTGTGGAAACGGCAACTAGAGGAAGGAAAATATAGAAGTGTGAAAGAGCTGAGCGTTAAAATTAATATAGGTACAAGACGTATACAACAAATTTTAAGATTAAATTATTTAGCTCCAAAGATAAAAGAAGACATAGTAAATGGGAAACAACCGAGAGGTTTAAGGTTGGCTGATTTAAGGGAAATGCCGATGCTGTGGAGTGAACAGTTGGAGAAATTTTATGGCTTAGCATCTTAATTTATAAAAGAAATAGGAGAAAAACATTATGAGAACACCGAAAAAAATATGGAAAGATATTGCTGAAAAGCTTAGAAATAAAAAAGGTACCACTACCCCAAAAGGAGCTGATATGGAGATGCCGGCAGATGTTGAGGAAGTTAAAGTTGAAATAAAAAAGCAAACCAATACAGTTGATAAAGCTACAGAAACTGACACTAAATTATGTAATATAAATAGTGAAGATCTTCAACCTATATGTGAAAGTAGCGAAAAAGCGCAAATAGAAACTACTGTAGAGCCAACTTCCGTTGATAGAGCTGACAGCCCATCTTCCGCTGAACCATGTTTTGATGCTACAGACGAAAAAGATAAACCGTTAACGCAACAAAGGCAAGCAATCCTGGCTGGTGTTGTTGGTGCAGTGTTATTGGTAAATTGTGCTGCATTGTATATCATGAAAATGCCTGTAGTAGCAGCGGTTGTGGGAATAGCTGGATTGGCGTGTCTGAGCTTTGCGTTGTATAATGTGCTGAAACCAAGTACAAAAATCGAAAAAGTAGAGGACATAGAGCAACCGATTCTTGAGTCTCCTTTGAATCCAACGTAAAAGGATATATTCAAAAAATCATAATCGTCAAAACGGAACAATTTATTTAGAAAAGATCTTAAATCATTAATTAAGGATTATCTTTCTCCACACTTTCGCCATTTCTCCTTAACTTGAGCTTATGGAGCTTTTCATCCTATTTATTAAGAGTTTAATGAACTATCGAGAATAACAATAAAGAGCACACCTAACATTATATAAACGAATACCATAATAAAAGCCCCTTAGCTAACCACATTAAAACCATTGCCCTTCTCTGGCTTTTTTGATTGTTTCGTTTACTTCTGCCTTGTTACAATACATAGTACGAATAAAAACTAATGCAAGAATAATTTTTCTAACCTTTGTATTCTTTAGCTTGACACTCCCATAAACTTCACTGACATTGACCTCTGAGCCTGCTATGCTTCTGCTTGTTAACTAGCTATGCAACAAAGCCTGCCTAATGCTGTACTTCCAGTCCATTCCCAGTTATGCCTTGCTCTTCTCTCGTTTCATCAATTTTAGTACTAGGCTTTGAGGTCATATATGTAATACCATCAACCGCTAAGCGCCACTGTTGTGATTGCAACCACTGCTATTACTATAGGTATTAATCCACATTTGATAAATAAGAAGCTACTAAATTTTTTAAATCTGCATTTGATAAATAAGAAGCTACTTTCTCACTTACTTCTAGAGGTAATACTTTATCATTGTAAAGTTTAGAGTGTTTAGTAATCACTATGCCACCGTTATCTATTAGCTCTCGTCTTTCTACTCCCTTATTGAATTTATTCCTTATTTGGCTTTCAATGATAGAAAATTCTCCTTCGTAATTGAGTTCATTTATTGCTTTTTTAATTTCATCATTTATCATGTAGGTAGCGATTTCATCTTCATCAGCTTTAAGTAAGTCAAGGTATGAAGTATTGCTATTGCCAATTTTTCCTTCAATTTCATTTTTACACTCATCCCAATAAGTAGAAAATGCACCTGTCAAGTAATTTGGTTTTTGTACGCTAAAATCTTGTATTAATATTTTCTGAATTAGAACTTCAGTTGCATCTTTATAACCAAATTCAACAGCCCAATGTAAAGGAGCATATTTATAAATATCTCTCGCATTAACCTTAGCCCCTTTTGCTAATAGGGCAACTATTGCATATATATCGCGACTTCGAGCAGCCCAATGTAAAGGAGTATTTCCCATATCACCCACCGCATTAACCTTAGCCCCTTCTGCTAATAGGGCATCTATTGCATATATATTGCGACTTTGAACGGATACGTAATTAGCAGCAAAAAGAAACTAAATCGAAACCACCTTCGACACAATATGAAATATGTTCTTTAATCTCTTTTATAAGAGGATATGCTATTGCTTTTCTTGCTTTGTCACTAGGCTCACCATCCTTTTCTTTTTCATTTTCGAAATCCTCAAGAGTTTCAAGCAAATCATCAGTAATCTGGATCTTTTTAAATTGTGATTGTAATGAAAGGAGGTCATTTCTATCTAAAAGGCCGCTAACTACATCACCTTCGATAGGTAACCCAAAGAATTCATCACGTGAGATATTTATAATGGTTTCCACAATATTTATACTTAATCCAAAATCTGATTCAAGTATATCGTCTACAATATCAGTTACATAGCCAAATTTAAAGTCGGAGTAGTAAGGTAATTCTTGACCAAAGTAAGAACATAGCGCCTGAAATACATAGTGATAAAGATCAGCCGAATGACTATAGGGAGGTTGGTTAAGTATTAAATCTTTCAAAGCACTTTTTATATCAAGTTCTGTACTATCAAATAAATCATCAACTACTTTTAAAACATCCTCCCTTTTTCCACTACATCTACATTTATTCATACTATAGTAAGCTCATTTATAAAATTTCCTTAATGTAGAGAGTTAAGATACTGATACATCTGTCACTTTTGTACCACTTAACATATTTACAACCTCCGTGCGTTCTGTTTCTTTAGCAAGATCTCTGATTGGCCGATTTGCAAAAATTTTCTAAATCCACATTTGCTAAGAAACTAGCTATTTTATCTCCGACTGGTAATGGTAGTTCAGGAATTGTTTCTAAATCAGGATGTTGTATCCCCATAGCTTCTGCAGTTTTATCTAATAGTATTCTTCTTTCCATTCCTTTTTCATATTGACTTTCTATTATATTAGCCCATAGAGGAAATTCCTTTTTATAATTACCTGTTTTTAACACACGTGCTATACTCTCATTCTGCATATAAGATGCCAATTTGTTACCCTCGCTTGCTAAAATATCATAGAATGTGACACCTCTATCAATCTGTTTATTCCTTACCTCAATTACATAACGTTCTGCTGAATCTAAAAAAGTGTTACCATCTTTATTTTTTATATGAACATTAATCCCTTTTACTTTTAATAGAGTGTTTATTCCATCCATATGTGGACGTTTAACAGCCAAATGTAAAGGAGTGTCATCATCTCCATTTACTGCATTAACTTGAGCCCCTTTGTCCAATAGAGCTTTTATTACATCTATATAACTATATTTAACAGCCAAATGTAAAGGAGTGTCATCATCTCCATTTACTGCATTAACTTGAGCCCCTTTGTCCAATAGAGCTTTTACTATATCTATATCACCATATTCAGCAGCCAAATGTAAAGGAGTGTTACCATCTCTATTTACTGCATTAACACCTGCTCCATTATCTAATAGAAAGTTTACTATATCTTCGCGCACGTAGATAACAGCCAAATGTAAAGGAGTGTTACCATCTATATTTACATTAACATCTGCTCCTTCTTTTATTAGAGCTTTTACTTCATCTGTACGACCAAATTGAACATACGAATGTAAATAGCCACATTCTGTTTTAAAATTTGCTCTTTTTTCTGTTAGAGCATTCACTATATCTGTGAGATTTTTTTCCTTGGCCCAACTTAATAGAAATTCTCCTATATTTGGGCAGTTTTTGTAACTCTCGATAACCAAATCTACAAGAGTTTTACCATCTTTATTCTCTAATAAAGGATCTGCACCTTTATCTATTAGATCCTTCATTATATCTATACTACCATATCTAACAACTCCATTTAAGGGAATTGTTGCATCGACCTCTGCACTGTTTTGTAATAGGGCTTTAACTACGTCTTCATTGTAATATCTAGTACTACAAGCAAGATATAAAGGAGTTTTTCCATCTTTATTTTTTACATTAACATTTGCTCCTTCTTTTATTAGAGCTTCAAGTACATCTCCATGGTATCCTCCAACAGCGTAATGTAAAGGAGTATCTCCATTTTCACTTTGTTCATTAACATTGATTCCCTCCGCTTTTAATAGGACTTCAACTAAGTCTTTGTTGCTTTGTGCAATGGCACAAGCCCAATGTAAAAGAGGACCTCCATCTCTACTTTGTGCATTAAGATCAAATCCCTCTGCTTTCAATAGGACTTCAACTAAGCCTTTGTCGTTTCGTTCAACAGCACAATGTAGAGGAGTATTGTTATTCTGTAAATTTGGATTAGCCCCCTTTTTTATTAGAAGCTCTGCTACCTCCTTATTTCTCATTTTAGTAGCCCAATGTAATAATGTAGATCCATCTTTAAACTGGTGACTTACATCAAAATCAGCTTTTTCCCACTCTTCATACTCACCTTCGTCTTCTCCCTTTAATTTTTCTTTTATTTTTTCAATTACGTTACTCTCATTTAAATTGTTGTCAGCATTTACTGTACCGAATACATCTGACCACTTCTCATATTCCATGATTTATACCTCAAACTATTTATTTTATATAACTAGAAAAACAGGCAATACACAATCAACGACTGATTTCTATATACATTATGTAAATATACTAGCTGACATTTTAGTAACTGTCAATTACTTTATATGATGTTAACAAGCCACATAATAATTTATAGAAAATACTGGATTCTGTAGCGTAACAAAAAATTTGATTATTTACTTTCTTCAAAAACATAAAAATAGTTCATATCTAAATGTAGTGAAAGTAGGTTAATATAGCTGGTTTTGCGGTATAGTCAAACTATTATACAAGAAAGTTCAAACGTGTCACGTGGAGAACGGGTATAATTTAAAACCTTAAAAATAGTTTTTAAGTAGCTGCAAGATCGATATCGTTTATTTGACCAATTTCAACATTACTAAGTGCTGTATTTGCCTTATATGAACAGTAAAATCCTGTTGCAAGAAAAATCGATGCAGCTACAGCAAATGTAATACATATCGCTAAATAAGGTATTGTTAAACTTGCACCAACAGCAAATGCCCCAGATAATACAAAAGAAACAGAGGCATAGGTTACTTGCTTTCTACTCTGAGCACTTACTGCTGAGAGTTTTTTGTTTTCATTACCCAGGTCTTTTTCTTTGGCAAGCCGACTATTTTCTGATAGTTGTTTTTGTAGATTTTCAATTCGACTCTCTAGTCCTTTACTTTTGCTTTCAGATTCCTGCAGCTTTGTCTTCAGGTCGTTATTTTCATTTTTAGGCTTTTCCAGCTTTAGTTCGGTGTTTTCTTCAGTGAGTTGAATTACTGTACTATCTTTTTCACCCAAGGTTTTCCGTGTACTCTCTAGCTCGTTCTGTAGTTGAGTGTTTGTTTCAGTTATAGTCTTTAGGTTATCCTTTAATTGAGTATTTTCTTCAGTAAGTTGAGTTGTTTTATTGGTTAGATCACCAGCTAAGTTTTTGCTTTCTGTAAGTTGAGTGTTTATTTTTTTCAATTCCTCTTCTTGCTGCAACTTTTGAGTAAGAACTTTACTTTCCAGATTATCAATCTCCTGTTGTGCTTGCCTTAAGTCTTCTTCCTTTTTTCTAATTTCATCTAGGAACCTTTTATTTTCACCCTTGGAAATTTGAAAGGCATTTTCTAATGGGTTTTTATTGAGTCCCGCTTGTTCTAATTGTGAAGCGCTTTGTTCTGTACTATCATTACGAGTAGTTTTATCAATAACAGATTGTATTACTTGCCCTGACACTATATCAGCTTGATCTATACCAGCTTCCTGTTTTGCCTGCTTTAATACAGAACTGCTATTTGCTACCTCAGAAAATTGAGATACCAAATAATAATTTTGTTGTGGGGCACCTTCCTCTGGCAATGCCTCTAAGGTGATACTATCACTAGGATTATTGCCAATCATTGAATTTTCATCACTCCAATTAGTACCCCAGGAAACATAACTAGAACAACTGCCATTATACTCAGTATCCAGAGAAGCATCACTACCTGTCATACCATTCTGATTAGATTGTTGACTTTTTCGCTCATCTAATGCAACTCCCAGCCTCAAAGCCAATTTTGTATTATGTAAATTCAGAAATTCCTCAGGTAGACGTTGTGGAAGTGATGTAAATCCTTGCACTAAACGATCATTTGCATCATGTAAAGTTAGAGATTGTTTAGATGAACATGATAAAAGCGACATATATTTTTGCATTGTATAGTCATTTTGGACACAATTACCATCATTTTCAAAACTGTCATTCGTACCCATACTCATCGGCTGATTTTCGTAAAGGGGACGATACTCCCTAACTTCATTGCTATAATCCACCAACTGTGAAGAGCTACTTAAGCCATTATCTACAAGTTGTACGTTTATTCGTTGTTTACTATTTTCCTCTTGTGTTTGACTGCTTGTACTAACTGAAGGAGTAGTATAGTTATTGCTACTATTTACTTTAACAGCACCACTTCTGCCAGTAGCGAGCTTTCTATCATTTTTACTGATAACTTTAGCTCTGTAATAGTGACCAAGATAATAGAAGATTGTGTGTTCTTTCGCATTTGAATTTCCCCATACTTCCTTTTTTTTGGTGACTTCACTATGCACCGACTTAGAGAGCTCATACTCTTCTTTTGACACATCCACAATATTATCGAATGTGCTATGAGCATGATTAGCGTACATTGTTACTTTCTCAATACCACCTAAGCACATAATGATGGGTATCAAGTTAGAAGGCAGCGGATTTCCCTCGTTTACCAAATCTCCTATTTGTCCATTTTCTGTTACATCCAACTTAAGGTATTCTATTGCACTTTTTATTAATTCATCTTTCTTTAAAAGCTTGGGGTAACCGATTTCCAGAAACTCTCTTATTTCTTCCCTCATTCTTTTTGTTCTTTCTTTATCCTTAATAGTGATTGCACTTTTCTCGAATGGATCACCAAATAAAGCATGTAGAAGGCAGTTTTCACCTTCCCCAGATGTATCATATGTTTCTATTTGAATACATTCATCTGCTACTTTAATCGTGGTCGTTGTCATATTTTCTAGCAATTTAATCCTATCATATAAATATATTATCTGGTATTTCTGTTGTTGTCAACTACGTTAATAAATTATGTACAAACTTGTAGGAAATATTAGACTCCTTAGTATTACAAAAGTTTTAATTATTTACTTTTTCAAAAAGCACAAAAAAGTACCTACCTTTGTGAGAACAAATTAAATAAAAGCGGCGTTGTGAAAATAAAAGCGTAAAATTGTTGCAACAAAGCCAAGCAAATTGGTTCGTATGTAAATGTGACCAAAGTAGGCTAAAATAGCTGATTTTGCGGTATAGTAAAATTATTATAAAGAAAAGTTCGAACGGTTTAAGCGGTAGACCGGCCGATTCCAAAACGAACACTTCTCACGTTTGTTATTTTAAGTTGCTGAAAGTGGTTGCATTACTTAAGTTTTTAGTGGTATATTTTGTTAAATTAATAGTAATTTATTTAGAAATAACAGAAAAATTTATGATCATTATATATTTTAAATAGAATAAAGTTCTTTTGTTAGTATTGTCCTTTTTGTAGAAAATATTCTAACTTCTCCATCACTTTTGCTGAGTAAGGTCTGCTAAAGTATTGACAAAATAGGGGGATTATTGTATACTAAAAGCTACTTGGCAGTTTAATCAACGTTTTGTAATATCTTAGGTTAACTTTTATAGATATAAATTGAGGTGATGAGGTATGTATCCTGTATTCTATTGTGATGAGTTTGATGAACTTGATTTAGATAATGGTGGAAGTCCTTTAAGGAAAAAATTCGATGCAATAATTAAAGATTTAAAGGAGAATGAGCATACAAGTCTGGGAGATATAAAGTTAATAAGTGGTGATGGAGGTGTTAAATATTTTCGGGCTAAATTAAGTGATAGTGACAGATTATTATTTACGAGCATAAAGTATAATAATGAAGATGCTTTTGTTATTTTAGAAGTAATTCTGAACCATAAATACGACAAGTCAAAATTCTTAACAAATAAAGAAAAAATAAAAAACATAAAAATAATAGATCAAAACAATAAAGAAGTTTCTGATAGTACGGGTGAAGTGAAGATTAGAGATGCTCCACAAGTTCGTTGGTTAGATAAATTTATCACTTTTAGTGCAAAGCAAGAAGACATAGTTGAAAATGCTGAAGGTTTACCTTTAATCGTTAGTGGATCTGCTGGTAGTGGAAAGACATCGGTGGCTTTGGAAAAGCTTAGGAAGATAGAAGAGGAATTCAAGGAAGGAAAAATTCTGTATATTACCCAGTCTGAAAGTCTTATAAAAAAATCAAAAGAATTATATGAATATGAATACTATGATGGAGCTGCCAATAAACTAAGGACTGGTGTTTCACAGCGAATTGAGTTCTTATCTGTTCATGAGTTTATAGAAAGGGTAACAAAGGAAGATGTAGAAGGAAAGAAGCCGATCAATAGAAATGCATTTTTTTCATGGTTCAACGAAAAATGTAAGAAAAAAGAATTTAAGGAGTATGCAAAAGACGGAGAGAAAATATTTGAAGAATTTATAGCTGTGATAGCTGGAAAATGCTTGAGAAAGAAAAATATGAACAGCTAGGAGATAGACAATCTATATTTCCTAGGGACAAAAGGAGCCGTATTTATGGTTTTTTTGAAAAATATAGGAAGTTTATAGAAGAAGATCGAGAATATTATGATCCTAACCTTATCGCTCATAGGTGTACTGAAGAAGAAATACAGTCTAATAAAGTTTATGATGTGGTTGTTGTAGATGAAGTGCAGGATTTGACTGAAAGCACATTAAAGCTGATATTGAAGAGCTTAAAAGATGAAAGTAAGAGTAATTTTTTATTATGTGGTGATGTTAATCAAGTGATACATCCAAGTTTTTTCTCTCTGTCTAAGTTAAAGTCTTTTCTCTATCAGAATGAATATAACAAGGAACCAAAGGTTTGTATTCTTGAAAAGAACTATCGTAGTAGTAAGCAAGTTATTGAATTAGCCAACCGTATACTACACTTTAAGAATCATTATTTTGCTTCAGAAGATCAAATGACAGAAGATGAAAAAAAGCTTTTTTTATGGAGAGTGATACTGAAAACCCAGGTAATGTCGGCTTTATTGCTAAGGGTGATGAACAAGAAATAGCAGAAAAAATATCTGAGTCTACAAATTGGGCTGTTTTAGTCCTGGATGATGAGAGTAAAGAAGATGCTTGTAAGTGTTTTGATCCTTCATTTGTGTTTAATATACATGAAGCCAAGGGCTTGGAGTTTGACAATGTAATTCTTTACAAGTTTACATCTCATAAAGCCTACAGTGATATGTGGGATGTAGCACGTCAAAACGAAGATAAGGAGGAGAAGGTTGAAGATACTATTAAAAAAATTCGTGATTCATATGATAAAAAGGATGTTAACACTTCAAGACCTAAGGATAAGGAAGATAGATCTTTTGAGAAGTATAAATTTTATATACATGCTCTATATGTTGCAGTTACTCGTACTGTTAGTAATGCCTATATTATAGAGGGTGAAAAACAGTGTAATTTATTAAAAGTAGTAGCACTAGGAAAAGAAGTTAATAAAGTAGATACTAAGGATATCAAGAAGGAAAAATTTGACCCTAAAAAATGGAAAGCTAGGGCACTAATGTTAATAGATAACGGAAACATGGAGCAAGCTAAAGGTAAGGTAATAAAACTGCTAGAAAAAGGAGAAAAAGAATATGCTCAAGAGATCATGGATGCATTAGAAGCTAAAGGACACCGTGTAGGAGCCGTGGCAAATACTGTAGTACAGTCTCCTTCAGACAAGGCTCGTAGTGTTGAGGGTGTAAGAAGAAAAGTGAAGAAACAGTTAGAAGTGGAAAAAGAGTTGATAGCTGCTATTAAAGATGGTCATACGGAGACAGCAAAGAAATTAATAGATGAAGATGTTAATGCAAAGGATCTAAAAGAGCAGACTCCTCTTCGGTTAGAAGGGAAAGAGCGCGTTACGAAATTGAAAAAAGAGGGAAAAGCATTTGACAAAACAATCAGAGGATTAAAGGACGAAGCGGTTGATAATTTGATGAAATCCATGAAGCCAGGAGAATTTATGAGTTTTAAAGATGATGTGATTAAGGGTATTTATGTTGAATATTGTGTTCTGGAACTATTCGCTATGGCGATTATGAGTGTATTTGAGCCCAAAGTTAAAGAGAGACATACAGCGTTTAATAATAAAAATGGTAGAAGTTTACCTGAGGAAGAAATCACAAACGAATTAACAGCTATTGTTGCAGGGAAGCGGCGTTTAATGCAATGTAAAAAGATTAGGGACGGTGCAAAAAATCTTGTAGAAGGGGTATTTGTAAATATTCTAGAGTTGCCCGATAAAAAACAAGTGAGCAGAGACAAAAAATATCGATTGCAACTATTACAGGAAAAATTCAAAAATCCTATACGAAGTATAGAGGAAAACATAATGAAACAATTAAAAGAACTTGTAGATGATTATTCAGAGGAGGAATTAGATTCAAGACTTGATGAAATTTGCCAAGCGTTGGAAAATAATGTAGCGAAGTTGAAGAAGTACATAAATCAAGAAGAGCAAAAAATTAAACAAGAGGAAGTGAAAGCGAGTCTTTTATCCCTTTTTCCAAGTAAAGAGAGGGTTGATTTAGTTGCACGATCGCAAGAATGTTTATCAGAGAGAGCACCTTTAAAGATCCATTTTAATAAATTGGTCCATAAGCTAGAAGATTGTAGAAAGAAAGTCGAAAATCTTTCTCAGGAGCAGTTGAGCTATTCTGAATTTGAAAAGCTTAGGGATGAAGCTATAGATATTACAGGTAGATTTGAAAAATTACTGCAGACCTATGGTCATATATTTAAACAGTCTGCTAAAAATCGAAGAAAGATTGGGCAAAAATTTGATGTAGTTGACCTTCTTCTGCTGCCTGGAATTGGGGTTGATGCTAGGGATGAAGAAGGCTTTACTTTTTTACATGTGGCAGCAGAAAATGGTCTTAAGAATATAGTTGACTCTTTTCTGCAGTGTGGAGCTGATGTTAATGATATGAGTAAGAAAGGTATTACTCCTTTACATCTAGCAGCAAAAAATGGTCATAAGGATGTAGTTGACCTTCTTCTGAAGAGAGAAGCTAATGTTAATGTTACTGCGAGTGGTAGTATTACTCCTTTACATGTGGCAGCATACCATGGTCACGAGGAGGTTGTTAAGGCTTTATTGAATAAAGGTGCTGATATTAATTCCAAGGATAACGATGGTAAGATACCACTAGAATTAGCGAAAAACCACCCTATTGTTGAAAATATTTTAAACTTAACAAAACAATTATTTGATCATATAAAGGAAAATCAAGTAGAAAAAATTCGATCTTGCATAAATAAAGGGGCAATTGTTAATGCTACTAGTAAAGGTAAAACACCATTACATTTTGCAGCAGAAGGTGGTAATAAGGATATAGCTGGACTTCTTCTTGATAAGGATGCTAATGTTAATGCTAAGACTGAGGAGGGTTTTACCTCTTTGGCGTTAGTGCTAGAATTTGGCTATTCTAAGATAGTTGACCTTCTGCTTGCTGGTCCAAATATTAATGTTGGTTATATACAAATTGGATCTCTTGAAAATGGAAAAAATAAAGAAAAAATTCGTCAAAAATTTGCTCAAGATGCTAATCTGTTTCAGAAGGTAAAAAAATCGGCAGAAGAAAAAGATGAAAATAAGGTAGATGCATTACTCAAAGAGATAGAAGAATTACTGGAATCAAAAACTGAGTATGGTTTTAAACCAAGTTTGAATTACTCTCCAGATGGTAAAGATGAAAATACGACTATTGAGATTGCTATTAAAGCTGGTGGGAAGATATTGCGGCTCTTAAAAGAACAACAAGAAAACCCTCAGCCTAAGAGTAGTTTTAATGATGTTTCTACTCCTCACAATTTGGCTCAAGCTCAGGCTTCAATTACATGAAATTTAATTCCTTAACTTTTGAATTTCATCTATCGAAAGGCCGGTAATTTCAGCGATAACATCAATAGAGACACCGGCCTTAAGTGAATTTTTAGCCACTGCTATTTTAGCCTGTTTTTCGCCCTTTTCTTCGCCAATTTGAATACCTTCCTCTCTGCCTTTTTCATGTCCAATTAGGATGCCTTCCTCTCTACCTTCTTCTTTACCTTCCTCTCTAGCATCATCAAGTTTTTGAGCGAGGACAGCCTGTTCATCAAGAATACGTTTTATTTCCTGTTCATAGGCAATAAATTCTTTTTCTGACCAGTTAAATCTATTTAGCTCTTCATAGGCCTTTTTAATTATTACATCACTACCTATTATTTTTTCCAGCTCTTCTTCACTAGTTTCGTCTGCATATCGAAAAAAATAAACCCATTTTTCAACTATATTTTCCAACTGATCTTCCTTATTATTTGGAAATTTTGGCAACTCAATAAATATAAAATAGAAATCTTTTAGATCATGCTCATTAGTGTCTTCATCTCGAATAGTATGCTTTGATTTGTACTCAGATTTATTAGGAAACAGTACACAATCTGCTATAGCAATGAAGATAATTTCCTTAAGGTTATGATACTGGTCACCTTTATCAGCTTGCCTTGAGTAAGCTTTAGCAGCATAGTATTGGGCACGTTTTTCAAATCCTTTTGTTTTAGCGACCTGCATCTCGCAAATGTATTGAGCACCTGTAGAATCCCTACAGAGAACATCAACAATACTTTGCTTTTTAGCGGCGATATCAGGGTCTTGAATAGTACTTAAAAACTCTATATCCTTTATTTCATTTTTACCAGTAAAGCCAAGAATATCATTGAGGAAGTGAATAAGGATATCTTTATTTTTTTCAGTACCGAAGATACGCTTGAAAGAGTAAGAGTTCAATGGACTAAGATATTTACCCATCGAACCCTCCTCTAGGAACCGTACGTGAAAGTTTCCCTTCATACGGCTCGAGCCACCTTAAGTCCTTTTCTTTAGAAACGGCAACAGTTTTTATCGAATATTTGGACATATCAAATTCCTTCTTAGAACTAACATTAATCATACCTTACCATTTTTGCAAAGAGAAGAGTTTTTTTGATTGACGTTCTTTAAAGTAAGCATACCACTCTTTATCATAGGGGTTAGCTACTGCTCTAATTTTCTTATGGCGGCGAATTGGTACACTTGTCGCTTGGAAGAGTTCTTTCCATTCAATTATGTTTTTATTCTTAGCCAGTACTGCAAAACACCATTTTCGAGACTCCTTGACTTTAAAGTATTTACCTTTAATCCAACGTAATCCTTTATTAGGATGTCTGCGTTTTGACCAGTGCCATAAGGCTTTGAAGATCTCATGGTCCACTTTTTCGTAAGCTTTTCTCGCACATATTCCTTGATGGTAATTGGCCCATCCTCGAATTTGAGGTGTAAGCATATCAATTACTTTTTCTTGGGTTTCTGCGTTCTTCTTGCGAATTAGGTACCGGATGCGCTTCAGAAGTCTGTTTACACTTTTTTCTGAAGGTTTGATGATTAGTTTTGTTTTGTACTTGCGTACTGTCTGACCGAGAAAATCGAATCCCTGTTCTATGTGTGTGATCTTTGTCTTTCCTGCCGATAAAGATAGCCCTCTTTGGCTCAGGAAGTCCTCTACAAGCCGTTTGACTTTAGTCTCTAGAGTTTCTTTCGATTTTCCAGTTACTATAAAATCATCCGCATAGCGGATCATGTGTACACCATATTTCTTGCGTTTTTTGGTTCCCTTTTTTCCGAAATGTTTATTGAAAACATCATCAAGACCGTCGAGAGTTAAATTAGCAAGTACAGGAGATATAATTCCACCTTGTGGAGTTCCTGCTATTGTGGGATGTAGCATTCGTCTTTCTACGAATCCAGACCTTAACCATTTATTTAGGATACTCTTTTCCATTGGAATTGAGTTTTTCAACCAGTGGTGGTCTATTTCATCGAAACACTTCTTAATATCCTCCTCTAAAATCCATTGCGGAGCATCACGTCTTGCCAATGTTATGAAAATTTGACTTACCGCATCTGCTGCTGAACGATGCACCCTGAATCCATATGAGTGAGTGTCTCCTATTGTTTCTGCAACAGGGTCCAAGCCCATAAGGTATAAGGCTTGTATCGCACGATCTTTTATAGTTGGAATACTAATCGGCCGCTTGCCGCCCTCAGGCTTGATTAGATAAATGCGTCTCATAGGTTGAGAGCGATATCCACGTCGCTTTAGGCTAGCAATTCCTTGAGATTTAGCTGAAGGACTTTGCCACAACTGATTATCAACACCAGCCGTGTATTTTCCTTTGTTCGAAGTTACGCGTTTCACTGCTAATGCTTTAGCACTAAAACTACGTGTGAGAAGATGTTGTAAAGTTTTCACTTTATTCCATCTCCCATCTTTTGTTGCCTGAACAATACGAGCTTGTAGCTTCCTGGTTTTTTTCTTACATTGAGACCAATTAATTTGGTTCCAGTGCTCGGCAGTACCGAAAGGTGCACTTACAATTTTACCTGTAACCATCTGCTTTCCTCTCTTTAAAAGTTTTACAAACAATCTTGTCCAAGATGACCATTGTGGACGTCAGTTCTCTTTCGAGCCAGGTAACGTTAAACCTGTATCACATCCATTACAGATGAGCGTTCACTTTTTCCACACTCCCAATCCCACATACCCATAAGCCTTTCTCACGATCGACCTTACTGAATATCCAATATTGGTACTCAGAGATATATGGGGTTTCCTTGTTCCACCTATTAAACAACAACGGGTTAGGATTGATCTCTACACCGGTGACCTTGATGTTTGCGTATCAAATGCGTTCAGTTTGATAACCAGTCTACTTACCTTTTGGTTCAAGCCTATCAGTGTCTTTGGCTTGTTCGACGTAACGATGCTTAGGATCATTTGCTTGCGCTATCCATACCATTAACCCTAGCCCCCGTGCCAACTCGACACTTATAGCATTGTTCTTTCTTCGCAGACCGAACTTCTCCTTTTCAGGCGGGTTCATTGTCCTAAACGCTTTGCACAAAGCATTACTGCTTTTGTACAGTCTAGTAGGGTACGAGCGGCAAAACACTCGGTTTAGTCAGGGTGACCTGCGAAACAATTTAATAAGCGACTTTTCACGTCGCACAAACGATACATCATTTTTGGGATCAAGAAACTTAGAAAAAGTCATAAGAAATCAACCTAAAAAGCATTAATAATTATACACAATTCTGAAGAAATGTTCAAGTTTTTTATTTTTTTAAGTTTTGAATGCGTTGATGAAAAAAATGTCTCCCATAGATGGCTTTAGAATGCTACTACGCACCTTAGACGTCCTTTTTATTATCAACCCTTCTATAAAGCGCTTTAAAAGGCTGGCAAATGGATGCTATGAGTTTGGAGCTGTAGGAGACATCAAAGATACCCTTTTTGGTGTATAAAAATACGAATCTACGACAACATCGTTTAAAGAAATTAGCAGCTATTAATATCTTCTACCTTTTCATAAAAAAATAAATAAAAAAAATTGAAAATTTGATTTGACTTCACCCAAAAGCTATGGCTTTATGCCAATACTGCTAAGAAAATAACAGTAAACATTTAAAAATAATTTATTATTAGTGAAGGGTATATTATATGAACAATAAGAATAAAAGTAAAGATCGTAAAAAAGAAATAGTGACCTTACCCAGAAAAAGTGGAGAGAAAGAAAGGAGTTTTTTCGGGTAAAATAAAATTTTGGAGGATTAGAAATGGCAAGAGAATATACGGCAGAATTTAAATTGGAATCTGTTAAGCTGGCAAATGAACAAAGAAAGGTAGGTCAACCAGTTGCAAAAGTAGCAAGAGATCTAGGAATAAGGGATAGTGTATTAGGAAAATGGATGAAGAAATATAACGAAAAAAGTCAGCGGCAAATGCATTTCCAGATGTAGCACCTTATGACAAAGAGAGATTTGATTTACAGAAAGAGTTAGCAAAAGTAACAAGAGAAAGAGACATTTTAAAAAAAGCCCTGGCCAGTCAAAAAGAGTAAAATATTTTTTCATAAAAGAGCATAGTAAACACTATAAAGTGCAGGAATTATGTAGGGTTTTCTGCTAGTGGCTACTATAAGTGGACTACAAGGAAAATAAGCAGTAGAGAATCAGCAAATAAAGAGTTATTAGCAGATATTCAAAAAATATATCAAGCTTCTAAATGTAGATATGGAGCTCCTAAAATTCATGCTGAATTAAAGGCTTTGGGTAAAAGTTGCAACTTAAAAACAGTGCAAAGTATTATGCAGAAAAATGACATCAGGGCTATACTGAAAAGAAAGTTTAAAATTAAAAAACAACAAACAGATAATAGAACTGTAGCTCCCAATATACTAGATCAAAACTTTATTGTTGATCAACCAAATAAAGTATGGGATTACTTACATCAAAACCAAGGAGGGATGGCTATATTTGGCAGCAATAATTCTCACGTATGGTAGTTAATGAGTAGTGCAATAAATAAACAATTGGTTATGAACTCTTTATTAATGGCCGTTAACAAGCGTAAACCTGCCAAAAATCTACTATTACATAGTGATCAAGGTTCACAATATACTTCGCAAGGTTATCAATATCTCTTATCCATAAAAAACATAGATGAGTCATAAAGGTTGTTGTTACGACAATTCTGTTGTGGAAAGCTTCTTCAGTTCTCTAAAAAGGGAGTTACCAATAGACACCTCTCGGCACTCTAAACAGCATATCAAAACTGCTATATTTGAATATATAGAAATTTTTTATAACAAACAACGTCACTATTAACTATTGCATTCCAGAACAATTTGATGCATCATTCTTTTTGTAAAAAACATTCCACACTTTCTCTCCACTTTTTCTGGGTAAGGTCATCATAGCATTAGTTAGATGCATTAGAATTGATCATGATGATGTACATATAATGCTTAGGTTTCAAGAACTTGCTCTGGAAATGCAAAAAAAAATGTTCAACATTATGTCGCGAGTCAAACTTAGGGTATTTGGCGTCTCATGTTTAATTTTTCGCACTACGTGCATCGCATGTCTTTAAAAATTTCTGGGTTTTTACCTATATAAGCCGAAACGCGCTTATAAAGCGTTACAAGACATCAAAAAATGCCAATACTCGACAGAGATAGTAAAAGACTAGCTAACTCGGGGATTCTTTGTCTTTTTTTCTGCTTAGTAAATTTCTTAAACATTTGCAGCGTAGGTTAGTTGCAATTAAAAGCAGCTGAATTTCGCTTGTCAAGCGTTTAAAACATAAAAAACGCCAATATTTTAAAGCGGATAATAACCCCAGGGCTTCTTTTGCCTTTTTTTTATTTGGTAAATTTCTTAATGTTTATGGCTAAACGACAATCGTCATCCCGCTACGTGTTAGCGGGATCTATGCTTTGAGATACTGCGAATGAATCGCGGTATGATGGTTAAGTAAGGGATCTATGCTAAGAGATGCCAAAGACCTTCATGAAACTTTGCCCATTTGGCTTCTCTAAAGATTTCGTTTACAGAATCTAGTAACTCAGCTATGCAGAATAAAAAAAGTTTGTATGGTATACAAATAGTGTGTTTTTTTTATAATTATTTTCTATAATACATAAACCTTTGGTCCAAGCTGTAAATGCCACCATAGGCATTAAAAGTTAATTAACAAACTGCAATGTATAATGAAATAAAGACACTTGCAAGATTTTGATCTTGCAAATCATAAACTTATCATAAAATTTAATAGTGTCTGTTACTGCTTTTAGGTGTGAGGCTAGAGGGTTATTAGCAGTAACAGACACTATTAAACTTATTATAGAATTTACTTAAAGTAAATACTTAATTTAAAATATTATAATATTTTTACTTACAATAGATTTATGTAAATGCTTTTTTCCTCAAATTAGTATTGTACTATTATACTTGTTGAATGCTAAAAAATTATTAACCATCACTAATCTCTATTTGCATAGTAAGTTTATATATACTATTATACAGTATATCACTTAGTTTTATAGCAAACAAACAAAAGATATGGTGAAGTTATTTGCACTATTGATAATATTTTACTCAAATATATCTGTTGCCTCTGCTCCTACTTCCTGGCAATTTGGATTTCCTGCTCCTGCAACTGAAGTAATGGAGGCTGTAGTTAGGTCACATTCGTTTGTGATGCTTGTGATGGTTACAATAATGCTTTTTGTGTGGGCGCTGCTTGCTTATATAGCGTTTCGCTTTCGTAAAAGCAAAGTAACAAACATAAGTAAAACTACCCATAGTGTTCCTTTAGAAATTATTTGGTTTGTTATACCAACTATCATTGTTGGAATATTAGCCTTTGAAAACGCTAAATTACTGAAGCTACAGGAAGAAATACCGAAAGCTGACATAACACTAAAAGTTATTGGCCATCAATGGTATTGGAGCTACCAATATCCAGAATATCAAGGTGTGTCATTTGATAGTTATATTAAGGGAAAAGAAGACTTTATCGAAGGAGATTTAAAGCTATTCTCTGTTGATAACAACATCATTTTACCCGTTAATGCTAACGTTCGTTTACAAGTTACAGCAGGAGATGTGATACACAGCTGGGGAGTACCGGCTTTTGGTGTAAAAATTGATGCGATACCAGGTAGGCTGAATGAGGCGTGGTTTAATATCAAAAAGCCTGGTGTTTATTACGGGCAGTGCTACGAATTGTGTGGTCAAGGCCATGGATTTATGCCAATTGTTGTTGAAGCAGTAAGCAAAGAAGATTTTAATAAGTGGATTGAAAATAGAAAATTAGTGAGTTAAATTTGGAGTATAGATATGAGTGACGTACCAAAGGGCATAAAGCGTTGGTTGTTTTCCACTAATCATAAAGACATAGGGACACTGTACATTATTTTTTCCATATTAGCTGGAATTATTGGTGGATTATTATCGGTGATTATTCGCACTCAGCTAATGCACATTAATATACTTAACAATAATTATCAATTATATAACGTAATGGTTACAGGGCATGCGTTGATAATGGTGTTTTTTATGATAATGCCAGCCTTAATGGGAGGATTTGGTAATTGGTTTGTACCTCTCATGATTGGCGCACCAGATATGGCATTTCCTCGTATGAATAATTTAAGTTTTTGGTTATTAGTGTCATCTTTTATTTTGCTCATTCTCTCAGTGTTTATTGGTGAAGGTCCAGGTACAGGTTGGACTTTATATCCACCTTTATCACAGGTAATGTCCCATCCAAGTGCAGGAGTTGACCTTGCTATACTTGCACTTCATGTTGCTGGTATGTCGTCAATTGTTGGGGCGATCAACTTTATAGTTACTATATTTAACATGCGCGCAAAAGGCATGTCATTAACTAAGATGCCACTGTTTGTTTGGTCTGTCTTGCTAACAGCATTTATGTTGATTGTTGCTTTACCAGTGCTTGCCGGTGCTATAACTATGCTTCTTACTGATCGCAATATTGGCACTTCCTTTTTTGATCCTGCCGGTGGTGGCGATCCTGTGTTATTTCAACATCTATTTTGGTTTTTTGGTCATCCAGAAGTTTACGTAATTATTTTTCCTGCATTTGGCATCATAAGTCAGGTTGTATCAACTTTTTCTCACAGACCTGTATTTGGTTACATAGGGATGGTTTATGCAATGATAGGTATAGCAGTATTTGGCTTTATGGTTTGGGCTCATCATATGTTCACTGTTGGGCTTAGTGCTGATGCTGCTGCATTTTTTAGCACTACCACAATTTTTATCGGTGTTATAACTGGTGTAAAAGTCTTTAGCTGGATTGCAACTATGTGGGGTGGAGCAATTGAGTTTAAGACCCCTATGCTATTTGCACTAGGTTTTATTTTTATGTTTGTTGGCGGTGGCATAACGGGAATAATTCTTTCTCATGGTGGAATAGATAAGCTCCTCCACGACACCTATTATGTTGTTGCTCACTTCCATTATGTCATGTCACTTGCTGCATTATTTGGAGCTTTTGCTGGCTTTTATTATTGGATTGGTAAAATGTCGGATAAACAATATAATGAGCGCTTAGGTCAAATCCACTTTTGGCTTACTTTTATTAGCACCAATATCACTTTTTTACCTCAACATTTCTTAGGATTAGCTGGTATGCCAAGGCGTATACCTGATTATCCTGATGCGTTTATCCCTTGGAATTATATATCCTCAATTGGTTCGTATATGTCCTTTGTTTCAGTTATGTTTTTTGTGTTTATAGTTATACATCTCTTTAAATGGGGCAAGAAAGCTGGAGATAATCCTTGGGGAGGTGACACCTTGGAATGGACGGTATCTTCACCACCGCCTTTTCATACTTTCGAAAAACCACCAGTGGTAAAATAGAATGTACACAAGTGTTTTGCTAAATGTTGAATCAACAATACTGGATTTTTGGCGTTTGCTGAAGCCAAGGATAATGTATCTTGTGGTATTTACTGCAGTTGCTGGTATGATTACTGCACCAGGTAGTATGCACCCTTTTCTAGCACTAATATCTCTTATATGTGTTGCTCTTGGCTCAGGATCTGCAGGTGCTATAAATATGTGGTATGACAAAGACATAGATCTGCTCATGGAAAGGACAAAAAACCGCCCTATACCTTCAGGTAGAGTTTCTGCAGAAAGCGCGCTTGAATTTGGTATAACTCTTGGAATATTGTCAGTATTTATCATGGCAATAGCAGTAAATTATATTTCTGCTGCTTTGCTTGCAGTTAGCATATTATTTTACGTTTTCGTATATACAATTTGGCTAAAAAGGCGTACTCCGCAGAATATCGTTATCGGTGGTGCAGCAGGTGCTTTTCCTCCAATGATTGGCTGGGCAGCTGTAACTAATTCTGTCAGTTTGGAAAGTTTCATTTTATTTTTAGTAATTTTTATGTGGACTCCGCCACACTTTTGGGCCCTATCTTTAAATAAGTCTGAAGACTATGCAAAGGCATCGATTCCAATGTTCAATATTGTTTATGGTCCGGAAAAAACAAGAAAATATATATTAATTTATAGTGTCTTGCTGGTGCTAACTAGCTTGCTTCCAGCTCTATTCTTGAAAAAGGCTTTACTTTATCTAAGCATGGCAATTTTTGCAGGTTGCATCTTTATTTGGTACGCTATATCAATTCTCAGATTCAAGAACCACAACTCACAGAAACAAATGTTTTCTTACTCAATTTCTTATCTATTTTCCCTATTTGCCAGTATTATTTTTTGTTCTATTGATTTATTTTAGTTATGAAAGAACGGCAGAAACATAAAAACTATTTTTTCCTTTTCCTTTTGGTAATGCTCGTTGTCACACTTTTTTTTGTTTCTATAATAAAATTTAAAGGTGCAGCTTAAACTACCTTTAGAAATTGTGCTTTCATAAAAGCAACTATATACTTTGTTAACCGATATAAACAAAGATGAGTAAAAAAGAAGTGACAATATATACGGATGGGGCGTGTTCTGGTAATCCTGGAGCGGGAGGATGGGCAGCTATCATATTATTTCAAGATTACAGAAAAGACATTTATGGTAGAGAAGAAAATACCACAAACAATAAAATGGAGTTAACAGCGGTGATCAATGGGCTGAAAGTATTGAAATTTTCTTGTAATATTAATTTATATATGGATAGTCTTTATGTTAAACATGGCATAACAGAGTGGATAAACAAGTGGAAAATGAATGGCTGGAAAACAAGTAATAAAAAATCAGTAAAAAATATGGAATTGTGGAAAGAGCTAGACAACGTTGCTTCACAACACGAAATTGATTGGAAGTGGGTTAAAGCACACAGTGGCGATAAGTATAATGAGGAGGCTGATAGTTTAGCAAGAAAAGCAATAATCGATGCTTAAAAAAATCACTATATCACTTTCCATAGTTCTATTGTTTGTATTCTGCTTATTTGTCTTTTTTAAGGGTGAGAGTCCTTTAGAAATCAATATTAATTATATTAATTTTTATGTTAAACATAAAATATCAAAGATATTTGTTGGCTCAAGCGTTAATATGGAGAATACCTCAGTTGTTTGGCAGAAAGGTAGTAAAGATCCGTATTTAGTCATTACAGATTTGGCAATAGCAAATCCTAATTTTACTATAAAAGTTCCTGAGCTTTTTGTACATTTTAAGTTAAGTTCCTTATTTAAAGTTAGCACAAATCTCTCTCAGGTTTCAGCTGATAATGTGCATGTATATATCAAGAGAGAAGAAACTAATGTTAATCCGCAAAACTCATTAGACCTTTTGGATAATCATTATTTAAGTAATAACCGTCTTCCTTCGGTGTCATTCCAGTGTGTGACGCTGGAATCTAGAAAAAAAGAAACCTGGATCCCAGTGTCAAGCACTGGGATGACAGGAAAAAAAGATACTGGGATGACAGGGAAGAATTTCAAGATGACAGAAAGCAGTGCAAAAAATCTATTAAAAACAATAAGGGAATTTTTTTTTGACTTAAATGCGGATTCAAAAATTGAATTTACTAACATCGCTATTGATAAAAGCACAGAAGATGAATTTTTTATTGATAAATTATATATAGGGAAGGGGGAAGATTTTAATGTTTTAGATATTCATGTGAATACAAAAGATGGAAAGGGATTTTTGGATGATTTATCAATTACGATAAAAAATCGCAACAATTTGCTAAATGTGTACGGGACATTTTATGATCTAAAATTGGGACTATTGAGCAAGTTTTCTACATTAGTTAAAAGCTACAATTTGGACAAAAATATAGGATTCAAAGGAAGCTTCTCAGTGAAAATTAATAAAAAGGATGAAATTGTAGATGGAAATATATACGTATTAAATACAGAAAATTATTTGAACAAAAATTTGGCCTTAATTAATGTAAATATAAATTTAACATATAGTAATGGAATTATTAGTGTAAAAAACTTCCATTTTAAGTTAAATGACACGTATCTCTCTTTAATAGGCAAAATGAACTTTAGTACAAGTCATGCTTTGCTTAGAATTAATATTAGTAAGTTTGCTGCAAAGGATTTATGTACTTATATACCAGATAGTGTAGTAAATAGTAAATTTAAAAGCTGGTATTGTGATAATATCGAAGGGGATGTTTTAAATACCATTGTAAGTTTCAATGGCAAAATTAACAATTTGGTTGATGACGATCTGTCAGACATTGTAATTGTTGCTGATATAGAAAACGGTAGCGTAAAATTTGATGAAGATTTTGAGCAAGTAAAGGAATTAAAGGGTGATTTGATCATCAAGAATAACGATCTTGAAATTACTGTAAATAGCGCTAAGTTTCAGAATTTCACTGTTAATGGTGGTGATATTGCAATGAAATCTCTCAATAAGGAAAATTCAGTTCTAACCATTAATGGCCAAGCTGTAAGTGATGCTTATGGTTTATATGAGCCTATAAAATTTAAGCTGGATGATGTGGTGAAGGTTGAAAGGGATAAAGTAAGTGGAATGGCAAAATCCGTATTTAATTTTCGCATTTTTAATCTAAATGCTGATGACAAAAAAGTAGATTTTTCGGCCAATTTTCATTCCGAAATTGACAATTTGGCCGTCTATAATGCAAGTCTTGGTAAATATGATGTTAAGCTTAGTTTTGGCAGTGACTTTATAGATTTAAATGGTAGTGGTATGGTGAATAACACACAGCTATTATTTGACCTGAAAAGTAGCAATAGGAATGAAAGTTTCGCCTGGAATTTGACCGGAGATTTACCTGCTCAAATATTTAATTTTGATAGTGGCTATGTCAGTGCAAATTTAGAGTCAGTGATAAATCAAGATAAGACGGGGTATGTTAATGGTGATATAGATTTATCAGAATTTGAATCACATTCAAGCTACTTAGGGTGGAAAAATCGCTTTGAAGATCACAATAAAATTTTGTTTTCTACAAGGTTAAAAGGAGCAGGTGAATTGTTAGTAGATAAATTAGACATTGTAGGAAATGACCTAGATATAAAATTCAGCGGAAGAGTAGAAAATGGAAATTTATATTTAAATTCTAGTAGCTTTAAATTGCCTGATAATGATTTTAGTATAGAAATTGAATCAGGTAAGGAGAAAAATGCCATAACTATTTATGGTGAGGAAATTAACTTAAGTGATATTTTAGGCTTGCTTGGCAAAAACAGTAATGGATTAAATAAAGATATAGAGATTAGTATGAATGTTGACAATGTAATTATGAAAGAAGGCATCGTTATCAAAAATGCTAAGCTGAATGTAACCTGTACTAAAGGTAATTGCAATGGAAGTCAATTTACAGGGCAGTTTCTGGAAGATAGCAGCAACATACTAGCAGAATACAGTGGAATAGGGATCGAAATATATGCGGATAATTCAGGTATGCTTTTGCGTTCCTTAGGCATTAGTAAATCAATTAAAAACGGCAAATTGTCTTTTTATCTCTCTCCTCAGAGAGAAAGTGGAGAACATTATGGTACGTTATCCATTAGCAATTTCTACATCAAAGATGCTCCACTACTTACTACTTTATTGTCGATGTCTTCATTGCCTGGCATTGTAAATGCCATAAAAAATGAAGGTGTATACTTTTACAAATGTAATGCACCTTTTTCATACAAAGATGGCACTATTGAAATTGAAGAATCTTGGCTTGAAGGGGCGGAGTTAGGTATTAGCACTGGTGGTAAGCTCGATATTAGAAATTATAAATTCCAGGTTGCAGGACAAGTAATACCAGCATATTCAATTAATAAATCTTTGTTAAAAATTCCTATAATTGGAAAACTTCTTACTGGTGGGAAAAGTAGGGGAATCGTTTCAATAGACTATAAAGCAAGTGGTGATGACAAAAACAATAACGTATCTGTTGATCTTATCTCTTCGCTAACTCCAAACCTATTAAAGAGGTTATTGGGAGTGTTTGATCACATTATGACAAAAACTAATAAGGCTATTGTCAGCAATTAAAGTGGTATGAAAAAAAAATTTGGTTCGATATG
Source organism: Wolbachia endosymbiont of Drosophila pseudotakahashii (assembly GCF_026015925.1). NCBI lineage: Bacteria > Pseudomonadati > Pseudomonadota > Alphaproteobacteria > Rickettsiales > Anaplasmataceae > Wolbachia > Wolbachia endosymbiont of Drosophila pseudotakahashii. The sequence goes on along the minus strand of NZ_CP110359.1, from coordinate 897,264 downwards.
ACCAAAAGGGAAATTATTTAACAAAATTATAGACAAAAATGCAAGAATTTCAGAATGATCCACCTAATTTTTCATCTAATTATTTAAGTAATGCCACTCCCTTTAGCCTCTCTATATTTGCTGAACAACTAAAAAGGGTAGGGGGGTGGTTGTAAATTGTATCTGTTCAGCAGAGTGGCAAAATAAGGTAGACGAGAAAAGACAACTATAGGAACAAATGGGTGTCATGCCAGTGCGTGACACTGGTTTCCATCCAAAAGGGTGTCATTCCAGTGTCAGATACTTTCATGACATCGTTTACTATGTGCCATATTGTAATGTTCGTACAGTTGTGGAATGAATCGCGGTATGACGTGTTGCTTGGGTCAGCTATAGTATAAATATACTAGGGGTTATAGTTTTCTTATGCTGCCTTTTTGTTATTAGACAACCACAATATAAAGGAGTGAAACGGATGCAAACAGTAGTGCATTTCTGCACCAAACGTATTACCTTTAACGAATAGTAAAATGTGAGATTTTTTGGAACTACCGTGGAGCAATTGCTCCACGGTTTCATTCTACTTAGAATCCACCCATGCCACTCATTTCTCCTGCACCCATAGGAGATGAAGCATTTTCTTTGCTTGGTACATCAACTATCATAGATTCAGTAGTTATCAGCACACTCGCAACAGATACCGCTGTTTCAAAAGCAATACGCACCACTTTTGCTGGATCAATCACACCAGCTGTAAACGCATTAGCATAATTCATAGCCTCAACGTTGTATATAAGCTCTTTATCATTCTGCTTAATCAAATAGTCAATTATAACAGCAGATTCAAGACCAGCATTTTTGACTAACCTTCTAATTGGAGCACTGAGAACTTTCTTGATAATGTTTATGCCTATTTGTTCCTCGTCACTTGCACCTTTTAATTTGTCGAGAACAGATGAAGCATAAAGAAGCGCAACCCCACCACCTGGAACTATACCTTCTTCAATTGCAGCTCTTGTTGCATGCAGCGCATCTTCGACTCTATCTCTACGTTCTTTAACTTCCACTTCAGTTGCTCCACCAACTTTGAGCACAGCAACGCCACCTGATAATTTCGCTAAACGTTCTCTTAGCTTTTCTTTATCATAATCAGAAGTTGAAGTTTCAATTTGAGATTTAATCTGCTCGATTCTAGCTTTCACACTGTCAGAATCGCTATTTTCGCTGACAACTGTGGTATTATCTTTAGTAATTTTAACATTTTTAGCCGTACCAAGATCATCAAGCGTGAGATCTTCCATCTTGATTCCAAGTTCATCTTTTATGACGTACTTAGCACCAGTTAAAGTTGCTATGTCTTCGAGCATCTCCTTTCTTCTGTCACCAAAACCTGGAGCTTTTACTGCAGCAACTTTTAAACCACCACGCAATTTATTGATAACTAAAGTGCTTAATGCTTCACCTTCGATATCCTCTGCAATAATAACCAAAGGTTTACCAGATTTAACAATAGCTTCAAGAATAGGAAGTAAAGGTTGAATAATATTTAATTTTTTCTCTGTAATTAATAGATAAGGATTATCAAGCTCCACGATCATTTTTTCATTATTTGTAATAAAATACGGAGAGAGATAACCGCGATCAAATTGCATGCCAGTAGTCAGCTCAACTTCTAACTCTTTTGAACCTTTACTCTCTTCAACAGTTATTACACCCTCTTTTCCAACTTTTTTCACGGAATCAGCGATACTGTTACCTATATCCTTATCACCATTTGCAGAGATTATTGCAACTTGTGCCACTTCGTCTATTTTCTCTAGAGAAATTGTACGAGACATTGACGCAATTTCCTTTAATATTACATCTTTTGCCTTCTGTATTCCGTTTTTAATACCAACACGATCGTTTCCAGCAGCAATTGATTTTGAAGCTTCCATTATCATGTTGCTAGTTAGTATTGAGCACGTTGTTGTACCATCACCAACTTTGTCGTTACATTGAGAACAACTTTGTGCAAAGATGCTTGCTATCGCAGCGTTTAATGGTTTTTCAGGCTTGATACCCTTCATCACCTTATAACCATCTTTTGTGATTTCTGGTGCTCCATAGGGCTTATTAATCCCTACTGTTTTTCCTCTAGGTCCTGCAGTTATTGCTACCGTTGAATCTACTATTGCTGCAACTTCACGAAAGGCTTCTTGCAACTGCTCACCTGATACTACTACATTAGTCATTTTTATCACCTCTTGTTAATAAAAAATTTAGAAAACTATAATAAAATCATTTACAATGCGCTATGTTGCGCTTTGTTTCAGTTTAGTAAAATAAAGACTGCTACTTAATGACAGCAAGTATATCGGACTCTTTCATCACGATAAGCTTCTCATTATTATGTTCTATTTCTGTACCAGCCCATTGGCGATAGAACACTTTATCACCAGCTTTCACAGTTAAAGTTACGCGTTCGCCACTTGAATTGCGTGAACCTTCACCAATTGCTATAACTTCACCTTTAGTAGGTTTCTTTTCAGCACTTGATGGAAGCACAATTCCACCTTGCTTTTCTTCGCTAATAGGCTTGATCAGCACGCTATCATCTAATACATTTAAACTTATACTTGACATTTGTTTTTCCTCATCAACAAATTAACTTATAAGTTTATATATATATACTCGTAAGTTAGATTTCAAGGGCTGGAGCTTGTAAAATATGCACGCCATTATAAAATATGCACGCCAAAAGCAGTTTCTAAAAGAGCCTAATGTTATATAATGAAATTTAGATTTATTTATAGAGATTTCATGAGTTATATACCATTTTTAAGTCGTGGTGTGATAGTGCTATATGGGCCTGACACTAGAGATTTTCTGCAGGATATTATAACCAATGATATTAATAAGTTGGATAGCCAAAAAGCCATTTACTCTTTATTGCTTAGCCCTCAGGGAAAATATCTATATGATTTTTTTCTTATTGAATATGGTAAATACACCCTCTTGGAGTGCGAAAACATGCACTTGCAGCAAATAATCGAGAAACTAGATTTACTTAAAACTTATTTGAGGGTAAAGATTAAAGACGTTAGTGCACTATATAAGGTTGGGGTTTTGTTTAATACTAAGTTGGCGGAGTGTAGTAGTAAGTCACAAGTTATTTTTCAAGATCCAAGGCACAAGCTGCTAGGAATGAGGATCATACATAAAGATGAAATGAAAGAGCCGGTTGGGGATTTTACTCAGTATGAAAAAGTCAGAATTCAAAATCTCGTTCCAGATGGAGCGAAAGATATGGTGCAGAATTCATCGTTTCCGCTGCAATTTTTAATCGATAAAGTAAACGGTATAAGCTTTAATAAGGGGTGTTATATAGGTCAGGAAGTTGTAAATCGAATGAGCAGACAAGAAATATTCAGAAGAAAACTTTACCTTGTTGAGGGGGATAACGCACTTCCAGATATTTGCACTAAAGTGACAAATGAAAACAATGAGGAAATAGGGGAACTGCGCTCTAGTGTAGACAACATTGGATTTGCATTGCTTAATACTGGAAAGAGCCATGCAAATTTATATGCTGGTGGGGTCAAGTGCGTTAAGACGTTGAAGTCTTAAGGTAGCCCATATAGAAACGAAAAACTTGCTTGACACCCTTCGCCAGCGCCCTTATCATAACAGTGAAGCTATTTCATTTAACTTCGCAATCTGTGCAGATTAAAACGACAAGGACTCCTGATATAATGTTGAACATTTTTTTTCTGCATTTCCGGGAATGTTGAAAAAAGCATACGCGTCAAGTTAAGGAAATAAAGGTATGAAAGAGATAGAATAATAAGGTATAAGTTCTCCCAGATATACTTTTAGTGAGAGAACCAATGAATAAAATAACTTGCTTATCAAAAAAGCTCAAAGAATTTTTTAATGAAAAAGCAGAGAAAATCTCAATTACAACAAGGTTTATAAAAAGAAAGAGAAAGCTAAAAGGTTCATCATTCGTAAAAGCCATGGTCTTGGGTAATATAGGAGTTGATAATTGTAGCGTAGAAACAATGTGTCAATTACTAAACGAGGACTCGATAGATATAACAAAACAAGGTTTGGATTTTAGATTTACTGAAGAAGCAGTGGAATTTATGAAAAGGATGTATAATGAATCTGTGATTCTCTTTAAAAATATCTTGCAAGTTGATTGCAAAATCTTACAGCAATTTAATAGTGTTAAATTATTGGACAGTAGCTATATTACTCTACCTAACAGTATGGAAGAGATGTATAAAGGTTATGGTACTAGCTACAGTGGCTATGAAAGCAATACTAAATCTGGAATAAAGTTACAATTAGTTTTCGATTACATGAATCAGATAATAGACCAACTTAATTTAACGGAGGGAATAAGATCAGACCAGGGATATAGGAAACATTTAAGTAATATATCAAGCAATGATTTGCTAATATCTGATCTCGGTTATTTTGTGCCAAGTTCTTTTAAACAAATCAATGAAATAGGAGCTTATTTCATAAGTCGTCGATACCAACGTATATGATGTAGAAACAAATCAAAAAATGGAGTTATTAGAATGTTTAGAGATTTTTAGAAAACGAGGTATTGTTAGGAAAAGAAGCAAAAATTAGAGTAAGAATTATATGTCAGAAACTAACTGAAGAACAGTCTATGGCCAGAAGAAGGAAAGCTAATAGATTAGCAAGATCGCAGGATCCTTTAAAAGAAATCAAAAATTATTGAAATGGTATAACTAATGTTCCAGAAAATAAAATTAGTGCTGAGCAAGTATTAACGATTTACAGAGTAAGGTGGCAAATTGAGTCATTATTTAAATTGTATAAAAGCCATATCAGGCTTGATAAGCTAAAAGGAAAGCCATGCAGAGTATTATGTGAACTATATGCTAAATTGTGCGCAATTCTTATATTTCACGGCATAGTTGGTTGCACAGAAGTGAAAAAGAATACAGAACTTAGCTTAACAAAGGCATTTATTGAGCTAAAAAGGCGGGTTAGAGAGTTATTTTTAGTATTAACCAAAATTAATAGTTTAAAAGCATTTCTTAAAAAACTCACTATAACTTGGTCGCGATTTTCATTAAAAGACAAACGTAGAAGGGCTAGAGCATCCACTTTAACCTCTCTAAATTTGCTCACAATCTCTTAACTTGACGCGTATGGTTCAAAAAAGTGTGTCAAACCGAAAAAAAAGTAATAAATTGATATAAAAAAATGGAGGTTTGACAATGAGTCAGAAAGTAGTAAACAGAACTACCGGTTTGGTAGATTATAAAGAACTGGAAGCAAATATACTGTCATCAATAAGGGAAGGCAGACCATTAACAGGAAGGGATGGAGCATTTACACCACTTATAAAAAAGCTGCTGGAGGCAAGTTTGGAAGGTGAAATAGAAAATCACTTATTAGCTGAAAGTGAAGAGAATAATCGAAGAAATGGGAGAAATGGAAAGACTTTACGGACAAGTGCACACTCACTTCTTCTTGATTTTTTGGTTTATCTTGTCTACCTATTTTGCCACTCTGCTGAACAGATACACTCAACTTATGGTCAATACATCTTCTATTAAAAATTGTACAAATTCATTGCCATTCCAGTAATTCATAGAGATTTTACCCAAAATAGCTTTAACATTACCCTGCATGATAGCAGAGCCAAGATGAGTATTTGCAGAACGAAATGCAATAGCTCTTACCATAACATTATCATCAGCAATAAAACATTTTATATGGTCAACTCCTATAACTTCAGGCTTTCTTATCTTTGCTCCTTGGATAATAAACCTTGGTTCAGGATTTCCAACTCCAAATGGTCCCAAGCGTTGCAATTGATTCCATAAAGACAAATTTATTGCTTTAGCAGTTACTATACTATCAGCTTTTAAAGTTTTCTCATTTATAGAGTTTGAAAATCTTTCAGTAAAAAAATCATGCAAATCATTTATTTTGTCTTCTTTAATTGAAAATCCTGCCGCCATACTATGGCCACCACCTTCAATAATCAAATTTATAAACTTTGCGGAAAGGACTGCAGCACCGATATCAACTCCCAAAATTGATCTACAGCTTGCTTTTCCTATTCCATTATTTAAAGATATCACTACTGTTGGCAAGTGAAACTGCTCCTTTAGCCTTGATGCAATTATACCAATTATTCCCTGGTGCCAATTGCCACTTATCATTATAAAATTCGCACCTGATTGGGCAGACTTTTCCGCTTGTGCTGTAGCTTCCAAGAGAGCCTCATTTTCTAACACTTTTCTTGCATTATTCAAATCTATTAATTTTAGCGCGATTGAATGTGCCTCTTCATCATCATCGGTGGAAAGCAACCTTGCACCAAGCGATGCTTCTCCAATTCTTCCTCCAGCATTTATGCATGGCCCAATACTAAACCCTAATCGAGAAACACTTGGTTTTTCAAGGATTCCCAAAGCATCAAATAAAACACGCAAGCCAACGTTTTTTCTTGTTGACATAACTTTTAATCCTTGTGAGACAAGTGCTCTATTGAGGCCTGTGATCTGCATAACATCACAGACAGTTCCCAGGGCAACCAAATCCAACAGATCAAATAAATCTGGTTCTTTTTTGTTGGTAAAAAATCCTTGCTCACGTAGGCTTTTATTAAGAGCAACAATTAGCAGAAATGACACTCCAACTGCTGCTAGGTTATTATAAGGAGAGCTCTCATCAAGGCGGTTTGGATTCACAACTGCTACGGCGCTTGGTAATTTTTCCGTACCAAGGTGATGGTCAACAACTATAATATCAAGACCAAAAGCCTTTGCATCTTCTATTGGTTGATATGCAAGCGTACCACAATCAACGGAAATACATAAATCAATTCCATTCTTTTTAAGTTGTAATAAAGCATCTGTGTTTAATCCATAACCCTCATCAACACGATCTGGAATGTAGATTATAGAGTGTATATCGATTGCTCTCAGGTACCTGTTAATCAATGCTGACGACGTTGCACCATCAACATCATAGTCACCAAATATTGCAAGGTTTTCATCATTTTTTATTGCCCGTATTATACGAGAAACAGCTTTATCCATATCAAGAAGGTGAAAGGGATCTGGTAATAGCGATCTGATTAGTGGATATAAGAAGTCGCTTGCATTTTCTATGTTAACACCACGAGTAACCAATATTCTTGCTAATATTTCTGGTAACTCAAATCTCTGTGTAAGAGTTAAGATTTGCCTTTGATCTGCTTCTTGCAGCTTCCACAATGCATTTGTTATGCTGCGCTTTTCAATTTCAAGTAGCATATTCTTTCTTTGTAAATAAAACTACTTTACCAGAATTTTTAAGCTTGTTCTATAATTGTATTAGACTTCTGCATAACCTAAACTAAGTAGAAAAAAGGTATCATCTAAGTAGCTGACACTGGTCTCCATCCAAGAGGGCAGTAGCCCCTTCGGTGTCATTCCAGCGCGTGACCAGGTCTTTTTAGCTATCATAGGATGACAGAAGCAGACACTCCACTTTGTCGTTCCAGTGCCTCCTTTTTTTGTCATTCCAGTACCTTGACTATTTGGATCCAGGAAAAAGAATGGTGTCATCCCAGTGCCCCTATGATGTCATCCAAGTAGCCTCCCTCTCCTGTCATCCCAGTGCTCCTTTTTTTGTCATCCGAGTAGCTGACACTGGGATGGCTTTGTTGCATCGCTAGCTATGATGGATTAAAGATAAAAAAGATGGAGAATATCAGTAGCTTATTATTCTGGTATTTATAATAAGAACGGTCAGTGAATACCTAAATTTGAGTAAAAGAAATTTCACTACCACTCACTAATCTGGCTAAAATTCAAGAATTTCAATGCTTTAGCTATTTTCAATAGAATTAAATTTATTAATATAAATAATAAATTACTATTCTTAAATTTGATCAGATTGATTGCAAAAAAACAAGATTTTCAATAAGTTGCTTATAATTCTAACTATAGTTAGCCTTTCATAAGTAGCGATGCAACAAAGCCCACTGGGATCCAGGAATTTTATTAAGTTGGTAAGCATAAAAGTGTTATGTAAAATACAACGTTCTTGATGGGATTGCGTGAAATGCTGGATCCCAGTGTCTGGGCACTGGGATGACAAAGGAGGACAGTGTCAGCTACTCGGATGACAAAAAAAGGAGCACTGGGATGACATCATCCTTTTTTTGGGGTTCCAGTGTCACGCGCTACCTTCCGTATAAATATTAAAAAATTTACCAAATGAAAAAAAAGGCAAAAGAAGCCCCGTGGTTGGCTAATTACTTACATTATACTTTCAAGTATGGCGTTTTTTTATTCTAAACGCTTAATAACCGCGATTTAGTTGCTTTTAAGCCGCAACTAATCTAAATTATAAACATTAAGAAATTTACTAAACAGAAAAAAAGGCAAAAGAAACCCTAGGGTAGCTAGTTATTCACTATCCATTTTTTTAATCGGCGTTTTTTGATGTTTTAAATGCTTTATAAGCGCATTTCAGCTTATATTAGGTAAAAACCTAGAAATTTTATAAAGACATAAGGCGCACATAGTGCAAAAAATTAAACATGGGACGCCAGATACGTGAGTTTTTTTGTCATTTAATCTGTACAGAGAAGATAAATAAATAGCTTCAGTTTCATGATAAGGGGGCTGGCGGAGTTTGTCAAGGAAGTTTTTTTTGTTTCTATGGGTCAGTTGGTACGCGCTTTGCCTTTTAACAGATGTAAAAGCACAATTATTACGAACAACATTCCACCAACAACTGATATAGCGCCACCTATAATGAAGCACGTGCGTGCTAACATTGACGAAATACTTGGCAGATCTGCAACCTTCCTTAAAGCACCATATCCACCAAGCCACACAAGGCCAGTGATATGGAGAAAATGCCCTATACTGTAGGCATAAATCTGTAATCTTACCATGGAACTTTTTATCTCTTTAAAGTTTAATTTAGGTAACATCCAGTAGACAAAATTCATAAAAGCTATAGTGATACCAACTACAGAACCGTGATAATGAGCAGGAATCGTGACATTACCTTCAATAGTCAACACTCCGAGCACATCTCCATAAGTGAACAACAAAAATGAATGTAATAAATAGTTGCTTTTATCATTAATAAAAGTTCTGATGTTGTAGCACACTAGTATTATCAAAAAGCACGGCAAAACTGCTCCAGCAATCCTCATATGCCAAGTAAAAAACTGTATTAACTTGGCACTATCAACTGGATAAACAAAATATACAAACGGTGCGCCTACAGCTAAAATCGTGTTTATAAATAGTGGTAAAATAGTAATTTTATTGTTTGAAGCTAAACTAATATCATTGGAACTTAGCATTATTAAATAGACTAAAAACATTCCTTGAGTAAAAGCAAACTGCAATAAATGTCCGCCTCCCCAAAAGAGATATTCGTAAAATAAATTATTATCTGAGTGATATAGACCTGGAGGCATATTATTATATGCTAAAACAAAGCAAAGAAATGACGATACAAGTATAATAACTAGCCCAATTTGCCCAACAGAGAGAAATGAAACCTCTTTTTTTGATGTGTATGCTAGCATTGTATTTACTAATATACTGGCAATAAATAAACTGAGTCCAAGTAAAAATAATTTGTTTTGTAATACGGGAATATAGTTACTTTTGATAACTTCAGTGTTTGGAACGAATGCGGATATAAACATGAGCAGCATCGAAAGGGTTGATAGAACCCATGAAAAGTTAAACCAACTATTGGTATTTTGTAGGTTTATGATAAAGAGCAGAGATATTATAGAGCACATCCACACTAAAATTGACAAGTTCACGTGTATTACCAGCGCATTATCAAAAATATATTGTGCAGAAGGAACAAGAGAGGAGATAAAAGGCAATCGTAGAAAAATAACAATTATTGACAGTAACCCAGAGCAAGCAAGAGCACATACTGCCAAGAACATCCATTTTCTACAGAGCGGAGCGTTGTCTTGTATATTAAGCACAATCTTTTTTCTCAATTTTGTTCAATACAATATATAACACTGCAATAATACCTAAAACATAGCAATAGTATACGTGTGGCACGACTGCCAAAGGTGAAACTCCAGCAATAGTGCTAGCCAAAAGCAATTGAGCGCCATACGGTATTAATCCTTGAAATACACAAGAAAATATGCCTAGCCATGCTGCACTATAGTGAGGCGGTATTTCATATTTCTTAGCAATATCTCTAGCAATTTCACCGCTAAAAATTATAGCGATGGTATTATTTGCAAGTAAAATATCAAATATACTGACTATTTTTGCAATAAATAACTGCGCTGTTTTTTGTCCACCACGTTGTATCATAACCCAAGATGAAAGTTTATCTGCAAACTCCTTAGAATTTTTACCTACCAGTCCTGAAAGCCCGCCAACCATCAATGACAGTAGCATAATTTCATGCATACTCATAAACCCCTTGGTGATGTTTTGGCTTAAAAACAATAAACCATGATTGTTGTTATTTATAAATCCAATGATTCCAGTAAAAGTTATGCTTAAAACCAATGCCGTAAATACATTTATTCCAAAGTTTGCAAGCAATATAAGTATTATGTAAGGAGTCACAAGCAATAAAGAATACTCCTTAACTGAAATAGCAGCACTATTGCTTGAGCTATAAAATAATATAATTATTGTGAATATAGAAGCAATTAGTGCCACTTTTGCATTCAGTTTTAATTTTTTCTTTATATCAGCCTTTTGAGACATCACAGATGCAATTGTAGTATCAGAGATAATAGATAAATTGTCGCCAAAAATTGCTCCTCCTACAACGGTTGCAACTTCTAAGGAAGGAGAAATCCCAGCTTGTGTCAGTTCAACTGCAATAGGAGCAATTGTTGCAATGGTGCCCATTGATGTACCAATAGCAGTGGAGATGAAAGCTGCTACAAAAAATAATCCTATGAGTAAAAATTGTGTTGGTATAAATGAAAGAGCCAAATTAACTGTGGCATCAGCACTACCGATTGCTTTAGTTACTTCACTGAATGCACCTGCAAGTAAGAAAATGATACACATAGTGATAATATTACGATCTCTTACCCCATCTAGAAAGGCATACATTTTTTCTTCAGTATTGCCCTTGTATAAAACCCAACCCAGAGCTATGGCAGGAACAATGGCTACCAGTGGAGATAACTGATAAAAAGCATTTGACACGCCAAGAATAGTAAAATATATACCACTTCCTACAAAAAGAAATAGGAACAGTAAAATAGGCAAAAAATTTGTAAGATAAAACATACCTCTACTCCAGCTCTGATAAACGCAAATCAACTATGATATGATTTATATTATTATAGCATTTCTCATAATAGTCCAAACAGGTCATAGGAAGGCAGAATCAACAGCACGACGAAAGGATTCGAATAGAGGAATGTTTTTCCTGGCTCTGTTTTTTATAGCAAACCAATGATGCTCAATTTTGTTGAAATCTGGAGAATAAGGCGGCAGATACAAAATTTCTGCACCAACCCCTTTAGCAAGCTCGATAATCTTATCAGACTTATGAAAAGTAGCATTGTCAAGAATGACAGTCTGTCCAGGTTCCAAGATCGGTGTCAAAAATTGCTCAAACCATCCATTAAAAACATCCATATTACAGTGGCCTTCAAAGGTTAACGGAACAACTATCTTTCTTCCACTTAAGGCTGCAACCATACTGATTCGTTGAGTTTTCTTTCCAGATTTTAAGGCATAAAACCGCTGTCCTTTCTGGCAATATCCGTAGGGGTAGTCTTCGGTGTTATCAATGCCAGACTCATCTATATACACTAAGTTTTTAGGTTCTTTTGTCGCTATAATTTTCAAAAATTCAGCACGTTTTTCTTCGTTTCTTTCCTTGTATCCATATGTCTTTTTTTGCGCGTAAATCCAATTTTTTTAAGGGCTCGATAGATCGTTTGGATACTAACGTTGTTCCAAAGTTTAGCCATTTCCGATAGAGTCTTTCCTCCGTGTTCTCTGGCAAATTTGGCAAAGGTATCCCAGTCGGTAATTTTGTGATTGTAACCCCCATTTCCAAGTTTTTTTGATTGAAAGTCTCCTGTTTCTTTTCTTCTTTGCTGCCACTCCCATAAAGTAGTTCGTCCAATCTTAAATCTTGCTGCCACTGTTTCTCTGCTTTCTCCTTCGTCTAGCGCTTCCATTGCTTTTTTTCTTAAATCATAACTATATGCTGCTGGCATTCAACCTCCTCATCATCATCTATCCTTATCCTATCACATCCGGACTTTTATGGAAAGAGCTATATAAACCACAGTTAGCACCTTGACCAAGGTTTTTCTAGAAAGCAATCTACCAGAAAAGGTTTCCATGAAAAGGACTATTATAATATATCATCTACTTGAATTAAACTGGGAGATAGAATAAGTAAAAAATATGAATGACATAACAACAAAGCAAGCCATATCCTTATGGGATGCACAAGTTGGTGGATTTTTGCCGAATAAAAGAGAAATGGAGATTGATAATATTTTTTTAATCTAATGCTTCAATGTTTCCGACATAGGAAAAGTATCATCTTTACTTTCTATAGAGGAAGGCACACTATTTTGATTATCATCACCATCAATTGGAGTAGTAGGGTGCATTAAAGCAACTTTCATAACTTCATCAATATTCTTAGCAAAAACTACGTTGATCCCCTCTTTGATGCTTGCCGGAATCTCTTGCATATCTTTCTCATTTTCACTTGGTATAATCACAGTTTTGATTGATCCTCTGAGCGCTGCAAGCAATTTTTCTCTTAAGCCCCCAATAGCTAAAACTCTACCACGCAATGTCACTTCGCCTGTCATAGCAACATTTTTGTTAACTGGTATATTCGTCATAAGAGAAACAATAGACGTACATACCGCACCGCCAGCAGAAGGGCCATCTTTTGGTACTGCACCCTCAGGTACATGTAAATGTATATCATTATTTTGGAATTTTTCGGGCTTTATACCAAAAAACAAACAATTTGATCGAATATAACTATACGCAGCTTTTATAGATTCTTGCATAACCTCTCCAAGCTTTCCTGTGTATTTTATTTCTCCCTTGCCCGGAATTAGGACTGATTCTATCATCAAAATATCACCACCTGTTTCAGTATAGGCGAGCCCAGTTACTATTCCTACTAAACTCTCATTTTCCGCAATGCCAAAGGTATATTTACGTACCCCTAAATAATCTTGTAAATTGTCAACCCCTACGGATATTTTCTTATTTTTATCAGTCAATATTTCTTTAACTGCCTTTCTCATGAGCTTTGCAAGCTCCCTTTCCATACTCCGCACACCACTTTCACGTGTATATAAACGTATCAACTCGTATAACGCCTCATTAGTTATGTCCCATTCCTCCTGATACAAACCATGCTCCTTCTTTAACTTCGGAATAAGGTGGTGTGTAGCAATACTGATTTTTTCATCTTCAGTATACCCGGACAATTGTATAATTTCCATCCTATCACGCAAAGGATGTGGTAAATTTAAGCTGTTTGCCGTAGCTACAAACATTACACTTGAAAGATCAAACTCAACTTCCAAGTAATGATCCGTAAAGTGTTTATTGTGCTCAGTATCTAAAACCTCAAGTAATGCAGATGCAGGATCGCCACGCGAATCAGAACCCATCTTATCTATTTCATCAAGCAGAAAAAGCGGGTTGCATGAATTAGCTTTTTTCATGTGTTGAATGATTTTACCAGGCATTGAGCCAATATAAGTTTTCCTATGCCCTCGTATCTCAGACTCATCACGCACACCACCAAGAGCTATGCGAACAAAATCTCTTCCTACTGCTCTTGCCATAGACTTAGCTAAAGAAGTTTTACCAACACCTGGCGGTCCAACTAAGCAAAGTATAGGACCTTTTATCTCTTTTACTCTTTTTAATACCGCTAAAAATTCTATTATTCTATCTTTTACTTTCTCTATGCCATAATGATTTTCATCTAAGATTTTCTTAGCTGCATTTAAGTTAATTTTTGCATCTTTGTACTTTCCCCATGGCAACTCAAGCAACCAATGCAAGTAACTAGATATAACTGTAGCTTCAGGAGAAATGGGATTCATTTTCTTGTATCTCTTCAAATCAGTTATAGCTTTCTCTCTTGCTTCCTGAGAAAGCTTTGTTTCATTTATCTTTTTTTCAAATTCATTGAGTATATTCCCTTCATCACCATTCTCAAATTCGCCTAATTCTTTCTGTATAGCTTTCAATTGCTCGTTAAGGTAGTAAACTTTCTGAGTGCTTTCAACTTGCGATTTAATTGTCTTATATAAACGGTTTTGTGCGTTCAAAATACTCATTTCTCTCTCAATAAAAGCAAAAGCTTTTTTTAAACGCTCTTCTGGGTCATAAGCCTCAAGTATACTTTGTTTATCTGATACTTTTATATTTAAATGTGAAGCTACCGTCTCTACAAGTTGATCAACTTCTTTGATTTGATCAATGGAGTTAATGGCAACCTCGGGTTGATTTTTCTTGTTTAGCTTACACCAGCTATCGAACGCGTCTACAACAGACCGCCTTAAAGCTTCTAAATCAATATTGTCTTCATCTTCTTTATAATAATTGTCTAACTCTACCCTGGCTTGTAATAAAGTATGAGAGCTAATATATTCTACAACTCTTCCCCTTCTTATCCCCCGGATTATAACTTTTACTGCATTGTCAGGTAATTTTATTAACGGTTGTACAATGCTTGCTAACACACCTACTTCATAAAGATCTTCAGGCTCTGGATTATCAACAGAGCCATCTTTCTGTGCTACAAGAAAAATCTCATTTTGGTGATTACTACTACTTATTGCATACTCTAGTGCATTAACAGATTTTTCTCTGCCTATGAATAAAGGCACCATTATATTTGGAAAAATTACTACATCTCTTAAAGGTAATACTGGCAATGCAGTAAAACTAGAGCTTACAGCACGTTCAATGCTCATAATATATGCCTCAAATTAATCATTAACCGTTATAACATTGCCATTGTTATTATGATTAACCGTTGCTTTTCCTAATTCTACCATTTTCTTAGTGATTACTATAGTGCTACCTTCAAAGCCTCCGTTTCCAGATGTATACATAATGTCAAGCAAAAGTGACTCCAAGATAGCACGTAACATTCTTGCACCTGTTTTGTAGCTTATAGCCTTTTTAGCAATAGCTGATATTGCTTCATCTGAAAACTCAAGGTTTACTTTGCTAAACGCAAGCAATGCTTTGTACTGTTTTATTAGTGCATTCCTTGGCTCTGTCAACACATGTATTAAATCTTCATGATCCAGCTCATCTAAAACAGCAGTTATTGGAACCCGCCCTACAAATTCGGGTATTAAACCGAATTTGATTAAATCTTCAGGTTGAACATCATGTAAAGCATTCTTTTTCTTTTGCTCTTTAGACTGACTTATATCTGCTCCAAAGCCAACTGACGTTCCCTTTTTTCTCGCTTCAATAATTTTATCGAGGCCTTCAAAAGCTCCTCCACAAATAAACAGTATGTTACTAGTATCCACTTGTATAAACTCTTGTTGTGGGTGTTTTCGCCCTCCTTGTGGCGGAACATAAGCAACTGTACCCTCCATAATCTTAAGCAGAGCTTGCTGGACCCCTTCACCTGAAACGTCACGGGTTATTGAAGTGCTTTCAGATTTTCTTGTAATCTTGTCTATTTCATCTATAAACACTATACCACGCTGTGCTTTTACAACGTCATAATTTGCAGCTTGTAATAAACGCGACAACACGCTTTCTACATCATCACCCACATAACCTGCCTCAGTTAAAGTTGTCGCATCAGCCATAGCAAATGGCACATCTGAAACTTTAGCAAGTGTTTTGGCTAGCAAAGTCTTACCAGAACCAGTGGGACCAATAAGCATTATATTTGACTTCTCGATTTCAATATCACTTATAGCATGAAATTGTACCATGGATTGACAATGGTTATACATAGCTACAGATAAAACGTGTTGCGCGTGTTCTTGACCTACAACATGCTTGCTGAGAAAGTTTTTTATATCCTCAGGTTTCTTTAGTAATAGCTTCATATCAGATATACGATCTGAATTAAAAGATCTATCTTTCTTTTGACTTATTGCTTTATGGGATAATTCTATGCACTCATTACAAATAAGCACCTTTAAACCATCCGAAGAGTTAGTAATCAATTTATCTACTTCATCTTGCGCCTTGTTGCAAAAAGAACAGTAGTGTAAATCATTATTGTTATCCATTAACCCACCTTTTGTTTAACTTTAATATTTTCAATTTCAATATCTGTACGCTCAGCTATCACCCTGTCAATTAAGCCAATTTTCCTTGCTTCTTCAGGATCCATGAATTTATCTCTTTCCATCATTCCTTCAATTTTCTTCAGTGAATTTCCAGTATGTTTTTCATAAATTTGATTTAGTTTTTTCTTAACCCGCAAAATTTCATTAGCATGTATTTCTATATCAGTTGCTTGACCATGATAACCACCAGATGGCTGATGTATCATAATTCTTGAATGAGGTAGAGAGTAGCGCTTACCTTTTGTACCAGCTGCAAGCAATAAAGAACCCATAGACGCAGCTTGACCTATACATAAAGTTGAAACGTCTGGGTTTATATACTGCATTGTATCGTAGATCGACAAACCAGCAGTTACAACACCACCTGGTGAGTTGATGTACATACAAATGTCTTTATCGGGATTTTCCGATTCTAAAAATAAAAGCTGTGCTACTATTACACTGGCCATATTGTCTTCAATAGGACCTGTTACAAAAATTATTCTTTCTTTCACTAGTCTTGAATATATGTCATAAGCGCGCTCACCGCGACTAGTTTGTTCAACTACAATTGGTATAAGAGTCATACCTTTTCCTATTAAATATTATCAAATAATTCCTTTAATTCTTTCACAGAAACAATCTGCTCTTCTTTACTAACTTTTTCTATTATATAATCTGTCACTTTATACTCAAGCGCTTGCCCTCTAACTAATTCTTGAAATTGTTTATTTGATTCAAAATGCTTAAGTACTCTGTCAAACGGTACATCCTTACTGACATATTGATTTACAATAACATTCAAAACATCATTTTGAGTTAATGATATTTTATGTTCTGCACTAAATTTCATAAATAACATAGCAAGCTTTACACGTTTTTCAGCTTCTTTACGAGAATCATTTTGAGCACCCAATTCTCCTTCCATTCTTTGTTGCTCCTGTTTTACTATGTCTGTGGGTAAATCAAAACTATAATTAGCATCCAAATAATCAAATAGCTCTTTTTTAATTAAGAGATTTCTCATTTCGGTGCACTGATCACCAATCATTTTTTTTGCATGACTTATTAGCAAAGAATAATCTTTAAAACCAATTCTCCTAGCTATTTCATCATCATTTTCAAAATCTTTGGCAATTTGAATCTCATTAACTCGCACAGAAAAATCAGCTTCCTGTCCTGCAAGGGAAATGGCTTGGTAATTTTCAGGAAATTTCAACTTAAAGTTCTTTGTTTCTCCCTTTTTCATACCAGTTAATTGATCTTCAAAACCATTAATAAATGTGCCAGACCCTAAATTAACGGCAAAATTTTTGCTACTTCCACCTTGAAAGAGCTTATTCCTAATCCGCCCTTCAAAATCAATTATCAATTTATCCCCATCTTTCGCTTGATAAGAAGCATCATCAACAGAGGCGAAATTGGGGAACTTTGTTTTAATAGAATCAATAAATTCTTTTATATCTTCCTCTTCAATCTTTGCTTCAATTTTCTTTAAGTTTATTTTGTCAAGATCTATCACTGGTACTTCAGGCATCGACTCAAAAGATAGCTTGTATACAAAATTGCCCTCCTCATTTTCTTTGCCCAGATCTGGTAATGATATAACATCAACCTTAGGATAAATGTGAGACTTGACTTCAATTTTTTTCATCAAATCACTTGAGCAATAATCAATTGTATTATTGATCACATATTCCAAAGCCTCGTTTTTATAATTTGCAACAACAAGGTCATAGGGCATCTTTCCAGCCCTAAATCCAGGTGATTTTGCATTTTCTGCTATCTCTTGCAACCTGGAATTTACCTTTTGTTTTATATAATCACTACCAACTGTGATTTCATACTCATACTTTAGTTTATCTACACTAAGCTCTTTGTAGGTATATACGCTACTTACTTCGACTGTATTTTGAGGTATATTATTAGACATCATAATTCATTTATTAACATTTTAATTCATATCTTAATAGAGTCATTTTACCAGAATTTAAGTTAAACACAATCCTTAAGAACAGGTTTTTATACAAACAAAAGTGTATTTAGTGATTATAAATTTTCCCTTAAAACCTAAGTTACATGACTTTAAAGTGCGGATAGAGGGACTTGAACCCCCACGAGCAAGCTCACCAGGACCTAAACCTGGCACGTCTACCAATTCCGCCATATCCGCAAGAAATTTTCAGTACCCTATTATAGGTATTCCATTAAAAATATTCAAGGTTTAAAGTCTTACTTAATTTATGGTATTTACACAATCAAAAAAGCTTATTAACATTTCTTAATGAAAGCTCTAAACCATGAAAATCAATAATGAGATTAATAACAAGCTTCTTACTCGCAATTTTTTTGATTACACAAAGTGGTTGCACAACCCTTATAATAGGTGGTGTGGTGGCTACAGCGACAGCAACAGCAACAGCAATAACAATGCAGGACAAATCCTTGGGAAATATCATTGATGATACGACTATGGTCATCAGAATTAATAAGGGTCTCTTAAAACATGGGCTATTTTCATCCATAAAGGTTAAAGTAAGTGAAGGAAGAGTATTGCTCATTGGAAGTGTTGACACTCCTGAAAAACAACTTACAGCAGAAAAAATAGCTTGGCAGCAAAAAGAAATTAAAGAAGTGATAAATGAAATAAGAGTAATACCAATTCAAATGGCTTCCATGCTAGACACCACTGTAGATGGCATGATAACAGCGGAAATAAGAACAAGACTTCTGGGAAAAAGAAATATTAAGTCAATTAATTATAGCGTTAATACGGTTGATAGAGTTGTTTATTTGATGGGTATAGCCCAAAATAAAGCGGAATTAAAAGCTGTAATAGCAATTGCAAGAAAAGTAAAGGGAGTAAAACAAGTTGTAAGTTATGTACGATACAGGTACAGTAAGTTACGCCATTAGGCAAAAATCGCTTTCAAATTATAACATTTGTACAGTTGTGACAATAGGTAGAGAACATAAATGAAAATTGCCTTTCAGATGGATGAAAATATAAATTTTGAAACTGACACTACATTCGTGCTAATAAAGGAAGCACAAAGGAGGAAGCACGAAGTTTTTGTCTATGCTCCTAACAATTTAGCACTAAAGCTAAACCATCCAATTGCTCTGGCTCAGAAAGTCAGCGTTGATGATTTTAGTTTTATCTCTAAAGAGGATGTAGCAATCAACTTGAATGAAATGGACATCATATTTATCAGACAGGATCCACCCTTTGATATGCGTTATATTACAACAACATATATCTTAGAAAAAACCAGCACATTGGTAATTAACAATCCAACAGAAATAAGAAATTGTCCTGAAAAATTGATAACTTCATTATTTCCAGAGCTAATTCCGCCAACTTTGATTACTGAAAATATATCAATGATTAGAGATTTCTACTACAACTATCAAGATATTATTCTGAAGCCATTGTATAGTTATGGAGGAAACGATGTGATAAGAATACAAGATGAGAATAGTATTCAAGTAGTAGTGGATCTCATGATAGCAAAATACGAATGCCCTGTGATTGCACAATCATTTTGTAAAAACATAGATAAAGATAAAAGAATATTGCTGCTTTATGGCCAACCAATTGGTGTAATGAAACGAATTCCAAAAATCAGTGGAGAGATCAGGACAAATGTGCGGCTTGGAGCAAGTTTTGAACCCGCTCAAATGAACGATAGGGACAATGAAATATGTAACAAAATTGGTCCTGAATTAAAGAAAAGGGGGCTAATATTTGTTGGTATTGATATTATAGATGACTTCCTGCTCGAAATTAACACAACTTCACCCACGGGAGTAGTTTATATCAATAAATTGTATAATATATCGCTAGAAAAGGATCTTTGGGACGTGTTTGAAGAAAAAGCAAGCAGCCATCAACTAAACCTGTGAACAATCACCTTAACAAACTCAGTAGTCCCATTCTTTATCCCTGTTTTTTCTGTACTATTGGTCATATCACGCAATTTTTGAGAATTATTTAATAGATCAAATAGTACCTCTGTTAGATTTTTTTTTGCTTCACTATTCTGCTCAACTATTATAGCTGCTCTCGAGTCTTCAATATATTTTGCGTTATGAAATTGGTGATTATCTTTTGAGTAAGGGTAAGGAATATATATAGCAGAACGCCTAGCAAGAGTGATCTCTGCTATTGAAGTTGCTCCTGCTCTGCTAATTACCAAGTGAGCATTGGCCAGTCTATTCTTCATATCATCAAAAAATTCACTCAATTCACAATCGATCTTTTCACTTTTGTATAGACTTTTGACCTTGTTTACATTTTTCTTCGTACATTGCTGCGTCACTCTAATTTTCTTTTTCATTTTAATAGGTAAATCACAAATTACGCTGCTTACTACATCATCAAAAAAATTTGCACCTTGGCTGCCTGCTATGACCAATATATTTAGGATTTTCTCAGTGCTAGAATGGTTCTGTGCTTTTATATCAACAAAATTTCCTGTAAAAATACATTTATTGCCCTCTGCATATTTAGTCTCCGGAAAGCTGGTTGCAATTAATTTTGCACTCTTGAAAAAGAATCTATTTACTCTCCCTAAAACTGTGTTTTGTTCATGTAAAATTATAGGTATAGAAAGAACTCTTGCTGCAAGAAGAGTTGGAAAAGAAGCATAGCTACCAAAACCAATGACCGATTTTGGTTTTAATTTTCTTACTTGATACAGTGCTAACATAGAGCTGTATATCAAGAAAAGGAAAAACTTAAATTTGTTGCTGCTTGGTCTACGTAATGGTAAGGTGTAGCTTTCTATGTCGGTATTTTTATTTGTTTTTTTATCAGTGAATAATATGCAATTGTATCCTTGTGTCTTTAGTGCTTTTGCTAAAGCTATGGCCGGAAAGATATGCCCACCTGTGCCACCTGTTGCTAAAATAATATCCATCTGTAAATAATAAATCCTAGATTGTTAACTGTTATTTAACAATTTGCACGTAGAATTTTATTAAGCGTTATGATAGTTGAGTTAAAAATGCCTAAAAGTAATAGTAAAAAAGAACCTAATGAGAAAAATAAACCTCAAGAACAAAGAGAAGGCAGAAGCGGAGGTTTTTTAGAACTGCTAAAAAATATAATAAAAATTCTTTTCAATTCGGTCGTTGACCTACCTGAGCACGAGCAGCATAATAAAATGAAAAGCACTAATCTACAACAAGGTTTGGATACTAAAGGAAAAGGCCCAGAAGATCTTCATCCAAAGGCAAAGCTTGAAGTCAAAGAAGCAGCTAAGGGATTGAAAGAAGAGTTACAGAATTCTGATGCTGGTGGTAATCAATCTATTGAAACTAAAGTGCCTAATCAAACTACTACTCAAGACATTGACAACTCTAAAACAATGGAACGTTAGTTCAACTATTTAACATCTGCAGCAAGCACTGATTCGTGTATCATCTCTGAAATGGTTGGATGAGGAAAAATCGTAGATTTTATGTCGAAGTCTGTTCCTTCTAGTTGCTTTGCAAGAGCAAAATTGCTAATTAACTCCGTTACTTCTGCACCTATCATGTGGCTACCCAGAATTTCTCCGGTTTTTTTATCTATAATCGTTTTCACTAACCCTTCAGTTTCACTGAGTGCAACAGACTTACCATTAAAGTTAGAGTGAAATTTTCCTATTTTTATATCATACCCACCTTTTATTGCCTGTTCCTCAGTAAGGCCGATGCTCGCTATTTGTGGATGAGAATAAGTGCAATTTGGTATGCATTCTTTTTTTAACGCATGAGTACCTTTACCAGCAATCTTTTCAATGCAGATCACGGCTTCATGGCTCGCTTTATGTGCTAAACATGGTGGGCCAGCTACATCACCTATTGCATACACATTTGATTCACTAGTTTCATACCATTCATTTATTTCAATAAAACCAGAAGGGCTTAATTTAATTTTTGTATTTTCTAAACCTATATTTTCAGTATTTGCCTGAATGCCAACCGCAACAATCACCCTATCAAATTCTTTGCTCTCACCACTACTTAGTAGCACTTGAGCAGAGTCTTTATTTTTAGTCAAAGCTTTTACGCTACTATTTGTATATATTTTTATCCCCTGTTTTGTGAATATTTCTTGTGCTAAATCTGAAATGTCTTTATCCTCCAGCGGCAAAATAGTGCTCTTTATCTCTATGATTGTTACATCAACCCCCAAAGTACTATAAAAACTTGCAAATTCTATTCCAATTGCACCAGACCCTATAATTAGTAGCGATTTTGGTAATCTCTCTGGAGTCATAGCGTGCTGCGCATTCCATATTAAATCTCCATCTGCCTCTATTCCAGGCAGATTCCGTGCCCTCACGCCTGTTGCTAAAATGATATGCTTGGAAACAATTTCTTGTTCTTCCTTATCGCTAACGACTTTTATAGTACTATTGCCTGCAAGTTTACCAAAACCTTGATGAACTTTGATATTATTTTTTTTCATCAAATATGCAACACCACTTGACAATTTATCAACAACGTTTCTTGAATATTTCACTATTGATTGTATATCAAAACTCGCTTCCTTTACTTCTATACCAAACTCTTTTGATCTTTTTATTAGCCTATAAACCTCAGATGCTCTAAGCAGTGATTTTGTTGGTATACATCCCCAATTTAAGCATATACCGCCTAAATTTTTTTCTTTTTCCACAATTGCAGTTTTAAACCCAAGCTGTGCCGCCCTAATTGCCGCTATATAACCACCAGGACCGCTACCTATAACCGTAATATCATATTCATTCATCAGTTTTCTTCGTATTCAAAAAGATTATATATAACAGATGGAACCCATACAATCAATGGTCTGTCATCTACCGTCTTAAGAGTCAAGATAAAAGTTGTTATTTTTTATCATGGCATTTAAACAAACGATAATTTTTCTCATGACAGCAACTAATGCAACCTTAGCAGCTTTGCCAGAATCAACCAAACGCTGATAAAACGCTTTCATTTTTCTGTTGTGGCGCATAGCAACAAGAGCTGACATGTATAGTGCTTTCCTTGCATAAAACCTGCCTCCTTTGATTTGAGCTTTGCCAACTTTTCTTCCACTTTCACTAGTTTTAGGTGCAACTCCAACCAAGCATGCAATTTCTCTATTCTCTAATCTACCAAGCTCAGGCACCTCTGTCAGTAGAACGCTCGCCGTCTTTGATCCAATACCTTTATAGCTGATTAAAAGCTCATTTTTTCCTTTCAATTCAGGGTCAGAGTCTATTGTGTCTTCTATGTCTTGCCTAATTTCTTTCAATTGTTTTTCAGCAAACCCTATCTGTCTTTCTATGTATTCTCTAGCTTTTCCCGTCGCACTTTGCAGGCGACACTTGTTTGCATGAATTGCATCATTTAAATTACGCTCAACTGCCCCCAGCTCCTTTAATTCCTCTTGCTTTTTTGAAATTACACATCCTTTTACTTCACCGCCTTTACTGACAAATTCAGCGTATTTTTCCAGTAATTTAGCATCTAACTTGTCAGTTTTTGCAAAATGATTGCAAGCTTTGGCAAATGCATATACCCGATTCGGGTGAGCTTTATGGACAGTTATCTTGCAACAATTTTATAATGAGCTTTTCATAGCCACCAGTTTACACATAACTTGATGGGTAAATCGACTATATTTGTTTCTATAAACTTAGATATAGCATCACTCACGTTTGCTATGCGCTTATGCTTGCCATTAATTGAGATGTCCAATGCTTCCTTGGAAACATCTACTCCCATGAAAATTATTCTAGCCATTTTTGTACCTATAAATATCATCAAACAATAATGCAAAATGCTGTATACAGGATTGTAATTCGATCTTTTAGATCCACCTACCGTTCGTACTACATTTTGCTTTAAGCCTTACTATTACCCACAAATAAAAACATAGTATTGTATTTATTCAAATAATTTAATTTTATTAACCTGAAAGCTTATTAGATTAAAATTATTAAACTAAGAGTTATAATTTTAGCAACTAAAAGCTGTAAATTGCACCATATAAACAGTTATTTCAAGCACAAGTTATGCCATTAAGAGCTACGCAACAAACATTTATATTTGTGGGTAATAGTAAGATCTAAATCCGATAGAGCATTGTTGGCACACCATCAAAAGTCGCCTCAGACCTCTAATGCATCAATGTACAAACTTACACCTTTTAGTTGGTAATACCATTTTAGACGTTTATCATTCGTTTTAGAAAATACTATAGTAGCGGAATGACGAATTTTTGTTTTTCAAATTGTCAGTAAATCTAAGTCAGTTTAGCTATATAAAACATAGTATAAAAAGAGCTATTTTAGCAAAATTTTAAACAAATAAAGTTAATTACTTCACAATTGATACCTTACGAGAAAAGCACATTTGATACAGATTTAAAATACAAGTTAACGAATTATTATGATTTTTACCAAGATAATAATATAGTAAGGTTTGGTAGTGAGGTATCAAAATGGAAAAATACACCAACGCATGGTTTAATAAGAAAGATAATCATGATTGTGCAAATGATGGCACTTGCGGGCAATCTATAAAGGATTTTAGGATTGGTAATTCTGATATTTCTTTTTTTGATAGTAACAAAAACTTAATTGCCAAAGTACCTAAACTACCAAAGTATTCTAGGGATAAATATGGGCATCAATTGTATAAGGAAGCTGAGTCAAAGCAGTTCAATTATTTTTCCACAAATATACATGATGTTTTGTCTAACAGCTTTACCGTTAAATACGGGTATATAAATTGTACTATAAAATACGACAACTTATCTGAGCAGGAACAAAACCAAATAGAAACAGACATTAAAACTGCCTATGAAGCATTTAAAGAAAAGTTTTGCTTGAAAAATAGTAATGCAAGTTACAATATAACGGTTCACATTTTTAATAATAGAAGCGATTATACAAAGTATAACAATCTTCTCGGCTTAGATGAAGATGGTGGTCCAGGATATATTACACGAGGAGTAACAGATTGTCAGAATATTCTGACATATAAGCAAAGTGCCATGGATTTTGTTCTAGGTCATGAGCTAGGCCACATATTTCAATTGTGTTTTTCACCATCGGCAACAGTCCAAACTTTGAGTATTCTGGATACTGAACTCATAGCAAATGTTGTTGGACGAGAAGTAGAAGAAAAAAATTATAAAGCTATTTGCAAGCAGATGGGTGTAGATGAATATAAATACGATGGATGGAGTTTTATTTTTAAATACATAGGTACAACTGGTAGTATATACCGCCTAAACCTTTCAGAAGAAGAGAAATTTCAAATTATACAACGTGTCAAGAGTTCTGGACTAGATGAATATGAAGACCATGGATGGATGTTTAAATTTAAATATAAAGATACAACTGGTAGTATATACCTCAAGGACCTTTCAGAAGAAGAGAAATTTCAAATTATACAACGTGTCAAGAATTCTGGACTAGATGAATATGAAGATCGTGAATCAATGTTTAGTTTTAAATACAAAGGCACCACTTATAGAGCAGAACACAGAGATTATCTTTCAGCAGAAGAAGAAAAACTTCAATTTATCAAAGACATTAAGAACTCTCATGAATCGCTCGTTAGTGAATGTGATGGATTGGGGAATGAGAATACAACTTTAGTGATTTACGTTGATGAAAATAAGGAGATAAGTCAAATGTATTTTCATAATCTAGACAAGAATATATTCAAATGGTTAGATAAGACACTTATAAGCAGAAGTAAACCTGAAGAAGATGTGGATGACACAGCAGGAAAAGAGCCTGAACCAGAATCAGCCGAAGAGGATACTCAGCAACCCAGTAATTTCTTATCCAATATTTTTTCAACAATTAAATCCATTATTGATTCTATCTCATCACTCTTTTCATGGTTATTTGGGTCGAAAGAGAAAGAGTCTAATCAACAATCTGATGATAATCCTTCTTTGTTTAAGCTCGATGCTAATGAGTTAGATCACGAAGTTAAGCCTGATGCCAATGAGTTAGGTCACGATGTTAGAGATCACTTATCAGACAATTATAACCATTACAACTCATCTGATGGGCTAATGTAATATAGCTAATTTACAATATCTGTTCAGATGCATGGCTAATGCACAAATATTGAAACAAAAATTCCAGTGCCCCTGTGATGTCATTCCAGTGCTTGACACTGGAATCCAGCTTTTAATCGAAAATGTTGTATAGTGCACAATCAATTTTTCTGGATCCCAGTGGGTTTTGTTGCATCGCTCAAGTGAAAAGAACTGGCAGTTACTGACAAAATTCATTATAAATAGCCATTTAACTGTTGAAGAAAAAATATGCCACAAAAAATGAGAGTCAGTAACTGCCATGAATATAACAAATTTCTCCAAGAAAGAGGAAGCATTTTTTGTTATATCAATGACGCCATAGAAAATTGGTACGAGAATTGTCCAAAAATGCAGGGCGGCAACTATATTTATAGTGATAAAGTTGTGATTTTGGTGCATATAATCGTCAGTTTCTTTAGAATTGGTTTAAGACAAACAGTCGGGTTTATAAAAGGGTACTTGCAACAAATAGGAAGAGATTTGGCAGTTATCAGCTATTCACAAGCATCAAGAAGGTTTAAGAAACTTAATATTAAGATAAATGATTGCAGAATTGATAAAAATAATATGGAAGATATCGAAATTGCTATAGACAGTACAGGAATTAGTGTATACAACAACACTCCTGGTCACAGCAAGGAAAATAGCACTGACAGAAAATATCGTGGCTATGAGCAAACGAGAAAATTGCACGTAATGTTGAATATAAACAACAAAAAAGCCATAGCTGTAAAATACAGTAATGGTGTCTACTCTGATCACTATGGAGCTTGTGATTTGCTAAAAGAAGTTGATTTTCAGCATGCCATAAAAGCACTATATGCAGATAGAGCATGTGATAGGCACAAGTTTTATAAGTTGTGTAACAAATATGATATAAAGACAAAAATTCCACCAATAAACAATGCGGCAGAACATCCAGAAATAGATTATATGTCTGACAGGAATGCTGCTATTAGGTTAATAAAATTATACGGTGAAGATGGCATGAAAGAATGGAAAAAAGAAGTAAATTATGGGAAAAGATCTTATATTGAAGGGTTTTTCTCAAGATTAAAGCAAATATTCGGATTTAGTTTTAGGAATAAATCTGAGATAAATCGAGAAAAAGAACTGCTAATCAAATGCTATTTGCTTAATAAATTCACTGATATTGGTATGGCTAAATTTGAGATAGTTACATGAATTTACCATAAATCACCATCTCATAAAGTGTGATGCAACAAAGCCATCCCAGTGTCACGCACTGGCATGACACCCTCCTTATGGGCCAAAATCACAATGTTCGTACAGTTGTGGATTCATTCGCGGCATAGATTCCGCTAACAAGTAGCGGAATGACGAATTTGTCGTTTTTTAGATTGTTGTAAGTCAGTTTAGCTATAGCATAATGCTATATTAATAAATAATCTGTATAATGCTATTAAATATAATAATTAAAATCTAAATCACTTTCTCTATAAAAGGAGAAATTTACCTTAATGAAAATACATATATATTTAATATTGTTTTTATTTTTTTCTTGCACCCAACTATATGCTGACGAGGAAATTGCAAAATTTGATTTACTTATTGGCGAGATAAATGAAGCAAGCTTCACTCTTAAAGGTGCAATAAAGGTTACAGTAGAACCAGGCTGGCACATATATTATAAAGATCCTGGAGATTTTGGCCTTCCCACGTCTATTAGTTACAAAGGTAATGCATCAGATATAAATATTCACTGGCCTATTCCAAAGGAACATAAAGATAAAGTAGGGAGAGAGACGTTTGTAAGGAACGTATATGAGGATATGGTATTATTTCCCTTTAAGATGAATATATTTTTAAATCAAGGGTATATTGACCTTAACTTCCATATAAATTATGCGATATGTAAAGATAGGTGCATCCCTAAAAATGTTGAGATAAAAATCAGGCAACCATTAAAGGATTTTATAGATTCTGATATCAATAAACTTATAAATGAGTGGTATGAAAAATAGAGTTCTCATGGGGTAGGTGTCATTCCAGTGCGTGACGCTGGAATCTAGCTATGGTCAAACCCACATCTGTACAAACTTGTGGTATAAGGGAATTCCTCTAAAATGGCGTCATCCAAGTAGCTGACACTGGGATCTATAATAAAAAAATTTAGATCCCAGTGTCACGCACTAACTGTACGAACATTGAGATATAAGAGTAATTTGTACCAAGAAAAAAGATGTCATCCCAGTGCCCAGACACTGGGATGACATCATCATAAGGTGAAGCTGGATTCCAGTGTCAAGCACTGGAATGACATCGTCTTAACATTGTACCATATTACAATGTTCGTACAGTTATGTGTCACGCTACTTGGATGACAAGAAAAGGTTCCTAGAATGACGGAAACGAAGTCATACATAGAAAATAGGTTAGGTATTTTCAATTTTTGTTGTATACTCAAATAAAAATCTCACTTTTACAGATGGATACAGTAAAGTTTGTTTTATTACTGCCAACAATATTACTCATGCTAGTTGCTGGTGTTTACCTATCGATTAAACTAAAGTGGCTACAGGTATTTAGATTACCATACACCCTTTCACTACTTGGAGCTAAAAAAGGAGAAAATAAATTTTCTTCTATAGCCGCTCTGTTTACAATTTTAGGGGGAAATTTAGGAGTAGGAAATATTTCAGGAACTGCTGTTGCTCTAAAAACCGGAGGACCGGGCTCTATTTTGTGGATGGCGATAATTATTGTTATCACTTCTGTGATAAAATATGTCACTTGTTATCTAAGTATAAAAACCAGAAAGGAAAAGAACGGACGGTTTATAGGTGGCCCTGTAGCCTACATGGCTGATGCATTTAATTCTAGAAAAGCTACAATTGTGTTTCTGGTTGTTATGATGATGGTTTCAATAACAGTTGGTAACCTTGTTCAGGTAAATTCTCTGTCAATACCACTTAACATGATAGATGTGCCTGTAGTCATTGGTGGCATTGTAATGGCCATAATATTTTTTGTTGTTGCAGTTCTCAGCTTAAAAAAGATTAAAATTTTTATATCGGCTATGATACCGATAATGACGGTAAGTTACCTCATACTTTGCGGTATCATATTATTTAAATTTAGTGAAAATATTCTTCCTTCTCTAAAACTAATAACAAGCAGTTTTTTTACAACCAGTAGCTTTAACTCTGGTTTATCTCTAGGTTTGATTCTAGAAATGTTGACTATTATTCAAGTCGGAACTTTGCGAGGTATTTTTGCAACAGATATAGGGCTTGGCCTTGAAGGAATCGTACATTCTTCAATTGTTCCTAAGAAAAATAATAATAAATTTATTATTGAGCAGAGTCTAATTACGATAATATCGCCTTTTATAGTTGCGTTTATAGTGTTTATTACAACAATGGTACTGCTTGTCACAGATTCTTGGGTCACTGATTTAGAGAGCACTAACATGTGCATGTTTGCTTTTAGAAAGGCAATGAATTGGCCTTATATTGACTATTTAATTATGGCCATAATGTTTTGTTTTGCTTTTACTACTATTTTTACTTGGTTTTTTTGCTCAAAACAGACAATACGCTATGTGTCTATGGATAATAAATACACTAAAATCTGGATTGTAATTTTTACCATGATCATTCCGCTTGGTGCGATAGGTAAAGTCCGGTTGCTATGGGATGTTGCTGATATCTCGATTGCTGCTTTGTTGTTTATCAACATACTCGCTATACTCAAGCTAACCTCTCAAGATCCAGGAGTGTTTACTATGAGTAGCAGATATTTGAAGTTGCAAAAACAGAGCTATAGCTAAAACAATTTAGGCTATGCAGCTGTTGTGATATAAGAGTGATTTCCGCCAAGAAGGATGTCATCCCAGTGCCCAGACACTGGGATCCAGGAATCTTGATTGGCACTAAATTAGTGAGCATAAAAGTAGCTAATCTTATGTTAAAACACAACATTTTTGATGGGGTTCGTGAAAGGCTGGATTCCAGACTGGAATGACAACTTAAATCGTTTGATGTTACCATAAAATAGCTTGTGTCATCACATTAGTAACACAACCTTCCTTAATAAAAATTCAACCAATGCTTGTGATAATTATATTAGCTAGTATTAGCTAGAACTAAAGGCAGAGGGTTATTAGTGAGGGATATATGGGCACTAACGATACACAACAAGAACACATTTATAATGAGCGCATTCAAGAAATTTTTCCTTTATTTGATAAAATAAAAAAGGAAGACGACCCAATTTATAATGCTAGAGTTGATTTTAACACAGTAAAGTTTTTAACAAAACACGCCAACTGGAATTGGGACGAAGAAGAAAACAAAGATAAAGCATATGGAGTTATTCTTCAGAAATGCGACAAGACAAAGAAAGCTGGACAAGAGCTTGAAAGTGAAGTTAAAGAAAGGTTGAAAGAGTATGTTGATGATGTTGCAGGAGTTTCAATATACGGTAATCACGCAAGTATTACGCTGGGAGATAACAAAAAAGAGTTTAAAATTAGCGAATTTTTAAATAGTGATTTTTGTGAGAAGAATGAAATCTCAGGATTTTCAACATTGCATAGTGATGGAAAGAGCGGAATGCATGGTTTTGTTGCCGAGGAAGAAGGGAAAAAAATAAGACATTATGTCGTAACTGATGGTTCATATGAAATGACTTTAAAGTGGTATGCGGAGGGGAAGGAATGTAAGATCAAAATTAAGATTGATGCTAACGGTGTAGACCTTGTTAAAGGTGATGATTTTTCTCTAGAACGGTTAGAAGTAAACAGAGATGTAAAAATAGGTGGTTTATTCTTGCATGAAATACAATTCAGGGAGAAAGGACAAGGAAAAGCGAATGAGATGCAACATAATAAAGACAGTAACGAGCTATCATCTGAAACTACAACAAGAATTGATGTTAATAGAGGTGTTAGCGTTCAAGCTACTGATATAACTCAAAAAAAAGAAGACCACCTTTCACATTTTGGACTACAATCTAACAGCAGAAGGCAGTCTTACGATAGCGGAATTGGAAAAGATTTTGACGATAAAATTAATTCTCAGGAGGCTAAAGAAAAGCGTGAGCTTAGACAAGCAGCACGAGAAGCAAATTCGGGAGGTCAAGTTTATAACCTACAATCGCTTTTTGAGGAGAATCCTCAGAACAAAAAAACTCCTCCGCCACTTCCACCTAGAACTAGTTCACTACCACCTAAAAAAGGTGTTTTCGATGAGCAAGGGGGAGCCAAATCTGGAAGCCAAAAACCAGATGACTTGCGCGAAAATGAGCAAACACCTAATAATCAGCAAAAAGGTGCAACTTCTGATTCTTCAGATAGTTCTACTTTCACCAAGTCTGTAAGCCACAATCAAGATAATAGGCAAGAAGATGAACGGTATGACAATCCTACATTTGGACATGCTGTACCTGGAAGCCAAAAACCAGATAGAAGTGAGCAAACACCTAATGATCAGCAACAACCTAAAACCCAGCAACAAGAAGGAAATAGCAAAGGCGATCTGTTACAAGACATCAGAAATTTCAAGAAAAACAACTTACGGCACATTGATGTTGATGATAGAAAAGCATCAATTGCAGGAAGTAGAAAAAATAACCCATCACCGTTAGAGACATTAAAGGACAGAATTCCTTATTCATCTTCTCCAGATAACAGTGATAACCAAGATGCTAGTGATGCTAAGTGGAAAGAAAGTGAACAGCCGCTCTCTGCTACAGCACTCAATAA
Organism: Wolbachia endosymbiont of Drosophila pseudotakahashii; assembly: GCF_026015925.1. Classification (NCBI taxonomy): domain Bacteria; kingdom Pseudomonadati; phylum Pseudomonadota; class Alphaproteobacteria; order Rickettsiales; family Anaplasmataceae; genus Wolbachia; species Wolbachia endosymbiont of Drosophila pseudotakahashii. The sequence continues at coordinate 865,164 of NZ_CP110359.1, read as the reverse complement.
TAAAAGTGACTCGGGCTATTCATCTCCAACTCATGACAATAATGAACAATCTCAAGTAAATCCTGAACAGTTAAAGAAGAGCTTAGAGAACATTGAACAAAGTGATCAAACTCCACCTGAAAATCTTCTTAAAGAAATCAGAGATAGATCACAGCAGGATAATAGAGGATTAAGGCAAGTTGATCCTACTGATAAACTGTCACAAGATAAAGAAGATGGGTTGCAAAAAGACAATTTAGCAGATGTAAAAACAGTGGAAGGTCCAACCGTTAATGTCTCTGCTTCAACACCAAATAGTATAAGTGATTCAGGCTATATATCTCCAACTAATAGTGATAGTAAATCTCAAACAGATTTAAAACAGGTAGGAAGGAAATTAGAAGAACACATTAGACAAAGTAATCTAACTCTATTTGAAGAACTTAAAAATACATTAGGTCAAGAAAATCTCAGGTTAAAACCAGCTGATCAGAGTCAGATTAGCGAAGAAACTAAAAAACGCTTGAGAGAAGTTGGGTTGCTAAAAGACAGCTCAACAGACATAAAAGCAAACGATTCGGGCTATTCATCTCCAACTCATGACAATAATGAACAATCTCAAGTAAATCCTGGACAGTTAAAAGCGAGCCTAATGAATGTTGAACAAAGAGATGATACTCTACTTACGGAATTTACCAGTAAGTTGGATAAAGAAACTCAGAAGTTTCCACTAAAACCAGTGGATCAAAGAGGAATTAGTGAACAAACTAAAGAACATTTATTAGCAGCCGGGTTGCTAAAAGACAGCTCAACAGATGTAAAAACAGTGGCAGAACGAGAAAATGCTGACACTAATCCAACCGTAGATAAAAATAGCGAACTATATAAATTACTAGAGAAAGATGAAGCACAACTGAAAGCTGGAGTAATAGAAGAAGAAAGAGGAGATACTTTAACAGAACACACTGATGGTTATGATCGCAATAGAATTGCATTAGCTAACAGAAATAAAAGACCACTAGATTGGGCTAAACAGGTTGCTGAGTCACAACAAAAAAAAGATACTAATAAAGGTATTTCAATATAAATTGAAGTTAAAATAATTGCTTAGCAAACAATAGGTTTCATGTAATGGTAACCCTATAACGGAAGAGTAGGAGCCGCGTAAGAACAATACGAACACTCCAGCTAGGCCTTGTATATTGCATCCCCCCGCCCTATTTTTCCACTCTTCTGATGCTAAATAATACTTAATTTCTTGTTCACTGAGACGTTTAAATTTCACTATTGTAACCACAGTCCTGATATGTTGTTTAGATTGATCGGGAGTTAATAGACATACACTGGTGTATACTCTATGCCTTCTTCCTGATAACAAGCGGATACATTTTTCTGCTTGCTCAACGTTTTCAGCTTTGAGCAATATCCTTCTACCACAAGCAACAACTGTATCAACACCAAGCACAAAGTAATTTGGATTTGAGCTTTGTATTTTCTCCGCTTTACTTTTTGCCATACGGATTGAGTAATCCTTCGGAAGTTCCTTTTTTAAAGGGGCTTCATCTATATCTGCTGGCAAAATTAAACCTGGCTCAATGTTTATTTGTTTTAGTAAAGCTATACGCCTTTTCGATGATGAAGCAAGAATAAGATTATTTAGAGATCGTTCTGTCACTTGTACCTTTAAGCCTTCTAATGATCCTACCCTTTCTCGCATTCCTATCGTAAATGCTCATCTCAACTAACACCCTATCCCCTATAATGATGCGTATTTTACTTCTTCTCACTTTCCCTGATACATGACAGATAATCTCATGTTCATTGTCCAGTTTCACTCTAAATTCTGCTGCAGGTAGTAAAGCATTTACTGCCCCTTCCACTTCAAAAATTGTTTTCGATTTCTCGTCTTTTATCATATGTTATATTATAATTTAATAATCTTTTTTAGTCTACTATAGATTTTAAATTATTATCAACACAAAAGACCTTTTGCGCCCCACTTAAGTTGCAACTTAACCCCAACCATCTTCACAATGATACCCTACCTACGTTTCTACTCTCTGCCACCTTCTCAATAGAACTTATAGGACTTATGTTGAAAGATAAATCATTATCACAATTTTCTTCATCGCTATCAAGTCCACTATCAACGCTTAAAGATCTGAGTAATGTTGTCTTCTCTCTCAGTGGAACATAAGACTCATTATCAATGCTTGAAGATTTGGATAACCTTTTCTTCTGTCGTGGAGCATTACCAGACTCATTAGAAATTTCTCCCGTTAATTGATTGTTGAAGCTCCTTTGTTCATCAGCACGAATTTTTTCTTCCAGTCCATCAAGCATTCCTACCAATTCATCACCCCATTCATTTTCTTCTTCTAATAATTGTTTACACTTTTCTTTCTCACGCTCTAGCTCGTTTCTTAACTCTTCGACTTTATCTTCATCTTTAGTGAGTTCAAGTGTAAGCACCTTATCTCCTGGAAATTCCTCGTACTCGTTTTCTAGCTCTTCAATGTTGAGTTTTAGTCTCTCTTCTCCAAGTGTATCTTGTAAATTGCTATCCTGCCTATCTGATTCTTTAATCTTTTGCTCAATTTCTACTTGTACCTTATATTCCTGATCTAATTCTCTTAGCTGATCTTTCAAGCGCTCTTTCTGCTGGCGTCGTTCAACCATTATCTGTTCCGCATCTTCTCGTGCTTGATTTAGCTCTTTTTCCAAATTCTTCTTTCCTGCATTAACAATTTTCAGCTCTTCCTTTAGCTTTCTTTTTTCTTCATATACACCTTTAAGTTCTTGTGCTTTCTCTTGTAGCTCTTTTAACACACCTGCTAATTCTTCATTTTTTTGTGCCAGTTCAGTTTGCAATTCCGTGTTTTTTTGCTCCTCTTTTTCAAACCTGTCTTGTAAATCGCTATTCTGCTTCTCTAACTTTACAATTGTTTGATTAGCTTCTGCTTGGGTTGTTTCTAGTTTCTCCTGTAGTCGCTGATTTTCTTGTATTAATTCATGGTGCTTTTTATTTATCACTTGCAACCCTGCTTCTATTTTTTGCTTCAATTCAACAGCTTCTTTTTTCAAATTTGACATTTCTTGCTTCAATTCAACGTTTTCTTCGGACAGCATCTGATTATTTAAAATCAATTCATCCATTTGTTGTGAAGCAAATTCTGTCTGAGTTCCAGTGTGCTGTAAATTGACTTCCGTTTTAGTTTCGATTTGTTGTGAAGCAACTTCTGTTTGAGTTTCAGTGTGTTGTAAATTGACTTCCGTTTGAGTTGATGCATTGCTATTAATAGAAGGAGAAAGGCTATTGTCAGCATCAACTTTAGGGTCTAATTCCCCCTCTGGTTCCTCGCGATAGGCCGCTATAGGCTCATTTTGAAAATTATTATTAGCAGTAGGTACAACATCAGCAGCCTTACCTTTTTCTAGTACAGCATCATATAAGGAGAGACCTTGAATATATAATTCATCGTTTTGCTTTATTAATTCTAAGATCTCATCCGATAGCACAAAATCTTCATCATTAAATTTTAGTACTTCAGTTATGCCATCGCTACTCACATTCATAATCATGGTACACATTTCGGATCCATCCTTTACAAGCCAAGTGCTTTTCATTTCATAATATGCGCCCTCTTTAAATTCATAATATCTTTCCTTACCTTTCCGATGAGCGTGTATTTCATGTTTTTTATTGCAATAGATATTCAGCTCTTTAATATCTTTCTCTTGCTGTAAAATGTCACTAATCCTGGTTGGCTCACTTCTATTGTAATTAATAGAGTTGATATTCAAAACTCTATAAGCGTTATCAGTTTCTGTGTAATAAGCTTGAAGCTCTACGCCTTTTCTTCCAAGATATTTACTTGCAGCTTTTTTTCCCTGCTCTGCCAACTTTATGCATTTATCTATATCTTTCTTAAAGCTCTTATTAGCAGACTCTGTTACTGCTTTATCTATGTACGTTTTTTTAAAATCTCTATCATTTATTAGGTCATAAAAACTCCACTCATCTCTATAAGCCTTCTGTATAGCAGTGAAGTCACTTTCTTCTTTCAAAAGCATTAAGAAGCTTACCTTGTCTTCTAGGTCTTTTAGTTTAAAGCCTGTTATTATCTTCTCTAATTGAGAAAATTTTTCAGCAAGATTATTTAAATTTTTAACTCTTTGTATAATTTATTATTTTCTGCAATTGAGCGGCAGAACTTTATTATAGCAGAGTCCTTAGTGAAAGAATTGTCTTTTTCCATTTTATTGATACAGTCCTTGAGGGATGTAAAATGCGATTCAAGCCATGACGAATATAGATCGTATTCATAAGATGCCAACAAGCAATGTATTGCATTCCAAGCACATGATGCTACCCTTATAACTGATTCAACATCATAATTCTCTGACTGATTACTTGTTTTTCCTGCCTCTGCTGTTTTTTCTTCCTTAGCCAAACTTCCAGTCATAATACGCCTCCTTAACTATATTTATATTATACCAATTAACATATATTAAAAGAAATCAAACTGTATAACCTCGTCCTACACTAACTTTTATGATTACTTAATTGTGTAAAAATAACTGCAAGTGTTAAACTTGAGCTTTTATTTTTCATTATACATTTCTTACTACATGTTTATACTGCTGTCTTGCATAATAGACTATTCGAAGTTACACAAGTATTTTTTTTATTAGATAAGAGTTAGTAAGAGCCTGTTCATAATTTTTTCAGAAGTAAGGCAGTGAAAGCCAGAACGACCATTTGTAGGCTAGTATTGAGTTTTCGCTCACAATTTTTCCACAATCTTCTACATTTTTCTAACCAAGCAAAAGATCGCTCCACAACCCATCTTTTGGGCAATACAGCAAAGGAACGTAATTCATTTCTTTTGATCACTTCAACGGTTGCACCAATAATCGTTTTTATTTGAGTTACAAAATTCTCTCCAGTATAGCCTGCATCAACCAGTACATTTTTAACTCCCGAGAGGTTTTCTTTTGCATTTTCGACCATTCTCACAGCACTGCTACGATCAGTTATCTCTGCTGTTGTTGTATAAATTGCATGCTTGCGTATCTACTGCAATACGGCCCTGAAATCTTCTTGCCTGCATCATAGCTTCAGCAGTATCTGCATTTTTTATACTCTGTGCATCAATTATGCAGAAGCTTTTCCGACCATTGTTTTGTCGCAATTATTTTTTTTTAATACCAGCTCCAGAACACTTTCTTTATTTACATCTGGTTTTTCACTCCACTTCTTAAAATAGTCGTAACAATTGCGCCATTTTGGGAACTCTTTTGATACCATTCTCCACTGGCAACCACTTTTTAACACGTATAACACTCCACAAAATATATCATGTAAATCAAGTGTTCTTGGTTTTGTCTTCTTTCTGCAAGATTCCAGATCTGCTACAATAATCTCAAACTTTTCTCGACTTATGTCACTTGGTTATAAACTTCGCATATCCTACTTTATATACTTTATCCTCTCACTTTATCTCTTTTTTGAGATTACGTACAGGCTCTAAGATACAAAGACGTTTTCAGAAATCTTTAAGCTTAATAACATCCTCTCTCTTTGGACTAGTTGAGATTAGATGAATTGGTACACCTATTAATTTTTCTAACCCTTCTATATATTTTATTAAATTGATAGGCAATGTTTCAATCGACCTTTTACCTTGAGTGTTTTCTTTCCAGCCAGGAAACTCTTCATATATTGGCTCTAATTCCCCTTGTATTGAATGCGATGCGGGTAAATAATCATACATTTTTCCGCTATACTTGTAACCAGTGCATATTTTAATTGTATCAAAAGAATTAAGCACATCTAATTTGGTTAATACAATGCTTGAAACTCCAGAGAGTTGTACGGCCTGGCGCACTAAAACTGCATCGAACCATCCGCAACGCCTTCTTCTATTGCTCACTGTTCCAAGTTCCTTACCTATAGTAAACAAGCTATCTCCTACTTCATTTTTCTGCTCAGTAGGAAATGGGCCATTGCCCACTCTTGTTGTATAAGCTTTTACCACACCAATAATGTAAGCATTGGAGGATAACCCTGAGCCTGTTATTGCTTGCGATGCTACAGTATTACTTGAAGTAACAAAAGGGTAAGTTCCGTGGTCGATATCTAAAAATGCGCCTTGGGCACCTTCAAATATTATTTTCTTACCTTCTTTCATCAAGTCATTTAATATCTTCCACACAGGTTTTTTATATGAAAGAATTTTTTCTGAAATCTCTTGAATTTCCTTTAATATTTCTTCTTTTTTAACTACCTGGTAGTTAAGGCCTTTCCTGATAGCATTGTGGTAATTCAAAAGAGTATCCAATCTTTTATTGAGCTCATCTGCGTTTTCTAAGTCACAAAGGCGTATAGCTCTCCTCCCAACTTTATCTTCATAACATGGTCCTATCCCTTTATTTGTTGTACCAATTTTGTGATTTCCATTTAAATCTTCAAATAGCTTTTCCTTGTCCTTATGTACGCTAAGTATTAATGGACAGCTCTCAGATACCATCAAGTTGTTATAGTTTACGTCTACTCCTTTAACTTTCAATGACTCTATTTCTGAGATTAGAGCGTGTGAATCAAGAGCAACGCCATTTCCTATGATAGATATTTTGCCTGGCCTCAAAACAGCAGAGGGCAGTAAATTTAATTTATAAACCTCATCATCTACTACTATAGTGTGCCCTGCATTATTTCCTCCCTGAAATCTCACAACTACATCTGCATTCTCAGAAAGATAATCTACTATTTTACCCTTGCCTTCGTCACCCCATTGCAGACCAACAATTACAATATTATTCATCATTATTTTCTAGATTAATACATAAATATTAATGCAGTACGCTACAAATGGAAAGAGAAATCTACGCCTTTCCTACACCCCTTAAATAAAGAAATATACTGTCGATTTTCTTAATATATTACCAAATTATTCATCATTATATGATATAACTTACAGCATATTTACAGTAAGGTGTTATTTATGAAAGAGACAAAAGGAAAAAATAATAAGAGTCCAGTAGTTAGATTAAAGGCCACAGCTAAAGAGTTCAATTTTAGTAAATTAAGAGCAGATCAAGATAATAAATTAGCGAATTCCGGTGAAACAATGTTCTTAGATTTTCAAAGGATGAATTTTATTATTAACGGAAAAGAAATAGATAAAAATCTTATTATTGCATTTAAGGAAGGAGCTAAGCACCGCAAAAGCGAACTTTTTAATAGTGATGATATATATAATGACGAAATATTTAACAAAAAAGGAACAAGAGAAATAGATACGGATCATGGCAAAGCTTTTGTTGCTTCAGTACTCGAAGATATTGAGAAAGAGCTTGTAAGTAATGCATTGGGTGAGCTATGGAAAAATCACTGTGAAAATTCCAAAACTGCCAATCATCAAAAAACCGATTCATATAAGAAAGAATTTGAAGAATTTTACAATGCTGGCCAAAGGTATATCCATCTATTACCAACAGAGAAAGATGAAAACAAGGATTACCGTTCCTTTGCAAAAGAAGTTTTCAAAAAAATGTTCAGATACGCTGGGGCAGAAGTTCCAAGTGATGCTATTTTAGAAGAGCTAGTTACCAATTGTAATCAAGCAGGGTATGAGGCTGCTCCATTTATACAAACCCAACTTGCACTTGGACAGTCGTTCATAGTAGAAAATCCTAAAAAAGTAATAAACATTGATTGTGCTAACCAAAATAATGTGAGAATTAGATCTGATATGAGGCTACCAATACTCTCTGTTAAAAATCAAGTTATGCATGGCGATAAGATATGTAATCTGTCTAGTTCATTGGAATTTACAATTGAATCTCACAATGGTGAAGACTTTGTAACATACAGAGATGGTAAATTGTCACTTACTATTCCTAAAGAGTTAAAAAATTATAAAGATAATGGCAAGAGCTTGTTTGACATTATTAAAGAATATTTTCAGGAATTCTGTGCAAAATTAGGATTTAAACCTGAGACAAAAATACAAATAGAGCATGGCTTCGGTGCTCAAAGTAACTATTTAGATGGTACAATATCAACCACAGGATCAGATGCAAATGAAGAATTTATCAATCTTTTAAGCGAAAATCTCAGAGAGAGGTTATTGGGGTCAGGAGTTGCTCTAGAAGATGAAGATGTTGATGATATTGTTGAAGTCAGAGTATCTACCGTTATAGATCTATTGAGTGATTATGCTAAATTGGAAGATAATAAAGAACAAAGAGAGTTATTAATAAGTAAAGTAGCAGATAATTTAGGACTTTCCACTCAAGATAAAACAGCACCAGAAGTATTGATGGAATTAGGCTCTTTACCTTCTTTGATAAAAGGTCAGGTTAATCATAATCAAGTGCAGTCTGTTGTAAATACTTTTATTAAGTTAATTATTGAAGGGAAAAGCGAAGTATACAAAAAAGGAGGTGCGATTAATGCAATTGATGCAATTCATAAGGAGATAGATAAGGCAATTGTTGAGCAAGAAAAAAAAGCAACCAACAAACAAGATATAGAAAATGATAAATGGACAGATAGAATCAAAAAACAGAATTATTCTGCGGAATCACATGAACATTTACCTTAAAGATATTAGTAGGCTCTTTAAATATTTTAGAGTTCATGGTTACAACGGTTGCTATTTTACAGTGCATCTCACAACACTTTCTTCAAAAATATACATGTTAACATACCCTGGACGTACAAGATCACACTTATACCCAAGCTTTTCATAAAATACTTTCGCTTTTTGAAAATTCATGGTTGCAACGGTTGCTATTTTACAGTGCATCTCACGACCATAATCATGAACTTCTTCCATTAGCTGCTTTCCCATACCTTTTCTTCTATAATCAGAATGTACCCAAAGCAAGTCAGTGTAAATTGAACCATAGATAACAAAACCGCTACAACCTGCAATAATTTGTTCAGTATCATCGCGAATAAAAAAAGCAAATGGGTTACACGTACCTTTATCAACGGTTTCTTCATTAATCTTTTTGAGTAGGAATTCAATGTCTTTGCTACTTGGTGATGTGGTGTGTTCTATTTTCATCTCTCGGCCTAATACCGCATACTGATTTCTCTCTTTATCTTATATAAATTAATTAAGTAAAGTGAATACAGTATCCACACTACTAAAAAAAATGTGGCACAAAACATAAACATTGCAACCAGTGGCAACAGCAGGGAACTTTCTATTGCTATTCCACCTTTTCTCAAAATGCTTGCTGGCTGATGGAGAGTGGACCATAAATTCACGGAAAATTTTACTATAGGAATATTTATAGCACTAAAGATGGCAAATACTGCTGCTGATTTTTCTGCCCTCGCTTCATTATCAAAAGCGCTCCACAATGAAAGGTAGCCAACATATAGGAAAAGTAAAATCAGCATTGAAGTAAGTCTTGCATCCCATACCCACCAAGTGCCCCAGGTTCCTTTTCCCCAGATGCTGCCTGTGATTAAACATATTGCCGAAAAGACTGTCCCTGCAGGAGCAGCAGCATGTGCCAAGACACTAGCAATGCTATTGTTCCATACCAATGAAATGAAACTGAGTGATGCAATTAATCCATATATTCCAAGAGCAAGCCATGCAGAAGGCACATGAATGTACATAATTCGTACAATTTCTCCTTGTTTATAATCTTCTGGAGAGAAGAATAACGCCAAAGACATTCCAATTAAAAAACATGCGAAACAAATAACCCCAAGCCAAGGTAGAGCTTTCTTAGAAAAATAAGAGAAATTTGTAGGCTTTAATAAAAACATTCGTTTTGAGAATAATTGTGTTAAGAATTTACCAATTAGTTTGAGTTTTATCAACAGGATAGTTTTTCTATATTTACGTAGGTCAATAAATTAGCATAATTTCAGTAGCAGATTGCTAGCCATTATTTTTAGTATAACACTATATAAAACATGACCATTAAAAAGCTTAATCTACACTTAGTATCAGATTCAAGTGGTGAAACTGTTATATCAGTTGCAAAATCAGCTCTGAAACACTTTCGTTCTATAGAAACGATCGAATATGTTTGGTCTTTTGTGAAAAAAGAGGAGCAGATTGACAAAATTCTGGAGGAAATTAATAGGAAAAGTGATGAGCATAATTTTGTTATATGCACTATTACTGATGATGAGCTAAGAAAATATTTAAAAGATAACTGTATAAAGTTGAAAATTCCCTATAGAGCAATATTATCACATATTATTAGAGAAATTTCGTCCTATCTTGAAATTGAAAAAGACGAAAAGCTTGACTTGCATACTGAGATAAATAACGAATATTTTCAGCGCATTGAGGCAATAAACTACACTATTAATCATGATGATGGACAAAATATTCAAGATATTGATAAAGCAGATATAATTTTGGTTGGAGTTTCACGTACATCAAAATCTCCCACCAGTACGTATTTAGCTTACCGAGGCTATAAAGTTGCAAATATTCCTTTTGTTAGTGGAGTACCCTTTTATGTTGACTTGGCAAAATTAAAAAATAAACTAACGATAGGGGTAACAATAGACGTAAGTAGGCTAATAGAAATACGCAAAAATAGACTTACTTCAATTAACAACGAAGATAATAATATATATGCTAACCCTGAGAAAGTAGAAAAGGAAATTAAAGAAGCAGAGGAGCTCTTTAAACAGAATAACTGGCCAATTATCGATGTCACGCAAAAGTCGATCGAAGAAGTATCAGCAACAATTATACAATATTTTAATAAAATGTTATCAATTGACTAACTCTTGATAAGTGATTATAATGTAAAGTAATTTAATTCTTACTATAGATATGAAAGTCAAAGGGTCGCTAAAATCTCATCGTAACAGAGATAAAAATTGTAAAGTTGTGAAAAGGGGTGGTAAGATCTACATTATAAATAAGGTAAAGCCAAGGTGTAAAGCGCGTCAAGGTTCTTAGCTTTTTGTTCACCTTTTCATGTTATATATTTTTTATATGTGAAAGTACGGTGCTTATATCTAAAAAGAAGCAAAAGTTACTGTGTTTAAGCGCAGCCTTACTCATTTCTTCCCTTACATTATATTTCAGAATTAGCACAATTACAGGTAAACGTGGCTTATTGACGTTAATCGATTTAAAAAAAGAAATCGAGTACAATAAACTTTTGCTAAAGGATGTCTCTTCTGAAAAGGAAAAGTTGGACAACAAAGTATTTGGCTTATATGAAAAAAGCTTAGATTTAGATCTGCTTGATGAGCAAGCAAAAAATGCTTTAGGTTATGTGAACCCTAATGAACTTATGGTTGTTCTTGACGTGGAATAGCAGTAGAGATCTCCCTACGTCATACCGCCGCGGCGCTAACACGTAGCGGGATGACGGTTTTTCAAATTGTCGGTAAATCTAAGTCAGTTTAGCTATATTGTCTCTCACACCGCTTAGCTGAACAGACAATGGCGTCAACTTAAGGAAAAATGTCAGAGATTGTGTATAAAATTTCTCTCTAAAATTTTTACCATTAAATTACCCAAGAGCTGCATGACCTTACCCAGAAAAAGTGGAGAGAAAGAAAAGAGTTTTTTTGGGTAAAATAAAATTTTGGAGGATTAGAAATGGTAAGAGAATATACGGCAGAATTCAAATTGGAAGCTGTTAAACTGGCAAATGAACAAAGAAAGGCAGGTCAAACAATTACAAAAACAGCAAAGGATTTAGGAATAAAGGGTGGTTTATTAGGAAAATGGATAAAGAAACACAACGAAAAAAAGTCGGCAGCAGATGCATTTCCAGGTAGAGGTAACATGGCTCCTTACGACAAAGAGAGGTTTGATTTACAAAGCAAGAGTAACAAGGGAAAGAGACATTTAAAAAAAAACCCTGGCCAGTCAAAAAGAGTAAAATATTTTTTTATATAGTAACTGCTATAAAGTACAGGAATTATGTAGGATTTTCTGCTAGTGGCTACTATAAGTGGACCACAAGAAAAATAAGCAGTAGAGAATCAGCAAATAAAGAGCTACTCGAAGCTATTCAAAAAATATATCAAGTTTCTAAATGTAGATATGGAGCTCCTAAAATTCATGCTGAATTGAAGGCTTTGGGTAAAAGTTGCAATTTGAAAACGGTGCAAAGTATTATGCAGAAAAATGACATCAGGGCTATACTGAGAAGAAAGTTTAAAATTAAAAAACAACAAACAGATAATAGAGCTGTAGCTCCCAATATACTAGATCAAAACTTTATTGTTGATCAACCAAATAAAGTATGGGATTACTTACATCAAAACCAAGGAGGGATGGCTATATTTGGCAGCAATAATTCTCACGTATGGTAGTTAATGAGTAGTGCAATAAATAAACAATTGGTTATGAACTCTTTATTAATGGCCATTAATAGGCGTAAACCTGTTAAAAATCTACTGCTGCACAGTGACCAAGGTTCACAATATACTGCGCAAGGGTATCAATATCTCTTAGCTGTAAAGAATATAGATGAGTAATAAAGGCTGTTGTTGCGACAATTCTGTTGCAGAAAGCTTCTTCAGTTCTCTAAAAAGGGAGTTACCAATAGACACCTCTCGGCACTCTAAACAGCATATCAAAACTGCTATATTTGAATATATAGAAATTTTTTATAACAAACAACGTCACTATTAACTATTGCATTCCAGAACAATTTGATGCATCATTCTTTTTGTAAAAAACATTCCAAACTTTCTCTCCACTTTTTTTGCATTGATTCTATCAATATAACCATCTATAGGAGATGTGACTGCAGTATTTTCTAAATCCAATTCTAGCCTTTTTAGGTCAGCTTTTGCACTTTGTAACGCAGTAAAAGCTGCTTCTACTTGTATTTGTGCCCCATAGCCTTTTTTATTCAGTTTGTGAGAGGAATCATACTCAATTTCACGCTGCTTTAATAAAGCTTTGGCTTTCTGAGCTTGCTCAATCCTGTCATAATCTTCTATCTTTAACACTACATCATCTCTTTTTACCTTTTCACCATCAGGTAAATAAACAGCAATAATCTTACCACTTATTTTTGAGACAAGGCTAGCTCTATGTAAGGGATTTACTGTACCAGAAAAATTTAAATATATAGTGCGGTTTTGCGGCGCACATTCTTGAGTTTTTACTGAAAAGTTACTAGTTGCATTATCACTATAAACCGCCTGATCTTTTTTTAAAAATGCACTGCTGATAAAAAACAGTAGAATAAAAGCAATACTGGAAATGATGATTACTTTATTTCTCATCTTTAAACAATAGAATTTGTTAACTAATTTTGTTAGAAACAACTGCATAAATTTTCGAATCAGAAATGTAAGTATAATACATGCACCATCGTCACTCCATAAATAATTTTATATGAGAACAAACACAAGATTTTCCTACAATAAGTAAGTTTTCTATTGCAAAAATGCAATTTTGAATCGAATAAAAATGTAAAATTGCAAATAAAGTTGTGCATAAAACTGGATTTAAAAAATCTCGAAAAACATACTAAAACTTTTAAATAATAACTTTATATCTAGTGGCTTTGCCTTCTCCAAGACGCTGTAAGTATTTCATCCCTAGCAGTTTCTTTGTAATTGCCTCTACTGTTCTTGGAGGAAATCCTAGAGCTTCTATAGCATCTTTTCTACTAAATTCTTTATCTGCAAGGCTAAGTGCCCATTCCCAGAAGAACAATTGTTTTCTTGATAATAAATATTCAGTATTCTCCCTCTCAAGAATATAATGCGCCTCATTTGCTTGCGTTTTGAGCACATTAAGAAAAAATATTAACCATGGGGAAATATCTTCTTTGCCACTTTTCCAGCTACTTTGTGTTTTATTAAGCGCTAAATAGTAATCAAGTTTGTTAGTTTCAATTATCTTTTCATGTGATACAATAGATACAAAATCATAACCCTGCTGCAACAGCATTAAATTAGTCATCAATCTACTAGTTCTGCCATTCCCATCTTGAAAAGGGTGTATTGCCAGATACTCAAAAACAAAGTTAGCAACAATAATAAGAGGATGCTTAAATTTATTATTTAAGGACCAGTGATACCAATCAATAAGCTCTTGTACTTCCTTTCTAACAAGGTAAGGTGGTGTGGGATCAAAAATTATACTAACAACTTTTCCATTCTGATCTTTTGCCTCAACTCTATTAGAACTTGCTTTGTATTTTCCTCTATGATACAAATCTTTTTCACTATAAAGTAGCATCTGGTTGTTAATGTGCAATATTGATAACTCACTAATTGGAATATCCGTATAATCATGAAATATTAGTGTAAGCATTTCTAAGTAGCCAGCAATTTCTTGCTCATCTCTATTTTTAAATTTTTTGACACGTAGGTTTTTATATAGATCCTCAACTTCTTTATCGGTTAGACGATTTCCTTCAATACGGTTAGAAGCGCCAGAAGATGTAACAATAACTGAATGAGTTAATCTTTCAATTGTTTGTGGTAGTAGTTTTTTCGTTATCTGCCAGCTATTTTTAACACTATCAACTGCAGTAATTAACTCGTACACTTGCTCAATTACAGGCCCTTCTAGGTTGAGACGTGTACTAAGACGAAAATTCTTCCAGTTCATATTCTTCTCACATGCATATTATGTGAGATAATGTGATAAAAGTCAATAGTAAGCTTTATATGCACAGCAGAGCTAACTACAAAAATTATACATTTTCAAGTGATCCTAACCATATCAAAAACTACAGGGCAAAGCTGTTAGAGGAAGGCTTAATTAGTTAAAAATTTCAATCTTATGTAAAATATTGTCTTATTTTGTAATTTTCTTGTTGACTAACGAGACGATATCTACTTTTCAATAAACTCCATTTGCATTTCTTGTATATTACTTTCTATTTGCTCTATTTGTTCTATCAACCTTTCTTCTAAGTCAAGATTACCGCTCAGCCTCGCTTCGGTTCTTTCTTTTCGTAATGCATTTAATTCTTTTAGTAACACTATATTATTCCACACAATTTCTGCAGATTTTCTCTCGTTCAGTTGGCTATTTAGTACACTAGTTTTTTCAAATACATACTTTATAACGTTAAACTGTTTCAATTCTTGTAACAAAGCCTCTTTATCGAGTTTGTTTTTGTTACTTATTACATCAATTATACGCTGTTGTAATCTTTTCATCTCATTAGTAAATTCAAAATGAGAAAATTGCTCAAAAAATATAGGACGGTTCAAGATTTCAGGAAATTCTACGGCTATACGCAAAATTACGGCCTGATTTTGCTCTGCTTCAATTAGCTCTGGAGATTTGTTATGAAGATACTCACCTTTTGTTGCTCTAGTTTTACTATTAAAAATCTGTTTTTTCAAGCTACTTCTTAGTTCACTAGCCTTATTGTAAAAATAATCTCTGTAATACCTTCTAATACTGCTGTTGCTAATAGTATTTACATATTCCATGAACTTGTGCTCAAGAATTGAATATTTTTCCGGAGCAAGTTTTTCATAATTTTGCAAATTGCTATCGATTATGTGATGCCATAAATATTCAGAATGAAGTTTTGTTGAGTGATCAAGCGCAATCAATACGTCTTCTTTCTTGTATTCCAGTTCGTTACATATATCGTATGGATCTTTATTACTCGGCAAAGTCACAAATTTTAACGTGTATCCAGGCTCTAATATTGGCAGAGCAAGTTCTGCAACTCGAGTAGCAGCATGACGTCCAGCACTATCGCCATCCATACAGATGGAGATTTCTTTAGCAAATCTCCATAGATTTTTTATCTGCTCTGCAGAAATTGCGGTACCAAGCGGAGCAACTGCATTACTAATTCCTGCTTGATGTAGCGCTATAGCGTCCATATATCCTTCAACAACGAGTATTTGCTGTTTTTTACGTATTTCGCTTAAAGCAAAGTTTAATCCGTATAAATTCTCCCTCTTCTTGAAGAGCTGACTCTCTGGACTGTTTAAATATTTCGGCTGTTGCTCAGAACTTAGCGCACGTCCGCCAAAACCAATAACTCTCCCTGCAATGCTCTGTATAGGAAATATCAGCCGGTCATAAAAATAATCATGAAAATTTTTGTTTACTAATCCAATATCAATTAAAATTTTGTCTTCAATACCTGAAGAGTTTAAATACTCTTTCAAACCAGAGCTTGGTGCATAACCTATCTTAAATTTATCTATGATTTTAGGTGAAATCTTACGCTGCTTTAAATAATCTACAACACTTTGATTTTTTTGTGCAAACCAATTTGCAGCTAAATCAAGCGCTAAAAATAGTTTATTGTTCTCTTTTGTAATACTAAGATTTTTGGGCAGTTCAACACCTGTAACCGATGCTAATTTTTCCAATGCTTCTTTAAAGCTTAATCCTTCAGTTTGTGAAATAAATTCAAATGCATCACCACTAGCTAAGCAACCAAAACAGTAATATAACCCCTTAGTATTGCTCACCGAAAAAGATGGGGTTTTTTCGTTATGAAATGGACAGAGCCCAACAAAACTATCTCCTCTTTTTATTAGCCTGACTTTTTTACCTACTATGTCAGATAATAATAATTTTGATTTTATAATATCTATATGATCCATCTTGTTAAATTAGTAGTAGGATAAAAATTATATAGAATTTATACACATCTGACTCGAAATTTATTTCTATAACTAAAGCAATTTAGATTTACCGACAATGTAGCTATACAAATTCAAGAGCAATCCTGTCATCCAGGTAGCCCACAGAAACAAAAAACTTCCTTGACAAACCTCGCCAGCGCCCTTATCATGAAACTGAAGCTATTTATTTATCTTCTCTGTACAGATTAAATGACAAAAAAACTCAACGTATCTGGCGTCTCATGTTTAATTTTTTGCACTATGTGCACCTTATGTCTTTATCAAATTTCCGGGTTTTGACCTACACAAGCTGAAATACGCTTATAAAGCATTTAAAGCATTAAAAAACGCCAACTTAAAAAATGGATAGTGAATAACTAGCTACCCTAGGGTTTCTTTTGCCTTTTTTTCTGTTTAGTAAATTTCTTAACGTTTATAATTTAGATTAGTTGCAGCTTAAAAGCAGCTAAATCGCGGTTATTAAGTGTTTAGAATAAAAAAACGCCATACTTGAAAGTATAATGTAAGTAATTAGCCAACCACGGGGCTTCTTTTGCCTTTTTTTTCGTTTGGTAAATTTCTTAATATTTATACAGAAGGTGTCATTCCAGTGCTTGACACTGGAATCCAGTTCTTATTATACAGCTATCTGGTGTACTTATTTAAAATTAAGTTTTCTGGATCTCAGTGCCAAAGTACTGGGATGACACCCTTCCTGGCGGAGATTATTCTCAAATCACAATGTTCGTACAGTTGTGGAATGAATTGCGGTATGACGTAGGAAAACCTTAGCTATAGCTTTAGAACTCCCAAAAGGTCAGAAGCATTGAATGACTTGACAGAAAGTTCAAACCCATATAAAATGTCCTTATTTCTTATATGTTAGGTATAGTATCAATTGCCTCAGATCATGCTGGTTATGAATTAAAATCAGAAATAAAACCTTACCTGGAAGCCCTAGGTTACAGAGTAGTAGATCAAGGCTGCACTGCTAAGCAAAAGTGTGTAGATTACCCAAACTATGCTGTTAAAGTTGTAGAAGATATAACAAGCAAAAAAGCAAATTATGGGATATTAATTTGTGGTACAGGTTTGGGCATGAGTACTGTGGCAAATCGTTTTGAAGGAATCTACGCTGCTTTATGTAACAGTGTTGAGATCGCAAAATTAGCTCGCGAGCATGGCAACGCAAATATACTGTGTCTTGGTGCAGGGTTTACTGCGAGTGGATTAGCAAAAGACATAGTCAAACAATTCCTCGAAACAGAATTTTCAAAAGAAAGCAGGCATAAAAAACGCCTTGATAAACTCAGCAATATAACCTCTAAGAAAAAAAAAACAAAAACTTATAACGAAGATGAAATATCAAAATTCGCTAAAATGGCAGGCCAGTGGTGGGATGAGAACGGCAAATTCAAACCATTGCACATGATGAATCCTGTTAGAGTATCTTACATTATTGAGAAAATAAAAGAGTTAAAAAAATGCAATTTGAAAGAATTATCATTGCTTGATGTTGGATGCGGTGGTGGCATTTTGTCAGAGTCAATGGCACGCGTTGGCATTAACGTTGTGGGAATAGATGTATGTGAAGAAAACATAGAAGTAGCGCATTCACATGCAAAAAAAGTAGGGTTAAATATAGAATATATACACACCAGCATTGAAGAGCTAAGCAATGACAAGAAGTACGACGTGGTTCTGCTGATGGAAGTAGTTGAACATGTGGATAATTTAGAGCTTTTCATGAAAAAAGCGATAGAACTGCTAAAACCGGAGGGGTTAATCTTTATATCCACAATAAATAGAACTATTAAATCCTTTTGTCTTGCAATAATTGGTGCAGAGTACATATTAAATTGGCTGCCAAAAGGTACACATAACTGGAATAAATTTCTCAAGCCGTCAGAAATTGCAAATCACTTAAGAGAAAATAATGTAACGCTGCAAAACATGGCTGGCATGGAGTACAACGTAATAAAGCGTGAGTGGAATCTAACTAAAGGCGTGGATGTTAATTATATACTCTGCGGTTTGTTAGATTTAACTCTATAAAAGCACCATTTTCACTTCCAATACTTTGAAGGATCTTGGCCAGTTTTTATACAGTAGCCTTTATTAGTTAGCGCCCAACCGGAACGACAAGCATAACCTGTACCTACACGTTCATATCCAGGAGCAGCAACACACTTTCCATTCTCCAAGGTTTGACCTTTAAAAAGACAACAAACTTCTTTTTCTGTTACCTTTGTTACAATTTGAGGAGCACCAAAAAACACAGCAACAAACATACCCAGTGCGAAAAGTGCAGGCCAAGGCATTCTGCCAAATATTGCAAGTAAGCTTGAACCAATTATTACCACTGTAATCATTGGTCCACCTATTCCATGAACGTAACCTATTACATTACACATTACATCTGTTGCTCCATCAGCGTGTGCATCAAATGCATAGAAAACTATAAATAGAATTACAAGAAAATTTCCCATTGTTCTTTCAATAATCATGCCTGATTGTTTCTTATTTTAATAAAATTTCAGTAAATAGCTTTTTTCAAAAATTATGCTTAACCCAATCAATATTTATTTATTACTGCCTTTTTAATACTATAATTAACTCAGTTGATTTTTATCAAAATGCTAAACCATGGAACAATTCGAGAACTTTTACATCACCACGCCAGTATATTACGTAAACGATAAGCCGCATATTGGTCATGCATACACTTCTCTCTTGTGTGACGTGGTGGCAAGGTTCATGAAACTAGCTGGGAAAAATGTCAAATTTACCACCGGTACAGATGAACATGGACAAAAAATAGAAAAAGCAGCTAAAGCAAAGGAAATGCAGCCAAAAGAATTTACAGATGAAGTGAGCGTTTCATTTAAAGAATTGGCTAAGTTCATGAATTTTGAGTATGACGATTTTATTCGCACTACGGAGGAACGTCACAAAAAAGCAGTTATAGCTTTATGGAATAGACTTGAAGAGAGAGGGCAAATATATTTGGATTCCTATTCGGGTTGGTATTCAGTTCGTGATGAAGCATTTTATCAGGAGTCAGAGCTGATAGATGGCAAAGCACCAACAGGTGCTGAGGTCCAGTGGATAAAAGAAGAGAGTTACTTTTTTCGCTTATCAAACTGGCAAGAAAAATTACTGGAACTCTATAAAAATCAGCCAAGTTTTATCTTTCCTGAGAGCAGAAGAAATGAAGTGATATCGTTTGTAAGATCAGGGCTCATTGACCTCTCAATCTCTCGCACTAGTTTTAACTGGGGAATAAAAGTACCAGGTAATGACAAACACGTAATCTATGTCTGGATAGATGCATTAACCAATTATCTTACATCAATAGGTTTCCCTAGTACTGAAGGTGAGGAATATAAGAGGTTTTGGGCAGAACCAGAAACACAGATTCCAGTGTCAAGCACTGGAATGACACCAAACCAAGGGAAAACGCAGATTCCAGTGTCAAGCGCTGCAAACCTAGCTGACAACTCTTTCAACGTTCATGTAATCGGTAAAGACATATTGCGCTTTCATGCTGTATATTGGCCAGCGATTCTCCTTGCAGCAGACCTGCCACTGCCAAAACAAATTGCAGTTCATGGTTGGTGGTTGAACGAGGGAGAGAAAATATCCAAGTCCCTTGGTAATGTCATAGATCCAATTGGCCTCGCTCAAGAGTTTGGTGTTGATCAGCTACGCTATTTTCTCCTCAGGGAAGCAAGCTTCGGCCAAGATGGCAACTTTAGTAAGAAAAATATGATCAGCCGGATAAATTCAGAACTGGCAAACAACATAGGCAATTTAGTACAAAGAACAATTTCATTTTTACACAAGCAATGTTCTGGAATTGTACCAACAATCGATAAAAGCCTACTTAAAGGTGAAGAAAGTCTTCCAGGTTGCAAAGCTATACTCGATCAAGTGATGAATCACCTATCAAAGTATGAATTTAACCATATCATACTTCTAATTATCAACATCTCTTCTGAAGCCAACGCTTATATAGACAAAAGTGCACCCTGGACATTGAGCAAAACTGACAGAGAGCGCATGAATTTAGTAATTTACAAGTTACTGGAATATATCAGGATAATAGGCATTTTATTGCAGCCAATCGTTCCCAAGTCAGCAGAGATGATACTAAATCAACTGCAAATTCCGAAAGAACAACGAGATTTAAAATCTTTGTGCGACGCGTGCGTAAGTTCAGGCATAACATTGCCTAAACCTACGCCGGTTTTTTTGAGGGTTGATGCTAAAGAGGAAAAATAGTGTAAAAACTATTTCTCCTGGATGGGATTACATTTATTGACTAGGGAATGTACCATTGTTTACAGACGCACTGTTGCCCATAGATGATGCTACAACTCCATTAAGTACTGTAGGAATATATGGTGCAGCATAATATAAAACAGCAGTACCACAGAGTCCTATTCCAGTGGTCACTATTTTAGCTACCTTAGCCTTAGCCCATGCATCCCAGCCTTGACCATTTTCTTCTTTAGTTGGCTGACTTTCTGGGCTAGAAATCTCAGTACCTTTTTCATCACCAGATTCTGCATCATAAAATACATCCTGATCCTCAGAAAGACTCATTAAATAACTTTTAGCAGCATCAACATTTAAATGATCAGGTTACTTAGGAACGTTATCAATACTTAAATAATCCAAACTATTAGCTCGTTGCTTTTGCTCACTGGAAAGAACCTCAAGATTTAAATAATCCAAACGAGTTAGTTCTTGCATGCTAGGTTTAGATCCATCTTCACGCTTAAACTGCTCTTCCGGACTAGAAACCTTAGTACCATAAATCCTACTGTACAAGCTGCTTCCAACGCTGTTAAGTGCTTCTCTTACAGATGCAATTGACGCATCATAAGTATTTTTCAAGCCACCTCCAATACCACTAAGTGTTCCTTTTGTAGACTCAGTTGATGGCACATAATTATCGTAAGCATATTTGCCAGAATACAAGACACCATTAACTGCTTCTTTTGCAAACCAAACAGCGCTATTAACTGTTCCTTTTGCAAGCTGAACAGTGCCATCAGCAATTGCCACTTTTAATTTGTCTTCTTCTATCTTTTTATTTTTTTCAGCCAGTTGAGTTTTTTGCTCAGAACTTTTCTGCTTTTGAGTGCGTACTTGATCTTTTAACTTAGAATTTTCTTCCTCTTTAGCTTTTACTTCCGCTTCTTTTTTAGCTAGTTGAGTTTTTTGCCCAGAAATTGTTTGCTCTTGAGCTTTCATTTTATTTTTTAACTCAGAATTTGTTTTGTTCTCACTAATTGCTTTATACGAAAGTGCAATAGTTACAACAGAAAACACAGCATAACCAATAATAAATGGCAGGCCAACACTTAATGCTGCAACTGGAGCTAAGAAACCAATATAAGGAGCTGCAGCAAACACTCCAGATGCTAATAAAGTGAAAGTAGCCAGAGTTCCAGCTATATAATAGGGTACATTTTTTTTATTCATCATCTCACGTATTATAAAATATAATACCATTATAAAAGGATTTTTAAGAAGTTGTTAGGCTATCTTTACATAAAAAAATAATTGATAAACTTGGGAACAAGAAGATTGCTGCCAAGCTATGAACTATGCCTTTCCGTGTAATCTTTAAATGCACCTCTGTTAGAGTCAAAATATAGCTTCACACTGCCAATTGGTCCATTTCTCTGCTTTGCAATAATGAGCTCTGCAATGTTTCTAATTTTTTCCATTTTCTCTTGCCATTCCCGATGTTTATTGTTTCCTTCATTTGGCTGTTTTCTTAGTTCATAATACTCTTCTCTATAGAGAAACATTACTATATCTGCGTCTTGCTCTATGCTCCCTGAATCACGTAAATCAGAAAGTTGTGGTTTTTTATCATCCCTCTGCTCAACAGAACGAGAGAGCTGAGATAGTGCAACAATGGGAATATTTAGCTCCTTTGCAATTGCTTTCAAACCCTGCGTCACTTCCGAGATTTCTTGCACTCTATTTTCATTACTCCTTTTTGTTGTTCCTCTGATTAGCTGCAAATAATCAATGAATACCACTTCTACATTATATAATTGATACAGCAAGCGTATTCTGGTGCGAAGGGCACTAATTGATAGCGCAGGGGTGTCATCTATGATGAAAGGCAGTTCAGATAATTCTGTACTAGTATTGATAAATTCATGCAATTCAAAATCACTAATTCTCCCGGTTAATGCCTTATAATAACTAATCCCTGAATCTATAGTGATCAGCCTTGCAGTTAATTGCTCTGCTGACATTTCAAGCGAGAAAAACGCTACATAGTGTTGCTTATCTGCTCTTTTTTGCAACATCTTACAAGCATTAAGTGCGATGTTTAGCGCCAATGCTGTTTTACCCATAGAAGGCCTTGCAGCTAAAATTAATAAATCAGATTTTTGTAGACCACCAAGAAGCTGATTTAGATCTTGAAGTCCGGTTGTAACGCCTAGCGCTTCTGGATTATTTTTCAGTGTGCTGATCTTCTCAACTACATCTTTAATTGAACTTGCAAGTTTTATATATGTTTTCTCACCTTGTTTTTTTACTGCCAAATTGAACAATTTTGTCATTGCTTGTTCAATTTGCGCCTGTGCAGGATTTTCAATATCGTAGTTGTAGCTATCACCAACTATTTCTTGCCCGAGCTTAATTAAACATCTCCTTAAGTAAGTATCACGGATTATTCTAGTCAAACTATAGATATCAAGCGCAATACTTGCCTTCGCTGCAAGCTTTGCTAAGTACTCTACCCCACCACATTCGGTAAACGCTTGGTTGTTCTCAAAAAACATTTTGAGGCTCAGTTCATTGGCAACTGTACCGTGTTTCCTGGTTTTAGATATTTGCGTAAAAATACTTTGATGCAGTGGATCATAGAAATTTTCTGCTGTAATTGTGTCTTCAACTGCATCACAGATTCTATTATCACGAATCATTGCACCAATAAGCATCTGTTCAGCTTCTAGATTATGCGGTAATTTACATATTTCCTTGTCTACACTTCTTGAACCCAAGAGACTAGCTAATTCATTCATTTTAAGTTTTGAGAGTAACTGTTGATTATTGTAGAATATTTAGTCCTCATTTGAAAGATGTAAAGGCAAAAAAATTTGACTAATTCCGTGTTGCCTATAGCATTAAAACTTAATGCCCCTGTGGTGGAATGGTAGACACGGCAGACTCAAAATCTGTTGCTTGCAAAAGCATGCTGGTTCAAGTCCGGCCAGGGGCACGTTAAATATTGGAAAGTGTATATATGTTACATAAATTTTTTGATCGTTTATTTTCTATTTTTTCTTCTATAAATGTTATTCAAAAGGTAAAGAAAGATGAAAATGGGATATGTTATGTAACGGGCCTCAGGCGCTATATATCAGTATTGCTTGATTTAATTATTATCGTTTTGTTCTTGCAGTTTTGCAGCCAAGCCTTAAATCAGCTCTTTATGAACTCAGAGGATAGCAAAATATTAAGTCAAATTGCTGCAAAATCCCCAATGCAAGCACCACTGTCTGCGGAAGAAAAGACAACCCAGAGTAGACTTATAAAATTACTAATCCTAAATCAAATAGTCCAGTTTATTATGCTCTTTTGCTATGTAATATATATGTGGGTAAGGTTTGCTGCTACACCTGGAAAACTATTACTTGGGCTTAGAGTTGTGGATGCACAAACTTTCGAAAAGATAACTTTAAGACAAGCAACAAAGAGATTTTTTTCCTTTATATTGTCAGTTGCACCATTATTCTTGGGCTTTTTATGGTCAAATTTCAACAAACGCTGTCAAACTTGGCACGATAAGATCGCAGGCACAGTGGTTGTCACGAGTAAAAGCCTTAGAAGGCAGAGCTAAAAACTACTTGACACCCTTCGCCAGCCCCTTTATCATGATACTGAAGGTATTCATTTATCTTCAATCTGTGCAGATTAAACGACAACAGTATTACGTGTTGGCGTCTTATTTTTAATTTTTTGCACTATGTGCACGCACTGGGATGACACCTCTGGGCACTGCCGTCGTAAAGGAACCAGTGTCAGCTACTCGGATGACAAAGGAGGACAGTGTCTCAGCTACTTTCATGACACCATTTGCTGTCTTTAAAAATGAATGTTCTTACAATTGTGCGTCATGCGCTTTATTAAATATTTTACTTAAAAATCTAATTTCTTATTATACAAGAGATAAGCAATTCATTGATGATGAAAAATTACAAAAAGGGGCATAGAAAGCGCCTAAGGGAGAAAATTATTTTAGATAATGGACAATCATTACTTGATTATGGGGTTTTAGAGCACATTTTATATTCAGCATACAGTAGAATTGATGTAAAGCCGATAGCAAAGAGTTTGATAGAAAATTTTGGCAGTTTGAATAAAGTTTTTAATGCTGACCTGGAAGCGCTGCAAAACGTTGATGGTGTCAGCAATGCAGCGATATCTGCCATCTTTTGTGTAAAACAAGCCTTTGTTCGTTCTGCAAGAGAAGAAATAAAAGACCTGCCTATAATCGATAACTGGGAAAAATTGCTTGATTATTTAAGAATAAGTATAGGAAGCCTCAATAAGGAAAATTTTCGCGTCATCTATATGAATAAAAAGTATCGTCTAATAGCGGAAGACCTGCAAAATATTGGTACAGTAGATCAAACTCCTCTTTATGTCAGAGAGATCATCAAGCGCGCACTTTTGATTGGTTCAACATCCATTGTAATATCTCACAATCATCCAAGCAGAGATACACAACCTTCAAATAGCGATATATCTCTCACTAGACAACTAGCAGAAGCTTGCCAAAGTATAGGAATAGAATTAATAGATCACATTATTATTACATTCAGTAGCTATTTTAGTTTCAAGGAAAATAGGTTGTTGTGAAAGCCTTTATAGCTACAGTAACTTAGATTTACCGACAATCGTCATTCCGCTACGTGTTAGCGGGATCTATCTGCGGCGGCATGACGGTAAGTTTTATTGTGGTATGATGGTGTAGTATAATGTTGGTAAACCTCAGTTACTTTAGCTATAAACGATTAAGATGAAGTTATCATATATCTATATACTTACAAATAAAGCTAATAGCACATTATATATTGGTGTAACTGCAAATTTGATCAAGAGGATTTGGGAACACAAAAACAAAATTGTTTCAGGTTTTACACAAGATATAATGTAAATAAACTTGTATATTTTGAAGAGTTTGAAGATATAAGTTTAGCTATTGCAAGAGAAAGGCGCCTGAAAGAATGGCCAAGGCAGTGGAAAATTAATTTGATCAATCAAAAGAATCCTAGCTGGATTGACTTATATTACTTAGCTTTAAGATAGCTATGCTGAGATCCCGCTACTTGTTAGTGGCTGAGATACCGCGGCGGTATGACGGTTTGCGGTGGTATGACAGTTAAGTAATTCGTCATCCCGCTACTTGTTAGCGGGATCTATCCGCAGCGGTATGACGTAGGACTGCTGTCATTCCGCTACGTGTTAGCGGCTGAGATACCGCGAATGAATCGCGGTATGACGTTCTGCGGCGGTATGACGGTTCGCGGTGGTATGACGTAGTAGCTATTTCTTGCAATCAAGTTTCGTTAAAAGTCAGATTGAATGGTTAAATCTTCCACCCAAATAACCACGCACTCTACTTGCTTGTTTGGATATATTTCTTGTACTAAGGTTTTATAGATTAACATCTGTTTTTTTATTTCATTTAATAAGGAAACAGAAACGTTACGGTGTGATTTGTAGTCAATTATGATTGCTTTATCTTGCGTTATGCATAGCCTATCTAGTCGTACTAATACTGACTTGCCATCAATTGTTCCACTCAGTGTAATCTCTGATTTGCCTTCCAAGTCAAACAAATAGCCATATTTTTCATTAAAGGCTAATATTTTACTGTAAATTTCATCCTTATCTTCACTGATGTTATCAAGGTATTTTCTGACCCAATTTTTTCTCCTTTCTTTTTCTATCTTGGGCATATACTGCAATATGCTGTGAATAATCAGGCCTCTTGCATAACCATCTGTCATCCCAATGCTCCTTGTTGTCATTCCAGCACTCTCATCTGTCATTCCAATACCCCTGTCTGTCATTCTAATACCCCTATTTGTCATCCCAGTGCTTGACACTGGCTTTTTTTCTCCAGGTTCCAGCTTCACGTGCTGAAATGACATCGAAGAGTGAGTAGCTGATGCTGGCTTTTCTTCTGTTTTTACTGATCCCAGTGTCAAGCACTGGGATGACAGGGGAGGACGCTGGGATGACACCGAAGAGTGGGCTAAAGCTGGTGGAAGGGAAATGACCGGAACGTCAAAGTAATCACGTTTTTTATAAATGTAAGGGTAGTTTGCATTCACGCATAATACTTCAACTTTTTCTTTAAATATTAGCCGTAAACCCCTTTGTTTCTTTTTATATGGTTCTCCATACTTAGTGATTAGATCATACCAAGAGCCCTTTTGCACTGGCTCTTTACTTAAGATGTATAACTCATCTTCAGCACGCGTGAGTGCTACGTATAATAAACGCAAATATTCATTATAATCCTCTAGTTTTTTCTCTCTTTTTACTTGATCGCAATAAGCGTTGTTGTTTTTTCCACACCAAAATGGTGCTTCCGTTCCATCAAAGATAATGCTTTCACTGTTTCTTGGCACTGTGTTTGTATCAGCCAAAAATACTATGGGAGCTTGCAGACCTTTTGATTTGTGAATTGTCATTATTCGCACAGCATTGCGTTCTGATTGCATATCATTCTTAATCTCCGGATTATTCTCCTTGATCCATTGAACAAACGCTTGAAGAGATGGGTTCTCAAATTGCAACACAAGGTTCATAAATTCGTCTAGAACCTCGAAGCACTCAAGACCTAGCCTTGCAGCAAATTTCTTCTTACCTGTGCGCAGTATATGCGTGAATAATGCGAGAGGGGATTCTGTGCGAGATAAGTTAATGAGATAGTTTAATTCACTATAGATAACCACAGAATAATCCTGAATTCTTTCCCATAGTGAATGCTCTTTACGGTCGTATGCAATGTTAAATAAATCATCCTCGGTGAAATTAAATAGCGGTGATTTTAAAGCATTTGCAAGAGCTAGATCATTTGCCTGGAGGAGTAAAAATTCGGCCAAAGCTATTAAGTCCTGCACGGCTATATAGTCCATAATTCTAAAATAATCTCGGCCTACAACTGGCACATTTGCTTTTTTAAGTTCGCTTATTATGTAATCAACTAACACGTTTCGTTGTCGCACCAAAATCATAATGTCTCTTGGCTCTATATGGCGATCTTTAGCGACTAAAATTCGCCCTTCATTTAACCAATTGTGAATTCTGTTGGCTATTGTTTGAGCAAGTAATCGGTCTGCTATTATATAATTTTCCCTGCATGTCAGAGGAATTTGTAAAGCTTGCTGTTCTTTCTCTTTGCGCCTTGGTAACGCTGGCCAAATTTCAATATATCCTTGGTCATTTTCTCTATGTGGAACATGTTTTATTTCATTATCATTAAAAGATATTTCTGCGCGGAAGTTATTAAATATTCTATCTACAAGCATCAAAACTTCTGGAGTTGAACGAAATGACTTTTCAAGTTGGCATGATATCCAATCTCTACCACCAGTTTTCGTATGAAAGTATTGTTGCATATAGTTGAATAGATGGGGATTTGCTCCTTGAAATCTATATATGGATTGTTTTACGTCACCAACAACAAATAAGGTTCGCTTTTCATCATTACCGGCAAAAAATTCATCGCAGAGATTTGTTATAATTTTCCACTGACTGATGCTATTGTCTTGTGCCTCGTCAACAAGGATGTGATCTATTTTTTGATCTAAGTTAAACAATACCCAATCTTTATGATCTGGGTCGCTGAGAAGATTTGTTGCTAAGTCAATTATATCATTGTAGTCAAGCAGTGCATTTTTTGATTTTTCACTATTATATAAATCAACATATACTTTAAATACACCAAGTAAGCTACTGGTTCTCTTGAATATTTGATAAGAGTTCATGTCTCTTATATGGGTAAATACTACATTCTGAACGCTCTCTATTATTTGCTCTGCATCTTTGAATTTCTCCAAAATACTTTTTGTTGCAATGGATGATATGCTCTTTTTTTCGTGCGATTCTGATTTGAGAAATACCTTGGCTAGGTTTTCTATTTTGGTGTCATTCCACTTTATTCCGGTGTCATCCGAGTAGCTGACACTGGTTCTTTTTTTCTGGATCCCAGCTGGGATGACAGTAGAATAAAGTATTTCACTATAACTCTGATCTCTTTTACTGCCTTCACTTAATATCTCGGCTAGTCTTCCCACGTGCTCAATTGTTTCACTCTGTAAGTCATGAATTTCATCTGGGGCGCTCAATTTATCTTTGATATATTTCGAATCATTTGCTGACATCGATCTTTTTACACATAAAGTATAAAGCAAATCGCGTAGTTTATTTTCATCAATTTCAGTTGCAATAAGGTTGATATCATCCTGCACAGTTTCGTTATGAAGCACTTTATTGAATATGATGGAATGTAATTCTTTACATTCACTCAGCGTGCAATTTGGAGCAATGCCAGCTTCTATAGGAAAGCTGGAGATTAATTTGTAACAGAAAGCGTGTATGGTTTGTATAGTTAGACCAAGATTTTCCAGTTCAGAGAAAAGCCTTCTTGCTCTTGTTAAATAATCTTTATTTTTTCTGGATCCCAGTGTCACGCACTGGGATGACAAGTAGGGGTGCTGAGATCCCAGTGTCACGCACTGGGATGACATTGGAAAGAAATCTAGTTGTTCTAGATCTGCTGCCAACACACTATCTGAACATATTGCCCACTTACTGAGTATGCTGTGAATGCGATTCTCCATTTCGTTTGCTGCAGCATTGGTGAATGTTAAGCAAAGAATATTTCTTTTGTTTTCTAATAAAAGTCTCAATACTCTGTCTATTAAGATTTTTGTTTTGCCTGTACCAGCGGACGCATTTACCCACACAGAGAAATTAGGATTTATGGCATTTGATCTCATCAGAAGTGCGAGAACCTTATAAAAGTTGACTAAAATAGCATTATACATATAATGTAAAAATAGTGTTAATGAAGATATATAATGAAAAGTTTTTGTGTAAAGGCGCCTGCAAAAATCAATCTTTTTTTGCATGTTGTAGACAAAAAAGAAACAGGGTATCACTTGATTGAAGGTTTATTTGTCTTTGCTAATCTCTCTAATTTTTTGGAAATAAAAGTAGGTGAGAAGGATTCTAGATACGATAACTCTACAGTTGAATTTATAAACTCCGAGTCTAAAATAAATAACCAATATAACACTGTAATGAAAGCGGTTAATCTGCTGCTTAGGCATGCTCCTGTACGCACTAAAGTCACTGTAAAGGTTGTAAAAAACATACCAATTGCTGCAGGACTTGGTAGCGGATCCTCAGATGCTGGAGCTGTGGTACGTACGCTAGGGAAGCTGTGGGAGATTGATAGGACGATTTTAAATGAAATAGCCTTAAACGTTGGTGCTGATGTTCCCGCAAGCGTAGATAGCAAGCCAGTTTTTGTTAGAGGTATTGGCGAAGAATTATGCCACATTAAAAAATTCTCTTTACCTACAAATGTGGTGCTTGTGAAACCGAAAAAAAGGTTTTTGAGTACACCAGAGGTATTTTCCAAACATGAAGGAAAATTCTCTGAGCCAATTAAATGGAGCGATGACGCTGAAAAGGATTTGTTGAAGCTTCTTAAAGAGACGAGAAACGATCTTCAAGAAATAGCAATAAGCTTTGTACCTGAAATTAAGGATGTGATATCAACACTTGAGTCACAAGAAGGCTCTATACTTTCTCGCATGTCAGGCAGTGGTGTATCATGTTTTGGAATATTCGATAGTGAGGAAAATGCAAAAGCTGCTGCAGTTAATATCGGAAAAAAGCAACCAGAATGGTGGGTATTTGACACTCAATTAATAGTTTGACTTATGGATATAACTCCCTTAATTTCCGAGAATAAAAATCTTATAAATGGTTACAGGGAAGGAAAATTTTTGGTGAATAATAGAGAATATTGCGGCTCAATTATAATTTTTCCTGAACAAGGTGATTAAATTGAAAGAAAGTGATATAAATAGCAAGGAACATTTTAAATCTTTTTTAACAGAGGAAATAGAAATTTTGATAATAGGTACTGGTAAAACACGCAATATACCAAGTTCTTCAGTGAAGTCCTATCTTATGGAACAAAAAGGTTTAAATTTTGAATTTATGACAACAGGTTCTGCATGCAGAACCCATAATGTTCTGATATCCGAAGATAGGTTTGTTGTCAGTTATCTAATAGCCATATAGCATGCTTGAAATATTTACTCAGGATTTTTTCATCAATAGTCTAATTGCAGTAGTTATGATTAGCCTAGTAACAGGCGCTTTAGGATCGTTTATGATATGGCAAAGGTTATCGTATTTGGGTGATAGTTTGTCCCATTCTTCATTGCTTGGTATTGCACTTGCTTTGATCTTTAAGATTAGCCCATCGCTTAGCATAATGCTCATTGCAATTGCGTTTGCAATACTGCTTTCTCTTAATTTTAACAGATTATATTCTGCCGATACGATATTGAACATCGTTACCAATGTAGTTTTATCATCGAGTTTAATACTTATGTCTTTTCTTCCATCTGGCAATAATAGTATTATTAGCTCACTGTTTGGTGATATATTAACGCTCGATCAAAGTGATATAGTATTGATTTTTTTAACCTCTGCAGTAGTTACTTTGATATTAATATTTAGATGGCGTTATTGGTTAATGATTTCAATTAATCAAGATTTAGCAGTAGTTGAGAAGATTAATGTTAATTTTGTTAGACTAGAATTTTTAATTACACTTGCTATATTTATAGCAGTTGCTGCCCAATTAATAGGAATATTACTCATTGCTGCATTTTTGCTAATACCAGCAGCATCCGCAAGACTCATCTCAAAAACTCCAATGGAGATGATTATTGTTGCAACAGTTTTTTCTGTAATCTCTGGGATATCGGGTCTCATGTTATCTGCAAGTTTTGATTTGTTAACTGGACCTGCAATTATACTTGTTGCAGCGGTATATTTAATTATCGCTTATTTTATAAGGCTAGTATTAAGCAGGTTGGCTTAATTTTGATCTCGAATGTTAATAATTTTGTAATATACTCATTATAAAACATCACTATCTTAGCACAAAATAGTTTTTGCTATACTATTATTTATATGCTAATGATAAGTTGTTAATTTTATGGAGTAAGGAATATGAGCGAAGAAGGATTTTTTTCCAAATATATATCTCAACCTGTGAAAAAATTTTATAATTATATTACAGGAAAAACAGAAGAGTCAGATGATGTAGCAGGTGATGTGCATAATATTGCACAAGGAGACTCAGAGTCTTTGGATACTCATGTACAGTCAAATGAGAATGATATCATATAGATAGCATGAGGGTTACACCATCCAAAGTTAAAAGATTCCTAGAGAAACCTGATGCTTTAAGTGGTGTGTTAATTCATGGAAGTGATAACAGTAGGGTTGGTTTTTATGTACAAGAAATAATTGCTAATTTGGATGAGTATTCAGTTCAGGTGATGGATTTTGCAATAGTGAATAAGTCACCCGGTTTACTGTTTTCTGAATTGGCAAACATTTCGATGTTTACCAGCAAAAAATTAATTAAGCTGATAAATGTGAGTGGAGGTATATCCAAAGAGTTAAAAAACGTATTGGATTATAATGCAAGTGGTCATTATGTAATGATGACAGCAACTGATCTTCCACACAATTCTGCAACCAAAAGTTATATGGAGAGTTCAAAAATTTTTGGTGTAATTGCTTGCTATAAGGACAGCAACAGTAATCTTTATGATATTATATCAAGTTACTTAAAACAAAATGATATAAAATGCACAAATGAGATAATCTACCATTTGCAATCTTACTTTAATCATAGCAAGCTGCCTATATGTTCAGAACTTGAGAAGTTAGTTTTATACTTAGGGGAGAGAAAAGACCTAAAACTTACTGATATAGAATTATGCTTTTCAACTTCCGGCAACGACTATGCTACACTTGATGATCTATGCTCTGCCATAGCAAGTAAAGATATGTCGCGTTTCATTAGAATTTCTGATGCATTGATATCGCAAGAAAATTTTTCACCGATAGCGCTAATTCGCATTATATCAAATTATTTCCTACGCCTTGAAAACGTTTTGCTGTCAGTGCAAGGTGGAATGAGTGAGCAGGCTGCGATTGATCAGCTAAGCCCTCCATTGTTTTTTAAACAATTGCAGAGTTTTAAATCTCATTTGAAAAGTTTGCAACTTTCAGAACTTAAGAAGATCTTGGAAAAATTGATAAGCTTAGAAGTTACCTGTAAAAAAACTGATTTAGATCATAAAATGATTTTTCAACATGCACTGACGGGTAGCTGACTACTCGGATCCAGCCTTTCTTATAATTTCATCAAAATGTTGTATTTTAACATAAAATAGCTGCTTTTATGCCTACCAAAATTCATTCTTTAGTGTGTGTCTCACAAGTATTCTTTGCTAATAGGATATTTTCGAATATAATTGAATATAACTAGATAAAAATACAGATATGTTTGACATTTCAAAAATTGTAATAACACCTGAAATGTTAAAATTAGTTGCTGAAATTGATGAATTTAAAGGAGCATGGCAATTGTTTGGTAATTAGCTCCAGAACGTTTACAAATGCTCAAGAAAATTGCAACAATTGAAAGTATTGGTTCTTCTACTCGTATTGAAGGGGCAAGATTATCAGACCGTGAAGTTGAGCAATTACTATCCAAACTTGATACACGCTCATTTCGTTTTCTAGATGAACGAGAAATAGCCGGATATGCGTATGTGTGTGAAGAAGTATTTCAAAACTTTAACAAGATGCCATTTACAGAAAACACTATAAAACAGTTTCACATCTGGCTTTTACAATTTTCATATAAAGATCAAAGGCACATGGGAGAATATAAAAAATTCCCCAATCATGTTGAAGCGTTTGATGAATCTGGAAAAAGCTTGGGCATAGTTTTTGAAACAGCCTCTCCATTTGAGACAGCAACACAAATGCAAGAACTTATTTATTGGACTAGCCAGCAATTAGAGGTGAAATCGTTACACCCTATATTAATTATTGGCATTTTTATAGTTACTTTTTTAGCTATTCATCCCTTCCAGGATGGAAATGGCAGATTATCACGCATTCTCACAACTTTCTTGTTACTAAAGTTAGGGTATATCTATGTACCTTACAGTTCCCTTGAAAGTAATAAGGAGAGTTACTACTTAGCTTTGCGTCGTACTCAACAATCCTTGAAGACGAGCAGCTATGATTTTAATCCATGGCTTATGTTCTTTTTAAGGTCACTACAAAAGCAAAAATTTCATCTTGAACAAAAGGTGTCACATGAAAAAGTGTTAAATCTCTATTTACCACCACTTTCTGCTAAAGTATTAGCACTACTCAGCAAACATGGACGTCTTACAATTAAGGATTTGGAAAATATTACTAAAGCAAACTGCAATACCTTAAAGAAGCACGTATCTAATCTCGTAAAGAGTAATCACATCACTCAGCATGGAAAAGGCAAAGCAACCTGGTATGTAATATAGAGCTCAACAGGATATGTATTCATTTTGAATTGTTAAATTATTCAGCTATAGAATATAGGTCACAGCTGTACAAACATTGTAGTTTGAGCCCACTAGATCCCAGTGCCCTATTCTTGTCATCCCAGTGCCTTCTCCTGTCATCCCAGTGCCCAGACACTGGGATGGCTTTGTTGCATCGCTAGCTATGATGGATTAAAGATAAAAAAGATGGAGAATATCAGTAGCTTATTATTCTGGTATTTATAATAAGAACGGTCAGTGAATACCTAAATTTGAGTAAAAGAAATTTCACTACCACTCACTAATCTGGCTAAAATTCAAGAATTTCAATGCTTTAGCTATTTTCAATAGAATTAAATTTATTAATATAAATAACAAATTACTATTCTTAAATTTGATCAGATTGATTGCAAAAAAACAAGATTTTCAATAGGTTGCTTATAATCCTAACTATAGTTAGCCTTTCATAAGTAGCGATGCAACAAAGCCCACTGGGATCCAGAAAAGTTTGCTTGTAAGCAAGCAAATTAGCATAGAAAGTGGTTACAACGTTTTCGATGAGATTGCAGAAAGGCTAGATTCCAGACTGGAATGACATCGTTCACTATGTACCATATTGCAATAGTTGTGGTCAAGGCACTGGGATCTGAAATTGCAGTGTTCGTACAGCTATAGAATATAGATCAGAAGTGACAGAGCTTAAAAAAAGGCCTAACATTCTTAATAAACGTAAAAAGCTTTATGAAAATCAGAGTTGGAGTAATAGGCTGCTTAGGCAGAATGGGCAAAAAAATACTCAATGAATTAATTACAAATACCAAAGTGGAAATAGCAGGTGCTGTTGCCCGTTCAGGCAGTAAGTACATAGATTCAGATATTGGACCAATTATAGCCAATCTAGGAATCAAGGTTACAAGTTCTATTAGTGGCATATTTGAGTTATCCGACGTTGTAATAGATTTTACAACTAAAGAATGTATGTTAGACTGCCTTAAAGCAGCTGTAAAATTTAAAACACCGCTGGTTAGTGGCACAACTGGAATAGAAGGTGTCGATTTGAAAGAATATGCTGCTGAAGTTCCAATATTATGGTCAGCAAATATGAGTGTTGGGGTTAATGTGTTGCTGAAATTGGTAAAAAAAGCTGCTGAGCTTTTAGGTAATGAATATGACGTTGAGATTTTGGAAATGCATCATAACTTAAAAAAGGATTCACCATCTGGAACAGCTATAGAACTTGGCAAAACAATTGCTAACGCTTCAAAAATGGATTTTCAGTCCAATCAATATTTACATAGTGGTTCAAACATAAGAAAAAAGGGGGGAATAGGTTTTGCAGTATCTCGTGGAGGTGGAGTAATAGGAGATCACAGCGTGATGTTTGTTAATTCTGATGAACGGATAGAACTAAACCACAAAGCAATTGATCGCACAACATTTGCTAGAGGAGCTGTTCAAGCAGCAGTATGGCTATACGAAAATAAAAGAGAAATTCCGGGGCTCTATTCAATGCAGGATGTGATATGAGCAATACACGTGCCTCTGTTAAAGATTTAAATCTCTGGTACGGCTCTAAGCAAGTTTTATTCGATATAAATTTGAATATTTATAAAAGAAAAGTTACTACTTTTATCGGACCATCCGGGTGCGGTAAATCAACATTTTTGCGTTGTTTTAATCGTATGAATGACTATGTACCAGGTTGCAAAACTGTTGGTGAATTAGATATCGATGGGCTGGGTGATATATATTCACGCGATATGGATGTTGTACTACTTAGAGCAAAAGTTGGTATGGTATTTCAAAAGCCAAATCCTTTTCCAAAATCAATATATGATAATGTTGCTTGTGGGCCAAAATTGCATGGTATGGCGAAGGATAAGCAAAAATTGAATGAGATGGTGGAAAATAGTTTAACCAAGGTTGGTTTATGGGAAGAATTGAAGGACAGATTGCAAGATAGCGCACTCAATTTATCCGGTGGCCAACAACAGAGGCTATGCATCGCTCGCGCAATTGCAGTGAAGCCAACTATTTTATTAATGGATGAACCGTGCTCTGCTCTTGATCCAATGGCAACCAATGCAATCGAAAATCTTATACAAGAGCTGAAATTAAGATTTACTATAATTATGGTGACTCATTCAATGAAGCAAGCTAAAAAGTTATCTGATAGTGTAATTTTCTTTCATAATGGCAGAATTGTTGAGTCTGGAAGCACTCAAGAAATATTCGAAGATGCTCAATCTCCCTTAACAAAGGAGTATATCCTGGATCATTAAGTTTCTGACCTTACCCAGAAAAAGTGGAGAGAAAGAAAAGAGTTTTTTTGGGTAAAATAAAATTTTGGAGGATTAGAAATGGTAAGAGAATATACGGCAGAATTCAAATTGGAAGCTGTTAAGCTGGCAAATGAACAAAGAAAGGTAGGTCAACCAGTTGCAAAAGTAGCAAGAGATCTAGGAATAAGGGATAGTGTATTAGGAAAATGGATGAAGAAATATAACGAAAAAAAGTCAGCGGCAAATGCATTTCCAGGTAGAGGTAACATGGCTCCTTACGACAAAGAGAGATTTGATTTACAGAAAGAGTTAGCAAAAGTAACAAGAGAAAGAGACATTTTAAAAAAAGCCCTGGCCAGTCAAAAAGAGTAAAATATTTTTTTATATAGTAACTGCTATAAAGTACAGGAATTATGTAGGATTTTCTGCTAGTGGCTACTATAAGTGGACCACAAGAAAAATAAGCAGTAGAGAATCAGCAAATAAAGAGTTATTAGCAGATATTCAAAAAATATATCAAGCTTCTAAATGTAGATATGGAGCTCCTAAAATTCATGCTGAATTGAAGGCTTTGGGTAAAAGTTGCAATTTGAAAACGGTGCAAAGTATTATGCAGAAAAATGACATCAGGGCTATACTGAAAAGAAAGTTTAAAATTAAAAAACAACAAACAGATAATAGAGCTGTAGCTCCCAATATACTAGATCAAAACTTTATTGTTGATCAACCAAATAAAGTATGGGATTACTTACATCAAAACCAAGGAGGGATGGCTATATTTGGCAGCAATAATTCTCACGTATGGTAGTTAATGAGTAGTGCAATAAATAAACAATTGGTTATGAACTCTTTATTAATGGCCATTAATAGGTGTAAACCTGTTAAAAATCTACTGCTGCACAGTGACCAAGGTTCACAATATACTGCGCAAGGGTATCAATATCTCTTAGCTGTAAAGAATATAGATGAGTAATAAAGGCTGTTGTTACGACAATTCTGTTGCAGAAAGCTTCTTTAGCTCATTGAAAAGAGAAATACTTATTGATACTTCACAACACTCTGCTCAACAAACTAGAACTGCAATATTTGAATACATAGAAATTTTTTATAACAAACAACGTCACTATTAACTATTGCATTCCAGAACAATTTGATGCATCATTCTTTTTGTAAAAAACATTCCACACTTTCTCTCCACTTTTTCTGGGTAAGGTCACTTCTTTATTAACTGTACTTAATATTTCTTCCCATTGCTTATAGTTCATTGCCATAACTTTACCTCTAATTTTAAATAGTATTTTTAATTATCACCTATCACAGCAAGTAAAGTCAACTCCAAATGAATTCTTAATTTTGCTTAGTAAGCACACTAACTATGAAACAATCTATATTACCATCAAAAACAGAATTTATATTGCCCACTTCATGTCCGGTTCTTAAATCCTTCACCATTTGATATGGATGCATAACGTACGATCTGATCTGATTGCCCCAGCCTATATCGCATTTTTTACC
Organism: Wolbachia endosymbiont of Drosophila pseudotakahashii; assembly: GCF_026015925.1. Classification (NCBI taxonomy): domain Bacteria; kingdom Pseudomonadati; phylum Pseudomonadota; class Alphaproteobacteria; order Rickettsiales; family Anaplasmataceae; genus Wolbachia; species Wolbachia endosymbiont of Drosophila pseudotakahashii. Next base: position 827,098 of record NZ_CP110359.1, on the reverse strand, counting down.
ATATTCTTCAGCCATTTTCTGTTCTTTTTTTTCCAGTTCAATTTGGTATAAACGTCCTTTAAGTAATTTCAATGCCTCATCTTTATTTCTGTGTTGAGAACGACCATTTTGGCATTGAACTACAACACCAGTTGGAATATGCGTAATGCGTACTGCACTTTCAGTTTTGTTCACATGCTGACCGCCTGCTCCGGAAGCACGGTAGGTGTCGATCTTTAGATCCTTTTCATCCACAGCAATATCAATTGAATCTTCTATCACTGGAGTTACTCCTACACTTGCAAAACTGGTATGACGTTTACCATTTGCATCAAATGGCGATATTCTAACCAGCCTGTGAATTCCACTTTCACTTTTTGCCCACCCATAAGCTTTTTCTCCAACGATTTTTATCATTGCAGACTTTATACCAACTGACTCTCCTTCTAATTTTTCTACAACTTCAACTTTAAAGTTGTGATAAATTTCTGCCCACCTTATATACATGCGCATCAGCATTTCAGCCCAATCATTGCTCTCGGTTCCGCCAGCTCCTGAGTGGATTTCTAAAAAGCAGTTATTATTATCTGCTTCACCAGTAAATAAGGACTCTGTTTCTTTATACTTGATTAATTTCTCTAGCTTAGCTAATTCATTTTCAACTTCAGAGAAAAATTCTTCATCATTTTCATCAATAGCAGACTCCATTAAGCTGATGGCATCGTTGTAATCGCTTTCCAGCTTTAAAAACGACTCTACGTCATTCTTAATTTTAGAACGTTCTTTTAAAACTTCTTGTGCTTTTTGGTTATCTTGCCATAGGTCATCATTCGACGCTTGGGAGTCAAGCTCTTCAAGGCGCAACTTTAATTTTTCTATGTCAAAGACACCTCCTGATAAGAGAAATACTTTTATTTAAGCTTTGAAAGTGTTCAAGAATTTCTGGATAAGTTTTCATTATACTTTAGATTTTAATATATTTACTATCAATAACAATAACAGTAAACAAAATAGAAATTTAACCATATGATAGTTAATTTAAATAATTTCATTATACTTTAATGTTTAAGGAAATCAAGCGCGTATATTTATTAAAAAACAAGGTAAAGTAATGAATATTGAAATAAGTTCCCATTATGGTTTAGACAAAAAGGCTATTGATGACTTAATAGAGTCACTTGATAACGAGGAGCTAGAGAATGTTCGTAATATTGTAAAAACGATAGACAGTGTTCAGTTAGCTTATTTTTTATCTACTTCGATCAGTGATCACAGGGAGAAATTAGTTAATATCCTCGATCAACATTTGTTAAGTGATGCCCTAGTGTATGTAGTGCCAGATTTACAAATAGAGATCATAGAAACATTGGGAATAGAAAATACAGCAAAGTTACTAATGCTCCTTGATGTAGAAGATATAGTAACCATAGTGAAAGATTTAGATAGAAAGTCTGTAGAAAATATACTTTACTATTTGCCCAGCAAAACTCAGAAATCGGTAGAGGAGTTGCTATCATATCCAGAAGAAAGTGCAGGAAGGTTAATACATAAAGATATGGTTATAGCTCCATATTATTGGACAATAAATCAACTGACAGAATTTGTGTGCAACTATAAAAAAATACCAGAAAAATTTCACCAGATATTCATTATCAACTCAAAATTAGAGCCTATAGGCAGTGTTAATTTAAATAAGGTAATATCTCACTCAGGAGACACAATAATAAAAGAGATAATGGATCATGATATAAAAATCATTAAAACTGGAATAGACCAAGAGGAAGTAGCAAGAATATTTAAAGATTACTCTCTATTATCGGCTCCGGTAGTAAATAAGAATGGTAAAATTATTGGTGTGATCTTAATTGAAGATGTGATAAAAGTTGTTCAACAAGAAACAGAAGAGGATGTACTCAAAATAAGCGGTGTATCTTCTAAAGCCGATATAAATGCCCCTATACATAAAACTATAATTAAAAGGCTACCTTGGTTACTGTTTAACCTCTTAGCTGCAACAATGTGTTCCATAGTAGTTGGCTTTTTCGATGATGTAATAAAAAGTTTTATAGTACTACCAATAATCATGCCGATAATTGCATCAATGAGCGGAAATGCAGGATCCCAAACAGTAACGCTAACCATCCGGGCAATCGCAACAAAATATCTAACTGAGCAAAATGCAAAAAGAATACTGATGAAAGAATTTTTAATAGGTCTTATAAACGGGGTGATCTTATCTACTATTTCATTAGTAGTGTTAGCAATAAGGTTTCACAACTTCAAAGTGGAGATGATTTTTGTGGTCTCCATGATTATGATGTCAATTATTGCAACGTTCATCGGAACTTTCATTCCTATAATGCTTCACCGTTTAAAGTCTGACCCTGCCGTTTCTTCTTCAATCCTAACATCGGCAACAACTGATATTCTCTCAGCTTTTATATTTCTTGGTTTAGCTACGATCTTTTTATTAAATAGCTAATACTATCTATAGCTATACCGCCGCGAACCGTCATGCCGCGATTCATTCGCGGTATCTCTTAGCATAGATCCCGCTAACAAGTAGCGGGATGAAGAGAAAGGGGCTACTTGGATGACATTCTTCCTGGTGTGCCCAAATCACAATGTTCGTACATCTGTGGATTTATTCGCGGTATAGATATCGCTAACGAGTAGCGGAATGACGGTTTTTCAAATTGTCGTAAGTCAGTTTAGCTATAATATCAAGTTTCACCAACTATTTCTCTCTATTAAATAAGAATAAATTACCTATACAAAAATAGATTGGCAATATTTCAAGTCTGCCAAGCAGCATTACAAACGATAGAAATAATTTTACTTCATTACTGAAAGAGGAATAATTACCCGAAGGACCTATTAAATTACTAAATCCCGGGCCAGAGTTTGTAAGCGTTGCAGAGACTGAACTGATGCTAGTTATAAAGTCTGCATTGCTTAAGTAAGACATCACTATTGATGAAATGGTAAACGTTAACATGAAAATTGCAAAAAATATAAAGACAGAGTGAACTTCATCATTCTCCAGGGTTTTTCCATTGAATTTTACCCTATCGCCTGCGCCTGGGTTCAATAAAAGGCGAAAGTGATTTTCTATAGATCTTAGAAAAATGATCAAACGAAAGATTTTGACACCACCACTTGAAGAACCGCTACATCCACCAACAAAGGTTAGAAAAAAAGCTAAGACTGAAATGAAACTCCAATCTATATGATTACAGATTGCATAACCAGTTGACGTAATCAAGGAAGTGATGGTAAATGTGCTGCATCTAAATGATAATGACACTCCTAAATCAACATTTTTATACAACCAAAAACAAGCAAATAAAGATGAGATAGTAGCTATCTTAACAAAGTAAGAGACCTGTTCATCATAGCAAATGTCTAACCGTCTTATAATTTTTAAATAGCTAAGAAAAGGCAGAGAACCCAAAATCATAAAAACGATCGTTATGGCTTCTAGTATGGGATTATTATAGTGCCCTATAGAATCATTATAGTTAGCAAATCCACCAGTTGATACAGCAGACATTCCGTGACATATTGCATCAAATAGTGGCATACCAGCTAGATAATAGGAAAATATGCATAACAAAATTAAGCCATAATATATTGCCGTAACATGAATCACTACGCTTCGCGTGTTCGGCAACTTCCTTTTGGTAGCATCTGAATATTCAGAATAAAGTAAATTATTTAGGCTGAGAACCTTAAACATAGGAAAAACTGCAATTCCTAAAGTGATTACACCAAAACCCCCCATGCCGTGTAGCATTGCTCTCCACAGCAGTATTCCTGGAGATTGTTTTTCAATATCATTAAATATAGTTGCCCCTGTGGTTGTGATGCCAGATATCGTTTCAAACAATGCATCAACGTAGCTCAGATTATCAAAATAGAAAGGAATAGCTGCAAACAGAGACAAGGCAATCCAGGTGCAACTAGTAATCGCAAAAATTGCTGGCATTCCATGCAATCTACTTAATTTACCGAGTAAAATAAAAATTGCGCCAGATGTGCAGGTAATTATGAATCCAGCGAAAAAATTTTTCCATTCGTAGCTGAGATACTTATTGGTAATAGCAGGAATAAGCATTGCTAAGCTAAATAGCAATAGGAATATTCCCACAATAAATGCAATTGAACGTAAAGTTTGTAAACGTTGATGATTTTTCATAGAGTTACTTCCTCGCTATACAAAGCCATAAAAGCTACTCTAACGTCAAGCATTTTGTTGGCCTTTATTAACAGTTATTAACAATATACTTGATTTACTTGTAAATATGTATGATAATTAAATTTTTATTAGAGGTAAGATATGGTTGAATTAACTGATGCACAAGAAGAAATTCTAGGTTCATTAAGACAGGCAGTCAGGAATGACAATTTTCAAGAAGTCCAGAACGTACTCAACAATAAGGAACATAATGATATACAAGTAGTTTTGAGCCACGAGGGGACTCTGACTAGTGACAAAGGTACCATTTAAATGATGTTATTGGCTGTACTAAAACTAGCGTTAACACTAAAGTAGGGATCATTGAACTAATTTGGAAGGAAGCTGATCAAAAAACTCGTGATTTTTTGTGTGATTACAAGGTAACAAAATCTTTTGAAGATCAACCATATTTTACGGATACAATAGATGATCTTAAACGCTTTCAAGGAAAATTTGACCCTCATAGCACAGAATATTTTGCTCTTGTACAAGTTGTTCAAAAAATAGAAGATCACAAGTGGGTAATGGATCTTGATTCCAACTTACAAAAAGCAATAGAAAACCTTGATATTGATCAAGTTAAAGCAGCATTAGAGAATTGTGGTGAAGATGTAGAAAGGGTTTTAGAGCGAGAGGTATATTGGAGTAGTGGAAGAGTAGATGCCCTTTTAGTTTATCCTCTGAAAGTTGAATATAGTGAAGAATTGAACCAAGAAGATGTGGAAAAGATAAAAGAAAGCTTTAAATTAATGTTTGATGCTGCTTCTCCAGGGCTCCTTGGGTTCGAGCCCAATGGAAATAACTATGTAATGGATAAACTTACATGTGCACAAAAACGTTTTGCTAAAATACCTGGAGTAGGTGAGCAATGCTTTCAAGATTTGATTCAAGAATTTGAGGAAAAACTTAGTAAAAATGAACTAGATAATGCCAAGATTAATGATCAGATAGCATGGGATAAAGAGTATGCGACTCGATTTTCACAAGAAATCAATCAGGATCCGTCTGAGAATGATGATCTTAACTTTATAGATGACACTGATCTAGATCAAAACACCGTAAACTCTGCACCAACTGCAGACAACGAAACCCCAGAAAAAAACGATACAAACTTCTGGAGTGAACACAAAGGGAAGATCGCTCTGGGCGTTGTTGGACTATGCGTAGTTGGTGCTATTGCAGCCTATGTGCTGGCATATCCTGTAGTTGCATTAGTTTTAGAAGTTTTAGCAGTTTCAGCATTGGCTGTACTAGCTTATATTGGAGGAGTTTGTGAGAAATCAGAAAGCCCAAATACGAAAAGCTCGGACCCGGTTGTTTCTGGGGTGTTGCAACAACGCAGAACTATCTAATTAGTAATCCATTGTCATCCCAGCGCGCCGCGCTGGGTCTGACTACGCTAGAACAAAGAATATAAAAGAAACGTTGCCGTCACGTTATATCATAAACCTTTGCTGAAGCTTTCTTTATATCTTCACTTGAAAGTGGAATTAGACCAAGCCTAGATAGGTACCCATCTTCAATGCTGATCGAATCTATAATTTCTTTTATGAATTCTCTTAATCCATCAACAGTATCCAGGTGTTCTTTCTTTATATAAAGGTATAGAGGTCTTGCTAATATATATTTTCCCGATGATATATTTTCGTAAGTTGGCTCAATTCCTGCAATTGTGCTCCCTTGTATTTTATCTTGATTCCTCATTAAAAAGCTAAAACTAAATATCCCTAAAGCGTTCTTGTTACTTTTCAATTTTTGTATTATTATGTTTTCATTAATTCCAACTTCTATATACCTTCCGTCATCCCTTATATTACCACATGCTTTCTTTCTTTCTTCCTGATCTTTATAATTCTCTTTGAAAATTCTCGAGTTCATGCATGAATATTGATCAAGCATAATAGAATTAACCAAAGTTTCGTATGTGCCTGTATTTTGATGTGGACCATAAATTTCAATTTCTGTTTTTGGTAAGGCTTGATTTACATCAGACCAAAACTTCTTATTATTTTTTACTAATTTATCATTTTCTTGAGAATATGCAGATAAAGTTTCAAATAAGTCCTTCTTTGTGAAATCAAATCTATGGCTTTGATTTGAATTTGCAATGACAATTCCATCATAGCCAATGATGATCTCTATCACTTCATTAATTTTATTTCTTTTACATAGCTCTCTTTCTACTTCCTTCATAGGGCGAGATGAAGTGGTGATGTCTGGCGTGTCTTCCCCTATTCCTGAGCAAAACATTTTGAACCCTGATCCACTTCCTATTGATTCCACAACTGGAGTCTTAAAAGGGAATACACGATTGAACTCCTCGGCTATAAACGAGATAAAAGGAAAAACAGTTGAAGATCCAACAATTCTGATGTATTTCCTGGCATCAGCATTTGACGGCGGCGTGAATAATACGAATACAAAAATCAGGAGAAAGTTTCTAAGCATTATTTTTAGTTAAGAACATAAATCTAATTATTATAACAAAACATCAAACTGAAAAGCTTTAATTGCATGACAAAAGCTACAGTTTACATTTAAATTTTATTTTATATTATTGTAAGTATTACACAACTTTAAGGAACAGTTATGGCAGTTATGCCAGATAAATGGATAAGAGAAAAAGCTGAAAACTTTGGAATGATAGAGCCTTTTGTGAATCACAAAAGCAGCAAAGGTGTTATATCTTTCGGACTATCATCTTACGGTTACGATGCAAGAGTGGATAATAAATTTAAAATTTTTACTAACGTTAATTCAGCCATCGTGGACCCTAAAAATTTTTCTGAGAATAGTTTTATAGATAAAGAAACAGACGTATGCATAATTCCACCAAATAGCTTTGTGCTTGCAAGTACAGTGGAATATTTTCGTATACCAAGGAATGTACTGGTCATTTGTGTTGGTAAATCAACTTACGCAAGATGTGGAATTATAGTAAACGTTACTCCCTTAGAGCCTGGATGGGAAGGTCATGTCACACTCGAATTCTCAAACACCACTCCGCTTCCCGCGAAAATTTACGCTAATGAAGGCGCATGCCAATTCGTATTTTTAAGCGGCGAAAGTGAGTGTGAGAAATCATATGATGATATGAAAGGAAAATATATGAATCAGCATGGTATCACTTTGCCGTTAGTTAAGTGATTACTTTAGGTAAAGCGTGATATTGTTTTATTGTACTGAAGATTACTAAAATGAGTTTTAACTAATTTGTCGCATTCTTTATCACCTAAAACTGCACGTGCAGAGTGGTTTTTAAATGACTCTACATAGCTTGAAAAGAAATTTGTAGAAGGATTACTTAAAGCTTCTGCAACTTCTTTTTTTTCTTTATCATTGGAAAGCTGATTAAATAGTTCTTCTCCCTTTTTTTGCAGCTCATTTTCAAATTCCTGCTTTATAGTATTCTTATCTGCTTTTTGCAAGAAGGAAAACTCTTTAAAAGTGTACAAGAAAGAGACAATACTGTTGAAGGTGCCAGTAAAACATGCACTTGAACCACGACCAACACGCACTCCGTACTCTGTTTGCGATTCTACTAAATGTTTAACCAGTTGATATTTTCTCTGTGATATGCGGGTATTAATAGCTATATTATTTGCTCTAGTTTGATCGTTGCAAGCCTTCCAAACTAAATTTAAAACTTGCTTCAATGTTAACCCGCTTCCACTATGTGTACCAGGGTTATTTTTTATACGCTTCAAGCACTCAAGTGCATGTTTTTTCTCATCTTCTGTAAGTTGATCTTTATCTGCAGCTTTTTGTGTGCCATTTGCTATGCACTCTAACTGATCAATAAATCCTTCTATTTCCTCTATAAACTTATCATCAATATCAGGCTCACCGTAGTTTTCTTTTAGCTTTTGAACGTTAATATTAATTGCATCATTTACATCAGTATCATGCGTTGTTTGTGGAATACGTGCTGCCTCCATAAATGCTTCAGCTCCTTGCTCTAACCATTCTGGTGCTTTGCCTCCTGCAAAAAGATATAGCTTACTCAATACATTGGCGATTGAGAGAAACACCAGGAAAGAAATAACAAATATTATCAAAAGTACTACAGATAAACCTATGATTAGCCACCTTACAGGAGCTAGCAGAATTTCTTTTGCTTTTTTTAATTTTGACGGTCTTTGTATGTTGTCTGGTGTATTTACTACTGCTGGCATAATTAGTTTAAGTTAATATCAATATTATTAATATACTATATTTTTTCTTATTTTGTCAACTCAAATTTCTACTTCCGCACTTTCTTATTGTTGCTTACAATGATTATAGCTACATGATTTACTCATGTATTTTTCCTGATTAAAAACTTCAATTATTCATTGTAAGCTGCTGAATTTCGTACTATTTAGTGGCAAATTGTTATCCAAGTGGCTGTAAAACGACAAATTCGTCATTCCGCTACTAGTTAGCGGAATCTATGCTAAGAGATACCGCGAATGAATCGCGGTATGACGGTTCGCGGCGGCATAACGATAAGCTCGTCATCCCGCTGCTTGTTAGCGGGATCTATCCGCGGCGGCATGACGTAGAGCCTACATTAACTATAGAAACAAAAAGGAGGATTATCATGTCTACAATAATTTTATCATCAATTTTCGGTCAAGCAGGCAGCATTTTTGGGCCAATTGGCCGGATTATCGGCTCAGAACTTGGTACTCTTCTTGGTGCACAGCTAGATGGGGCAATGTTCGGCCTTGAAGCCGAGCAAAAAGTAACGCATGGGGCAAGGCTAAAAAATCTGCAAGTTCAAACCTCAACCTACGGCAGAACGATCCCAATTATCTATGGCACTGCTCGTGTTGCAGGGAATATTATTTGGGCACAGCCAATAAAAGAAGAGGCGATAACCACCAAAAGTAAAATTGGAAGAGGTATGAACGTTACATATAATTACTATGCAACGCTTGCAATTGCGATCTGCAAGGGGAAAGTAGAAAAATTAAACAGAATCTGGGCAGATACAACATCACTTAGCTTTGATGAAATAGATTATACTTTTTACAGCGGCAGAGAAGACCAAAATCCTGATCCATTTATGTCATCAATTGAAGGAGAGGGGAATGTGCCGGCTTATAGGGGAATATCTTACATAGTCATCAAGAATTTTCCTTTAGCAGACTATAATAATCATGTTCCGGTATTTACGTTTGAAGTGCAAACTGCAGTAAAGTCAAATGAATTTTCAGTAGCAAAAAATATTCGGAATATCAATATAATACCAGGCTCAGGAGAGTTTGTATATGATACAAAAATACAGAAGAAAATCGCGCAAGAGAAAATAAGCAGCAACCAATATATCCCATATGGGCTGGCGCAAAGGGTAAATCACAACAACCACACTAAAAAGAGCGATGCAATGCTTTCTTTGGATCAATTAAAGGGAGATTTACCAAATGTTGAGTGGGTATCGGTAGTAGTCAATTGGTTTGTGAATGATCTGAACATTAAAGATTGTAAAATATATCCTGCAGTTGAATTTCAAGATGATTCCGCAATATTACCTGATGATTGGCAAGTAGGGGGTGTAACCAGAGATAATGCTCAGCTAATTTCAAAAGATGCGAGTGGAAACCCAAGGTATGGTGGCACAGTTAGTGATGCAGCGTTGATAAGATATATAGAAGAGCTACACAGCAGAGGCTACAAGGTGATGCTCTATCCAATGCCCTTACTTGGTACAAAGAACAAAGAGTGGCGAGGAAGGTTGAGCGGGACTCCTGAAGATATAAGTGATTTTTTTAAGAATCAGTACAACAAATTTATAGAGCATTATGCAAGCATTGCCAAACAAACTAAAGTGGAAGGGTTTATCATTGGTTCTGAATTTGCGCAACTTACCAAAATCAGGGATGAACAAGGGAATTACCCTGCCGTTATAGAGCTGGTCAAGCTTGCAAAGCGAATAAAACTTCAGCTTGGAAAAGAAGTAACGGTAACTTACGCTGCTGATTGGAGTGAATACCATTCATATGATGGTTGGTATAATATGGATGAACTGTGGTCTTCAGAGTACATCGACGTTGTTGGCATAGATGCTTATTTTCCACTGACTGATGGTCCAGAGCCTCCTTTTGGCTATTCTGCGGAAGATGTAATGGGTGGTTGGAGCAGTGGAGTGGGGTATGATTATTTCTATGATTACTCAAAGGGTGAGCCTGAAAGAGTAAAGTATAACGACAGCAGGTATGCGTGGAAAATATAGAGAAATGGTGGAGTGAAACTCACACAAATCCTGACGGTAGCAAAACGAAATGGCAACCAAAGATGAAAAAAATATGGTTTACTGAGTATGGATTTCCCAGTATGAACGGCTGCACTAATGAGCCAAATGTGTTTGTTGACAAAGGCAGCATAGAGAGCAAATATCCACGATATTCAAACGGAGAGGTGAGCTTTCTTTCGCAAAAAATTGCAATTGAAGGAACGCTAAAAAAGTGGCAAAGCTCAGAAATGGTAGAAAAAATGTTTCTCTGGGCATGGGATGCAAGGCCATTTCCTTACTTTCCCAATTTATGTGATGTGTGGGCTGACTGCCATAACTGGCAAACAGGACATTGGATTCAGGGAAAGCTTTCACAACTTAATATTTCCGATGTTTTATCGGATCTGTTACAAAAAACAGGTTTAAAAAGCGATCAGTTCGATACAAGCAACGTCAAAGGGTTATTGTCTGGGTATGTGATAAACGACCAGCAACCCGTACGTTCAATTATTAAAATGCTGCAAAGTTGCTATTTTTTTGATGTGGTTGAACAGGACTCTAAACTGAAATTTGTCCAAAAGGGCAGGGGAGTTACGACTGGAATACCAATTGGTGAAATGGTTTTCAGTAACAATTCAAAACTTGCTAATATCAGTCAATTAGATTTAAACAATAAAGTTAACGTCGTTTATTTTAATCGCAATTTTGGCTATCCAATTGATGTTAAATATGCTGAGTTGCCAAAGCAAGGCGCTGCTATAACAGTTGAAATACCGCTCATTATGGAGGAGGGAGAGGCGCAAAATATAGCTGAGATTTTACTTTATTCTTCGTGGCAAGAGAGAAATATATACAATTTCAAGCTGCCGATAAAATATGCGTGGCTTGTGCCAAGTGATGTAATAACGATTTTAGACGGTGAGAAAAAGCATACGGTGAGAATTATAAAAACAAAATTCGAAAGCATGTCCATTCAAGTAATTGGCGTTGGTTATGATCACTCTACATATAAGCTTTCTTTTCCTTCAACAAGGTCACTTATGCTGAAGGAATACCCTTCCTCTCACATTAGCAAAACCATCGTAGAAATGATAGATTGACCAGATATTAAAGGTAATAGTGCAAGCTTTACTTTAATTAGTGAGGAAAAGAATTGGAAGGGAGCAACACTCTTTATTTCGTACAACGATAAGGATTATAAGCCTATTGCAAGCACAAACAAGCAGTCTACTTACGGATATGTAATGGAATCTACCGACGAGGGGATTATAGTAGTGTTACGTTTTGGAAACATAACTTCAATTGCGGACTCAAATTTAGCACTGGTTGGAAAAGAGATAGTAAAATTTCAGAGTGCCGAACTTATAGATAAAAATAAATATAAGCTTAGCAATCTAATTAGAGGGCAAGAAGGCACTAAAGAGTATCAGCACACAGCAGGTGAAAAATTTGTTCTACTTGATGATTCAATAATATCTTTCGAAGTGCAAAGAGGAAAAAAGTTTTACCTAAAAGCAGTGACTTACGGTGACTCGCTGGAAAATACGGAAGTGAAAGTGATAAATTCATTTAGTAATTGAAATTTAATAAAGTAAGTGCTAGAATTAATATACAGGTATTAATGGTAGAGATATAACATGTCAAAGGAAATGGTCAATGCGTTGAAAGCTGAAGTGAAGAAGCTCAAATATGCTGATTTCAAAGCTAACACTTGGGACGAAGTAATTTCTGGTAAGGGAACATATAAGGATCTTAATAGAACACACGGCCTTGCTATTAACGGACAAAAAATAACTAACGAATTTATTAACGATCTGTATTCAAACCATAAAAATCTAATTCTACGGGATGAAAACGGAAAAGGGAATTATCGTCCATTTCTCAGACAAATTTTCACAGAAATGTTTAAACACGTTGGTGCAACAATTCCCAATAACTCTATTATTGAGGAGTTAATAAATAACTATTATCAGGGCGGATATACTCATTTTCTTCCTAATGATATGAGTCAAGCTCTTGGATCTTTTCATTTGTCAACGCAAAGCAACTGTATGACAAGAGAGTATATTATGGATTGTCGTGAACCCAATTGTATAAAGCTTAGTTTTAGCATGAAATATACAAAAATGCTTAACTATGATGATTATACATATATCGAAACACCAGGTTTTTGCAGTTCAGCGGAGTTTAAACTGAAATGTGAAGATAAAAATGTAACATATGAAGATGGTAAAGTACTTCTTACCATTCCTAAAGAGCTAAAAAACTACAAAGTAAGTGTTAAGAATTTGTTTGATGTTATTGTTGAATATTTTCAGAAGCTTTGCGAAAAATTGGGCTTTAAATTTGAGACAAAAGTGGAACATAGCCTTGGTGAACCACTAAAGGTAGTAAGTGAGGCAAATGCATCTTCTGTTGAAGACTTAAAGCTTAAAGTGAATAATTGAAGATAAGGTATTGAAATTCGTGCTTTTCATGATTTTAGCTTAAGATTTCAGTGTCCGCTACTCGAATGACATCATTTACTATGTAACATTGTACTTATACTAATGAAAAAGATACATTATAATTAAGTATATTTAATCCAGTAAATCATTAAGTGAAAACAGCTCTTTCGCAAAATATCATCTCTCTTATTATGATATTGTCTGTAGCAATTGTCGATATGGCAACTGACCTATACTCAGTTGCACTACCAAGCATTGCCAATTATTTTAAAGTAGAAGGCAGTGTAGTGCAGCTTACAATTAGCTTGAATCTAGTTGGATTTGCGGTGTCTGGATTAATTTATGGTCCATTATCGGATCATTATGGTAGGCGTCCAATGATGCTGATTGGTATGACAATTTTTACTTTGGCAAGTGTCATGTGTTATATAGCCGACAGTATTGCGCTCTTGATACTAATTCGCTTCATACAAGGAACAGGGGCTGGTGTTGCAGGTGTTGTTGGGTATGCAGCAATAAGGGATATGTACTCGGGTAGTGAGTACTCGAGAGTAATTTCAAAATTAAATATGGTTGTGGCACTCTCACCTGGAATAGCTCCAGTGGTGGGCAGTTATATAATTTCACATGGTTATCATTGGAAATTTTTGTTTTTTATTATGTCACTCGCAGCAATTGCTATACTTATTTTTATCTACTTTAAGTTACAAGAAACACTCACTGTAAATAAAAATGAAACCAGTATAACTAACATAATTACTAATATCTTCAAGCAATATATATCAATATTTAGAAATTATCGTTTCCTTGGGTTTTCAGCCATTCATGGATTAACTTTCATGTGGCTTTGGGCATACATTGCTAACTACCCGTTCATATTTGAATCGATGGGCATTGAAGTACAGTATTTTGGCTACCTCATATCGATCATAGTCATATTTTACATAATTGGAACTTTAATTAATAGAAGGTATGTACCAAAAGTAGGGGTTAGCAAAATGCTAATAATAGGTTTGGTGTTACCGATAATATCCGATAGTTTATTGGTATATTTTTATTTCGCGGACAAGTTGAATATATTAATTCTTCAAACTGTTTGGATTCCAGCCAATATCGGACTTGCATTAATAATAAGCAATAACGTAACCTCTGCTTTAGAAACGATCAAAGGTATAGGGCTTGGTAGTGCAGTCCTCTCATTCTGCAATATGATATTTGGGGCTATTGGAATATATATAGTAGGAAAATTTTTTCGCTATGGTATTTTACCAAATTTACTATTAATAATAGCATGCTCTACAATTGCAATTCTTATGTACAGCCAGCTCAAATGTACTGAAAAACACAGGGAATAACCATTATTTGCGTGATCCAGAGCTCATGGGTTATTAATGACTTTATCATGATAATATAATTTTACAGGGGGTGAGAGCTCATAGATTATTAACGACTTTATCATAACAATATAGTTTTACAGAGAGGTGTAGGATGAGTAGTTCACAAAGTATAGATGATTTGTTTCAGGCTGTTGAAAGAGGTGATATTGATGAAGTAAACCGTCTAATAAGTGAAGGAGCAGATGTTAATGCAGTAAAAGATAACAACACTCTTTTACATTGTGCTGCTATGTATGACCACGCAGAGATAGTAAAAGATCTATTGGATAAAGGGGCAGATGTTAATGCAGTAGGTCAAGGTAACAGGACTCCTTTAAATTGGGTTGCTCAAAGTGGTAATAAGCAGATAGTGCAAGATCTATTGGGCAAAGGGGCAAATGTTAATGCAACAGATCACGAAGGAAAGACTCCTTTATATTGGGCTGTTGAAAATGGCCATAAAGAGGAAGTAGAAATTTTACTAAGTAATGGGGCAAATGTTAATGCAGTAGATAAAGGTGGAAAGACTCCTTTATATTGGGCTGTTGAAAATGGCCATGCAGAGATAGTAAAGGATCTATTGAACAAAGGGGCAAATGTTAATGCAAAAGATGATGATGGAAACACTCCTTTAGATTTTGCCGTTAATCATCAAGACATAGAAACTCTATTACGAAACACAGCTGAATTACTTGAGGCTGCTAGAAGAGGTGATATTGATGAAGTAAAACGTCTAATAGATGAAGGAGCAAATGTTAATGCAACAGATCAAGATGGAAAGACTCCTTTACATTCGGCTGCTAACAAAGAAACACGAACTCTATTAATAGATACTGCTTTACTTGAGGCTGCTAAAAGTGGTAATATTAATGAAGTAAAGCGTCTAATAAGTGAAGGAGCAAACGTTAACGCAGTTGAAGATTTGTATACTCCTTTATATTGGGCTGCTAAAAATAATCATTTTAATATAGTAGAAGTTCTATTAGATAATGGAGCATATGTTGATGGTGTCAATTATTCTATGGAACGTGATGTGTTGACTCTATTACAAGAAAAAGAAGCTGAATATTGCAAGAGCTCTTTACATCTGGCTGCTAGGCTTGGCAACTTGGAAGCAGTAAAAGATCTATTAGGGAAAGGGGCAAATGTTAATGCACAAAATGACACAAGAGAGACTCCTTTACACGTCGCTGCTAAAAAGGGCCATAAAGATGTAGTAGAAGCCCTACTGAACGTAAATGGGATCAATGTTAATGCACAAGATAAATATGACAGCACTCCTTTACATCGGGCTGCTAAAGAGGTCCATAAAGATGTAGTAGAAGCTCTATTGGACAAAGGGGCAAATGTTGATGCAGAAGATGAAAATGGAGACACTCCTTTAGATTTAGCCACTACTCAAGACATACGAACTCTATTACAAAACACAGATGAATTACTTAAGGCTGCTGGAAGAGGTGATATCGATACAGTAAACGATCTAATAAATCAAGGAGCAAGTGTTAATGCAACAGATCAAGATGGAAAGACTCCTCTACATTGTGCTGCTAAAAATAGCCATGAAGAGGTAGTAGAATCCCTATTGGGAAAAGATGGAATCGATGTTAATTTAGCAGATAAGAATAAAGATACTCCTTTACATTCTGTTCTTAAAAAGGACAACATAGATATAAATGTATTGAACGCTCTACTGGGAGCAAAAGAAATCAATGTTAATGCACAAGATAAAGATGACAGGACTCCTTTGCATTTGGCTGCTAAAAAGGACAACATAGATATAAATGTATTGAACGCTCTACTGGGAGCAGAAGGAATCGATGTTAATATAAAAGATAAACTTGCAGAACAGACTCCTTTACATTGGGCCGTTGTAAAGGGCCATAAAGAGGCAGTAGAAGCCCTATTGGGAAAAGATGGAATCGATGTTAATATAAAAGATAAACATGGAGACACTCCTTTCAAATTAGCCACTGATGGAGGAATAAAAACTCTATTGCAACCCGCAGAAAAATCTGATGATGGTTCAGCGGGTGGATCATCGACAGATAGTGAAGGGGGTCAAGAGGAAGAAAAACGAGTAGGTGATGATACTGAACTACAATCAGATAATAGCAAAGAAGGGGAAAAAACCAGCACCACCAGTGCAGAACAAGGAACTGGTGTAAGCAACGGTAGTCAACCTACAGGATCTACACAAAATAATGGAGGACAAACCAGCACCACCAGTGCAGGACAAGGAACTGATATAAAAGCTGAAGGTGTAGAGCCTGTTGCTCCCACAGAACCTACACAAACAGAAGAACAGCCGAGCTCTTTTTTTGGTAGTTTGTTTAGTATACTTATGAAGCCTTTTTCATTAATAGGATCATTTTTTAGTGATTTTTTTTCATGGTTATTTGGGTCTGATGAGCCACACAATCATCATCTGAATCTGATCAACCAGTTGTGTTAGAACCACCGAGTAATTCAGGAGACAATGACATAATATAGCTAAAGGTTTACTAGATTCCAGCGTCACGCGCTGGAATGACATCCTCTCTAAGTAGCCTCCTTCTCCTGTCATCCAAGTAGCGTGACACTGGGATGGCTTTGTTGCATCGCTACTTATGAAAGGCTAACTATAGTTAGGATTATAAGCAACCTATTGAAAATCTTGTTTTTTTGCAATCAATCTGATCAAATTTAAGAATAGTAATTTGTTATTTATATTAATAAATTTAATTCTATTGAAAATAGCTAAAGCATTGAAATTCTTGAATTTTAGCCAGATTAGTGAGTGGTAGTGAAATTTCTTTTACTCAAATTTAGGTATTCACTGACCGTTCTTGTTATAAATACCAGAATAATAAGCTACTGATATTCCCTGTTTTTTTTATCTTTAATCCATCATAGCTAGCGATGCAACAAAGCCCACTTGGATCCAGGAATTTTAATTATAGGTAATGCATTGGGTTTGGTGAGTATGGGTTTTGCGTTATAGAATGAAACACTTTTGGTGAATTTGTAAAGAAAACTGGATCCCAGTGGGCTTTGTTGCATCGCTCAAGTGAAAAGAACTGGCAGTTACTGACAAAATTCATTATAAATAGCCATTTAACTGTTGAAGAAAAAATATGCCACAAAAAATGAGAGTCAGTAACTGCCATGAATATAACAAATTTCTCCAAGAAAGAGGAAGCATTTTTTGTTATATCAATGACGCCATAGAAAATTGGTACGAGAATTGTCCAAAAATGCAGGGCGGCAACTATATTTATAGTGATAAAGTTGTGATTTTGGTGCATATAATCGTCAGTTTCTTTAGAATTGGTTTAAGACAAACAGTCGGGTTTATAAAAGGGTACTTGCAACAAATAGGAAGAGATTTGGCAGTTATCAGCTATTCACAAGCATCAAGAAGGTTTAAGAAACTTAATATTAAGATAAATGATTGCAGAATTGATAAAAATAATATGGAAGATATCGAAATTGCTATAGACAGTACAGGAATTAGTATATACAACAACACTCCTGGTCACAGCAAGGAAAATAGCACTGACAGAAAATATCGTGGCTATGAGCAAACGAGAAAATTGCACGTAATGTTGAATATAAACAACAAAAAAGCCATAGCTGTAAAATACAGTAATGGTGTCTACTCTGATCACTATGGAGCTTGTGATTTGCTAAAAGAAGTTGATTTTCAGCATGCCATAAAAGCACTATATGCAGATAGAGCATGTGATAGGCACAAGTTTTATAAGTTGTGTAACAAATATGATATAAAGACAAAAATTCCACCAATAAACAATGCGGCAGAACATCCAGAAATAGATTATATGTCTGACAGGAATGCTGCTATTAGGTTAATAAAATTATACGGTGAAGATGGCATGAAAGAATGGAAAAAAGAAGTAAATTATGGGAAAAGATCTTATATTGAAGGGTTTTTCTCAAGATTAAAGCAAATATTCGGATTTAGTTTTAGGAATAAATCTGAGATAAATCGAGAAAAAGAACTGCTAATCAAATGCTATTTGCTTAATAAATTCACTGATATTGGTATGGCTAAATTTGAGATAGTTACATGAATTTACCATAAATCACCATCTCATAAAGTGTGATGCAACAAAGCCATCCCAGTGTCACGCACTGGCATGACACCGTCTTGGATGGAAAACTGGATTCCAGTGTCAAGTGCTGGAATGACATCCTCTCTAAGTAGCCTCCTTCTCCTGTTATCCCAGTGCGTGATACTGGGATCTCATTTTACTTTATGATGATGTCATGAAAGTAGCTGACATTGGGATCCAGAAGACTTAATTTCAACCAAATAATAAAGGCTAGATCCCAGTGTCACGCACTGGGATGACAAAAAAAGGAGCACTGGAATGACACCATCTTGGATGGAAATAACGTCACGTACTGGAATGACAAAGAAGAGTGGGCTTTCATATGGTTATGCAAGAAGTCTACTGAATGTAAACCAGTTTCTCACACACACATTTTACCACATGATCGGCGCTGATATTAAAATGCTCATAAAGTGTTTTATAAGGTGCTGATTCTCCGAAGCTTTTCATGCCAATAAATATACCGTTTGAACCTATATACTTATGCCAACCCATTTCACTTCCGGCTTCAATTGCAACTTTAATGCTGTCATTATTTAATATTGCCACTTTATATTCATCGCTTTGCTCGTCAAAAAGCCTCCAGCATGGCATAGAAACAATCCTTGTACCTATACCCTTTTCCTGCAATTTCTCCCTTGCTTCAACTGCAATTTCAACCTCGGACCCCGTAGCAAATATCGTCACTTTTAATTCTTTTGAACATTCACACAAAATATATGCACCAAACTTCGATAAATTAGCAGATTGATCGATATCAGAGTAGAACTTGCGCATGTAACTTACGTTTTGCCTTGAGAGCGCAAACAGTGCTGGAGATTCTTTCTTTTCGAGTGCAATGCTAACACACTCCAGAGTTTCAACTGCATCGGCTGGCCTAAAAACATATAGATTTGGTATAGCACGCAAAGAGGCTAAATGCTCTATTGGCTGATGAGTTGGGCCATCTTCTCCCACTCCAATTGAGTCGTGAGTCATGACATACATAACCTGCTGCTTCATCAGAGCTGAAAGACGTATAGCAGGACGACAATAGTCGGAAAATACCAAAAAAGTGCCGCCATAAGGAAGAATCGCGCCGTGAAGTGCCATACCATTCATACATGCTGCCATAGCGTGCTCTCTCACTCCATAGTGGACATAAGAGCCACTATAATTATTGCTATTTATTACCTGCATGTGCTTATATTTAGTGCAATTTGACCCAGTAAGATCAGCAGAACCGCCGATTAATTCCGGCATAGACTCAGTTAAAAGTTCCATTACCCTACCAAAAGAAGATCGAGTAGCTTCGTTTGGCATTAGCTCACATATTTGTTTCTTCAGGTCAGCTAAAATACCAGCGATATTATCTGGTAGATGTTTATCTAACCGTCTTTGAAGTTCTACATGATATCCTGTTACCCCAGCTCCACTTTTTGTCATCCCAGTGCTTGACACTGGGATCCATTCTTTTTCTTCTTTCCTGGTCACGCGCTGGAATGACACCAAATTGTAGTTTTGTTTTGCTCTCTCAACAGTTTTCTTCCAGGCATTTTTCACATCTTCTGGTACATGGAATGGTTCATAATTCCAGTTTAATTTCTCTCTCATCTGTTTTATGTCTTCTTCCGAAAAAGCACCACTGTGAGCAGAGGATGTGCCAGCACGGCTTGAAAATTTTCCGATAATAGTTTTGCAGCAGATCATTGTAGGTTTATCAGACTTTTTTGCTTGCTCTATTGCAAGGGATATGGCATCAAAATCATGGCCATCAATTTTGTCAACATTCCATCCATACGCTAAGAAGCGTTTCTCTACATCATCAGAGCAGGAAAGGCAAGTAGCGCCATCTATAGAGATATCATTATCATCAAAAAGAGCTATGAGCTTATTCAATTTAAGATGCCCAGCAAGTGATGCTACCTCATGGCTTATTCCTTCCATAAGACAGCCATCCCCTAGCATCACGTAAGTGTAGTGATTGATTCTGAATTGCTTTTTAAGGATTGATTCAGCAAGTGCCATGCCAACAGCAGCGGCAAACCCCTGACCGAGCGGGCCTGTTGTTGCCTCTACCCCGGAAGTCAAGCCGAACTCTGGATGACCTGGGGTCTTGGATCCCATTTGTCTGAAGTTTTTTAGCTCATCTATGCTAATATAACCTGTCAAATATAATATTGAGTATAGTAACATTGACCCATGACCGTTTGATAAAACAAAGCGATCTCTATTGAACCATTTAGAATCATCAGGATTATGATTCAGATATTTAGCAAACAAAACAGTTGCAACATCTGCCATGCCAAGTGGCATACCTGGGTGTCCAGAGTTTGCTTTTTGTACTGCATCAATTGATAAAAAACGGATGGCGTTTGCCATAGATTTTAAATGTGAATGATTCATGTGTTAATAGAAAAACTTAAAAATGAAGTATAAAAGATTATATCAGCAAAAACAAGTTGACACTGAGTGCTAAAATCCTTAATAATCTAAAGTTAAATCGTGAGAGTTTTTATATGACAACTGTTATCACTAGAAAGTATAGGGTTAGCCGTAGACTTGGTGTAAATTTATGGGGTAGAGCTAAAGACCCAGTAAACAAAAGGAAATACCCTCCAGGTCAACATGGTATTCTTGGATTCAAGAAGTTATCTGACTTTGGTAAGCAGTTTGCTGCACATAAGAAATTTAAGTTTTACTACGCGATTTCAAGTAAGCAGCTTAGACGTACATTTTTAGATGCTTATAACAGAAAGGGTTATACGGCTGATAATTTTATCGGTATCTTAGAATCGAGATTAAGTTCTGTTTTATACCACTCTGGTCTTGTTCCAACAATTTACTCAGCAAAGCAGCTCATATCTCATAAGCACGTTACAGTTAATGATAAGGTGGTTAACATATCGAGTTATCGAGTGAAGCCAGGTGATATAATAAAAATAAGAGAAAGGGCAGCAAAAATCCCTGTAGTAATAGAAGCTGAACAAAAACAAGAGCGCAAGGCTCCGGATTATTTAGAAGCAGATAGTAAAGAGCATTCAGTGAAATATTTGAGGTCGCCTCAATATTCTGAGGTTCCTTATTCAGCAGACATGGAAGTCAATTTAGTAGTAGAGTTTTACTCTAGATAGATAAAAAAAGCCCGTGTGGCGGAATCGGTAGACGCAGCGGACTTAAAATCCGTGGGTTTTGCGACCTTGGGAGTTCAAGTCTCCCCATGGGCACCAATTTAACTTAGCAGATAAATACAAAAAAGTATGAAATGGCTTGATATAGAAGATATTGTGGAAGCTCTGGAGGAAAAATTTCCAAATGAGAATATAATTAGTATCAGATTCACTGAGCTTAAAAAAAAGGTCTTGAGTTTAGAGGAATTTGATGATGATGAAAAACGCTGTAACGAAAAAATACTCGAAGCTATTCAAGCAGCTTGGATTGAGGAAAGATTAACCGCATAGCAATAAACCATACGCAAACGTGATTTCTATTACAATTTGCATATTGATTATGCTATTTTTTGGATCTAGCCTGGCAAGTTAATAATAATTTAACTAATTACAATTAAAACAGCTATAAGGTTAATTATGAGGCAAAGATGACAGCACAAAATTTGGTAAATGGAACGATCTTGGCAAGTGCTACGTTGAGATAAGTTTTGCATAAAAATACTGCTTTTACGGTGTGAGGCCAGAGGGTAGAGCCTTTGTAAAGCAGTTAGAAGGTTGTCATCTAAGTAGCGTGACCAGAGCTAGATTCCGCGAACACGCCGCGGAATGACGACTATGCAATATGTGTTGCGGAGTGACGATTATGGTCATACCGTCACGGTATCTCACAAACATGTAGCAGTAATGACAAAATCTCAAGTTATATGTATACTTTTATATTATCTACCTACTAAAAAAACAGAAAAATGCTCAAACGTAGCGGTCCAAAAAAATTAAAGTCTATAATTGAAAACTATGCATTAAAATGCATGAAAAATAAGATTAGTAAAAATGAAATACGTCTTATTTTAAACTGGCGAAATATAGTAGGGAAAGAAATAGCAGAGTGTACAAAACCGAAAAAGATCTCATATGCACAGAATATAAATTCGGGTGTGTTGCATCTGGTAGTAACAAATGGCAGCAAAGCATTGGAAATTCAGCATATGATTTCTCTTATAATAGAAAAAATTACGATATTTTTTGGTTATAAAGCAGTATATGGTATAAAAATTAAGCAAGAGAGTATTGACTATTTGACTATATAAGGTAATCTAAGTACATAGAATAATTTGGTATATTGAAGTGAGTAGAGTTTGTGAATTAACAAATAGAAAAAAATCTTTTGGTAATAAGGTATCACATTCGAATCGTAAAACAAAGCGTACCTTTCTTTTAAATTTACATAAGGTTACGTTAACAAGTGATATATTGAATAAAAAGTTTAGATTTCGTGTGGCAACAAGAACTTTGAGAACTATAGATTACAAAGGTGATTTAGATGCTTTTTTGCTCAACACAAGAACGATTAAACTAAGTGAGAAAGCGCAGAAGATAAAAAGAAGGTTGAAAAAAGTTTTAGTAAAGCAAGAGGTAGAGTTAGCCGTTTCAGATGCATAACAAACCTCAATGGCTCAGAGCAAAAGCTCCGACCGGTGAAGTATTCAATGAAACCTTAAACATCGTTAAACTGCATAACTTACATACGGTATGTGAAGAAGCTGCATGTCCAAATATTGGTGAATGTTGGAATAAACGTCACGCTACTGTGATGATTCTCGGTTCTGTTTGCACTCGTGCTTGTGCATTTTGCAACGTTGCAACTGGCATTCCTGATAAGTTAGACCCTCATGAACCAGAAAATTTAGCAAAAGCAATAAAAAAGTTAAACTTAAAACATGTTGTCATTACTTCTGTTGATCGTGATGATTTACCAGATGGTGGCGCAAATCAGTTTATACAGTGCATAGAAGAAATTAGAAAGATAACTTCAGAAACAACAATAGAGATTTTAACTCCTGATTTTTTAAATAAGAAAGGAGCATTTGAAGCAATTGCTGTTGCATCACCTGATGTCTATAACCACAATATTGAAACAGTGCCGAGATTGTATGCAAAAATAAGACCACGAGCTCGCTATTTTCATTCACTATATTTGCTGAAGATGGTAAAGCAGATTAATCCTAAAGTTTTCACAAAGTCAGGGCTTATGGTTGGTCTTGGAGAAACAAAAGAGGAAATACTTCAGGTTATGGACGATTTGCGCAGTGCTGAGGTTGATTTTATTACAATTGGTCAATATCTACAACCAACTCCAAAACATGCAAAACTTGATAGGTATGTTACCCCAGAAGAGTTTGAGCATTATAAATATATTGCTTACTCCAAAGGTTTCTTAGTGGTTGCATCAAGCCCACTGACTAGGTCATCATACCACGCTGAAGAAGATTTTAACAGGCTCAAGGCCTGTCGTTGACATTTGTGTTAATTCAAATTAATTTTTACTAATTATAAAGGAGTTGAGCGACTTTACGTAATGTCTACTATAAAAATCAAGAAGAAATCACAATTAGTTAAAGAGGTATTCGATTCCGTGGCAAGTCGCTACGACACCATGAATGATATAATGAGCCTCGGAATGCACAGATTATGGAAAGATAAGATGGTAAATAGTGTGCATTTTACAAAAAACTCTAAGGTTTTAGATGTTGCTGGAGGAACTGGAGATATAGCAATAAGAATAGTAAGAAAAGAGCCAAGTGCTAAGGTTACAGTATGCGATATAAATCAAAACATGCTAAACAGAGGACGTGATAAAGCTATAAATTCAAACCAAATTAATTTTGATTGGGTATGTGCAAGTGCAGAAAGTTTACCATTTGAAGACTACGAATTTGATTATTGCACAATAGCTTTTGGCATTCGAAATGTTTCTGACCGCAAGAAGGCTTTGAATGAGGCGCACAGGGTATTAAAACCACATGGGAAATTTATCTGCTTAGAATTTGCCCCTATGCACTATCAAAATGAGATATTTACCAAACTTTATGACTTATATTCATTTAAAGTAATTCCTAAAATTGGCAGCATAGTTGCTAAAGACAAGAGTTCTTATGAATATTTAGTGAAGAGCATCAGAGAATTTCCAACTCAGGCTGATTTTAAAATGGAAATTGAAGAGGTAGGCTTTAAGAATGTTGAGTTTCATAATATGAGCTATGGAATAGTGGCATTACACATTGGAACAAAATGAATATTAAACTCTGGTATAGAACGCTGGATTATTATCTCATCCTTCCAGTGTTTTTTTTGCTCACTATAAGCTTCATTCTTGTTTATTCAGCAAGCCCTGTAATTGCGCAGCGTCTTTCTTTACCACAAGATTATTTTATACGGCGTCACACAATTTATATAGTCCTGTCACTAATTACCTTGGTGACATTTTCTTTTCTCAACACAAGAACTATACTTAACCTCTCATTCGCAGGTTTCGCTTTATTTACTATTCTAGTAGCAACTGCGATAATACTTGGTATAGAGGTAAAAGGTGCGAAACGATGGTTACATATTGTCAAAATTTCAGTTCAACCATCTGAGTTCGTAAGGCCATTTTTTTCTGTTGTTATAGCTAGTATCTTGGCCAGCGAAATGAAATTTAAAATACACATATCAATCATAATATTTCTGTTAGTTTTTGTGTTGTTACTTTTGCAACCTGATTTCAGTATGTCTATGCTTTTAACATATTCTTTTATTGGTCAAATGTTTATTGCATGTATACCACTTTTATACTTTCTATGCATAATAGGAATGGCCACAACTGGAACTACAATAGCTTACTTATGCCTCCCACATATAAAGCAAAGGATTTACAATTTTGTCTTTTTTACGCAACGCGATAACTTTCAAGTCACAAAATCATTAGAAGCATTCAAAAGAGGCCAATTAACTGGAGTTGGACCTGGTGAAGGTAGCGTAAAAGCCTCTCTTCCTGATTGTCATACAGATTTTGTGTTTTCTGTTTTAGCAGAAGAATTTGGTTTGATTACGTGCTTAGCCACATTGATGTTATTTGGTATCATTTCCGCCCGCTTGCTTTACGTTGCATATAGGGAAAATGAATTATTTAATCTGTTAGTGATTCTCGGTATCTCAATGCAATTCATCACACAATTCATAATAAACATAGGGGTAACATTGAGTGTTTTTCCTACCACCGGCATAACCCTGCCGTTACTTAGCTATGGTGGTTCTTCTCTTTTATCTTCGAGCATCGCACTTGGCATAATGCTGTCTTTCAGTAGAAACCAAGCTATCGCATTAAAGTTTCGTGAGCGTGTTATGCTTGGAAGGTATATGGACTAAACTTATACCGCTTACAACTATTATTGGTATCCCTCCAAAATGGGTATCTGTTCAGATGAGTGGCAAAATAAGGTAGACGAGAAAAGCAACTATAGGAACAAATGGGTGTCATGCAAGTAGCTGACACTGGTATCCAGTCCTTTTGCACAGTTCCATCAAAAACGTTGTAAAGCGCTTTCGTGTTTACCAACTTAGTGCCCAATCTGGATCCCAGAATGGGATGACAAAAAAAGGAGCACTGGAATTTTTGTTTCAGCATTAGCCATGCATCTGAACAGATACCAGAAAATATTCCACTGACATGCTGAACAACAAATACATCACTATGTCATTTATCGCAAAAACTTATATTTTTCGTAACCATTCACACTTAATTCTGCAATTCTTTGATCTCACTCATAGAAAGACCAGTAGTTTGAGCTATAATATTAAAAGAAACACCTGCTTTAAGTAGATTCTTTGCGACTTCAATTTCCCTCTCTTTTCTACCTTCCTCTTTAGCAAGATCAAGTCTGTATTCAAGAATTGCTTCTTCTTTGCGCAGATCCATTATTCTTTCTTCATAAGCTACTAGATCTTTTTCATTCCAGTGAAACTTATCTAATTCATCATATGCTAGCTTTATTATTGGTGATTTTTCCGCAATTTTTCTGAGATCTTCGTCCGTTGTTTCATCTGCATATTTGAAAAAAAATAGCCAACGGTCTACTACACTTTCTAGTTGTTCTTCTCTACTCTTAGGAAATTTTGGCAGCTCTATGAAGATAAATTGAAAATCTTTTAAGTCATGCTCATTGGTTTTTTCATCTCTTATGGTATGGCTAGATATATAGTCAAGCTTATCAGGGAATAGGGTACAATTTGAAATCGCGATAAAGAAAATCTTCTTTAAATCAACGTATTTACCAGATTTATCAGCTTGTCTTGAGTAAGCCTTAGCAGCATAAAGTTGTGCGCGTTTTTCAAAGCCTTTATCACGAGTGAGCTGCATCTCAATTATATACCTGTTCCCACTAGAATCCCTGCAAAGAACATCAACAATGCTTTGTTTATCAGAAGCAATTTCAGGGTCCATAATGGTGCTTAAGAATTCTACTTCTTGTATAGTGTTGACTTCAGTACATCCTAAAATATCGTTTAAAAAATGGATAAGAATATTCTTATTTTTTTCAGTGCCAAAGATTTTCTTAAATGTTAAATCTAACTTTGGATCGAGAAATTTAGAAAGAGCCATAGTAAAAATACTGAGAAAAGATTAATAATTATACACTATTATTAACAACTATTCAACCATATTTTTAAGTTAGCTATACCGCCGCGGCGCTAACATGTAGCGGGATGACGAGCTTATCGTCACGCCGCCACGAACCGTCATACCGCCGCGGTATCTCTTAACATAGATCCCTTACTTAACCGTCATACCTTAACATAGATCCCGCTAACACGTAGCGGGATGACGATTGTCGTTTAGCCATAAATACTTAAGAAATTTACCAAACGAAAAAAAGGCAAAAGAAGCCCTAGTCATTGTCTATTTTCAGTATTGGCGTTTTTTAAGTCTTAAACACTGCAATTTAGCTGCTTTTAAATGCAACACACCTTAGTTTAAATGTTTAAGAAATTTACTAAGCAGAAAAAAAGGCAAAAGAAACCCCGTGTTAGCTAGTTGTCACTCTCTAATCCTGCAAATTGGCGTACTATACTGTCTTAAACGACTTATAAGCGCGTTTCAGCTTATATAGGTAAAAACCTAGAAATGTTGTGAAGACATAAGGTGCACATAGTGCAAAAAATTAAAAATAAGACGCCAACTACGTTGTTTTCTTGCTGTTTAATCTGCACAGATGAAGATAACTGAATACCTTCAATACCATGATAAGAGGACTGGCGGAGTTTGTCAAGCAAGTTTTTCGTTTCTGCGGGCTACTACCCTTTCTTGGTGGACTAAAATCACAACAGCTGCAGAACCTAAATTGCTTCATACTACACCTTTCCCCTTTCCCCTGAAACTAAAATCTATATACTTCACTTTAGAAACTTTAAAATAAGATGCGATCTAATATTAGGCAGTTATTTTACTATATAAAGCCTAATCTATCCTATTTTGTCATAGCTTTTATTGCAGTTTTATTTTCAGCCTTAATGATCCTCCTCTTTGGCAGAGGCTTAAGCAATGTAATTGATTCTGGCACAGAGCACGATTTTACTACCAAACTATTAGTTGCAATACTTATAGTTTTAGCCATTTCTCTCACTGCATTTACTCGGTTATATTTCATTGGCATTGGCAGCGAGAAAGTTATCGCAAGAATCAGATATGACTTATATAGCAGTATCACTAACTTGCAACCAAGTTTCTTTGAGAACACAGGCGTACAAGATGTTATCTCAGCGTTAATTACTGATACCTCTGTGCTGCAATCAATAATAAACAGCAGCTTACTAACCATATTACGAAATTTTGTGATTCTGATTGGCAGTGTTGCTATGTTATTATATACAAATATACAACTAACTGCGTATGCAGCCGCAATAATACCTATACTACTCATTATCATGACCTCACTTGGAAAAAAAGTGCGTAGCTATGCACGCTTTGCCCAGGATAAATTAAGTGAGCTTGCGTCATTTAGTGAGGAAAATTTTAGATCTATAGTGACTATCAAATCGTTTGTACTCGAAGAAAATGAAAAAACCCGTTTTAAGGAGTATTTAAACTCAGTATCAAAATCATACGTAAAATTAGTACTCTTGCGTGCTATTTTAGTAACTCTAGTTATCACGTGTGTGATAGGTTCACTAGTTGTTTTGCTCTTTTTTGGTATTAAAGAAGTCTTAAGCAATAATATAACTATTGGAGAACTCTCCTCATTTGTGTTTTATTCAGCGCTCGCAGCAGGAGCTATAAATAATTTGAGCGATAATATCAGTGATTTACAACGAGGTTTTGGAATAGTAGAGCGTTTATTTGAATTTAAAAATATGAAAAGCTCTATAGCAGATCCCGATGATCCTATAAAAATTTGTAGTGTTCAAAAGGGAATTTCGTTTAATGGCGTAACATTTTTTTATGAATCTCAGTCTGATAAGCCAGCGTTAAATAACGTATCATTTTCTATAGAGGCAGGTCAAGCAGTATCAATTGTTGGACCATCTGGCAGTGGTAAAAGCACCATTTTAAAGCTTCTGCTCCGTTTTCATGATCCAAACAAAGGTAGCATTACTATCGATGGGCACAATATTAAGTCAATTGCGCTAAATGACCTCAGATCGTTGTTTGGCTTAGTGCCACAAGATCACATGATATTTTCTTGCTCAATAATGGAAAATATACTATATGGCAAACCAGGTGCCGAATATGAGGAAGTGAAGCAAGCAGCCATCAGCGCTTATGCGATGGAATTTATTGATAAGCTGCCTGATAAATTTGATACATTTGTAGGAAAAAGAGGATTAAAACTTTCTGAAGGACAAAAACAACGTATTGTAATAGCAAGGGCCATACTCAACAATCCTCAGGTTTTAATACTGGATGAAGCAACCTCTGCCCTTGATTACAAAAGTGAGAACCTCGTGCAAAAAGCATTGAGCAAGTTAATGCAAAACAGAACAACAATCGTAATTACACACAGGCTATCAACCGCACTCAAGACTGACAAGATTATAGTAATTAATCATGGAAAAGTAGAAGAAGTAGGAACTCATGACTCTCTAATGAGTAAAGACGGGCTGTATGCAAAACTGGCGAAGATACAGTGGAATTGAAAGAAAATTTAAATCATACCGTTAGTTGATATGCTAGATTTATAATTAAAATTATTAAATTTTTAATTTTATTATTTTATAATGGTTCCATAGTTATCCGGAAATTTCGTGATCTGTAGTTTCTTTCATTCAAGTTATATTCATAGCTTGTTCTATCTTAATGTAATTCCAATTTTGACTGTATAGGAGGTCTCTATGTTAAAACATAACTATAGTGATAAAATCAATAATCGCTATTCATATACTAACAAATTTTCTTATAGTGATGAGGGTGTAGACGAGACGATCAAGGATAAAATCACAACTGAAGATCAGGTGGTAACTGATGATGTTGAAGAGCCTGATGCTGGTAATGATGGTTACAGCGAAGGTATGGCTTTCTCTTACCATGGTTACGGCAACGACTTAATATAAACTCTGATCCAGGAAGATAAAATAGTTAAGATAAACCTTCAACTAGTCCCACTTATTCACTATACTGCTATAGATTTTATAGCAATATAGTGAATGAACATTTTTAAGCAGATTTCCTCTCTAATCTTTAGTAAATTGAATGAGTTGAAACAAAGGGGTGTTATAAGCACAAGTGCAGCAAACTTTATCATAGAGCCTCCAAGCAATAGAGTCCATGGAGACATTTACACAAATGTTGCTATGGTGCTTGCAAAGCATGAAAAGAAGAATCCCATTGAAATTGCAGAGGTTTTAGCCAAAGAATTTGAACTTTTTGATGAAGTTGCAAAAGTGGAAATAGCAGGCTCTGGTTTCATCAACATGCACTTAAAAATAGAAGTGTGGCATGGAATTTTAAAACAAATAAATGAGCTAAAAACAGAGTTTGGCACCCTAGATATAGGGAACAATCAGGCCATCAATGTTGAATTTGTATCTGCAAATCCAACTGGTCCACTGCATATTGGTCATGCAAGGGGGGCAGTATTTGGTGACGTTCTGGCAAATTTATTGAAAAAAGTTGGTTATAAAGTTACTAAGGAATACTATATTAATGATGCTGGAGCACAGATAGATACGCTAATTCGGTCAGTGTATTTGCGATATAAAGAAGCTCTGGGAGAAAAAATTAGTGTTGAAAAAGGTTTATACCCAGGTGAATATTTAAAACCGATAGGGGAGGGGCTGGCCAAAAAATATGGCGCAGAGCTTCTAGAAAAGGAAGATAATCAAGTGATTAGAGACTATACTTTAAGTTCTATCTTAGAAATTATAAAGGAAGACATGAACTTACTTGGAGTAAATCATGATGTTTTTACTTCAGAGTATGAGCTACAAAAAAGTGGCAAAATTGAAGAGAGTATAAAGATATTGTCTGACAAGGGTCTAGTGTATGAAGGGTACCTGGAGAAACCAAAAGGCAAAGAAAGCGAAAATTGGACTTCCAGAAAAGAGATGCTATTTCGCTCTACAAAATTTGGTGATGACGTTGACCGTGCATTGAAGAAAGAGGACGGCAGTTGGACTTATTTTGCCTCGGATATCGCTTACCATTTTGATAAGATATCGCGTGGTTTTAACAATATGATCGTAGAGCTTGGTAGTGACCACGGCGGTTATGTCAAAAGACTCAAAGCAGTCGTCTCTGCGCTCAGTGATGATCAAGCAAAAATAGAGGTAAAACTGCATAATATTGTGAATTTTTTCGAGAACGGCAAACCTGTTAAGATGTCCAAAAGATCAGGAAACTTCCTAACAGCAAGAGATGTAGTGGAAGAAGTTGGCAGGGACATAACTCGTTTTATAATGCTAACACGCAAGAATGATATGGTCTTGGACTTTGATTTTGCTAAAGTTAAAGAACAGTCAAAAGACAACCCTATTTTTTACGTGCAATATGCGCATGCTCGTGCTCATTCGTTAATGCGTAATGCTCCAAAAGAGCTCCCAACAGCAGATCCTTCACTTTTAAGGACAGGTGGAGAGCTCTTCCTCATAAAAACCTTAGCAAAGTGGCCAGATGTGGTAGAAATTGCAGCAAGGCTTTGTGAGCCACACAGAATTACTTTCTACTTACTTGAAGTTGCAGAAGCGTTTCACGTTTTATGGGGGTATGGCAAGAGTGATTTAAACATGCGTTTCATACTGGAAGACAACTTAAACCTCACCGCTGCAAGAATGTTTCTCGTGCAGGCCTTAGCACACGTCATCGCTTCTGGACTTTCTATCTTCAATATAGAGCCTTTGGAAGAGATGAGTTGATTTTTTTATGCAAGATTGTTTTTTCAACGAATAGAAAAGTTGACAAAATTAAGTAAAAATGTTATAGTTTATAGTAGTGTTTTCTGGTTAATATATGGCTCACAGTCAAAAAAAGCTCAATGTTAATGTAAGTTTTGACAGTAAATTGGCTCAGTATCTTACAGAAATGGCAGAGACTCAAAATAAAACTATTCCTGAAGTTTTAGTAGATTTAGTGGAAGGAGAGTTCGAAGAAGATGTAGAGCTATCCAAAATAGCTGACGATCGCCTCTCTGAAGGTGAAGAAGAAGTAGAGGATGATGAAAACATCTGGAAATAAAACTTACACTATAAAATTCTTAAAAAATGTTATTGAAAAAGAAATTCCAGCTCTTCCGGCAAAGATTAAATTAATGGTTCAGGAGGCCATAAAGAAACGCCTTACAGTTGATCCTTTTAATCTAGGAAAGCCTTTATGTCATAGCTTTAGAGGGCAATATAGGATAAGGGTTAGCAACTACCGTATAATTTACATCATAAATCATTCAGAACGTAAAGTACTTATTACTACAGTGGGGTATAGAAAAAACATTTACAAACACAGAAGATTACACAATTAAAAATATAAGAAAGATCTCACCGCTGCAACTTGTCCAAGCCTTAGCACACGTCATTGCTTCTGGACTTTCTATCTTTAATATAGAGCCGTTAGAAGAAATGAGTTGATTTTTTTTTGTTACAATATGTAATGATCAAAATATTATTCAAAGTAGGGTAAAGTTATGACGATCAGTTTTAGGGAGTATTCAACTGTATTCACTGAAGTTGCGGAATAGACAGATTTAAATGGAAATAACATAATTGAAAGAATAAAAGGGCATTAGCATAGATCCCGCTAACAAGCAGCGGGATGACGGTTGTCAGGGTGTCAGGCTAGTACCTTCTCTTGTCATCCCAGTGCCTAGACACTGGGATCCAGAAAAGTTTGCTTGTGAACAAGCAAACTAGCATGGAAAGTGGTTACAACATTTTCGATGAGATTATATGGAAAACTGTATTCCAGTGTCAAGCACTGGAATACATCACAGGGGCACTGGAATGACACCCTTTACGGGCTCTTAAATTGCAACTATAAATGTTTAAGAAATTTACCAAATAAAAAAAAGGCAAAAGAAGCCCCATGGTGGTTGGCTATTTACTATGTACTAAAATATCGGCTTTTTTTTTATTCTAAAACGCTTGATTAAGAGCGATTTAGCTGCTTTTAACTTGCAACTAACCTACACCGCAAGTGTTTAAGAAATTTACTAAGTAGGAAAAAAGGCAAAGAAACCCCGTAGTAGCTAGCATTCAAATTCTCCCTTGTCAATTTGACGTTTTTTGCTGTCTTAAACGCTTTGTAAGCGCGTTTCGGCTTATATAGGTAAAAACCCAGAAATTTTTAAAGACATGCGATGCACGTAGTGCGAAAAATTAAACATGAGACGCCAAATACCCTAAGTTTTTTGTCATTAACCTGCACAGGTTGCGAAGATAAATAGCTTCAGTTTCATGATAAGGGGGTTGGCGAAGGGTGTCAAGTAATTCCGTTCCTTATGGGTAAAAAAAGAGAAACTCTAAGTTGCAGCCGCACAATGTTTCTCTTTTCTGCTGTTGATGATTATTTCGCCTATTGTAACTGCCGCTAGAATAAAGCAATAATATACCTGTGTTAATAAAGAAATAGGTGATACAGAGGCGATGCTACCTGCTAGCAATAGTTGGGAACCATAAGGTAAGATACCTTTTGTAGCACAAGCAAAAACATCTAATAAGTATGCGCTGCGATGTGGCGCAATACTGTGTTTTTGTGCAAGCCTTTTTGCAATGCCACCACTTAGTAAAATAGCAATGGTATTATTGGCAACTAAGGTAGTAAACATAGACGCAATTCCTGCTATCACAAATTCAGCTTTAGTTTTTGTGATATTGCTTTCATCGATGAGTTTATGCAACGCTTTTTGACCTTGCTTGTACATTATATGGCTCAATCCACCGATAAATAGAGCAAATATCACTATTTCGTTTACTTTTTTGAAACCGTCATACACGTCATGAGGAAATTGAATGATAGCATAGTCAAAAAAAGTTATTCCTAGCACACCAGCAATAATTATGTTTATAGTTATTGTTACTAAAGTGGCGACTTCAAACAGCCCCATGATTATTAAAGAAATGTAAGGAATAATTTTTATTATAGAATAATAATCTAAATTTGATATAGAAATAATTTTTGTACTATTTGAGGCAACTGCTAGGTAGATGAGTGTTATAATGCTGGCAATAAGTGCAACTTTAGAGTTCATTTTAAGTTTATCTTTTGCTGAAGCTTCCTGTGAAGAAACAGATGCAATGGTGGTATCAGATATCATCGAAAGGTTATCGCCAAACACGGCACCACCTACTACAGTTGCAGTTCCTATTTCGAGACCAAAAGCTCCACTTTTTGCCAGATTAACAGCTATAGGTACCATCAGCGCAACAACTCCCATAGATGTGCCAATTGCAGTTGAAATAAAAGCAGAAGCCAAAAATACTCCAGGCAGCAGTAATCTTGCTGGAAGGAAATTAAGAATTAAATTAGCAACAGTGTCTGCGCTACCGATTGATTGAGTCACCGCAGAAAATGCTCCAGAAAATAAAAAAATTAAACACATAGTAAGGGTGTTTTTGTCACCCATGCCCTTGATAACAGTATCGATGTTATGCTGAATTTTATTTGTACCACGTGAGACAGCAAAAAATAGTGCTGGTAATAAGCAGATTACTGGTGAAACCTGATGAAGTGGATTATCAGTTCCGATAAAAGAAAAATAAGCACCACTTCCAAGATACAAGATTAAAAAAATAATCAAGGGGACAAAAGCTGTCATTTTACTGTACCTAAACTTATAACTATAACTAATTAAGTGGTTTTAAGCAAGTTTGGTTTTCACTAGTTCTACAGGAAGTCAATAGCAGAGTTTTAAACTTCATATTTAATCTACTAAATAAATAGCACATGTAGCTTATTGCTTCACAATAGGATCTAATTGTTGTCTAGATTCCAGCATCACGCGCACAACTGTACGAACATTTGTTTGCGAAGAAATGTTATAGCTGGTTTTGCCTCAAACACAAAGATGTCATCCGAGTAGCTGACTACTTGGATCCAGAAAATTTTGCTGCGAGTAAGCAAATTTGTTTGGTGAGCATAGAAAGTGGAATGTGTAAGCGCAGCCTCAACAGGTTGTCATCCAAGTAGCTGACTACTTGGATCCAGATTGGATACTGAGTTGGTGAGTATAAAAGTATAGCTAACGCGAGCTCTACGTCATACCGCCGCAGAATAATTAACCGTCATACCGCGATTCATTCGCGGTATCTCTAGATCCCGCTAACAAGCAGCGGGATGACGGTTGTCGTTTAGCCATAAATATTTAAGAAATTTACCAAATGAAAAAAGGCAAAGAAAACCCGTGCTAGTTATTCACTCTCTATTTTAAAATTTGACGTTGGGTGATGTCTTGAACAGCGCGTTTCAGCTTGTATAGCTAGAAGTTTTATAAAGACATAAGGTGCACATAGTGCAAAAAATTAAACATGACACACCAGATATACTAAGTTTTTTTGTCGTTCTATCTGCACAGACTGAAGATAAATAAATAGCTTCAGTTTCATGATAAGGGGACTGGCGAAGGGTGTCAAGGAAGTCCTTTCGTTTCTAATGGTTGTTAACGTGCTGCCAAAAACTATGCAAGAAGTCTATTGAAATCGCGTATATCAATCGTTGTAAAATCACACAATTGCTCTGTAGAGCTATGCCCTGTAATAATTACTATACCATTTTGCTCAGAGCGTATTGAGATTAAGTTCAGCACTAATTCACACGTTGCACTATCAAGATTACAAAATGGTTCATCTATCAGCCAAACGTTTGCATTAGAAATCAAGAGGCGAGCAAGCGCAACTCTCCTTTTCCAGCCTGCAGAAAGTTCGCCATATCTAATATTAAGTACAGGTTGCAACTGCAAGCAACAAATAGCTGCCACAATCAATTCTCTAGTATTTCGTATTCCTGCCCAGAATTCTACGTTTTGAGCAACAGTTAAGCTATCTTTACAGGCATTCTTATGGCCTATATAGACCATAGAAGGTATATAGGATTTTGGATCATCATATATATCTTTTCCGCAGTGCCTTATATTGCCTGATACCGGCGGTAAAAGTCCAGATAAACTTCTAATTAAGCTGGTTTTACCACTACCATTTGGACCAGTGATTAGAATCTTTGATTTTAGCTCAGCTTTAAAACTGAGATTCTTAAATAGTACCTTATTATTACGAGCGCAGGATAAATTTTCACATTCAAGCATGGATTATCTGCCCTTCCCCTTATGTTTACCTTGAGTTGAAGCCTGAGCTTTTACAAACAGCTCCCAAAATCCTTTCTGTCCGCCTTCTCTATATATCAATTGTGCAAAACGCTGCATTAAACCATTACCCATCATAACCATCTTTGTCCATTTACCTACCGGTTTTGCTATGTCAACTATTTCTGGATCTTCTTTATAAACTTGCACATCTTTTTGTTTCTCGCGTAGCATTTCTTGTTGTTTCATCAACTCTTTTTGCTTATTTTTTTGATATAATTCATTGAATTTTCTGTCTTCTTCCCACTCTTCTTTAAAAACTTTTCTAGGAAATATGATTTTTCTAATGCGATTTTTGTATATTTTTCTCAAAAAGAGAAATACTGCAGCTACAGCAAGTAATGTTACGCTATATAATATGATCTGTGTAAGTGGCATTTCCTGTATCTAATTCATTAAAAATACCCTTACTATTGTACCATAATTATAGAAATTGTGCAATTTTTTTGCGGGTAAAGACAATATAAAAGCAGTACTGCTCTATTTCGAAAATTGTGCAAATATCTGAGAATGGGCTTGTATGTAGTAAGGTTTATTTCTATACTTTTTAAAGAATTTAGAAGTGAAACAAATATGAACTGCTACAAGACTCACGCGTGCAATGAATTAAGGAAGAATGATGTAGGAAAGGAAGTTACCCTATCTGGATGGTTATACCGTAAGCGCGATCACGGTAACCTAATCTTTGTTGATTTAAGAGACTTCTATGGAATCACTCAACTAGTATTGAATAATGACAAAGACTTTTTTGATGAGATATCAAATTTAAAATTGGAGAGTGTAATTACTGTTACAGGAATAGTTGAAGCTAGGACTGAAGATACGGTAAACAGCTCTATTTCTACCGGAGAAATCGAGGTGATAGTCAACAATTTGCGCGTTGAGTCGGAAGTTGAGTTCCACTTTGATGAAGAAATAGCAAAAGAAGAAAGAAGTATATTGGCAAGCATTACTGGCGAGCAAGAATACCCAGAAAACATGAGATTTAAATATCGATTTCTTGACTTAAGACGTGAAAAAGTCCGCAACAATATTATTTTGCGCTCACAAATTATTGCAGAGCTCCGCAAGCTCATGATAGAGCGAGGATTTTTAGAGATTCAAACTCCAATACTCACTGCTTCCTCTCCTGAAGGAGCACGCGACTACCTAGTGCCAAGCAGGCTAAATCCTGGCAAGTTCTATGCATTGCCACAAGCTCCGCAGATTTTCAAACAGTTGCTCATGGTCTCAGGGTTTGATAAATATTTCCAAATCGCACCGTGTTTTCGTGATGAAGATGCAAGGGCTGACCGCTCTCCTGGGGAATTTTACCAGCTAGACCTTGAAATGTCTTTTGTGACTCAAGAGGACATATTTGACGTTATTGAATCTGCTTTATATAAAGTGTTCGCCAAATTTTCTCGCAAGTCTGTCGATAAAGATTTTCCACGCATTACATACAAAGAGGCAATGCTTAAGTATGGTTCTGACAAGCCAGATTTGCGTAATCCACTATTAATCAGCGATGTTACAGAAATTTTTCGTGATTCAGGGTTCAATATTTTCAAAAGCAATATTGAGCGTGGTATGGTAGTGAGAGCCATCCCTGCACCTAAAACAGCAGAGGAACCACGCAGCTTCTTTGATAAAAAGATAGAACATGCGCAAAAAGAATTCGGTGCTAAGGGTCTCGGATATATAACGTTTGATAAAGATGGAACTGCGAAAGGCCCAATTGCTAAATTTCTTGATGAAAATAGGCTAAACCACATAAGAGAAGCAACAAACATAGAGCCAGGAGATAGTGTATTTTTTGCTTCTGACAAAGAGAATGAGGCGGCAAACATTGCAGGAAAAGTACGCACTCTTTTAGGGTCAGAACTCAGTCTTATAGATGATAATATCTTCAAGTTTTGTTGGATCATTGATTTTCCATATTTTGTATATGACGATAAAAGTAAAAAAATAGATTTCTTTCATAACCCATTCTCCATGCCACACGGTGGTCTGAAAGATTTAGAGGACAAAAATCCACTGGATATCCTTGCTTACCAATATGATCTTGTTTGCAATGGAATAGAACTGTCAAGCGGGGCGATTCGTAATAACAAACTGGATATCATGTATAAAGCTTTTGCCATTGCAGGTTATAGCCGGGGAGAAGTTGATACAAGATTCGGTGCACTTGTACGTGCATTCAGATTTGGTGTTCCTCCTCATGGTGGAATAGCACCAGGAGTTGATAGAATAGTTATGCTGCTTGCTGATGAGCCAAATATTCGTGAAGTAATCTGTTTTCCTATGAACCAGCAAGGTGAAGATGTTCTAATGGGTGCTCCTTCCAAGGTGGAGGATAAGCATTTACGTGAATTATCCTTGAAGGTTATTGAATGAAAAATTTTATAGCAAGGAGCACCGGTTAATGATATATTAGGTTATGTTAAATTGAAAGACCATGAATAATATCCAAAAAGCAATACTATCGAGCATGATCTGTAACATGATTGTGTGGTATGAACTCACTCTTTTTGGAGTATTAACAGATACAATCATCAACGTTTTTTTCCCATCAGAAGATCATTATTTGAGTACACTCAAATTCCTTGGTGTTTTTGCAATTGGTTTTGCGTTTAGACCAATTGGTGCAGTAATTTTTGGTTATATGGGAGATAAGTATGGCAGAAGAAAGACTTTACTTACTTCAGTAATATTAATTTCAATATCATCCACAATTATGGGAATTATACCTGGGTATAAAGAAATAGGGTTGCTTTCACCTGTATTGCTTGTGTTTTGTAGAATAGTGCAAGGAATAACTGCAGGAGGTGAAACAAGCATTAATACAGCATTTACGATAGAGCATTCAAAAGATAAAAAAAATCTAGGTTTCTTAGGAAGTATGAAGCCCTTTAGCGGAGCCCTTGGAACGCTCTTATGCATAACAATGATATTTATCTGCAAAAGAGTTACAGGTGAGAACTATGAAATATGGGGATGGAAGTTGCTTTTTTATTTTTGCTTTTTTTTGGGGACAATAGGTTTTTTAACTAGGTACATATTAAAAGAAAGCTTAGCATATAAAACTAATAAGTACGCTAATAATTTAGCACATTCACCATTGTTAGAACTAGTAAGAAACTATAAAAGACCGCTTATTATTTCAATCAATCTGGGAATTGCTCAGAATGCAATTGTCTACGCAGCAATAATGTTTTATAATATATCAATAAAAGAGCTAGTTATTTTATCTATTAGTGTTAAAGATTTAATGAGGATAGTAATACAGGTTGTATTTGCAGCATCTGCGGTACTTTTTGCAATTTTATCTGATAAAGTTGGAAGAAAACGCGTAATGATTCCTGTACTGATTATGCTATCTCTGATTGGTACATGTGTATTACCATTATTATCTTCCGTTAACCACTATGTCGTAATAATAACTTACTTATTGATTACTATACCAGTAGGTGCATCTTTTGGAATATATGGCTCTGTTATTTGTGAACTGTTTCCAACAAAAGTAAGATGCACTGGCGTAAGCTTAGCAAATAATATATCTGCAGGAATTTTTGGTGGCCTTTCTCCATACATATGCATGTGGCTTATAGAAAAAACCGAAACAAAACTTGCAGCAGGCATTTATCTTACTGCCTGCGCATTAATTAGCCTAATATCTGTGCTTCAAATTAAAGCCAAAGACAGAAAAGTTGATTGGTGAAATCGTTTCAGTCGAAAAATAGCGCTTCAATGGATTTTTCGATGTGTTTAGTGGTAGGAGCGGTGATAGTGATTTCTTTATTGTTTGGCAGTTTTAAAGATAAAGAATGCGAATGAAGGTGAATTTTATTTGCTATCCCATCAATAAAAGCTTTTTTACCACCATATTTACCGTCACCAAGAATAGGGCAATTTATATGAGCTAAATGTGCACGTAACTGATGGGTTCTGCCGGTAATTGGTTGTAATTTTAAATAAGCAACATTGTGTTTGGATTTTGCTATAATTGAAAAATGCGTAGTGGCATTCTGAGGTGAATTTTCATCAACGACCACTTTTTCTTGACCTGAAACATATTTTTTCACCAATGGATAGTCTATTGTTCCACTATCCTTGCTCGGTATGCCAGAAGTTAATGCTAAATAAGTTTTTTTTACTCTTCGTCCTTTAAATTCTTCCATAAGGTATCTGGCAACATTAGCGTTGCGTGCGAATATTATCACTCCACTCGTATCTCTATCTAGCCTATGGACAATTTTAAATGTTTCTCCCTCTCTTATTTGGTCAAGCAAATCACTCATGCTAATCTTTACTTTTACGCCACCTTGAACGATGACCCCTGCGGGTTTGTTTATAGCTAGTATATATTCGTCTTCATATAATATGTTCTCTCTTAGTAGATTCACTAACTTTTCATTATATTTGCGATCAGAATTAGCGTTTTCAATATAATTCAAGTGCTTCAGCGTTATAGTTTGCCCAGAATTTACTCTATCACTGGACTTTGCTTTGCAATCATCAACTTTGATTAATCCTTTCCTTAAAGATTTTTCAATTACAGATTGCTTTAGATCAGGAAAGATTCTTCTGATGTACCTATCCAGCCTAACGTTATCGTCTTCTATTAATATGGTTTTTATACTTTGTAGCATTCCATTATTTATAATGAATATCTAGTGAAATGTCAATTATTGGTGTCATTCCAGTGTCAAGCACTGGAATGACACCGAAGGGGCTACTGCCGTCATAAAGGAACCAGTGTCAGCTACTCGGATGACAGGAGAAGGAGACTACTGAGATGACAGCTAGCCTGACAACCGTCATCCCGTTGCTTGTTAGCGGGATCTAGAGATACCGCGAATGAATCGCGGTATGACGGTTCGCGGCGGCATGACGTAGAGCTTGCGTTAGCTATACTTTTATACTCACCAACTCAGCTGGATCCAAGTAGTCAGAGCACTGGGATGACAAAAAAAGGAGGGCACTTGGATGACGGGAGAAGGAGCTATTTGGATGACATCGTTTACTATACAATGTTTGTACAGTTCTGGATAAAAAAATTAGCTAACAAATTTATAAACATCAGTATACAGCTCATCAACGCTTGGTTCTTTACTATTTTTGGCAAAATCTTCCGACTTTTTTACTAAATCACGTATTTCCTTATCAATTACTTTGCACTCTTCTTCTGAAGCCATTTTATTATCTGTCATGTATTTCTTTAAAGTGCTTATGGGGTCATGATTTTGCTTCATATCTTCAACTTCTTCTTTTAAGCGATAAGTAGCAGGATCTGACATTGAGTGACCGCGATATCGATATGTCTTCATTTCAAGCAGGATAGGCCCTTTTCCGCTGCGTGTGTGTTCCGCTGCTTCGCTTGTAGCCTCATAAACAGAGAAAAAATCCATTCCATCAACTTGTTTTCCAGGAATACCAAAACTTTCTCCTCTTTTATATAACTCTGTTACTAAAGTTGATCTTTGCACGGAGGTTCCCATTGCGTATTCATTATTTTCTATGATGTAAACCACAGGCAACTCCCACAAAGATGCCATATTAAACGATTCATATACTTGTCCTTGATTTGCAGCACCGTCGCCAAAATATGTAAATACCACATTATCTTTTTTCTTATATTTATTAGCAAATGCTATTCCTGTGCCAATTGGAACTTGTGCTCCCACTATTCCATGCCCGCCGAAGAATTTTTTTTCAACGTCAAATACGTGCATCGAACCACCTTTACCTTTCGAGCATCCTGTTTCTTTGCCGGTAAGCTCTGCCATTACAACATTTGGATCAGAATCACATGCGAGCATTAAGCCATGGTCTCTATAACTTGTGATAAAAGCGTCACCTAATTTTGATGCAGCTTGAGTTCCAACTGCAACTGCTTCTTGTCCTATTGATAGGTGACAGAACCCGCCTATTAATCCCATCCCATATAATTGTCCTGCTTTTTCCTCAAATCTGCGTATGAGTAGCATTTTTCTGTAGAATCCAATTATCTGTTCTTTAGTGAAATTTTCTGCTTTCATATCGATTTCTTTTTCATTAAACTAACACAATACCAG
This sequence comes from Wolbachia endosymbiont of Drosophila pseudotakahashii, assembly GCF_026015925.1. Lineage (NCBI taxonomy): Bacteria > Pseudomonadati > Pseudomonadota > Alphaproteobacteria > Rickettsiales > Anaplasmataceae > Wolbachia > Wolbachia endosymbiont of Drosophila pseudotakahashii. Next base: position 784,928 of record NZ_CP110359.1, on the reverse strand, counting down.
GAATTTTAAATTTTTGCTAATGAACTATTACCACTGGCTTGAGGCTTTTCATGTTATCTCTGTTATCATGTGGATGGCAGGTATGCTTTATTTACCCAGGCTTTATGTCTACCATGCAACTGTAAAACCGGGATCGCAAAATGATAGCTTGCTTCAAACAATGGAAAAGAGGCTACTTAGATATATCATAAACCCTGCAATGCTTTTCTCACTTGGTCTTGGAATTACACTAATGGTTATTAGGGAAGCATATCGTGAAGGATGGTTTCATGTAAAAGCATTTGCAATACTTTTGATGTTAATTATTCATATGCTACTTGCAAAATATAGGAAAAATTTTGCAATGGGTTCGAATAAGAAGTCACATATTTATTTTCGCGTTTTAAATGAAGCAGTTACAGTATTGATAATAGTTATAGTTATTATGGTTGTTGTAAAACCTTTTTGACTGACCTTACCCAAAAAAAGCAGAAAGCTCGTATCTGTTCAGATGCATGGCTAATGTACAATACTGAAATAAAAATTCCAGTGCTCCCTTTCTTGTCATCCCAGTGCTTGACACTGGGATCCAGTTTTTCGTATAATTTTGTCAAAATCTATTGTGCTAGCAAGTTCATTAGCGTCACGCGCTGGTCTGTTAGACATTTACGTGTAGGGTGAAGAAATTTTGAAAAAGACATACCAAATATGAAAGGCCTATATATTAAAACTTACGGCTGTCAGATGAACGTTTATGACTCCGTTTTAATGGAAAATGTAATTAAACCTTTGGGGTTCAACGTTGTTAGTGATGCAGGGAAAGCCGATTTAGTGATACTGAATACTTGTCACATTAGAGAGAAGGCAGCAGAAAAACTTTACTCAGAGCTTGGGAAGATTCATTCGTTACGAAAAGAAATGACTATAGTGGTGGCTGGGTGTGTAGCGCAAGCAGAGGGAGAAGAAGTGTTCAGAAGGGCTCCTTTTGTTGATATTGTTGTTGGTTCGCAGAGTATCGCTACCTTACCGGAGCTGATAGTCAAAGCAAGCAGAAGTAAAGGTCATGTAATAAACACTGATTTTCCTGAAGTTGCAAAGTTTGATAAATTGCCAGATGAATGCTATGGCAATAGCCAGGGGTCTTCTGCGTTTCTTGCCATACAAGAGGGTTGTGATAAATTTTGTACGTTTTGTGTAGTGCCCTATACTCGTGGAGCTGAGTATTCACGGCCAATGAATGAAATATTTCGTGAAGCATTGAAATTAGTTGCAAATGGGGCAAATGAGATCAATTTGCTTGGTCAGAACGTCAATGCTTACCATGGGGAGTGCGAAGGGGAAGTGTGGGATTTAGGAAAATTAATTAGTCATATTGCTAAAATTGAAAAGCTAGAGAGGATTCGTTATACAACTTCTCATCCAAGAGATATGCATGAATCTCTCTACTTGGCACATGCGGAAGAGCCAAAGCTCATGCCGTTTGTTCACCTGCCTGTGCAGTCTGGTTCGAATAAAATATTGCACGCGATGAACAGGAAACACACTGCAGAGGAGTATTTGGAAATAATAGACAGATTTCGCAAATTGAAACCTGAAATCGAATTTTCTTCTGATTTTATTGTTGGTTTTCCTGGAGAAACCGAAAAAGATTTTGAAGAAACTATGAAATTAGTAGAAAAAGTTAGATATGCTCAGGCTTATAGTTTTAAATACAGCCCAAGACCAGGCACACCGGGAGCGGAAAGAAAAGATCAAGTACCAGAAGAGGTTAAAACAGAGCGCCTTCTTCGTTTACAGAAATTAATTAGTAAGCAACAACTTGAGTTTAACCAGAGTATGGTAGGTAAAACTATACCTGTTCTATTTAGCGATAAAAAAGGTAAACACCAAAACCAAATTATTGGTAAAAGCCCATATATGCAATCAGTGTGCATTGATGATTCTGAAGATAAATACAGGGACAAAATAGTAAATGTGAAAGTGTTGGAAGCTCGGCAGAGTAGTTTGCTGGGGTGTGCATTTCACTGATTTTAAGCAGCGTTAAATATAAATCTTAAGCAAAGAGTATTGAAAAAATGCAATCATAATCTTTTTCAAAAGTTACAAAGTTTAATTGCTACCTCTGATGAACGGGTACCTTAAACCTACAAATTTGAGCTTACCTATATCAATTTTTTGTACAAGATGAGTTAGTAACAACTTTATGTATAAAATTGAAGAAGAATAAAAATACAATAACGAGCATTAAATTAAATATTCCCACCTTTAAAAAACCCTCTTTATATATTTCTAAAGATTCTAAATAATTTATTTTACCATTCACTGAAGGAACTGACATAAATTTTGATATTGCAACTCCGGCTAGGTTAGAAAACGCTAATGATAGCATTACTATACCCATCACTACTCCTCTAAGGTTTTTGGGGGCTAGTGTAGTTGCTTGTTCTTGGACTAATGGAGCAATACATAATTCTCCCAGTCCCATAAAGGAGATAGCAACTATTAAATATAAGTATTCTACTTTACCTTCAATGTTAGAGTTTAAACATCCTATGTACAGTGTGAAAAAACACATAGCCATTGTCAGAAGGCCAAGGGTAAACATGGAAGTTGCATATTTTTGCTTAAACTTCATGTATGTTCCAAAAAGAAAGCCAAATATTATAATTGACAAAGGATTTATGGCTTGAGAAACTGAAGCTGGAATTGTTATACCTAATACATTGTTAATAACGTTTCTTTCGGTGAATAAGTTAACCAAAGAGCCAAGCTGCATTTCTAAAGCAAAAAAACACAAGAAAAATACCACAAGAATAGATAATGCCACTAATTTTCGTCTTTGTTCTGCTGATAATTTAGATATTATATAAATAAATATGCCCAGAGCTGTTATTCCAACAAATATGAGCATATTAGTAAAAAATTCACTATGTATAAGCATTTTAGCAATTATTGATGATGACAGAAAGCTTCCTATCAATACTATACCAAAAATTTTAATCCCTAATATGCGCTTATTCATAAGCTCTGGATAAGGAGAAAGGCCGCTATCTCCTAAAAGATTCTGAAATTTGAGAAAAAAGATTAGCCCTATAGACATCCCAATACCAGCTAAACCAAAGCCGTAGTGCCAGCCAAACAAGTGGGCTACATAACCACATGAAATAGAAGCCAATATTGCTCCAATATTCACGCTTACGTAAAATAAAGTAAAGCCTCTGCTACGTTCAGGATCGTCTTTGCCATAGCATGAACCAAGTAAGTTAGTTGCGTTTCCTTTAAACATACCAGTACCTATGGCTATTATAGATAAACCTAAATATAAAAAACCTGGTTCAAACTTAACCAATGACATGCAAGCATGACCTGCTATCATCACTATCCCTCCAAGCAATACCATGTTGCGGAATCCCATCAACTTATCAGCTAAAAAACCTCCAAGTATTGGTATAGCATAACCTGTTGCAGCAAATAATGCGTAAATAGTAAAGGCCCTCTCATCAGTGAAACCTAAGTGAGAAGTTAAAAACAGGACCAAAAGTACTCGCGTTCCATAATAAGAGAAACGTTCCCACATTTCAACAAAGCACAACATTTTTAAAAATTGTGGAAACTTATCTGTCTTCTGATCCATAAAATACCCCTAAAGCTTGGGTTAATGTTAAGTAAAACAATAAAAACTGCAAGTAAAACTTAAAAAAAGGTATTAGAAGCTCGGCAGAATAGTTTGCTGGGATGTGAGCTACGGAAATATTTTTGAATTTGTAATTTTTCAGAAAGCCCTATATTCTTTAGTTTTACATAGCGAACATGAAGTCAAAGCATTATCCTGATACAGTAAGTAGTCCTGATTTTTCGTCGTTAGAAAAAGAAATCATAAAATTTTGGCAGGAAAATAAAGTTTTTGAGCGGTCAGTTGGAGAACGTTCTAAGGATAATTGTTTTGTGTTTTATGATGGGCCTCCATTTGCAAATGGACTTCCGCATTATGGACATTTACTCACTGGTTTCATCAAAGACGCATTTGCAAGATATCAAACTATGCTTCAAAAAAGGGTTGAACGTAGATTTGGCTGGGATTGCCATGGATTGCCGGCTGAGATGGGTGCAGAAAAAGAACTTGGAATATCTGGTAGAACTGAGATAGAGAAGTTTGGTATAGATAAATTTAACGATCATTGCCGTACTTCTGTGATGAAATTTTCATCAGAGTGGGAAAAATATGTCAATAGACAAGCAAGATGGGTAGATTTTCACAATGACTATAAGACTATGGATAAATCATTCATGGAGTCGGTCATGTGGGCATTCAAGCAGCTTTATGATAAGGGTCTGGTGTATGAATCAGTGCGCGTTGTACCATATAGCTGGGCATGCGAAACTCCATTATCTAATTTCGAAACAAGGCTTGATAACGCGTATAGAGAAAAAGTTAGCAAAGCTGTAACTGTTGCATTTGAGCTTTTAGAAAACCCACAGCAATTTAAAAGTGTTAAACGAAAGTGTAAATTACTTGCTTGGACTACAACTCCCTGGACGTTGCCGAGCAACTTGGCTTTAGCAATAGGAAAAGATATTAAGTATTGTGCAGTGTCAGTCCACCCTTTGATGTCATTCCAGCGCGTGACGCTGGAATCTATTTCTGGATCCCAGTGTCGAAGCACTGGGATGACAGGGGATAATGCAAAAGATCTAGTTAACGATGAAGTTTACATCTTCGCTGAAAGTTATTTAGGGAAATTTGTCAGCCACTGTGAACAAAGCAATATTCCATATGAAAACTGCAATATAAAACTTAAAGCGAATGATCTTGCAGGTCTTTCTTACAAACCACTGTTTGACTATTTTAAAGACACAAAAAATGCATTTCGCGTTTTTATTGCTGATTATGTGACGGAAGAAGATGGTACTGGCGTTGTGCACACTGCTCCTGGATTTGGTGAGGAAGATTTTTACCTTTGCCAAAGCCATGATATTCCAGTTATTTGTCCAATTGATAACAGTGGAAAATTTACTGCTGAAATTTCAGATTTGGCAGGGGTTCATGTTTTTGATACCAATGATACAGTAATAAAAAAATTAAAAGAGCAAGGGAATTGGTTTAAAACTGAACAATATATTCACAATTATCCACACTGCTGGAGAACTGACACTCCTTTGATCTATCGCACTATGCCTTCTTGGTATGTTGCTGTTACAAAATTTAAAAGCAGAATGGTAGAGCTAAATAAGAGAGTTAATTGGATACCAAACCACATTAGAGATGGTCAATTTGGAAAATGGCTTGAAGGGGCACACGACTGGTCAATTTCACGTAATCGATTCTGGGGTACGCCAATCCCTGTATGGAAATCAGACGATGCGAGATATCCAAGAGTAGATGTATATGGTTCAATAGAAGAACTGGAGAGAGGTTTTAATGTTAAAATAGACGACTTGCACAGACCATTTATCGATACTTTAACAAGACCAAATCCTGATGATCCAACAGGAAAATCAGTTATGCGTCGTGTACCTGACGTGTTTGACTGCTGGTTTGAATCTGGCTCGATGCCATTTGCGCAAATCCACTATCCGTTTGAAAATAAGGAGTGGTTTGAATCTGCGGATTTTATCACTGAATACATAGCGCAAACCAGGGGGTGGTTTTATACGCTCTTTGTATTGTCCACTGCTTTGTTTGATAGGGAACCATTTAAGAACTGCATATGCCACGGTGTTGTTTTGGATGTAAAAGGGCAAAAATTGTCCAAACGTTTGAATAACTATGCAGATCCAATGGAGGTTTTTGATAGATACGGTTCTGATGCACTGCGTTTTCTTATGCTTTCTGGATCTATTGTTTGTGGTGGTAATTTGCTACTCGATAAAGAAGGAAATTCAATACGAGATGTTCTGAAAAACGTAATAAAACCTATTTGGAACAGTTATCACTTTTTTACTATGTATGCAAATGCAGATGGAATTAAAGCTGAAGTTTGTAAGGATTATCAAAGTACTATTGATCGCTACATGATTTCCAAATGTTTTGAAGCTATAGAAAGTATCCAAGCTTCTATGAACAGCTATAACTCCCAAGAGGCTTGCAAAATTTTAATGAACTTTTTTGAAGTGCTAAATAATTGGTATATTCGTCGCAGTCGCGAGCGTTTTTGGAAAAGTGATTTGGATCAGGATAAAACCGATGCTTATAATGTTCTATATACGGTTTTTTATTACATACTAAGAGCTGCAGCTCCTTTGTTGCCACTTATAACAGAGAATATATGGCAAGGGCTTAAGTATGAAGAAACATCTGTTCATTTGGCTAATTTTCCACAATTAGAGAAGTTTGATAGTCAGCTCATTGCCAAGATGGATCTAGTGAGAGAGGTGTGCAACTCTGCACTTTCGATCAGAAACACTTTTAATATACGTATCAGACAGCCGCTTGGCAGTATGATCATTTATCATCAGTCTTCCTGTAGTTTTCTTGAAGGTGAACCGCTTTCTGTCATCCCAGAGTTCTCTCCTGTTATCCAAGTAGCTGACACTGGGATCCAGTGTGCTGCAGATTCAAATGAGTACCAGGAGATGATAAAAGATGAGGTGAATGTAAAAAGCTTGGAATTAGTAAACAAACTTGAAGGTATTGCATCACTAGAGTTAAAGCTAAATTTCCCACTGCTTGGGAAAAGAATTCCAGACAAAATCAAGAAGCTAGTTCAATATGTCAAGGAGGGAAAATGGAAGCAAGTTGAGAATGAGCAGATATTTCTAGGAGACGAATCAGAGAACTATATTATAGAAAAAGGCGAATATGAACTATTGTTAAAAGCAAACAGTGAATATTCCTCTGTATTTGATAACAATAAAGGGATTGTCATTCTAAATACTGAACTAAATGATGAATTAATTCTAGAAGGGCTTGCAAGAGATGTCGTGAGGCTCATTCAGGAAACCAGGAAACAAGCTGATTTTCATATGTCCGATAGAATCAGAGTAATAATCAAAACAGAAGATGAGCAAATTAAGGAAGCAATAAATACGTGGATTGAATATATAAAAGAGCAGACCCTTACCTTATCTTTGGACATTAATACAGAAATTGGAACTAACTTTTATTTTAAGGAGTACCAAAATTTGATAGTTGGTATTAGGTTAAATTATTAGTAGTTGAAAGTTGTCATTGTTTATGCTATACTTAGGTTACTTGAGGTAAGGTTATGGTATGCATGCTGTTGTAGGTTGTAAGAAAGTTGTTGACTTAAATAACAATAGTGATGATTTAGGTAAAGTAGAATCTATTTCCAATGTTACTTTGGAAGAGGAAGAGTCTTTTGATGCTATGGAAGCTGTTTCTAATGTAGAAGAAGGGAATGATTTAGGTCTTGCTACTTCAGAAGAGGAAGAAGAATTTTTTGATGCTGTGGAAGAACAAGAGCCGTTAGCTAATTTTAACGTTCCACTCAGTATATTTCATTATAAAGATTATAACTCTGATTTTTTTACTTCTTGGTATAATATATCAAGTAGAATATTTAAAGAGGTAAATCGAGCTTGCCCGGAGAAGAAAGTATTAAATTTAGCTCTATCAGTTTTAATGTTTCCTTATATAGTTTTCACTGCGTTAGGATTAGCCGTATATAATAAATTAAAAACAAATGATAAGACACAAATCAGTTCAGAGGAGAATAAAACAAAAAAAAGTGAAGTAAGTGAAAGTACAGCAAAAAGACTGGCATATGGTGTTCTTGCTGCAATAGTGATTCTTGTTAATATAGCTATGCTTGCAGCATTACTTATTCCTGCAACAATTGCTTTGGCTACTTTTTATCTTTTAAATAGAGATTTATCTCACTCTTTAGTTACTGCTCTTAAAATAAGTATGGGGCGGTATTCTAATAAGCATCAAAATATTGAGGTGTCTTTTCATGAAAAGGAAGTTACTGGACCAAATATTGCGTGGGATATGGAAATAGAATTTCCACCGCAATTTAAACGATTGCTTAGAGATTTGTATGAAAATGAAAATAACAAGTGGTTTGATGTGACGCGGGATTCAGAGCATAGCATCGTACTGAAATTGTCAACTAACATCAATTTAAAAAATGGTCTTAAGCCCTTACGCAATGAAATCAAGGATGGGCTTGCAACTTCTATTCAAGAATTTGCGAAGACTATGGAAGAACTGATAAAGCTAGAAAAGAAAGAGATTACATATGATAAATTGAAGGAATTGTTGGACGAATTCAGGTTAAAAGTGGTAAGTAGCATAGATTTTAAGTTGACAACTCACTTAATATACAACGCCTATCAAGTTGCCTTTATACAAGCAGTTAGGTTTCAGCTGGATAGACGGAAAGAAGGTTTTTCACTGGAAGATGAGATAAAAAATTCTTTAGTGAGACAGGAATTAGAGAATCAAGGTAAGGAATTACCAGGTGAGAAAGAAGTGATAATAAGAGATCTGAAAAAAGCAGGAGCAAAAGTACCGGATGTTTTAGATGATAGTGAGCTTCCTATATTTAAAGCAGAATGGAAGCGGCTTAAAGAAGAAGGGAAGATAGCTAAGAGAACAATTATTGATGTTTATAAATATATACATAGTAGAGAAACAGAGACAGCTCTAGGTAATGCTAAAGAAGAGATTAATCTTTTAAAAAAAGAAGGACAAAAAAGATATATTAGGATACATGAAAAATTGAAAGAAATATATGGAGATGTAAAAAAGAATAATTTAGCAGGTGATGTTTTAAGAAGAAGGTTAGAAGGTCTTTTTAAGTTCGAGTATGATGATCAAGAAGTTGAGCAAAGGCTAGTAAAATCAGTAATGAAAAAAGCCAAGGGTGAGTTAGGCCTATTAGGCATGCTCAGCTTAATAGACCAGTTTCGGGATTTAGAAAAGGAGATAAAAGGTTCTTTGAGTGAGAATTTAAAAGAAGCTTCAGATAAAGTAAATGCTTTTGTAGCAAAGATATATTTAGAAATAACGAAATGCAAAAAACAAAATGTACTCAAAGGCCAAGCAAAGGGTATAGAGGATTCATGTAAGCTGTTAGAGGAAAAGGAGCCGGATTTAGTACAGAGGATTAATGCGCACCGAGCGGAAATTGCAGAATGCTTAGAGCAACCTATATCGTTAAGGAAAGTAATAGAAGAAAATGAGGATTTAAACAAATATTTAGAAGGTGAGCGAAATAGGAAAGGAGAACAGCATCCAAGTACAAAATTAATAGAGAAGCATTTGAAAAATAACCAAGAAATTCTCAAAGCATTAAAACAGTTAGAATTAGAAGAAAAAGGATTGTTGATAAATGAAGAAACAAAAAATGATTATATAGAAGAACTAGAATCTCGCGAAAAAATAAAGTTTGCAATAATAGAGGATGATTTACTGAAGGAGTTCGAGCGTGAAACTTTTAACGAAGAAGCAGTTAAGAAGTTGTTAGAGGAAGCGGAACTTGAATACTATTTGGCAGAAAAATGCATAAAAAGTCCTGTGATAAAAACAAAAAATAATATCAAGCACTTTTATCAAGGTTTATTGTCTCCTTTGATAGATAATTTGACAAAAGATATAATAAATAATATACCAGGAAATAGTGAAGGTTGTATACAGAAAGTTAAGAACTGGAGTAAAGTTATGTTTGGTGCAATAAAGATTGGAGCATCAAATGCTTATAAAGAGACTACAGAGAGAAAAGCGTTAAATGTGGCACATAATACTTATAAAGAAGGAGAGACATTTCTTCAATGTTTTCAGTCAAATTATGAAGGTATTGGAGCCTTTTTAGGTAATTTATTTTCTGATGATGGGGTAACATTTAAAAATGATGTGTGGCCTAAAATAGAAGAGCATTTGCATGGAATGTGGGATAGATTTTTCAAGGATATTGAATTCAATATTGGAAATAAATTGGATGAAGTAAGTGTGACACAGCAACGGCAGGAAACTATGATTGTGACTCAACGATAAGTTCTCAAAGTTCCTCCGGTATTTTCACATACTAAATTAACTATAGCACTTGATTCTTTTTGGATCTCTTTTTCAGTTAAAGTGTGAGTTGGAGAGCAGAAAGTAACTGACAATGCTATAGACATCTTATTCGATTCTATATTATTTCCATGGTATACGTCAAATACTAAAACTTCTGTGATGAGCTCTGAGCTTTTTTTTACCACATTGATTATGTTACCTACTTTCACATCCTTATTTACAATAAATGCAAAATCACGTTTTACACTTTGGTATTTATAATCGATAAATTTCTTTCTACTTACAGGTAAATTTTCAATATTTTCTAATATCACCTCAAAACCTACAACTTTTTGCTTGATATCAAAAAGATCTAATATATTAGGATGCAACTCTCCAAAATAACCTGCTACTTTATTCTTAAAAGAGAGAGTGCCTGACTTTCCTGGGTGATAATGTTCTTTTTCTGCTCTCTCTATCGTTAAATTATCACAATTGACGTTAAAAAACTCCAAAGCTGCTATGCAATCAGCCTTTGCGTCAAAAACATCTACTTTTCTATCAGTATTATAATGGTTTCGCGGTAAATTATTTCCTGTTCTTATCCCACTTAAAACATGTTTAGACCGAGCTTCACCATCGTAAATCGGCCCAATTTCGAAGATTGCAAGATCAGATATTCCATGGGCAATATTATCAGCAGTAACTTGCAATAAATTTGGCATAATACTTGGTCTCATTATATTAAAGCTATTGTTAAACGGATTATCGATGATAAATAACTTATTCGAGTAACCAAATTTTTCAGCTGTTGATTCACTCATAAATGACCAGGTTAGCACTTCATGAAACCCTCTGTTTGTCATCAAAATACGCAAATTGTCGTATGTACTATCTACTTCTTCAACATTATTTGGTAGTGGTTCTTCTTTTATTTTGTCATAGCCGTATATCCTTGTTACTTCTTCGATTAGGTCAGCCGGTATTGTCACGTCCGGTCTCCAGCTTGGTACTTGTACATTCCAATTGCCTTCGGTTTTTTTATCAATACTAAACCCTAGTTTCGTTAAGATATCAAGCACCTCATCAGGCGATACAGACACACTTCCAAACTTGTTCACATCCTGATAATCAAAGCTCACCTTGGTGTCAGCACTATCTAAACTGCCAGCAGACACTACGCTTGAGGTTTCTCCACCACATAAGTCCAGAATCATTTTAGCTGCAAGGTTGAGTCCATCAAAAGTAAATCCAGGATCAACTGAACGTGCAAATCTGTAACTAGCTTCTGTGGAGATGCCGAGCTGCCTTGAAGATTTAGTAATAGAGATGGGATCGAACCAAGCAGACTCTAAAAAGATATCAGTAGTTTCAAGAGTACATTCACTGCACTTACCACCTATAATTCCAGCAATTCCATGAATATTTTTATCACCTGCAATAACGCTTATGTCTTTGTTTAATAAGTATTCTTTACCGTTCAAACCAGCAAATTTTTCTCCGTCGTTTGCTTTGCGTACTGTGAGCTCTCCTTCTATTTTTTTTGCATCATACGCGTGCATTGTGCGGCTGAAAGATATCATAATATAGTTCGTGATATCAACTATTGCAGAAATGGAGCGCATTCCTATCGATTCCAGCCTATCTTTTAACCATTTTGGGCTTTCTTGATTTTTTACATTGGCGATGTATATTCCACTAATAAAACTTTCCCCGTCAGTAACTTCAACATCGATTGGTGAATTTATGGAGCTGGTAAGTTGTGGAATGCTTAAAGTCTTTAATGTCCCAATTCCAGTTGCAGCAAGGTCGCGAGCTATTCCATAAATGCCTAAGCAATCTCCACGGTTTGGAGTAACATTTATATCAATTACAGGGTCACAATTGAAAAATTTATCCCCTACTTTATAATCATCGGAAAGCTCGATTATTCCTTCACTTTCCTCTTGAACCAGCGCAAGTTCAGAAGCAGAGCAGAGCATCCCTTCACTTAGCATTCCTCGTATTTTTGTGGACTTAATTGTGAGATCACTTTCTGGCAACGTGCTACCAAGAGATGCAAGTACAGTTTTCATACCTTCTCTAACATTGTTTGCTCCACAGACTATTTGTAGAATTTTACTTCCATCATTTACTTTACATAATTTTAATTTATCAGCATTTGGATGAGGTACGACTTCTAATACCTCTGCAACAATAAACCCAGTCAATCTGGAATTATCGATCACATCTTCTACTTCTAACCCTATGTGAGTTAATTTATCGGTAATTTCTTCTAAACTAGCATTGGTTTCTAAGTGTTCTAATAACCAAGATAATGTGAATTTCATGGACCTAAAAAGAAGTGAAAAAGTTATTGTAATGTAAAATGTAGTGATTTTAAAGCTTATTGTAGTGGAATGAAAAGTGACTTCTGTATCACAAGCAATGATGCAGAAGTTTTTGTAACTTTATATCTTCTTGTAAAGAGAATTTATCTTCTTTATATCACCTTTTAAATCTATCTCCGTAAAGGATTTAAGATTCATATTGTGGGTATCTGCATGGAAGCTATGAATGTAGCCATCTATAGTTAAGTCTCCTATCATATTATGGCTTTCATCTAGTATTTCGCTTCCTATTTGATAATGGCCAGTATATTCGTTAAAGGAACCATCTGTCAATTTGATGTATCCGTTACCAAATTCCTGCTCTAAATTTAAAGGATGATTAGCGTTAATAAAATCTATTTCGTTCATTATATACCTCACTAAAAATTAAATTATAATTAAAATAAGATGTTAAGTTAAATAATTTAATAAGATTAGTAAATTTTAAAATACAGAGCTGACTGTAATTAACACTCTAATTACATATTTTGTTAATGTATCAATGTTATAATAACACAGAGCCTTATCTTAACCCTTGACTTTGTCCTATAAAATTCATACTTTATTTACTGTTATAGTTCAAGTACATAGGGTCAAAATGGCGTTAAATCCGCTAGAGCAATTTAAAGTATATACAATAATAGAGTTACCTAGGTTATTTGGGTATGACGTAAGCTTTACCAATTCATCTTTTTTCACGATGATTTCGGTGATATTGATGATACTCTTTTTGCTTTTTGGAATAAAGAAGGGGTCAGTAATACCAGGATATTTGCAAGCTGCAGTTGAGTATGTATATGATTTTGTTATTTCAATAATAGAAAATAACACTGGAAGCAAAGGCTTGCAGCACATTCCATTGATATTCACAGTATTTATTTTCATTTTATCGTGTAATTTAGTTGGTGTTCTTCCTTATAGTTTCACGGTCACAAGTCATGTGATAGTCACCTTCGCTTTATCGATGGTGGTTTTTATTTATATAACGATTGTTGGATTTAAAGAAAGGGGAGTAGAATTTTTACGCATATTGCTACCAAAAGGAACTCCTTCGTGGCTTGTACCTGTAATAATTATTATTAAGTTGTTTGCTTATTTAGTAAGGCCGGTTAGCCTATCAATAAGGCTTGCAGCAAATATGATTGCTGGTCATACAATCATCAAAGTGATAGCAGGGTTTATTGTAAATATGAACATATTTTTCACTCCTGCGCCGTTTTTGTTCATAATTGCATTGATAGGATTTGAAGTATTTGTTGCAATTTTACAAGCTTATATATTTACTATATTAACATGTGTATATTTGTCAGATGCAGTAAAGTAATTGACTTCCTTGTAGAATATTTTACAATTATATTATAAAGAAAAATTAAAGGTAATATATGGATTTAGTAGCTTTAAAGTTTATAGCAATTGGTTTAGCTGTGTTTGGAATGCTCGGTGCTGGTTTAGGTATAGCTAATATCTTTTCTGCTATGTTAAATGGGATTGCGAGAAACCCTGAATCAGAAGGTAAAATGAAAAGTTATGTTTATATTGGTGCTGCCATGGTTGAAATCATGGGATTGCTTGCGTTTGTACTTGCAATGTTATTAATATTTGCTGCTTAACAGATGCCACAGCTTGATGTTTCAACCTTCTTTTCTCAAGTTTTTTGGTTTTTAATTTTTTTCTCTTCACTTTTTTTCGTGGTAAGTTGTTTATTTTTACCAAAGTTAGATAAAATAATAAGCACTAGAAGTAAAGAAGTATTGGGTTCTTTTAATAGTTCTGTTCATCTTTTAAGACTCACGGAAGAGCAGATTGCCAAGTATAATGCCGCTTTAAACCAAGCTAGAATACAGGCAAAAAAAATCATAGATGATGCACTTGCTCAGGTAGAAGAAATGAGAGCTAATGTTAAGAATATATTAGAAGAGGAAGACAAAAAAAAGAGCAAGCTTATTGAAAAAAAAGTGGCAGAATTTAAATCTGGATATACTGATCAGTTAAAACAAATGGCTACTAGTATTGCTTTAATTTATTATACTAAATTGACTAATTCTGAAATTGAAGAGGAATTTATTGCTGACTTGGTGTCCAAAGAATTTTAGGGGTTTTTATGTCTACATCACTGATTATCGGTCTTGCCTTCTTGGTAAGTTTTGTCCTTTCGTACAAATTGCTAAAGAAAGTGGTAAAAAATGCGCTTAACAATAAGCGTAACAAAAGCAAATTTTCAAGTGAAGAAACTGAAAAATTCAGGAAAGATATGTTGGAGTATTACAAAAAATCTTCTAAAAAATACAAAGAATTAGATGCAGAAGTTAATAAAATGATGAATGAAGCACTTGATAAAGCTAATAGTATCATTAAGCACAATAGACAGCAGCTAGATCAGACATTAGATGACAATGCCCATTCTAACTTGAAGAAAGTCACTGACCAAGTTGAAAAAGCTCTTGGGGATTTACAGACTAACACAGTGAATATAGCTGCTGATGCTGTAAAAAAAATAATGCATGAACGTAAAGATGATAAGCGTAGTAGCGAGGTCATATCTTCATTTTCACGTGACTTAAATAAAAAATTGCATTAGGTTCAATGCAACAATTGCCTATACTTCAAGCTGATAATGTAGAAAAAATTAAGTTTGATTCTAGTTTGTGCAAAGAGCCAGAGAAACTTTTTTACTGTAAATTTAATATAATTCCTTGGCAAAAATTAAATAATACTACTTTTTTTATGGTTGAAGACACAAGCCGAGATATCAACCGTTGGGTCGAAGCTCATTACGGTATTGACTATGTATTAATAAAAGTGGATAGCGAACAGATTTTAAATCTTCTTAACTCGCACTTTGGTATTTCAGAATTTGCAAGCAACTACTTATATTACAAGAATCCTAATTTTTCAGCTAAAAGCATTAAACTAAGCTCAATATTTTTTGCTTCTTTCTTTATTGTAACTTCAATTTTAACACTAACAGAGAAATATACATATTTTGCTTTGATGTTGATATTTATAATCGGATGTTCTAGTTATTTATTCAAGTTTATAGCTACAGTTTTTAGCTTATGTGAAACCTCCAACCAAAAAGTGGATTATAGTAAGCTGAATGAAGAAGATTTTCCTATATATACTATTTTATTGCCTGCTTTTAAAGAAAGTGCAGTGATAGAGCAATTGATCGAAAGCATTGAAAGTTTGGATTATCCAAAATCAAAATTAGATGTGAAGCTTCAGGTAGAAAGTGATGACCAAGAAACGCTAGCAGCTATAGAAAAGTACACTTTACCGCAGTATTTTGAAGTAATAAAAGTGCCTCATTCTTTGCCTAGAACAAAAGCCAAGTCATGCAATTATGCTATGAGCTTTGCTAGAGGAAAGTATGCAGTAATATATGATGCGGACGATAAACCAGACCCATTGCAGTTAAAAAAAGCACTGATTGAATTTAATAAGGACGACGATAAGCTTGCCTGTGTACAGGCGAAATTAAATTACTATAATTGTGATTATAATTTTCTCACAAAATCCTTTTCTCTGCAGTATATGAACTGGTTTCAATACTTATTGCCTGGATTCCAAAAAATGAACATGCCAATGCCTTTGGGTGGTAGCAGTAATCATTTTTCAGTAAAAATTCTAAAAAAAGTGTTTTTCTGGGATGCTTACAGTGTTACCGAAGATGCTGACCCGGTTTGAGACTTGCGCAAATGGGATATAAAACCAGGATGATTGACTCAGAAACATTGGAAGAGTCACCAGTTGCTGTATTTGCTTGGATTAAGCAAAGAGCGCGCTGGATCAAAGGCTATATGCAAACTTATATTGTTCATTTAAAAAATATAAAGTCACTTTATAAACACACTGGATTTAAGGGAATTTTGCTATTGAATCTTTTTGTTGGCTCTGCAGCTTTTATATTTTTTACTACTCCATTTTTACTGCTTTCATTGATATTAACTAAAGTTTTAAATGAATTATTTTTGTACTACTTTGTAGTGGTATACGTTACTAACCTGATTCTTTTGGTAATAGCTGTCAAACAGCAAAAGATGCCTTTTTATTTTTATATAGTATCGATATTTTTTCCGGTCTATAGTCTGCTACATAGTGCAGCAGCTTTTCTTGCCTTGTGGGAATTTATTCTTTACCCTGAGCGATGGAACAAAACTCAGCATGGTTTATGGAACAAAAGCAATCAAAACCTGTAGCTATTTGGCTTTTTCTCTGCTGTATCATGGTAATTCTCATGGTGGGGATTGGTGGATTTACCAGACTTTCAAAAGCAGGATTGTCAATCACAGAGTGGAAACCCATCACTGGAACATTGCCACCACTGAGTGGACAAGACTGGCTACAAGAAAAATTAAAATACGAAGCTACACCTGAATATAAAGCACTTAACTATGGTATGAGTATGGAGGAGTTTCGCGCTATATACTTAATAGAATATGTACACAGATTGGTTGCAAGACTAACAGGTTTAGTTTTTGTCCTGCCATTTATATATTTCACATTAAGAAGAAAAATATCTAAAAAAGTAGTAATAAAGCTATTTATGGCATTATTATTTGGAGCTTTACAAGCTTTTGCTGGTTGGTATATGGTTAAAAGTGGTTTAGTAACTGAACCTCATGTTAGCCACTATAGGCTTGCACTTCACTTATTATTAGCATTAATTATCTTTGCATTATTGTCATATCAATTTTTTGATTACCAAATCAGGCCAAAGCAAACTAAACTTAAGATTAGTAGTGACACTATACACTATACAGGGATGATTTTGGCCCTAATTGTAATACAAATAATTTTCGGTGCGTTTGTTGCGGGATTAAATGCTGGTTTGATTTACAATACCTTTCCACTAATGGGCGGACAAATCGTTCCAGAAGATTTATTTTTCTTACAGCCTATATGGCTGAATATCTTTGAGAACAGAGCGACAGTGCAATTTATACATCGAGCACTGGCATTGCTAATACTAACTTTGGTAGTAATACTCACAGTAAAAAATGCTAGCATAAAACCGGTATATATTATGCTGCTCTCCGTCGTCATTCAGATCATTTTAGGTGTAATTACTCTATTATTGCACATACCGATAGCCATTGCCATAGCTCATCAAGTGTTTTCATTTATCTTGTTTGGGTCAAGTTTATACTTCTTGTGTTATTTAAGGAAGCAGACTACATCACCAATCTGCACATTTTTTCCTTCTTGAATGGGAATATTTTTTATCACCATTGCTGCTTCAGCACATATAATATTTTCCATTTTCATCGCTTCCACAACAAATAAAGGTTGTCCTATTTCTACCTGATCTCCTACATTTACGTGTAATTTAACTAATAAGCCAGATATTGGGGATTTTACAGCATCTACTGAAATCCCTTCTGTTTCATTATTTAGCATTAACTTACTTAATTCAGCTACATGAGGTTTTAATATACAACACTCAGCTTTCATACCTGCATGTCTTATGAAGTACTTGCTGCCTTGTCTTTCTATTTTAAGTGCTATATTGGTATCGTCATTAATTGTGATATATAGCAATCTATAACTTGATTTCCACTTGCCTATAACGGAGTATTTATTGTGATTATATACCGTTATTAATATATTATCTTGGTATTTTGCATTTACGGAGTACTCATTGTCATTTATATTCACTATGAATAAATCTCTTGCACGGTTACCTGCCATCCGAGTAGCTGATACTGGTGCCCCTTCTTTTTTACTAGATTCCAGTGTCACGCACTGGAATGACACCTGAGATGTTTCATTCACTGCTTTATGATGGTACCTTTCTTCATTTTCCAAATGAACATATAACGCAGTGAAAATAAATATTTTAATATACTCCTCTGTAACAAAATCGCCGTGAAACCCACTAGGGTAATGATCTGGAATGAATCTCGTATGGAGCTTTGCTGCGATAAAATTTGGGTGATGGAAGATGGATTCTAGAAATTCTATATTATTTGTTACTCCTTCTATATAGCATTCAGACAATGCTTTTTGCATTCTGCTGATCGCTTCTACTCTATCTTTTCCATATGTTATCACTTTGGCAATCATCGAATCATAGAACATGCTAATTTCTGAACCTGCAGCAACTCCATCATCTATTCTTACATAATCATTTTCACCCGGTTTATCGTAATATTTTATTCTTCCGCTGGAAGGGAAAAATTTCTTCGATGGGTCTTCAGCGCAAATTCTACTTTCTATTGCAGAACCAGTAAGTTTAATATCATCCTGACTGAACCTTAATTTTTCTCCACAGGAAGTTCTAATCATTTCTTCTACTATGTCTATTCCAGTTATAAATTCTGTTACTGGATGCTCAACTTGTAATCTCGTATTTACCTCAAGAAAATAGAAGTTTTGGTCTTTATCTACAACAAACTCAACAGTACCTGCTGAAAAATAGCCAACTTGCTTTGCTAAAGAAACACATTGGGCATACATTTTTTGTCTTACTTCTTCACTAATAAATGGACTTGGCGTTTCTTCCATTATTTTCTGATTATTCCTTTGTATTGAGCACCCCCTCTCTCCAAGACATACTATATTGCCATATTTATCCGCTATGATTTGTATTTCGATATGTCTTGGTAATTCTATATATTTCTCTATAAAGATACTGCCATCCTTAAAACTTTTCTCTGCTTCATTTGTTGCTGATGTGAACGCTAGTTCAATTTCTTTTTTGGAATTTACAATTCGCATTCCCTTGCCACCACCGCCTGATGCAGCTTTAAGCATAACGGGAAAACCGATCTCTTCAGCAACTTGAGCTGCGTGGGCAGCATCGCTGATCTTACCCATATATCCTGGCACTACATTCACTCCAGCTTTTCTTGCAGCTTCTTTTGCTGTTATTTTGTTGGCTGTAACTTCTATTGTTTCTGCACTGGGACCGATGAAGTCTATATTATGTTTTTGAAGAGCACGTGGAAAATCTGGATTCTCTGCTAAAAAACCATAGCCAGGATGAACTGCCTCAGCACCTGTTTCAACTGCTACTTCACATATTTTTTCAATGTTTAAATAACTGAGGCAAGATGGCGAAGGGCCGATATATCTTGACTCATCTGCTTGTCTTACATGCACAGAATTTACATCTGCATCCGAGTATATGCACACACAAGATATACCCATCCTACGAGCAGTTCTGATAATCCTGCAGGCAATCTCTCCTCTGTTTGCTATTAAAATCTTACTGTACTTCTTTTCCGTCATCGTATGAGTATACTTTCTGAAGTTAAGAAAGTAAATTTCTATATCATTGCCTGCAAGTAATTTCTAGCTTCATCAAACACCTAAACTTTCTCCTGCAAGTTGTACATTAGCATTTTCCACTAAAGTGCTTTCGTTATGCAAGGCATGTATCTCGCTACATGCTTTAACTGACAGGTATGTGACTCCGCCAGAAGCTATTGCAACCATCGAGCTTAGTGCAAAAGATTGAGAAACTAAAAATAAAAAGTATAAAGACAAACATAAAGCAGCGATACATGCTATCGCTCCTATTATACATAAGCACAGGTGAAACTTCTGGTTACATATAAAGCTGTCTTTTATGCCTGCGATTTGCTTAATTTCTTTCTGTTGTGCAGCATTTAAGTAATAAAGAGGAGTTTCCCTCTTCTTATTAAAAGCATAGCCTTTACTGCAGAGCGCATCTTTAATATATTTTTTATTACATTTGAGTTCCTCTTTCAATCTGCTTACTTCTTTCCGATCTCCAGCTTCTGCTGCTTTCGTAATTTTGTTATTAGCTTCCTTCTCTAAGTCATTCACAATCTCTTGTACTGCAGGCAGCAAAATTCCACTTCTTGCTGCTTCATGAAATGGATTATCTCCATACCTATTATGCGCAGTTACAGAAGCAATGTTCTTCTTACAAATGTCTACAAATTTACCTTTGTTTTGTATTCTTGCAGCTAAATGCAGGAGATTATCTGCCTGTATTCTTTGTTTTGTTTTATCAAAAGGGCCGGTGTAACGCCAATTGATATTAGCTTCATTATCTGAAAGCAATTTTGCTATATCTACAAGTCCATCCATAATTCACCTCGCTATATTCAACCAATACTAAACTATACAACACAATTTATGAAAAATAAATAAAATTTTATCTCTCAGAATAAATAAATTCTAAATTGTTACAAACATAAATTTTAGCTATCATCATTTATATTACTGTAACGGACAAATATGCCAGGTATAGTCACGAGATTCGCTCCATCACCAACAGGGTTTTTGCACATTGGTGGGGCCCGCACTGCGTTATTTAATTGGCTCTATGCAAAGCATCATGGTGGCAGGTTTTTGCTAAGAATTGAGGACACCGACAGAAAACGTTCAACGAAAGAAGCAATTGATGCAATTATAGAAGGGCTAAGATGGCTCGGTGTGAGCTATGATGGGGAAATAGTATATCAGTCAAAAAGAATAGAGCGGCATAAAGAAGTAGCAAACCTTTTAGTTGAGAAGGGTAGGGCGTATCACTGTTATTGCCCTGAGGATGAAGTTGCAGAAAAGAAAATAAAAGCAAGAGAAGAGGGCAAGATATACAAGCATAAATGTACTACAAAACCTCCTTCTTGTCATCCAAGTAGCCGACACTGGGATCCAGAAGAAAATATGTGGTCACGCGCTGGAATGACATCGGGTGTGAGGTCAGTTGTCCGCTTTAAAGTGCCAGATTCGCAAGAGATCGTTATTGATGATAAAATATACGGCCAAATCAAAGTAAATAGCAACCAGCTTGATGATATAGTGATCTTACGCTCTGACAACACTCCAACATATATTTTTGCCGTAGTAGTTGACGATCATGATGCTGGAATAACTGATATAATACGTGGCTCTGACCATCTCACTAATACCTTTAAACATCTGCTAATATACCAGGCTCTTGATTTTGACATTCCACGCTTTGCACATGTGCCGCTTATCCATGGGGAAGATGGGAATAAGCTATCCAAAAGGCATGGTGCCACAAGCGTTTGCGATTATGAAAAGATGGGAATATTGCCAAAAGCGATGCGTAATTACTTGCTGAGACTTGGCTGGAGTCACGGTAACGATGAGATTATTAGCGATGAGCAAGCAATAGAGTGGTTTAATTTAGAAAGTATTGGTCGTTCACCTGCACGGCTCGATTTCAAAAAACTGGAGCATTTGAATAACCACTATATTAGTAATATGAGCAATGAAGATATTCTGACTCTAATGCTTAGAGAAAATACTCTAACTGACAAAAAAAAGGGCTATTTACTGCAGGGACTGACAGAGCTAAAAAAAAGAGCAAACTACCTGACCGAACTGCTGGATTTAGCAAAGTTTTATATTCAAGATCCGCCACTTGATTTAAGTGAAGAGGCTGAGCAAATTGTCAAATCTAACCTCGATATAATCAAGTTACTCGCGTCATTTCTGTCAAAGATAGGTGATGAAAATTGGAATAAGGGTTTTTTATCTTCTCAGATCAAGGAATGTGCAAAATTGCACGATATGAAAATAAGCGATGTATACCACTCATTACGCGCCCCTATAACTGGAGTAATGGATGCACCTGGAATCATTGATATCATGGTGATTCTTGGTAAAGATGAGTGTATAAGAAGGTTACAAGCAATTTAAATGAAATAAGAAAATTACTTGACATCCTTCGCCAGCCCCCTTATCATGAAACTGGAGCTATTGTATTTGCTTTCGCCAATCTGCAGATTAAAAGGTAAGGATTACTTAATGTATCGGCGTCTTATGTTCAATTTTTTGCAGTATATAGATACTGTATGTCTTTACAAAACTTCATCTACATCTAGATTTTTATCTAAATAAGCTGAACGCGCTTATAAAGCGTTACAAGACATCAAAAAATGCCAATACTCGACAGAGATAGTAAAAGACTAGCTAACTCGGGGATTCTTTGTCTTTTTTTCTGCTTAGTAAATTTCTTAAACATTTGTAGCGTAAGTTAGTTGCAATTAAAAGCAGCTGAATTTCGCTTGTCAAGCGTTTAAAACATAAAAAACGCCAATATTTTAAAGCGGATAATAACCACGGGGCTTCTTTTGCCTTTTTTTTCGTTTGGTAAATTTCTTAATGTTTATAGCTAAAAGAGCCCAAGAGAGGTGTCATTCCAGTGCCTCTGTGATGTCATTCCAGTGCTTGACACTGGAATCCAGTTTTCCATATAATCTCATCGAAACCGTCGTATTTTAACATAAAACAGCTACTTTTATACTCACCAACTCAATAAAATTCCTGGATGCCAGTGTCAAGCGCTGGCATGACACCCTACTAGTAGCACAATGTTCGTACAGCTGTACGTGTGACCAGAAAAAACATAGACCCCAAGTGTCAGCTACTTTCATGATACCCCGACAACCGTCATCCCGCTACTTGTTAGCGCCGCGGCGGCATGACGTCTTAACTATAGAAAACTTGTATAGATTTTTTCTACTTCTGTGATATCATAAGCCTGTAATGATAAAATCAGTAAATATGGATAAGTCAGCGTATGAGATCATAGAACATGAGTATGATGTGGTAGTAGTAGGTGCAGGTGGAGCAGGTCTCAGAGCAACGCTTGGGATGGCTGCAACTAATTTTTCAGTTGCCTGCATTTCTAAAATTTTCCCTACACGAAGTCATACAGTTGCAGCACAAGGCGGAATTAGTGCAGCTTTAGGTAATATCGGTGAAGACGATTGGCGCTGGCATGCATATGACACAATAAAAGGTTCAGACTGGCTTGGTGATCAAGATGCAATAGAATATATGTGTAAAAACGCTGCTAAAGCTGTTATTGAACTTGAAAATTTTGGCGTACCTTTTTCTCGTACAGAAGATGGCAAAATATACCAGCGTTCCTTTGGTGGAATGACAACTCACTTTGGTAAAGGAAAATCAGCGCAGCGCACTTGTGCGGCAGCAGATAAGACTGGGCACGCAATCCTTCACACTCTATATCAGCAGTGTCTTAAATTCAACGCTGAATTTTTTGTTGAATACTTTGTGATTGATTTAATTATGGATAGCGAAGCCGGAGCATGCTGCGGAGTTCTTGCTTGGTCGCTATGCGACGGCACATTACATAGATTTCGTGCGCATAGAGTGGTGTTAGCAACAGGTGGATATGGACGTGTTTATTTCTCTGCAACAAGTGCGCATACCTGCACAGGTGATGGTAATGGCATGGTAGTAAGGGCTGGATTACCACTTGAAGATATGGAATTTATACAATTTCATCCAACAGGAATATATGGCTCAGGGTGCCTGATGACAGAAGGATGCCGTGGTGAAGGGGGGTACCTCGTTAATTCTCAGGGCGAGAAGTTTATGGAACGTTACGCACCAAAAGCAAGAGATTTAGCTTCCCGTGATGTGGTAAGTCGCGCAATAACAATTGAAATTAGAGAGGGAAGGGGGGTTGGACCAAAAAAAGATCATATGTATTTAACTATAGCGCATCTTGATCCGGAAGTAATAAAACTCAGATTGCCGGGCATCAGCGAAACCGCAAGAACTTTTGCTGGAGTTGATGTCACTAAAGATCCAATACCGGTCATTCCGACTGTTCACTATAACATGGGTGGCATTCCAACCAATTATTATGGAGAAGTGATCACGCTGAAGCAAGATAAGGAAGAAGTGGTAGATGGACTATTTGCAATTGGAGAAGCTGCATGTGTTTCTGTGCACGGTGCAAATCGACTTGGTTCTAACTCGCTTCTTGATCTTGTGGTTTTTGGTAGAGCTGCAGCGCTCAGAGCAAGAGAGAAACTAAAATCCGGTACACCACATAAAAAATTGCATTCAGACTGCACAGACTGGATAGTAGATAGATTTAATAAAATGCGATTTGCCTCCGGTGGGCTAAAAGTAGCAAAAATACGCAGCGAAATGCAGAACACTATGCAAAAGTACGCATCAGTGTTCCGTGTTGCTGAAGTTTTAGAAGAAGGCAAAAAAGCTATAAAAAAGGTAGCAAAAATGATGCCTGATATTTCACTTGAGGATCGCAGTATGATGTGGAATAGTGATTTAGTTGAAGCACTGGAGCTTGCTAACATGATCCCACAAGCGGTTATTACCATGGAATGCGCAGCTAATCGCGAGGAAAGCAGAGGTGCCCATGCTCGTGAAGACTTTCCTGAACGTGATGACAAAAACTGGATGAAGCACACTATAGCGTGGCTTGAAGAAAAGAAAGGGCAAATTAACGTAAAAATTGATTATAAAAAAGTGGCTGAAAAAACTCTGAGCGGTGAGATTGATTTCATAGCGCCAGAGAAGAGGGTTTACTAGTTACACTATCCCTACACAATTTTTCAACGAGTTCATTATTGATATGGCACTCATTTTAGTGTCTGGAGGACTCTCAGTATGCTCTGATTGATTTGGTGATTCTTGTACTGCTTGATTTTTAGTCTCATTCCTTAAATTCTGTTGATCATTATTAACAAGGTTCTTCGAAGCTTGATTCTGCTCTGTTGTTGAATTAGAGCGGTTTTTGTCGTTAAATGTGTCCTGTGCTTTGTTGGTTGATTTTTCAAAAAGTTTCTTAATACCACTAAATCCTAAAGTTAAAGTAAGGCATATAACTCCAGCAGTAGCTATGATAGGAATGGCTGCTCCAATTGCCATTTGACCCTGAAAGAAAGCAAATGTTACCATTGCAATAACAGTAATCGTTATCGTGATTGCTAACAATTCGCGGGTCCTTTTTGCTGGATCTATGAATCCTGCTACAGCAGATCCTGTTTTCTTTATAGCAGAACCTAGCTTTTTAATGCCAGACTTGCATTTTTTCGAAGCAGTTCCACAGTGGTATTTTTCTTCAAGCTTCTCTTTTAGTTCTTTAGCTTTCTCCTGTGCTTTCTGTGGAGTCCCTGAATAATCTTTTAGATCTCGTAAAGTTAAATAGTACTTTTTAGTATGGAATTTTGGATCTTTCAGCTCCAGAGAACAGGGATCAGCGCCTATTTCTAGCAGCATTGTACAAAATTTTGTTGTATTGTCATAAGCAGTTGCTGTATCAAAAATTGTTCCTTGCAATAGGTGTTCGATACTTCTTTTTTCTGCTTTTTTCTTTAATGCCAATTCTAGGGGTGTGTTCCCTTCTCCATTCTTAGCATTTATAGCTTTACCTAATTTATCTTTAGATATTGTTCCATTTTTTACTAAACCTAAAATCAATTCCAAACATGTAACTTTTTGTTCTCCTTTGAATGAAGCAATATAGTGCAGAGCATTTTTTCCATCTTTATCTTGCACAGTAATATCTGCACCATTTTGTAGAAATAACTCTAAGGTTTTATACCTGCCAGTATCCTTAAATTCTTTTTTTATTACATTCTTTATTTTATTTTTCAATGAAGGTTCTTTACTCTTTTCTTGTATGCGCTGGAGTACCTGATGGAGCGGTGTTTGCCCTTCCTTGTTAGTAGTATTTACAGCATCATCTTTATTTGAAATCAACTCTAAACATGTAACTTTTTGTTCTCCTTTTAGTAAAGCAATATAGTGCAGAGCATTTTTTTCATCTTTATCTTGCACAGTAATATCTGCACCGCTTTGTAAAAATAACTCTAAGGCTTTATATCTATTTGTTTTTTCAAATTTTCTATCTGTACATGATCGATCCTCATTCTTTTCTTTTATATGCTGAAGCAACTGATGAAGAGGTATTTGCTCTTTCCCGTTAACAGCATTTATAGCCTTACTAAATTCATCCTTACCTAAAGTCAACTTCAAACATGCAACTTTTTGTTCTCCTTTGAATGAAGCAATATAGTGCAGAGCATTTTTTTCATCTTTATCTTGCACAGTAATATCTGCACCATTTTGTAGAAATAACTCTAAGGTTTTATACCTGCCAGTATCCTTAAATTCTTTTTTTACTACATTTTTTATTTTATTTTATTTTTCAATGAAGGCTCTTTACTCTTTTCTTGTATGCGCTGGAGTAGTTGATAGAGCGGTGTTTGCCCTTCTTTGTTTTTATCATTTACAGCTTTTATAAATTGCTCTTTTTGACCTGCTTCTAGCAATATATTGAGAAGTTCAAGTTTTTGTTTTGTTTCAGGTTTAACAATCAAGTGTAGAGCATTATTACCATCTGTGTCTTTAAGGCTAATATCCGCCCCTTTTTCCAATAGTTCTTTAAAAAGTTTTTTATCACTATTTTTAATTACTGGATGTAATAGATAATTATCATTACTATCTGGAGTATTTATGGTATGTGGTATAATTTCTTTAATTTTTGCTTCTGTATTGATTCTTATTTCTGGCTTTAATTTAGATTTCTTTCCTTGCTCTGCTAATTTTTCTAAGAAATTACGGTAGTATGTCTTTTGCTCCTCTTTTAAGTTTTGTAATTCTTCTGTAGATAATTCTAAATTATCAGAGCTGGCTCCATGCTCTAACAATTTTGTAAGAAACTTAAGTGTGTTATCGTTACTTCGAATTGTATTAGACTCATGTTTTTCTTTTGTTACCTTGTTAATTAGTGCCACCTGAAGAGGAGTTTTTTCGTCCTGATTTTCACTATCAACAAGTTGTGCTAAATCTTCCTTGGTGACCGTTTTTATTAGGGTACCCAGAAACTTGCATTTCTGTTTCTTTTCCAACGACGCAATGAGGTGTAAAATATTTTTCCCTTCTTCAGCTTTTATGCTGCTAATATCCGTACAATCTTTTAGATATTTTCTAAATTTCCTGTTATTTCCATTTTTGATCGCTTTTAGTAGTAGAGCATTGTTATTTGTTATTTCGTTGCTTATTTCTACTTCATGATCATCTTCAACATCACTGCCGTAGCCACTCTCTGTTTCGCTGTCCCTACGGTTGTGGGTAAAACAATATCTGCTATTATAAGTAATTTCTGAAATTGCTTGCTTTACTCGCTCTTTTGTTTCATTTGATATTTTTTTCGATCGTTCTATTGCTTTATCTAGCACTGGAAGGAAGCATTGGACATAATACCTATAATATTTTTCTTGTTCACTAAGAGCATGTCTTCAAACTGAAGAATGAGCTAATTTGTGAAGCATAATAGTGATCATATTAAAGAAGATATTGTTTTTTGAGATAAGAGGAGAATGCTCGTAATCTTTACTCATGCGCCTGAAATTGGAAAGCCAGGCAAAAGTTCTCTCAACAATCCAACGTTTGGGAATAACTTGAAATCCTGTATCAACTATTTTCTTGGCAATCGTTAATAAACATCCCGTTTCCAATAAGCATCTGTTTTGTAATTTACCTATGTACCCTTGATCAGCAAAAAACTTACGTAAAGTTGGAACTTTGCATTTAGCTTGGGCAAAAAGATTTAGAGCACTATCACGATCTTGAATACTTGCACTGTGTACTTCAGCAGCAATTACAAGACCCACAGTATCCACAATAATATGGCGTTTTCTGCCCTTTATTTTCTTTCCAGCATCGTATCCTCTAGATCCCCTTTTTGAGTCGTTTTTACTGACTGGCTGTCTATTATTCCAACTGATGGAGTTTCATTCTTACCAATTATCTCTCTTACTTTTTTAACTAGAAAATCATGAATTTCTTGCCATATTCCACTTTTTTTCAAGCGCGAATTACAGCTATACACAGTTTTCCATGGTGGAAAATCTTTAGGTAGTTGTCTCCATTGACAGCCTGTTTTCATCACATAGCGGATTGCATTAATAATTGTTCTAATATTATATTTTCTTGGTCTGCCGGTCTTTTTGGCTTCAAAATATGGCTCTATTATTTTCCATTCTTTGTCACTTATGTCGCTTAGGTACATTTAAAATTTATCTTATACCACACTTCTTACCTCTTTTCTACTTATTTTGAAGACATGCTCTAAGTGATTCTTCTAATTTAGTTAATACTTCAGGACTAGCATCTTTTTCAAATAACCTTTTACACTTCTTGAGGGTTCCATCTTGACCTCTTGGTTTTTCACGCTTGTGTTCTTCTTTTTTTACCTTTCTCTCTATAATGCCATACAATTGCTCGTCTTTTCTATCCTGCTCTTGCTTTTTATTTTTATCTATGCATTCACCTAATTTATCTGCATTAGTAGTTAGTGCAGTTATATCTATACCCATACTAAAACCTCAATATTAAAAGCTATTTAAGTTGTCAGCACTAAACTAACAACCAAGAAGTTTGACTTTTAAATTGAGCTAAACGTTGTATATGTGATCAAAATATAGGTGGAAAGGCAGAAAATTAATTTCTGTGAGAAAATTTGCCGTCATAGTTAAACCTCACTTGAACAGTTGTCTACTATTTTAACCATTTTGTCTTAAAAAATAATAAATATAGCTAAACTGCGAAACGTGCTATTGGCTAAAATAGGATAAGAAACTATAGCTGCAAATATCCAAATTGATGTTTTTATCAGTCTTCCGGACTTGGTTTTTCTTTTAGTTTTTTAAGTCTTTCTTTATTTAGTATGGAGCTTATCTCTTCTACACTTTTATCAATATCATCATTGATTATTACATAATCATATTTATCACGTTTGCTTATCTCTTTTTGAGCTGCGGCTAATCTGCGCTCTATTTCGCTTGCATCATCACTATTACGCTTTTGCAAACGCAACCTAAGCTCTTCCATTGAAGGGGGAAGTATAAAAACACTCACAACTTTTTTTCTCATGAGCTTGAATAAGTGAAATGCTCCTTGCCAGTCTATGCTTAGTAAAACGCTTATTCCATTGCTTAAGTTTTGCTCTATAAAATTTCTTGGTATACCATAAAAATTCTCAAAAACTTTGGCGTATTCAAGCATTTGGCCAGCTTTGCATAACTCGTGAAATTTTTCTTCGGTAACGAAAAAATAGTCTTTTCCATTTATTTCGCCGGGGCGAGGCTTGCGTGTAGTCATAGAAACAGACCTAACTAAATTAGTTGATTGCTCAAGTAATTTTGCTGATATAGTAGTTTTTCCAGCTCCAGAAGGGGAGGATAGAACCAATAATACGCCCTCACTTTTTACGGTCATTTTTCTTTGCATTTTTTAACATGGTGCTTTTTGGATCAGAGTTTAAAAAGCTAGAACCTTCTAAATTAGAATTTGATAAGTTGGTGCCAATAAGAGAAGAGTTATCAAAGACAGTATAGCGCAAATCGGTTTTTTCAAAATTTGCCTTATTCAAATTAACGTTTACAAACTTTGCTCTACTCAATGTTGAATTAGAAAAATCAGCATTTTCTAAATTCATATCCTTAAATTCAAAGTAAGAATAATTTACATTAAATTTTTCACCCTGTGATATTTTCTCTTGCAAATCTTCAATTGAAGTTATAGCATTTTCTGAACCTGTGAGTTTCTCCTGCCCTTGATTGTCAATCAAAATTGAATTATCAAATTTGCAACCTGTTAAGTGAACATCAGCAACTGAACTTTTATATATGCTTGAAGAGTGAAAAGACATATCACTAATTGTTGAATTACTCAAATTGCTAAGAAAAAAACTAGTTTTCCTAAAGGCATTAGCGTGAAGCAAAGAAGATCTGAAATCGCTTTCAATAAAATTTGAATTAGTTACTTTTAAATTGGACCAACTCGAATTATCAGCTAATAAATTAAAGAATGTTGAATTTTCTATTTCACTGGAATCAATATTATGGCGAGAAAGTGTACTGTTATAAACTTGAGAGTCTTGGATTTTTATCTTATACATTGAAGTTGTAGAAAGATCTGAATCTTCTATCTTCGCAGAGGTGAATAGTGAATGGTCAAAAAATGAGCCATTCATGTTAGAATTCGCAACTTTAGTATTATGAAACTTTCCGTGACGAATGTCAGCATTAGAGACATTAACTTGATGCAGTTCACTAAAACTAAAATCAATATTGGATAAATCAGCATCCTGAAGATTTGCTTCAGAAACATATGTATGCTTTATCTTGGAACCATTTAGTATAGATTGAACAAAACTTGAATTATCGTCATTCACATAGGAAATTTGTGTGTTGCTTAAATTAGTTTCGTCGAAGTTACTGTTAATTATGATAGAAGAATTAAGGTAGGCAGCGGAAAGATTGCTACCTGTAAAGTCTGATTCTTTTAACTCTGCACCATATATGTTAGCATTTTTTAATGAAGAAAATTGTATCTTTAATTTATATGCATCCACTCCAAAGAAACTTGCATTATCAAGGTTGTTTTTCTGCATAACAGTATCGTTTATTTCACTATCACTAAAATTTACGTGGCTAACATTCGAGTTTGATAAGTTGGAGAAATTCATTTTCACATTCGAGAAATTAGTATGCAAACCAATTACGTTGTGCATACTTACTTTTTTGAGATCGGAACTGATAAAATCAGCATAACTAACATTAGACTGATCAAATACGATATCTGTTAAGTTTGCAGAAACAAATTTTGTAAAACTCAAATTTGTACCTTTTATTTTAATGCCATGTAAATTAGCATTGGAAAAATTAGCACCACGTAAATCAACATCAATGAAAGACACATCGGATAAATCGGTGTTAGAAAAATCGGCACCAATCAGACTTACTCCATCAAAAACAGATTTACTTAGGTACAGTTGGTTAAAATTAGCTCCATTTAAGTTAGAACCAAAACCTTTCTTAAAATCTTCTGGCACGCCCTCTTTGTGGCACTGCACCAAAAATTCAGCAAAGTCTTTTTTACTGTAAGATACGTATTTTGCATCACGCAAAGCGTTTAAAAAATCACTAATCTGATTTTTTTCATCATTTGTTTCGTTTCCATAACATAAATGACCAACTAAAATTAATATCAAAAATCTAATCATCTTGCTTATCGCACTGTATTTCTTTCGTTTTCACAGCCCAATCGTACATTGCTGAGCTTTCTTTATTGTCTATTTTTCTATCCTCCAAAAGATGTGGCATCATTTCGGCAATCGCATTTATTATATTGATCTGCTTTTTTTCGATTGCTATATCAATTGGGGATTGAAAATTATTGTTAACTACTCTAAGATCAGCACCTTGTAATAAGAGAAAGCGCACTATGTCTACCTCACCTTGTTTAACTGAATAAATGAGAGGAGTATCACCCAATTTATTTCTAAACCTTAGTATCTCTTGAATTGTTAATCCAATTTTTTCTAGCTTACTTATTACTCCTCTTAAGCAAGTTAAGTTGTTCTTCTTAATGCAGTAAAAAAATTGCTTACTGTAATCATCAATAAACACAGTTGTAGGAAGATGCTCATTAAGGCTATCATATTGTCGTTTATATATTGACTTGCTTTGTATGTCTTTATGACCCCATTCTTTTATTGGTTCTCTGTTTAGCTTTGTCCATTTTTGTAAACTTTTCTTTTCACTTTGCTCTTCTTCATCTTTTTTAGTTATAGGTTTTACTCTATTGCGGTCCTTGGAATTACTGTTTGTTTCTTTCACTTTTTTTTCTTCAGACTGATTCTCTACTTTTTCTTTTTTTCCCTCTAATAATTGACTCGCATCACTTTTTGAAAGTTCATTATCTTTTATATCAATCTTCTGATCAGCTTGTAGATTTTTTTGCGGGTTAGCTGTATTCTCATTTAAATCAGCACTTAAAGGCAAAGGCTCTGGTTTCAAATCTTTATTCACTTCTTTATTGGCCACATTTAGTAAATTTTGAGCAAATTTGTCTGTGCTTCCTTCTAGCTGGTCATTTGGCAAATCTTTATCAATCCTTTCACCTTCACTTATAGTTTTTTCAACCACGAAAGCTTTGTTCTCGTTGTGTTGCAGTTTCTCTTTATCGGTAGTGCCGTCTAATCTTTTGCTCTCAGCCTCTTGTGTTTGTTTAGCATCGACGTTGCTTTTTAACTCATCTTTTTGATTTGTGCTATCTTGCTTCCTTACACCTACATTTTCGTTTTTATGAACTGATTCAATTTTCTTTTCTTCAAATTGCTCTACAGCAAATAGGCTCAGTGATCCGAATACAACAGCTAATAATATAAAATATAAAATATTTTTCATAAATATCCCAAGCATAAGCTTAATTAAAATGATACTATAATCAAATGATTAATCTACAGTAAAAAATGCCTTAGGATTTAATTTATAAAAAAACAATAGATTTTTTGTATCTGTTCAGGGGCATCGCAAATATTGAAGCAAAGTGGTCAGTGCTTACTGTACGAACATTGTGATTTGAGAGCAATCTCCGCTAGGGAGGATGTCATCCCAGTGCTCCTTTCTCGTCATCCCAGTGCCCAGACTACTTGGATCCAGAAAAGTTTGCTTGTAAGCAAGCAAACTAGCATAGAAAGTGGTTACAACATTTTCGATGAGATTATATGGAAAACTGGATCCCAGTGTCTGGGCACTGGGATGACAAAGGAGGACGTTATTCCAGTGCCAAGCACTGACCATTTGCTGTGCAATTTACCTTCAAAAATGAATGTTCGTACAGCTATGGAATGAATCGCGGTATGACGTAGGACTGCTGTCATTCCAGTTTGGAATCTAGTCTTTACTGGGGAGAAGAAACTATCCTTCTACAGTGTATCCGTTTAGGGGAGGTATCTGTTCAGATGCATGGCTAATGTACAAATATTGAAACAAAAATTCCAGTGCTCCCTTTCTTGTCATCCCAGTGCCCAGACACTGGGATCCAGAAAACTTAACTTTAAATAAGTGGCTGCATAATAAACTACACATTAAACCTAAAGTGCATTATATCACCATCTTGCACGATGTAATCTCTGCCTTCAAAGCGAATTTTTCCTGCGTCTTTGCAAGCTGATTCACTTCCATACTTTATGTAGTCTGCAAAGCTTATTGTCTCTGCTTTTATAAAGCCTTTCTCAAAATCAGTGTGGATTACACCTGCTGCTTTATCGGCTGTTGACCCTATTTTTACTGGCCATGCCCGTGCTTCTTTGGGGCCCACAGTAAAGAAAGTTATCATACTCAGCACTTCATACATAATACGCGCTACTCCATCAAGGCCTGATTCTTGTAAGCCAAATTCTGATAAAAAACTCTGTTTTTCCTCTTCACTATCAAGATTTGCAATATCTGCTTCGAGTTTTGCTGAAATGCAATAAAATTTGCTTTTATTTTCCTCTGCCATTCTCTCTACCTTTTTAGATAATTCATTGCCAGTTATAACATTTGTATCTTCAACATTGCAAACGTACATAACGGGCTTTGTTGTCAGCAATTGAAGCAACTTCATCTCATCTTCATTGATATTCTCCAAACTTCTTGCAGGTTTACCTAATTTTAAAGTAGCTAATACCTCTTGCATTAATTCAAGTTGTCTCTTTAGCTCTTTATCACCTTGCTTTGCTTTCTTTTCCAATTGAGGAAGCCTTTTTTCTATGCTATCAATATCAGCTAGGATTAATTCCATTTCTACCACTTCAGCATCTGATATTGGATCTATTTTACTGTGTATATGGCTGATATCGTCATCCGTAAAGCACCTGAGCAGATGAACGATGGCATCAACTTCTCTGATATGGCTTAAAAATTTATTGCCGAGCCCTTCGCCTTTGCTCGCACCCTTTACCAGACCTGCAATATCTACAACTTCTAATTGGTTGTAGATTACCTTCTCTGAGCCTGCAATTGCTGCGATTTGTTTCAAACGTTGATCTTTTATCGAAATCTTGCCTATATTTGGCTCGATTGTGCAAAAAGGATAATTTGCAGCTTCGGCTGCACTTGACTCTGTAAGCGCATTAAATAAGGTTGATTTTCCTATGTTTGGTAACCCAACTATACCGCAGTTAAAACTCATATTTGCTATGTAAAATTATAACTATTGCATAATTTAAAAATTTCTGCTATACTTAATTAGTCGCTTATTGACAATTTTGTTGGTATAGTAATATATAGCTTAAATTAAGGTAAAACTATGACTACAGCTAAGAAACGGAAACTACCAAGTGACTTTCATGATGTTGAGGTTGGAATAAAAAGGCCCAGGATCTCAGGGCAAGAAATAACTCTTTTAAATAGTAACCCTTACCCTGACAATTTCTATGTAGGACAAGCAATTGGTAATGGAAGCTGTTTTTTTGACTCGTTCAGGCAAAGTCTAGAACAACAGACAGGAGAGCAAGTTACTGCCGAAAAATTAAGAAATGATTGTAGGGAATTTGCGCAAAAGAATCCACCAAAGTGGTTTACAAATGCAATTGTCAATAGTCATGATAACAATGGCCAGCACCGTAGTGAAACTGTAGATGATTATACAGCAGACATTATGCGTAACAGTAGGTGGGGTGATCCTGACGTTGAAGGCAGAATGCTTTGTGAAAAGTATAAGGTAAAGCTACATGTTATAGAGAACCAGACTGTTGATAACCAAGATCTGTCTTTGCATGAATTAATAGACAATTCAGGTTCAAAAAGTGCAGGTGAATACAATAAAGTTGATTATGGTGATAGTAGTATTGTGCATATAATAAACAAAGGCGGATTGCATTTCGAACCATTGCTTGATAGAAATAAAAGTTTAGCAAAACAACTGCAAGAGGAAACCAAACTTAAACAAGAGCAAGAAGATTTCCTATTAGCAAAAAAACTGCAGCTAGACGAGATCTTAGAGTATTGTAACTTTTCAAAGGATATCTCTGAGAGAGCAGAGGTTGAAAAGGGATTTGATAAGTTATTGGCAGAAAATGCTGATGGAAAAATTGGTGATGTTGTAGGGCAGTGCGTTAGTGATATAAAGCAGCGCATAGAGCAGCAAAACCCTTCAAGTTTACTAAGATGTGGTACGGAATCGATGGCAGAACCATTTCATCAACAACGAGCACCACAACTTGTAAAATCTTAATAGCCCTGTATATTTTTATATAGGGCTTTTGCAAGCATTTCATATAATATGAACTTGCAGTACGTACTAACCTAAATGCAAGTTGACCATGAGACTAGTTTAATTATTGATGCCATAGAGGAATTTGGTGGTGAGGCTAGGCTTGTCGGCGGGTGTGTGAGAGACTCAATTTTGCAGCGTCGTGATGTCCACGACATCGATTTAGCTACTAATTTGCTTCCCAATCAAACGATTAAAGCGCTAAAACTCCGTAATATAAAAACTATTCCAACTGGCTTAAAACATGGAACTATCACTGCGGTTCTAAATCAGAGGTCTTTTGAAATTACGACACTAAGGCATGATGTGAAATGTGATGGTAGGCATGCAAAAGTAGAATTTACTAATAATTGGCAAGCTGATGCTTCAAGGCGTGACTTTACATTTAACGCTCTGTATGCAGATAAGCATGGCCATATATATGACTACTTTGATGGCATTGAGGATTTAAAGGCGCGAAGGTTAAACTTTATAGGCAACGCTGAAGATAGAATTAAAGAAGACTATCTACGTATTTTAAGAGCATTTCGTTTTCATGCAAAAATATGTGCCGGAGATTTGAGTGATGAAATACTAAGCGTATGCAAAAAGCATTCGCATATGATCCAAAACCTCTCTGGAGAGAGAATAAGAGATGAAATACTTAAATTGCTGAAGTGCAATGATCCTTTTCCAACACTTCAGAGCATGCAAGAATCTGATGTTTTGCAAAAGATTATCCCAAAAGAAGTAAAATGCGAAATTCTGTCTTCGTCACTTCTTTTCGGCACTGATGCGCTAGTAAAATTAGCGTTACTCCTTAGGACTACTAAAAAAAATGACAGGCTAAGTCTTGGAGAATATATAATCATGTTTCTACGTCTTTCAAACAAGCAAAAGAAAAAGCTGCTATTTTTACTATCCAACGATATCAAAACAGAACTCTCAGAAAAAGAGCAAAAAAAATACATATCTTTATTTGGTAGAGAATTATATTGTGATTTAGTGAAAATTTGTGGTGTTGAGTCTGGAGAAAATGTTGATGAATACATTTCATTTGCTAACACATTCAATATTCCAAAATTTCCTTTATCTGGCGATGATTTAATAAGTATAGGTCACCAGCCAGGAAAAAGTTTAGGTAGAAACTTGGAATTGCTAAAACAACATTGGGAAGATAGCTCCTACACTTTAACAAAAGAGGAGCTGGTGCTTTATGCTAAGAGCCTATTCTAACTGCTTTCTGACTGTTCAATGAATGTATGCTTGCAATATTAGGGGAACTCATAGAGGAATTAGGTATATGTTCTTTTTTAGCTTTTTCTGTTAATTGATATTCGTTTACTCCTCCTTGAGTTTGATTACACATTCCCTGATCTGGAGATAAAAATTTATCTCTTATGCTTAATGCCAGTTGTAACTCTTGAATCTTATTTGAAAAACATTTCATTTTAGCCTCTGTTAATTTTCCTGTAACAATTTCTTTAAGCAATTCTCCTGAGTCGTTATTATTCTTGCTATTAAAGCTGTGCAAGATAGAGCCTACAATCTTATTTACCCCTTCTTGTTTGTTAAATTCTAATTTTTTTACGCATTTTCTAACAGAAGGTGACAACTTGGCTTTTAACGTGTCATCTCGTAGTTCTTTACCCATATTTTTTCCAATGTTACAATGTTCGTTGACAACTTCTTTAACCTTAGCTTCTATGATCTCCCTTGCGGATTGTTTCAAATTACTTTCTAATAATTCAAGCAGCCTACTGCTTTCAAATTTGCCATCATCTTGATTTGATAGAGACTTTATAGTTTCATTAAGCACGTTATAGCAAAAGTGTTTCTCTTTAAATTCAGGAAAACCTTTTTTTAACTCCTCGTTTTTCCCAGATAAAAAGTTATTGAGACCCTTATCCCTAGAAAGCTTATTGGGCAAGTTTCGTAATTTTGAAAGAGTTGATTTTGCAGTAGATACTGTACTCACTGCACCTGCCTTTTTAGCCAATTGACCTTCTTTTGCTTCCTGTAGTTTCTTAGTGTCAGCTTTCAATTGACCTTCTAAATCAATCTCCAATTGTTGTTTAGATTCTAGAACACTTTGTAATTGCTTCCCCAAGTTCTCCATTTCACCCAATTGAGCAGTCAATGTATTCACACTTAATCGTAGAGCTTTGTTTTCATGACCTAAGTCACTGACTTTATTTTCTAATTCAGTATTTTTGTCTTTAGCCTGACACAATTTATCAGTCTGTGATTTAAGTAAAGCAACTAATTTGCTAGCTTGCCATTGTTGATTCAATTGAATTAATTTATCCTCCTTGTCCTTTAACCTACTCTTAAGTTCTATTATTTGTGCTTGCAGACTTTCATTTATTATCATGTATTGATCAAATATAGTTTTCTGTTGTTCATCAACTTTATCCCGCATTGCTTTTTTATCTTGTTTGTATTTGGTTAGTTCCTCTTCTTGTTCGCCTGCATCTTCTGTAAGTCCCTTATAACTCTTTTCAAGTCCTTCAATTGCAGATCGTAATTCTCTATTTTCTTCTTTTAAGGAAGCATTTTGTAAACGTTCAAGTTCTAATTCCTGATTTATTATGCCCCCCAGCTGTTCTTCTAATGCTTCATCATCTTCCTCTGTTATCAATGCTACTCCATCAGTCTGAACCCCTCCATCTTTGTTTATCACTACACTTTGGCTCTCTTTCTCTACAACTTCAGGTTTTAAGTCAACTTGAACACTTCCATCTATTGTCTTAAAAGCATCAGTTTGAACTTCATTGTGTGCAGTAGTTTTATCGTAGTACAAAATATTTTCTGCCCATCTATTCCATCTCTTGGGCAATATTCGTCCAATCGTTTTTAGATATAACCAAGCAAATACAGTAGACCAGCTGTATTTTTTTTCCTTTCGCTTAATATTAATTTCATAATTAACCTTATTATTAATATTTAGCATAAAATTACCTTATTTTTTAACTTTAATTTACAGAAAATTTTAATAGTAATAAAGTTATATATATTAGTATAAATGTTAAACAAATACTAACGCAGGTGTCAAATTATGGTAAAGTCTTTGCCCGCCTAATACACTTTAAGCAGAAATGTACATGTCTGCAAGTACAGCATTTGCTTTTTCTATCGCTCTTGCTAACACTTCCTGTTCATTGTTCTGATTTTTCACATTGATTACCTGAGCAGCTAAGTTTGCAGGAAAAGTGACCAAACTGACTTCCCATAATTCCACTTGTTTTAACACTCTAGCTCCGCTTTTATGATCAACTTCATAAATATCTATGATACTACCTATAGGTTCGTCAGGATTATCCTGCCAAAGGAGTTTTATTTTATTTCTGTTTAAATTTTCCTTAAATGCCCCAGGCAATATCAGATCATTTTGTTTATCAATTATATTAAAAACGCTAGCATAACCAGAAAATACACCGTTTTCTCCTATGCTTTTTATTGACAACGGTGAATAGAGAAATTTCTTATTCATAAAGCCTCCTGCAGTGTTGGGAATTTTGTTTGCACAACGCACTGCAATGTCAAATCTATTATATGCAGTTCTCTAAAAAGGGAAAGTATTTTTTTTAGTTACAAAATAATAAATGAGACTATGAAAGCAATAAAGATCCCAGCGTCACGTGCTAGGATGACAGTAGGAAAACTCAGATGTGAAAGCACTCAATAACAGTCTAGAAAGTATTGAGATATGAGAAAAATCTGTACTCAGGTAACATCAACAATTGATATCTCTAGACAAATTTGATCCTACTTTTACTTCTGACAGAATAGAGATAACGTTCTCTTGTATTTTTTTATATCTAGCGATTTCTGATTCATTTTTTTGCACTTCCAATCTATTATGGAGTAAACTAGAAACATCTCTTACTAACGTAGAAATGTTTTGTGCGGCCTTATATGCTATTGTTCCAATAATAAAGCTAGCAAAGGTATTAATTCTATCAGTAGTAAAACCAGAAAAGTTTGACATGTTGGCATGGAAAACAGGAATGCAAGTAAGACTACCAGGACCATTATAGTAATTACCTTTAATAGCATTAATAGCCATCAAACTCACAAAGCTAGTAATACACCCAACAATAAAAGGTCTCTTATCACTGTGTCTAAGGTCCAAATGTTGGAAAGCATCTCTTATATTAGTAATTCTGCGTATTATTTCGTAGATATGTGAAACATTAGCATTATTACTTAATGAAATTCTCCTAGATTGTTCAGATTTTTCCTGTATTCTATTACTAATTTCACAATTAAAGTCATCAATGCTTATACCACATGATGTTAAAATACGAACCATGTCTTGATTGTCGTTTTCTGATGCAGAATATAATGCTGCCTCATCCTTATAATCACGAAAATTGACATCTCCTCAACTTGATCTATAAACGCTAATTATAAACTCTTCTAAGCTCATCTTATGATTTTCTTCCAAATACCTTGACACTTCCTTAAAATATTCTTTATCGGTAGCAAGTTTGTGTAGAAATGATTGGCCTGAAATTTTTTCTAATTGATCTACAATGATCCTCTGTAATAACATAATTAGCCTCCTATTAAAGTTTCAATACTATTGATAAAATGATACAGTATTATAGTTCTTTAGTCAAGGTGAATATTAATATATTAAGGTTAAAACTGCCAATTAGCAGTCAAAAGAATAAAATGAAATATCAAGTGATATCCTCTATAATTAAATTTTTTGAATGAAGAGATGACGATTCGTGTAGGAATTAATGGTCTTGGTAGAATAGGCAGAAGTGTATTGCGTGCTATTTATGAAATAGAAAAGTATAGTGAGCAAATAGAAGTTGTAGCTATCAATGGATCGCTCGGTGCTGAGCAGCATGCACATTTGATTAAATATGATTCTGTTCATGGCAAATTCAGTGGTGATATTGATTTTAATGAGTCTCAAAATTGGATTTCTATAAATGGCAAAAAGTTTTCTTTATATAGAGAACGGAATCCTGAAAATGTTCCTTGGAATGTTGATGTAATACTTGAATGTACTGGTGCATTCAATAAACGTGAAGAAGCAATAAGGCACAATGCAGAGAAAGTAATTGTCTCTGCTCCAGTTCCGGATGCTGATGTCACTATAGTTTATGGTGTGAATGACGATATGCTCGAAAAAGAGCATAAAGTGATATCAGCAGGTTCTTGCACTACAAATTGCCTTGCTCCGATTGTGAAAGTCCTACATTCTGGTTTAGGCATAAAAAGCGGTTTTATGACTACTATACATGCCTACACGAATGATCAAAATATTCTTGATGGTAATCATAAAGATTTGCGTAGAGCAAGAGCTTGCGGATTATCTATGGTGCCAACTACAACCGGGGCAGCAAAAACAATTGGTTCTATAATTCCTGAATTAAAGGGCAAGCTAGATGGCACTGCCGTCAGAGTTCCAGTTAGCAATGTTTCTATGGTTGATTTTACATTTACGACTGATAAGAAAGCGACCGTTAAAGAAATCAATGAAATGTTTAAGGATGCAGCTCTCTCTTCTACGTTATTCCAGCGCGTGACGCTGGAATCTAATCCAGTGTCAGCTACTCGGATGACATCAGAGGGTACTAGGATGACAGAGGGTTCTCCAATGTCAAATGTACTTTCTATATGTACGGAACCTTTAGTTTCAATAGACTTTGTGCATAACCCTTATAGTGCAATTGTGGATTTAACTGGTACATATGTTACAGGTGATATATGCAGGGTTGCAGCGTGGTATGACAATGAGTGGGCTTTTTCGCTGAGAATGTTAGACATAGCATTATTGAGCTATAGTAAAGTATGAACTGGAACTCAAACAAATACGCCTCATTTTATGAGCACTTTGCGGAACTCAGAAAAAGAGTTATCTTTTGCTTTCTATTTTTTTGCATTGCTTTTGGTTTTTGTTACTACTTTAAGGAAAATATATACCGTTTTTTACTTGCACCTTTAATAGAAGCAACAAAAGATAGCAAAGGTTTTTCTTTAATTTACACAGACTTAACGGAGGCATTTTTTGTGTATCTTAGAGTTGCAATGATGAGTGCACTTTTGCTCTCTTTTCCTGTGTTTGCATGGCAATTCTATATGTTCTTAGCACCTGGGTTATATAAAAGTGAAAGGGCAGTGTTGTTGCCATACTTAATTGCAACACCGGTTTTATTTGTAACGGGAGCTACTGTAGTCTATTACTATATATTTCCTTTAGCCTGGAAGTTTTTTATCAACTTCGAACACAGTGGTAAATCCTTCGATATACCGATAGAGTTTATGCCATCAGTTAGCGAATATTTAGATCTCGTTCTCCAATTTATGTTTGCATTTGGCACTGCATTTCAAATTCCAGTAATACTCACATTGATGGTGAGAGTAGGGTTACTCACTACACAAAGTTTGTCAAATAAACGTAGAATCGCAATAGTGGTAATTTTTATTATTGCTGCAATCTTAACTCCACCTGATGTATTAAGCCAAGTAGGGCTTGCAATACCTATGCTGATTCTATATGAATTGTCCATTCT
Source organism: Wolbachia endosymbiont of Drosophila pseudotakahashii (assembly GCF_026015925.1). Taxonomy (NCBI): domain Bacteria; kingdom Pseudomonadati; phylum Pseudomonadota; class Alphaproteobacteria; order Rickettsiales; family Anaplasmataceae; genus Wolbachia; species Wolbachia endosymbiont of Drosophila pseudotakahashii. Next base: position 743,268 of record NZ_CP110359.1, on the reverse strand, counting down.
GATATGTAGGTATATTGAAAAAAAGAAGACAAAGATTTAAACAAAGGAATCCCTCTCATCTCCTTTATATCACATTTTTAACTTACAACATTCTTATTCAGGACTTAAATATGGAAATGTTTCATAAATTGATTGTAATACTTTGTTAAGTTCAGCCTTACTTTTGATGATCAATAATACTGTATCATCACCTGCTATAGTTCCTATAATTCCTATGTTTTTGCTATTATTTAATGAATAAATAACATACTTCTGATCTAGAAAGTAAGCTAGGCTGCTAGCTTGTCCTGGTTGAGTGTGTAGTACTATTAAACCAAAATCCGAAATTTGCATATTAAGTATTAATGGTAATCGATATTGGTTGATGTCAATTACTTTATACATACCAGCAACTTTGGCAATTTTAAGTTCTTTCAATTTTCTTGATAAAGTAGCCTGAGAAATGTTATACCCTCTTTTTTTGAGTAAGGTCTGTAAATCGCTCTGTTCTAAAATTTCATGATTTTGAATAATATTTAAAATATGTTCACCTAGTGTGTTGTCATGCATTATGCATTTTCCTCATATTGAATATGTAATAAGTATATTTGAAATTATATTCATTATTTCTTGACTATTCAATTTTTAATGTCTATATTCACAAGATGAATAGAATATGAATATAAATTAGTAATATGAAAAAATACATTTTAAATGCTATTATAGCGATAAGTATTCTATTAACAGGATGCAAGGAAGATAAACACGATAATATCATTAGATTTGCAATTTCTGCAGATTATCCACCTTTTGAATATTATGAAAATGGTAAATTTACTGGCTTTGACATTGAGCTTGCTCAATTAGTAGCAAAAGAGTTAGGTAAAGAAGCGATATTTAAAGATATGCAGTTTAGTACTATATTTGCAGCATTGCAAAGTAATTCTGTAGATGCTGCTATATCTACTATTGGTAGCACAGAAGAGCGTGAAAAAAATTTTGATTTTTCAAATAGTTATTATACAGGGGAATTTGGTATTCTATATCACAAAAATAAACCCATAGCCGGTATAAACAACTCAACTCACAAGAAGATAGCCGTTCAACTAGGAACTGTCATGGAAATTTGGCTAAAAGAGCATGTTCCTACAACAGCTCAAATTATTGCTATAGACAATAATAATCAAGCTGTAGAAACATTAAAGTCTGGTCATGTTGATAGCGTCCTAATTGATGAATTCCAAGGTAAAGTATTTAGCAAAAAAAATCCTGGTCTATCATGGTCAGCCATCGCTAAGTCAGATAATGGTTATTCTATTGCTGTGAATAAAGGATCTGATTTAAAGGATAAAATAAACGAGGCGTTAAAAAGTTTAGAAAGTAAAGGTGTAATACAAAAGATAGCAGAAAAATGGCTAGGAGATAACTGATGCAAGAATTAATTTCTAATTTCTTGTTTGTTGGAACAGGCCTTGCCTTTACTTTAAAATTATTGATTGGAGGACTGCTTTTAGGTATGAGTCTAGGAGGGTTATTTTCAGTACTCAGATATAATAAGATCTGTATTCCATTAATTAATGGAATTATATCTGTAATACGTGGCACCCCCCTTATATTACAGTTAAGTGTTGTTTATTTTATGACTCCAACCATTGCAGGAATTAAATTAAACATATTTAGTGCTGGCATTATAGCATTTGGTCTAAATAGCTGTGCTTATATTGCTGAGATTTTACGAGCTGGTATTGAAACTATATCAAAAAACCAGTTTGAAGCAGCTAAAACTTTACAAATACCTAGTTTCTATATGTGGAGAGATATTATATTACCACAAGTTATTAAAAATATTCTTCCTGCAATGATAAATGAGATCATTGCACTCCTTAAAGAAACGGCATTAATCTCTACTATTGGTGGTGTTGATATTATGCGCTCTGCGCAAATGCTTGCAGCAGAACAATTTACTTATTTTATACCACTTTGTCTTGCTGGGGCTTATTATTACGCTCTTGTATTACTAATTGAATATATAGGCAAAAAGATTGAACAGAAAGGTATATATGATAAAAATGCATAATGTTTGTAAATTATTTAATAATATTCCAGTACTTAATAATATTAACCTGATTATAGAACAATCTATAGTTGGTCTTGCTGGTCCTTCTGGTAGTGGTAAATCAACATTGTTACGTTGTATACAAAAACTCGAAGTTTTAGATTCTGGTAGCATTGAATGCAATGATAGTACTGGTTTTGTATTTCAGGATTTTCAACTTTTCCCACATATGACTGTCTGGGAAAATCTTACATATGCTCCCAAACTTAAAAACAAAACTCAGGATCAAAGTGATTCACTACTTGAGTCTTTGGGTATTGCCTCTAAAAAAAATGATTACCCTAGTAATCTATCCGGTGGGCAAAAACAGCGGGTTGCGCTTGCCAGAAGCTTAATGATGAATCCAAGGATTCTATTATGCGATGAGCCAACGTCTGGTTTAGATGTAGCAACAATAGTCGACGTTGTGGAACTATTACAATCAGTTAGAGATATGGGTATTACTATGATTATCGCTTCTCACAATTTGGATTTTTTAACAAAAATATCAGATCGGATTATTCTGTTAAAAAACGGAAAAATAATTGTAGATATCAATCCTAAAGAAATTGATGAACCAACAAACTATTTAAAAAATAATTATTAAAAGAGAATCACTCATATCATACTGAGAGCTATAACAGATCTTAGCATCGAAAATTACATAATATATATTATGGAAAATAAATTACATAATATAAGAAGCAACGCTAAAAATAAAATCACATAATATAGCAAACTATAGCTAACCCAAGAAAGGTTTTCCTACGTCATACCGCCGCGATATCTCAGCATAGATTCCGCTAACAAGTAGCGGAATGACGAATTTGTGTTTTTCAAACTGTCGGTAAATCTAAGTCAGTTTAGCTATATGTGTCAAGCACTGGGATGACACCCTCCTGATGGGCCAAAATCACAATGTTCGTACAGTTATGGAATGAATCGCGGTATGACGTGTTGCTTTGATCAGCTATAAAGATGATGCTGCGGAAGTTTTTAGTACTTGCTCGCAACTTTCAACAATTTAATAGCACTGGTGTTTACAACCTCTCCGCCGACACGCTTAGTGACAAAAAACCTCACATAAGGTTTATTCGTATAAGGGTCTCTTAATATTCTCATTCCTCTGTTATCTACAATCTTATAAGCTTGTTTGAAATCTGCCATCGCAATTACTGGTAGCTGATTGTTTGGCGCTGGTGGCATATCGGCAGATTGATATACTGGTATTCCCATTAAGGTATCTGGGGCTTTAAGCGACAAACTTGGTTGCCAGAGATATTGACCTGTTTGAGCTTTTAGTAGCCTAATGTCCTTCAACGTACTCCTGTTCATCAAAAATGACGCATTTTTGGAATAATATTCGTCCAGAGAGTAATACAACATCATTATTGAATCACTATCTAATTTTTCAGTTTTAACTTGCTCTATTTTATTATAACTGTTTCCATTTTCATAAGCTAAAATTCCTTTTGGTTGAAAAGTGCCCTCACCCTTAATGAAGGCTTCGCTTTCTTCCTTACTAAAAGTCTCGGCAATCTTTTCCACCAGCCAACTCTCAACATCGACAAACGCATCATCGAGTAACTTTTGTGATATTTGTGGTTGAGCATATAACTCGTAAGTTGTGACGGAAATCTTTTGGATTTTGGGCGTGTCCGTATCTTTTGCAAAATCATACTTAGACTTATTGCCACCGTCCTCATCATCTACTGTTTCACTGCTCCAACCTGCACCGGCGCGGTCAAAATCTTCTATAATGTAATCCAATGTTTCAGTAGAGATTCTTTGACTGGAGCATATTTGTCGCATTGGGAACGAATCAGTTACGCGCTTGTTTATGCGTTTTACAATATGCGGAGTAACTAGATACCCACCGATATCACTGTCATCTCCACTGAGGGTTTTGTGTGATAAACCGCTTTCCATTCCCTTGCGGATATAATCAGAAAAATATTTATCGCTTGTGCTAAAATCTGTATTTACTTCTGGGCGTTGAGCTGCAGTTTCGATCAAGTCTAAACGCTCTTTGCAACTATCAATGGCATTATTTACCTTGCATAGCTGCTCAATTGTTGCAGAATCAGCACGCCCTTTGCTTTCAATTTCTTTTAGTTTGCGATCATTTATTAATTTAAATTGCTCCCATGATGAAGCGAGTTCATTGATACGGTGAGCGATATCGGTAAGTGACATAATAGCCTCCTTTGAAAATGAAATAAAAATGGAAATAAGGTAATAGGAATGGCATCCATAGATGTTTCCCACAGTTGTACGAATATTGCAATATGGTACATAGTAAACGATGTCATTCCAGTGCTCCCTTTCTTGTCATCCCAGTGCTTGACACTGGGATCCAGCTTCTATGCAACTTAATTAAAAACGTTTGTTTTAGCGTAAGACAACTACCTTTAGCTCATCAGCTCAGTTATAAGCAAAATTTCTGGATTCCAGTGGGCTTTGTTGCATCACACTTTATGAGATGGTGATTTATGGTAAATTCATGTAACTATTTCAAATTTAGCCATACCAATATCAGTGAATTTATTAAGCAAATAGCATTTGATTAGCAGTTCTTTTTCTCGATTTATCTCAGATTTATTCCTAAAACTAAATCCGAATATTTGCTTTAATCTTGAGAAAAACCCTTCAATATAAGATCTTTTCCCATAATTTACTTCTTTTTTCCATTCTTTCATGCCATCTTCACCGTATAATTTTATTAACCTAATAGCAGCATTCCTGTCAGACATATAATCTATTTCTGGATGTTCTGCCGCATTGTTTATTGGTGGAATTTTTGTCTTTATATCATATTTGTTACACAACTTATAAAACTTGTGCCTATCACATGCTCTATCTGCATATAGTGCTTTTATGGCATGCTGAAAATCAACTTCTTTTAGCAAATCACAAGCTCCATAGTGATCAGAGTAGACACCATTACTGTATTTTACAGCTATGGCTTTTTTGTTGTTTATATTCAACATTACGTGCAATTTTCTCGTTTGCTCATAGCCACGATATTTTCTGTCAGTGCTATTTTCCTTGCTGTGACCAGGAGTGTTGTTGTATATACTAATTCCTGTACTGTCTATAGCAATTTCGATATCTTCCATATTATTTTTATCAATTCTGCAATCATTTATCTTAATATTAAGTTTCTTAAACCTTCTTGATGCTTGTGAATAGCTGATAACTGCCAAATCTCTTCCTATTTGTTGCAAGTACCCTTTTATAAACCCGACTGTTTGTCTTAAACCAATTCTAAAGAAACTGACGATTATATGCACCAAAATCACAACTTTATCACTATAAATATAGTTGCCGCCCTGCATTTTTGGACAATTCTCGTACCAATTTTCTATGGCGTCATTGATATAACAAAAAATGCTTCCTCTTTCTTGGAGAAATTTGTTATATTCATGGCAGTTACTGACTCTCATTTTTTGTGGCATATTTTTTCTTCAACAGTTAAATGGCTATTTATAATGAATTTTGTCAGTAACTGCCAGTTCTTTTCACTTGAGCGATGCAACAAAGCCATTCCAGTGTCAAGCACTGGAATGACATCATCTGTTGTGCAATTTACCTTTAAAAATGAATGTTCGTACAGTTATGTGCTTGGCACTGAAATGGCATCATTTTTTATCTGTTGAAAATGTAAACCGAAAAATAGCGTGGCACTTTGTGCCACGCTCAGCACTGTAAGCTTAATCCAGTAATTAAATTAAGCGAGGTAAAATAAAAGATAATGACACTATATAATGTTCGTTCTTTTATGTCAAGCACTTTTTTGAATTTTTTTGGTGATAATTTTTATCCAGTTATTTTATTATTGTAGTATAATTTCAATGCCAGATACTATCATTATGATCACTATCTAAATTTAAATCGTAATTATCATCAAATTTATATATCCCCTCCATCTCTTCTCTATGCAATTCATGTGAATCACCTAAAGCTTTTTGATTAGAAACGTCAACACAATACTGTAACAGTGCTCTTAATGCTCCAGCACTATCTTGATCTAAATTAAAATTGCTAAAATCAAATTTCTGCATATTCTCCACATGTCCTTCTCTACATAACCTACATATCTTAGCAAAAGCCCTTTCACTTTCTCGACTCCAAGCATTAAGAAAGTAAGGATCTACTACTTTGCTAAATTGTTTCTCTATCTCTTCAAGAGAGCTCTCTGGATTAAGTTCTAATATTACTTTGAAAATCCCACTGCCATGGAATCTATAAAATTTACTAGATAAGCTATCTTTTACAAAATTAACTGCATCATCTATTGTAACACCAGAGCGAGATTCAAATATCATCTCAAATGCTCCATAACAACTATCAATACCAAAATTAATTATTTTTTCCATAAAATCAATTACCTCTTCTAAGGAAATTTGTGGCTTATTCCTCAAGATAACTTCTAAACTCTTGACAAAATTATGCCCATGCTGACCCATAGCATGGGTTTTCCCATTTATTGTATAATGATATAGCTTCTTATTTTCTATTATATGCTTATTGCACTGGTAGATATGTAGCTTATTCAATTTGCCAGAATATTCCTCTATTTCCTTATCTGGTAATTTTGAGCGGAATTCCTTGATTACTTCGCGTATTATTCTATTGATATTACTCATGCTTATTCCTAATTAATATGTTAGTATTTTTATAAATTAAGTTATTATATTAAAATTCTTTCATGGATTTCAATATTAGCTCCGCACTACTTGTAGTTTTTGTAATGGGTCTGCCAATGACGATATAATCAGCTCCTGAATTTATTGCTTCTTTTGGTGTTGCTGTTCTTTTTTGGTCGTCATGACCTGGATCTATACGAATTCCTGGAGTAATAATTTTAAAGTCTTCACCGCATTCTCGGCGCACTTCTTGAGCTTCTAGTGCAGAACAGACTACTCCATGGAGTCCAATCTTTTTTGCAAGCTTTGCAAGCAAAATTACCTGTGATTTTGCCTCTCTTGCTACTCCAAGCTCGTTTAAATCCTCATTGCTCATACTAGTTAGCACTGTCACTCCAATCAGCTTTATTTTTGTGCCTTGCACTACACTTAGCGCTTCTTCAAGCATTTTTGTTCCACCGCTGATGTGCAGAGTTAACATTTCAATGTTCAGAACTTTTATTACTTCAACTGTTTTGGCTACAGTGTTTGGAATGTCATGCAATTTCAGATCTAAAAAAATTGGTACATTGCATTTTGCAACTTCTTGCACTCCAGAAAGACCTTGAGCAGCAAAAAATTCTAATCCCAGCTTTACCATACCAACTTTACCACGCAGAGCATTAGCTAGAGAAATAGCCTTATTTAAGTCTTGTGTATCCAGTGCGCATATTATTGGGTTCATTATCTTGCATGATTTGTCTTATAATAAGACTCATTGTTGTGTTTTGCAAATACTTTCACTCTGATTGAACTGACTGCGTTCATAAGATTCTGTCAATAGTGAATTTGGCAACTTGGTCGGGGTGGATGAGCGACTGACAAATAATGATTCATATCCAAGACCTTCCAGCGAAGAAGAAGGCGTTTCGTCTGGCAAAAGCCGTGCAATTTCTCCTTGTAACGCAGACTTTAATATTTGAATCATATCTAATATTGCTTTTCCATCATTATTTCTTATTGGTTCTTCTATATTGTCTGTTACGCATCTTATCAACAGTTGCGCAAAATTCACTTGTTTTTCTTTCTCTTTCAAAAAATCTTCTATTTGACTGTCTCGTTCTAAAAGTGAATTTCTTAAACTTTTTACTTCATTATTACAATCTTTTCTTATCCCATCTAACTCAAAAGATTGATTTTTAATTAAACCATTTGCTTCATCTAACTCTTCAAATTTCTCTTTTAATTCTTTAGATAAATTTTTCTTTTCTTTGTTGACCTCTTTAATTTTACATTGTAGCTTATCTAAGTTTGCATGCAGCCTTTCTTGTTCTTCACGTAATTCCTCTACTTCTTTAGAAAGTTTATTTTTTTCCTTATTCAATGCCTCTACTTTTTCACTAAGTTCATGTTTTTTCTCACGTAGTGCCTTTTGTACTTCACGTAACGTTTCTATTCTATCATTCAACCCCTTATTCTCTAGCTCTAAATGTTTATTATCATCCACTTCCATCTTCAGCTTTGCAATAAATCTACTTCTTTCTTCCAACTGTTTCTTCAAACATGAGATTTCAAGTTTTAATTTCTCTTCCTGCTCATTAAGCTTACCTATTTCCTTTCTTGTTTTGTCCAATTCACTGTCTATTTCAAACGTACGATTCTTTGCTGTTTCTAATTTTTTCTCTAAAGATTTTTTTTCTTCAAGAAGAGATTCTCTCTCAACTTCTGACTCATTTACTTTCTGATTCAATTTTTTTGCTCTCTTGTCTAAATTTTGCTTTTCTCGAGTTAATTCATGTAATTGATTCTTCACTTCTTTGTTTGCAGCTTCTTCAGCTTCCTTTCCTAGAGTTATTTTATTTTCCAACTCTTGCTCTTTTTGAGCGAATTTATTTCTCTCAATCTCTATTTTCTTATTATTACGAATTATTTTATATAAAAGTGCAAGCACCAAAACAGATAATGCAGCTAAAGCGAGAGTTAGAGGAAGAGGCACATTAGAAGTTACAATAAGCGCTAAAGATGTAAGTAACGTAAGAGTAGCTAAGGAACTAGCTACAAAATAAAATGCATTAGCCTCACTAAGCAAATTGCTCATTACTCCCCTCCTCCCCCACGTTCAGCAGTCTTGTATATATTTATTAAAATTCTCTTATCTGTGGAGGAATTATAGTGCTGCACCTACAACAAACTTCCCATTTTCAGTCTACTAGCTAAAAATGGCTAAGGTTTTATGTATCCAGTGTACAACTGTACTAAAAATGTGTGGCAGCTGTTGGTCGGGGTAGAACGTCCACTGGTATATCCAGGATCTTCCACAAATGAAGGAACAGACGTTTCGCCTGGCAAATATTGTGCAACTTCTTCTACTAACACGGACTTTATTGCTTGAATCACTTGTAATATTACTTTTTTATCATCATCTCTGATCACTTCATTTTCCCTTACTAATTTTTCTACCTCATCTGTTATATACTCTATCGTCTGTTGCAAAAAAAGCACTTCTTCTTGTTTCTTTTTCGACAAATCTTCTTGAAGTTGTTCTATTTGAGAGGATTGCTCCAAAAGTGAACTGTTTAATTCTTTCACCTTATTATCGTGATCATCCTTCACTGTTGTTAATCTGTTATCAGATTCTTTCTCTTCTTTTTGTAAAGATAATAACTCCTTTTTCAGCTCCTCAATTTTAGATAAGTACTCTTTCTCCTTTGTACACAATTTATCAACTTTACTTTCAAGATCAGTGCGCTTTTGACGTTCATCACTAACTTTACCTTCTAATTCTTTCTTTTCCTTTTTCGACTGGCATAACTTCTTCTCTAATTCTTCTATGTCGCTTTCTGAGCTCTCATGTTGTTCTTCCGATTCTAAAGTTTTTAATTGTTTTACTTCTTCTACTTCTACTTTTTTTCTTAACATAGTTAATTGAGTATGCAGAGAAGAAGCTTCCCTACTTTTATGTTCTAATTCCAAGTTTAATTCATCTTCATATTCCAATCTTAAGCGTAACTCATCTTCATATTCTGACTTTAAACATAACTTATTCTTTTCACTTTCTAATTTGCATTGACACAATTCCTCCATTAAAGAATCTACTCTTTCATTCAATCTTGTATTTTCATCACGTAACTCTTGGTGTTCAAGAGAAAGCATCTCCTCCTTATGTTTTAACTGACCTTTTACTTTTGCACTCAATTCTGTATTTTCATCGTGTAAATCTTTGTTCTTATTATTAAGGGCACCTATCTTACCCTCTAATTCTCGGATTTGATTACCTTTATTATTTAACTCTTTTGTAGCATCATCTAATTTTTGCTGTGCATCATCTTGTTGTGTCTTTAACTGCTCTATTTCCTTATTTAACCCTGCAATTTCGCTTTCCAAATCTTGCTTTTCTCGAGTTAATTGATCTTTTAATTCCTTCACTTCTTTATTTACAGCTTCTTTAGCTTTTTCTCCCAGAGCTATTTTACTTTCTAACTCTTGTACCTTACTCTCTGATTGTTGTTTTACGCTTTCTAACTCTTGCTCTTTTTCAGCAAATTTATTTTTCTCAACCTCTCTTTTCTTATTATTACTAATTATTTTACATGAAAGTGCAAGCACCAAAATAGAAAGTATAGACAAACTCAAAGCAACAGGAAGAGCTACATTAAAGGCTGCAACTGAAGACAAGAACTTAACATAAGGGGCAACAGCAAGTGTCCCAGACGCAAGCAATACCAAAGTAGCAAGAGCACCAGCTATAAGATATGGTGCATTGGCTTTATTATATAAATCCCCCATTATTATTCCCTCACAACCAATAATGACTATGATAGCATAGATATCAAAGGAAGTGAAGCTATAAAAATCAGTATAAGTCTATATTCACTATGTATTTCCCGTCTTCAGTTTCAAGCTCATACTGCATCCACTCTATCGTTTCCGCATTGCACACTGCCTGCAAATCATCCTGTGCGGATTGATCCAACTTATCCTCTTGTACGCTCGCTTTTATCATCAACTTTTTTATCAGATGCTTAACTGATACATTATTATCTGCCTTCATCTTTCTAATAATGTTTAATATCTGAATAACATTATCTCCCATTTCCTCTGAATATTTATCGTAGATAAGTTCTTCTTTGCTCGGCCAATTACTTTGATTGTGTACAGAATTATAACTATACAACTGGTGGTATATCTCTTCTGTAATGTAAGGCAAGAAAGGTGCAAATAACCGCAAAATAATATTCAGTACATATGCCAAACTTTGTTTTACACTGAAGGTTGCTTCACTGCTTCCGTACGCGCGTTTTTTTACTAATTCCAAGTAGTTATCACAAAAATCCTTCCAAAAAAATTCTTCTACTGCACTCAAAGCTTCGCAGTATTCAAACTGTAATAGGTTATTCGTTGCTCTACCTATTACTTTGTACAGCTTAGACAGTATCCATTTATCCATCGTCTCACTGATGGAATTTATGCTTACTGTTTGATGCTTTTCCATGAACATGGAAACAAACTTGCTAGCGTTCCAAAGTTTTGTAACGAGGCGCTTGCCAATTTTGAATATATTTTCAGAGTAGACTGTATCAACTCCAAGCCTTGAGTTCGCTGCCCAATAGCGCACTACATCAGCTCCATAAGTTTCAAGTATTACATGAGGAGTGATGATGTTACCCTTTGATTTACTCATCTTTTTCTTATCATCGGTTAAACACCAACCGCTGATCATAATGTTTTTCCAAGGTAAAGAATTTGCATGATAATGTGCCTTTAAAATAGTATAAAAAGCCCAAGTTCTGATTATCTCATGGCTCTGGCTGCGCAGATCTGCAGGAAATATCGTATCATAGCGATGATTTGGTAAGCTAAACTCACTGTTTACTGCCAGTGCACTCAGTTGAGGAGTAATTGAACTTGTGGCCCAAGTATCCATTACATCTTGATCTGGGATAATCTCTTCTTTGCTATACCCTTTTGGTAAATCTTTCGATGGATCTATAGGTAGGGCATTTATTTCAGCTAGGATGATTTTGCCCTCTTCTCCTTTACGCTTGGAATACCACGCTGGAAATGGCACACCAAAATAGCGCTGCCTTGAGATGCACCAGTCCCAATTTAGCCCTTCTATCCACACTTCCATACGTTTACGCATATTGCTTGGGTGCCAATTGCATTCTTTTACTTTATCTAATACTTGAGCTTTTTGCTCTAAAGTCTTGATAAACCATTGATAAGTAGGTAATATCTCAAGTGATGCACCAGATCTTTCTGCGCACTTAACAGAATGAGAAATGTTAGTGCTTTCTATCAAAAGTCCTTTTCCACTCGAGATTTCAATCATCCTCTTTCTTGCTGCTGTAACTTTCAATCCATTTATTTCATCGTAGATTCCAGTGTCAGCTACTTTCATGACGCCGGGGTGTGGTGGAATGACATCATCTAGGTTCATCCTCCCATCCTGATCGATGATAATTTTCATCGGCAGGTTATGCTTTTGCTGCCAATATATGTCGAGTTCACCACCGAATGTACAACACATAACAAGCCCGGTACCTTTATCTATTTTAACCTTATCATCTGCTATTATTGGAACTTTCTCCTCTGTTATTGGCACTACCGCTGTTTTTCCGATCAGATGAGTGTAGCGCGTATCCTCTGGATGACAAAAAACTGCAACGCATGCTGGAAGTAGTTCAGGTCGCGTAGTTGCAATATTGATCTGCTCATTTTCTTGAGTAGAGAAAACTATCGTGTTTAAGGATGACTCAAAAACTTTATCTTCTATTTCTGCTTGCGCAATTGCTGTTTTATCAACCGGGTCCCAAAGGATAGGCTGCATTTTTCTATATGCATATCCCTTGTTATATAGATCAATAAACGACATCTGTGAAAGCGTCACAGTTTCCTTGCTGATCGTGTGATATTCCAAATCCCAGTCATAACTAATGCCGACCGATTTAAATAGTTCCTTGAATTCTTGCTTTGATTTTTCAATAACCTCATGGCACATCTCTATAAATTTTTCCCTACCAACTTCTTTTGCGCGGGTTTTATAGGTTTGCTCAACCAATCTTTCAGTGGGAAGCCCATTATCATCAAACCCAATTGGGTAAAACACATCTTTTCCCAGCATGCGCTGAAACCTTGCAATAAAGTCCGTGTGGCAATAGCTAAATATATGGCCAATATGGAGTTTTCCCGATATTGTCGGTGGAGGTGTGTCTATAGTGAAAGTGTTATCCTTTTCACCATTCCATTTATAAACTTTACTACCTTCCCATAATATGTTGTATTTGTCTTCAACTTCTTTAAAGCCGTATTTTTCTTTTAACATAAATATTTCTCAATTTTAAACCTTAAGCTAGCAACGTTATACCGCCGCGGTATCCCTAGATCCCGCTAACAAGGAGCGGAATGACGATGGTCGGTAAACCTAAATTACTTTAGCTATAGCACAATTAAGTAAATACGGCAATTTTACGCCAAAATTTTTTGTTTACGAACATAAATTTTCTATGCTATGATAAAAATATTACTTGATCTTAGGTTCTAAGGGTATTATGTAATGTTAATTATATATATTGAGGTTTAATATGTTGAACTCAAATGAAAATCAAAATTCTTCACCTGAAGTACTTGCTGCACAAACTGAAGGTACGGCAACTGAGGCAACCACAGCAGTGTTGGATGATAGCACAGGACAAGAAACATCAGAAAACGATGCTGGTAATATCAGTAATGATGAGGTTATGTCGAACAATGAAGATGATCGAAGAGTTGGTTTTAGTAGTAGCACGTCATCAAGTAAAGATCTTGTTAATGAGCAAGAAGGTGTTACTGAGTTAAAAAAAGGAAAAGGAAAAAGATCAGCAAGTAAAAGACTACAACGGAGTAAGCAGCAGTTAAAGGAGAAAGACGAGGAAATAATAGCATTAAAAGCTCAACAAAATACACAAGAAGTTGCGGACTTACAGCAACAGTTACAAGCTAAAGACGAGGAAATAACAGCATTAAAAGCTCAACAAAATACACAAGAAGTTGCGGACTTACAGCAACAGTTACAAGCTAAAGAGAAAGAAGTTGACAAGCTAAAGAAGGAAAGTAAAGAATTAGAAGCTGAAAACAAAAAAATTCAACAACTAAAACAAGGCAATGGAGCACGGTACACTGCTACTGTTGGTATGGGTCTTGCTGCTGGACTGATAGCATTTACTGCACTTGAACGTACAGTGAGATTAGATATTTGGGTAATGGTTGGTATAGCAGTAGCATCTGCACTCGTAGCCGGTGGTATTACATATGCAGCATTACCTAGTACTCAAGTAGATGGGGCAAAAGCACAAGAAGTAAGTGGGGGAAAAAACAAGGTAGCTTAACACAGTTTGTTGAGCTGAGACGTACGTGTCAAGTAAAGCACTTGACGCGAACTTCAGTTTTTGTATTCCTTCATTAGCATAATATAATTTTGTGCTGATTGTGTAATATGTTTAATTTCTTCATTTGACATTTTTTTGAAGAATTTTGCTGGCCTGCCAGCCCATATTTCTCTACTTTTTATCACTTTTCCGTGTGTTACCAGTGAGCCAGCAGCTACCATAGCTTCAGACTCCACAACTGCATGGTCCATCACGGTAGAGCCCATACCAATAAACGCTTTATCATGCACCGTGCATGCGTGCAACATACAAAAATGTCCCACTGTTACCATGCTGCCAATAATTGTGTCACCACCTGGGTTTCTATCCACATGAATTACCGTTCCATCTTGAATATTTGTTCCATCACCTATTTTTATTGATCCAACGTCCCCTCTGATTACACAATTAAACCAGATGCTCGCATTTCTTCCTATTTCAACCTTACCTATGATATGCGAACCACCTGCGATGAAAGCACTTTCGTCTATTTTTGGTTCATAATCTTTGTATTTTAAAATGTGATACATATTAAGCCCAAAGTCTTATGCATATGTTAATCAAAATAAGGTAGGCAGTAAATACATACTTAGGTTTCAAGCTATTTGGGTGACAGATGTTCTTGACTTACGTGCTTTGTACTGCTAAAATTTTTATTTTCAGCCCTATCTATAATGTCAGTAGCGGTATTAAGTATATTTCAAATAATATTGGTTGTTGTGTTAGTAATTTTAGTGCTCTTGCAGCCACCTGGAAGTAGTTCGTTAAGTGGTTTTAGTAATGCACAACAGGGGGTCAATTCGATGATTCCGGTGAAATCTTCTGAAAACCCGCTCAGCAGAATAACGGCTATTGTTGCTGGATTGTTTATTATAAACACATTGCTATTGTCAGGATTATGTTCAAAAGACGTACATAAAAAATCGATCGCAGAAAAAATTATATTAGAAAAAAAGCAAGAAAGTGAACCTACTTCTGTTCCATTTGAAAATTAATGAAGGAAGCTAAATTTATCTTTGTCACAGGTGGAGTTGTGTCATCGCTTGGTAAAGGCTTAGTTGCTTCAAGCGTTGGTGCGCTTCTTCAAGCTCACGGTTTTAAGATCCGTATCAGAAAACTTGACCCGTATCTCAACATTGATCCTGGGACAATGAACCCAACTCAGCACGGAGAGGTATTTGTTACCGAGGATGGTGCTGAAACTGATTTGGATCTTGGGCATTATGAGCGTTTTACTGGAATTAAAGCAACAAAAGATGACAATATAACAACTGGTAAGATATATCATGAGTTATTGAAGAAAGAGAGGCGTGGTGATTATCTGGGCAAAACTGTGCAAGTCATTCCTCATGTGACAGATTTGATCAAATCGTTCATTTTTAATGGTACGGAAGGTTTAGATTTTGTAATATGTGAAATAGGCGGAACTGTAGGTGACATTGAAAGCCAACCATTTTTGGAGGCTATACGCCAAGTTAACTACACATTAGGAAAACAAAGAGTTATCCTGATTCACTTAACTTTAATACCATATCTTACCGCAGCGCAAGAATTAAAGACAAAACCAACGCAGCATTCAGTTCGAGAGTTAAATTCCGCGGGGTTACAACCAGATATTATATTATGCCGCAGTGAGAAAGAAATTTTCGATAATCAAAGAGAGAAAATAGCTAAGCTTTGCAATGTTTCTTTATCCAATGTAATACCTGCCCCTGATGTGAGTCATATATATGAGTTACCGGTGTTGTATAGCCAATGTGGGCTTGATACGCAAATTTTGGAGCACTTTCATTTAAGTAAGCCAAAACCAAGCTTGACTGAATGGGATCAAATAGTGCATTCCATAAGGCACCCAACACAGGAAGTTACTGTATCTATAGTGGGAAAATACACCGAATTCCCTGATGCATACAAATCACTGATTGAAGCATTAAATCATGGTGCGATTAGTAATAAAGTCAAAGTAAAGATAAATTGGGTTAACTCAAGAGAGAAGGAAGAAAAACCTATAAATGAAAAACTTATAGGAGAGAAATTACAGAATTCTCATGCAATCCTTGTTCCAGGGGGGTTTGGTGATGATGGAGTAGAGGGTAAAGTATTAGCAATAAATTATGCCCGTACAAATAATATCCCATTTTTCGGAATTTGCCTTGGTATGCAGCTTGCAATTATTGAATTTGCTCGTAATGTTGTTAAGCTTGAAGATGCACACTCTGAAGAATTTCGTAACTGTAAACATCCAATCGTTAAGTTAGCTGGCGATCAAGATGACGATCTTGGTGGAACCATGAGACTTGGGGCATACAAATGTAATATAAATGCAAACTCTAAAATGATGGATGCATATAGTAACACTACTATTTCAGAAAGACACAGGCATAGGTACATAATCAATTCAGATTATAAAGATGACTTAGAAAAAAATGGGCTGTTATGCAGTGGCATATCAGAAGATGGAACGTGCATAGAGGTAGTGGAGTTAGAGAGTCATCCGTGGTTTATTGGTGTGCAGTTTCATCCAGAATTTCAATCAAAGCCGTTTTCTCCTCATCCTCTTTTCGTGTCGTTCGTTAAAGCAGCAATTGATAAGAAATAAGTGCCTAGTGTTTAAGTATCAATATATGGAGCTTGCCATAGAGCAAGCCAAACTCGCTCAAAAAAATGATGAGGTGCCCATAGGTGCTGTAATAGTGAGTGGAGACAATATCATTTCTTCTGCACACAATATATCCAGCGATCCAACTGCACATGCAGAGATGTTAGCGATCAGACAAGCATTTTCAACTCCCACGCTTTGTGATGCTGATATGTACGTAACATTAGAACCATGTCCGATGTGTGCTCAAGCTATTTCCTTTGCCAGAATTAAACGATTGTACTTTGGAGCTTATAATCCAAAAGGTGGAGGAATTGAAAATGGTGCTAAGATATTTCAATTTTGCAGCCATATACCTGAAGTTTATGGTGGGATATTAGAAACAGAATGCTCTTTTTTGTTAAAGGATTTTTTTGAGAAATTGAGAACATAGTTTAAGTCTATCAATTGTCATTTGCTTGCTTATCTCTGAAACTATCTTCACTTTTTTCCATATAGCCGCCTCTAGTCTAACTGTGCAGATCGATTTGTTGCCACGTGCGTAATAAGTACAACATTAGAGTTGCTAGATAAATTATTATTAGTACCAGCTTCAGCGGCCAAATAACGACCATCTTCAGTACATGTGAGTATATAATTTAATAGTGTTGCGGCTGCTCCCCTATCATTCAGTTTTGGGTCCAAACAATAATCTATCAATTTACTAATTGACTGTTTATTTGTAACTCGACCCTCAAACTCCCTGAGAGATCCTACTCTCTCTCCTAAGTTTATAACGAATTGCTGTGTTTCTTCAGGTGTAAGTTTACCTACTCTGTAATCTCACTCATTTGCGGTTCTTGCACGTTCTACTTCTTCGTGTCCATAGCAGCCTAATAGGTTACTTATTGCCTGTACCATACCATTTAGACTATTTGCAAGTTCTACTCCTAATATCCTATACAATGACTCTTGTACCGATGTCGTATAAACTTCATCAATCACTTCTTTCAGGCAGACCAGAGTATAGATTATAAATTTTCTTTCTTCTCTTGATTCTGATAGGCTCTTTAAAATATCAGTAAGAGTTGGTACTATAACATTCCGCACAACTTCTTGATTTCTTATTAAGTTTGGTACTGTATTTTTTAATACCTTAGCCCACTGCTTATCTTCAGGCAATTTTCTTTCACTTATGGCAGTTAAAATTGTACTTCCAAGAGTTGGATCAGTTATTGCCTGAAAAATAGCATATGATACTTCCAATGATCAATGGTAAACAAGCGATAATAGATGTAAATTGGAAATAGGAATGCTGGAGCGTATCTTTAGAACATCTTTAACAGCAGCATAGAATTTCTTTAAAGTACTAGAATCTCTAGCACCTTGAAGTTCTTCAAAATTACTTAACTTATTAATGAAATTTTCTTGTATATTTTGAAATCTTGCTTCAATTAATTCCTTTTTGGATGTCATTTTTTTAGCTACACTTTCAGTCTTTTCCTTTACTTCCAGGTATAGTGCACCTGCTTCTGCTCCTCTTTCTGCTATAGTTGATAACCCGCTAAACAAATCATTAGCTGCTTCTTCTAGACTTATGTTAAATACAGCATTATTAACAATTACCTCGTGTTTGCGTTCCCCTTTTACTTTTTTATATAATACAAACAGAGACATAGATGCTATTGCAGTCAAAAAGAAGGTCACAGCTACTATTACTAACACTAGCGGAGACATTTTAATTAGAGTAAACGTGGCTGCAGCTCCCATACCAAGCGAAAACATCGCTACACATCCAACCGCTACTTGGAAATACAACTTACAGTTTTTCTTATTATTTGAAATGTTTGCGTTATTTGGAATGTCTGCTCTGTTTCGTAAAAGAAACCCGATACCTTCTATATCTCGATTCTGAAGAGCTTGTATCAGTAAAGATGACCCATTATGCGAAACATTTGCTCCTAGATCTATACAAGATTGAGCACTATCAAATAATTTATTGTTGAAAAAATACTCCAATGGTGTTTCACCAGAAGGCAATTTGAAATTTTTTACTAACTGCATGTTTTCACTCTGATCACCTCTTTCTATATATAGCTTGAATAGATAAACAGCTTCCCTAGGAGCTATTCTTGCGTGAAAAGCATATTCAAATGCTGTAAGGTTATCATGATTTTTGATATAGAGATCTGCACCATTCTTAAGAAAATCATAAAAAGTAGCGTTAGCTGTATAGGTTTCATCACATTCAATTAAGCGCTGCTTAATAAAATTGACAACAGCGTAGTGTAGTGAGCTATTTCCATTATTATCTGGTATATTAACGTTAACTCTTTGTTTTATGAGATATTTTGCATGGCCCAACTTATCTTGAATAATTGCATTTAGTAATAACGTTCTTCCTTCAGCATCTTGAGAATTTACTCCTTCATGTGCTCCCCTTTCAAGCAATAGCACAGCATTTTCAACATCACCTTTTTCAGCTGCAACACTCAGTAGGGCTTGATCACCTTTATTAACATTAATGTTAGCACCATTTTTTAGCAACCAATCTATAACCTCTTCCTTTTCGCATCTGTCCTCAATCTCTAATGCTTTTGTAAGCACATCAAAGCAGTAGTTATGGTCAGAAACAAGTTTATTTAAATCTAATTCCCCTATATTAAGGTTGCGTGAGTATAAAAACTTTTCACTATGTTGTGCTCCATATTTTTGCAGCAAGCTATACATTTCACTGCCATATTGAGCATAATCCAAAGCAGTACAACCATCATTATCCTTAGCATTTACTTCTATTTTTTGATATAACATAGACAATGGCAAAAACCTTGCTACCAGGTGCTGAGACACTTCTTTTTCATTAGCTTCTAAAAACAACTCAACAACTTTTCTATTTTCATTCCTAACAGATCTATGCAGTACAGTACGATCGCTAGCATCTATAGTATCAATCCTACTGTCATTGCTTATTAATGAACTTATAACTTTTGATGAGCATTTTTTTTCTATAGCAACGTCTAGAATAGCTTTGCCATTTTTTGTAGCATTTATATCTAAATCTTCCTTGATAAGCTGCTTAATTCTGTTTTCCCTATCGGTGCTGTCTGAGTAAGCAATACCTGAATGAACAGCATTTCCTGCTTGTTCACGTACTATATTAATTCTATTATTATTTTCTGTATTTGTTGTCATATACCCTCTATAAAGCCTAACTTATGTCATACTATATTTGTGACGCTTGTAAAGACTTAAATTTACAGTTGGAAATACTGTTTTTTTAGACGAATAGAATAAGAAATTAGTGTTACGCATAAAAAAGTTTATCATGGCATGTGTTTTTGATCGTTCTAATTTTTCCGCAATAAAATTTTCTCATTTAGCGAGATTAGCGCATTTTTCACACCTTTTTTCAACTTAGGAGAATACACACTTAAGAGAAAACTAAGACCAATCAAATTTCTTATCTTGCGGGTTTATTTGCAATATTGCTACCACACTGATCAACAAGCAGAAGACTATATAAAGCCCAGCAGCAAGGTTTGTTTGAGGAAATGTTACAGTCAACCAAATACAAACCATAGGAGTAAATCCTCCATGTAACGCATAAGAGATATTGCGTGATAAGCTCACACCACTAAATCTAACATTGGTAGGAAAGAGTTCAGATGCAACTATTCCTATGGGAACTATACCCCTTTCTATTATAGAGAGAACCATTACGCTCAACGCAATCACAAGATAATTTTTATAGTAATATGCAATAGATAACGCAGGACAACACAGTGCCATTGTAATTGCTATAAATAAGATTGCAGTGCGCTCTTTTCCAACTTTATCAGCCAACATTCCAAACGCTATTGAAGATATCGGCATTAATACACTGGTTATAATCAATACAATTTCATTGATATATGTTGTTACATAAACATCCACTGATGCTATTTCCTTTGCGAGAGTTCGAAGAAATATGGTAAATCCAACAGCAACATTAACAGGTACAGATATTAAAATAGCAAGTATAAGAGCTCTCTTGTGGCGTTTTATAAGCTCTATTATTGGCAAATCAGGTAAATTTCTTTGTTTTCGATTTTTTTCATATGCTGGAGTTTCTCCCAATGTGTATATGCTATACGCGCTAATTAATCCTAAAATAGCTGAGAAAATAAATGGCAATCTCCAACCCCAGGTACAAAAATCAGTAGTTTTTTTGCAGATAATCACTATCACCGCAGAAAGCAAGACACCAATGGAGCGACCAAAACCCATCATTCCAAAATACATCCCTAAGTTCTCTTTCCTACTGGATAAATGCTCTATAAGATAAACAGAACTTCCTTGTTCACCACCAAGTGCAATTCCTTGTGTTATATGGATTGCAAGAAGCAATATAGTAGAAATTATACCTACTTGATTGTGACTTGGAATAAATGCAATGAGACTTGATGGTATCGATATTAGCAAGATAGTAATTATTAATGCTATCCTCCTTCCATACCTGTCACCAACGTGACCAAATATGAATGCACCAAGTGGCCTTACAATTGCACCTAGCCCTACAATTCCAAATAATTGCAGTATGTTACTGTAGACATCTTTTGCAAAACAAAACTCTCTGCTGATTATGTTAATCAAATCAATAAAAAGCATGTAGTCATACCATATTGCGATTCTGCAGAGTATGGTTGATATCAACACCCTTGTTTGCACTAAATTCAATTCGTAAATGTTTGCTTATTCTATTCTGGCTGCTTTTTGGGATTTTACAACCTAAACATATGGAGTTGACTTTTTTATTATGGTGTGTGATAATTGCAATGAATATAGCTTATTTAGCAGCACTTATAGCAGCAGCTATAATAAAAATAGCAGCAGTAATACTTTGTGCTATAATGTGTATAAGCATTTTCTTTATATTATTTAAGGGAAAAAGAACACTTAGATTCAAAAGGATTTCTATCTCTTCTGAAAACAGTAGGTGTAATTTCTATAATACTATCAATTATATCTCTCCCACTTGTTATATTAAGCCTTACTACTCCGTCACCTCTGGTAGTAGGTATAGTAGGTGGTATCGTTGGTGCTATTTCCATAATAGCATTAATAGTAGCTTACATTTTGCTTGTGGCTATATCGAATATCTTTACTACCAAGTCTTTATAAATTTGAGCTAATGTTACTGTCTTCATTTCTTCTTGGTTGTAATATTGCTGAAAGTTATCTATTTCCATAGGTATAACATATAATCTGATTTTATAAGATATTCTACCGGGATTAAAATATCGTAAATCTTAGGCGTTATAAACAAAATTTACAGGAAAAATAAGATGATACTACTCAAAAAGGCAAACAAGACGGTATCTTTCTGGCATAAGTTAGCATTCAGCTTTACCTTTCCTTGCAAGACATTTTAGAGCTATTATGTCTTACTTCTTGAAGATACAAGTTAGCGTTTTTAACCCGAATTCTGGATTGGAGATTAAAAAAAACAAGAATATCAATAGCTTATTGTTTTAGCACTTACGATAAAGCAGTAAGCATTTTAAGACTAGTTACTAATTTAGTAAAATTCAAGACTTTCAATAATTTACCTAAAATCTAATCCAGAATTCGGGTTAATAATAAAATCTTGTTTTTTGAAAATGAATTTGGTAAACTTTAAAGATGTATGTGACAATATGGTGATATGTTGTTTTTAGTATTTAATAAATTAAAGTACGTACTTGATAATTTTTCTGAACGCTCTAATCAAGCTAAAATAGGTAAGCTAGATAAAATTATTCTTAGTTTAAAATTGGTATAAGGTATTAAGATGAAAAAAATTGAAATTTCAGAATTACTAAAAAGAATTTCAATCTGTTTACTATGCGTGGCAACTATTGTCTCTATCGCTTTTTTGTTTGCCTATATGCATACAATGTTGCTTAGTAAAGGGTATGAGTTAGCTGCACATTATGTTAGTGAAGCTATGCCTTGTGTGTTACTTGTCGTTTTCTTTTTTATTGCTTGGTTTATATATGATCAAATATTCAGCAAACTAAAGGAAGTAGAGCTGCCTATATCGATAGAATTAGCTGATTCAGATGATAAAAGAACAACATTTGCTGATGCTATAATTGATGACTCCTTAAAACAACGGTTGCAGATGATTTGCTGTGACCAAATGACAGAAGAAATGCGCAAGCTGTTTGGAAATAAAAGTATTAATTCACTAAGAGGTTACATATTACATGGCCCTCCTGGAAATGGTAAAACACTTATCGCTCGTGCAATTGCAGGTGAATCAAATATGAATTTCATAAGCATCTCAGGTCCTGAACTTATTGGAGTATATATTGGTCATGGTGCACATGCTGTACGCGAGCTTTTTAAAATAGCAAAAAAATATTCTCCTTGTATAGTCTTTATAGATGAAATAGATGCAGTTGCTCAAAAAAGAAGTACCGCTAATAACTCAGCTTACCATTGTCAAGAGGGTTTAACACAGTTGTTAACTGAAATAGATGGATTTAAGAGCAGAAAAGATATAATAGTAATTGGTGCAACTAACCTTATCGGTGGTATAGATCCAGCACTTATTAGACCTGGGCGTTTAGGTCAGAAGGTTTATGTCCCTAATCCAAACATAGAGGTGAGACAAAGGATATTGGAACTTTATATGCGAGTGCGAGGTACAAAAACTGATGAAAAGCTAAACCTCCAAGACATTGCAGACAAGACTGAAGGCTATTCTGGGGCTGAATTAGAGCAATTAGTGAATGAAGCAAAAATTAGCGCTGGTGCGCAAAGACGGCTTATAGTGAGTGAGGAAGATTTCAGTTACGCGCTTCACAGGTTAAGTCCAGAACAAGAAAGAGATAGAATAAGGTTAGTTTCAAACGTGAAGACACAGACAGAAGTATCTTATTCTATTTAGAGTATAAAACTATCATAAATTTTTCTGTTATTTCCAAATAAATTGCTATTAATTTAACAACATACATTACTAAAAGCTTAAATAATCCAGCCATTTCCAGCAACAAAAAACAGCAAGCGTGAGAAGATTTTTTTTTGGAATGAGTTGGTCATGATGTTTGTAAAACTTAATTTGTACACTTTACTTACCCCAGTAATTCTGATATAGTTACTTTAGTTAAAGTCTATAAAAGTTTATAAATGGCAACCTTAAGTGTAAGAGAAGCTTTATGTACAGCAATTAGAGAAGAAATGCAAAACGACTCTGATGTGCTTATCATGGGTGAAGAAGTTGCAGAGTATGATGGTGCTTATAAAGTAACGAAAGGATTACTGAAAGAGTTTGGGGAAAACAGAGTAGTTGATACGCCTATTACCGAACATGGATTTGCTGGCCTTGCTGTTGGAGCGGCATTTGCTGGATTAAAGCCAATAGTCGAGTTTATGACTTTTAATTTTTCTATGCAAGCTATTGACCAAATTGTGAATTCCGCAGCAAAAACAAATTATATGTCAGGCGGACAACTTGGATGCCCTATAGTATTTCGTGGACCAAATGGCGCTGCAGCAAGAGTTGCTGCACAACATTCTCAATGCTTTGCAGCTTGGTATTCGCATATACCGGGGTTAAAAGTAATAGCACCCTATTTTGCCTCAGATTGCAGAGGTCTGCTTAAAGCTGCAATTCGTGACCCTAATCCGGTAATATTTCTAGAAAACGAAATAGCTTATGGACATGAGCATGAAGTTTCTGACTCTGAGCTATCAAACAAAGATTATCTACTTGAGATAGGCAAAGCTGCTGTTATACGGGAAGGAAAGGATGTAACTATCACTGCTTTTTCATTAAAATTAATGGATGCCTTAAATGCAGCAGATTTACTTTCGAGTGAAGGTATAGAAGCTGAAGTTATTGACCTCAGAACCTTAAGACCACTTGACACTCAAACTGTTATTAACTCTATTCAGAAGACTAATAGGTTAGTTAGTGTAGAAGAAGGATGGCCATTTGCAGGAATAGGAGCAGAGCTGTCAGCCGTTGTTATGGAACAAGGATTTGACTACCTTGATGCTCCAGTTGTACGTGTAACTGGCAAGGACATCCCCTTACCTTACGCTGCAAATCTAGAAAAAAAAGCATTACCGCAAGTGGAAGATATAGTTGAAGCCGTGCATCAGGTCTGTTTTAGAAAAAAATAGTTCTTTTTTGTGTCTCCTATTCCGCATTGGTCCATCAAAGAAGTATTTCCAGTGCCGCCTGTACCACCCATTACTTTTATGACGATAGTTTTAGCACCGAAAAATACAGCACAAAATATACCGAGTGCAAAAAGAGCTGGCCATGGCATTCTACCAAATATCGCAAGCAAAGCTGCACCTATTATCACTACGGTCATAAGCGGTCCGCCTATTCCCCAAACGTAGCCAATAATGTTACATATTACTTGAGCAGTTGTATCAGTATTAGTGTCAGCGGCAGCACTCCCAACATGAGAAAAAGAAATAAATAATACTATAAAAAGAATATTAAAAACTTTCCTAGGGTTCATCTCTATACCTTAAATTTAGATATTGCAATTATACCTAAAATACTATAATTTTTAGTAAAACTAGCATAAAGATTGAATAACAAACAGTGCCACAAAAGTAGTTGATACACAACTGCACAAATATTGTAATATAGACATAGTAAACGATATTATTCCAGTGCTTGACGCTGGAATCCAGACTTTAATTGTTATATTTGTAAATAAGTCTGGTAAGAATAAACGTTCATCTCAAATGCAGTATTTTTGTTGAAATAGCTCAACTGGATCCCAGTGTCAAGCACTGGGATGACAGCAGTCCTACGTCATACCGCCGCGGTATCTCAGCCGCTAACAAGTAGCGGGATGACGGTTGTCGTTTAGCCATAAACATTAAGAAATTTACCAAATAAAAAAAGGCAAAAGAAGCCCCGTGGTGGTTGGCTATTTACTATGTACTAAAATATCGGCTTTTTTTTTATTCTAAAACGCTTGATTAAGAGCGATTTAGCTGCTTTTAACTTGCAACTAACCTACACCGCAAGTGTTTAAGAAATTTACTAAGCAGGAAAAAAGGCAAAGAAACCCCGTAGTAGCTAGCATTCAAATTCTCCCTTGTCAATTTGACGTTTTTTGCTGTCTTAAACGCTTTGTAAGCGCGTTTCGGCTTATATAGGTAAAAACCCAGAAATTTTTAAAGACATGCGATGCACGTAGTGCGAAAAATTAAACATGAGACGCCAAATACCCTAAGTTTTTTGTCATTAACCTGCACAGATTGCGAAGATAAATAAATAGCTTCAGTTTCATGATAAGTGGGCTGGCGGAGTTTGTCAAGTAAGTTTTTTCGTTTCTAACGGTTGTTGCCAAAAACTATACAAGAAGTCTTTTAAGATCAATCACTTATCTTCAAGGCTTGAATAAAAGCATTCTGTGGAATATTTACGTTCCCTATAGAATGTAACCTTTTTTTACCCTTCTTTTGCTTTTCAAGTAGTTTCATTCTTCGCGTTACATCTCCACCATAGAGTTTAGCTGTTACATCTTTTCTGTATGGGTTAATCGTTTCTCTGGCAATAATTTTTCCGCCCACTGCCGCTTGAATCGCGATTTTATATTGCTGACGTGGTATTAGATCCTTCAAGCGTGCGCATATTTCACGCCCTCTTTTTTCTGCCCTACTTTTGTGAACGATACAAGCCAGTGCATCTACGGGCTCTCCATTAATTAAAAAGCTTAATTTATCTATTTGGCTTACCAGATAGCTGGAAATTTCCCAATCCAAACTTGCATATCCTTTGGAAATTGATTTTAATCGATCATAAAAGTCAAAAACAACTTCAGACAGTGGTAATTTATATCTTAACAATGCTGTTGTTGTGTTACCAATGTAAGATAAATCCTCCTGTTCTCCCCTCCTTTCTTCACATAGAGATAGAATCTCTCCCAAGTATTGGTCAGGGACCATTATGGTTGCGGTAATCCATGGTTCTTCCACAATTTCAATTTTCGTTGGATCTGGCATATCACTTGGGTTATGAATATTCAAAATTTCACCACTTCGTGTTGTAACCCTATATATGACACTCGGTGCAGTTGCTGTTAGGTCTAAATCAAATTCTCTCTCGAGCCTTTCTTGAATAACTTCAAGATGCAACATTCCCAAAAAACCACAACGAAATCCATAGCCTAGTGCATTTGAAGTTTCAGCTTCGAAGGTAAAACTTGCATCATTTAAATGTAACTTCTCTAGAGCTTCCCTTAGATATTTAAAATCATCCGTTTTGTGAGGGAAAATGCTACAAAATACCACAGGATGCACTTCTTTAAATCCAGGAAGTGCTTCACTACAAGGTCTCTTTTCCTCAGTGATAGTGTCTCCTACCTTGCAGTCTGCTACTTCCTTCATTGAAGCAGTTATAAAACCAACTTCACCCGCTGAAAGCTCACTCGTCATAACTTTTTTAGGGGTGAAAATACCAATATTGTCCACTTGATATGTAGCATTATTAGACATCATAACAATTCTCATGCCTTTTTTTAGCACTCCATTTTTAACTCGCACTAAAATTACTACTCCTAAGTAAGTGTCATACCAACTATCAACCAAAATTGCTTGCAATGGAGCATTTACATCACCTTGAGGAGCTGGAAGTTTTGCTACTATTGCTTCCAGTACATCTTTTATTCCAAGTCCAGTTTTTGCTGATATTAAAACTGACTCACTTGCATCAATACCGATTATTTCCTCAACCTGGAGTTTTACCCCTTCTGGATCTGCAGCAGGAAGATCAACTTTATTGAGCACAACTATTATTTCATGGTTGTTGTCAATAGCTTTATATACATTTGCAAGGGTTTGTGCTTCAACGCCCTGGCTACTATCTACCACTAAAAGTGAACCTTCACATGCGGCTAAGCTTCGGCTTACCTCGTAAGAAAAGTCAACGTGACCTGGGGTGTCCATGAGATTTAGGCAATATTGATTACCGTCGTTTGCCGTATAATTGAGTTTTACCGTCTGTGCCTTAATTGTAATCCCACGTTCGCGTTCTATATCCATTGAGTCGAGTATTTGATTGGTCATTTCTCTTGCTTCAAGGCCATTACATTCCTCTATTAAACGGTCAGCAAGCGTTGACTTACCGTGGTCTATATGCGCTATTATTGCAAAATTTCTTATGTTGTTCATTGATGGCCTACTTATACTTAATTAGTAAAACCATTTTACATTTTAAGTGTTGTGAGGGCAATCCTTTATTAAGAGACTATTTACTCCTTCAACATAGACGACACTTTTTTCGAGCAGGAAATCACTTTATTAACCATATAGTTTTCATGATTATTATCTATTTTAGGCAACTCATACAGATAATTTACCATCATTCCAGCCGACTGACTAATACCTTTTTCAGAAGTATCCGCCATCCAGTTTAATTGTTTTATCGATGCACCATTGCTTAAATGAAAATGCGCCACCGGATCATAAGCATTCCCATTACTATTATTCACTTTTAGTAAATAATATGCACATAGTTTAAGCATGCATTGTTTAGTTTCATTTGTACATTCAACATTAGTTTTTAATTGCTCTGCACTTTCTAAAATTTCTGCACTAGATTGTTTTATATTTAGTTTGCCCAATAAAGTGACATCTTGGTTTAGATTGTTTTTTAGCCATTTCGTAAAGCCAGGTATTGGAGAAAGAGTTGCGTATGTTTTTATACTTTTAAACTCCTGTGATAGCTTTTCTACAACCCTTTTGATCAAAAAATTACCAAGGCTGATTCCAGATAACCCTGCTTGAGTGTTTGATATTGAATACAATATAGCAGTGCTTGCATTACTCGGATCATTTGAAGGTACTGACTCATCTAAAAGGTGTTGAATACTATCTGCAATCTTATCTACCAATGCAACCTCTACAAAAATTAGAGGTTCGTTTGGTATCTTGTAATGAAAAAAAGCAAAACAGAGACGATCAGAATCTAGTCTGTTTTTTAGGTCGCCCCAAGAGGAAATTTTATGCACAGCTTCATATTTTATAAGTTTTTCTAGCAATGATGCAGGTGAATCCCAGGTGATTTGACGAAGATCAAGTAGATCAACATCAACCCAAGTATAGAGTATATTTTTTAATTCGCTTTCTAGTGGATTCAAGCTTCTATATTGGTTCTTTAGCTTAAGCACGTCAGAACGCATATCAACAATAAACTTAAGGCCTTCTGGTAAAGAAATAAATTGCTTTAATATTTTAGAACGCGGTGATTCAAGAATTTTTATTAAATCCTGTTCAAATTTATAGTTTAACTCGGGATCTTGGTTTTTCTTATACTCTCTAATTTTCTCATCTATTTCCGCTTTATTCGGATTAAATTTTTCTGCCAGGGTTTGTAGAAATTTTATTTTACCTTTCTCTGATAAGCTTAAGTACAAGTTACCAAGAGATACAGCGTTTTTACGTGCTGAAACCTCCCCTCCCTTTGGATTTAAGCACTCGTTCATCTTCAAGACTAAACTATCGATATCGCGACTGTTGCTTAAATCAGGACTGATGTTACCAATCCACGATCTTACAGCATCTGCCACTCCACCTAGTATTTTAAAAAAGCTTCTTACCGCCTTTTTGTCTTCAACTTTCACTATATCAGTTTTTACCAATGATTCTTTTGTCATAGATTCCCTTTATTATACATAGCTAATGCAAGTCAGGGTCATACCGCTGCGATATCTCTAGATCCCGCTAACAAGTAGCGGGATGACGAATTTGTCGTTTGTCAAATCGTCGGTAAACCCAAGTTATTTTAGCTACATATAGCTTAAGTTAAAGGAAAATTTTAGCTACATAGCAGGCACTATTACTAGATTATTAATAATTCAGTAATACAATAGACTTCTTGCACTACCTCCCAAGCCACAACTGTCATTCAGTAGAAACGAAAAAACTTGCTTGACAAACTCCGCCAGCCCACTTATCATGAAACTGAAGCTATTTATTTATCTTCGCAATCTGTGCAGGTTAATGACAAAAAACTTAGGGTATTTGGCGTCTCATGTTTAATTTTTCGCACTACGTGCATCGCATGTCTTTAAAAATTTCTGGGTTTTTACCTATATAAGCCGAAACGCGCTTACAAAGCGTTTAAGACAGCAAAAAACGTCAAATTGACAAGGGAGAATTTGAATGCTAGCTACTACGGGGTTTCTTTGCCTTTTTTTTCATTTGGTAAATTTCTTAATGTTTATAGCTAAACGACAACCGTCATCCCGCTACTTGTTAGCGGGATCTAGAGATACCGCGAATGAATCGCGGTATGACGGTCTGCGGCGGTATGACGGTTCGTGGCGGTATGACGGGTAAGCAATTCGTCATCCCGCTGCTTGTTAGAGGCTAAGAGATACCGCGGCGGTATGACGTAGGACTGCTGTCATTCAAGTAGCTGAAACTGGAATGACACGTCATAAAGGAACCAGTGTCAGCTACTTGGATGATACCTTTTTTCTACTTAGTTTGGGTTATGCAAGAAGTCTATTTACTTCTTAACTTGACGCACATGATGTCTTGCAGCATCATCTACTGTCTCTAAATAAATCATTGCTAGACATATACCACTGTGTACTTCTACGGATACCTTATTGCCTGAACTTCGATTAAAGCAAGAATTTTTTCCCGGAAAAGCAAGATTACTAAGGTGCAGTTCCCATTTTAATCCTTTAGTTGATATTTGAGCTCTCGGTATACCAAGTAAAGATATTTTAGTACTTTTTGGCAAAGAAAAAAAATGGGTAATACCTTTTTGTAAAGTGTAACCTACCATGGGAGGTGAAGGTGTGTAAAAGATACTGCCCGTACTTAGAAAAATGTTAATATTCTGTAGTATGTGATCAATTGCTCCTCCAGTAATACCCGTTACTATTGATGGCAATAACTTTACTGTTTTTAAGTGAGCCATTGCTTTAGAAAAGTCGCAATAATCTTGATCAGGTAGATATATCGTATTCAAATTAGCACGTAAATCCAGATTTACGCTATCCAAATCTCCTACTACAAGATCAGGTTTTACGCCAATTGATAGAAGCTTGTTTGCTCCTCCATCTACAGCAATAATGGGTATATCTCGTTTAAAAAACGATGAGCTCGGTATTTTTCCATTTAGCACTACAATAGAACGATATTGTTGTTGTGTACTGCAGTGCAGCACATGATCATGGTGCAGGTTTTGCATCGTAGTAACATTTTTGAATAATTGATATTATGCTAATCACTAATCCAGCAATATTGCTAAGCACCACAAAAATTGAGCTCTGGTAAAGACCATAGCCAATCTAAGACAATGAACAAATAAGATAGTTTACTAACATTAACATCGATACATCACGAGTAACTTTAGTGATATATGCTTTATATACTTGAGGTGATAATCCAATTAGAGATGCAATTAACGCAATGAAGCCGAAGCATTCTTCAATATTTATATACATACATTTTCCTACGCTTGCTTTAACAATATCAGGTTCAAAGGGTTGTACTTTATGTACTCTCAGCTTTTCTAGAGCACCCCTAATGCGTGTAATTTATAACATCATTTAGTCTATTAATCAAGAAATTAATAGTGACTTGCATTTATGAAACCCAATCGGCTTCTATGCTAATTATTAGCTAAACTAATCGTCGGTTGTGCATCTTGCTCAGAGATTAGGGCAACCAACAAATTATTTATCAATTGAACCTTTTGCTTGCCATCTAATTGTAAGCTTTTGTTTTTTTCAAAATGAGCTATTACTTCCTCGACAATTCCTATTGCATTTTGCACTATATGCCTTCTTGCCGAAGTGATAGCATGTGCTTGTTGACGCCTTAACATTGCTTGTGCAATCTCGGACGAATACGCCAAATGCGATATTCTTGCTTCTGTAATCTCAATTCCTGCAATATCTAATCTTTGTTGTAACATTGACCGCAATTCATCTGAAATTTTATCAGAATTTTTACGTAAAGATTCCTCATCGCTTTCGCTATCATACGGATAATTGCTCGCCAATTCTCTAATTACCGAGTCACTTTGTACAAAAACAAATTCGTGATAGTTGTTAACATTATAATACGCCTTTGCAGGACTGCTCACTCTCCAAACAATTACTGCAGAAATCTCTATTGGACTTCCATTTGCATCATTAACTTTTATTTTTTCTGTGTTAATATTCTGAAATTTTAGGGAAACTATATATTTGCTTGAAAAGGGAAGCGTTACACATATTCCAGACTTAAAATAAGTTCCAATATAATGACCAAAAAATTCTATCACTCTTGCTTCATTAGGGTCATTAATAAAAAATCCTTGAAGAAAAGTCAAAATTGAAACGGCAGCAACTCCAAGTGCAATTGTGCTGTCATATGCCAAAAAAAGCAGCGATAAAATTAATCCTAGCGCTATTAGTACAGGAAAAGCCCGAATTTGACTCAAATTTCTATCGTTTATCGTATTCTTATCCATATTGTCTTTAAACTTCTTTTTCACTTGAACTCTCTCTGTTGATCGTTTTATTTATCTTATTTACAAATAGTTTAAACTCTCTTAATTCATGATCAGGCAATTTTACTTCAGTTTTATGCGCTATCGTAAGCGGATCGATGTGTTTGCCGTTATATATAACTTCGTAATGTAAATGAGGGCCTGTTGCAACACCAGTGCTACCAACATAGGCGATGACCTGCCCCTGCTTTACTTTAGAGCCTAACTTTATATCGCCACTAAATCTACTTATATGCGCATAACAGGTTGAATATTCATTTTTGTGTTTTATTTTGATGTAATTTCCATAGCCACCATTCTTTCCTATATATTCTATCACACCCTCTGCAGCAGCGTATATGGGAGTGCCAAGTTTAGCTGCATAATCCACTCCTTTGTGAAAAGCAATTTTACCGCGAACAGGATGCTTTCTATTGCCAAATTTTGAGGATATGCGATAATCTCCATTTAAAGGATTTGCAAAAATTTCGCCATTTTTTAAGCTTATTCCTTCTTTATTAAAATACCTTTCTTTGCCGTCTTGCGATTTATAATGATATAAACTAATAGCTTTCTTGTTTATTGTCAGTGAAGCATATAAAATTTTTTCTTCAGTCTTCTGATTATTAGGCAATCTCTCAAAAAGAACCTCCAATTTACTCTTCGGCACAATGTCTTTTTTAAAATCAACACCGAAATCTTTATATATGTTGATCAATTTCACCACTGTATTTGGCGCCAACCCTTGCTCAATTCCCGTGGCAAAAAGGGAAGATTTTATGGTACTGGATATGAATAATAACCTTCTATCATGGTTGCTTTCTGTCACCTCAAAATCCTCTCCTGTCATTCCAGCGCTTGACGCTGGAATCCAGTTTTTATTATACAATCGCTTGATGTGTTCATTTGTAATTGAATTTACTGGATCCCAGTGTCTAGGCACACAACTGTACGAACATTGCAATTTGCGGGTGGTGTCATTCCAGTGCTTGACACTGGAATCCAGCTCTTTGACTGACAATGCTGCATAGTGTGCTTGAATTTTTCTGGATCCCAGTGTCTGGGCACTGGGATGACACCCTACACACTGGAACAGCACTGCAAGATCTGTTGATGTTTCAGTAGCATATGCTGGTAAAATACAAAGCAATACAAATATTACCAGCCTCATAGCTTATCAACAAAAGTAAAATTACCTTCCACATACTGTACATCATCATTATCTTCCAGCTCTTCAACCAATGCAGATAATTTATCAATCAACTCTTTATCGCTAATTTCAATCAGATCTTTTGGCTGCCGTGAAAGACGAGCAAGTTCTGGTTCTCCGAATTTTGCATAAAAGGCATCGCGTACTTTACCAAAATCTTTTATTTCACAAGTTATAACGTGTAATCCTTCTTTGTCATTTTCCTCAACATTCAATACTTCTAATTCGATTCCATGACTGAATAAATCATCAAAATTCACACCCTCTGCTTTATAGACGATTAAGCCTACATGATCGAAAAGGTAACTAACACTTCCTGTTTCTCCTAAATTTCCACCTTTACGAGAAAAGATATAACGTACCTCAGAAGCAGTACGGTTGCGGTTATTAGTCAAGGCATGGACAATGAGTGCAGTGCCAGAAGGCCCATGACCTTCATATTGTATTTCTTCGTAATTTTCTCCAGCAACGTTACCAGTTGCATTTTTTATTGCTGTTTCTATTTTATCTTTTGGTAGATTTTCCTTGCGTGCAGCAAATATAGCAGAGCGAAGGCGCGGGTTGAGTTCGGGATCGGGCAGCCCTTGCTTTGCAGCAACTGTTATTTCTCTAATCATCTTCGTAAATTTTTGAGAGCGCTTTGCATCCTGAGCGCCTTTCCGATGTTTTATATTTGAAAATTGTGAATGACCAGCCATATTCAAATAGTTAAAAACCTAATTATATATCAAAGCATAGAAAAAGCTAAAGCAAATTTTCAAGCCTCCGGCTTGGCATCTTGCAGGTTTTCTGCTAATAACATACTTTCATACTGCTCAGCTTCTAAGTCAAGGCCAATAGCTGAATGGGCTGCTATTAAATAGTTAATAGACTTAGAAAAATATTTAGAATCCTTATAGCTTGCCATATTCTGGAAATGCTTAATTGCTGCTAAATATTCACCACGCCTCAGGTAAAATTTACCGATAGAATACTCTTTTGTTGATATATGTTCTGTGATTAATTTTGCTCTTTCCTTTATCTCGTCTACATATTCGCTGCCTGGAAAGAGATTAATGTACTCAGTGGCTAGCTCTAAAGTTTTATATGCAGTTTGCTGTCCAAGTTGCACTTTATTAATTTGCATGTAATAAGATAATACTCTTAAGTAGTATACATATGGTAAATCTTCACCATTTGAATAAACATATATATAATCATCCATATCACTTGCAGCACTGCTATAGTTACCCATATTGTAGTGAGAGACCCCAGATAATAATTTTGCTTTCATTGCCCAATAAGAAAAAGGATACAAATCCTCTATCTTATGAAATGCCCTAATAGCTTGTTTATATTTTTTCTGGTCAAAAAGTTCAACTGCTTCTTCATATAGTTCAGTTTCAGTTTTTTCAAGATCATCCGCATACGATTGTGTAAAGGAGCAAATTAGGAAAATAAAGCACGTGATTAAAGTCTTATACATATACATAAGATTTTTTTCGATCAAAATAAAGTATAGACCTAAATATTACTTAAATAAATAAATTTCTTAGGCAATAGCCGGTCCTTCTTCTTTATAACTACGGTCAGAACTACCTGCATTTCTTGATTCACCTCGTCCTTCCACTTTTGGATCTTTCAGCGTCTTACTGTAGGAATGTATAGTTAAGACCTGTACAGCCATAAAAATTGCAATACCTATCAAGCCTAAAGTAGGTCCAACAGCAGGATTTAAGGACGATGCTAATGCTATTAACATTATCCTTCTTATTAAAAATACAGAAGAACCAGCAAGCGCCAATCCGGCTACAGATATATTGCTAGTTTTCTTGCTAGATTTCTCATCAAGATCAGACTTTTCTGTTTCCTTTTTCTTATTTTTTTCATGCTTATCAATATAAGAAACAAGAGTTGCAAGAAAAGCAATTGCATCGGCAAGAAATAAAATTGCATCCTCTGCTGCTTCAAGTGAAGATGTTTCACCCATTATCATACCTACAATAACCAGTGCAGTTGTTATAGCCTCAATATAGATCAAACACTGACCTATATCAGAAATATTGTGCTCTTTTTCCTTTACTTCCTCTCCATTTTCAATAATCTCCAACTCTCGTTCTTTTTGTGCTATCTTCCTATTATTGTAAATTAAATATAGCGTACAAATAAGAGATAAGACTGTAAAAGGTAATATAGTGTGGCTTAGCGCGCCACTTATCACGCCAAGTAATACCTGATCGCTATATGTTTTTTCCAGTTCAATCGCCATCAGCAATGTAAATGGGACCATTGTTGCCAATGATGCACATTTTCTATATAGCTCTCTTTTTTTTAGTGCTAATAGTTCTTGTTCTAGCCTTTCTCTTTTGACTTCTTTATCAACTGTTGGCCAAAAATCCCAAAAAAACTCTTCTAATGGTTCAAAATCTCTTTTTTTCTTATTCTTTCCTGGAACCTTTTTAGTAGAAGAAAATTTGCCATTAGGTATTTTCATAATATTAACCTAATTAGTTGTAAGTTAATATAATTATACACCTTTTTGCTTTCTGAGTCAATATCACTAAGATATTAACTACTCTTGTCTATTAACTATTTCCTAGGAGATTTAATCAATCTGTTTGATGCCGGCTAGGATATAATTATAGCCTGACCACATAGTTATAATAGCTGCAACCCATAAACAAATCGCACCTGTATATTGAATCATATAATAATCGTTCATTATTAGCGCTACTACAGCAACCATCTGCAAAAATGTTTTAATTTTTCCAGCTTTGCTTACAGGTAGACTAACATTTGTAGCTATCAGAAACTCCCGTAAACCCGAGACTAATATCTCCCGACAGATGATGATAATCGATGGTACTATTGTAAAATCATTTATCTTATGCTTATAAACTAGCATAATTATCGTTGAAACCACTATTAATTTGTCAGCAATTGGATCAAATAGCTTGCCAAACTTTGATTGGACTTTCCACGCACGCGCCAGGTAACCATCAAAAAAATCCGTAATGCACGCAAACACAAAGATTGATATTGTTATCAGGCCTGCATATTTATTTTCTATATAAAAACTTAATATTATTGCTGGTATTGCAAGTGCACGAGAAATTGTAAGCAAATTAGGCACGTTTTTTTTAAGCATGTAATATCATCTTACGTAATAGGTAAACTTATACAGAAGTACAACAGAGTTCACAAGTTAATAGTTTACAATTGAACATTTATAA
Organism: Wolbachia endosymbiont of Drosophila pseudotakahashii; assembly: GCF_026015925.1. Lineage (NCBI taxonomy): Bacteria > Pseudomonadati > Pseudomonadota > Alphaproteobacteria > Rickettsiales > Anaplasmataceae > Wolbachia > Wolbachia endosymbiont of Drosophila pseudotakahashii. The sequence continues at coordinate 706,670 of NZ_CP110359.1, read as the reverse complement.
AAACTCCATATACTTAAAAAATACAAGCTTAAAATATAAGGATGTAATGATGAACGATGATTTAGATAGTACCACAAAACAAGAAGCGCTTAAGTATCACAGCAGAGGTGGTAACCCTGGTAAAATTTCAATCATGCCAACAAAACCTTTATCTACCCAGTATGATTTGTCACTTGCTTATTCCCCTGGTGTTGCAGCTCCGTGCCTTGAAATAGCTAAAAATCCTGAGGTTGTTTATGATTATACAGCAAAAAGCAACTGTGTTGCTGTCATTTCAAATGGCACTGCAGTGCTTGGACTTGGTAATATCGGTCCTCTTGCTGCAAAACCTGTCATGGAAGGCAAAGCTGTTTTATTTAAGCGTTTTGCTGATATTGATGCAGTTGATATAGAAGTTGGTACAGAAAATATAGAAGATTTCATCAATGCAGTAAGGTATCTTGGGCCAAGTTGGGGGGGGATAAATTTAGAAGATATAAGATCTCCCGATTGTTTTATAATAGAGAAACGCCTGAATGAACTGATGGATATTCCAGTGTTCCATGATGACCAGCATGGAACTGCGGTGGTTGTTGCAGCTGGCATAGAAAATGCTCTTGATATTGTTGAAAAGAAATTAGAGGACGTTAAGATCATTATGAATGGTGCTGGAGCAGCCGGTATTGCATGTTTAGAAATACTAAAGTCCATGGGCGCTAAAAATATAGTGCTGTGTGATAAGCAAGGAGTAATATACAAAGGTAGAAACGAGGATATGAATGAGTGGAAGGAAAAGTATGCAATTGATACTTCCGAACGTTCTCTACTTGATACAATAAAAGGCGCTGATGTATTCATCGGACTATCTGCAAAAGATGTGTTAAATGAAGAGATGTTAAAGAGTATGGGCAAAGACCCGATTATTTTTGCTCTTGCCAATCCCGATCCAGAAGTAAGGCCTGAGTTTGCAAAATCTGTGAGGCCAGATGCAATAATTGCAACTGGTAGGTCAGATTACAACAACCAAGTCAACAACGTAATGGGTTTTCCTTATATATTTAGAGGGGCACTTGATGTACATGCAACAACAATAAATGATGAAATGAAAATTGCAGCTGCAGATGCAATAGCAAAGCTTGCCCGTGAGCCAGTAACAGGTGAGATATCTGCAGTCTATGGCGGTCGTAAAATGGGCTATGGACGTGAATATATAATACCTACTCCATTTGACCCAAGATTAATTTCTATAGTAGCTCCTGCTGTTGCAAAAGCCGCAGTTGATTCAGGTGTTGCAAGAAAGGCAATACAAGACTGGAGTAAATATGAAAATCAATTAAAATCTCGTCTTTCTAATGTTCTCAGTACGCTGAATTTACTATCTTCACATATGTAATTTATTGGATAAAGTTAAAAGTGATAAACCAACCCAAACTCTAAGCCATATATGCCAAACCTATTGGTAATGGTTGCAGTTGTTGATTCAACACGTGCAGTTTCATCAACTTTACTTCCTCCACCGGCAGGAATATATCCTTCACCAGCTAGTATCTTTATTCCTGGTACAATATCTTTAAATTGGTTATCAAGGATACCAAAATAGCGTAAACCAGCAAATGCTTGAGTTTGTGCTGTAAGTTGGTGATTGATACCAAGTTTTGCTTGATAAGCCAAGGCATATCTGGTTTTTCCTAGAAATTTAACCCTAGTTACACCTGCACCAATACCAACATATGGGGTGAATGGCATTTTTGCTATATTAAAATCACGATATACATTGACCATTCCAGCTAAGTTATTAAAACCTTCATTTTTCATCTTAAATGCAGCTCTGAACTCTGCTTCAACACTACAATTTTCTTGAATGTGAATATCAACCTTTCCACTTCTCCAAGGTGAATTGCATTCCGCTCCAGTAGACGCATCATTGTGACGACGAAGTTCAATATATCTTGCTTTTTTCTTATCTGAATAATCTTCATCATATAAGTTAGTCTGAGAATATAAGCCTTCAAACTCAACTCTCATATTTTTGAATAAATACCCTATTGCAGCACTACCGGCAAACCCTGGAACATATTTAGGACTGTATCCAGCTTCAATTCGCTCCTTCTTATTAAAACTAAAAACCCCCTCTGTTATATTGTCACCTGCATCTTCTTTTCCTTCTAGAGAACCTATTGCATTGAAGAATGTTCCAAAATAGTTAGCTTTGATGTAAACATTCTCTAAGTTATTTATTTTATCATCGTAAGATAAGCACCTAAATGAAAAAGTTAGCAAAACCAATAGACATGTGAACTTAAATCTTTCGCCGACCACAAAGCCTCCCTGCATAATTTGTCATTCCATTATTATAGTATGCTTCTATTTTTTATGATAGCAACTTTTTATTGCGCTCAATCGTTTTAGATTTATAATGAAAGTATTGTAATTTAAAGCAAATCAATGACTATTGCAATTCACGAATTAGAGAGGATCATCAAACAATCGTTCCCCGACGCTGATATAAAGATTCATGATCTTGCTGGAGATGATGACCATTATCATTTAAAAATAAACTCCAAGTGTTTTCTTGGAAAGACAAAAATAGAACAGCATAAAATGGTATATAAAGCTCTGGAAGGTCAGTCTATACACGCCTTGCAACTGGAAACTAATACTTAAAAATAAGGTGAATTTATGAGCAATTTTGAACAAATAAAAAAAGATATAACAGAAAATGATGTGGTATTGTATATGAAAGGCACTTCTGATTTTCCTCAATGCGGATTCTCTGGACTCGTCGTGTCAATCCTAAAAAAATTGAACGTGAAGTTTAAGTATATTAACGTGTTGGAGAATGATGAAATACGTGAATCTATAAAAAAGTTTTCTGATTGGCCAACAATTCCACAATTATATATAAAGGAAGAGTTTATTGGTGGTTGCGACATCACTCGCGAGATGTACGAAAAAGGCGAACTGCAAAGTTTATTGAAGGAAAAAAAAATTATTGCGGAATAAGTACCAAGAAACCAGTGCCCAGACGCTGGATAACGTAGTATAGCTATGAAAAAGGATCTTATGTCTTAAACCGTATCCGTTCAGGGAAGCAGCAAAATAAGATAGACAAAGCAAGATAATAATGTTGATGTTAACGCTATTGTCAAGTTTACTGGCCTTTCTATTAGTGAGATTGAAGAATTAAGTGTGAACGGTTACAAATAATTTACCATTTCTTCTGGTTTCACTATCCTTTCAAACTCTTCCTCAGTGAGCAGTTGAAGTTTTGCTGCTGCTTCTTTTAGAGTGATATTTTCTTTATAAGCAAGCTTCGCTATTTTTGCTGCATTGTCGTACCCTATATGCGTATTTAATATAGTGACCAACATCAACGACTGATTCAGTAAATCTTTTATCCTCTCTTCATTTGCTTTAATACCAACTACACATTTTTCTGTAAAATTTAAACTTGCGTCAGCTAAAAGTCTTATAGACTGCAAAACATTGTAAATTATCACTGGCTTAAACACATTCAATTCAAAATGACCGTTTGAACCACTAATGGTTACAGCAACATGATTTCCCATAACTTGAGTGCATACCATAGTCACCGCTTCACACTGAGTTGGATTCACTTTACCTGGCATAATTGAAGAACCAGGCTCATTTTCCGGTAACATTATTTCCCCAATTCCGCATCTTGGACCAGAACCAAGCAACCTTATATCATTTGCAATTTTCATTAAACTGACTGCTACTGTATTGAGTGTTCCACTGAGCTCAACTAAAGCATCATTTGCTGCTAGCGCTTCAAATTTATTGCCTGCTGAAGTAAATGGAAGGTTAGTAATTTCTGCAACTTGGCTTGAAAAATCTTCAGCAAAACCCTTTTTAGTATTGAGTCCCGTGCCAACTGCAGTGCCACCTTGTGCAAGCTCATATATATCACTTAAAGTTGATTTTACTCTCTCTATCCCCTTTTTAATCTGGACTGCATAGCCAGAGAACTCCTGTCCTAGTGTTAGGGGCGTTGCATCTTGCAGATGAGTACGTCCTACTTTTATTATATCTTTAAATTCCTGAACCTTATTATCCAGCACCTTATGCAATTTTTCAAGATTTGGAATAAGCAAGCGGTTTATCTGGTCTGCTGCTGCTATATGCATTGCTGTTGGAAAGGTGTCATTTGACGACTGACCATGATTCACATGATCATTTGGATGTATCGGAGATTTACTACCCAAATTACCACCTAAAATCTCTATTGCGCGATTGCTGATCACTTCATTCATATTCATATTAGTCTGCGTTCCGGATCCGGTTTGCCAAACAACAAGCGGAAATTCATTATTAAATTTGCCATCTATTACTTCCTTTGCGGCTGCGCAGATTGCATCCCCTACCTTATTATCTATGCTACCCTGCTTCATGTTAACATGTGCTGCTGCAAGTTTTACTATTGCTAATGCTTTAATCAGAGGCTCTGGCATTTTTTCTGTGCCAATCTTAAAATTTTCTAAAGAACGCTGAGTCTGCGCTCCCCAGTAATGTTCACTTGGTACTTTTACTTCCCCTAAGCTGTCTGATTCTATTCTCGTCTTTCTATCCATATTTTCCTCCTGGTGTTATGCAAACTGGTTCACTACATAATTTTTTCATGCCTACTTCTTGGTTAATTAGATCATACTAGATCCAAGTAGTCAAGTGTACAAACATTGCAATTTTCAGGTAACTTGCATGGTAGAGTGCGACCCGAAAGTCGTGATTTTGTGGTGGTTAAATTCCATCTTCCCTAAACATCAGGGATAAAGTATGTCTCACATTTTAGAAAGTGGCAACTTCTGGGATGCAAGCATGAGACAAAAGCAGGTAATACCTAACCTTATGGTAAATCCCTGCAAACAGAGTTGGATAAGGTTACGAAAGGAACTTATGTTTGAATTGTCGTCAGCAGGAATATGCGAAATAAGGTTGATACGCATAGACCAAAATGGTAGAAGCGCAAAGAGGAATCAAGATCCTACCACTTGATTATGGATGTTCTCAGCTTCCGGCAAAAAGTAAGAACCTAAGTCCAACATGAAACAAAATCATGGAACGGAGTAACCGCATAGATGCTCTTATATTTATTTAGATATAAGCAGGTAGCCAACCGTAAGCTTCTATGTGGAAGGATTGTTTAAGAAGCTAACGCCCAAAGTAATATTTGGGATATGCAGACGTAAACACTGTAATTTGGAAGGTAAAGTTATGAGTAGTAGTGAATATGTTATGAGCCAACAAAATGTTAGGTATGAATGGAATGAAATTTCTTGGCGTAAGCTGGAGAAATCTTCATTTAAGCTACAAAAACGAATTTACCAAGCTTCTAAATGTAATGATATCAAAAAGATGCATAATCTTCAGAGATTATTACTCAAATCAACAAGTGCAAGAATGCTCGCAGTTAGAAGAGTAACACAGGACAATAGAGGGAAAAAGACTGCAGGTATTGATGGGAAAGCCAATCTCGACCAAAAAGAAAGAATGCAATTAGCAAATTCTATGGATTTAAGAGGAAGAGCAAAACCATCAAGACGAGTCTGGATACCAAAACCTGGCAAGCCATTGGAGCGTCGTCCCCTTGGTATTCCCACTATATCGTGTTGAGCAAAACAAACACTTGTAAAAATGGCGTTGGAACCTGAATGGGAAGCAAAATTTGAGCCGAACACTTATGGTTTTAGACCTGGTAGATCTTGTCACGATGCTATGAAGGCCATATTCAATGCACTAAGTCAGAAAACAGCATATTGTTTAGATGCTGATATTTCAGGGTGTTTCGATAATATTAAACACTATGCATTGCTTGAAAAACTCAATACCACACCAACATTAAGAAAAACAATAAAAGGATGGTTGAGAGCAGGAGTAATAGAAAATAGAATTTTCCAGCCAACTAAGAGTGGTACAATTCAAGGAGGAACTATCTCTCCATTATTGGCTTGTATAGCATTACACGGTATGGAACAATATATTAAAGAAGCATTAAAAAGTGAACTTTTTCTATATAGAAGAAGAAAGTATGGTACAGCATCGCAGCAACGGGCACAACAAGCTCTTAGTATAATTTTTTATGCTGATGATTTTGTTGTTATACATGAGAGTGAGGAGATCCTTATTAAGGCAAAGGTACTAATCGAAGAATGGTTAAAAATCATTGGATTAGAACTAAAACCTTCAAAAACAAGGATTTCCCATACTTTAGAAGGGGATAAACCAGGATTTGATTTTCTTGGATTTTCAATAAGACACTACCTAACAAGAAATAATAAGAAAGGTTACAAGTTATTAATCAAACCAAGTCGTGAATCTATAAAACAGCATAATTTCATTATCAAACATAAGATTAGAAAATTGAGGGGAGCAACACAAGAAATAGTAATTAAAGTACTTAATCCAATTATTAGAGGATGGAGTCAATATTACTCTTGTGTAGTTTCAAGTGAAACATTTAATCTTATCGACAGTGTAATGTTCAGAAAACTTTGGAAGTGGGCGTTATATAAACACCCAAACAAAGGAAAATGCTGGATCAAAAGAAAGTACTTCAAGAAGTATGGTAATGATAATTGGCGATTTATGACAAGTAACGAAGTGAATCTTATAAGACACGGAGATCATGTTATTAAGCGACATATCAAAGTGAAAGGAACCAAATCTCCATACGATGGTGATTGGGTTTACTGGGGGAATCGTCTTAATAGAATACTAGATAAATCACCGAGAGTAATAAAGCTGTTGAAGTTACAACAAGGCAAATGTGATCAATGTCAACTTTGGTTCAAGAGTGATGATATTCTAGAAATACACCATAAAGACCAAAATAGGAAAAATAATATGATCAAAAATTTATTATTATTACATGGACATTGTCACGATATTTTACACAGGAAGTGTGCATGACAAGCACCAAATTGCAGAGGAGCCGTATGACGGTAACCTGTCACGTACGGTTCTGCAGTCGAGTGGGGAGAGGTGACTTTCTCCACTTAGATACCTGAAAAAGAAATAGTGGAAGAGCTAGTAAAAGCTGGAGGAGAAATAGAACAAGCGGATAAATTTGAAATGATAGCAGCGGATTATGCAAAAAATAGTGAGGAAATAGCCGAGATATTAAAGAAAGAAACGGAAAGAATTGAAAAGTTATTTATGAGAGGCTGAAAACATGGAGGAAGAAACAGAAAAGAAAGTAATAAATTTAGAGAAAAAAACGTTAGAAGAGCTAAGGAGAATGTGGAAGAAGGTATTTGTGGAAGAGGCACCTAAACATTCAAAGAAATATCTGATACCAAGATTAGCTTATAGAATGCAGGAAAAAGTATATGGAGAAATGTCAAGAAAGGGGACAAAAAGACTAGAGTATCTGGCAGATCGGCTAGAGAAGGGAAAAAGAATAAGTAGCGATAAATTACCAGTAGAAGGGACAGAATTAATACTAGAGAGAGGGGAAGAGACTCATGCAGTGATGGTAACAGATAAGGGTTTAATCTACAAAGAAGAGTTTTATACATCATTGTCAGCAGTGGCAGGAAAAATAATGGGAATGAGCTACAACGGACCTTTATTATTCGGATGCGTGATAAAAGTGGAAATTGAGGAGAGAGAATGCTAAAAGAGGTGAGATGCGCAACATATACAAGAAAATCAAATGAAGACGGTCTAGAACAAAAGTTTAACAGTTTAGATGCGCAGCGAGTAGCATGTGAAAAATATATAAAGAGCAAAGAAGGCTGGGTAGCATTGGCCAAAAGGTACGATGATGGAGGATATTCAGGGAAAAATTTAGAAAGACCAGCGATAAAGGAGTTGTTTGAAGATGTAAAGACAGGAGAAGTTGACTGTGTAGTAGTATATACATTAGATAGGCTATCAAGAGAAACAAAAGACAGCATTGAAGTAACGTCATTTTTTAGAAGGCATAGAGTAAATTTTGTAGCAGTAACGCAGATATTTGACAATAATACGCCCAATGGGAAAGTTTGTACAAACGGTATTATCAGGAGCAGCACAGCTAGAAAGAGAAATGATAGTAGAGAGAGTAAAAAATAAAATAGCAACATCAAAGGAACAGGGGTTATGGATGGGTGGAGCTTTACCGCTTGGATATGATGTAAAGGATAAAGAATTAATAATAAATGAGAAAGAAGCAAAGTTGGTAAAACATATATTTGAGAGGTATATAGAGCTGAAGTCAATGGCAGAATTGGCAAGGGAGTTAAATAGCCAAGGTTACAGAACAAAATCAGATATCTTTAAAAAGGCCCCGGTGAGAAGAATAATAACAAATCCAATATATATGGGAAAAATACGGCATTATGAGAAAGAGTATGAGGGAAAGCATGAAGCAATAATAAAAGAGGAAAAATGGCAAAAAGCGCAGGAATTGATAAAGAATCAACCATGTAGAAAGGCGAAATACGAGGAAGCGTTGCTAAAGGGAATAATTAAGTGCAAGGGCTGTGATGTAAACATGACTCTGACATACTCAAAAAAAGAGAATAAAAGGTATCGATATTATGTGTGCAACAATCATTTAAGGGGAAAGAATTGTGAATCAGTAAATCGAACAATAGTTGCTGGAGAAGTGGAAAAAGAAGTGATGAAGAAAGCTGAACAGCTATATGAAAAATGGGGAGAAAAAGCAGAAGAATGGAAAAATTTAAGTTTTGGAAAGCAGAAAGAAATAGTGAAAAATTTAATAAAGGGAGTGATAGTGAGAGAGGATGGAATAGAGGTGCATTCTGAATCAGAGGAAAAATTTATACCAATAAAAAAGAAAGGAAATAAATGTACAGTAGTAGAGCCAGAAGGAAAAACAAATAATGCGCTACTGAAAGCAGTGGTGAGAGCCCATTCCTGGAAACGTCAACTAGAGGAAGGAAAATATGGGAGTGTGAAGGAGCTGAGCATTAAAATTAATATAGGTACAAGACGAATACAACAAATTTTAAGATTAAATTATTTAGCACCAAAAATTAAAGAAGATATAGTAAATGGGAGGCAGCCAAGGAGTTTGAGGTTAGTGGATTTAAAAGAAATACTGATGTTATGGAGTGAGCAAATAGAAAAATTTTATGGATTAACGTTTATAAAAGTAACAATATGAAAAAACGTCGAAAAAAGTATGTGCCAGAAAATTAAAAAAGGTTATTACAAAAGGAGCTACTACAAAGGGCCACACAAAAAGATGCTGAAATTGATATAGAAAAGTAAGTCAATGTTACAGAATCAATTATGTGAAAATATCAATATAAATAATGAAGATTTTAGCATACTGGACGCAACAGTGGTAGAAAATGATCCAAAATCTATAAATTATAGTAGTTTATATTTAAATAATAATCTTTAACCTTTATGACAAATTAATCTACCTAGAAACTTCTCTCCTAGGATCAGAAGTCCTTCTTAATTCTTCACGTCCTGTCCATTTGTTGTTAGACTCGCTTATTACTTCAGGACGCATTAATCCACCAGATCTAGCAAAAACACCTTGATCTATAGCTTCAATAACCGATAAACCTCCCAATAAGCAGTTTTGCCCTATTTCTTCATGACTTGCTATTTCTTCAAATAGATCTTCATCGATCACTTCTACTCTTATCAATTTTTTATTGTTCTCATCAGGATATAATCTAACTTCTAATTCTCCTAAACTAGTATAAAAAGTTAATACTATACTGCTGCCTTCTGCAAGGTCTATGTAATTCCTTTTGCCATCTTCAGTTTTAATTTCTACTTCACTATTGCCGATCTTTACTATATTTCTTTCACACTTTACATTTCCATGGATTAGTCCTAAATCCCTTGTTCTATTTGTGATTTTTGCAACATCTATTATACTATCCTCTGAGTATTCTAAGTAAGATACACTGTTATCGATTTTTCCATCACACAGTTGACCACTGGTAGCATCCTTTGCAACTCTAAAAAATTCTTCAGCATAATTAATGTACTCTACATGAGCCTTGATTACATTAGCTTTATGATCTTTAAACTCTCGTTCTATTGTATCAATGACTTTTAAACTATCTGAGTTTTTTAACTTTGCTCCTCTCGATATTAATGCACATACTATATCACTGGCAATTCCATAGCTTCTTTCTAGCTGAGCAATTTTTTCTAGTACGTGATCTGCAAAGTAATAATCTTTGTCTTTAGCAAAATTTAATCTCATTCCAGAAGCTATAATCTCATTTACAACTTCCTGTAGTTCAATCATGCTTTTAGCTTTTACTACCTTACTCAAAAACTTATTTAGCTTAGCAAGTTGATTTGTTTGATACATCTCTGATAAGAGACTATCACATTTTTCACAATTATCTTGCTTATTACCTACAAAGTCAGTTGCTCCTGCTTTTAAGAGTAAAGCTTTTACATCAGGAAATTGATAAAACGGCCAAATTGAACTATCACCTTTAACATTTAAAACTATCTTTAAATCTTGGTTATTTTTATGTTTATCTAAAAATTTTTTCAGATCTTCAACACCTGGACCATAAGGATTATCCCAATCTTCATCAGAATCTGTAGCTTTAACCATTTTACGTAGTTGGTCTCTTAACTTTTTTTGGTTGTCAGTTAAAAAACACTCTATAATATTGTTGCTATCAATTGCAATTTGCAGTGGGGTTTTTCCATTGTTATTTTTTATGTTTAAATCAGCTCCTTTGCTTATGAGTAAATCCATAACCTCTCTGCTATAATCATTACAATTAGCAGCATAATAGTGTAAAGGTGTATTACCTTTTTTATCTTGTATATTTAGATCAGTTTTTGCATCTAAGAGATACTTTAGACCTTCATACGTACTGGAATAAATAGCAGTATCATGCAAAAGTGTTTTACCTTTATTATCCTGCATATTTAAATCAGCACCAGCTTTGATAAGAGGATGAATGGCTTCATCGTGTGCGACAAACACATTCAATACTGTTGTTCCTAGATGCCCTCTTTTTAGATTAAGAACGTACTTCAGGTCTTTATTTTTCTCGTTACTTTCTAAAAACTGCTTAAGATTTGAAAATGAGTCATAATTTCCCATATTAAAATCTTTTATAATACTATTGAGTAATTTTTGATTTAACTTTTTTTGACTTTCTTCCAGCTTTAAGTTAAGTGCATGAATAAGCCACTCATCTATTAAATTCTCTAAGCATTTTTTATCATCTATCAGACTTCTATCAGCCCAAAATAAATCTTGCTTAATGAATTCATAATAACTATCTACTGGTAATTCAGTTGCTTCTGTTTTTGGACTACCTATTTCTGAACACTCTTGTCCAGCACTTGGATCCGACTTCAGTTTTTGCTCATCAGTGTGTTTACTTTGTTCACTGATAGGTTCTGCAATATATTTTGTTGACTCTATACTCATATTACCTGCTAGCTTTAGATATAGAATATATTATATAGAATGTGTAGTATATGTCAAGCTAATTTCAACATAATCTTTTTACTACTCATATTTTTGTTAAGTTTTTATGGTGAGTACTGCTAGGTTAAAAGTTGTTTATTACTGAAAGTTTTAGCCAATTTTACTATAGATCAACAAAATTGAGAACACCAGCTATATTTAATATATAGGAATATGATGCTTTAAAGGAGTACGGAAACTGCTGAAGTTTTTACAGCAAACCTGTATGGAGCAACTTTAGCAGAATAAACAAATACATGCCAGTATTAGTAAAGAATTATTTATAAGTCAATTAACTTTTTCAAAAAATATTTTAGTGAAGATACCATGCTAGCTAGTGTTATAAAGAATTCAATTGTTTACTCCTTCAAAAAAGATCGTATATTTTTGAGAACAAGTTGCGTAAAAATGGAGTTACGAAAATAGAATTTTGAAATCTTTGCAACAAAGTTAGGCAAAATAGTTCATATGTAGATGTGGGTGAAATGGGCTAATGTGGTTAGTTTTAGCGTATAATAAAATTACCGTATAAAAAAGTTCGTACGGTATACATGGTAGACCATGCCATCCCAAAACAAACTCTTCTCACGCTTGTTTGTTAATTAGGCAAAAAGTAGAACCATATTATTAATTTAATAATAAAAAATATGGAAATATATATCTATTGAAAAATATTGTTATTTATCATAAAAAAATAATTTACTTTGCTTATTTTTTCTGCTATCAAGCAGGTGGCTTGGTTTAGTGAGTTAATATGTTAGCAGTGGGTAAAGGGTCAGGTGTTAGTAGAGAGCCTATTTCCGTTTTTTGTCAGATAAAAAAGGCAAAAGGTGAGAAGCGAAAAGAACTCGAGGAACTTTTAAGTAAGCTAAAAAAGGAGTTTCCTGGGAACTATAAAATAGGGGCTGCTGTAGGTGCAGGAGATTGCTTTTTTGATTCTGTTGCTCAAGGATTGAATGAACTAAAAAGTAATGGTCTGATTACAAGTAGTGAAGAGTTTAACGTAAAGTCTTTACGGAAAAGTTGTAAACAATATGCAAAACAATCAAAGAGCAGTTCATGGTTGAATAAAGCTTTAAAAAAAGAAGATGATAACATTATAAGATATGTTTCACGTATTGAATTTACTGTAAAAGATGTTAAAGATTTAAGCCTTAATTCATTAATGAGAAAACTAGAGTTAGAAGATGCTGTATGTGGAAGAAACGAAATTGAAGGAAAAATAATATGTGAGAAATATAATGTGAAAATTAAAGTTATAGAATTGCATGAGAAATCGGTAGATGGATTACATATTACTACAGATGAAGTAGGCACAGGTGATAATGTTCTTTATATAGTGAATTACAGCAACCATTTTGTACCACTTCTTAGTAACATCGAAAAGGACATAGAGGATGATATGCCAGTTTCTAGAGAAAAAATTTACGGCGTTTCATCCAATACATCAGAGAAACCCAAAGCAGAAAAAAAAGATCTTAATGAAATCTTGGCTCGTTGCGAAGAACTCATATGTGACAAATGTGACAAAGGTGAAGATATCTTTGAGTTACTAGATCCTCTTGTATCAGATAGCCTATGTCAAATTCGTCCCTTATTTATTCTTTCTATGTTGCCTAAGTTCTGCAAAGAAGGTAAGCTTTCTCGTGATGAAGTCAAAAACTTAACAAAGAAAGAAAAAGATCTATTTTTACCTGTAATTCTGCTCAGTTTGTTAAAATATAGAAAAAAAGATAAACTTGGTATTGCAGTTTTGGAAGAATCGATAGATAATTTTGGTGGTGTTTCTCTTGGTAAAGATAAGGAGGAAGAACTCATTGCCAAAATGAAAAGCGAAATTAACTTACATTCTATAGAATATATAAAAAATATTGCAAATGAAAGAGTTCAGAAAATATTGGGCACATGTAAAGGTGTTCTACTGTATTCAAAACATAATATTACCCTCAAGGTATTACCTTGTTACATTAGTGTCTATGCAGTAATCAGCTGTATGGAACAAAAAGGGCTGCCAATCATTATTTTGTTAGTGAGAATTAATAGAGTAAATGATCAGCTTAGTATAGATAGTAAAGATGTGCTTTTTTACAAGTTCCAAGCAGAAAATAAAAAAACGTTTTATTATAAAAAGGAGGAAGATGTTGATGAAAATGAAAAAGTACAACCAACTCTTGCTTTTTTTTGTTTTAGCTTGATTAATGGAGAATGTTCTAAAGAATATAAGGAGTATGCCGATGGTACACAAGTACCGTCAAGGAAATTTCTAACAGAAGATTGTGATATCAGCAATATTCTTATGCTCCATCCTGCAGGTCATATTCAATTACCACTATGCACTAAACTTCCTGAAGAAGATAAACCATCTAAAGATGAGGAAAAACTTAGAAAGTACGTAGAAAGCTTATATGAGAAGTGCCCAGATGGCTCAGTAGAATTACAAGATCCATTAGTAGATGACTTTCATTCAATAGATAAAGATTTCCTTGGTTATAATAATATGCATGTTAATTTTGCGAGGAGATTTGGTATAAAAGATACACGCTATTCACATCATGCTAAGGTTGGAAATTTAGCCAAAGTAACGCGGAGAAGTGAAAATGCTCTTTTTGCTATACATCATATATGTTTATCAAACTATTCAAGGGAACGTGAGTATCAAAAGAGCTTAGCTCCTGATGCCAAAGTTAACATGGAGGAGGATATAAAGGTTGATAAGGCCACTGAAAAAGCCAAGGAAGTCCTTCGCCAGTTGCATGCTGATACTGGAGCAGGTCCTAGTACTCAAGTTGACGAAACTGAGACTTCAAAAGCTCAAAGAGGACTAACTAACTTAAGAATGAATCTCCTTTGATTGTTTTGTAGGTGATAAGTTGAAGTATACTAGTCAAACATACATAGATCTTACCGCGATTCAAGCAGGTGCAGTCTTTTGTGTACCTGCTTTCATGTTGGGGTATATGCTTACTACCAAATATGGTGTTACTTCTAGCTTAATTTCTATAATTGTAGCAAATCTTATGCTGACAATGTTGGGGTTGTGTTTTGCTGTATTGTCAGTAAGAAGACCATGCAATACCATAGAACAAGTATTACACTATTTTGGTGTTCACGGTACATGGCTATATGGATTAGGTATTATAATGTGTTTAGTGTTCTGGTTTTCTATTCAACAAAACATTATGGTGAACACTATTATAGAATTTCCTCTATTAAAAATGAAAGACTTACCATATGTATTCGTTGCTACTAATTGTATCATTGGTTTCGCTATTACACTTCTTGTAAGCAGAGGTATCACTGCATTAAAGAGCTTTGCAAATATTGCAACGCCTTTTCTTATCATAATTACGATAATCGCAATATTGCAACTTTTTTACAAGCACACCTTACCTGATATTATACTTACATCTAATATGACATTAAAAGGCGTACCGCTTATAATTGCAGCATCTTTAGGTGCTATTTTCGATATCCCAACATACTATCGTTTTGCACGAACAAATCTCGATGCATATGTAAGCGTTATACTTACCTTTTTCATATGTTATTTTTTCGTTATAGGCACAGGAGTCTATTTTGCTCTTTGTGTGCCAGATTCAAGTTTTATAGAGGTATTATTGAGCAGCGGAAATGATTTGTGGAAGTTATTGTGTATTCCGTCTATAATTCTTTTATGCTGGACTACTAATAACTTAAACTTGTATTCTGCTGGTGTAAACGTTAATTTTTTGTTACCCAAAGTTTCATTACCGTTCTGCATAACAATTATAGGGATTGTTGGTACAGTACTTTCATGTACTAATATAATACTAAAATTTGAGGAGTTACTTAATGTAATTACCATTGTCATAGGAAGCCAAGGATCTGTTATTGTAACCTGTTTTGTGCTGGATAAATTACAACCTATACAATATACGTCTTCAGCACAAAAAACCAATCTCATTTGTGCAATATTTGGTATTATATATGGTTTGCTTTCGTTACTTAAGGTGCATGATATAACAACTGGTTTTATTTACACCGATGCAGCAATTGTATCATCTTTTGCTGTTCTATGCACACGCACTTTTCTGTTTATTTATAAGAACTATTGTGAAAAAAATAAACCAACTAACTCTCAATAATATAGAAGCTCTTTCTTTAGGGGCTGGATTATTAGGCTCAGGAGGTGGAGGTAATACCTATTATAATAAGCTTAGTACACAATATAAAATCGAACTCCATGGCGAGGTAGCTATTACAGATATAGATGAGTTGGAAGATGATGCTCTAATTATGCCCATTGGTTTTATGGGTGCACCTCTTGTAGCTGCAGAAAAATTACCCAGTAAAGAGTGTCACTCATTAATCGATGTATTTACGTTATATTATAAGAAAGAACCTACGGCACTTATACCAGCGGAAATAGGAGGAAGTAATGCTTTTACACCATTCCTTGCAGCAGG
Organism: Wolbachia endosymbiont of Drosophila pseudotakahashii; assembly: GCF_026015925.1. Lineage (NCBI taxonomy): Bacteria > Pseudomonadati > Pseudomonadota > Alphaproteobacteria > Rickettsiales > Anaplasmataceae > Wolbachia > Wolbachia endosymbiont of Drosophila pseudotakahashii. The sequence continues at coordinate 690,809 of NZ_CP110359.1, read as the reverse complement.
TAAAGTCGGGATTCCTGTTATAGACGGAGACTTAATGGGCAGAGCATTTCCATCATTGAATATGGTATCACCTAATTTATATGGCATTTCTTGTTGTCCTGCATTTTTTGCAGATAGCTTAGGTAACACTATAATTATGCATATTGAAAGCAGTGACCACCTCGAAAGGGTTGCGCGCGCGGTGACAGTGGCATGTGGTTCAAGCATAGGTGTTAGCTGCTACCCTATAACAGGTCAACAAGCAAAGCAAGTTATTTGTAGAAACAGTATCTCCTATGCATGTTTTCTAGGTAATATTATACTGGAAGCACGAGAACGAAAAATATGTCCTATAAAAGCGTTATGCGATAAGCATGCATTGCTGTTGGGAGAGGGAATTATAAGAGATATAGATCAGTCAATTAAGGGAGGGTTTCTTTCAGGAAATGTATCTATAGAAGGTTGTAATAATATGTTGACCATCATTTATCAAAATGAATATCTTGCAGTGTATGATGGTTCCGATTGTGTTGCTGCAACACCAGATATCATTGCTGTTCTTGATAAAGATACTGGATATCCAATAGCTTCTGAAGCTTTAACATATGGAATACGTGTATCAGTGCTAAAATTTCCTTCTCCCACGTTATGGACAACACCAGAAGGACTGGCAATAGTAGGTCCTGAAGTGTTTGGTCTTTCTGAAAAAAGGAGGTGATATGGATTATAGAATAGGAATCGACGTTGGTGGCACAAATATTGACGCTGTACTTATAAAGGATAATGGTACAATAGTTACTTCTTGTAAAGTGATTGCTACGAAAAATATTTCTGAAGGGGTTTTACGTGTATTATCCACATTGTATGAGCTTCATCCTTTTGATAAACAGAGAATTTTAGCTGTATCTATAGGAACCACGCACGCAACTAATGCGGTTTTGCAAGGATCTGAACTATACAAGGTAGGTGTGATTCGCATTGCAGGTCATAAACCTTCACTTCCACCTGCATACTCGTGGAACGCACAGACACGTAGTACATTGTATATTGGAGAAAAAGTTATTAATGGAGGGTATGATTGTGATGGTAGTTGTATAACTAAGCTTTCTATTTCTGAAGTACGCTCTGCCATATACGAGTTGCACAATAAAGGAGCAGAAGGATTTGCAGTAGTGGGAGTGTTTTCTCTTCTATATTGTGAACAAGAGAACATAGTAGGAAATGAGATCAAAGAAATTTTAGGAAAAGCTTTTCCATTTACGTTATCACATAAGATTGGTGGAGTTGGTTATATCGAAAGAGAGAATTCAGCTATACTTAATACTGCTCTTATAAAAGCGATGAATGCAGGGTTTAAAGATTTGCAAAATATATTAAGCATTTTCGGGTTAACATGTCCTTTGTTTATTACTCAGAATAACGGTACTATTATTACTTTAGAAGAAGCACTGCAGTACCCTATATTGACTATTTCATCAGGCCCTACTAATTCTTTTGTGGGGGCAGCACGTCTTGCTTGTAAAAATGAATGTGTAGTTGCAGATATTGGAGGAACATCAACAGACGTAGGTATAGTACTAAACAATTTTCCGCGGCGTTCGCTTTATAATTCTTCTATTGGTGGTATTACACTCAATTGTGCTATGCCTGATATTTTGTCTATTGCATTAGGAGGTGGCAGTTATATAGAAGCAAAAGATGATAAAGTTAATATAGGACCTGAAAGTGCAGGATATCTAATAAAGCAACATGCAAAACTATGGGGAGGCAGCAAGATAACTCTCACTGATATGGCACAAGCTTTAGGGCATGTTAATTTTTCTTCTGTTAAGTTTACTAAACAGGAAGCTATGTGTGCAAAGCGTATTATGAGCGAAATAGTATTGAAGCTTGAAAAACTTTATCAGAAAATTTCTGGACCGCATGCTGACCTTCCTTTTATCATTGTAGGTGGTGGCGCTATGTTGCTTGCATCACCGTTTTTACCAAAATATGCGTTCATTCCTGAATATGCTGAAGTTGCAAATGCTTATGGAGCTGCTTTTGCAGAGGTTTCGGTAACAAAGGATACTGTAGTTTCTTTAACTGATAGAGAAAATGTGTTGAAAAATATAAGAAACGAAGCTAAGGGTGAAATATCACTGCTATATAAAGTGAATCCTAGTTCAATTCGCATTGTATATGAAGAAATTATTCCCTATCATTATATACCCAATAATCTTGCACGTGTGCGTATTACTGCTGCTAGCCCTTGGATATCGTAAACCTTGTGTCCTTATCAAGAAAAGATGTGGAAAAAATGTGTAGCAGGATTTCCTACTATCCAACCTGGTGCTTCTCTTCCATTTTCCCACTTAGCGAATCTCATCTTTTCCTGTAGGTAATACTCCCTATAAGCTTTGACAGGATTAGTACATTTATACCGATCGGGCAGTGCTTGTATAAAAGCTTGCATATCAGTTGATCGAAAAATGAGTAAATCCTTATTACTATCACACCAATCTATTACTTCTTCTGATTTATGCTTTCTTTTGTATCGCCAAGTGTACTCTTTACATAATTCTTTTCCGTACTCTATCAACCAACAAAAGTTCCCTTTCGATTGCCTAGCCCACAAAGAACAAGGATGATTGCTGTGAGTGAGTTTATATGGAACTGCTATATTCTGATCTGTGGTACTGACAAAAGGATTTGGCGCTTTTAATGCTATTGAAAAAACATTACTTAATAACTGAGCAGTTTCTAATGGCATTTTTACTATATGCTTATCACACAACATTTGTGCTGCAATTACTGGGTTTTCATCTAGTACAAAGATGTTCATCTAGGTGTCAAAAGATAGAATCAGCTTAAGTCTTTAACTTCATCAACTGTAAGACCAGTAGTTTGAGCTATAATATCAATAGAAACACCTGCTTTTAGTAGATTCTTTGCAACTGTTATCTTAGCTTGTTTTTCACCCTTCTCCGCGCCAATTTGAATACCTTCGGCTCTGCCTTTTTCATGTCCGATTTGGATGCCTTCTTCTTTACCTTCTTCTCTACCTTTTCCAGTAGCATCATCAAGTTTTTGAGCGAGGACAGCCTGTTCATCAAGAATACGTTTTATTTCCTGTTCATAGGCAATAAATTCTTTTTCTGACCAGTTAAATCTATTTAGCTCTTCATAGGCCTTTTTAATTATTACATCACTACCTATTATTTTTTCCAGCTCTTCTTCACTAGTTTCGTCTGCATATCGAAAAAAATAAACCCATTTTTCAACTATATTTTCCAACTGATCTTCCTTATTATTTGGAAATTTTGGCAACTCAATAAATATAAAATAGAAATCTTTTAGATCATGCTCATTAGTGTCTTCATCTCGAATAGTATGCTTTGATTTGTACTCAGATTTATTAGGAAACAGTACACAATCTGCTATAGCAATAAAGATAATTTCCTTAAGGTTATGATACTGGTCACCTTTATCAGCTTGTCTTGAGTAAGCTTTAGCAGCATAGTATTGGGCACGTTTTTCAAATCCTTTAGTTTTAGCGACCTGCATCTCGACGATCACTTGCACCCCATTTTCATCTCTACAGAGAACGTCAACAATACTTTGCTTTTTAGCGGCAATATCAGGGTCTTGAATAGTACTTAGAAACTCTATATCCTTTATTTGGTTTTTACCAGTGAAGCCAATGATGTCATTGAGGAAGTGAATAAGTATATCCTTATTTTTTTCAGTACCAAATATTTTTTTGAACGCGACATCATTTCGTACGTCAAGGAACTTAGAAAGAGCCATAGCAAGAGTACCTAAAAAGCATTAACAATTATACACAATTCTGAAGGAATATACAACTTCTTTATTTTTAGTTTATTTTTTAAGTTTTGAATGTGTTGATGAAAAAAATGTCTCCCATAGATGGCTTTAGAATGCTACTACGCACCTTAGACGTCCTTTTGTACATCTTTTATTAACCCTGCTGTAAAGCAGCTTATAAGCCCAGGAGATGGATGTCATAAATTTGGAGCTGTAGGAGACATCAAAGATACGCTTTTTGGTGTATAAAAATACGAATCTACAACGACATCGTTTAAAGAAATTAACAGCTATTAATATCTTCTACTTTTTCATAAAAAAGTAAACAATTGATTTGACTTCACCCGTAAGCTATGGCTTCATGCCAATACTGCTAAGAAAATAACAGTAAACATTTAAAAAAAATTTATTATTAGTGAAGGGTATATTATATGAATAATCAGAATAAAAGTAAAGAAGAAAATAAACGTAAAAAAGAAATAGAGTTCAGAATATTGGCAAGCAAAGGAAATGCTTTACTAGATCATGAAATAATTGAAACGTTTCTAAGTGCAGTGCATGATAGGGCTCAGGCTCGAGCTATTGCTAAAAATCTAGTAACCACTTGTACAGGAATAGGAAGGATTTTAGGTCGCGAAATAGATGAGCTGAAGAGTGTAGAAGGTGTCACAGACTCTACAGTTTCAATGATTTTTTGTGTTAAGGAAACTTTGACTAGAGTATTCAAGGAGGGGCTAAAAAAAGGGCCGATACTAGATAACCTAGATAAGCTTATAGAATACTTAAGGGTGAGCATCGGCTATTCAGACAAGGAGAATATTACAATAATGTATTTGAATCAAGGGTGCCATTTGATAGGGGAAGAAGTATTTGCTGGCAGGCGCCTGTCTATACAAGGGAAATAATAAAAAAAGCATTATTAAAAAATACAATATCAATCGTAATTTCACATAACCATCCCGGCGGAAGTGAAAAACCATCTGAAGCTGATAAAACCATGACTAAGAGTTTAGCTTTAGCGTGTCATAGTGTAGGTATCAAATTTCTTGATCATATTATCATTACAGGCGACGATTATTTTAGTTTTTGACAAAACGGATTGTTGTAGAGTTTTGGGCATCTGCTGTAAGCCTCTTTTTTATGTACATTTTTCTCGCAGTTGAGCTGCAATCTAACGAAAAGAAAATTGCTACTTGTTGATTTGAGGCTTTCAGTGATGAAGAAGGTATAGGAAATAATAGCGTTTATTTTTCTCTCATGATTAGTTTATTAAATTCCTCCTCACTTAAAATTTCAACACCTAGCTCCAAAGCTTTGTGATACTTTGACCCTGGATCTTTACCTATAACCACAAAATCCGTATTTTTGGACATACTAGAGTTATCTAAGTGAGGAAAGTCACCTCTCCCCACTCGACTTCGAAACCGGACTTGTGACTTTCACCACATCCGGCTTCTCTCTAACTTGGTGTTTGTCATACACACTCCTATGTAAATAATCATGGCAATGCCCGTGCAATAAAGACAAATTTCCTATGGTATTATTGTTCCTATTTTTGTCTTGATGATGCACTTCAATTATGTCCTCTGACCTAAAATATAGCTGACAATAATTACATTTACCCTGTTGCATCTTCAGTAATTTTATCACTCTTAGTGACTTATCTGGTACTCTACGACTGCTCCAATATATCCAGTCTCCATCATATGGAGATTTTGCTCCTCTCACTTTGATATGCCGCTTAATAGCATGGTCTCCATGTTTGATAAGATATTTTCCATTACTTGTCATAAACCTCCAATTATCATTCTTATACCTTTTAAAGTATTTCCTCTTTATCCAGTATTTGCCTTTATTTGTATGTTTACGTACTGCCCATTTCCATAGTTTTCTAAACATAACGCTATCTAGTAACTCGAAGACTTTCCTTGAAATCACTGAAGTATAATATTGACACCATCCTCTAATAAGTGGATTTAGGTTTTTTATAATAGCTTCTTGTGGTGCTCCACACATTTCTTTAAGTTTGTACTTAGCGGTTAATGTATATCGTTTTATAAAGTTGCGGCTCGATTTTATTAGTAACTTGTATGTTTTCTTACCTTGTTTTACTGTATGCTGTCGTATTGTAAATCCAAGAAAATCAAAGCCTGGTTTTTTTTCCTTTAGAGGATTCAATGAATGAGAAATTTTTGTCTTTGATGACTTTAATTCTAATCCAATGGTTTTTAACCATTCCTTAATTAAAATCTCTGCCTTAAGCACAATTTGCTTACTTTCATGAAATACCACAAAGTCATCGGCATAAGTAATTATGCTGAGTGATCTTTTTGCCTTTTCTCTACATGATCTACCAAGTTTTTCTTTTCTATAGCTTCTTATCTGACCTGCCATTGTTTCTTTTAAATAGCTTTCTAAACCATTTAGAGCGATACAGGCGAGCAATGGAGAAATTGTTCCTCCTTGGATAGTACCACTTTCAGTTGGTTTATATATTCTATTTTCCATAACACCTGCTTTCAACCATCCTCTTAATATTTTCTTTAACGTTGGTGTGGTATTGAGCTTTTCAAGTAGTTTATTATGGTTAATATTGTCAAAGCACCCAGATATATCAGCATCTAAGATGAATGCTGTCTTTCGACTCAACGCTTGAAATATTGCTTCAATGGCGTCATGACATGATCTACCAGGTCTAAAACCATAAGTGTTTGGCTCAAATTTTGCCTCCCACTCAGGTTCTAAAGCCATTTTTACAAGTGTTTGTTTTGCTCGACACGATATAGTGGGTATCCCCAATGGGCGTTTCTCATTCTTTCCAGGTTTTGAAATCCAAATGCGTCTTGATGGCTTTGCTTTCTCCCTTATATCTAAGGAGTTTGCCAATTGCAATCTTTCTTTTTGACTAAGGTTAGCTTTTCCATCAATACCTGCAGTTTTTTTCCCTCTGTTGTCCTGAGTTACCCTTCTAACTGCTATCGTTCTTGCACTTGTTGATTTGAGTAATAATCTCTGAAGATTGTGCATCTTTTTGATATCATTACATTGTGAAGCTCGGTAAATTCGTTTTTGTAGCTTAAACGAAAATTTCTCTAGCTTGCGCCAAGGAATTTCATTCCATTCATACCTAACATTTTGTTGGCTCATAACATATTCACTACTATTTACAACTTTACCTTCCAAATTACAGTGTCCACGTCTGCATATCCTAGACATTACCCTAGGCATTAGCTTCTTAAACAATCCCTCCACACAGAGACTTGCGGTTGGCTACCTGCTTGTTACTCTTATAAAGATTAACAAGAGCTTCCATGTGGTTACTCCGTTCCATGAAACCATTTCGTGTTGGATTTAGGTTCTTACTTTTTGCCGAGAGATCGGAAACATCTTGATTAAACGTGAGCATTTTAATCATCCATTCTCTGTACCTTTTGGTTTATGCGTATCAACCTTTTTTTTCGCATATTTGCAATGACGACAATTCAAACATAAGTTTCTTTCGTAACCATATCTAACTCTTCTCGAGAGGATTTATTATAAGGTTTAATATTACTCCCTTTTAGTTCATGCTTGCACCCTAGAAAATTGCCAATTTCCTAAAATGTGAACTATGATTTCAACCAGATGTTATGGTGGATGGAATTTAACCATCATGATTTCATGACATCGGATCGCACGCTAACTTTTACACCTAAAGATTCGGCTTTTGCTTGCGCTTCCTTTCTTTTCATTCCTGATAATTCTCCTGTGATGACCACTGTTTTGCTGCTAAGAGGGGAATTTAGCACTTACAGGCTCAATCTTTAGTTGAGAGGCGAGATTCTTTACCATTTCAACATTATCCTCATCAGAGAAAAATTCCTCCAAGGAAGTTATGGTCTCTTCGCCTACGCCTATTATCATTAATTTATCAGGAGCTTCTCTATCATAAGGTAATTGAGCCATCCAATTTTCATAAGATTGATAATCTTTTGCTAGTAATTTTGCTACGTGTGGTCCGACCAATTTAATTCCCAAAGAAGTTATAAACTTTTCAAGCGTTACAGTTCTTTTGCTGTTGATAGAGTGCAATAAATTAAATATGGATTGTTTATCCCATCCCCTTTGTTCACTTAAGTTGAAATTTTTGAGTTTTTCTTCGAGAGCAAAAATATCAGATATTTTCCTTATCAAACCAAGGTCATAAAGGAACTCCACTTGTTTACCGCCAAAACCTTTAATGTCAAGAACTTCCACAAAATGTTTTAACTTTCCTATTCGCTGTGCTGGGCAAACGTTTTCTCCGGTACATCTAATCGTAGCTTCCCAGTCATCAACTCTACTTCCACATTCCGGGCAAATATCAGGAAAAACAAACTTTGGTGCTTTTTGAGAACGAGCACTTTTATCTACATCTATAATTTTAGGAATCACATCTCCTGCCCTTTTGATTGTTACAATATCTCCTTCCCTTATGTCCTTACGCTTAATTTCACCCTTATTATGCAAATTTACCCTTGTAATGAGAACCCCTCCTATATTTATTGGAATTACTTTTGCACCCGGATTCAATTTACCCGTTTTGCCTACTTGTATTAATATTTTAACTATCTTAGTTTTTCCTTGAGCTGCAGGAAATTTATGAGCTATAGCTCCTCTTGGTGCTTTATTGGTACTACCTAGACGATCTTGCAACTCTAAGTTGTTGATTTTATAGACTATTCCATCAATATCATAACCTAATTCATGGCGATTATCATAGATTCTGTTGTAGAATTCCAGCATTTCGTCCACATTTTTTGCTAAGCATTGATGTTCATTTACACAGAATCCAAGTTCCTTCAGCCTATCTAATACTTCAAGCTGGGTCTTTTCTGTTCCACCACTAATCAAAGAATAGGCAAAGTACCTGAGCGATCTACTGGCGGTGACTTCTGGGTCCAATTGTCTTAGTGAACCGGATGCCGTATTGCGCGGATTTGAAAATTGGTTATCCTTATTTAATTTTAAAAAATCATCATTTCTTAGATATACCTCGCTCCTAACTTCCAATCTGCCCTTTACATCAGGTAAAACTTTAGGTAATCCTTCTATAGTTGCGGCATTTTTTGTAACGTCTTCACCGTAATGGCCATCACCTCGAGTTAAACCTTTAATCAACATACCATCCTCATAAATTGCAGTGAAACTTAAGCCATCAATTTTCAGCTCGCACATTATCTCCAGCTCATCTGTATTTAGGAGTTCTCTGGACTTAGCAATAAATTCTTCAATGTCTTCTTGGCTGTAAACTTTGTTTAACGAGAGCATAGGCACAATATGCTGTACCTTGGAAAACCTATCATCAGGTGCAGCACCTACAATTTGTACATCTACTTTTTTCACCAGCTCATCGTATTCTGCATCGGTTATTTCTGATATATTTTCCCGATAGTACAACTCATTGTGGCGTTTTATTTCTTCTTGTAATGCATTTTTATTCATAACTCTTACCTCTCTATTACTATCTCAGTATACAGCGTCAATGGTAAATCAATTATTAACTTATGCACTCACTTTCGTGTTATTTTGCAAATAAAATTCCCGCTTTGCTAGTGTTTTTTATTAAAGATATAACATTTAAATAAAAATAGAAAAGTATTTAACTTTGCCGCTTGGCTAGCTAAAAAACGTTTTATCTTTAATAAAATTTTATAAAAGAGTATATATATTTGTACTGCAATTGAATAAAAACATGAGTACCGAAAAGAAGATAGATACTGATTCTTTATGTTACTACATAACTCAAAAGGTTAAAAATGTTAGATTTGAGCTAAACTCCACTCAAGCAGAGTTCGCAGAAAAAACTGGTGTAGCAAAGTCACTAATAGGAAAGTATGAGCGAGGGATACACAGCATTCTACCTGAAACGCTCGAGAGGATGGCAAAAAAATTATCGAAAGATATTGAAAATTTCTTCCCTGAATCAACAAATTGTATTAGTAGCGAAGACAAGAAGGCTTTTGATTTAGTGCAAAACCTAAAAAGAATTAAGGACCAAAAAGTTCGTGATGCGGTGTGCGCATTAACCAGATGTGTGTCAGAGGGGATTCAAATTAGAAAGGTTACAACAGAGATAAGACCTATAAGCTACCAAATGGCGCATAAGGCAAAAGATTGGCGGGTTGCAAGAGGGTCTACACAGATGGAATTAGCGGATAAAACCGGATTACCCTATAAGCAAATAGGCAGATATGAGCAAGGAGAGGTATCGTTCAAAAAGGCACCTCAATTGGCAGACGGATTATCATTACCTCATAGAGCTCTACTACCTACACCAAAAGAGGAAATCTATTGTGAAGATGAGGATGGTCAAGGAGAAAACAAGATATTGAGTATAATGCAAGAATATCAAAAAATTGGTGATCAAAGATTAAAGGATTCATTGTGCACATTTGTGTCTGAGATAGTAAAAATCAGCGAGGAAAACCTAAGATAAAAAGATATACTTTTATAGATATTTATATATAATATTCTTAACACAAACTCTACGCATAGCTTTTATGCTTAGGAGCTAAGGGTGGAAAAACTACAGAAAATAATGAGAGCTATAAAAGGCGTATCTATAGCCAGATTCAGTGATACATTATTTTGTGAACCTCAGTTATACAAAGAAGTTTCAAGCAAGGACTGTGATTTAGATAAAATAAAGTCATTGATAGAAAGTGGCGTTGATCTTAACGAATGCAGCAGTAACGGCAACACACCTTTGCACAAAGCTATCATATTAGAAAATATACCTATTGTGAGATTATTACTAACCAACTGTGCAAAGCTTTTTATAAAGAATAAAAAAGACGAAACAGCATATGACATATCTCAAAATAAACCTTTGGTCAGGATTTATTTGCAAGCGATAAAGAAATTAGGCGACAGGTTGGGGTACAGGAATTAACCAATAGAGTAAATGCTATGGCAGAAAGATATAAAAAATCACTCTAGTTGTTTAAAGCTATCTATTTATTGCATAGAAAAGCAACAACTCTATAATTTCTTTATTTTGATATGCTTCAGCAATATCCAATGCCGTATAGCCTTCATAGGAACCACAAGAACACACTAGATGAACATTTGCCTTTTTCTTCAGCAATAACTCAACAATTTCTGTATTGGCATTTATAACAGCAAGATGAAGCGGAGTACAACCATCTTGTCCTATCGCGTTAACATCTGCCCGATGTTGTAACAAAATCTCCACAGAATCTTTGCAATTGGATAGAACGGCAAGATGCAGAGGAGTACTTCCTTCTACATCTTCAATTTCAAGAAAAGCCCCTCCTTTTATTAGCAATCCCAGCACTACCCTGTCAGTATATTTTACAGCCATATGGAGGGGAGATTCACCTAGACGATTTAGACAATTGATGTCTGCGCCAAATTTTAACAACATTTGCATAACATCCAAATGCTTATACTTTATTGAATAGTGTAAAGGAGTATCACCATAAATGTTGTGAACGTTAATACTGTTACTCCGTAGCAAGATAGTTTCGACTATTCCGGTAGAGCCAAACCGAGCAGCGATATGGAGAACTCTATTACCTTTTCTGTCCGCAGCATTAACATTAGCATCGTATTTAACGAAGAATTGAAATAAGCTGTAGAGGTTTCTTTTTGCAGAGAAGAGCAAGACTTTAGAACCAAGACTGGTATTAATGATAGTGCTGATCGTTCCGTAAACCATAAATGAAAGAACGCTAGGATGTCTGAACTTATAAATCTTCTTAGCAGCCTTTCGTAAAACCTTTTCTATTTTCATAGCAACCTCACAAAAAATGTGTTTGTATTCAAGTATGCAGCGACAAACATTTTTAAATTATTAACTCTTGCACTCACTTTTGGGTTATTTTGCGAATAAAATTCCCGCTTTGCTAGTGTTTTTTATTAAATATATAATATTTAAATAGAAATAGAAAGATATTTAAGTAAATGTATTAACATAGAAATCTATTCTCTGGAAACTTGCTTAGATTCTTCTTTTATTGATTCGACTGATACATCTTGAATTTCTTCTTCCGGCTTGTTTGGTTCAGCTAGAGTTGACTCTTCTTTAGATTCTGCTGCTAATTTGCGTTGTTTGATAACTTTCTTCAATGTTTTGACTGCGATGAAGTTGATACTGAAAACACATGCAGAAGTTATGGCTAATGCTGGAAGAGGAGCTAAACTGAATGTTGGTAAAATTGCCACAATTGTACCAGCGGTCAGTAAAAATGCTAACTTCTTGCTCCCGATTATCTTATTTTTCTTAACCTTTATGGGGTTTAATTTTTTTACTTTTCCTTTTAGCTTTTTGAAGCCTTTTTTGAATATGCTACCCTTTTTCTCTACAGGTTTTGCTTTCTTCGTTTTTAAGCTTTTTATTTTTTCTTTTATTCCTTTTTTGACATTTTCTACTTTAGAGGTCTTCTGCTCTAGTGCCATCAACTTTAGAGGTTGCTCTATGGAATGTAGCGGTTTTGGCTTATCGTTTAAAATTTTAGCTTCTTGCCCCTTAGTATGTTTTTTGGGCGAAACTATGTTTTTTAAACCTTTCTTTGCTTTATTTCTTTAGTTTGCTTGGCATCGTTTATAGTTCAATATTGCAGAATCTATCTATTACTTCCTGGTGGTCCTCTATCATCGCATTTGCCTCTTGCTGTAAGCACTTGATGTTTTTTGGTGTTATATTATCCATCTCAGCTAATGCTACTTTTAGTTGTGATTGAATGTCTATCATTCTTATCTTATATTACAAAAAAATCAGTCAGTAACTCCCTGCTCAGATAATCTCTATTCTAAATCTATTAAAATTATGCAATTAAAGACATATCTTGTATAATACTTCTAATGCTACTTTTAGCAAAAATTTGTGAATATGGTTAGAACAGTAAGTAGAAGAGAGCCTGTATGCTATCAACCTTTTTTGCAGCGAAGTTATATGAGCACATCATGGAAGTTTGTATATTAAATTAGGAGTTTTGTGGATTACAGACTAAGAGCTTATTTACTTGGAGTTATCTGGTTTATACTTAGTTTATTTAGTAGTGTAGCTAATGATACTATATCAAAATATCTAAGTTTACATCTCCAAAGTTTTGAAGTAATCTTTTTCCGCTTTTTATTTAGCACTATTACCCTTGTACCTTTTATGCTTTACTATGGAAGAGAAGCTTTTAAAACAAGTCAAATATCTATTCAGATAACTAGAGGAGTATTGTTATTTGTTGGAATAACCTTGTGGACCTATGGGTTAGCTATTTTTCCCATAGTAACTGCAACAATTATAAGTTTTTCTATACCATTATTTGTTATACTTCTTGCAATCCCTTTACTAAATGAAAATATAATTTGGCAAAGATGTTCAGTAACTGTTATTGGCTTTGTTGGTATTGCTATTACTACCAAAGCTTATGGTGAAGACTTTAATCCTAAAATTCTTATTTTTATTGTATCTACATTAATCTTTGCTATATTAGACATACTTAATAAGAAACTCGCAATAAAAGAGTCCGTAATAAGTATGTTATTTTATTCAGCTCTAACAACAACTATTTTTTCCACTGTGCCTTTGCTGTTTTATTGGCATTTGCCTTCCTTGTTAGAATTAGTATTACTACTGATTTTGGGAATTAATTCAAATCTAATTCTGTTCTTCACATTAAAAGCTTTTACTCTTGCAGATGCTACTGCACTTGCACCATATAGATACATAGAGCTAATAATTTCTGCAATAGTAACATATGTTATGTTTAATGAGTTGCCTGATAAAAGTGCTTTGTATGGTATTTTAATATTAATACCATCGACTTTGTTTATAGTTTATTCAGAAAGTAAAGTAATTAAGAAAAATAATGTATGCAACGCTAGAGTAAAAATTTATGACTCTAATTGTTAATGATGTTCTTTTTAAATGTTTAAGCAGTTGAGCTACATTAGGATATTTTTAAGGTGATGACAAGATGTATATAACCATTATAGGAATAGGGTATGTAGGTTTAGTATCTTGTGCAATGTTATCAGAGCAGGGTCATAACGTTGATTGCATTGACATAAATACTAAGAAGATTGAGTTATTGAAATTAGGAAAAATTCCTATATATGAGCCTGGATTAGCAGACTATTTAGAGAATAATATAAAGTTACAAAGGATAAGATTCTTCGATTCGTATTCTCAAATAAATCCCAACACAGAAGTAGTGTTTGTAACTGTAGATACTCCATCAGACTCCTTAGGAAATGCGGATTTAAAGAATGTATATAATTCAATAAGTAAAGTTTCTGAGAGAGTTAATCAAGATTGCTTAATAGTTATAAAATCAACTATTCCTCCTGGTGCTACAAAAAATATATATAATTATTTATCTAATAAGGGCTACAACTTTGATTTGGGAGTTAATCCGGAGTTTCTCAAGCAAGGCTCTGCAGTATCAGATTTTTTATATCCAGATAGAATAATAATAGGAGTAAAAACTAAGCGAGCTAGAGTAAAACTAGAAGCTATATATAGATCATTTACAGATAGGAATATTCCGTTAATAGTCACTGATACAGTTACAGCTGAAATGATTAAATATGCTTCTAATGCCTTTCTAGCAACAAAAATTGCTTTTATCAATGAAATGGCAGGTTTATGTGAGATGTTAGAAGCAGACATCGACCTTTTAGCTAATGGCATGGGGATGGACCATAGAATAGGTAAGGAATTTCTAAAAGCTGGCCCAGGATTTGGAGGATCCTGTTTTCCTAAAGATTTGTCAGCTTTGATAAGGATTGCTGAAGATCATAATGTCAAGCTACAAATTTTAAATTCAGTTAAGGAATCTAACTATAATCATATAACAAACATCGCTAAAAAGGTAGAATATGCTCTAAATGGAGCTCAAAATAAAAAAATAGCGATATGGGGGCTAACTTTTAAACCTGGTACTGATGATGTAAGAAATAGTCCAGCTATAGATGTCGCAAAATTGTTAGTGAATAACAACGCTAAAATTACTGCATATGACCCAGTGGGAATGAATAATGCTAGGCAAGTTCTAAAGGATATAGAGTACGCGGATAACGCTATAGAAGCTGCAAGGGGCGCAGAAGCCTTGTTATTGTTAACGGAGTGGAAGGAATTTAAAAATCAAGATTTTTTAATCTTAAAGGATGTGATGGCTACACCTAATATCTTTGACTTTCGTAACTTGTTAGATAATGAATTGTTACTAGGATATGGTTATAACGTTTACTCCCTGGGTAAAAATCTATCTACAAAGCTTAACTGTTGAGAAATGTTTTCTACACCGCTTTACTTAGTTTTTTAAGGTCTTTGCTTGATAGTATGGAAAAGCAAACGAGTGCAACAACAGAGCAAATGGAAAAAAATGAAAACATAATACTGTTACCAAAGTGCTTAACAAGTACTCCTAAAACCACACATGAAAATATTGAACTTGCAATATACCCAAATAATCCTGTCAAGCTTACAATTGCACATACATTATTTTGTGGAGCAATTTCTACAGCTATAACACCTGTCAGTACTTGCACTCCAAATATAAAAAATCCTGATAAGATTGCGCCAAGGTTCATAAGAATTATGTTTTGACAAAAGTTCATTGCAATAAAAGTGAGTGCTATACCCAACATGTAAAGTAATGCCAGCAAGCTTCTATTTTGAAAGAAATACATATCACTGATTCTTCCTGTGATTAAAGTTCCAAGGATTCCACCTAAATCATATACACCTGTTATTAGTGAGGATTGTACAAGAGAAATTTGTAATTTATCCTTTAAAATTATAGGAAACCAAAAGAAGATTCCCATTTTTATAATATAAGCACAAAAAGTAGCACAACATAGAAACCATATGGAACTTTTCACTTTGATACCTATCTGAGATTTCTGCACCTTATAATAGGTAGTAAAGTTGGCACTTTCTTCGTAATATGCTTTTAATATTATATAAATTCCAAAAAGTAAGCATAAGAGACCAGAGTACAAAAATGCACTTTTTGCATCATATATTTTGATTATACTTGGTAATACAATTAAAGTAATACAAGAACCAAGTTGCTGAGATGCGCTCATAACTCCCCATGATGATGCAATTGAAGAGATACTAGAGTTTGTAACCATAAACTTGGTAATAGCTGGCCAACCTAACCCTTGTGTCCAAGCTAATAATATTAATGTTAACAGTAATAAAGTTAGATTATTATATGATAAAGCTATACCAATGGTTAATAATCCAGTTGCAATATTGCATAGCCCAAACATAAATAATGGATTATTTTTGGAGTCCATGACTATTCCATTAACGAATTTTGATACTCCATAAAAAAAAGAAAAGCAGGCAAAAAAATAGCTTAATTTTATATGGTCAGTATCTATTAACATTGGTAGAGCAATTGGTATACTCTGCCTTGAGAAGTAAAGTAGCACATATCCAAAAAAGAATAGTAAATATTGAAAGAAAACAAAGTTCACACCTATTCCCCAAACAGTCCCATGCAAATA
This sequence comes from Wolbachia endosymbiont of Drosophila pseudotakahashii, assembly GCF_026015925.1. Lineage (NCBI taxonomy): Bacteria > Pseudomonadati > Pseudomonadota > Alphaproteobacteria > Rickettsiales > Anaplasmataceae > Wolbachia > Wolbachia endosymbiont of Drosophila pseudotakahashii. Next base: position 674,519 of record NZ_CP110359.1, on the reverse strand, counting down.
CTAGCATAATACTATGTTGGTATAATATTGTTTTACAAGAAGTTTGCAAACCATTAATGTAGAAAATTGATAACAATCGAAATTACCTATTCAGTATCTTTCTTATAGTAGATATAGTAGTATTAATATCTTCACAGCTTATATCTCTATGTGTTATAACTCTGATTTTACCTCTTATGTTAGCCATCCTAATTCCATAATTTGTCATTAGTATATTTATTAATTCTTGAGCAGATATACAATCAGTACGTAATGAGAAATACGCTATATTAGTTTTGTATAGGTCAATATTGATTATAACTTGATCTATAGAGCTAAGACCTTTTATAAGGTGCTGCATTTTTTTATGATCTTCTATTAAAGAATTCATGTTGTTGTTGAGAGCATATAAACATGCAGCTGAAATAATGCCAGCTTGGTGCATACCTCCGCCAATTTGAAACTTATAGTACCAAGCTTTTTCAATAAACTCTTCACTTCCAGCCAATACTGCACCCATTGGAGCGCCTAATCCCTTACTAAAATCAATAAACACCGAATCAAAATAATTTGCATATTCTTTTGGAGATATTTTAGCATAAGCACAAGCATTGAACAGCCTTGCTCCATCTAAATGAGAGGATACGTCGTTCTTTTTGCAGAGACTTGAGATCTCTTGAATATACTCTAAAGGCCACACAGCTCCACCACCAAAATTCGTTGTTTGTTCGACAGAAACAAGCCCAACTTTTGGAACATTCCTTAAGCTAGGACGAGTAATAAACTCAACGATTTGCTCTCCAGTAAATATTCCTCTTGTTCCTTTAATAGGTAAAGGAGTGGCATGTGCCTGGGCTGCAATTAATCCAGATTGCACTATTAATGGATGCGAAGTTTCATCGAGTAACAAATAATCACCAGGTCTTTGAATGTGCACTTTATAAGCAATTACATTACACATCGTTCCCGAAATCAGAAATATTCCTGCTGGCTTACCTAATATTTTACATGTGGTTTCTATTAATTCGTTTACAGTTGGATCTTCACATGCAGCTTCATTTCCAACTTTTGCTTTAGCCATTACTTCCCTCATTTCAGATGAAGGATTAGTGTTTGAATCGCTAAAGAAATCTATTTTTACCCTCATACTAAATTTAATACAACCTCCTTTATAATTTCAGCAGCATTTATTATGTCTGCTTCCTCTATGCCAAGATGAACAACTGCTCTTATATGAGATTCGAGCCAAGGAAAGAGCAATAAACCATAAGCTTGGCATTTACTCAAAAAAAACTCATTAGTCACATTTAGTTCTTTTATACTAAAGCTTACTATGTTAGTTTCTGGATAAGGTAGTATCAGCTTTACATGTGGAATTTCTTTAATCTTGTCTGCAAACAATTTAGCAAGCTTATTATCTTCTTTAAGCCTAGAGATATTATTCTGTAGTACATATTTTGCTGCATTAGCGCAGTACCCAATTTGATGATAACCACTCCCCAACCAAACCTGTAACTTCTTAGCCTTTTCAATTATCTCTCTTTTACCCATAAGCATTGAACCAAAAGGAGCTCCAAGTCCTTTAGTAAAAGAAAAGCTCATTGTATCTACATATTTAGCATAGTCAGCTAAAGCAACATTTGTTTCAGCATGAGCATTAAATATTCTCGCACCATCTAAATGAAGACTTATATTGTGAGCTTTTAAGAAATTATATAACTCTACTTGTTTCTTAAAAGGATAAATTTTACCGTTAAACCCGTTTATACTATTTTCTATAGAAACTAGACTCACCTGAGCAAAAATTTTATATCTCGGTTTAGAGTTAATAGCATATTCTACTTCATCAATATCTAAGATTCCGGTATTATTCCTAATACAGTTAAACACTATACTATTTACTTTTGCATTGCCTGCACTATCGAAAAAATTAACATGATAATTATAATGAGTAATTAGTTCATCACCAGGACTTGTTTGACTGGCAATAGCTAACCTATTTGCAAGCATACCGCTGGTTACGAACAATGCTTCTTCTACTTTGAATAATTGTTTACAATATTCCGATAAGTTGTTACAGCTTTTGTCTTCACCGTAAGCAAAATCTCCAACGATTGCACTACTTATTGCGTGTATAACGTTGGAGCTTTGTAAAGTTGTAGTGTCACTTCTCAGGTCGATAGTTTTTTCCATTTTCTTTTTTGATATTTAGACAGCCAATTTGAGCATCCCAAAGTTCTTTATAAAGACCTTTCTTGCAAACTAGTTCAGAATGTTTACCATCTTGGACAATTTTTCCTTTGTCAAATACTAGAATTCGGTCCATATGTAAAAGTGTAGAAATACGGTGTGCTATAGTAATGGTGGTTTTATTTTCCATCAACTTAAATAAACTCATTTGAATTGTTTTCTCTGTTATAGAATCTAACTGACTAGTTGGCTCATCGAAAAATAATATCGGAGCGTTTTTTAGAAATGCTCTCGCTATGATTATTCTTTGTCTTTCCCCTCCAGATAGCTTTATGCCTTTTTCTCCGACTACAGTTTCATATTGATCGGGTAGAGTCATAATGAAATCGTGAATACCAGCCAGCTTTGCAGCTCTTATTATTTCTTCGATAGTAGATTGAAGTTTACCATATATAATATTTGCTAAAATAGTATCATGAAACAACAATGGTTCTTGAGGTATTACAGATATTTGTTGCCTCAAAGAACTCTGTGTAACTTCCGATACTACTTGATTATCAATCTGTATATTACCTTTTTTAACATCAAATAGCCTTATGATTAAGTTTATAAAAGTAGATTTACCACCTCCAGAATAACCAACTAGACCTACCTTTTCGCAAGGATTAATGGTAACTGAAAAATCTTGAAATAATGACTTCTGACCCTCATAAGAAAAAGAAACATTATTAAACGTTATTCTTCCACTTAATAAATTTAATTTTTTAGCATTTTCCTTATCTTGAATTTCTGGTACGGTAGTCAAGATTGGCAATGCATCTGAAACTTTGCCGAAATGAGTAGAAAATTGGGTAAGATTCCTAGTTAGATGGTTAAGAAACTCTATAATCGATATATTAATTCCAAGTACAAGAGCAATATCTCCTATTGCAATCTTGTTCAATTGATAATCATGAATTAAAAAATACAAGTTTACTGCTTGGAGTATATCAAATGAATAGCCATATATAAACCAAAGCCAAAAGTATGCCCATTGTAATTTTCTTTCTGCAATAGTTTTTTTCTTGCATACTTGAAAAAATTTATGCCTCTCATGCGCTTGCCGAGAAAATAACCTTACTGATATAACATTTAAAATACTGTCGGCTATACCCGCTATTACTTGTGAACTTTGTTTAGAATGATAATCGGCTAATCCGGTAAGCACCCGAAAACTGAAAACCGAAATCAAAATAAAAATGTTCACCCAAATGAATGTAGCTATTGCAAACTTTATATTTACTAGTGATAAAGTATAAATAGCCAAGATTAATGCTATACTATAACTAAAGAAACAGTCTATAAGCAGTCTTATTAGCTCTATCACACTATCCATTAAGTTACTGACCTTATATACTAAACTTCCGGATAGGTTGTTTTGATAATAGGAATGGTCTTGCTGAAGCAGCCTATAAAAAGACATATCAGCTATTTTTTGACGCATTGAGGTAAACATTCGAATGTCAACAAAATAGCCATAGAATCTAAAAGCAGTAGTAATAAGTAATGCCATACAAACATAAGCGCTTACAGGTAATAAAAGATTTTCAATTACATTACCTTCTTGATATTTTACAGCTGTATCTAAGATATTTTTTACTAAATACTTTCTAAAAGATAAATCAACAGCCACTACTAGGGCAACCAGGAACATTACAAGCACATTAAGCTTAAACTTGGATAAGATATTCAAAATGAACACCAATATATACTTGAAACTACCAACTCTACTTTTGTTCATTTATAATGCTAGCTCCACCACATTGACTTTTTTATTGAGAAATACAAGCAGTGAAAACCATAAATTTTTGTATATTTTTCCTGAAATGTCTCCAGCATCATGTAGTGCTGACGCTTGATTCAGAATAAGTAGCTTATATAAATCTCGCTTAGCTTCAGCAGTGTTGACCTCAGAAATATTTGTAGTTGTGTCTGTAATAAAGGCTAACCAGCTCTTAATAAGTTCTTCCATATTTTTTGTTTTTATACTTTCCTGGCGACGAAATAATGATAAGTATTCTCTCAGTATAAATTCTGTTAATGCACCACAGTTTAATATACCAAAAACTGAAGGCTGAGGTTTTGGCACACAAGGAAGACTTTTATCTTTTACAACCCATCTCGTAACATAAGCAAACCTATCTTTAGCATCTATATTCTTATCACTACCATGCCATAACCGTGAATCAAAAACTATCGCATCTCCTGCTGAAATAGGTAGTGACTTAATTTTATAATTTTCCCGGTTATCCGAGTATTGATCCAAAAAGTATGGATGCCAAAAATCAACTAGAGGCTGTATTTTCCAGTTGTGACTATCTTCTATAACTTGTAGTGCACCTGAAGTTTTATTGACATTATTCAAAGCTAGCCAAACAGAAAAATGATAAGGGTCATTAAAGCTATAAGAGATGTCCTGATGGAAGGGAACTGCATCTATTAAATCAGCAGTTTTACATATAACATTTGATTTTTTCTGCAGTATCTGGCATTGAAGTGACTTTTCAAGATAATTTTTAATAATTTTATCTAATACTTGAGATACAATTCTAGTTACCTGAGATGATGTACCCCATCTTCCAGTGCAGTTTAAATAGTCAGAAGTTGAAACACCTAATTCTTGAGATAACTTTGATATCTTGCTTATTATATCATTTAAAGACTGAGTTATTAACTCTAAAGGAACTAGATTTTTGATAATAAAAAAACCATTTTTTTGCAATGCTTTCATATATTAACACCTAATGTCAATAACTGATAAATAATCTGTTAAAGGTACAATACTAAAAATTTTAAGCCCTTTTACTTGTTTTAGTATTCTTTTCCAATCGCTCAATGTCCTTAGTTTACCCCCTGTTTCAACCATTACATTAATATCTACAGAACCTCCCACTGGGGAGTAGTAATCTAGGATAGTTTCTATCACTAAAACGCGTGGTATTCCTTTATTTTTTACCAATTTTAAATAAGACAATACCTTATTATCATCATAATGCTGCAGAAAGCGGCAAAAGACACCTAATTCATAATTTGTAGCTGATAATTCTTCTTGAGTTATGAGTTTAATTTTTAAATCTTCTACTGCCTGCCTAGGCACTTTATGTTCGTTGTAATAATATAAGCCTATAGAACCTTTATTGTGTATATCAGAATAAGCAAGAAATAAAGAGTGTACGCCAAATAGCAATATATTTTTAGCACCATCTATATTAACCCTAGAATTAAACTCTTTAGTGTCAAACCTGGAATATCCTAGCAATGCTTGGTAAAACGCTATTTTCCTGTCTTCTGATGTTTCTTTCTCCTTAAAAGATTCAAATGAAGATATTGACTCCTGCCTTAATATATCGGCAATTTTTAACCAATTCTTTTCAGCGGCAACCCTTGCCCACATTGCTGCTGCTTTAGGCAAAAATGGTATTTCCTTAAAACACTTACCTTTTGATGATAGTTGCCATAAGTCCTTGTTCTTATCGTAATCAATAAACCCTATTTCCCACAACGCCCTTAACAGCCTTTCTAGATTTGGAACGATAATATTTAACTTTTGAGATAAAACTGGCATAGTTGCAGGTAAGATATTTAACAAATCAAGTTCAATAGCAACATTTGCGAGGTAAGTTTTCCAAAAGGCTGAAAGTTCCGCAGAAATCTTATGCACTTGAGATTCTTTATCTAAATCAAAAATACTAAACTTTACGTTTCCGGTAATATCGATCTGTCCTAATACACCTTCAAAAGTTTCAACTTTTGCCATGCCATTATAGAATGCTTCTACCATTTTAAATCTTTGCCGGTAAACAGGATTGCCATTAATATCTATATGAAACCAGCCATGCTTACCTTCTGCAATAGCAAATCCTTTATGAAAAACATTAAGCTTTTTATACCATTTATTATGTACTAACTTTCCATGATTATTAATATGTGTAGCTTTACCATCTTTATGGACTACAGCGATACCATCCTTAAAATCCCCAACATAATTGTATTCTTGCTCATAAACTCTATTGCCGTTCAAATCAATATGAAAAAACTTATCATGCTTTCTAATCACACAAATATCTTCTTGGTAATTTCCAATCCATTGATACGAATGTTTGTATACTCTACATCCAGATGGATCAATATGGTAATACCCTGTGTCATCTTCTACGGCTGCTCTATTGCAGTAAAATCCAAAAGTTTTTAAAAATCTGTCGCGATAAATTGCTTCTCCCATTGCATCGATGTGATAAGCGCCTGTCTCATCATAAACTGGTGCAAGGCCAGGCTCGTGAAATTTATCAACTCTAATAAATCTATTTTTGTACAAAGGATTTTCTGACAATTGGTGAAACCTTTCACAGGGGGAAACCCTAATAGATTTAAGGTACTCACTATCTTTCATTAATTGACTAATGGTTTTCTCATGTTGCATGTTTTGCATAATTCATAGTTTAAATAATTCTTTTGTAAGTTTAGGTACTCGCTACTTTGCCATATTTCCTCCAGTTTAACTTCATTAACATTGCCAAAATCTCCTAATGTTTTGCGTAGTTCATCTGGAGCACAGCAGGGACTAAACTTGCCTTCATTGTTTATCCATGCTTCTTTACCTAAAAATGGGCACTGACCACCTGGAGCCAAATCCTTGATACCCTCTTGAGAAAGGATCGTAAAATTTTCTAATTTTATCTTTTTACCATCTGGCAATAGCATATTATCCCTAAGTTCATATAACCTTCCCACCTCCGTATTCCATCTACTAATTGCTAATTCATCTCTCCTCATAGATAGATCCTTAATTTCCTTAAAATGTGCCCAAAGATGATGTCCTTTAACTCTATCTATGCCATTTTTTATAGCCATCTCAACTATGTCGTAAAGTTCATGTAAATTACTTTCTAAAAATGTTAATTGTAAAGTAACGGTACACCTTTCACCTGTATCGCTAAAGTATTTATCTCTAACTTCAAGGAAAGTTTTTAAATTTTCTGTCACTACTTCCCATTTTGAACCTTTCATGATTCTTTCATGAGTTTCTTTAGTTGCCCCATTCCAGGAAATCTTAACATCAGATAAAATTGGTACCAATAGTTCAGCCCATTTTCTAGCTCCTTTAATAGGAAAAGAACCATTGGTCGTGAGGTTAAGCTTCAGGCCGAACTCATGGCACAAATTGATCATTTCATCAAAGCTTTTATACATTAAAGGCTCACCCATAGTAGAAGGAATGATTTCCCTTAAAGGTGTTCCATCTGCTTCCTTAATTACCTTCCTGATAGTTTCTATTGACATTATCTTGGGTTTTATCCCTTTAGCTTTCTTCTCCTCTTTAACTTTACTATATGGTGAAAAGCATTCACACATTACACAAGCAAAGTTGCAGTAATCTGGATTAGTATCAAAAGTAGTTCTCCAAGGACCAGGTTTTGTAGCCACTGATTTGCCTTTATTTTCAATAACATTACGGTAAATTTTGTTAAGTTTCTCAGTATGCTCACTTATAGAAGGTACATTACCATTTTTAGTATAAAGATAGCCTCTTTGGGTCAGTTCACTGTATAATTCCTGGTCTGTAGATAGGACTTGCATTTTTTCTGACAAACTATTTGTATCTCTATGCTTAAATAATAGTCCGTTTATTCCATCTCTTACATATTCTGCCATGCCACCATAATCAGCTGTTATTACTGGTACACTCAGTTGCTGTGCTTCATGTATTACTAATGGTGAATTTTCACCCCAAATTGAAGGAACAACTATCGCATCAACTTTATTAAATACATCAGTAACTATATTTTTATTGTTATAACTTCCCATCCATTCTATCCTTTCTTTAACAGCATGTGGAAACTGATCGGCAATCGCTTTTAAAGTTTTAGTTTCTTCCCTTGCCGCTCCCCAAATTCTAAGTTTTGCTTTAGATGATAAGCGAGAAAAAGCCTTCAATAATAGGTCAACACCTTTCTCGGGAGTATGAGTACCTATATAACCGAAAATAAACCCTTTTTCTTGCACCCTATTTCTATTCTTAAGACGATTTAGATCAAAACCATAATCAAGATAAGAAATTTTGTTTATCGGAACATTAAAGTCTTGAGTAAATTTATCCATTAAGAATTTTGACGGAGCAATGAAGTAATCTATATAGTCCACTACTTTCTTTGTTTGCTTCATTCTAGTTGCAACCCATTGTTCCCAATAATTTAAGTCTGAATTCAAGAATTCTTCATCTCCTGTAAAATACCCCTTGTAACATTGGGTTGCACATTTTTGATCCTTCTGTCCATCACAAAGCCGTAACAAATCTTCAGAATTACGTTGAATAAATCTTCCTCTTGGACACATTAACCAAAAATCATGTAGCGTAAAAATTGTAGGTATATTTTCTTTAAAAGCAACTTCTGGTAAAGTAATTGATAGATGATTAAGATGACCAAAATGTATAAGATCTGGTTGAAAGTTATCTATTATTCTTTTAAATTTTATATTTACTTCTTCATTGATAAATTTGTAACGATATTTAGTTGTAGGTATATTAATTAAATTCAGTAAGATCCGGGAATCACTACAGTCCAGAGCTATAGTATAATGGAAATCAGGTAAGAAGCTGTTTTCATGCCTAGTAAATATTTGTACCTCATTATTATTGGCTAGTTCATGGGCAAGAGTTTGGCTGTAAACCTCCGAACCAGCGCTATAATAAGGAGGGTAACCATGAATAACTTTTAATATTTTCATATATTACCATATCTATATTGTTAGGATATTCTTGTGTATTGTTTTGTAGACTTTTTATAAATTTACCTAATCCTACTTTTAATGAATGCTTTGGAGACCAACCAAGTAGCTCTTTAGCTCTAGTAAAATCACCATGGAACTTAGTTACGTCAAAATTTCTTGGAGGATAAAAATCAATTCTAGAATCACTTTCCGTGACTTTTAATATTGTTTTTGCTAAGTTTTCTAAAGTACATGGGCTATTAGTAGTAAGATGAATAGCAGGAAGAGAAGATTTCTCGTTTTGTAAATATTTAACAGTTAAGTATATACCCTCTATAACATCATCCAAATAGGTAAAATCAAAAACACATTCTTTACCTTCTATCCTAATTGGATCGCCTTTCAATGCATTGATACAGAGTGCAGGAATTACTCTACTACTATGATCTAGTAAACCACCATATACATTTGAGAAGCGTAATATTGCTACATTAAAGTCAGAACCTTTTAAATTTATTACTTGTTCTTCAATAAATGCTTTACCTTTGGCGTAATTATTTATTGGGTTGATACTAGCAGACTCTGCAACTGGTAGTTCCTTTTGTTCTCCATATACTTCTCTACTGCTTGCATATATAAACCATGGTTTATTCGGAAGCAACTTGCAGAATTCTAAGAATTGGATTGTACCATCGACATTAACTTTCTGGCACAATTCAGGATAAAGCTCACCATGTATAACTCTAGAAATTGCAGCCAGATGAATAACCCCCGTACACTTAGCGAGTAGCGGCATTATATCTTCTGAAAAAAAACTGAGTGGGTTGTCGCGAAACCTAATATCGCAGCTTATTACTTCATAACCCTGCTTTTCTAACTTTTCTACTAAAGCCGATCCTATCAAACCTGCAGCACCCGTTATTAATATTCCCATGTGTCCCTCTCACTACAACCAGGAAAATCTTTCACACCTATCATCTTACAAATAAGACTTAAAAGGCATTATAAAACTAGTGTAAAACAAATGTCAACTTAAATTAAGGATCAATGAATAAAAAAATATAGTTATGAAAGAAGGGTTGGTTGTCTTCTTCTATTTGCCTGAAAATAACGTTCTGCTTTGACCAAATCCTCTTTGTTATTTACCCCCATTGCTTCCTTTTCGTCAGCGACTACATAACCTGCACGTAAGTTATTGCTTGCTGCAATGGGTATTATATCATTAAGACAACATTCGTTGGTCGAATCATTAAATTTTACTTCTTTTATTAGGGTATAAAGATCTTTAGCGTATGAAACCATTATTCCAGAGTTTGCAAGAAGAATTTCATTTTCACTTTTCAAGACTTTTTGAACATTGTCATTATCATCAATTACTAATCTTCCATATTGCTTATCTTGACTATTAAATCCAAGAAGAACTAAATTTTTATTATTACACTTTAAACAATCAGTCATTCTCATAACTGTATCACTAGATATAAACGGGGTGTCTCCGTACTGTATTAAAACTATGTCTTGGTCAGATAACCGCTCCAGGCTTTCTAGGGCAATTTTAACTGCAGTGCCAGTACCTGTAATATTTTCTTGAATTATCAATTTTATATTATATTTATCAATTATATCTTTTAAGGTACTAAATCTTTCTAACTCCTTTAGAAAAGGCTTGTTAATGACAATTGATAGACTTTTTAAACTCAGCGGTTTTGCATTGTGAATTATATGCTCTAAAAGAGTAAAATTTCCTACTAGGTGTAGTGTTTTTGAGTACTGTGAATTCATTCTACTGCTTTTTCCTGCTGCTAATATTATCAACGTGTTATCCATACATAACTCAAGAACTTACTAGGAGGTAAGTTAAGTGATAATTAATGAGTTGTAAAGTCTACTATAGTTTCCTAAATGATCCAGAAAAAATAATTAACATGCTTGAAATATATAAATCCTCTATGACGCTAATATAGATTAGCCGATAAAGTAAGCTTCCCAGAACTACTCATTTATATTGACCCATCAGTACTTATACAAAAGCTATTTGATCGAGAAAATAGGCAAATCCTTATCAACGGCCTACTACTTTTCCTAACTTATGCTTCCTTGTTATATTGTTGAGTATACTTTTTAAATAGTTTTTTTCTGTTTTCTATCAACCAATAGAAGTTTCTTTTAGCCCATAAGGATATTTATATAGGAACTGATATTTTCTATGCTGGCAAGAGTCTTGACGCCGTAAAAAAAACTACTCAATAATTGGGTAACTTCTGATGACATTTTCACTGTACATTTATCGCACAACATTAGTGCTACAATCACAGGTGTAAAGGTATTAAACAACCTTTAAAAAGTTTCACTTTTCCCTTAATCAATTTTTCCTTTGATATAAGTGTTTATTGCTTTTGCCCTCTCTGTTGTTATAATTAACATTTTGTAGTAGTTCAAGATAAGTTTTGCATATTCAGAGAAAATCGTCCATAGAATCAGCATCTAGCTTATCTAGGTTAAAATATATAGTTTTACAAGATGACTATTTATGGAAGAACATGGTGGGGTAAGAAGTGGCTCCAGTCTTTTGACGGAATAGATTATGATAACCGTCTTCCACGTGGCAGAACTTGTGCTAATACTGGTCGAGCTTTTGGTATTAAAATTAATGGTCACATAGTTACAGCTAAAGTTCATAGCTCAGGATCTTACCCATATCGTGGTTCAAAACCTCAACCATATAAAGTCAAAATTATACTCAATGAATTAAGCTCATCAGAACAACAGACCATTCGTCAAATTATTGAAACTTCACCAGCTATATTAGCTAAATTGATAAATAGACAATTATCAGCCAGCTTGTTTGATAAGCTTAATGATCTTGGGATTAAATTATTTCCTTCAAATTGGCAGGAGATGAATGCAAGTTGTAGTTGTCCTGATTGGGCTATGCCTTGTAAACACATTGCTGCTGTAATTTATCTTATTGCTGCAGAAATTGATAAAACCCCCTTCATGATTTTTAATATTCATAATTGTAATTTGTCAGCACTTATCGATGATTTTGGGAATGGAAAATTAGAAAATGCTCAAAACATTTTAAAGATAGATGATATATTTAAGGCATGTTCTAAAATTAGAATACATAACCAAGCAATTTTAAATGATATTGATTTATCAACTATTCCTAACCTTTTTGATTGTATCAGTAGTATTTTAACAGATAATCCACTTTTTTTTGAAAAAAACTTCCATAATATTTTACAGATAGCTTATAAGCACTGGCAAAAGTATCCTGCAGGAAAGTTAGTGTACTATCCAGCTTCTAAGAAGGAACTATCAGAAGAGGAGCTATGTATTAAAAGATGGGGAAATATTGAGAATTGGCAAACATTTCAACTATTCATTGATGATCAGCATTACCTTACTCAAGTGAGCAATGGTACAACTAATGTATTTATGCTAAGTAGAAATGTATTGAAAGATATAGCGCGATTTTTAAACGACATTCCTAATTCGTTACTTCACAGGCTTAATCCTGAACTTCGCTTCATGCATATGATTTCACAGTTCGCACATATGCTGATGGAAAAGTCAGCACTAATACCACAAGTATTACAAAACAAAAGAGGAGAAATTATAATTAGGTGGATTACGGCGTTGTTTAATGAGTCAGTTAAGGAAATTCATAGCAAGATATCATCTATTTGTCCGCCTCTATTGATTAAATATCAAGAAATCGCTATGGAACCAGAGGAACAAGTAAATGTTGCTATCTCTTTCATCCTTTTAGGGTATATAGAAGATAACTTTCCTGCATCTCTGGATAAGTATGGAGATAAAGACATCTTTGGATTATTCTTTACTGGAAGACCATACAAGTTTACTGAGTTTAGCAACAAGGAAATACCGCAAGCGATTAATCTCTGGCTTTCACGTCTTTATTTAGCAGATAAACCTTACAAACTCTATTTAATGATAAAAGATCACCATGAAAAATTTGAACTTGAGGTACAGTTATCACTAGATGATGAGAAGTCATTCATAAAGCTGGAAAAAGCACTTTCTAACCAAAACGTAAAGCTTAGTATTTTATCTGATCTTGCACTCTTATCTGAATACATACCTGAATTAGAAAGATCGATTGATAGCAAGTTATCATTTAATTTAGATGATTTTGCACCTTTATTCCTGGGTATTGTACCAGTACTAAGAGCAATAGGTATAACGGTTATCTTGCCGAAATCTTTGCAAAAAATCTTCAAACCACAATTAAGTCTTAGTTTGTCTGCCAAGGATAAAATAAAAGAAGATCGCGAAAGCTTCTTAACGCTGGAAAATTTATTGAAATTTGATTGGAAAGTAGCAATAGGAGATAAAAAATTAAGCGTTACAGAATTTAAAAAATTGCTAAAAGATTCCCGAAGGCTTGTGCGAATAGTCGATCAGTATGTGCTTTTGGATGATAAGGAGGTAGAAGCTCTACTGAAGAAACTTGGTAAGTTACCCGAACACTTAAATCAAGTAGAGCTGATGCAAGCCGCTTTAGCAGGTGAGTTAGATGAAGCTAAAGTAGTACTTGACCAGCAAATTAAAAACTTATTTGATAAGTTCAACACTTATGCATCTGTTGATGTACCAAGTAATCTAACTGCACAGTTACGTCCATATCAAGAGCGTGGATTTAGTTGGCTTATACAGAACATAGAAACAGGGTTTGGTAGTATAATTGCTGATGATATGGGTCTTGGTAAGACTATACAGGTTATTGCAGCCATTCTATACTGTAAAAATGCAGGGTTTTTAGATCAAGGTAGAGTCTTGGTAGTAGCTCCCACAAGCATATTAAGTAATTGGCAACGAGAGATGGAACGTTTTGCACCAGAATTAAATCTTTTCGTCTATCACGGACAAAATCGAGAATTGGCAAGTGATTATGATGTAGCTCTAACATCCTATGGTCTTGCACGTCGTGATAAAAAAGAACTTAATAAAATTCGCTGGTTTTTGCTCGTGATTGATGAAGCACAAAATATAAAAAATCCTAATACCGAACAAACCAAGGCAATTAAAGCTATTGAGGCAACGCATAGAATAGCAATGAGCGGTACTCCTGTTGAGAATAGGTTACTTGAGTATTGGAGCATTTTTGATTTTATCAATAAATCTTATCTTGGTACCCCTAAGCAGTTTAAAAGCAGCTTTGCAACACCGATTGAAAAAGCGAGAGATAAAATTTGTCTAGAAAGGTTTATGAAAATCACTAGCCCTTTTATGTTACGTAGGCTTAAGAGTGATAAAAGCATTATTCAGGATTTGCCAGATAAAATTGAGAATAATCGTTATTGTTCCCTCACTTCAGAACAAACAGCTCTTTATCAAAAGATTGTTGATACAACTATGGAGAAGATAGAAAAAAGTGAAGGGATTGAACGTAAGGGACTAATCTTTAAACTTATCAATGCTTTAAAGCAAATTTGTAACCATCCATCACAGTTTGGCAAGAAAAAGCGTGCGAGTATTGAACAATTCGGTAAAATGCAGATGCTTGAGGAAATATTGATTAGTATTGGTGAAGTTGCAGAAAAATCATTGATATTTACTCAATACACTGAAATGGGTGAGATTATAGCTAGGCTACTTGAAGAAAGGTTTGAATCAAAAGTGCCATTTTTACATGGAGGACTGTCCCGTAAAGCACGAGACGAAATGGTTAATGACTTTCAAAACTTATTCCAGTCCAACATTCTTATAGTGTCTTTAAAAGCTGGAGGAACAGGACTTAATTTAACAGCAGCAAATCATGTAATACATTATGACTTATGGTGGAATCCAGCAGTAGAAGCACAAGCAACAGATCGGGCCTATCGTATCGGGCAAGAACGTAATGTTATGGTGTACAGGCTACTTTCAACAGGTACATTTGAAGAGCGTATTGATGAGATGATTCAAAGCAAGAAGGAATTAGCAAACCTAACTATAAGTAGTGGCGAGAGTTGGATTACAGAATTTAACAACGATCAATTAAGAGATTTAGTTAATATAAAAAATGCACTATAGAACTTATAAAGTTTATATGTTGCTGTATTCAAAAAAAAATCAAAAATTTTCTGTTTTTTCTACTTACAACAGGTTATACAAAACTTAAGTAGAGAAATTTTTTTATGATGTACGAGATGATTTTTTGACTGATTTCAATACTGTAAAACCATAGCAGTTAGATGTATACACCCTATTATTGCGGCCTGTTTGTATGAGCTTATACCATATATTTATGCCTTTTCCTCTATCGAAGCGGTCTTGAATAGCAATGATTAGGATATTCTGTAGTATTAATTGACTTTTTATACTATTTGCATATAATTGTACATAAATAATGTTGTTAATTATATAAAATCTATTATGAGTATTGAAAAGCAGAAGCTAGACATTGAAAATATTGTTAAAGCGGGAAAAAAAGTATATCTAGGATACCTTTTGCTAGATATAATTAATGATAAAAAAACAGTTATTTTACTATAAATAACAAGAGGGGCTTATCATTAAATGAATACGTAACAGAGTCAATTAAGGAAGAAAAGGCAGATAAATTTTCTAAGCAAGTAAAGATAGGAAAAAAGAATTGCAAAATTCATATAGAAAAAAACTCTGATGATAAATATGATGTAAAGATTACTGGTACTATAGTATCTGACCGTGAAGATTCAGGTTATGAAAGTGATAGCAGTCAAGGAACTCAGACTCAAAACATTGAGTTTAAACCGAAAAATAAGTATAATGACGATGATTTCCTTGATTTATGTAGTTCACATGAATTGACGTTTAGTTGTGATAATAACGGTAATTATGCTTTTAATACTAAAATAGATGAGCATATTATCGGTGGACCAGACAAAATTGATCTCTATCCAATACATATATCCAACCTTTATCAAATGATAAATTATGTAAATGGTGATACAAAAAATCCTGATGTATTAATTGCTATGGCAACAGGATCTGGAAAATCATTTACACAAGCACTATGGACTTTTGTATTAGATTTAGCAGGTTATCATGGAGTCTGTGCAGTTCATCAGGATGCTTTAGCACATCAACTAAGAGAAGATTTTTGTAGGCTATTACCAAAAAGTATCACTGATAAAGTCAAATTAGGTGATATTTGCTTTTTCATAATCTATTTCTTTTACAACTTCTATACGAATGATATTCGCTACTTTTCTATTTAGCTCTGAAATTGCAAAACTATGGTCTAACATGCACTTCACCTATATCAATAACATGTGGCATTATGCCAGTTGACCATACTGATTTACCCGCATGCACTTCATGAGTCCACTCTACTAACCACACTAAATATGCATCAAGCTCTGGCCTAAAATCATCTCCTCCTCCTGATATAAATTCTCCTGGCGAAACATTTTCCACATTCCAAGTATTTTTATTTACTACTTTTGCAACTTCGCTAGCTAAAGATCTGACAATAATAGCGGCATTTTATATTGTGCTATCAATCACAATTCGTGCCTCAAATCTTGCTTTCAGCGCTAATTCTTCTGTTCCTGGATCATGTCCTTTTTCAAAGCCACTAAGTTCCACAAATACTGCCGGTGCTACTAATTCTTTCCTTATTGCTGGATATACTTCGCATGTTTGTATCGCAGAAATTTCTTTCTTCAGCGTGGTACAAATTTTATCATGTAAATCTTTCAAATTCATCCTTTATAGCTCAATTGACGTTCAAAAATTTTGTAAAGACTTTCTCAACCTCATAATTAACAAGACTCCCTATTATCCTTGAAGCCTCTGGTTTCAGTGACAATTTAACTTCCTTTATTGGCAATGCTGCTCTTCCTTCACGTTTAAAAATACCGCTATTTCCTTTTGGCATAACTGCTGCAAATCCTCCTATAAATTGGTGCTTTCCTACTTTCGATCCCCTTCTTGTTTTTTGTATTTTACCAATTGTCGATGCTCTAATGTCATAGAGATTTGCTCTAATTAACACGTCTAATCTGCTAGTTTTCGCCTTAAAAATTCTTAATCTCTTTCTTATCAAACTTAATTTTATCTTCTTTTCCTCACTGATTTCCTTAGCTGCTTGCGCTTTTAACCATAGTGCCGTTTTGTTTAATGCCTTTACCGTTGCTAATTCTACTTTTCTTCTTTTAGCATTTACACTTTCTATTACCTCAACTTCTATATGAACAGACATTTTACACCCCAGACGCTTTTATTTTCCACGTTATTCCAGACTTGTCTCTAAGTGGCGGTGAGTGTACTTTATATCTTCGATCACCTATAACAAAAACATCTCCTACTATTGGCTTTAACACATCAAACGCACTTACTTCTAACGCTAAAGTTTCTTCCACAAATTGTCCTTCACCAATCTCGTATAATTTATCTGGCTGTTGCTTTAATACTTGTACCATGTACGCCTTATTTTTCGACTCATACAAAGCTACTTCTCCTAAATGGGCAAAACAATCTTCTAATAATCGCTTAATATTCTCTTGCATATTTCTTTTTGATATACTAACCTTTACATGCTAAGAAAGCGCATACCGGTAGAGTCTTTCTGTGCCTCACCAACTTGTAATTACTCTACCAGTATGTTAAGCTATAGCGACTTTTACTAATACGCCAGGTCTATGGCACATTGGCAATGGATTTGACTGCGTATGTAAATCTGTTCCTCTATCAAACCTCCTTGGTTCTTGTTTTGCATATAGTGGCTGTCCAAGAGTATTTACTGTCTCATTAAAATCTGCTGGTGCAAAATATGTTGTAAATGTACTTGCTGTTCCTAGTGGAAAACAGTGCCCTGTATCTTTCTCAATAAATCTTCTCACCGTTCCTTCAGGATCAGTTGCTTGTCCTCTGTATTCCTCAAATGTTATTCCACAAAACGTAAATCCTGATCTCATATCGTTCCTTAGCGCTGCTCCTTCTTGCCATCTTTCATATGCTTCTTTTACTTTAGCATGAGAAGTTAGTGCATCAAAAAACTCAGGGCTTACCAAGGCATGAACTCCTGTCATATATTCACCACTTAGATTATCTTCTATATGCCGGAGTACTTCCAGACACTTACGTTTTACATCTGTTGTTGCTGTTCCTAGTGCAAAATTTACTACTTTTGGTGTGATTTCAAATTCGTTGTACAGATTTAATAATTCACTGCCATCAGCATCTAAAATTATTCCTTTCAGCGCTCCCATCCGCAAATGTTCTAATGTTATCGCATGTTTGTTTCTCATTAGCTGCAAATGATCAGTTATTACATCTGCCAGCGCTTTAAGTTCACTCTCTGATCCAAATGCCCTTATTTCCTGTACTTCCTCTGGTAACACTACATCATCATGTGGAATATGTGGAATCGTAAATGTTCTTACCTTTCTTTTGCCACGTTTTCCTACTGTTGCTGGTGCTCCTGGAATTTGCGTTGGCAATAGGCTTAAAACTCCATTATGTTCTTCTATGGTAATATGTCTAAATCTTACTGACCTACTTGGAAATAAATTTAAATTTTCAACTCGTCCATAATTTATCGGCAATATATTCATCGCATTTGTTAGTGCCGTCATACTAAATGCTGAATTTGTAAATGGATTTTGCATTTTTTCTTTTCCCCCTTTGTGTTTTTTATTGTTTAATATAGCTTTAGGCCGCTTTACGGATAATGATTCCTCGTTCTTCAAGTTGCTTTATTGCTTCAGCTTTCTGTTCTTCAGTGATATTTGCTGGCCATACAACTGCATGATCCGCAAGAAGGGCAATACGAGTAATTATTATTGCTTTAGTATCTCCATCTTTGTTATTTACATCGCTTGTTATCACACCTATCGCTATTTGTGTGCCATCTGTTCCAGCTGGATTAAGTACCCTAATAAAACCATCGTCCGTCTTTTTGGCAACTACTGCACCAAGTTTGATATTTTGACCTTTAGCTACCGTTATTTGGTCTCTTGAATATAGACTTGATGCCTCATACTTTAATAAGTCACCTAGATTATTTTGTTCGATTATACAACTCATAAATTTCTCTCCTTAACTACTTACCGCCGCTTTTATCAATGCTATATACGGCGGTTATAAAAATACTTTAACTCCTACGACTTCTTGCTACCTGTATCATTAAATCTTCTCCTGAATTCTGTGGTATTGCACTTAGTATTTCTGTCTTCTTCGTTCGCTCTGCTAGCAGTTCCATTAAAACTTCCCTGGCTTGCTCAACACTTACGCTTTGCTCAATCAATTCTCCTATCTTTTCTGGCATCTTCGATAAATTACATAAACGTATTAATTCAAGAACTTCAGTACGATACTTGGTTAAATTATCAGTTTCTAGGTCATTTGTAGTTTGTTCATTCATAGTAATACTCCTGTTTTATTAATAGATGAAAGAATTGTCATTCCGTCTGCAAGGCCTATTTCTACTGCTTTCTCCCCAAAATATAGCCCTGCCTCTGTTGATCGAATCTTTTCAATTGAAAGACCTCTGTTCCTTGCTATCAGCTGCACAAACATTTCATATAGTCGGTCTACTTCTTTTTGTAAGCTTCCCAGACTTTCAGACGTCATTGGCTCATGTGGGTTTAAATCATTCTTTCGACTACCAGCAAAGATTGTGGTGTACTTAATACCTTGCTTTTCATCAAATCTACTTTGATCTATATGACTTGCTATTACTCCAATACTGCCAACACCAGAAGTTCTGCTCACAAATACCTTCTCAGCGCTTGAAGCTATAGCATATGCAGCAGAGTATGCATCATCATTTGCTATCGCTATTATCCTCTTTTTTCCTCTTGATTCATAAATAAAGTCAGCTAGGTCAAATATACCGTTTACCTCTCCTCCGGGGCTATCTATTTCCAGCATAATTGTCTCTATGCTACTATCTGCTAATGCTTGTTTAATTTGTTCTTCTATTTGCTCATATGATGTCATCCCGAGCATTTCATCAAACGCACCTGGTTTTTTAGTCAAGATTCCATGTATTGCTATAATTGCAGTTCTTTCTACGCTACTTTTGATGGAGTGCTTTATGTTTTTAAACGTGGGATGTTTTTGATTGTTTAATGACAATAGCTCAAAACTCCTTGGTTCAAGCATTAATGGTTTTCCTAAGAGCATCATAATCCTTTACAATCAGAGTCAAACATTAAGTTGAGACTATTTGCACGCTTTTGATCTTCTGCTATTTCTTGATCAATTTCTTCTACATCATAACCCATTTCTGATACTACCTCTGATCGACTTTTGAAGCCATTTCTTACTGCCATTTGCTGTGCTTGCTGATCTTGCAGTGGATCCACCCAATCAAATCCCTGTGGTATCCATTTTACTTCTTCTTTCGCTGCTTTTACTACTTTTTCATCTATACGGAGTTCTCCACACAGTACTGCTAATTCCAGCCATCTATTCCAAATAGGTCTACAAAACTGGAACACTATCACGTTATGCTGTAACATTGCACACCTTCTGCGAAACTCTATCAGCCCTGCTCGAATGGATGAATAATTAACACCTGTTAAATCTCCTGTTAGCTGCTCATATGTTATTCCTGTACCTATTGCTATTGCCCTCAGTTGCTGTCTCATGAATGCTTCATAACTTCCTCCAACATCTGATGGCTCTGAAAATTTTATGTCCTCTCCTGGGTCTAAAAGCTGCATTTTTCCAGGCTCTAAACCTGATAGTGCTACTCCTTGCTCATTACTTTCACCTTCTCCTAAAATATTTGCTTCAGGATCGAGCCTTGTAATAAACCCTGCAAACATCGCTGCTGTCTTTTTTCTCACCAGCTCCGCATCATCGTATTGATCAAGCTCATAGAGCTTTAGTAGTATATTAGAAAGCCATGGCTCTCCTCTAATTTGCCCAGGTCTTAGTGGTTTATAGATATGTAAAACATCGTTTGCTGGTACTCTCACTGATTCTCCAAATGAACCTTCGCCTGGATGTTCTCTAAATAAGTAATATGCCTCTCTTTGCCCAAGCTTGTTAAACTCAATCCCGTTTCTTATTACATTACCATTTGCTAAAGTTTGATTTGTTTTATTGTCTAAATGTTCAGACTCAAGTACTTGCAATTGCAGAGGTACAGAAAATCTATCCTCTAGCTTTCTTGTTCTTAAACGTACAAAACATTCTCCTCCCTCTATCATACTTCTGCATACTAGAGCTTGTAATCCATAAAAATCACTTATTCCGTTACTGTCTGCTTCATCTGTCCATCTTAGCCATAATTCTTGCACCTTCTTTCGAAATTCTCCATCTCTTGCTTTTGATTGTGGTTTTATTCCTGTTCCAATAGAGTTACTTACTATCGTATCAATGATATTTGCTGCATATGGATTTTTTCTCACCATATCACGTGATCTACTACGCAAGTGCTCAAGGCTTTGAGAAAGTAGGCTATTTATACTTCCTAACTCTGGTTGAAAGTGAAAAAATCTTCTTCCTGAACCTGCTCCATCCCAGGCTGAACTTTTGATTTTTGGCTTACTAAATAGTTGTTTGAACGATTTTAATAGCATTACTTTTCCTTATCTGAAATTTTCAATAATTCAGCCTCTAGCTCTTCTATTGTTGGTAGCGCTGTTTTTATCTCTTCTGGTAGGTTTTCAGTTATTCGATATTCAGCAAGGCCTATCGGTTTATTTATATCACGTAATGCGTACTCGGCTATAACACCAACTTTAGAGCGGTAGAGAATAAGACCAATTGATGGATTATCACCTGATTGTCTTAATAAATCGTCAACTGCTGAGAGATAAAAATTCATCTTTCCAGTATACTCTGGCCTAAATTTACCTGCCTTTAACTCAATTACAATATAGCAGCGAAGCTTAATATGATAAAAGAGCAAGTCCAAATAGAAATCTCTGTCTCCAACCCTTAAATGGTACTGCCTTCCTAAAAATGCAAACCCTTCACCAAGCTCTAAAAGAAAACGTTCTATGTGAGCTACAAGAGCTTTTTCTACCTCCCGTTCATGAGCTTTCTTACCAAGACTCAAAAAATCAAATACATAAGGATTCTTCAGTGTTTGCTGCGCTAAATCTGATTGAGGTGACGGAAGCTTATCACCAAAATTTGTGATTGCTTTTCCTTCGCGTTTATACAAGTTTGTTTCAATTTGCATGGATAAGACATTCCGAGACCATCCGCATTCACATGATTTTTTAATATACCAAAATCTTTCCTCTTTATTTTTTATTTCGTACATTATTACGATATTGTGTCCCCAAGGTAATTGGTCAACAGCTTGTTGACGAATTTCGTTTTCTCTATATTCTTCTGCAAATCTCCTCATATATTTTAGATTTTGAATGCTAAATCCCTTCATGTCAGGAAAAGCATCTCTTAAATCACGACTGAGTTGATCAATGATCTTTGCACCCCAGCCATGTTCTTTTTGCCGCTTTAAGATCTCTGTACCAATATGGTGGTAAAGCACAATAAGCTTGCTATTTACTGCTAGTGCTGCTTTATAACGACTAGTAGCAATCTGTTCTTTGAGCTGCTCTAAAAATTCTGTATATTCTTTTGCTATAATTTTTGTCATACGGTTCCTTTCAACGATTTTTATCATTATATGATCCCTTTACTCGTTGAAAAAACAATCTTTCTCTTCGGTTTCATGCCTGCAATTTTCAATTCAGCCTTAATACGTTGTCTTAAACTTAGTAAATCATTTATATCTACTTCTGCATAACGGACAACATGATCACCATATGCAATTGATACTACTCGCTCTCCATTTTGCAGTTTCTTTATCGCTTCTTCGACTTGAAACAAATACTCTTCGTTATACATTTTTCATCCATTTACTTTTCACTATCTTCTTCGACTTTTTACTTTCTGGTTTTTCATTTAGACTACTCCATTTACTCTCTGGCCAACGATCAATCCCAAGTGCAATAGATGCTGCTCTCGCATAAATTCGGCAATCTAGTACTTCATTTCTTTCTCTTACCTTTTGCCACTCTTGTTTAGTGTATCCTTTCACTACCTTGCTGACTAATTGCTCTGCCGTTAGCTGCTTAAAATATTCAGGTGCATACTCCGGAAAATGACAGTATCCAGGTAGAGCTTTTCCCTCTTCTTCTTTTAAAACATTAAGTAATTGAAAAAGCTCTGACTTTAATATCGATACTCCTACTGGCCATAGCTTTATTCCTCTCTTTAGCTTTTGACCACCAACTGTTATATCTACTCTGCTTGGGCTACTCAGCGGCACTAGTGCTTTATTTGCACCTTTTACTGCCATTACTCTTCCACAGCTCTGATGACTTCTCACCCAGTTATATACTTCCTGCGTTGCATATCCAGCATCAACTGCTATCATGCTTATCATGTATTCAAGCCCATTTTCACCGATAAAATGATGATTGAGGAGCTCCGAAAGCTTTTTCCATACTTCTCCTCTTCCTGTATCTCCTTCAAATACTCGGTAGTCTATTGACCAATTTTCACGACTTTTTCCCCATGCTACAACTTCTACCTCTAGACGATCTTTTTGGACATCTACTCCTGCAGTAAGTACCACTTCTCTCCTAGGTACTGTGCCTACGGGAAAAATTTCTCTCCTGTTAAATAATTGCTTCCAGTCTGGTACTTCTCCTTTGTCTACCCAAGTTTCTCCTAAAGTGGTATTTATCCATACTTTTAGTAATTGTTCACTTTCTTTTGCATGCAAAAAATCTTCTACTGCTTGTTGCCAACTATACCAGCCAACTGGACTATAAAGACTTGAAAGATGAAATCCTTTTTTCTCACCTTTTATTGGGTTAGTAGGTCTCCATTCTCCACGGTCCAGCATCTCTGTCTTTTGATGATTTTCTATTTTGCCGCTACATTCAATGCAGACATAATGTGCTGTTCTTGAGTCGTTATTTTCCCATTTTATTTGTGACCATTTTAATATTTGGTAATAATTACAATGCGGACATGGTACAAAAAAATATCTCTTATCTGTTGCTTCAAACTCCTTCTCAATTCTGCTGATTCCATGAATAGTTGGTGTTGATACTAAAAAAATCTTTCGCCTTGCAAATGTATTAGTTCGAGCAATACTGAGCAGTACTGGATCTCCTTCTCCTCCTGAATCTCCTGGATACGCATCAATCTCATCAAGAAAGAGATACTTTACTGGCATAGATCTCAGTCCTACACTGCTGTTTGCTCCAGTTATTACTACTATTCCACCTGGAAATTCCTTACTTTGTACAGTATTCCCTGAATCTCTTGACCTTGGGTCTTTTACTTTACTCTTTAAACATGGCGTACTCTCTATTAACGGCGCAAATCTTCCTTTTGACCAACGCTTTCCCATTTCAACTGTTGGCTGCACAACTAACATTGGACCAGGAGTCTGATCTATAATATAGCCTATCCAATTGTTACCAGCTTCTGTTCCCCCAATCTGCGCTCCTTTCATGAATACTACTTTTTCTGCTGGTGAGGACGGAGATAGTGAATCCATGATTTCTTTTAAATAAGGAGTTCTTTCCGTTCTCCATTTACCTGGTTCTGATGCTGCAGTTGCTGCTAAAACTCGATACTCATTTGCCCACTCTGATACTTTAAGCTGGGGATCTGGTCTTAAACCTTCAGAAAAAGCTCTAGCGTATATCATTGTCTGCATCTACTCATAATTGGTTCTATCTCAATATTGTTAACAGTAGAGTTTATTCCTCCACACTCCTCCAATTCCATAAATACCTTTTTCTGAAATTCGTTTTCTATATATCTTTTGCTCATCTCACTTATCATTAGTGCTATAATAAGCGCAAATATCCCTGTTGTTGTTGCAAAAATGATTGCACTGCTTATTGTTGTTGCTGTTAACCCTATACATACCGCTATTGCTACTGCACTTACTGAGGTAAAAACACAGATCACATTGTTGTATTTTCTTACTTTTGCATCTCTATGTTCTATACACCTATAATAAACTGGTACAGACTTGCCTATCTCGTCTGGTAATTTGATGCTCTTTTCTTTAAATAAAGTTTTTAGCAATTCTAAATTATTTGACTTGATTGCTAAGTGCAGAACAGGTGTATAATTTGCTCCTTTTTTCAGCAATAACTTTACTACATGTAAATGCCCTTTTTCCGCAGCAAGGTAAATCGGTGATAGACCTTTATTATTTACAATATCAATATTGATTTCTTCTTTTAAAATTGCATCTACAATCTCAATTTCTCCTCTTTGTGCAGCTAAATGGAGTAGACTATTCTTTTCAGAACCGTATTTATTACTCATCAAAGCCTTCTTTATCTCAGGTTTAGCGTAATCAAATGGTGTTTTACCGCTATCGTCTTTTACCAGAGGGTCTATATCTTCTCGCGTTAGTAAAACTTCTATTGTTTTAAGTCTTTCAGCGTAATGTAGTGGTGTTTTATTTTCATAGTCTTGCAAATTGACTTGAGCATTAGGCTCCTTTATTAAGGATTTGAGGATATCAAGACATAAGTCTCTTTCATCGTAATTAGTATTACTTACAGCTATATGCACAGGTGACAATTTCATTGAGTTTTGTCCCATGCGTGCACTATTCACATCTGCTCCAAGCTTCAGCAGTAACTTTACTATCTCCAACTTTTTATTATTAACTGCATAGTGCATTGGTGTCTGATTTCGTGCATCAAAGACATCTATTTCAGCTTTTCCTTCTCTTATCAAAATCTTTACAACTTCTGCATGTCCTATCCCTGCTGCTAGATGTAATGGCGTATGATGCAAAGCATTTCGTACATTAACGTCAATACCTTTTCTGATCAAATATCTCACTGCATTAATTTCACCTATCATTGCAGCTAAATGAAGTAAGCTATCTTGTTCTGACCCGTACTTGTTATTAATTAGTGCTTGTAATATTTCTGCTTTTTTCCCTTCTTTGGCGTAATCAAGAGATGTTTTACCTTCATTATCTTCCACAAAAGGATTAATGTTCTTCTTCGTGAGTAACAAATCTACCATGCTTAATTCATCAAACTCTATAGCGCAATGCAGTGGAGTTTTTCCGTTTAACCCTCTGACATTAACATCTAATCCAGGTTGATTGATTAAACACTTTATTAACTCTAAACTTAGCCATTTTGTATTCAAAATCTTTTTATATTTTAAATTTAGCGTTAGATAATTCTTCAAGTGAGTTTGTAATCTCTTCAGTTAGCGTCTCGTGAATTTTTTCAGTGTCACTCAGTGATGCAAGCAGTGCTGAAACTCTATTTGGAATATTAAGCAAATTATTACGTACAACTCTTGCTACGTTAAATGCCTCACTTTTTACTTCCTCTACTGCTACAAGTTCTCCTATTTCAGCTTTTGCCTTTGCTTCTAGCAACCTTCCTCGCTCCATTTCATTTTTTATTCGCGTTTTTAGCAACATTGTAGAAAGGTTATTTGTATTTTCGTTTTCTGGATTTTTCCTCCTAAGTGGATGACTTGGATCTCTTATTGCTGCCACCGCTTCATTTGCTTGTTCTCTATTGATCAAACCATCCTCCAACTCAACTATTCCTTTTTTTACTAAATAACAGACATATTGCTTTGATACTCCTATCTCTCTTGCCCATTCTGTTTGTGTGATTTTCACTTTTTTTTCTCCTCTCTCTTGTTTCTACGAATTTTCTTCTTGAATCTCTGAAAAGGTTTTGCCAGTATCAGCAATTTCCTACCTGTTTATACTTGCCGGCGTCTTAGAGATATTTTACTAATATAGAGCGAAGTACTCCGGTTTATAGCTGCTTTCTTTTTACATAGTGAAATTTGGCTATTTTCAACTAATACTATAAATTGCATCTTTGTAGTTATGAGATTCAACCACTACTTGCTCTAGCGTTAAACTGCTGCATTTGGCATCTTTACTATGGTTTTCTTCAAGCACTTTTGTCCTTGCTTCCTTTATTTCCTCAATGAACTTTCCATTAACTTTTTCTGGTTCAATTCTTTCCTCACAATATACAAGATTTGTGCAATTTGTTTTTCTGTAGTAATGTCCTCCAAGGAATATCACTGATAGTGCAAGTATACTCGAGCCTATAAGTAGTGATAACCCTACGTTATTAATCAAAGCGTTCTGGTAAAACTTCTGTACACTATTAATACCACCTTCTACATACAGTAATAAAGGCAATACTATATTTGCAGCAACCAAACTGCTTAATAATGCTGTAAATAATGGCCTATCTTTGATTACTGATTCTACTTTATTTCTTCTACTAATGACTTTGTCGTCAATATTAATGAAGTTGTTCTTACCCTCCCAAGCGTTAAGTGTAAAATGCGAATGAGTACCATTGCCGTATTCCAGTTTGACTGATTTTATTACTTTATCTTTTGGTTGATACTTTAGCACCTGATTCAAAGTTTCATTCGCATTCTTTCCCCCTATTTGACACTCTTCAGTATCTCTAAATTGCTTTATTCCACAAAATATCGGACTAATTGCAACCAATAATGCAACAGCTAGAATTGGTATAGTTACATAGATGACACTGTTTGCAAAAAATGCAATAAATTGTGCTTTATCCTGTAAATATACCAAAGCTGCAGAAACGCTAAGTGCAACAGCAGCTATACCGAAAATTATAAATTCCTTCTGCTGCACTGCATATTTTACTCTTGGCAAAATTCTATTTGTTTTCTTTTCTTTTTTAATTAACGGGGTTTCTTCATTATCACTTTTTTCTGATGAGCTAGTTGAAAGTGTAACTGGACTATCATGATTTAATGACATATTCTCCCATCCTTGATTGCCACAAGACTCACTCATTTCTGTTACTTGAGAATTTGATCTTGTCATCTCTGCACTTCTATTGTCTATTCCACTATCACTTCCTTCCAAACTCTTTTTTAAAAATTTTGTATTCAGATCTACAGGTTCACCAATTATATCTTCTGATCCTTTCTTAATTGATGTTTCTTCAGAATTTGACTTTTCCATCTCCGGACTTTGATCGTTTATTTCACCATCTAAACCTCTTTTCGAGAATTTTTTATTTTTGTCTATAGTTGCATACATAGGTTCTCCTATAGCTTCTTGCTCATCACATTTTTCTCCATTTAATTGGAAAGAAGAATGTGGTAGCTTTGGTGGTGCAATATCCTGAATAATACTCAACCGATGATTTTCTGCTGTTCTAGGTGAAGGTGGAGCTACATTTCTAATATTGTCCTTCTCCAACATTCCATTCCTAGGTAACGGCTTTGGTTTATCTCCTAATTCTTTATCCTCTTCCTCTTTTTGCATTTCTTTTGTATTGTCTATTTTGGGGTTGGAAGATGTGTTGGATGCTGCCTCAAACTGATCAAGAGAATACGGACGGTTATATTCTATTCCATTTGCCTCACAAACTGCATTAAATTCGTCCTCTATGTCTTTACCATCATCCAATACTAAAGAAGAACAACTCACTGAAAAATCAGCACCTGCTTCGTCTATTTTTACTGTAATACTGCTATCGCTACTATTGCTAATCACATTTAAAGAAGCTAGTTTGCATTCAGTGTTCAGGTCAGGTTCTTGCTTCGTACCTTTTTCAAACAATTCAATTCTCTCCTTAACAGATAGTGTAGAATTTGAAACATTATTTTCTACTTCTTCAGAAAACGATGCTTCATTATTTGTTTGCGACGTTACTACTCCAGCTAACGTCTTTTCTTGATTCATTGAGTACACCACATTTAATCCAAAGTTATTTGTTACGCTAAACTCATTAAAATACGGTATATACCAGTAAATTAATATTACAACTACCAAGGCTTACTAAATTTCTGTTTGCGTTATCTTTTCCACTTTTTTCTTACTGTTTTTCTTCTTGAATCTCTGAAAAAGTTTTATCAGTACCAGAAAGAATTGCTTCCCTACCTGTGTACACTTGCCAACGTTTTATGGTTACATCTACAAATTTTGAATCTAGCTCTATTGTCCTACAAATTCTTCCTGTTCTCTCACATGCAATCAGTGTACTTCCAGAACCG
The DNA here is from genome assembly GCF_026015925.1 of Wolbachia endosymbiont of Drosophila pseudotakahashii. Taxonomy (NCBI): domain Bacteria; kingdom Pseudomonadati; phylum Pseudomonadota; class Alphaproteobacteria; order Rickettsiales; family Anaplasmataceae; genus Wolbachia; species Wolbachia endosymbiont of Drosophila pseudotakahashii. The sequence continues at coordinate 645,614 of NZ_CP110359.1, read as the reverse complement.
CTAAATGGATCAAGTACTATGTCTCCTGATCTGCTGCTGTTTACTATTGCTCTCTCCATTAGCTCTACTGGCTTCATTGTTGGATGTAGTGTATTATGTGTTGGCTTATCATAAAACCACAGATCACTTTGATTTCTTCCTCCATGCCACTCACGTTTATTGCCGCTTTTCCATCCATAGAGCATTGCTTCGTATTGTCTTTGATAATCAGACCTGCCTAGCGTAAAATGATTCTTTGCCCAAATGATAAATGTTGACCATTTTCCTCCTGCCTCCTCAAATGCTTTTTGCAACGTTGAAAACTCTGATGATGATATGCAGATGTAAATTGCACCTTTCGTATATGCTAAAATATGGGAACAGATGTCATAGAGAAAAAGTTCGTACTTTTCACCTTGATTATCATTTAATATCTTTTTGTCTTGGCTATTACCATAATCAACGTTATATGGAGGATCACAAACAGTAATGTCTGCCATTTTATCATCTAACAGCGCTTTATATGATTCAACTACAGAGCTATCACCACAATAGATTCGATGATCATCTAAAATCCAAAGATCACCTGGCTTTGTTATTTCTACCTTTTTGTCATCAACAACTAAGTCAGAAAGATCTTCTTTTTCACCATCTAAATCATCAAGAAAGTTTTGAACTTTTTCCAATTCAAATCCAGTCATTTTAAGATCAAACTGCAAATCTTCTAACTCTTGAATTTCCACTCTCAAAAGATCATCGTCCCACTTTGCCCAATTAGCTGATTGATTTGCCAGTAATCGAAAAGCTTTGGTTTGTGGTTCATTTAGATTATCACTTAAGACCACTGGAATACTCTCCATACCAAGTTTTCTTGCTGCTTTAAGTCTTAAATGACCATCAACCACAGTTCCATCGCTTTTTGCAACTATTGGAATACGAAAGCCAAATTCCCGAATAGAAGCACACATTCTGTTGACTACATCGTCATTTTTACGTGGATTACGATCATATTCAACTAGGTTTTCAACAGGATAGTAGTGGATTGCTAAATTCATATAATTGCTATACTAATTAAAAAGTTAATATTGAAAATATCTCTGACGCTAAAGAAGGCCTGGAGTTGAACCCACCAAATCAGCCATTATGGCCGAAAGGACCCACTTTTATGGTGTTTTTAATGTGTTAAAATCTTTACTAAAATTCATAACGTAAAACATTAATGCCAAATCATCCCCCTCATTATCATCTCTAGGTAAAAATCCTTTTCTCTTTACAGCTTCAATAACTTCACTCTTACTTGCATTACCTTTGCCTGCTATAAAGCGTTTGATAGTCTTTACATTAACACCTTTGTACGGCACATGATGTTCTTCACACCAAGCAGAGAGAGCAGCCAAAAACCCACCATAACAATGCGCTGCATCAGTTCCTAGATGTCTTCTTACTTCTTCAAAATACACTGCAGAAATGTCTTTCAAAGAATTGAGCCAATTGCAAAAGTTTAAGAAACACATTCCACCTCCGCTGAAACGACTACCATGAAAGCTTTTGCTCCCACTTTCAATTATTCCATCTGTTAGAATTGCCCAGCCTGTTTGCTTGCCGAGATCTAGCGTTAAGATTGACGTACAAAAACTCCTTTGTGTAATTAAAGTTCAATGCCCTGTATAATATATATGTACGATGACTCGCAAATTCGTCCGCAATTTTGAAAAAAAATTAAAAAAAATTTCATATCCTGCCATTTGAGTTTTTTCATCTTTACTTATCTTAATAACTATTTTACATAACTTATATTACGCTAATATTTATATTATCATATATTATATTTTACCTGTATTTAAATATATATATAATATATATAAGACTTCAGTAATCCGTAAATCCTCTTCACTGGACGATTTTAGCCAATTAAGTTTAGAAACAGCTTTTAGGAATAGAACATAAAAAAGACAATATTATCAATAATTTAACGATTACTGCTTTCTGAAATACTAATTAGTAATTCAGAAATTAGGTACGAAATTGGTAGTTTTTTACCTATGAAAAAGTAGCTTCAGCAGTGTATCAAAACATTTAAATCTTATTTTAACTTTTAAAGATTTTATTCTTTTAGATAAAAAAATTATTACTACTTTTTTATAATAAATTAGTCATACAAGATCTTGGTAAAAATCTCTATTCATGAAACTTTTGGAGTTTTTATGAAGAATTCTTATCAAGAAATCGATTCTACAATTGTTAAACATGTGAGATTTCAAGCTTCGCGCCTTAAATCCAAAAGCTGTTTTATTAACGAAAGTCTCGAAGATATAGAGCAAGAGCTTTTTTGTCAGGTTTGGCAATATCTTAACCAGCACGATGAGAAAAGAAGTAGTTTTAGTACTTTCGTTGCTAGATTAGCTAATTATTGTGCTCGCAATATGTTACGCAATCAGTTGTGTCTAAAACGTAATATAACTTTTGATTATATAAACGACGATATTCCAGATCATAGGAACTCGGAAATCGAAGCGATAATTCACACTGATATAAATAATATAATTTCAACTTTGTCTGAAAAAGATAGTAATGTATGTCAATTACTTAAGGTATTTACTATTACTGAAGTTTCTGTAATAACCAAAATACCAAAGACAACTATCTATCGCACACTAAAACGAATACGCGATAAATTCTCAATTTTAGAGTAAGTTATAAGCTCTCGATTATATTTGCTCAAAATTTTTTTTTGTAAATTGCGGACGAATTGCCTAGGTCATCGTACATATATATTTAGGTACTGGGAGAAAAATGAAAATAATGAACAGCAATGAACGGCTAAAAGTTCAAACAGGTATAAAAATGGTCATCTTTGGTCCTTATGGTATAGGTAAAACTAGTCTCTTAAAGACCATAAATGAACCAACACTTTGTCTTGATTTTGAGGCAGGTTTACTTGCTGTTCAAGATTGGCAAGGGGATTCTGTAAGTATTTGTACTTGGAATGAGGCAAGAGATATTGCATGTCTCATAGGTGGTCCTAATCCTGCGTTAAAATCTGACTCAGCATATAGCCAAAGACACTATGAGCATGTATCCAGTAAATACAAAGAGCTTTCTTCAGAGTTTCTCAAGTATCGATGTATTTTTATCGATAGTATTACAGTAGCCTCGCGTTTATGTCTATTATGGGCAAAAATGCAACCTGAAGCTTTTTCTGAGAGATCAGGAAAACAGGATATGAGAGCTGCCTATGGGTTACTTGCTCAAGAGATGATGGCTTGGCTCAATCAGTTTCAACATATTCCAAATAAAGACATCATTACAGTTGGAACTCTTGGACAATACCTCGATGATTTCAATCGCTCAGCTTGGCTACCTCAATGTGAAGGAGCTAAAACTGCAAGTGAAATTCCTGGGATAGTTGACGAAGTAATCAGTATGGTTGGAATCAAGAAAGATGATGGTACAGAGGTTCGTTCATTTGTCTGTCAGACGATTAATTCTTGGGGATATCCTGCTAAAGATCGAAGTGGTTGCCTTAATATGGTTGAAGAACCGCATCTAGGAAAACTTCTTACAAAAATTAAAACTAAAGCTTTTGCAATTCAACCTGTCACGCCCAACATATAGGAGGTTATTATATGCTACAAAACTTTTTAACTATTGGTCAAAAAATTCCTTTTTTCAGTGTGAAAGAATACTTGGACGATCGATCGCCAATACCAGAGGATATAATCTCACCAAGAATTCTAACTAAAAGAGGTTTGTTAGTATTTGGTGGCCCTCCTAAGATTGGCAAAAGCGACTTTTTGATCTCTTGGCTTGTTTACATGGCTGCTGGTAGATCATTTCTCGGTATGACACCAAATAGACCTTTGAAAATCTTCTACATGCAAACTGAAATTGAATATGAATATATGAAAGAACGTTTGCAACAACTTGATAATGAACTTTTGAATGTAGCTGCTAACAACTTAATCATTACGCCAAAAGTGCACTTATCATTTAATCATGATGAAATAAGTGAAATTAAGGAGATTGTAAATGAACGCTTTAAACCTGATGTTTTGGCCATAGATCCATTACGTAACATCTTTAGCAGTGAATATGGAAATGAAAATGACAATAGTGCTATGCTGTTTTTTCTGCAAAAGACTCTTGAAAAGCTACGCAGTGCTGTCAATCCAGATGCTTGTATTGTACTTACTCATCATACAAAAAAATTATCAAAAAAGATGCTCGAAGAAGATCCATTCCAAGGCCTAAGTGGTGCTGGATCTTTACGTGGATTTTACAGTACTGGTATGGTGATGTTTGCTCATGATGAAGAAAGTAGTGTACGCCAGATAGTATTTGAGCTTCGTAATGGTGAACGCGTGCAAAATAAACTTGTCGATAAGATAAATGGTCATTGGCAGCTAATGGAATAGCTAATTTTCACTTTAAAGTCAACTTATAGGAGAGCGTATGCTACAAGATTTTTTAACTGATTTTAATAACGCGAAACCGCAAAGCAGTTTAATACCAAAAGGTACAATAGTCAAGGTAAAAATGGCAATAAAGCCTGGAGGTTATGAAAATTGGTTCACTAAAAACTACACTACTGGCAGTATCTATTTAAATGTAGAATTTACCGTCACTGAAGGCCCATATGCAAAACGCAAGATTTTTCAGATTATAGGTATCAAAAATGGCAAAGCAGAAGGTGAAGAAGACATCTGGGGAGAATCTGGACGTTCTATGCTGCGTAGTATTTTGGAATCATCCAGAAATATTCATGCAAATGACACTTCAGAGAAAGCAGTTACTGCTAGAAGAATAAACTCTATAGCTGATTTCAACGATTTAGAGTTTACAGCAAAAGTAGGCGTTGAAACTAATAATACATACGGAGATAGAAATAGGATTACTACAGTTATTACTCCAGAATTACAAAAAAGTTTTCAAGATGATTGGTTGCCATTTTGAAGTATGACGAAGGAAAGTTGTGGGCTGCTGTTATTACTAGAGCTATTCAGGATGCAGCAGGAAAAAACCCTAAACTTAAAAAAGAGGCTTGTCAATGGATTCGCTCACGATCTTTTGAAACTGTTTGTGAGCTGGCTAATCTTGACTTTAAACGTCTAAAAAATATGTTGAACAAATTTGGAATAAACAAGGAGAATTTTATGGATTTTTCATCTAAAAATGCTTTGAAAAGAAAATCATTATTAATTAATAATATCAAAGATTATTTATCTTATTTGTTACCTGAAGGCAAATCTTACCAAAATAAATTCTATATTGGCGGTAGAAATGGAAATAAGATAATAGTTGAAATGGAAGGAGAAAATGCAGGAAATTGGTACAACCTGATCGAAGAAAAGAAAGGAAATATAATAGACCTTTGGACTTTAGTTAAAGGTAATATAGATTCTGCTGAAACATGGTTGAACAGTAAAGATGAAAGAAGTTCCATATTACAAGAAAAACAAAACGAAGGAAAAGCATTTTCTGTAAACCATTACTTAAATGACAAATCACCAATGCCACAAGATATAATAGGCCCAAGAATTTTGACACCAGGTGGTCTTTTGGTCATAGGTGGTACTCCAAAGATTGGCAAAAGTCATTTTCTTCTTTCTCTATTAGTACATCTGGCAGCAGGAAGATCATTTCTTGGCATGGAACCTACAAGACCGCTAAAAATATTCTATCTACAAAATGAAATGGAATATGATTACATTAGAGAACGTATACAACAACTCAACAAACTTCCTCATTTAGCAACAGAAAACTTAATTGTGACGAACAAGATGAATTTGACCTTAAATGAAGAAGGTATAGAAAAAATAAAAAATATGGTAGAGGAAAAGTTTGATTTAGTTGTGATTGATTCTCCTTATAATTCCGTTAACTATGGTCTGCAGCATGCAATAGAAAAACTACGTTCCAAGATTAATCCTATGGCTGGAATAATCATCACAAATCGCACCAAAAAAGTATCTACCTCTATATTGGAAAAGAATCCATTTCAAGCTCTCGTTGGTGCTAACGCTTTAAGAAGTTTTTATACATCTGGAATAGTAATATTTCAACCCAATAAACGTACAAATATCTTGCAAGTAGTATATGAACTTAGAAACGGTAGATCTATACCAACAAAATTCATCAACAAGGTTAATGGATGTTGGAAAACTGCTAACGTTATAGCTAGAACATAAAAATTCTTCAGGTAGGTATGGATATTTATTGTTCACAAAGAAATGGACATTATAAATTATTAGGGAAGAAAGAACAGTTAAGAACTTAACTCCTATCAAATATAAGGTCATGTCTTTCTTATTTACTGCCAAGAGGAACTTTTCGTGGTGATAAGTTCTATGTAGGTGATCTACAAGGCAATAAAGGACAAAGTATGATAGTAGAGTTAACTGGCAGTAAAGCAGGATTATGGCACGATTTTTCTACCGAAGAAGGAGGAGATATTTTTGATCTTTGGGCTGCTGTTACTGGAAAAAATCAATTTACTGACACGATAGAAGATATTGCTAAGTGGATTGGTTATTCGGAAAAAAATAACACTCTAGGTCAACCAACGGCATCATGGAACTATTACGATGAAAGTGATCAAGTGATTGCTACAGTTTATCGTTATAACACTGATTCAGGAAAAAGATATCTTCCTTTTGATGTAAAAAGGTCTAGTTTTACTCCACCACAGATCAGGCCTTTATATAATATTTCAGGTATTATGAAATCTGATAAGGTGATTTTAGTTGAAGGCGAAAAGTGTGCAGATGCTCTAATAGAACAAGGTATGACTGCCACAACTGCAATGTTAGGAGCAAATGCACCAATAGAGAAAACAGACTGGTCACCACTTAAGGGTAAGCATGTTATTATTTGGCCAGACAATGATGAACCAGGCAAACAATATGCTGAGAAAGTTGTGAAAAAGCTTACTTTTCTTGGTGTTTTATCACTTACTCTTCTTGAAATACCGGAGAATAAACCAAAGGGATGGGATGCAGCAGATAGTGTACAAGCAAATATAGACATTTCTGAATTCATTGAAAGTAACTCGAGAAAAGTAATTGTTAAGCAATTGCTTAATATTCAAGAATGGAGCGTAGAACGTTTTATAGGTCCAGTACCAGAGCAAAAGTTTCTTGTTGAAGGGTTATTTCCTTTAGGAGTGACATCTATTCTAGCTGCAATGGGAGATACTGGTAAAGGTATGCTTCTGCTTGATTTAGCACTGAAAGTTGCGAGTAGAAAAGATCAGCCATGTGGTTTTGGTCCTTTAGTTACTGAACACGGATCTGTGGTAATTTTCTCAGCAGAAGATGATATGAGTGAAATACATCGCCGTTTAGAGCGTCTTGACTCACAATGCGAGAGATTAAAATATAAGGATAGGCTCTTTATTGTACCATTACCAAATGTTAGTGGATCACTTACAATCATAAAGAGTGTTTCAGGTAAAGTTATAGAGACTTCTCCTGAATTTGAATCGATAACAAAACAACTTAATAAAATAAAAGACTTAAAATTAATCGTATTTGATCCACTTGCATCATTTTGCATCATTTGTGCATGCTGATTTAAATACTGACCCAGCCGTAGGCGATTATTTGATGTCTTTATTATCTGATTTAGCAGGTAGCACTGGAGCATCAATAATTACTGCCCATCATATGAGAAAGCCAAAAAGTGAAAAACCTATATCGACTGTTGAGCAAGCACGTGATGCCATTAGAGGTACATCTGCTCTTGTTAATGGTGTTAGGTGTTCATACGCTTTTTGGTCTGTGGAAGATGCAGCTAAACCGACAATTTTTAAATCAATAGGAGAATCTGTAAGACAGAACGCATTATTTTATGGAGCAATTGTTAAATCAAACGGTTTGGCTGATCGCACTTTACGCACTTATTTAAGAAATGAAGAAACAGGATTGTTAGAGGACATAACTGAAAGATTAAGAATAAAAAATATGAACGAAAAAGATTCAAAGCAGCATCTTATAACTGCAATTACACTAGCAGCAATTTCTGGACATCCATTTACCCATACAGGAAGTACAGGAGTGTATAAACAGCGGCATAGACTACCTGAGGAGTTTCACAGTATAGGAAGAGATAGAATGGAGCGTATAGTTCAAGAGCTGTTACAAACACGGAAGCTGGTTAAGGGAATGGCTACTGGTTCAAAAGAAGATAAATGGCTTGACATTCCTAGCGGACCATTTGCTCGCGGCGTTGGAAAGTTTAGCTGTGGAGCTGAGCTATTCTCCTAAAAAATTTTTCTGATATAAAAAAATATTTTGATTTTTGCGGACGAATTTTGAACTCACCGTACATATATAATATAGGGGGCTTAATTAAAAATGTCAATACTCACACAGTCAGGAAGAGCAGCAATAGCAGCCAGCATCAAAAAGCAATCTATCCATCTTGCTTGGGGAACAGGTGATTCAAGTTGGGAAAGTAGCCACAAAGTAGAAAAAACTTTCGTTAAGGGTGAAATAAAATTTGATCATCAACCTATTAAAGATGTGAAGGTTGTTACAGGGCAAACAGCTTATCAGCCAAGTATTGACTATACAGTTAATGGCAGTACTGGTGTGATAAAACGTACGGAAAATAGCTCTATTCCAGTAAGTGATAAAGTTACTGTAGAGTATAGTGAAAGCACACCACCAGAGCTGATAACTTCTGAAAAACTGCTCAATGAACTTGGCAGACGTACTGCAGACGAAGTGCTATTCTGCACAGGTGATGAAAACGGTGAACTTATAACTCCATCTGGAAGGTTTAGGCCCTCAAATGTACCAACCAATAATTTGTACCTTAAATTTACTTTCGATTTCACGGATGCAGCAAATCAAGTGATAAGGGAACTAGGAGTTATGGTTGGTACAAGGGTAAAAGAAAAATTGCCTCCTGGACAAAGGTATTTTGAACCACAAGATATAGAAGACCCAGGGATCTTATTAGTTTTAGAGCATACAGTACCGCTCATTAGGACTTCAGCAACCAGGGAAACTTTTTCGTTTGTAGTGACATTTTAGAAAAAGAGAAAAAAGATGACCTTAAATAGCTATTATAACCGCTTTAATCCTGACAAAGAATACGAAAAAAGCTTGTTTCTAGCAGGAAGAGGTCTACAGTCAGCAGAATTAAACGAGACTCAGGAGTATGCTCTCTCTAAGCTCAAAGGCATAGGTGATGCAATATTTCGCGATGGTGATGTTATAACAGGAAGCAATTGTATTATAGATAGAGAAACTGGTAAAGCTACACTTGAGGGAGGAAAAATCTATCTTCGTGGAGCAGTGAGAAAGGTAGAGGCAAAAGATTTTGTTATTCCACTGAGTACCACAGTTCGCATAGGTGTTTATTATGTAGAATCTACGATTACAGAACTTGAGGATGAAAATCTTCGTGATCCTGCAGTTGGTACAAGAAACTATCAGGAAGTAGGGGCAGCAAGGCTTAAAGTTTCCACCATTTGGGGTCATCAATTTGAAGGTCTTTCTCCACGTTTTTCTGAAGGAGAGTTTTATCCAATTTACAATATTGAAAATGGAGTATTGATAGAACATTCACCGCCACCACAAGCAAATATAGTAACTACTGCGCTTGCTCGTTATGACAAAGAAGCAAATGGTTCCTACGTTGTAAATGGTCTTGAAGTAATGTTTTTGCAAAAGGACGAAAAAGGTGGAGAAATATTTGTGATTAATGAGGGAAAAGCTCATGTTGATGGTTATGAAATTGAGTTACCTCATAGTATTCGTGTTTCCTTTGATGAAGATCCTGATATAAAATTAGTTGAATCAGAACCACATACTTTTCAGCCAAATAGCCAAAGAGTAATGGAACTAAAAGTTAATGATTTTCCAATAAGTGAAATCAAAAAAGTAGATATAATTGTTCAAAAAACTATTACCATTACTCATGGTTCATACTCTGGAGCTGTTGATCCGATACCTGACTCTGCAGTACTTGAGATTATTCAAACTAAACAAGGCAATGTTATTTATGAAAATAGTGTAGATTATAAACTAAACGCAGGAAACGTCGATTGGTTATTACCAGGCAAAGAACCAGCTCCTGGAAGTAGTTATCAAATAACTTATCGTTGCCGTACCCACGTAAGCCCTGAAGATATAAGTGAGCAGGGGTGTAAAGTAAAAGGAGCAGTTGATAACAGCTTGGTTTTGATTGATTACACCTGGAAAATGCCCCGCTTTGATTTAATTACTATCGATAGCAAAGGAGTGGTAAGAAGAATAAAAGGAATTTCCCACTCTTGGAGACCATCGATGCCTCAAGCACCTTCTGGACAACTTTTGCTCTGCTACATTCATCAGACGTGGAAAAAAGGCGAAAAAGGAGGGATAAAAATAGTGAATAATGCTATTCATGCTGTACCGATGAATGAGCTTGAAGCAATGAAAAAAGGAATAAATGATCTTTATGCTCTTGTTGCACAGGAGCGTTTATGCAGTGATGCAAATTCAAGAGAACCTACCACCAAAAAAGGGGTATTTGTAGATCCGTTCTTTGATGATGATATGCGTGATCAAGGAATTTCACAATCTGCAGCAATAGTAAATAGGGAGCTGATATTGCCGATAAACGTAGAAATCATTGATATTGAAAGAGGTAGAGAACCTTATCTTTTACCTTATAAACTTGAACCGGTACTGGAGCAGCTTTTACAGACTAAAGGAGAAAAGATTAATCCATATCAAGCTTTTGATCCAGTCCCGGGACAAATTACTCTAAATAAAAACATTGACCACTGGACAGAGGTTACCACTAATTGGAAAAGTCCAGTAACCAGAGTATTTAATGTTAAAGAAACAACAGAATTGCTGTCAAGTACTTCATACGAAGCTGAATTTATGAGAGAAGCAGTACAGAATTTTGAAATTGAAGGTTTTGAGCCAAGTGAGAAGCTTAAAGAGATAAAATTTGACGGAATAATTATTCAACCTACAGCGTAAAAAAAGATGTTAACAGCTAACAACCAAGGAAAATTAAAGGGAAAAATAAAAATCCCAGCAAACATTCCAGCAGGTACTAAATTAGTACAGTTTTATGGGGGTAAGGGAAGTTATGGAGAAACAACGTATACTGGTAAAAAAACAATTACCATAGAAGAGAGAAGAAGAGTTATCGCAGCAAGAAGAGTTGATCCTTTAGCCCAAACATTTACTTTAAATGAGAGTAGGCACATAGGAGGTGTGGAGCTATGGTTCACAAATAGCGGCAAAAAACGTGTTGTTGTGCAGATTAGAGAAACAGCAGTGGGAATGCCCTCGCAGACTGTCATTGCTGAAAGTTATATTGAGCCGAAAGATATAAAAGTAGATGGCACAGCAACACGTATAGAATGGTCGCCAGTGTTTTGCCATGCAGGAGAGGAGTATGCAATAGTGCTACTCACTGATGATGCAGATACTGCAGTAAAAATAGCAGAACTTGGCAAATATGATGCAGTAAATAGCCGTTGGGTAACAAGCCAGCCATATCAAGTAGGAGTATTACTGTCGTCTAGCAATGGAAGTACGTGGACTCCACATCAAAATTTAGATTTAACGTTGCGATTACTAGCTGCAAAATTTAGCGAAAGTTCTCACGTTATTGATCTGGGCAAAGTTACTGCAAATAACGTATCAGATTTAATTGTTTTGACGAACGTCGAAAAAGTAGCATTTGATACCAATGTAGAATTTATCTTAACAGATGAAGAGGGAAAAGAGAACTTTTTGTCTGATAATTTGCCACTTGCACTGCGTGAAAGATTATCTGGAGAGCTAACGGTAAAAGCAAGCCTAAAAGGAGGGCAAGAAAAAAGTCCAGTGCTATATCCTGGGTTACAGCTAGTTATGGGTAATCTTTTAGAGTCTGGAGATTATGTTACAAGAAGCATTACAGCAGGAGCTAACACCAAGATCACCATAACATATGATGCGCTAATACCTGGCACTGCAGATGTTAAAGCATATGTGCAAAAAAATGTGGATTGGCAATTAGTAAATTTAACATCAGGAAAACCAATTGGAGAAAATTGGGTAGAGAGAGTCCACATACTGACAAACTTTAATGGCAATGAGACAAGGATAAAATTGGTTTTAAGTGGAACAGTTGTCTATCGTCCTAAAGTCAAAAATTTGCGAGTGATTATTACTTGAATCAATGCCAAATGACCAAAGCAAACGAGGATATACACTACCACATCCAGAAAATATTGCTGTGCAGGATGTTGTTCGTATCCGTACCACAATTGAGAAAATAGATGAAGATATTACCGAAAGAGAAGATGAGCATAATCAACTTAAGAGTAATTTTGAGCGGTTTAATTTTGAGACTTTTTTAAATTTTTGGAAATGAAAGAAGCAATATACCAAAGGATAAAGGATTTAGCAGCAAATAGCACACCTGATCAACTGGCATATCTTGCAAAATCGCTGGAATTGATAGCAGATAAAAAAGCTATTGCTGACATTGTGCAGATGACTGAGGTAAAAGAGATAATTGATGCACTACAAAAAAGGCTTAAGGATTTAGCAGAAAACAGTACACCAGATCAATTAGCATATCTTGCTAAAGCATTGGAATCAATAGTCGACAAAAGTGCAGTTTCTGAAATTGTACAGATGACTGATGGTAAGCTAAAAGAACTTCTTGATAGTGCAAAAAAACACTTAACTGATCTGGATAATAAAAAAGCTAGTTCTTTAGCAGTGATCTCTGAATCAGAGAAGCAGTTATTAAAGAGAATTGATGAAAAAGGAACAACAAATTTATCGCTACTTGATACGAGAAAGAATGCCAATATTGCAGCAATAAATAGCATTAGTAACAGTCATAAAGATGGTCTTAAAGGTTTAGTGAATAACTTCCGTACTGTTAATGATGTGCCAAGTGGCTCATCAATTATTAGGGAAATAGAAACTCGAATTGAAAACATCCTTAATGAGGTAAAAACTCGGGATGAACAGTTAAAAGCGTCTCTTATAAATGAAATAAGAAAGCGCAACATGGTTGAATCAGGGTCATTACCTTTCTTATTTGGTGTACTTGGCAGAAAAAATAATTATTTTGGCCACGGAACTTTTACGACAGAGCTTGGAAAGTGGAGTAGTGATATAACAAAAACTGACTATATGTTACAACTACTAGCAGGTAGCCATACGTACAATACAGACTACGTTAGTTTTTATCGGCCAAGACAACTAAGTTTTATAGAGGGAAGCAAGGGAACATTTATTTACGGAGAGTTATGCACAAAAAGCTTTTCGGGTAGTTATGATGAGATATACTATTACCCATATGCTGCACTTGGAGTAGTATTTGTAAAAAATACAACCAATGTGAACATAAATAAAGCAATAGAATTTGTTGGATCATCGTATTCGAGTACGGAGTATGGGGGAGCAGGATTATTTGTGGGAACTCCTGATAATACTAATTCTAATAAATCAAGTATTTCAAAAACAGTATGGAAAAATGTTTACCAATACACAAGCTCTGATAGCAAGTTAGCCGGATCTGGGAATGTAGAAATTCCAGCAGGAAAAACAGTTGCAATATTACTTTACACATCATCTTATTTATATTCCAGAACAAAAGTTAGTGAAGGTGTGCTCTCAGGTAATGTATATACCTATGGTCAATTTATTCAGTGGGGGGATTTATAACATACGTAGCAATGTTCTAACTACAGGACTTGAAGTAGATGTGGAGAGAACGCTAAAAGCTTGGCAATGTCCAGGGTTATCTAGCACATGTGAGATTTGGCAGTAAATTAAATAGGGAGGGAGATGATATGAATTGTTATTGCTTGGTTGGAAGCATGAGAAGGTATAATAACTTCTCAGAGTGGATAGGTGGCAGGTTGAAAGTTTTTGTGAGGCCCTTTCTGCTTTTTGCAGTATACAGGAAAAAGACCTCGTGAGGGAGATTAATCGCCCCTGCCAACGAAAACCATCGTGCGGCCTATAAAATTTAGTGACCGCGTATAGGAGAATGGACCAACCGGTAATATTCTACTCTGATATATTGGAGTATTCAATAAGAGGGAAAATTTATGCGTTATATAGGTGTTGATTTACATACTAATAGTTTTACTGTTTGTTATTTAGAACAGGAAAAACCAGAGCATATTAAAACATTTCGCTTACAGGATTTAGATAAATTTATTAAAGATCTTCGAGAAACAGATGAAGTAGCTTTTGAAGCAACAGGGAATAGCTGTTTCTTTTATGATGAAGTGTCACCCTGCGTTAAGCCTGTTGTTGTGGTTGCTCCCTTGCAATTTGAAGTTATTCGTCGTTCTGTAAACAAAACAGATAAACATGATGCAAGAGCTATTGCTTTTTTTCTCAGCAAAGATATGTTGCCTGAAGCAAAATGCAAGAGCAAACAATGCCAACAGTTAGTTTCTCTTCTTAAAACAAGAGATCAGTTAGTAAAATCACGGGTATCTTTAATCAATAAAATGCATGGACTTTTCAATTACCACGGAATAAAGATTAAAAAGGAAGTACTGACAACCAAAGCGGGATTTGAACGCTCTCTAGGTAAACGTGATTGGAGTTACTTGGAAAAGGTTGAGATTGAAGTGATTAGCAGTAACCTGGAAGTTATTCGAGAAAGTCTCAAAAAACTTGAAAAGGAAATTATAGCTTTTGCCAAACAGCTCCCTGGATTTAATAATCTCATCAGTATTAAAGGCATTGGTGCAATTTCTGCAGCTGTCTTTGTTGCAACAATTGGTGATATTAATAATTTTAGTAATCCAGAAAAACTGACAGCTTATTTTGGAATTGTACCACGAGTTTCTCAATCTAATCAACAATGTACAATTGGAAAGATTACCAAACTTGGACCGAAAATAGGTCGTACTTCTTTAGTACAGTGTACTTGGATTGCTATACGTTATAGCCCTTATTTGAGAAGCTTTTATGAACATGTGAAAAAAAAGCGTGGTGCTGCTAAGGCTATTACTGCAACTGCTAGGAAGTTTCTAACAACCATTTTCTATACTCTTAAAAACAACTGGGTTTTTAAAGATTTTACAAAATATGAAATTTATAGTTGACAACAATCATAGGAGAAAAACTGTGAGCATTTACATACGTTTTGAAAACCATAAACAAGTAGAAACAACAACACTTGAAAGCAAGCCAACTGGAAATGATTGGTATGAAGCACCAGAAGATTTTGATTGGCAAAAAAGTTATTGTTTAACAGAGGGAGGAGAAATTGCTCAGCGTACTAAAGAAGATATACAAAAGGAGTTACTGGATAATGCGAAGCTTTGTGCATTTGATAGTATGCGTTTCTATTATGATAATCATACTCACCAATATGCAGGTCATTCTTACCAAAAAGCTAAATCTTATGAGATTCAAGCGGAAGCCGCAAAAAGCATTCTAGCAGCACCAGAATCTATAGATGAAAAGGATAAAGAAATTATAGAACCTTTAGCAAAAGTCCGTGGTATTACGGTTATTGAAATGGCAAAAATAATTGAGGAAAAAGTGAAAAAAGCAGTAAAAGAAATAATGAAATGTGAAGAGCTTGAAGATTTAGCCAAGAGAAAGATTGAAGAAGCCAAGAGTGAAAATGAGCTAAAGACTTTGCTCGATGATTTCAGGAAAAAAATACAAAGAAATGGCTGAAGAATTTTTACATGGTGTAAATGTTATTGAGGTAACCTCAGGAGCCAAAACAGTACGTACGCTAAATCATCAGTGATAGGTGTAATTGGTACTGCACCTGAAGCTGATGAGCAAAAATTTCCGCTAAATAAACCAGTGTTAGTTGCAGGAAGCTTAAAGGAAGCAGCAAAACTCGGAAAGAGTGGCAGTTTACCTTCTGCAGTAAATGGAATATTTTCCTAGATTGGTGCAACAGTAGTAGTTATTAGAGTTAAAGAAAGTGATCCAAAATTAAAAGAAGAAGAGACGCTGAAAAATATAATTGGCGGTGTTGATAAAGAGACTGGAGAGTATCAAGGGATAGAGGCATTTCTCAGCAGTGAAAGTATAGTTCATGTTGTTCCAAGAATATTAATTGCACCTCAGTTTACTCATCAGTTACCTGAAATAGATGGAGTAAATTCAGTAGTGAGTGCTTTAATTTCTATAGCAGAAAAATTAAGAGCAATTATTGTTGCAGATGGACCAAATACCAATGATGAAGAAGCAATAAAATGGAGAAAAAGTGTAGGCAGCTCAAGAGTTTATGTTGTTGATCCGTGGGTTAAGGTGTTTACTGAAGGAAAAGAAGGAACCTTGCCAGCAAGCCCATTTGTAGCTGGTTTAATAGCAAAAGTAGATAGCAAACAAAGATTTTGGCACTCACCTTCAAATAAAGAGATAAATGGTATTGTTGGAACAAGCAGGCCTATTGATTTTACGCTCGGTAATACAAATTGTAGAGCAAACCATTTAAGTGAAAATGAAGTAACAACGATAATTCATCAAAATGGCTATAGGCTTTGGGGCAATAGAACATGTTCAAATGACTTGAAATGGGCTTTTTTGTCAGTGAGAAGGACTGCAGATTTAATCAATGATAGTTTACTTAGATCTCATCTATGGGCAGTTGATCGCAATATTACCAAAACTTATATAGATGATGTGATTGAGGGGGTGAATTCCTATTTGGCCAATTTAAAAACGCAAGGAGCGATTATCAGTGGAAAATGTTATGCAACTCCAGAACTCAATACACCGGCAAATATTGCAAGCGGAAAAGTGTCTTTTGATTTTGAGTTTACACCGCCATATCCAGCTGAGCAAATAATATTCAGATCCCATCTTGTAAATAATAGTGTAATAAGTTAGGAGAAAGCGAAGTGTTACCCAAAATACTGAGAAATTTTAACGTATTTGTAGATGGTCGTGGTTATGCAGGAAAAATAGATGAAATAACGCTACCAAAGCTTACCATAAAAACAGAGGAGTACCGTGCTGGTGGTATGGATATTCCAATAAATATTGATATGGGCATGGAGAAGCTTGAAGCAGATTTCACTTTTTCTGAATACGATACAGAACTCTTTCGGCTATTTGGCTTGATAAATGGAAACTCTGTATCTTTAACTCTTCGTGGTGGAATGCAAGGAAGTGGAAGTAATGAAGTTGAAGGAGTTATTATCAACCTTAGGGGCATATTGAAAGAATTTGATTTTGGTAGCTGGAAACCTGCTGAAAAAGCCACTCTAAAATGCACTGTAGCTGCTCATTATTATAAACTTACGATAGGTGGCAATGAGCTGATAGAGATCGATGCTGAAAATATGATTAGAAAGATAAATGGTGTTGATCAGATGGCCTTGCTACAAACGGTTTTAGGAATATGAAAACTTATTTGAAATTTTATTTTTTTAGAGGAAAATATGAAAACAATTACACTTAGTGAATCAATAACAGTTGATAGTATCTCTGTCTCAGAGTTATCGATGCGTGAACCTAAAGTAAGAGATTTACTTGCTATAGAACGCATAGAAGGCGAAGCTTTGAAAGAGGTAGCTTTAATTGCTAATCTAGCATCTGTGCCAAAAGAAGCAGTTGAAGATTTATGTATTAAAGATTATGTAGAAATACAAAAGGTGCTAAAAGATTTTTTGTCGCCTTTAGAACAGAGGACTTAAGATTCAATACTTTAAAACTTAGTTCAATAACAGGAAGTGGAATTGAGCAGATTACTAATATGGATGTAAATGAATTTTTATCCTGGATAGAAATAAGTAAAGGAGTAGCAAAAAAATGTCAATGCTTTCAATAAAGATCGGTGCAACATTAGATGGCAGTTTTAATAGTGCAATGAAAGGTAGTGCAGCAAAGCTTTCTAAGTTGGGTGATAGTATAAAGCAGCTTGATTCGTCAATGAAATCTGTTTCCAAATTTAAGCAACTAAATCATGATGCCCTTGAAGCTATGAAGAATTGGAAGGAAGCGGAGAAGAAAGCAAAAGAATCAGCTGCAGCAATTACTAAAGAAAAAAAGGAAAAAAACGAACCAAGCAAAGCACTGAAAAATGAATTTGAAAAATTGAAAGCATCGGCATCAAAGGCAAAAGAGGCTTATATTAAAAAGAGAGATGCACTTTACACATTAAATGAAGAAATCAGGAAAAGTGGAAAGGATGTCAAATCTTTAGTGAGAGATCAAACTAAACTTGGTTCATCTATTGAAGTACTAAAAGGAAAATACAGTAAATTAGGATCTGTAATACAAAAACAGCAAAATGCTTTGGCAAAAAAAGCGCATTATAGATCACAAGTAATGGAAACTATAGGACTAGGACTTTCGCTTGCAACGCCAATTAAAGTTGCGATTGACTTTGAAAGTGCTATGGCTGACGTTAGGAAAGTAGTAGAATTTAATGGTGATAATGAAGCTAATATATTTACTCGAGAATTGAAGAAATTATCCCGTGAAATACCATTATCAGCCGCAGAGTTAGCACAAATAGCTGCAAGTGGTGGACAGCTTGGTATCAACAAAGGTAAGCTGCTTGAATTTACCACAACAGTAGCTAAAATGGCCACAGCATTTGATATGTCTGCTGAACAAGCTGGTGATTCCATAGCTAAACTCGCTAACATTTATGGAATTGCAGTAGAGAAGATGGAAGGAGTTGGTGATGTTATAAATTACCTATCAGATAATACTGCAGCTAAGGCAAACGATATGATTGAAGCACTTGCTAGAGTGGGTGGTAATGCAAAACAATTTGGTTTAGATATTAATCAGACAAGTAGTTTAGTAAATGCCTTCATTAGTTTAGGTAAACAACCTGAAAAAGCAGCAACTGCTGTCAATGCTCTGCTTTCTAAACTTCAAACTGCTGAAGGGCAAGGAAAAGAGTTCAAAGCAGCATTGGAATCGATAGGTATCACTGCAGAGGAAATGTCACAAAAGGTTGCTGAAAACGGGCAAAACGCTCTACTTCATTTTTTTGAAACTTTAGAAAAAGTAGATAGACAGGAACGTTCACAAATCCTTCTCAATCTCTTTGGTCAAGAATATCAAGATGATATTGCATTGATAGTTGGGAGTTTGGAAGAATATAAAAAAGCAATAGATTTTGTGGCTGATAAAGAAAAGTATAACAAATCTATGCAAAAGGAATTTAATAACCGTGCAAGCACTACAGCAAATAACTTGCAGCTACTTAAAAATACAATAGCAGAGCTAGGAATGAACTTAGGGTCAGTTATGCTACCTCCTTTAAATTGGATAAGTAAGATTTTGAGGTCTATATCTACAGGTATAGCTTGGTTCGCAGAGAAGTGTCCAATTTTGACTACAGGAGTTATGAGCATAATTTCAGCTCTTATTATTGGCAAGATTGCAGTGGTAGGTTTTGGTTATGCATTTGCATTGGCTGGAGGTGGACTATTAACTTTTAATGCTATTTTGCATGGAACACTTTTGCCAGTATTAACTTCGTTGTCAGCACGAGTAATTCCAGCAGTAATCATGGGACTGAAAGCTTTAACGCTAATCAATCCTATAGGAGCTGCTATTGTTGGACTATCAGTTGGTGCAGCACTTGTAATCGCTAATTGGCAAAAGGTAAAGGACTTTTTCTCAAGTATCTGGAAATCAATTACAAAACCTATAGAAAATTGGATTAGTATAGGAAAATTGTTTAATGATAATCCAATAAAAGCATTAGAGAAAACAGTAGAAGCAAAAATAGGCAGTGCAACTAGTGAAAATAGAAATGTTTTTAGTAAAGGAAATCCTTTATTAAATAATAATGCTTTTAGTGGAATTTCGAATAGTAGAACGAATATTGAAAGTGCTAGCGTGATTACAGAAAAAGGTTCTGTAGCAGATAATTCAGAGAAAGTTTTAAAAGACTGTGAAAAGTGTGAACAAAAAATTTTCAATCAAACTTTTACATTTAATATAAGTATTAAAGCAGAACCTAACCAAGATGTACGTAGTCTTGCTGATACAGTAATAAAAAGAATAAGAGAAAAATCGCGAGATGTTTTATTTGATCCAATAGAACCTATTTACTAATGTTTTCACTTGGTCCATATAAAATTTCTCCAACAGGGTTAAGGTGCAGTAAAGAGAATCGTTGGAATACCATAGAGTGTATTCACAAAGCTCCATTGTTGCAAAATATTGGCCAGGGAGTAGAAAATATAGATTTAGAAGGAGTCATTTATCTTAATAACTCTAATGGCTTAAACCAACTAAAAAATTTAAAGGAATCAATAGAAAATCAAGTATCCTATCCTTTAGTGGATAATACGGGCAATGTTTTAGATACCGTCTTGTAAGTCAACGAGAAAAATATAAAAATGTTATCTTTTGGTCCATATAAGTTTGTTCCAACAAGTTTAAAGTATAACAAAAAGAATCGCTGGAGCGTAATTGAATGTATTGATGTAATGCCGTCACTTCAAAACATAGGACAAGGAGTAGAAAATATAGAGCTAGAAATAACCATTTACCTTAATAGTCTTAAGGGGCTAAATCAACTAAAGAATATGAAAGAAGCTGAAAAAGATCAGATCCCACACACTTTAGTAGATAGTTTAGGTAATTTTTTAGGACAGTTTGTGATTACACAATTAGAGGAAAGACAGATATCTTTTTTTCCTGGTGGGCTGCCGAAAAAAGTTGAATTTAGTTTAAGTTTAAAGAGTTATAGTGGTACACATATTCACTAACCAACTACATTCAATTTTTGATTTTAAACTTCAGTCAACCTCCTAGTTCTATAGTTCTTGATATGATCTGGATCAAAGGCCTTTTTTGAACTTAAAACACCAAAAACTACATGAAGTAACCTACGCATTGCAGCTCCCACAATTGCCATATTATGCTTGCCTTTCTCTTTTAACCTCTCGCAATAAATCACAATAATAGGGTTGTGATTTTTAGCTACTATAGCGGGAAAATATATTGCTTTACGCAATGTTCGTGAACCTGATTTACTTAATCTGGGCTTGGCATATACAGATGATCCTGATGTTATATTTCGTGGTATAGTTCCAGCATATGCTGCCAATTGTCTGGCATTTATAAAAGCTTTTATGTCAGGAATTTCAGCTAAAATAGCTATTGCTGATTCCTCTCCTATTCCTGGAATAGTCAATAAGAGTTGAAAGTTTTCCAACAACTCTTTGTGCTGTTTTAATAGTTCACGTATGGAGTTTTTTATTGTTTCTATTGATTGTTCTATGTTCACTGCAAGGTTTTCCCAAGCATTTGCAACTTCTTCAGGCAGTCTCTCCTTCTTTTCTAAATGATTATTTACGAATGTTAATCCATCTTTTAATGCAGCTGAGCAACGATAAAGATGCTTTAATTTTTTCTTTTCAGAAGAAGGTGGTGTCCAGCGAGTTGGTTCCTGTCTTTGGCAATAATCTCTGCATCAATCTGGTCATTCTTTTGTCGTACAAGCTTACTCCTTGCATAAGACTTAATACAATAAGGATTTACAACACTAACAAAATGTCCAGCATTGTGTAGAAATTCAGCCAGAGCTTCACTATAACAACCAGTAGCTTCCATGCAGGCTTTTGCTTGTTCTATATTATGTTTTTGTAGAAAGCTCAGCAGACCTTGAAACCCATGATCATCGTTCTTAAAGCTCCTTTTCCTAGTTTCACGTTTTCCTTTTTTACTTATAAATGAGAGAAAAATATCAAAGCGATCTTTTGATATGTCTATACCTAAAAAGTTGTTGATCATATATAACCTCATACGTTACCATTTAAAATGAAAAGTAAGGCTAACCTTGTGAATACAGAATTAGAACCATTTAGGTCTTTCTACGATACCGTCCAGCCTCTACTTTTGAGAAGGGAGCTCTTTTCTAAAACACAGATTTTGTATCTAGGGCAATTTACAAAGTTCTTCCCTTCTCCATCTAATGCATAAGCTTAAAACATTAGATGCTTTTGACAAGATACAAGGGCAGTTTGTAATTACACGATTAGAAGAAAAGCAAACGTCGTATTTTCCCTGTGGATTAGCAAAAAAGGTTGAATTTAGATTAAGTTTAAGGCGTTATGTATGACAGCATATTATGTAGCCGGAGAAAATGAAATGTTGGATTACATATGTTTTAAACACTATGGATATAGCTCTGGAGCAGTAGAAATAGTATTGGAGGAAAACCCTGGACTTGCAGATTATGGAAGTTTTTTGCCTGCAGGATTAAAGATCAGGTTACCTAGAATACAAGAGCAATTAAAAAAATCGAAGTTAAAAGTGTGGGAATAAA
The DNA here is from genome assembly GCF_026015925.1 of Wolbachia endosymbiont of Drosophila pseudotakahashii. Lineage (NCBI taxonomy): Bacteria > Pseudomonadati > Pseudomonadota > Alphaproteobacteria > Rickettsiales > Anaplasmataceae > Wolbachia > Wolbachia endosymbiont of Drosophila pseudotakahashii. The sequence continues at coordinate 623,381 of NZ_CP110359.1, read as the reverse complement.
TGGAACCTGAATTTAGCATTGAAGGAATAAAAGATCATGTAATATCGGTGCATATTACTGATGAATCTAGTACTATAGATGATATCGCAGAGGTATGTGTTGATTATGGCAATGAAAATGTAGAAGTTCCAAATGAATTGAACATAGCACTAGGTTATAAGGAAACGGGAATCTTTCCAATGGGTGTATATACAGTCAATGAAGTTACGATACAAGGCCCACCTAAGACCCTACTAATAAAAGCTCATGCAACAAATTTAAGAATATCTTTGAAGGCAAAAGTATCAAAAGAATGGCACCAAATTACCATAGAAAACTTAGTAAAAGAAATAGCTCAAAAACATGGATATGGATACAAAGTCGCTGAGGAATTTAAGGATATATTGATACCCCACATCAACCAAATAGATGAAAGTGATATCAGCTTGTTAACTAAAATAGCAATATAAAACGAAGCAATGGCAAAATTAGCTGGTGGGTATATATTATTTATTTCAAAAAACATGGCAAAATCAGCCACAGGAAAAGCTTTAGGAACAACGAATATTAGACCTCAAGACACAATTAATTGGAAAGTGCATTTTACCGTACGTGATAAGTATAATTCAGTAGTGGCAAAGTGGCATAGCTATGAAAAGGGCGAAACTATTAAAGAAACAGTTGGTAGCGGTGAGCCAAGTTATATTATGCTGGAACTTTACTCAAATGCAGAGTCAGCACTAAGTGCAGCAAATGCCAAGTTGAAACAATTGAAGCGTAACAATGAAACTTTAGATGTAACTATGCCTGGTAATCCTCAAATTTTTGCAGAAGCTAAACTTAATCTTCTAGGTTTTAATCAAGCGTTAGATGGTGAATGGATAATTAATAGAGCGGAGCATACTTTAAATAGCTCGGGTTACCTTACTATGTTGTCAGCATCTTTGAGTAAGTAATGTTAAGAAAAAAATGAGTAATGATCTATTTAATATGAAGAAACTGTGTGCCAAATATGAAAAAAATAAAGTATAATGAAAGAGATAAACTACATTTCGTATGGTTCATACTATTAATAGTATGCGTTGTTATTACTTATTGCTATCAAAAATCTAAAGCTACAGATAATTATAACAAAACATTACAAGTGGCTGCTAGTAATTGCAACTTAGAAATAGTAAAACTTTTAGTAAAGGATATGGCTCCAAACTTGAGTGGAACAACGTTACATTATGCAGCAAGAAAAGGATGTTTAGACATTATCAGATTTTTAATAGAAGAGGAAAAAGTAAATATAAACGCACTTGATAGAAATGCATTTAAAAGAATAGCTTTACATCACGCTGCAGGTGAAGGACACCTAGAAGTTATTAAGTTTTTATTGGAGAAAGGCGCAAATCCTAATATTAGAGATATAGATGGAAAAAACCCAAGAGATGTAGCTGTGCTAAGATCACGGCACAATAAAGATAAACCATACGATGAAATTATACACTTGCTCTATAATGCTGAAAAAGAACACGAATCTGAGCAGTAATATTTCGTAACCGGAAACAAGAAGTAGTTGAAAGATTACACAGTTAGGAGAAACATGCAAAATCAAAAAATCCCAATTACAGTAATTATCACGTTATTAATACAAACAGTAGCATTTATATGGTGGTTATCCAAGCTAGACTCAAGGGTACAATTTCACGATAAACTTATTGAATATGGTTTAATGGAAAAAGTGTTAGTACTTGAGGAAAGGGTAAAAAATCTTTCTGAGGAATTGGATGAGTTTAAATTACACGTTCTAAGCGGAAAAATTAAATCTTAATACCTTTACCCAAATTCACAATGATTAAATATATTTTATCCGTTGATGGAGGTGGCATTAGAGGCATCATACCAGCCATTATTCTAGCAGAAATAGAGCAAAGGACAAGAAAACCGATAGCTGAAATCTTTGATCTTATGGCAGGGACCTCAACCGGTGGAATTGTTGTAGCTGGATTATGTAAAAAAGATAAACCTCAATATTCTGCTAATGATTTAGTCGAGTTCTATCGGGAATATGGACCATATATTTTCAAGTCTTCATTTTTTAGGCGATCAATATTATCTTGGTTTAACTGTGCACAATACCCATATAAAAATATTGAATTTGTATTGGACAAATATTTTGGTGATGATACTCTACAAAACACTTTAAATAATGTACTGCTTACCAGTTACAACATTCAGAATAATTACCCATTTTTCTTCAAAAGCTGGAAAGAAGGTAATATTAAGCTGAAAGATGCACTCAGAGCTGCAACGGCTGCACCTACTTACTTTGCACCTAAATATCTTAAAATCAACCACAAGGAAATGGTATTAGTGGATGGCGGGGTATTTGCAAATAATCCAGCGGCTTGTGCATATGCAAGTGGTAAGAGGTTATTTCCAAATGATGATATTCTACTGTTATCGATAGGTACTGGAAGAACAGATAGAAGCATAGAGTATGCCAATTCAAAGAGATTTGGAAAAATAGGCTGGATAAAACCACTATTACATGTGATGTTTGCCTCAAGCTTAGATTCAGTAAATTACCAACTTGATCAAGTTATAGGTGATAAATATATACGCATACAATCGCAATTAAAAATAGCATCACCTGACATGGATAATATTACATCAAAAAATATCAAATCTCTTCAGCAAGAGGCAAGTAAAATGATAGAGGACAATCAAAAAGTGATAGAGAAATTCTGCATAGAAGTGTTAAATATATAACTATCTTTACTTATATCTTAATATAATATTTCTCAGTACCGTCTTTAACACAATTCAATTTTCACACTCATCAGCAGTTAGGCCACTTGCTCGCAAAATAACATCAGTAGAAACACCTGCCTTTGCTAGATTTTTCGCAACTTTGATTTTTTCTATTTTTTTAACCTTTTCTTTACTATCCTTCATACTCCTAGATAAAAATTTTACTAATCCATTTACTAATTCCTGCTCTTCAGTTTTTCTTAGTAAAGTGAGTAGTTCACTATCTTCATTTGTTTTAGGTAGCAGAACTTTAATATTCACTGATAAGTGTTCTGCTATTTGATATAATTTGTCAAATGATATGGCAGTGTATCCTCTTTCATAATCGTGTATTTCCTTGAGCGTTAAATCAACTTTATTCGCCAAATCTTTTTGAGTATATCTCCTTATCAACCTCCATTCTCTTATTCTTTGTCCTATTCTGTAATATATAGAGTCAGTGCAGACTTCTTTTCTTGTATCATTATATTCGTAAGTAGATAAGCCGGTTGCTTGGGAAATAATATCAGTAGAAACTCCTTCTTTAACTAGATTTTTTGCTACCTCTAATCTTGCCTCCTCTTGATTGATTTTCTCGCTAATATGAACAAACCTGACTAATGAAGGTACTATTTTACCTAACTTTTGATCCTCGTATATTTTCGTTAGATAGAGTATTTCTTCGTCTTCATCTTTATACTCTCTTACTACTACTGATTCAGGTAGCAGATCTATAACAGTAGATGATAATGCTTTTGCTATTATATATAATACTTCAACAGGAATAGCGCTATAGCCACTTTCATAGCTGTTTACTTCTTGGTATGTTAAACCTATTTGACTTGCTAATCCTATTTGAGTATGACCTCGCATTAACCTACAATTTTCTATTTTTTGCCCTATTCTATAACTAACATTGCTTGCAGAAACAAACACATATACCTCCATTTAAGAAAAAACTTTATTGCTATAATTTTTTTACGAGCTATCCATCTAAAACCATATCAATGGATAAACCTACTGCTTGCAAAATAATATCAATAGAAATTCCCCCTTTTACTAGATCCTTTGCAACTTTAATCCTTTCTATCTCTCTCACTTTCTCCTCACAAATACGTATTCCCTCAAACAGAGATTTTATTAGTGCATGACGTAGTTTTTGGCTCTCAATTTCTTTGTATTCTTTAATCAAATCAAGCAGCTCATTTTCCACTGTACTACCTTCATCTTTCTCTATTAGTAGATCTGTAATATTAATCGATAACGCCTCTGCCATTTCATATAATTTATCAAGTGGAACAGCAGTCCTTCCTTGCTCATAGTTGCTTATTTCGTCACGTGTTGTACTCATTTTTTCTGCTAAATCTTTTTGAGTATACTCTCTCACTAGCCTCCATTCTTTTATCTTCTTTCCTATTTAGCAGTAAATAGAACCTCCTTTTTCTTCAACGCATTCATCAGCAGAGAGGCCAATTGTTTTTGCAACAATATCAACAGAAACTCCTGCTTTAACCAAACCTTTTGCAATCTTTATTTTCTCTGCTTTTTTACTACTTTTCTCACCAACTCGGGTAAATTTTGTTAGCAAGTAAAACACCTTGCGCAACTCTTGATCATTAATCGTTTTATATTTTCTTACTAGATTTAATATTTCCTCTTCTTCGTTTTTAAGGCAAATTTTTTCACTTGATACAGGAATAAGATCTATGATGCCAACTGATAACACTTCTGCTATAGCATACAATTTCTCAATCGAAATTTTACGTATTCCTTTTTCATATTGTAGTACTATTTGATACGTTACGCCGATTTTTCCCGCTAAATCTTTTTGAGTATACCCCTTTGCTAACCTACGATTTCTTACTTCCTGTCCTATTACTTTGTAATCTAAAAAATTAGAGCATTTATTCTCTTTTCTCACATCTTATACCTCATAATCAGAAGAACTATTACGTATACTTAATTGGCAACCTTTTTGACAAACTGAACTCATCTCCTTTCAAATAATTTTTCTATATCACTTAGTTTCATTTCTATATACGTTGGTCTTCCGTGATTAGAATATGGAGTTTTCTCAATTTGTCTTAGTATCTCATTCATCTCTTCCAATTTCATTTTTCTTCCTGCTCCATGGCAAGCGATTGTGGCTGATATTTTATTCACCTTATCCTCTATTGGTAGCGTATCTTCTATTTCCGTTAATTTATCTACTATATCAATAGTTATCTCCTTTACATCTATTGTTCCCAAGATTGCAGGAATTTCTTTTACCTTCACTTTATCTTCTGATTCTATTTCAATACCAAAACCCATTTCAAAAAGCTTATCTTTATACATTTTAACCATCTCCATTCCAGCTTGGTTTTCGATTTTAACTGTTTCAGGAAGAAGAAGTTTTTGTCTTCTTATGCTTGATTTTTGCTTTAAGCGCTCGTAGATCAACCTCTCATAGGCTGCATGTTGATCTACTATAATCAGCCTATCTCCAGCCTCAGCAATAATGTAAGTATTGTGGACCTGACAGCGTGCATATCCTAAAGGATGATCCTTTACCAAATCAATTTGCTTCCTTTCTAAAACCATCGTTCCCTTTTGGGATGGAGATTCTCCATATTTAAACGTTCCTGGTAAGCTTTGCCTTCTTTCATCTGGTGCATTGAATTCTTTCATTAGACGATTTTCTAAAAGACTTGGCCTCTTTTCATAAAACTCTTTTTGATTTTTTTTCTCTTTACTATCAACCTGCTCTTGGCTTTTACTATCATTGAAAATTAGCTCCTCTTCAATACCTTGACCACTCGCTGCAAACCTCGTTGATAGTGTTTTTATTATCCCTCTTCTCACTATTTCATATATTAGCCTTTTATTCTGAAATCTTACTTCTGATTTATTTGGATGCACATTTACATCTACTTGATCGTATGGTATCTCCAAGTGCAGCGCTGCAAAAGGATACCTCCCAACTGGAATAAAATCTTGATACGCATATCGAATTGCACCTATAAGTAGATTGTCTTTTATTGGCCTTCCATTAACAAACGTATAGATCTGAGTTGAATTGCCACGACTAATAGTTGGTTTACGGATGTATCCCGTAAGTTTGATGCCGTCTTCTTCCTCTTTAACTTCCAGCGAATTGCTCTGAAATTCTTCTTCTATTTCACATAGTCTGTTAAATAATGAAGTTTGCTTAATATATTTTAAGAGCTTTTTATTACCGGAAGTAAGAGTAAATCCAATACTATAGTTAATCATTGCTATGTTATTTACAATATCAACTATAGCTTGTGTTTCTGCCCTTTCGGTTTTTAGAAATTTTAGTCTATTTGGAGTCGCAAAAAATAAGTCACGAACTTCAATATATGTACCCTGCAGTAAAGAATAAGGGGTAATCTCTCTTATTTTTTCTCCCCCCTCATAACTTATAGACCATGCTTCATTTACTCTTTTTGCTTTCGATGATAGCCTAATTCTACTCACTGCTGCAATTGAAGGCAAAGCTTCTCCTCTAAACCCAAGGTGTTTGATTTCTATTAACTCACTATCGCTTAATTTTGAAGTAGCGTGGCGCATAAACGCAAGTTGCAAATCTTCCTTTTCTATTCCATTTCCATCATCTGTCACAGTTATAAGATTGCGCCCACCACTTTCTATTTTGATCTCTATTTCTGAACTTCCAGCATCTATTGCATTTTCTACTAATTCCTTTACTACACTTGCTGGCCTTTCGATTACTTCACCCGCTGCTATACGGTTTATTGTTTTTGTATCTAAAAGAATTATTGCCATAATACCCCACCCAATCTATGAAACTTAGAGTTCCCTCTATTTTTTGGTGATTTCTTGACCTCACAATCTCTATATTTTAGCTTTTTAGATTCCTTTCTAGCAAGTCTATCTGTCTCCTCATTGTACATATTACCGTTGTGAGCTCTAACCCACTTCCAATTAATATCATGCTGCAAAGCAACTTCTTCTAGTTTCTGCCATAATTCCCTGTTCTTCACTGGCTTTTTATTGGCTGTCTTCCAACCATTTACCTTCCATTTATTGATCCACTCTGTTATACCTTGCTTAATATACCGACTATCAGTGTGTAAAATAACTTTGCAAGAAACTTTCAACATCTTTAGCCCGTTAATCACAGCCTTTAACTCCATTTTGTTATTCGTTGTGTTTTCTTCACCTCCAGAGATGCGTTTTTTGATAAAGACACTTTTATTTTCATACATCACCACGGCTGCCCATCCACCAGGCCCCGGATTTCCAGAACATGCTCCATCTGTATATATTATAACCTTCTTTTTTTTGCCCATACTTACAGGATATAGATTCAACGTAAATTTGCTACCGAAATATGTTGATATTATTTTTTGAATATTTTAAAATGTAAGGTGTGAGAGATTGACAAACCTGTCCTCACGATGTTAGGTAAATCGTAATTGAGCTTTTAGGCTCGTATTTTTATTAGGAGGTTAGTCTCTCATACCCAAAATAATTGTTTTTAAAGCTCTTTATAACTCATGAATTCATTTGCTGGGGTTTATAGAGGGAGTTGTAAAAGATGATAGAAATATAACATTAAGGTGCGTGGTAGCATTCTAGGGTCATTTATGAAGGTAGTTTTTTGCCAACTCTTGAAATTTAGCTAACTTTAATAGACTTTAGCACAAAAACGTTGAATATTTCTTCACAATTGTGTATAATTACCAATACTTTTTAAGTGGATTCCTTATGGCTATTTCTAAGTTTCTTGATCCTAAAAAGGATATATCGTTCAAGCGCATCTTTGGCACTGAAAAAAATAAGGACATTCTTATTCACTTCCTTAATGATATCCTTGGCTTCACTGGCAAAAGTACAATAAAGGATATAGAGTTCTTAAGTACTATTCAAGACCCTGATATTGCTTCTAAAAAACAAAGCATTGTTGATGTTCTTTGTAAGGACTCTCAAGGCTCCAGGTATATAATAGAAATGCAGTTCACTAAGAGCATGTCTTCAAACTGAAGAATGAGCTAATTTGTGAAGCATAATAGTGATCATATTAAAGAAGATATTGTTTTTTGAGATAAGAGGAGAATGCTCGTAATCTTTACTCATGCGCCTGAAATTGGAAAGCCAGGCAAAAGTTCTCTCAACAATCCAACGTTTGGGAATAACTTGAAATCCTGTATCAACTATTTTCTTGGCAATCGTTAATAAACATCCCGTTTCCAATAAGCATCTGTTTTGTAATTTACCTATGTACCCTTGATCAGCAAAAAACTTACGTAAAGTTGGAACTTTGCATTTAGCTTGGGCAAAAAGATTTAGAGCACTATCACGATCTTGAATACTTGCACTGTGTACTTCAGCAGCAATTACAAGACCCACAGTATCCACAATAATATGGCGTTTTCTGCCCTTTATTTTCTTTCCAGCATCGTATCCTCTAGATCCCCTTTTTGAGTCGTTTTTACTGACTGGCTGTCTATTATTCCAACTGATGGAGTTTCATTCTTACCAATTATCTCTCTTACTTTTTTAACTAGAAAATCATGAATTTCTTGCCATATTCCACTTTTTTTCAAGCGCGAATTACAGCTATACACAGTTTTCCATGGTGGAAAATCTTTAGGTAGTTGTCTCCATTGACAGCCTGTTTTCATCACATAGCGGATTGCATTAATAATTGTTCTAATATTATATTTTCTTGGTCTGCCGGTCTTTTTGGCTTCAAAATATGGCTCTATTATTTTCCATTCTTTGTCACTTATGTCGCTTAGGTACATTTAAAATTTATCTTATACCACACTTCTTACCTCTTTTCTACTTATTTTGAAGACATGCTCTTAGGTATCTTTTTTTGAACTTCTTGTACCAACTATAGAAGAAAGTGGAGGTTACCATACAATTCGAACTCGCTCTCTGTTTCGTTATGGTAGATTGGAAAAATTGGCTGTTTTAGATAATTTCTTAGCGATTTTTGTTTATGTAAAGGTCCATATATGATTGAGAAAGAGAGAACATTGAATCACATGTATAGTAAAGTAAGCAATAAAAAAATTTTTATCAACACTTGCAGAAAATTTTGCAAAGCAAATCACACACAAACTTTTTAGAAAATAACGTACATTCTAAGTTTTCCACCTTCAAGCTCAAGAATCCATTTAGTTGCTTGCAACCTCTAGTAAAAACTCAAGAAAAGAAAATTTTGCCCTGCAACTAACTCACTATCAACAAAAGACTTAACCATATCACGCACATCCTGATATATTAAGGAAATTCACGTATAGAGCTATGCTCTAGAGGATTTTTCACACGAAGAACATGTGGGTTCGATATAAGAGTGTTTGGCACTCGCGCGTAATCATTAAATATGGCATATGATAGAACTACCGTATCACCATCAGTAACACGCTTAAATCCCCTACAATGCATGTAACGATCTAACTGTTCATCTGCATTAGCAATTTTCTGCCGTAACTCATGTGCTGCTGTAGCAAATTTTAGCTCTATTCCAGTTGGGTGAGTACCTCCAACGCTTCCTGCAGATCGCAACAATACCAGATCCAGCTTTCTTCCTCCCAACTGAAACTCAATAACTAACCTAGCAGGATTATCACAAGCATAAAATAATCCGTGCAATATAGAGTGAAACCCAACTTCCTGAGCATCATTTCTATTCACTATCCACCTTAGTGGAAATAGCACACGGGAAATGGCTTGAAATAGTTCCTGATGCCTATTTATATCTTGCCAACCAGTATTCATCATTATACTTGCAATCCTTCGTACATCGCCGACACCGCCTACCTGAAAAAAATTACCTTGAAAAGATACATTATTCCTATTCTGCAAATAAACATTAGGGGATTGAAAACTTGATACAGTAACAGCAAGACCAAGATCATCTTCGTCTCTCCTAGTTGGATCCAATGTACATACTATCTCATTCACTCTAGCACTTGGCCAATTTAATAGACTGATAGCACCAGGTGGAAACTGATGAGTTAACATATTGCATATATTAAACACAACAACCATATTTCTACTTGGTGCATAAAGAATCATAGTTAATATACGCTCTCCAATATTTACATTAGCAATACCTCCATGTGGACCTAGCATTCTGTTATTATCATGATTACTATACTGAAATAAGTGCTTAGTTACTCTTACGCGATTTCCTCTTATTGTCACAGTTCCTCTGGCAAATGCAGTACTTCCAAAAACAAATCCCGTTGTATAGGAAAATAACCTACTATTTCTACCTCTAACATCAGGTACAGCAGGCAAACCAAATAATGGGTATAATAGAAAGTCTCTCACACTCTCATCAACTCCAATAGGTTGAAATAACCTCTCTAGTAAAGAAGGTTCTCTCTCTAAAAAGTTTTCTACGCTAAGTTGAAAACGCATGCGGTTAAGATCAAAATTTAACCCTACGCAAACAGCATTCTCCGACGAAGTATGAATAGATACAGATGAAACAGGACATGTGTTAACGTAATTTTCTGCTTGCTCTAATGCATCTGCAGCACTTCTTCTTCCTGCCTTAAGCTCAATTATGATAGGCACAGAATCACCCAATCTTTGCACACCACGCACAAGAAAAGTAATATCTGTATATCCTCCTCCTACAAACAATTCAAGATAAATACCAACTGCATGGCGGTACCTAAAATTCATCAAAAAGCCCGACAGAAAGCCATGATAATCAGATTCTCTACCATCAAAACCTAGCACAGCACCATATCTATCATAAATACCAACAACGTACTGCAAAATTCTCCTAGTAACACCCATTACATTATCTGCATCATTACTTGCTAGCTCTGCTATAAGATCTGATAAGAAGCCCTGTTGTTCAGTTCTGGCAACTTCCATGAAACCATTACATGGAGATACTGATTCTCCGGTAAATGCTTCGATATCAACAAATTGCCTGCACCTTACTGCTTCCTCTTCTTCATCTTCCCCTAGATTTTCTGCCCATACAAATGTCTTATACTCTTCCCATTCTAATTCTAGTTTTTTTCTCTTAGCAGGACCATTTTGCAGTTCATGTCGCTCTATCCACTCTCTCTCCTCTAGACTAAATCTTGAACCAACGCTGTTCCCCCTATCAGCAATAGTATAACACCGTACTATCCGTCTGTTATTACTATCTCTAGTTAGAACAGCAATTTTTAAATTTCCTCTTCTAGGATTATCTGGATTATTATCAAAGCGAAAGAAAATTCTTTCATTATTGTTTGTGATACCAGCATCATGCGCAGTAGCAAACATGCCAAAAAAGAACGCCGGAAAGAAGCGATCTTTGCTAACTGAATGTAAAAAAGACGGACTCTGATCTAAAAAAGATTCAAATCTATCCATAAAACCCTGACAATCTCCATTCAATAAGCTTCTAATTAATCCAATATTTTCACCATTACCATGCATATAAATACCTCTATTTTCTGTGATAAGAAAATCCACTAACTCCAGCACCACCTAATACAGACTTTGGGCTGCCAGAGCTACAAGAATCACCACCTTGAGAATAAGGGGAAACTTTTTTTTCTAACTCAGAAAAAAGTTTTTCTGCAAATTTATCATAATTCATGTCATCTTTCATGCCGTGTCTGCTAACCATATTTAGATTGTTAACTATAGATTTCTTAAAATTTCCAAAGTCTGTATCTGAACAAAACTTTTTAGCAAATTGTAGTATTTCTAATATTTCATCCTTTTTTACATCTCTAGTACTATCTGTTTCGTTATCATTTACCCAATCAATAATCAATCCTGAAAGTGCATGGTCAATTGGAACAATCCCACCGCAAAAAAAGACAGCAGCCTTTTCTTCTTTTCCTTCCTGGATACTAAAATTACCACATTTTATAAGATTCATCATAATCTTTCTAGCTTGAGAACCTAAGGTAGGGCTTTCAATAACTTTATCCGAAAGTAAGGAAAGAAGGAGAGCATAATCTTGTGGTGATAGCATTTTACCCTCTAGCATTTTATCTTTAAATATTGGAATTATATCTTGAATTGTATCAAAAAAACTCCAACGCACCAATATTCTAAAAAGAGAATATACCCCCCTATCTTTCCTTGATAGTTCATCTAATAAAGGATTTTTATTACCTATATTACGCAGACAAAAATCTAATATGGCAGCAATACTTTCCTTGGTTTGCGCACCTGATAGCTCAGTAATTGTCTTAATCAGAAGATTTGTACTATCTTTTCCTTGTTGTCTTAAGCGGTGACTGAAATAATCTAATCCCTCGCTCCATTCGAGTTCTAAAGCTCTTTGAAAACATTCCTCATTGTTCTGTGGATTTTGAAATTTCCCTGAGTCTTTATTAATCCAAAAGCTTAATACAGGATCTTGACTTCCCATGTAATCTAGAAGCTCCTTTCTTATATATTCATCTGTCACAGGCTTACTATCATCATCTAATCCAGACGAAAATCCTTGCTTGTAAGAGTCAAATTGCTCATCAAAGAATTTCTGAATTTCATCTACTATGCAGTACCTGCATGCCATATCATATCTGGAAAACGGATTCTCTATTTCACTTACTTTTTCTTCAGTGAGTTTTTGCCCTAGCATTGTATTATTTAATCTTGCACCTAACCAACAATTCTCGTCACGAAACACATTGTATAAGAATTGCAACTCACCATCCTCTAGATATTCTACATGTCTGATATAGGTTCTTACCCATCTTTCAACAGCTAAGCGCCTTCCAGCAGTAATGCTTGGATTCCTATCTTCATAGATATTACTTTGTAAATTTTTGACTATAGCAGCATGACGCTCTGCCTTTCGCGAAACTTTTTTTGGCACTTAACCCTCCATATATTACTAAACCTATTTAGCATTATGCTAAACTGGAATGGGATTGCAACACTTAATTTGTAAAAATAGGAGAATGATTTCGTTAAACTTCTTTTGAGACTTGATTTTTGATGTTAATTTTATCGTTAAAATTTGTATATGTTCCTCAAATATATTAGAATATTCTGCTGTGCACTTTTCCTAGAAATTTTCATCATAAACTGATTGTTAAAGAAGTCTACTAGCAGCATACAAAGAGAAAAAATAATTCTGTGATATTCAAGAAAGCAGGATCAGAGTATGCATATGAAATCCATATAAACTTTGTGCATTTCTCTACTCTTAATTATGTATTAAACGAAGCGTAGAAATTTTCTATTTTTCATTCCTCTTTCTTCATAATTGAAATCTGATGTGAAGTTACTCCTGTGATGCAAGTTCCTTAATTTTATCAATAGGAAGTCCTGTGGTTCGATAGATAACATCAATAGGAACATTGTCCTCAAGTAGGTTCTTTGCTACTTCGATCTTAGCTTGTTTTCCACCTTCAGCTATTCCCTCAGCTTTGTCTCTCTCCTCGCCGATTTTGATGCCTTCATTGAATTTTTGAGAAAGAGTAGAGTGATAATCATCAGTGCGTTTTTTAGATTGATCGTAAGCTAAACGCCTATCTTCAGTCCAATTAAACTGATCTAACTCATTGTAAGCTCTACCAATAATTACATCACTACCTATTATTTTCTGCAAATCTTCCTCACTGGTTTCATTTGCATATTTAAAAAAGTATATCCATTTTTCGACTATGTTTTCTAGCTGATCTTCTTTGGTCTTTTTAAATTTAGGCAGCTCTACAAATGTAAAACTAAAGTCTTTAAGATCGTTCTCATAAGTAATTTTATCAAGAGTAACATGATCTGACTTATAAGCTTGTTTATTAGGAAACAAAATAAAATCAGCAATAGCAATGAAGATAACTTCCTTAAGATTATGATACTCTTCACCCTTGTTTGCCTGCTTTATATAGGCTTTAGCAGCATAATATTGAGCACGCTTTTCGAAACCTTTGGTCTTAGAGCATGTCTTCAAAATAAGTAGAAAAGAGGTAAGAAGTGTGGTATAAGATAAATTTTAAATGTACCTAAGCGACATAAGTGACAAAGAATGGAAAATAATAGAGCCATATTTTGAAGCCAAAAAGACCGGCAGACCAAGAAAATATAATATTAGAACAATTATTAATGCAATCCGCTATGTGATGAAAACAGGCTGTCAATGGAGACAACTACCTAAAGATTTTCCACCATGGAAAACTGTGTATAGCTGTAATTCGCGCTTGAAAAAAAGTGGAATATGGCAAGAAATTCATGATTTTCTAGTTAAAAAAGTAAGAGAGATAATTGGTAAGAATGAAACTCCATCAGTTGGAATAATAGACAGCCAGTCAGTAAAAACGACTCAAAAAGGGGATCTAGAGGATACGATGCTGGAAAGAAAATAAAGGGCAGAAAACGCCATATTATTGTGGATACTGTGGGTCTTGTAATTGCTGCTGAAGTACACAGTGCAAGTATTCAAGATCGTGATAGTGCTCTAAATCTTTTTGCCCAAGCTAAATGCAAAGTTCCAACTTTACGTAAGTTTTTTGCTGATCAAGGGTACATAGGTAAATTACAAAACAGATGCTTATTGGAAACGGGATGTTTATTAACGATTGCCAAGAAAATAGTTGATACAGGATTTCAAGTTATTCCCAAACGTTGGATTGTTGAGAGAACTTTTGCCTGGCTTTCCAATTTCAGGCGCATGAGTAAAGATTACGAGCATTCTCCTCTTATCTCAAAAAACAATATCTTCTTTAATATGATCACTATTATGCTTCACAAATTAGCTCATTCTTCAGTTTGAAGACATGCTCTTAGTGAACTGCATTTCTATTATATACCTGGAGCCTTGAGAGTCCTTACAAAGAACATCAACAATGCTTTGTTTTTTAGAAGCAATATCAGGGTCTTGAATAGTACTTAAGAACTCTATATCCTTTATTGTACTTTTGCCAGTGAAGCCAAGGATATCATTAAGGAAGTGAATAAGAATGTCCTTATTTTTTTCAGTGCCAAAGATGCGCTTGAACGATATATCCTTTTTAGGATCAAGAAACTTAGAAATAGCCATAAGGAATCCACTTAAAAAGTATTGGTAATTATACACAATTGTGAAGAAATATTCAACGTTTTTGTGCTAAAGTCTATTAAAGTTAGCTAAATTTCAAGAGTTGGCAAAAAACTACCTTCATAAATGACCCTAGAATGCTACCACGCACCTTAATGTTATATTTCTATCATCTTTTACAACTCCCTCTATAAACCCCAGCAAATGAATTCATGAGTTATAAAGAGCTTTAAAAACAATTATTTTGGGTATGAGAGACTAACCTCCTAATAAAAATACGAGCCTAAAAGCTCAATTACGATTTACCTAACATCGTGAGGACAGGTTTGTCAATCTCTCACACCTTACATTTTAAAATATTCAAAAAATAATATCAACATATTTCGGTAGCAAATTTACGTTGAATCTATATCCTGTAAGTATGGGCAAAAAAAAGAAGGTTATAATATATACAGATGGAGCATGTTCTGGAAATCCGGGGCCTGGTGGATGGGCAGCCGTGGTGATGTATGAAAATAAAAGTGTCTTTATCAAAAAACGCATCTCTGGAGGTGAAGAAAACACAACGAATAACAAAATGGAGTTAAAGGCTGTGATTAACGGGCTAAAGATGTTGAAAGTTTCTTGCAAAGTTATTTTACACACTGATAGTCGGTATATTAAGCAAGGTATAACAGAGTGGATCAATAAATGGAAGGTAAATGGTTGGAAGACAGCCAATAAAAAGCCAGTGAAGAACAGGGAATTATGGCAGAAACTAGAAGAAGTTGCTTTGCAGCATGATATTAATTGGAAGTGGGTTAGAGCTCACAACGGTAATATGTACAATGAGGAGACAGATAGACTTGCTAGAAAGGAATCTAAAAAGCTAAAATATAGAGATTGTGAGGTCAAGAAATCACCAAAAAATAGAGGGAACTCTAAGTTTCATAGATTGGGTGGGGTATTATGGCAATAATTCTTTTAGATACAAAAACAATAAACCGTATAGCAGCGGGTGAAGTAATCGAAAGGCCAGCAAGTGTAGTAAAGGAATTAGTAGAAAATGCAATAGATGCTGGAAGTTCAGAAATAGAGATCAAAATAGAAAGTGGTGGGCGCAATCTTATAACTGTGACAGATGATGGAAATGGAATAGAAAAGGAAGATTTGCAACTTGCGTTTATGCGCCACGCTACTTCAAAATTAAGCGATAGTGAGTTAATAGAAATCAAACACCTTGGGTTTAGAGGAGAAGCTTTGCCTTCAATTGCAGCAGTGAGTAGAATTAGGCTATCATCGAAAGCAAAAAGAGTAAATGAAGCATGGTCTATAAGTTATGAGGGGGGAGAAAAAATAAGAGAGATTACCCCTTATTCTTTACTGCAGGGTACATATATTGAAGTTCGTGACTTATTTTTTGCGACTCCAAATAGACTAAAATTTCTAAAAACCGAAAGGGCAGAAACACAAGCTATAGTTGATATTGTAAATAACATAGCAATGATTAACTATAGTATTGGATTTACTCTTACTTCCGGTAATAAAAAGCTCTTAAAATATATTAAGCAAACTTCATTATTTAACAGACTATGTGAAATAGAAGAAGAATTTCAGAGCAATTCGCTGGAAGTTAAAGAGGAAGAAGACGGCATCAAACTTACGGGATACATCCGTAAACCAACTATTAGTCGTGGCAATTCAACTCAGATCTATACGTTTGTTAATGGAAGGCCAATAAAAGACAATCTACTTATAGGTGCAATTCGATATGCGTATCAAGATTTTATTCCAGTTGGGAGGTATCCTTTTGCAGCGCTGCACTTGGAGATACCATACGATCAAGTAGATGTAAATGTGCATCCAAATAAATCAGAAGTAAGATTTCAGAATAAAAGGCTAATATATGAAATAGTGAGAAGAGGGATAATAAAAACACTATCAACGAGGTTTGCAGCGAGTGGTCAAGGTATTGAAGAGGAGCTAATTTTCAATGATAGTAAAAGCCAAGAGCAGGTTGATAGTAAAGAGAAAAAAAATCAAAAAGAGTTTTATGAAAAGAGGCCAAGTCTTTTAGAAAATCGTCTAATGAAAGAATTCAATGCACCAGATGAAAGAAGGCAAAGCTTACCAGGAACGTTTAAATATGGAGAATCTCCATCCCAAAAGGGAACGATGGTTTTAGAAAGGAAGCAAATTGATTTGGTAAAGGATCATCCTTTAGGATATGCACGCTGTCAGGTCCACAATACTTACATTATTGCTGAGGCTGGAGATAGGCTGATTATAGTAGATCAACATGCAGCCTATGAGAGGTTGATCTACGAGCGCTTAAAGCAAAAATCAAGCATAAGAAGACAAAAACTTCTTCTTCCTGAAACAGTTAAAATCGAAAACCAAGCTGGAATGGAGATGGTTAAAATGTATAAAGATAAGCTTTTTGAAATGGGTTTTGGTATTGAAATAGAATCAGAAGATAAAGTGAAGGTAAAAGAAATTCCTGCAATCTTGGGAACAATAGATGTAAAGGAGATAACTATTGATATAGTAGATAAATTAACGGAAATAGAAGATACGCTACCAATAGAGGATAAGGTGAATAAAATATCAGCCACAATCGCTTGCCATGGAGCAGGAAGAAAAATGAAATTGGAAGAGATGAATGAGATACTAAGACAAATTGAGAAAACTCCATATTCTAATCACGGAAGACCAACGTATATAGAAATGAAACTAAGTGATATAGAAAAATTATTTGAAAGGAGATGAGTTCAGTTTGTCAAAAAGGTTGCCAATTAAGTATACGTAATAGTTCTTCTGATTATGAGGTATAAGATGTGAGAAAAGAGAATAAATGCTCTAATTTTTTAGATTACAAAGTAATAGGACAGGAAGTAAGAAATCGTAGGTTAGCAAAGGGGTATACTCAAAAAGATTTAGCGGGAAAAATCGGCGTAACGTATCAAATAGTACTACAATATGAAAAAGGAATACGTAAAATTTCGATTGAGAAATTGTATGCTATAGCAGAAGTGTTATCAGTTGGCATCATAGATCTTATTCCTGTATCAAGTGAAAAAATTTGCCTTAAAAACGAAGAAGAGGAAATATTAAATCTAGTAAGAAAATATAAAACGATTAATGATCAAGAGTTGCGCAAGGTGTTTTACTTGCTAACAAAATTTACCCGAGTTGGTGAGAAAAGTAGTAAAAAAGCAGAGAAAATAAAGATTGCAAAAGGTTTGGTTAAAGCAGGAGTTTCTGTTGATATTGTTGCAAAAACAATTGGCCTCTCTGCTGATGAATGCGTTGAAGAAAAAGGAGGTTCTATTTACTGCTAAATAGGAAAGAAGATAAAAGAATGGAGGCTAGTGAGAGAGTATACTCAAAAAGATTTAGCAGAAAAAATGAGTACAACACGTGACGAAATAAGCAACTATGAGCAAGGAAGGACTGCTGTTCCACTTGATAAATTATATGAAATGGCAGAGGCGTTATCGATTAATATTACAGATCTACTAATAGAGAAAGATGAAGGTAGTACAGTGGAAAATGAGCTGCTTGATTTGATTAAAGAATACAAAGAAATTGAGAGCCAAAAACTACGTCATGCACTAATAAAATCTCTGTTTGAGGGAATACGTATTTGTGAGGAGAAAGTGAGAGAGATAGAAAGGATTAAAGTTGCAAAGGATCTAGTAAAAGGGGGAATTTCTATTGATATTATTTTGCAAGCAGTAGGTTTATCCATTGATATGGTTTTAGATGGATAGCTCGTAAAAAAATTATAGCAATAAAGTTTTTTCTTAAATGGAGGTATATGTGTTTGTTTCTGCAAGCAATGTTAGTTATAGAATAGGGCAAAAAATAGAAAATTGTAGGTT
The DNA here is from genome assembly GCF_026015925.1 of Wolbachia endosymbiont of Drosophila pseudotakahashii. NCBI lineage: Bacteria > Pseudomonadati > Pseudomonadota > Alphaproteobacteria > Rickettsiales > Anaplasmataceae > Wolbachia > Wolbachia endosymbiont of Drosophila pseudotakahashii. The sequence continues at coordinate 604,772 of NZ_CP110359.1, read as the reverse complement.
AATGCGAGGTCATACTCAAATAGGATTAGCAAGTCAAATAGGTTTAACATACCAAGAAGTAAACAGCTATGAAAGTGGCTATAGCGCTATTCCTGTTGAAGTATTATATATAATAGCAAAAGCATTATCATCTACTGTTATAGATCTGCTACCTGAATCAGTAGTAGTAAGAGAGTATAAAGATGAAGACGAAGAAATACTCTATCTAACGAAAATATACGAGGATCAAAAGTTAGGTAAAATAGTACCTTCATTAGTCAGGTTTGTTCATATTAGCGAGAAAATCAATCAAGAGGAGGCAAGATTAGAGGTAGCAAAAAATCTAGTTAAAGAAGGAGTTTCTACTGATATTATTTCCCAAGCAACCGGCTTATCTACTTACGAATATAATGATACAAGAAAAGAAGTCTGCACTGACTCTATATATTACAGAATAGGACAAAGAATAAGAGAATGGAGGTTGATAAGGAGATATACTCAAAAAGATTTGGCGAATAAAGTTGATTTAACGCTCAAGGAAATACACGATTATGAAAGAGGATACACTGCCATATCATTTGACAAATTATATCAAATAGCAGAACACTTATCAGTGAATATTAAAGTTCTGCTACCTAAAACAAATGAAGATAGTGAACTACTCACTTTACTAAGAAAAACTGAAGAGCAGGAATTAGTAAATGGATTAGTAAAATTTTTATCTAGGAGTATGAAGGATAGTAAAGAAAAGGTTAAAAAAATAGAAAAAATCAAAGTTGCGAAAAATCTAGCAAAGGCAGGTGTTTCTACTGATGTTATTTTGCGAGCAAGTGGCCTAACTGCTGATGAGTGTGAAAATTGAATTGTGTTAAAGACGGTACTGAGAAATATTATATTAAGATATAAGTAAAGATAGTTATATATTTAACACTTCTATGCAGAATTTCTCTATCACTTTTTGATTGTCCTCTATCATTTTACTTGCCTCTTGCTGAAGAGATTTGATATTTTTTGATGTAATATTATCCATGTCAGGTGATGCTATTTTTAATTGCGATTGTATGCGTATATATTTATCACCTATAACTTGATCAAGTTGGTAATTTACTGAATCTAAGCTTGAGGCAAACATCACATGTAATAGTGGTTTTATCCAGCCTATTTTTCCAAATCTCTTTGAATTGGCATACTCTATGCTTCTATCTGTTCTTCCAGTACCTATCGATAACAGTAGAATATCATCATTTGGAAATAACCTCTTACCACTTGCATATGCACAAGCCGCTGGATTATTTGCAAATACCCCGCCATCCACTAATACCATTTCCTTGTGGTTGATTTTAAGATATTTAGGTGCAAAGTAAGTAGGTGCAGCCGTTGCAGCTCTGAGTGCATCTTTCAGCTTAATATTACCTTCTTTCCAGCTTTTGAAGAAAAATGGGTAATTATTCTGAATGTTGTAACTGGTAAGCAGTACATTATTTAAAGTGTTTTGTAGAGTATCATCACCAAAATATTTGTCCAATACAAATTCAATATTTTTATATGGGTATTGTGCACAGTTAAACCAAGATAATATTGATCGCCTAAAAAATGAAGACTTGAAAATATATGGTCCATATTCCCGATAGAACTCGACTAAATCATTAGCAGAATATTGAGGTTTATCTTTTTTACATAATCCAGCTACAACAATTCCACCGGTTGAGGTCCCTGCCATAAGATCAAAGATTTCAGCTATCGGTTTTCTTGTCCTTTGCTCTATTTCTGCTAGAATAATGGCTGGTATGATGCCTCTAATGCCACCTCCATCAACGGATAAAATATATTTAATCATTGTGAATTTGGGTAAAGGTATTAAGATTTAATTTTTCCGCTTAGAACGTGTAATTTAAACTCATCCAATTCCTCAGAAAGATTTTTTACCCTTTCCTCAAGTACTAACACTTTTTCCATTAAACCATATTCAATAAGTTTATCGTGAAATTGTACCCTTGAGTCTAGCTTGGATAACCACCATATAAATGCTACTGTTTGTATTAATAACGTGATAATTACTGTAATTGGGATTTTTTGATTTTGCATGTTTCTCCTAACTGTGTAATCTTTCAACTACTTCTTGTTTCCGGTTACGAAATATTACTGCTCAGATTCGTGTTCTTTTTCAGCATTATAGAGCAAGTGTATAATTTCATCGTATGGTTTATCTTTATTGTGCCGTGATCTTAGCACAGCTACATCTCTTGGGTTTTTTCCATCTATATCTCTAATATTAGGATTTGCGCCTTTCTCCAATAAAAACTTAATAACTTCTAGGTGTCCTTCACCTGCAGCGTGATGTAAAGCTATTCTTTTAAATGCATTTCTATCAAGTGCGTTTATATTTACTTTTTCCTCTTCTATTAAAAATCTGATAATGTCTAAACATCCTTTTCTTGCTGCATAATGTAACGTTGTTCCACTCAAGTTTGGAGCCATATCCTTTACTAAAAGTTTTACTATTTCTAAGTTGCAATTACTAGCAGCCACTTGTAATGTTTTGTTATAATTATCTGTAGCTTTAGATTTTTGATAGCAATAAGTAATAACAACGCATACTATTAATAGTATGAACCATACGAAATGTAGTTTATCTCTTTCATTATACTTTATTTTTTTCATATTTGGCACACAGTTTCTTCATATTAAATAGATCATTACTCATTTTTTTCTTAACATTACTTACTCAAAGATGCTGACAACATAGTAAGGTAACCCGAGCTATTTAAAGTATGCTCCGCTCTATTAATTATCCATTCACCATCTAACGCTTGATTAAAACCTAGAAGATTAAGTTTAGCTTCTGCAAAAATTTGAGGATTACCAGGCATAGTTACATCTAAAGTTTCATTGTTACGCTTCAATTGTTTCAACTTGGCATTTGCTGCACTTAGTGCTGACTCTGCATTTGAGTAAAGTTCCAGCATAATATAACTTGGCTCACCGCTACCAACTGTTTCTTTAATAGTTTCGCCCTTTTCATAGCTATGCCACTTTGCCACTACTGAATTATACTTATCACGTACGGTAAAATGCACTTTCCAATTAATTGTGTCTTGAGGTCTAATATTCGTTGTTCCTAAAGCTTTTCCTGTGGCTGATTTTGCCATGTTTTTTGAAATAAATAATATATACCCACCAGCTAATTTTGCCATTGCTTCGTTTTATATTGCTATTTTAGTTAACAAGCTGATATCACTTTCATCTATTTGGTTGATGTGGGGTATCAATATATCCTTAAATTCCTCAGCGACTTTGTATCCATATCCATGTTTTTGAGCTATTTCTTTTACTAAGTTTTCTATGGTAATTTGGTGCCATTCTTTTGATACTTTTGCCTTCAAAGATATTCTTAAATTTGTTGCATGAGCTTTTATTAGTAGGGTCTTAGGTGGGCCTTGTATCGTAACTTCATTGACTGTATATACACCCATTGGAAAGATTCCCGTTTCCTTATAACCTAGTGCTATGTTCAATTCATTTGGAACTTCTACATTTTCATTGCCATAATCAACACATACCTCTGCGATATCATCTATAGTACTAGATTCATCAGTAATATGCACCGATATTACATGATCTTTTATTCCTTCAATGCTAAATTCAGGTTCCATTTATTCCCACACTTTTAACTTCGATTTTTTTAATTGCTCTTGTATTCTAGGTAACCTGATCTTTAATCCTGCAGGCAAAAAACTTCCATAATCTGCAAGTCCAGGGTTTTCCTCCAATACTATTTCTACTGCTCCAGAGCTATATCCATAGTGTTTAAAACATATGTAATCCAACATTTCATTTTCTCCGGCTACATAATATGCTGTCATACATAACGCCTTAAACTTAATCTAAATTCAACCTTTTTTGCTATCGTGTTGAGCAAAACAAACACTTGTAAAAATGGCGTTGGAACCTGAATGGGAAGCAAAATTTGAGCCGAACACTTATGGTTTTAGACCTGGTAGATCTTGTCACGATGCTATGAAGGCCATATTCAATGCACTAAGTCAGAAAACAGCATATTGTTTAGATGCTGATATTTCAGGGTGTTTCGATAATATTAAACACTATGCATTGCTTGAAAAACTCAATACCACACCAACATTAAGAAAAACAATAAAAGGATGGTTGAGAGCAGGAGTAATAGAAAATAGAATTTTCCAGCCAACTAAGAGTGGTACAATTCAAGGAGGAACTATCTCTCCATTATTGGCTTGTATAGCATTACACGGTATGGAACAATATATTAAAGAAGCATTAAAAAGTGAACTTTTTCTATATAGAAGAAGAAAGTATGGTACAGCATCGCAGCAACGGGCACAACAAGCTCTTAGTATAATTTTTTATGCTGATGATTTTGTTGTTATACATGAGAGTGAGGAGATCCTTATTAAGGCAAAGGTACTAATCGAAGAATGGTTAAAAATCATTGGATTAGAACTAAAACCTTCAAAAACAAGGATTTCCCATACTTTAGAAGGGGATAAACCAGGATTTGATTTTCTTGGATTTTCAATAAGACACTACCTAACAAGAAATAATAAGAAAGGTTACAAGTTATTAATCAAACCAAGTCGTGAATCTATAAAACAGCATAATTTCATTATCAAACATAAGATTAGAAAATTGAGGGGAGCAACACAAGAAATAGTAATTAAAGTACTTAATCCAATTATTAGAGGATGGAGTCAATATTACTCTTGTGTAGTTTCAAGTGAAACATTTAATCTTATCGACAGTGTAATGTTCAGAAAACTTTGGAAGTGGGCGTTATATAAACACCCAAACAAAGGAAAATGCTGGATCAAAAGAAAGTACTTCAAGAAGTATGGTAATGATAATTGGCGATTTATGACAAGTAACGAAGTGAATCTTATAAGACACGGAGATCATGTTATTAAGCGACATATCAAAGTGAAAGGAACCAAATCTCCATACGATGGTGATTGGGTTTACTGGGGGAATCGTCTTAATAGAATACTAGATAAATCACCGAGAGTAATAAAGCTGTTGAAGTTACAACAAGGCAAATGTGATCAATGTCAACTTTGGTTCAAGAGTGATGATATTCTAGAAATACACCATAAAGACCAAAATAGGAAAAATAATATGATCAAAAATTTATTATTATTACATGGACATTGTCACGATATTTTACACAGGAAGTGTGCATGACAAGCACCAAATTGCAGAGGAGCCGTATGACGGTAACCTGTCACGTACGGTTCTGCAGTCGAGTGGGGAGAGGTGACTTTCTCCACTTAGATACCTGAAAAAGAAATAGTGGAAGAGCTAGTAAAAGCTGGAGGAGAAATAGAACAAGCGGATAAATTTGAAATGATAGCAGCGGATTATGCAAAAAATAGTGAGGAAATAGCCGAGATATTAAAGAAAGAAACGGAAAGAATTGAAAAGTTATTTATGAGAGGCTGAAAACATGGAGGAAGAAACAGAAAAGAAAGTAATAAATTTAGAGAAAAAAACGTTAGAAGAGCTAAGGAGAATGTGGAAGAAGGTATTTGTGGAAGAGGCACCTAAACATTCAAAGAAATATCTGATACCAAGATTAGCTTATAGAATGCAGGAAAAAGTATATGGAGAAATGTCAAGAAAGGGGACAAAAAGACTAGAGTATCTGGCAGATCGGCTAGAGAAGGGAAAAAGAATAAGTAGCGATAAATTACCAGTAGAAGGGACAGAATTAATACTAGAGAGAGGGGAAGAGACTCATGCAGTGATGGTAACAGATAAGGGTTTAATCTACAAAGAAGAGTTTTATACATCATTGTCAGCAGTGGCAGGAAAAATAATGGGAATGAGCTACAACGGACCTTTATTATTCGGATGCGTGATAAAAGTGGAAATTGAGGAGAGAGAATGCTAAAAGAGGTGAGATGCGCAACATATACAAGAAAATCAAATGAAGACGGTCTAGAACAAAAGTTTAACAGTTTAGATGCGCAGCGAGTAGCATGTGAAAAATATATAAAGAGCAAAGAAGGCTGGGTAGCATTGGCCAAAAGGTACGATGATGGAGGATATTCAGGGAAAAATTTAGAAAGACCAGCGATAAAGGAGTTGTTTGAAGATGTAAAGACAGGAGAAGTTGACTGTGTAGTAGTATATACATTAGATAGGCTATCAAGAGAAACAAAAGACAGCATTGAAGTAACGTCATTTTTTAGAAGGCATAGAGTAAATTTTGTAGCAGTAACGCAGATATTTGACAATAATACGCCCAATGGGAAAGTTTGTACAAACGGTATTATCAGGAGCAGCACAGCTAGAAAGAGAAATGATAGTAGAGAGAGTAAAAAATAAAATAGCAACATCAAAGGAACAGGGGTTATGGATGGGTGGAGCTTTACCGCTTGGATATGATGTAAAGGATAAAGAATTAATAATAAATGAGAAAGAAGCAAAGTTGGTAAAACATATATTTGAGAGGTATATAGAGCTGAAGTCAATGGCAGAATTGGCAAGGGAGTTAAATAGCCAAGGTTACAGAACAAAATCAGATATCTTTAAAAAGGCCCCGGTGAGAAGAATAATAACAAATCCAATATATATGGGAAAAATACGGCATTATGAGAAAGAGTATGAGGGAAAGCATGAAGCAATAATAAAAGAGGAAAAATGGCAAAAAGCGCAGGAATTGATAAAGAATCAACCATGTAGAAAGGCGAAATACGAGGAAGCGTTGCTAAAGGGAATAATTAAGTGCAAGGGCTGTGATGTAAACATGACTCTGACATACTCAAAAAAAGAGAATAAAAGGTATCGATATTATGTGTGCAACAATCATTTAAGGGGAAAGAATTGTGAATCAGTAAATCGAACAATAGTTGCTGGAGAAGTGGAAAAAGAAGTGATGAAGAAAGCTGAACAGCTATATGAAAAATGGGGAGAAAAAGCAGAAGAATGGAAAAATTTAAGTTTTGGAAAGCAGAAAGAAATAGTGAAAAATTTAATAAAGGGAGTGATAGTGAGAGAGGATGGAATAGAGGTGCATTCTGAATCAGAGGAAAAATTTATACCAATAAAAAAGAAAGGAAATAAATGTACAGTAGTAGAGCCAGAAGGAAAAACAAATAATGCGCTACTGAAAGCAGTGGTGAGAGCCCATTCCTGGAAACGTCAACTAGAGGAAGGAAAATATGGGAGTGTGAAGGAGCTGAGCATTAAAATTAATATAGGTACAAGACGAATACAACAAATTTTAAGATTAAATTATTTAGCACCAAAAATTAAAGAAGATATAGTAAATGGGAGGCAGCCAAGGAGTTTGAGGTTAGTGGATTTAAAAGAAATACTGATGTTATGGAGTGAGCAAATAGAAAAATTTTATGGATTAACGTTTATAAAAGTAACAATATGAAAAAACGTCGAAAAAAGTATGTGCCAGAAAATTAAAAAAGGTTATTACAAAAGGAGCTACTACAAAGGGCCACACAAAAAGATGCTGAAATTGATATAGAAAAGTAAGTCAATGTTACAGAATCAATTATGTGAAAATATCAATATAAATAATGAAGATTTTAGCATACTGGACGCAACAGTGGTAGAAAATGATCCAAAATCTATAAATTATAGTAGTTTATATTTAAATAATAATCTTTAACCTTTATGACAAATTAATCTACCTAGAAACTTCTCTCCTAGGATCAGAAGTCCTTCTTAATTCTTCACGTCCTGTCCATTTGTTGTTAGACTCGCTTATTACTTCAGGACGCATTAATCCACCAGATCTAGCAAAAACACCTTGATCTATAGCTTCAATAACCGATAAACCTCCCAATAAGCAGTTTTGCCCTATTTCTTCATGACTTGCTATTTCTTCAAATAGATCTTCATCGATCACTTCTACTCTTATCAATTTTTTATTGTTCTCATCAGGATATAATCTAACTTCTAATTCTCCTAAACTAGTATAAAAAGTTAATACTATACTGCTGCCTTCTGCAAGGTCTATGTAATTCCTTTTGCCATCTTCAGTTTTAATTTCTACTTCACTATTGCCGATCTTTACTATATTTCTTTCACACTTTACATTTCCATGGATTAGTCCTAAATCCCTTGTTCTATTTGTGATTTTTGCAACATCTATTATACTATCCTCTGAGTATTCTAAGTAAGATACACTGTTATCGATTTTTCCATCACACAGTTGACCACTGGTAGCATCCTTTGCAACTCTAAAAAATTCTTCAGCATAATTAATGTACTCTACATGAGCCTTGATTACATTAGCTTTATGATCTTTAAACTCTCGTTCTATTGTATCAATGACTTTTAAACTATCTGAGTTTTTTAACTTTGCTCCTCTCGATATTAATGCACATACTATATCACTGGCAATTCCATAGCTTCTTTCTAGCTGAGCAATTTTTTCTAGTACGTGATCTGCAAAGTAATAATCTTTGTCTTTAGCAAAATTTAATCTCATTCCAGAAGCTATAATCTCATTTACAACTTCCTGTAGTTCAATCATGCTTTTAGCTTTTACTACCTTACTCAAAAACTTATTTAGCTTAGCAAGTTGATTTGTTTGATACATCTCTGATAAGAGACTATCACATTTTTCACAATTATCTTGCTTATTACCTACAAAGTCAGTTGCTCCTGCTTTTAAGAGTAAAGCTTTTACATCAGGAAATTGATAAAACGGCCAAATTGAACTATCACCTTTAACATTTAAAACTATCTTTAAATCTTGGTTATTTTTATGTTTATCTAAAAATTTTTTCAGATCTTCAACACCTGGACCATAAGGATTATCCCAATCTTCATCAGAATCTGTAGCTTTAACCATTTTACGTAGTTGGTCTCTTAACTTTTTTTGGTTGTCAGTTAAAAAACACTCTATAATATTGTTGCTATCAATTGCAATTTGCAGTGGGGTTTTTCCATTGTTATTTTTTATGTTTAAATCAGCTCCTTTGCTTATGAGTAAATCCATAACCTCTCTGCTATAATCATTACAATTAGCAGCATAATAGTGTAAAGGTGTATTACCTTTTTTATCTTGTATATTTAGATCAGTTTTTGCATCTAAGAGATACTTTAGACCTTCATACGTACTGGAATAAATAGCAGTATCATGCAAAAGTGTTTTACCTTTATTATCCTGCATATTTAAATCAGCACCAGCTTTGATAAGAGGATGAATGGCTTCATCGTGTGCGACAAACACATTCAATACTGTTGTTCCTAGATGCCCTCTTTTTAGATTAAGAACGTACTTCAGGTCTTTATTTTTCTCGTTACTTTCTAAAAACTGCTTAAGATTTGAAAATGAGTCATAATTTCCCATATTAAAATCTTTTATAATACTATTGAGTAATTTTTGATTTAACTTTTTTTGACTTTCTTCCAGCTTTAAGTTAAGTGCATGAATAAGCCACTCATCTATTAAATTCTCTAAGCATTTTTTATCATCTATCAGACTTCTATCAGCCCAAAATAAATCTTGCTTAATGAATTCATAATAACTATCTACTGGTAATTCAGTTGCTTCTGTTTTTGGACTACCTATTTCTGAACACTCTTGTCCAGCACTTGGATCCGACTTCAGTTTTTGCTCATCAGTGTGTTTACTTTGTTCACTGATAGGTTCTGCAATATATTTTGTTGACTCTATACTCATATTACCTGCTAGCTTTAGATATAGAATATATTATATAGAATGTGTAGTATATGTCAAGCTAATTTCAACATAATCTTTTTACTACTCATATTTTTGTTAAGTTTTTATGGTGAGTACTGCTAGGTTAAAAGTTGTTTATTACTGAAAGTTTTAGCCAATTTTACTATAGATCAACAAAATTGAGAACACCAGCTATATTTAATATATAGGAATATGATGCTTTAAAGGAGTACGGAAACTGCTGAAGTTTTTACAGCAAACCTGTATGGAGCAACTTTAGCAGAATAAACAAATACATGCCAGTATTAGTAAAGAATTATTTATAAGTCAATTAACTTTTTCAAAAAATATTTTAGTGAAGATACCATGCTAGCTAGTGTTATAAAGAATTCAATTGTTTACTCCTTCAAAAAAGATCGTATATTTTTGAGAACAAGTTGCGTAAAAATGGAGTTACGAAAATAGAATTTTGAAATCTTTGCAACAAAGTTAGGCAAAATAGTTCATATGTAGATGTGGGTGAAATGGGCTAATGTGGTTAGTTTTAGCGTATAATAAAATTACCGTATAAAAAAGTTCGTACGGTATACATGGTAGACCATGCCATCCCAAAACAAACTCTTCTCACGACCCTTGGTTTTGAATGCTGGAAATGGTTGTGTTATTTGAGTTAGTGGTAATTAATGTTAAAGAGTGAAAATTAGTTTATTTGGAAATAAAAGGAAAATTCATTGCAATTCTATATTTAAAATAGAATAAAGCTCTTTTTGCATCATGTATTAATAAAAAAATATATTTTTTTGCGTATCCTTTCGTTTTAATTAATATGAAGTGATATGACACCTAATGTAGAGTTTAAAGATAATCACGGCACATCAATATCAAATTTGGAAAATGTTAAAATTATAACCTTGAGCGATGAGAAAGGTAATAAGTATACTTTAGATGCAAGCAATGGTAGTCTGGAATTAAAATATAAACAAGATGGTCAAGGTGAAATAAGCTATAAAGTAGGAGGTTTAGCGGCAGCTTTTAAAAGTCTACTTGATATGAAAAGTACTAACAATGATGAACATACAGTACTTGAAGAGAAGTTAGCAGAAAAGTCCATAGTGGAGGCGATATTTTATGCAAAAGATTTTGATAAGGGTGATAGAATCTCTAACTTGATACTAGATAGTACATTTTCTAGGCGAGATGTTCTGCCTGCTTACCTAAATAAAAAGGCTGATGTTGAAAATGTATATACTAAGGAAGAAGTAGATGAAGGATTAAATAAAAAGGTTGATGTTGAAAATGTATATACTAAGGAAGATACAGATAGAGGATTTATTTCTCGTGACAGTGACAGAATCAATAGATTAGCAAGGGAATTATTTTATAAGCATGATCCCAATGCAACTTCAATTTTAGTTAATACATTAGGGAAGCTTCTTGATGAAAAATATGAAATATATGGTGATAATAAAACAGCAAAAGATTTTTTGGCAGAAAAGGGTAATTTTGCTAAAGCTGATGGCTCTAATATAAAAATTTTAGAATTCACGAAAAAAATACTTGATGCAACAGAGGATATAGGAGATGGGAAAAAGAAATCAATTTTAGTGGAGAAATTAGGCAGATTTCTTGATCAAACTGCTGATAACGAAAATGCTTATGATGGTAAGATAGCAAAAGCTTTTTTAGGAGACAAGGGGGTGCAGGGATCAAAAGGTGCAGATGGTCCTCAAGGTCCGGCAGGTAGAGATGGAAAAAGCCCATCAATTGAGGAAGTCGCTGTACAGCTACTTACTGATGAAAATAAAGATATATTGGGAAAAACAGTACTTGATATAACTGATAGCACTGGTCAAAATCTTGCTACTCATGTTGCTAATAAAATAAATCTTAATTCGCAGGATTTTATAAATAAAGCTGATCCAATAAAACTCGCTGAGTTGCTTTTTAATAAAAGTAACTTAGATCAACTTGCAGCCAAAAAGATTGCCGAAGATAAAGTTAGCTCGTATAAGACTTCTGAACTAGTATTTAACGATGCTAAGAATGCACTAGCAGAGAATTATCAGTGGGATCAAAAGAGCTTTATTGAAGATATAATAAAAAATGTCGGCACTTCTAGGTTAGCTGAGTTGTTATTTAATGCTGGCAGTATAGAGAAAGGTGAAGCAAAAAGAATTACTGAAGGGAAGGCTAGCCCTGAAAAATTAGCTGAATATTTGTTTAATGCAAGTGGCTTAGGCGATAATATAGATGAGTCGAAGACGTTAGTCAATAACGTAACTCAGCACCTTTTGAATACCAAGGTAGATGAAATAGGGAAAGCGGTTGTGAAGGATAATGAAAATAGAGAGATCTTAGCAGGTAGTCGTATTTTGCAGGAAGGAGTGGCAGAAAAATTAATTAGTAGCAACACAAATAAATTGGGACAAGCTATTCTGAATGTGAAAAACAAATTTGGTAATGACGCAAAACCTGTGCTGGAAACTCATCTTGCCAATAACAGCAGCTTTCAGGAAGCTGTGGCAGGAAATCAAGATTTAAGGACTGCAGTAACAGCTAATTTTGGGAGCAATAGAGATTTTTGCAATATTGTAACAAGAGATCTTAGTAAAGATGAAGAAAGTCTGTTAATTGATAGGCTGCCTTTTTATGAAATTCCAGATGATCCAAATGCTCCGCTTTCTTGGAATTAGTAATGTAATTTTTGCTAGACCAACCGATTCCAAGAAAAATTGTTCTCACGCTTGCTGGTTTTGGGTGCTGGAAATGGTTATATTGTTTAGGTTTTTAACAGTATATATTGCTAAATTAGTAGCAATATATTAAAGACTTTCATCAAAAATTATTCCATAAAAAATTTCTAAATAGGGGTTGATAAGTTTTAAAAATGGAGTATTGTACTGAGTAGGAAAATAGTTTTTTTTATATAGTTTATGAAAGATCAAACGAGCCTTACAACGGATTTTACGCATGCTATAGAAAATGACGACTTTAAACGGTTGGAGGAATATATTGATCAACATATTGATAAATATAATGTTAATCGTGAACTTTTAGATAAGTTGCCTTTGCTGTCCTGGGCTGCCTGTAAAAATAGTGTAAATGTAGCTCAACTTCTTCTTAGTATTGGTGCTGATATTGACATTAGATGTGACCAAAATTGGACACCTCTACACTATGCTGTTAGTGCAGGTCAATACGATATGGTTAGATTTCTTGTTGATCAAGGTGCCAGCATTTTAGCTAAGGATAATAATGTTAAGACACCTTTACGCATAGTAAATGAGCTTGGTAACACAGAAGTAGCAAACTTTTTGAGAGCAAAGCTAGATAAATATTTATTTTCTGCTATAGAAAGAAAAGATATTAGAAAGGTTAGTGATTTTCTTGATGGAGGTGCTAATATTGAGGCTAAAGGTATAAACAATCAAACGCCTTTGTGTGTAGCTTCTTGTAAGGGTAATTTGTATGTCCTTAAACTTCTTCTCAGTAGAAATGCTAAGGTTAACGTTCAAGATGATAGTAGAAAAACACCTTTACATTATGCTGCTAGGGAAGGTCATTCAGATGTAGCTGAACTTCTTCTTGGCCGTGGTACTATGATTGATGCTGAAGACTGTTTTAGTATGGCTCCTCTACACTATGCTGCTTACCACAATAGAAAAAATATGGTTAGCTTTCTTATAAAACAAGATGCCAAAATTGAGGCCGTGGATAAAGAAGCTAAAACACCTTTACATTATGCTGCTGGGAAAGGTCATTTAGATGTAGCTGAACTTCTTCTTGACCGTGGTGCTATAATTGATGCTGAAGACCGTTTTGGTATGGCTCCTCTACACTATGCTGCTTGCTACAATAGAGAGGATGTGGTTAGCTTTCTTATAAGCCGAGATGCTAAAGTTGAGGCCATGGATGAAGAAGATAAAACACCTTTACATTATGCTGCTGGGGAAGGTCATTTAGATGCAGCTAAACTTCTTCTTGACCATGATTCTATAATTAATGCTAAAGACCGTTTGGGTATAGCTCCTCTACACTATGCTGCTTACTACAATAGAGAGGGTATGGTTAGCTTTCTTATAAGCCAAGGTGCTAAAGTTGAGGCCATGGATGAAAAAGCTAGAACACCTTTACATTATGCTGCTAGGGAAGGTCATTTAGGTGTAGCTAAACTTCTTCTTGAATGTGATGCTATAATTGATGCTAAGGACTGTTATGATCGGGATCCTTTATATTATGCTGATTCGTATAATAAATTAGATGTAGTTAGACTGCTTGAAGGTAGGAATGGTGTGAACACTTGTAACCCTCTTACTAATTTTTTAAGTGCATGTATCCATTCCCCTATTGCTCGTTACTTCGGAAGTGTTTGCGTAGAAGGAGCGCCAATTTTATACAGAAGGCAACGTGCCTCTGCGATTGATCACAATGCTTTGGAAGGTAGTTTGCGACTCTTCAGTATCTGTAAAGGAGGAAGAGAAGGTATAGATAAAACACGTTTCAATAAAGAGATTAGTTATCTACATGAAAATGCTTATTTGTATGATGTTTTACTGTTACAAGATGAGGAAAATCAAAACACACTTTTGCATGTGGTTATTAAAGAAAATCAGGTTGATCTTGTAAAAGAACTTTTGTGTATTCTTAAGGAGCCATATCGTTCGAATAAGGTGTATGAGTGCAAGTATTTTGAAGGTAAGCAAGAAAATGAAAAGCCGCTTTCTAAAGTTATTAATTCTAAGGATAGAGATGGAAAAGATGCAATTACTCTGGCTATTGAAGGTAATGACCCAGAATGTATTTCGGCTCTTTTCAAGTATTTAATTTATGAAAATATTAACAGAAGGAAAGATGTTAAAAGCGATTACACACCTCTACATGAAGCTGTGCGTTCTAGAAGTAGTAACGCAATTAGTGCGCTTCTAAAATCAGAGCATGTAAACGTTGAGCTCATAGATGGAAGATCTTATAGAGCATGGAAATATGTTAATAATGAAGAAACAAAACAATTGTTTATTAGGTACTATAGTGATAGAATTGATAATTTGCGTAAAGAATTAGCACATTGCAATAAAAAATTAGCGCAAGTTGAGTATTTCCTGTGCAGAACAAAACTTGCTTTTGTATGCTCTGCAGCTTTTGGCTCTTGTCTTAATATGTATAAAAATTTTCATGATGCAGGAAGTGGAGATATGCCAGGTGTTACCATTCGTCCTCTCTTGTTGTTATTTCCTAGTGCTACAGGTCTAATAGTGTTTTGTAATCATTTTATCGATTTAATACTTTCAAAGTATAAAGAAGAAAGTGTTAGCTTGCAAAAAAAATTGGACAGTTTTAGAGAAGCAAGAGATAAGTTGGAAAATAAATTACTTCATTTTCAAGAAGGTACATCTCAGGGTATTAGAACGAATTCAATTCCTACGCAACTATCTGATTATGATGACGTACCTGGAACATTAGAATCACCTACTTCTATAAAGAGCTTTGAAAGCTCAGCAAAGGTATGTTCAGAACCTGTCTAAGGGATTAAGTAGCTAATTTAGTAAGCATAGAAATCATGTTAAAGAAGATATTGGTTTTTGAAGTAAGAGGAGAAAGCTCATAATCTTTGCTCATATGTCTAAATTGGAGAGCCAAGCAAAAGTTTGTTCCACAATAGAGATGTTCAAAAAAGTGTGTCAAATCAAAAAGAAAGTAATAAATTGATATAAAAAGGTGAAATAGAAAACCACTTATTGGCTGAAAGTGAAGAAAATAATAGAAAAAATGGGAGAAATGCAAAGGCTTTACGTACAAGTGCAGATTTATTTGAACTTTTAACACCAAGAGATAGAGAAGGAACCCCAAATAGTCAAAAAAAGGCAAACAAACTTACATCCAGGGCTTGAAACGAAGATTTTAAGCACATTTGCAATACCAATCGATTTCCAAAAAAATCTTCTCATGCTAGCTAGTTTTTATTGCTGAAAGTGGTTGTATTATTTAGGTTCTTAGTAATATTTAATATTAAATTAATAGTAATTCATTAAAAATTTTCATCAAAAATTATTTCAAAAAAATTTTAAATTAGGGGTTGACAAGTTTTAAAAGTGGAGTACTATTCCTGAAATACATTAGATTACTAATTTTTTATGGTATGTAAGTGTGTGATGGCTAAGGTAATTTTACGTTTGTGAGTGGGCTATGTTATGTGAAGGCATTCCAGAATTCTTGTTTGAGGGAAGATGGTCCTTTCTGTGTTGCTTGAGGAAAAAAAAAAGCTCAGGGTAAGAGTGGCTTGTTATAGTGTGATTGCTTAGTTAAGTTAGGTAAGTTTTTATAAATGTGGAGGGACAAATGACTTTAAACAATGATGATTTATTAGTTAGTGCTGCAGGAGTAGGACGCCTTAGTGACGTTAGAGAACTTCTTGAGAAAGGGGCTAATATTGAAGCTAGAGATAGTGATGGTTACACATCTTTGCATAGGGCTGCTGAAGGAGGTCATTTAGAGATAATTAGATTTCTTATAGATAAGGGGGCCAACATTGGAGCTAAAAATAAGGATGGTAAAAACCCTTTAGATGTAGCAAATGACCTTGGTAAAACAGAAGTAGTAAACTTTTTAGGACCAAAGCAAAGTGAGTATGATAGACTTTTATTTGCTGCTGTAGAAAGTGGGAATGTTAGTGAAGTTACAAATCTTCTCAATATTGGAGCTAACATCGAAGCTAGAGGTGCAAAAAATGAAACGCCTTTATGTGCAGCTTCTCGTATAAACAAATTGGATGTACTTGAACTTCTCCTCAGTAGAAATGCTAATGTTAACGTTCAAGACGATGATCGAAGAACACCTTTACATCACGCTGCTTACCTTGGTAAGGGAGTTGAACTCATCCTTGATAAAGGTGCTAATATTGAAGCCAAGGACATAAACGATTGGACGCCTTTGCACTATGCTGCTTGGGGAGGTCAATCAGATACAGTTAAAACGCTTGTAAATAAGTGGGCTAACATTGGAGCTAAAAATAAGGATGGTGGAAAACCTTTAGATGTAGCAAATACCTCTCGTCAGTCAGAAGTAGTAAACTTTTTAGGACCAAAGCAAAGTGAGTATGATAGACTTTTATTTGCTGCTGTAGAAAGTGGGAATGTTAGTGAAGTTACAAATCTTCTCAATATTGGAGCTAGTATTGAAGTTAAAGGTGTAGAAAATGCGGAGTTTAGGTTAGCCCGTTATGTAAAAAGAATTATGGAGATGAGTAATTACCATAATGTTCATTCGGAAAAAAATCTGAGCTTGAAAGGATAAAAGGAGAATTACCAGAGTCAGTAAAGAATGCAGTATTTTCATCGGAGGTATGTATTAAAAGTGTTTACTATAGTAATGAGTATTTATATCCTGCTAGTGATTAGCTTAGCCATGATAGGGATAGAAGGAGAGTATTTACTTGGAGGCCAGGGGGCAAAGATAGTTCATGTCAATGGAAATTTGAACCTGAAGGTAACAACATATATATAAAAAGCACTTATTTTAATGAGTATTTATATCCTGCTGGTAATGGTCTTAGCCATGATAGGGA
Organism: Wolbachia endosymbiont of Drosophila pseudotakahashii; assembly: GCF_026015925.1. Classification (NCBI taxonomy): domain Bacteria; kingdom Pseudomonadati; phylum Pseudomonadota; class Alphaproteobacteria; order Rickettsiales; family Anaplasmataceae; genus Wolbachia; species Wolbachia endosymbiont of Drosophila pseudotakahashii. The sequence continues at coordinate 587,550 of NZ_CP110359.1, read as the reverse complement.
TAGAAGGAGAGTATTTACTTGGAGGCCAGGGGGCAAAGATAGTTCATGTCAATGGAAATTTGAACCTGAAGGTAACAACATATATATAAAAAGCACTTATTTTAATGAGTATTTATATCCTGCTAGTGATTATCTTAGCCATGATAGGGATAGAAGGAGAGTATTTACTTGGAGGCCAGGGGCAAAGATAGTCCATGTCAATGGAAAATTGAGGATTGTGGATCTACTCGCAAGAAGCGTGATGTACAATATAGTATTACAAAAGAAGCTAAGTGTGATCTATCTTATGATAATGCATCAGACAATTCATCGCAAAGTGACGAAATAGGCTATAACAAAATAGGAGCTACAAGCGGAGCAAGTAAGCCGTCTTCATGGATAGATGCTGTTAAAGGTGTTTTTCAGTTTATCTCTTCCCCTTTAAGGGCTGCGTTGCCTTCATTTTCAGAAAATAGCTCTAGCCGTTCTGGTACAGCAGGAAGTAGCTCCAATCATTCTGATACAGTAAGAAACCCAAATATCCAATATACTAGCCAATTTAGTCGTGAAGTTTGTGCGAGTAATAATGCTAGCTTGATGTTTTTCTTGTTACAAGCTTTTCTAGATAAAAAGTGTCCTCTTCCTAAGTTTTCTGATGTTAATCCTGTAAAGGCTCTTTTTTACACATCGGATATTATAAAGTCGTTCAAGGAAGTATTAGAGAAGCAAGCTGAATCGAAAGGTGGTATAAAAATGCACCGCTTAGATATTAATTTTGAGAAATTATTTGAGAAGATTAATGAAAAAATTAGGAGTGGTGAATTTAATGAAATTTCAGGGATTTTAAAATCATACGCAGAGGAAGCATTGCCTGGTAGAGAACCAGGAGATCCCGGTAGATTAAGTCCGAAAAAGTTTGATAAGTTTATGGCTGAATTTAATAGAAGAATAGACCCAGTAATAAATTAATTAATGCAACAAATGTTAAGCAGATTAGAAGTGAGTGACGTAAAAGAACAACAAATAAGCTTGGAGCCTAAAAGTTATCTAAATAATACTTCTGTTCAATGTCATTTAACTCAAGCTAGAGGTCAAGGTAAAGTATTAATTCCTTAATTTTTGAATTTCATCTATCGAAAGGCCGGTAATTTCAGCGATAACATCAATAGAGACACCGGCCTTAAGTGAATTTTTAGCCACTGCTATTTTAGCCTGTTTTTCGCCCTTTTCTTCGCCAATTTGAATACCTTCCTCTCTGCCTTTTTCATGTCCAATTAGGATGCCTTCCTCTCTACCTTCTTCTTTACCTTCCTCTCTAGCATCATCAAGTTTTTGAGCGAGGACAGCCTGTTCATCAAGAATACGTTTTATTTCCTGTTCATAGGCAATAAATTCTTTTTCTGACCAGTTAAATCTATTTAGCTCTTCATAGGCCTTTTTAATTATTACATCACTACCTATTATTTTTTCCAGCTCTTCTTCACTAGTTTCGTCTGCATATCGAAAAAAATAAACCCATTTTTCAACTATATTTTCCAACTGATCTTCCTTATTATTTGGAAATTTTGGCAACTCAATAAATATAAAATAGAAATCTTTTAGATCATGCTCATTAGTGTCTTCATCTCGAATAGTATGCTTTGATTTGTACTCAGATTTATTAGGAAACAGTACACAATCTGCTATAGCAATGAAGATAATTTCCTTAAGGTTATGATACTGGTCACCTTTATCAGCTTGCCTTGAGTAAGCTTTAGCAGCATAGTATTGGGCACGTTTTTCAAATCCTTTTGTTTTAGCGACCTGCATCTCGCAAATGTATTGAGCACCTGTAGAATCCCTACAGAGAACATCAACAATACTTTGCTTTTTAGCGGCGATATCAGGGTCTTGAATAGTACTTAAAAACTCTATATCCTTTATTTCATTTTTACCAGTAAAGCCAAGAATATCATTGAGGAAGTGAATAAGGATATCTTTATTTTTTTCAGTACCGAAGATACGCTTGAAAGAGTAAGAGTTCAATGGACTAAGATATTTACCCATCGAACCCTCCTCTAGGAACCGTACGTGAAAGTTTCCCTTCATACGGCTCGAGCCACCTTAAGTCCTTTTCTTTAGAAACGGCAACAGTTTTTATCGAATATTTGGACATATCAAATTCCTTCTTAGAACTAACATTAATCATACCTTACCATTTTTGCAAAGAGAAGAGTTTTTTTGATTGACGTTCTTTAAAGTAAGCATACCACTCTTTATCATAGGGGTTAGCTACTGCTCTAATTTTCTTATGGCGGCGAATTGGTACACTTGTCGCTTGGAAGAGTTCTTTCCATTCAATTATGTTTTTATTCTTAGCCAGTACTGCAAAACACCATTTTCGAGACTCCTTGACTTTAAAGTATTTACCTTTAATCCAACGTAATCCTTTATTAGGATGTCTGCGTTTTGACCAGTGCCATAAGGCTTTGAAGATCTCATGGTCCACTTTTTCGTAAGCTTTTCTCGCACATATTCCTTGATGGTAATTGGCCCATCCTCGAATTTGAGGTGTAAGCATATCAATTACTTTTTCTTGGGTTTCTGCGTTCTTCTTGCGAATTAGGTACCGGATGCGCTTCAGAAGTCTGTTTACACTTTTTTCTGAAGGTTTGATGATTAGTTTTGTTTTGTACTTGCGTACTGTCTGACCGAGAAAATCGAATCCCTGTTCTATGTGTGTGATCTTTGTCTTTCCTGCCGATAAAGATAGCCCTCTTTGGCTCAGGAAGTCCTCTACAAGCCGTTTGACTTTAGTCTCTAGAGTTTCTTTCGATTTTCCAGTTACTATAAAATCATCCGCATAGCGGATCATGTGTACACCATATTTCTTGCGTTTTTTGGTTCCCTTTTTTCCGAAATGTTTATTGAAAACATCATCAAGACCGTCGAGAGTTAAATTAGCAAGTACAGGAGATATAATTCCACCTTGTGGAGTTCCTGCTATTGTGGGATGTAGCATTCGTCTTTCTACGAATCCAGACCTTAACCATTTATTTAGGATACTCTTTTCCATTGGAATTGAGTTTTTCAACCAGTGGTGGTCTATTTCATCGAAACACTTCTTAATATCCTCCTCTAAAATCCATTGCGGAGCATCACGTCTTGCCAATGTTATGAAAATTTGACTTACCGCATCTGCTGCTGAACGATGCACCCTGAATCCATATGAGTGAGTGTCTCCTATTGTTTCTGCAACAGGGTCCAAGCCCATAAGGTATAAGGCTTGTATCGCACGATCTTTTATAGTTGGAATACTAATCGGCCGCTTGCCGCCCTCAGGCTTGATTAGATAAATGCGTCTCATAGGTTGAGAGCGATATCCACGTCGCTTTAGGCTAGCAATTCCTTGAGATTTAGCTGAAGGACTTTGCCACAACTGATTATCAACACCAGCCGTGTATTTTCCTTTGTTCGAAGTTACGCGTTTCACTGCTAATGCTTTAGCACTAAAACTACGTGTGAGAAGATGTTGTAAAGTTTTCACTTTATTCCATCTCCCATCTTTTGTTGCCTGAACAATACGAGCTTGTAGCTTCCTGGTTTTTTTCTTACATTGAGACCAATTAATTTGGTTCCAGTGCTCGGCAGTACCGAAAGGTGCACTTACAATTTTACCTGTAACCATCTGCTTTCCTCTCTTTAAAAGTTTTACAAACAATCTTGTCCAAGATGACCATTGTGGACGTCAGTTCTCTTTCGAGCCAGGTAACGTTAAACCTGTATCACATCCATTACAGATGAGCGTTCACTTTTTCCACACTCCCAATCCCACATACCCATAAGCCTTTCTCACGATCGACCTTACTGAATATCCAATATTGGTACTCAGAGATATATGGGGTTTCCTTGTTCCACCTATTAAACAACAACGGGTTAGGATTGATCTCTACACCGGTGACCTTGATGTTTGCGTATCAAATGCGTTCAGTTTGATAACCAGTCTACTTACCTTTTGGTTCAAGCCTATCAGTGTCTTTGGCTTGTTCGACGTAACGATGCTTAGGATCATTTGCTTGCGCTATCCATACCATTAACCCTAGCCCCCGTGCCAACTCGACACTTATAGCATTGTTCTTTCTTCGCAGACCGAACTTCTCCTTTTCAGGCGGGTTCATTGTCCTAAACGCTTTGCACAAAGCATTACTGCTTTTGTACAGTCTAGTAGGGTACGAGCGGCAAAACACTCGGTTTAGTCAGGGTGACCTGCGAAACAATTTAATAAGCGACTTTTCACGTCGCACAAACGATACATCATTTTTGGGATCAAGAAACTTAGAAAAAGTCATAAGAAATCAACCTAAAAAGCATTAATAATTATACACAATTCTGAAGAAATATTCAACGTTTTTATATTGGGTTTTGTTTTTTTAAGCTTCGAGAAAAAAATGACCTTCAGAGGTGGGCTTAGAATGGCATTCTTTGCTTTAGATGTCCTACACTCCTTTCATCTACCGATTACCTCTACCTACCGCCTTTACCTTTGCTAAGGTCAGAAACACGACTAGCTTCAGGACCTTCTAAACTCGACTGTGGCAGGTCACCAAAATTACTGGAATCACTAACACCAAGCGATATAGGTGCTTCTACTAATCCATACCCTCCTCCTACTCTGTGATATCCTAATTCTAGATAAGTACGTAGTAATGGATCAATTTGTTCTCTATTTTGAATGTATGCTTGCAATTGCACATCTTGAAATCCCGGATCATTCCTGAATAATTGTGAAATGCCCACTCTCATGTTCTGAAAGTAATTTCTATCTCTGTTTGGGTGGCCTCTTCCAAGAAAATCACGCATAATATTTACAACATTCTGAACTTGTTCTCCAGGATTTTCGTTTAGAACTCGATTAATCTCACTAGCATTTTCTAATGCCCATAAACCACAATTCCAACCATCTGTTTGCTGACTAACAGAAACATTATTAATCCTGATATTATTTCCTAAGTTATTTTGAATGATATCAGTAATACCACCTGGAACAGCAGTAGCAGTTGAATCAGCATAGTACCCAACATAGTTCCCATTTTGACGTTCAATCACTAGTGTAACCCAATGAGTATTATTTAAAGTAATGATTAAAGTTAAACGCTGTTGTTCTTCATTTTCCTTAAATTGATTTAATACTCTAACAATGTGCTCGTTACCGTCATTCCTTGCCAAATTAGCTACTTCAAAAGTGTGATTACCTTCAGTACGAAGCTGATATCGCAATCTTCCAGCGTGAGCTATATCAATTTGTTGAAGCCAGTAATCATAATGTCCATTTCTCGTCGCAAATTCTAGCGTAAGTAGATCATTTACTTCTATCCCTTGATTTCTAAGAATATCTCTTATTTGTCTTCTTATCTCTTGTGCTGTAGGAATGGAATTATCACCTCTCCTTATTCTTGACTTTAATGTTTCTATTACCTGTGCTCTAGTACCTTGCAAGTAACTAAATGGAACGTGCAGATTATCATCTATATCAAGCAAAAAAATCGAGTTCTGTCCTGGTTTTCTTTCCGTGTAAAAGCGCCTGAAATTTTCACGAGTCTGATCTGATAATAGACCCTCTGGTGGATTTTCATCAATAACACTTTCAGGTCCCACTAATACTCCTGGTCTTGAGTCACGACCACCACGATCAAGTCTATGTACATATTCTTCTCTTCCTATTCCTTCTGGAATAGATATAAGACCTTCTACTCTCCCTGCACCTGCATTAAATATAAGAGGAAATAAAACCACCTCATTTCCAGAAGTAATAAGCAAATATCCTCTTTGCTTGTTCATAAGTTCTTTTATTCGATCTTTTGCGTTATTCTCCTTTTGTGCTACTTCTTCTGCATTATTAGCAAATCCTAATACATATACAATCGGATGAGTATCTGGAGCATTCTCCGTAGATTGTCTTAATAATAAAAGGTCTAATCTCTGTTCTGTAATTCTTGTGAGTATTGCCCTTTCTCCTTCTTCTTCCTGACCCCTTTTCAAACTATATGTTTGACCAACTTTATACATAGCAAGCACTTTATAAGGATTATCACTAGCATAAAATGTACCATGTAGTATAGAACGAAACTTATCCTCATTATTAACATTTATTGCGTCCCTAAGTGGCATCAATGCTCCAGAGATCTCTTGAAATAGTTCTCTATGCTGACCTACATTTTTCCAGCCATCATTCATAACCCTTTCTGAAATACCATGTACATTTTCAGCATTAGGTACTTGTACAAGATCACCATCAAGAAAATTATTTGCATTATTATTTTGGTAATCGTGATATAAACCAAGGTCATTTGGTTGATCAATATCTAGCTCAAATTGGTCATTAAGTGTGCATGAAACTTCCCATACATGAACATTATTTCCATTAATATTAAGATTTTCTAAATTGATTGCTCCTTGTTGTTGTGCATCGTGAGCTCTAATATGCAGTATAACTATATCAGAACCTTCAGCATGAAAGACCATAGTTAAACATCTTAAACCCTCATCACCATGTCTAAATATGTATTTTGTTATAGGTGCTTCGTCTTCTTCTTCTAGTTCTAAAGGGTGCCTATCAAAAGCACTACTTCCAAAAGTAAAACCAGTTATACAATCAAATACTCTGTTATAATTATCTGCATTTCTTGGTATTTCACCAGGAAGATGTTGAAGCAAGAAATCTCTAATATTCTCTCCAACCTCTTCATCTTCTATATACTCAAACAATCTTTGTACTAAAGGAAATCTATCCTGTTGAAGCCCTACTGTATCAACACTAAAAGGATCTAGATTTAAATTAAAATTTAATCCAACACAGACAGTATTTCTTGATTCAGTATGGATAGGTATAAATGAAAAAACATGCAATCTTTCAGCGTGACTTCTGGCGCGGTTTAATGCGATATTGGACGGTGCCCTTGTAGCAAAATTGACAACAATAGGAACATTTTCTCTTTCTGCTTGATGACGTACAAGAAATGCAACATGTGAGTTTCTAGGAGATAAGTCAAGATCGATGCCTATTGTGTAGCGATGACTAAAATTTGCTAAAAACCCTAGTAAAAACCCGTGACTCTCAAACTTTTGATAGCGATTTTCAATATTATCTCCCAGCACTTGTCTGTAATTATTATAGATGCGAGTTATATATCTAAAAATTACTGTGCTATTGTCTCGTAAAGTTCGTACAACTCCACTTCTTAACATTTCCGCAAAGTTATCAATTCTTTGTTGACCTGGTACAACTTGCACAAAATTGACAAGCCTATCAAGTTCGTCTTGCCGGTATTGGCTAAGTTGTCTTCTCTCTATTTCCTTAATTGTTAATAACCCGTGATTTCTGAAGAGTTGCCTTAAGAAATGAATCTCAGATGCTGAATATCTGGCAAATTTATCTCTACCCCTAAAATCCTTTTCACGAATCACCTCGAATACTGTTGCAATTGCCTCTCCCTGACTCTTGCCCTTTCCATGCATGCATACTTTGTATTGCTCAAAATTTAGGTCTTCTTCCCTTAAATTTGGATTTTGCCGTCTAATCTCTTGCACTAGAGCATTTCTCTCCCTTGTACTGAACCTTAACCCATCACTATTAGGACGATCAGAAATACTGTAACATCTGACAACTTGCTGTCCGTCACGATAAACAGCGACTTTTAGGTTCCCTGTATTTCTATTTCTACCACCTGTATCAATACCATGATTATCAAAACGAAAATAGACTCTCTCATTTGCTTTTAAGATATTAGCATCATGTGCAGTAGCAAACATACTAAAAAAGAATACAGGAAGGAAACGACCTGCACTTACATGATACAAAAAAGATGGACATTGATCTAAAAAAGATTCAAATCCTTGTCTGAATCCTTCAAGATCTCCATCCACCAAACTCCTAATAAATCCATCACCATTACTCATACAAAATACCCCTTATTTACTACGACCAGAAACACCAAGAGTTCATAAGTGGATTACTTATTACCACTAAGCGTAAAGACGCTTTTTTTCTTATAAGAAGAAACACCACTTACACTAGGAGTTCCAAGCTCAGACTGTGGACCATCACCTACAGGTGGTAAAATTGTTTTCTCTAACTCAGAGAATAATTCTTCCGCAAACAGACCGTAATCTATATTTACTCTTTTACCTTCTCTACCACATAATCTAAGGTCTTCTATCATCACTTCTTTGAAGGACTCAAACTTTTCAGGAAAGCGATCCTTAGCAAATAACATTATCTCTAATATTTCTTTTTTTTCATCAGACTTACGACCAGATCGTTCCCAATTAACCACTAACCCTGCAAGTGCATTTTCTATAGGAACTTGGAAGTTAGAAGTATCGACAGCAGCCTCCTTGTGTTTATAAAAGCGACCACATCTCCACATTTCCATAATAAGAGATCTTGCTTGAGCATTTAACTCAGGATTGTCTAACATCACATTTGAAAGTGAGGAAAGAAGAAGTTTATATTCTTCATATGAGAATATTTTCTCTGAATGATCTCCACGTTCTGAAACTCCTTTATAACACCAGCACTGTACTAAATCATGAACCGTATCAAAAAAACATGACTCTATTAATTCAGCAAGAAGAGCATATACTCCCTGATCTTTCTGCGATAATTTCTGTAAAAGAGTATCTTTATCGACTATCTTATTTACACAAAAATCTAAAATAGGGGCGTCTTTCTCAAAAGATTGAGGACGAGAAAGAGCAAGAATAGCTTCTGTGAGCTTCTTTTCCTTATCTTCTTCTTTTAAATGATTATAAAAATACTCTACCCCTTCACTCCACTTAAGTTTTACAGCACTATCAAAACCTTCTGACGCGTTACTTGGTTGCTTTAATCCCCCAGATTCTCTATCGATCCAGAAATCAAACACAGGACCTTTCCTCTTTATGCTATCTAGTAACGAGTTTCGTACGTATTTGCCAATTTCAGTTTCAGTTTTACCATCAAATGCACCAGGAGGAAAATTGTTCCTATAAGATTCAAATCTTTTTTGAAAGAGTGGATGAATTTTATCTACTACACAGTAACTACAAGCCATCTCATATTTGCGAAGTCGATTATCTATTCCACCTATTTTCTCTTCAGTAAACCTTTGACCTAAAGCAGCATTATCCAACCTTACACCTGACCAGCAACCTTCATCTTGGAATACATTGTGCAAAAACTTCAACTTATCACCCTTAAAGTATTTTATGTGCTCCATAAAGTTATCTTGAAGGACTCCCACCCATCTCTTGATAGCTGACTTCCTCCCGGCAGCAACTGTCGGATCTGGATGTTTAATAGCTTCCTGTAATTTTTTGGACATCGTAGCCCGAAGCTCTTTCTGTGTTGGCATTAACCCCTCCTATTAAGTATTTATATAAAAAAAGCATTGTACAGATATTAGAATGGATTGCAATATTAAAATTACTAGAATAGAGGGTTTAATAAAAAAAACGTTATGGCTAAAACTTCTTTTCTTGAATTTTCTCAATATAATCAACAGAAAACCCTGTTATTTCAGCAATAACATCAATAGAAACACCCGCCTTGAGTGAATTTTTAGCCACAGCTATTTTAGCCTGTTTTTTGCCCTCTGCCCTGCCTTCTTCTCTACCTTTTTCAGTAGCATCATCAAGTTTTTGAGCGAGGACAGCCTGTTCATCAAGAATACGTTTTATTTCCTGTTCATAGGCAATAAATTTTTTTTCTGACCAGTTGAATCTATTTAGCTCTTCATAGGCCTTTTTAATTATTACATCACTACCTATTATTTTTTCCAGCTCTTCCTCACTAGTCTCATCTGCATATTTAAAGAAGTAGATCCATTTTTCAACTATATTTGAAAGCTGATCCTCTTTAGTTTTTGGAAATTTTGGCAATTCAATAAATATGAAGTAAAAATCTTTTAGATCGTGTTCATTAGTATCTTCATCCCGAATAGTATGCTTTGATTTATACTCAGACTTGTCCGGAAACAGGATACAATCTGCTATAGCAATAAAGATAATTTCCTTAAGGTTATGATACTGGTCACCTTTATCAGCTTGCCTTGAGTAAGCTTTAGCAGCATAGTATTGGGCACGTTTTTCAAATCCTTTTGTTTTAGCGACCTGGTCAGGTAAGGAAGCAGTATTACTACTACTCCCTCCCTTAGAAACGCAGCATGCAGGTTTCCCCACACTACGCTTGAGCCCCTTATCTAAGTTCTTCTTTTCTCGAACCGGCTTGTCTTTCATAAATCCTCAGAATACATCAACTTTAGTGGTGACACTAACAGTAGAGAACCTTCTCTTGAAAAGGAGCTTGCTAACATTCTTGTTCGTTTCACTCTCTCATCAAAATACTTTTTCCATTTTAAGTCAAGTGGATTTGCATCCGCCCTGATTTTAACATGACGTCTAATAGGAATGTCGCTTAGTTTGAGTAAGCTCATAAACCTTATTTCCTTTGGTTTGTTCTTGCATACAGAAGTAGCAAAGACCCATTGACGATGATTCATTACTTTAAAGTAACGATTTTTTATCCAACGTAATCCTTTACGGGGATGTCTTGTCTTTGCCCATTTCCATAAACTATGCCAAATTTCATTGTCTATCTTGCTGAACGCTTTTTTAGCACACACATGACGGTAGTAGTTTTCCCATCCTCTTAATAAAGGGTTGAGTGATTTAATTACTACAGCTTGTGAACTGCCTATATTTGCTTTTATTAATGCACGCACTTTTTTAAGAAATCTCTTAATACTTTCCTTCGAAGGCGTAATAAATAATTTCTTACTATATCTACGCACATTACAGCCAAGAAAGTCGAACCCTTTTGTAATAAATGTAATCTTTGTCTTTTTTTCTGACAGAGCTAGACCTCTTTCACGAAGAAAGGATGATACCATAGGCTTGACTTCATCTTCCAGTAACTCATGTGTGAAACCTGAAATAATAAAGTCGTCTGCGTACCTGATTAAATTTACTCCACTTCTGATTTTGTCTCTTCTTTTGCTACCTAATTTACCAAAGCGACTTTCTAATAACCGTTCAAGACCATCTAAGGTAAAATTAGCTAGTATTGGAGAAATTATACCTCCTTGCGGAGTGCCAGCAGTTGTGGGATACAAGGTTTTTGACTCTAGGAAACCAGCCTTTAACCAACTGTGGAGAATTTTTTTCTCCATAGGAATATGCTTCATAAGCCATTCATGGTTAATGTTGTTAAAGCACCCTTTGATATCGCCTTCTAATATCCATTGTGGTCGATTGCGCCTTGCCAATAATAAGTGACAAGCCTTAATAGCATCTGCGCAGGATCTTTTGGGCCTAAAGCCGTAGGAGTGACGATCACTGATTGTTTCAGATATCGGTTCCAGAGCAAACAAATACAATGCTTGCATAGCTCTATCTTTTATCGTGGGTATTCCAAGAGGTCTTCTTTTGCCATTAGATTTATTGATATAAATTCGTTTTAGCGGGGAAGGTTTATATCCTCTTTGCTTTAACTGCTTTATTCCTTGAATTTTAGCATTGCAAGTTAACCACAGTTGACGATCTACACCTGCCGTGTTTTTCCGTGGTTTTCATTTACTCTTTTAACAGCTAAAGCTTTGCTACTAAAGGAGCGTGTGAGAAGATGTTGTAAAGCTTTCACCTTACCCCATCTTCCTTGTTGGACAGCCTTAACAATACGTCTTTGTAGCCTCATAACAACTTTTTGGCATTTCTTCCGGAGTAACTGGTTCCATGCTTCGGAGTTGTTGGTAGGTGCACTTACAGTTGTACTTGTAATCATCTGCTTTCCTACCTTAAGTGGTTAACAAAGTTTCTTGTCATGAGGGACCAAATGGAAGTCTGCTCGTTTTCACGCGAATTAATGTTACAAATTCTATCCATTTCGTTACAAAATGGCATTCGCTTTCTCCATTATCCTTTACCTGCACATCCATCAGCATTCCTTGCGGGTTGCCTGCCATATAGGCGAAAATACAGGCTTACCCTGTTCCTTCTATCATACAACAGTGGGTTAGGTGGCTTCTCTATACCGGTGATTTGCGTACATCCAGAAATGAAAAATGTCACATTACCTTTTGGTCGGAGCTTATCAGCATCTTTAGCTCTTTAATCGTTACGATACTTATGAAGCTTCACTTACGTTCACCATACCACTAAGCCTAGCCCTCCAACCACATGATGCTTGTAGTTTATGCTTTCTCTCACGATTGAGCATCTTCTTTATCAAGAGGAGGTTCATTGTCCGCATCGCTCGGCACCAACCGGTTACCCGATTCGCACTGATGCGTAGACTCAGATGGCAAAACATCTGGTTTAATAAGTTTTAGGATTCTTTCAGTTTCTTTCTGAAGGAATTCCTCTCCTTTTAAACAATATGACCGAAGACTTTCAGGTCGCACCATTTCGACTATTACTTGCACCCCATCTTCATCTCTACAGAGAACGTCAACAATACCTTGCTTTTTAGCGGCGATATCAGGGTCTTGAATAGTACTTAAAAACTCTATATCCTTTATTTGGTTTTTACCAGTGAAGCCAATGATGTCATTGAGGAAGTGAATAAGTATATCCTTGTTTTTTTCAGTACCAAATATTTTTTTGAACGCAACATCATTTCGTACGTCAAGGAACTTCGAAAGAGCCATAAGAAATCAACCTAAAAAGCATTAATAATTATACACAATTCTGAAGAAATATTCAACTCTTTTATGCCGAGGTCTATTAAAGTGGTAAATTTAGCTGAATTTTAAGAGTTAGCAAAAAAACTACCTTCATAGATGATCCTAGAATGCTACTACGCACCTTAGACGTCCTTTTGTACATCTTTTATCAACCCTTCTGTAAAGCACCTAAAAAGGCCAGCAAATGGATATCATGAATTTGGAGCTGTAGCTTAAGGCAGAGATTTTAATTAAGGAATGGTTAAAAACCATTGGATTAGAATTAAAGTCATCAAAGACAAAAATTTCTCATTCATTGAATCCTCTAAAGGAAAAAAAACCAGGCTTTGATTTTCTTGGATTTACAATACGACAGCATACAGTAAAACAAGGTAAGAAAACATACAAGTTACTAATAAAATCGAGCCGCAACTTTATAAAACGATATACATTAACCGCTAAGTACAAACTTAAAGAAATGTGTGGAGCACCACAAGAAGCTATTATAAAAAACCTAAATCCACTTATTAGAGGATGGTGTCAATATTATACTTCAGTGATTTCAAGGAAAGTCTTCGAGTTACTAGATAGCGTTATGTTTAGAAAACTATGGAAATGGGCAGTACGTAAACATACAAATAAAGGCAAATACTGGATAAAGAGGAAATACTTTAAAAGGTATAAGAATGATAATTGGAGGTTTATGACAAGTAATGGAAAATATCTTATCAAACATGGAGACCATGCTATTAAGCGGCATATCAAAGTGAGAGGAGCAAAATCTCCATATGATGGAGACTGGATATATTGGAGCAGTCGTAGAGTACCAGATAAGTCACTAAGAGTGATAAAATTACTGAAGATGCAACAGGGTAAATGTAATTATTGTCAGCTATATTTTAGGTCAGAGGACATAATTGAAGTGCATCATCAAGACAAAAATAGGAACAATAATACCATAGGAAATTTGTCTTTATTGCACGGGCATTGCCATGATTATTTACATAGGAGTGTGTATGACAAACACCAAGTTAGAGAGAAGCCGGATGTGGTGAAAGTCACAAGTCCGGTTTCGAAGTCGAGTGGGGAGAGGTGACTTTCCTCACTTAGATAACTCTTCATCCAGTAATATATTTCCTCCAAAAGCGATTATGCAGGAAGGTAAAGCAAGAGTACCAGGAGCATGAACTCAAAGTTGCTTAGGGTCAAGTTTTGAGTATTTTACTAAAATAGCTTTAACATTTTTTGGGGAATGTTTTAAATCCTATGGTGATGTTAAGTTAATAGCTTAAGAGATATTCTAAAGGAGTTATCTTATTTAAAAAATTACTTGGACGCTTATAGTTTTTTGAGCATAGCCTTTCATGTTAGATTCAAAGAAGACTGAATAGGCTGCTCCACACTTTCTACTTTCTCGAGCTTGGTGTTGGGCTTAAAGGTATTGACCTTACCCAGAAAAAGTGGAGAGAAAGTTTGGAATGTTTTTCACAAAGAGAATGATGAATCAAAATGCTCAGGAATGCAATAGTTAATAGTGACGTTGTTTGTTATAAAAAATTTCTATGTATTCAAATATTGCAGTTCTAGTTTGTTGAGCAGAGTGTTGTGAAGTATCAATAAGTATTTCTCTTTTCAATGAGCTAAAGAAGCTTTCCACAACAGAATTGTCGTAACAACAACCTTTATGACTCATCTATGTTTTTTATGGATAAGAGATATTGATAACCTTGCGAAGTATATTGTGAACCTTGATCACTATGTAATAGTAGATTTTTGGCAGGTTTACGCTTGTTAACGGCCATTAATAAAGAGTCCATAACCAATTGTTTATTTATTGAACTGCTCATTAACTACCATGCGTGAATATAGATCGATTATTGTTGCCAAATATAGCCATCCTTCTTTGGTTTTTATATAAGTAATCCCATACTTTATTTGGTTGATCGACAATAAAGTTTTGGTCTAATATATTGGGAGCTACTGTCCGTTTGTTGTTTCTTAATTTTAAATTTTCTTCTCAATATAGCCTGAATACCATTTTTCTGCATAATACTTTGCACTGTTTTTAAGTTGCAACTTTTACCCAAAGCCTTTAATTCAGCATGAATTTTAGGAGCTCCATATCTACATTTAGAAGCTTGATATATTTTTTGAATATCTGCTAATAACTCTTTATTTGCTGATTCTCTACTGCTTATTTTCCTTGTAGTCCACTTATAGTAGCCACTAGCAGAAAACCCTACATAATTCCTGCACTTTATAGTGTTTACTATGCTCTTTTATGAAAAAATATTTTACTCTTTTTGACTGGCCAGGGCTTTTTTTAAAATGTCTCTTTCTCTTGTTACTTTTGCTAACTCTTTCTGTAAATCAAATCTCTCTTTGTCATAAGGTGCTACATCTGGAAATGCATTTGCCGCTGACTTTTTTCGTTATATTTCTTCATCCATTTTCCTAATACACTATCCCTTATTCCTAGATCTCTTGCTACTTTTGCAACTGGTTGACCTACCTTTCTTTGTTCATTTGCCAGCTTAACAGATTCCAATTTAAATTCTGCCGTATATTCTCTTGCCATTTCTAATCCTCCAAAATTTTATTTTACCCGAAAAAACTCCTTTCTTTCTCTCCACTTTTTCTGGGTAAGGTCAAAAAGCCTATTGTCTAATTATGTACCTAAATTTTATTACGGCACTTTCACTACTACTTTAACGAGTGAGCTACCTTTCTATAAAAGACCTATCGACTGTTGCAATTATAGGCGTAAACAAGAATGATAAAAGAGTACGAGATTGAGTAACTATGTACACTTCTGCTGGCATACCAGGGTATAGGTATACGTTTTTAAACTGAGCAAGCTCTGGTTTTGGTATCACTACACGTACTGAATAATAACGTCCTAGCCTTGGATCATCAAGGGCATCGGGAGAAATATTGCTTACTATACCATTAATTAAACTTAAACGACGTGCACTGTAAGCACTTAAACGAACTTTAACCTTTAGCCCTTCTAGCCCATCAATAGAGACTATATTGCTATCTTTCTTTTGTGCTGACAGTATCTCTTCTATGTTTCTGGTCTGAATTTTAGCATCTATTATTAGGTCATCATCCGATGGCACTACGCTCATGATCGGAACTCCAGATTGTATAACACCACCTTCAGTATGGTATCTTATATCTGTCACTATCCCATCTTGAGGCGATTTTATTATTGTACGTGCTAATGAATCTTCAGCAACCATCAGCCTCTCTTTCAAGTCTGCAATAGACGTACTAACTTCCTTAAGTTCAGCGTTTGCTCTTTCTTGAGAATCATTTTTTACGTTTATAATTTCTAATTCATTCTCTCCAATTTTTTGCTGCACTTGAGATATTGCAGAACGGTAATGTCCAACTCTGCCTTCAATTTCAGCAAACTGTTTTTCTAAAGCTAAAATGTGTGGTTTGCTTATATGGCCACTATCAAGTAATTGTCTTTTTGTTTCCAACTCCTCAGTTATCAAGTCATATTGCTTATGAGCTGCATTTAGTTGAAAGTTTAGCCCCGCTAATTCATCATTTAACTGCTTTATACGTTGTTGCAGTATGTCTGTTTTTCCCAATATGCTCTTTCTCTGAGAGTTGAACAACTTTACTTGATTCTTTATCGCTTTATTTACAAGTTCATCGTGAGATAATTTTTTAACCTCATCAGGAAACTCGAGCGTGTCCAAATCTACTCTGATTGCAAGAAGCCTTGCTTCTGTTGCTAAAAATGATAAGAGCTTCTCTTTGATGATACTTAAATTCGCCTTCTCGTTAACATCACTCAACAAAACTAGAGGCTCATCTTTTTTAACTGCTTGACCCTCTTTTACTAAAATTTTGCTTATTATTCCTCCGCCCAAGTGTTGAACTATTTTTCTATTTGAAGATACAATAACTTCTCCACTTGCATGCACCGCACCGTCAATTGGAGCTATAGCCGACCAAATACCACCTATCCCAAAAAAGATGAGTATTACTACCAGACCAAAAAATAGTGGTCCCCATGTTACTTTCAGGACTTCATTTACGTTATTACTTTCACGTTTTAAAATAAAATTTATCACTGCATCAATCAATGCAAACGTCTTATCCAAAAATTTTGGGTACTTCTTCTTTTTATTTTTTGCTCCTTGCATATTTATATTATCACTATGGCCAATCAAGCCTGTCAAAGAAAATCCAGCGCTAAGCTTTTTTAACTTACTTATCATAATACTACTGTGAATTTGTGTTAACTCAAGATAACACACAAAAACAAAGAATCTATAATTTAAGCATTCCATTTAGACTGTAGAGCACCAGAATAAACTATTTAGTAACAATTCCTGCATCAACTATGTTTTTAAAATTTTTTGACGTTTAACTTTATTATAACTTTTTCTTTATTTTGTGAATATCTGAGTTACTTATATTATGTAAGAAATCTATTGCCAACCAGTCAATATTCTGTTAGGAATTAAGATAATATAAAGTTATTATGTTTGGATTGGAAAGCAGAAAGTTCCTAATCACTGGCGCATCAGGCGGAATAGGGCAAGCAATTGTAAAAATTATGCACGAAGCCGGAGCAACTTTATGTATTTCTGGCACAAAAAAAGAAGTGCTCGAAGGAGTTGCTAAACAATATGAAAAAAACATGCATGTACTCCCTTGTGATTTATCAAATGCTGAGGAAGTAAATCAACTAATAAATAGAGCAAGTGAGTTGATGGAAGGCTTTGACGGGCTTGTATGCAACGCGGGCATTACGCAAGACAGTTTATTATTGAGAATGACAGATGAAGCATGGCAAAAAGTAATTGATATTAACTTGAGCTCTACATTTAAGCTGAGTAGAGAAGCATGCAGGAAACTAATTAAGAATAATTGGGGAAGAATTATAAATATTTCCTCAATAATAGGGCTAACAGGAAACGCCGGGCAAGCAAATTATGCAGCGTCTAAAGCTGGAATAATAGCTATGAGCAAATCTATAGCAAAAGAAGTTGCAAGTCGTAATATAACAGTAAATTGTATTGCTCCTGGGTTTATAGATACTAAAATGACTGAAGTTTTAAATGAAGTACAAAAGGGAAAAATATTAGATAATATTCCAATGAAAAGAATGGGAACAGGGGAAGAAATAGCAGCAGGGGTCTTGTTTTTAGCAAGTGATGAAGCAAAATATATAACAGGGCATGTGCTTAACATTAATGGTGGGTTATTTATGTAGCAACACTTATGTATGGACAAATTATAATTTTTACTTTAAAATAAAAATAGGTTTAGGTTTGCGTTAGTTTATTATTTAGAGGCAAAAAATGAGCTCTATAATAGGATTTTTTGGTGTTTTTTGTGTAGTATTGCTTTCCTCTTTCTCAGGTTATGCAGCTGACCCTGATATGGATGACACAACTAAAGTAATATGCAATATTATTGGTTATGTTTGGGGAATAGGTGGCCCACTTATGACGGTAGTAATAATTGGTGCAGCTTTGCTTGCAATATTTGGCAGGATGCCTTGGCCTGCTCTTTTTGCTCTAGGCGTGTTTTGTGCTGTATTTTTTGGCGCTAAAACTATCATAACGAAAATTATGCCCAACGTAAGCGATGAAGCAAAAACTATGTTGGAAAAGTGTGGACAAAAATAACCCAAAAAGTGCAGAAATGCTTTTTTGTTACCCATTAAATTGCTTCATATCTTCAATTTGCAACAAGTAAGGGCTATTCTTTGGTAGAGTTTTAACAGCTAACTCAGCGTACTTCATAAATTGCTTTGAATTACCTTCAATACAAGCCTTTTTTGTCAAAGCAAAATAATGCATTGCCGTATCAGCGTCACATTTATATGCAATGCTTAAATATTTCCAGACAAAAGCGTTATTTGGTTCTACATTCAAAATCTGCTCCAGGTAAAAAATCGCCTTTTTTGCATCACCGTGTAATAATAAAGTATGAGATAATGCAAGTTTCACTAAATAACTGTTTTTCTCAGATAAATACCTAAGCGATTCTTCATACATTTTTATTGCTTCACTTAAGTTTCCAGCTTTGTATAGCATTTCTGCTTTTAATTCATGTAGGTATGGGTCATTGCGTGACTCTTGAATCAATGAATTCATTTTAGCAATAGCCTCTTCTATCTTTCCTTGCCTATAGCAAACTATAGCATTTACATACTCAGAATTATTTTCATATTTATTAGATAACACATGAATAGGAGCAAAGAAAGAGTCTAGCTTTGCAACCACACGCTCAAACTTTAGTAACTTATCCGCAAAAATTGGTTTTACGTTGTTTTTGACCTTATAATTCTGTACAGCAAATATACGTTTCTCACTAAGTGGGTGAGTGCGGAAATATTCCTCGGTGTTTTCATGCTCAATACTTTTAAAATAATCAAAAATCTCTTTCATACCTGAATTATCATAGCTAGATTCATCAAGGTACCTTAAAGCATAGCTATCTGCTACACTTTCTTGCTCTTGAGAATAGTTAAAAAATAGCCTTGAACTGAATGCTACACCACTAAGCAAAATTGCACCAGCAACCTGAGGGTTAATGATAATACTAGAAACTAATCCTACTATATAACTAATCATTGCTATCGATTGAAAATAACCCATAGCACTACTCATTTGCAATATATGACCAGCAGATATGTGAGCAATCTCATGTGCTAATATACCAAGCAGGACATAAGGTTTAGCCGAATATCGTAAAAGCCCTAAATGAATGAAGATACTGTTATTGTTAATTACAAAAGCATTAATCGAATTGTCATTAATTATAAAAACTTTTATTCGGTCACTATCAATGTTTGCAGCGAAAAATAAAGGTTGCGCTAGCTCTTTCACTATTGCTTCCACTTCACTATCTCTAATAATGTTAATAGAGTAAGCATTATTATAATATGCAAAAAAGAACAATAAGGTCAAAAACTTAGCAATTCTAAACATGAAAATTCTGTGCTTGTATAATTCATAGGAATTCTATATTTTAACACTTAAATTATACAAATTTATAAACGCTAGTTTAATTTTTTAACGTAATTGATAAGTTTGTCGATGGTAGTTAACTTAATTTTATGTTGTTCAGCAAATTTAAGCAACTGAGGTAAGCGCATCATAGAGCCATCATCATTCACTAATTCACACCCTACAGCTGCATGATTAAGACCAACCAACTTTGCTATTTCAACACTTGCTTCAGTGTGACCATTACGTGCTAAAACCCCGCCTTCATTTGCAATAATAGGGAAAACATGCCCTGGAGTAATAATATCGTCCTTAGTACTCTTTTCATCAATGGCGGTAAGTATCGTATGTGTTCTATCATAAGCAGAAACACCTGTTGTGATACCATAACGTGCATCAATTGATGTAGTAAATGCAGTATGAGGAGCAACCTTTTCGTCTACATTACTTCTCTCCATAAACTCAAGATCTAGTTTACTCATATGAAGCTCTGTCATGGCTAAAAATACAATACCAGTACCGTATCTAACCATAAAAGCCATATGTTCCGGCTTTATTTTCTCAGCTAAGACAATCAAATCACCTTCATTCTCTCTACTTTCATCATCAACTAAAATGAATAATTTACCGGAACGAGCATCCTCTAATACATCTTCCACAGAAGAAACACCGGGTAGACTCATTGAAGCATAAGTGGCCTGTACCATAATAATTTACTTAAATTCAATCTTAACTATTTTATACAATTTCTCTCCATTTGGCACTGTCACTTCCACATACTCACCGACTTTTTTGCCGATTAAGGCACTCCCGAGTGGTGAACTAGTAGATATTAACTGCTTTGAAACATCAGCTTCATATTCGCCTACAACCTTATAAACATATTCCACTTCACCGTTATTATCACTTAACATGCTTAATGTCACAGTTGCACCAAATATTACTGAATCACCAGACAAATTTTTTACTTCTATTACTTCCGCATGTGAGAGCTTACTTTCTATCTCCATTATACGGCCTTCAATAAAACCTAACCTTTCCCGTGCAGCATGATACTCTGCGTTTTCAGACAAATCACCTTGATCACGAGCATCAGAAATAGCCTGTATCACAGAAGGTTTTTCTTCCTTTAACTTTTCAAGTTCGGCTTGCATATTCTCAAAACCTTCCCTCGTCACAGGAAATTTATTAATAATGGATGAAGCCATAATTACCACCTAAACGCAATTAAATTGAGTAACAAAATTACTCACAATATTAAAAATCTCATCTTTTATATCACCATTCATGTCATTTGACAACTTTTTTAAAACCCCACGGTGTACAGTACGAAAATAATTAATAAGATCATGTTCAAATTTATTAACGTTACTTATTTGTATTTTACTTAACTGATTATATAGACTAGAAAAAATATACATCAGCACTACTTGCTCTTCTATTGGCATAGGTAAATGTTGTTTTTGCTTTAATAACTCAACAAGATATTTACCCTTATTCAAGGATAATTGAACACTAGCATCAAGATCAGAACCAAATTTTGCAAAATCTTCTAATTCTCTATACTGAGCTAAGCTTAGCTTTATAGAACCAGCAACTTTTTTCACAGACTTTAATTGTGCAGCAGAACCAACCCGTGAAACTGACAAACCTATATTTACTGCAGGTCGAAATCCTTTATAAAATAATTCAGACTCAAGAAAGATCTGCCCATCGGTAATTGAAATAACATTTGTTGGCACATATGCAGATACATCACCAGCTTGAGTTTCGACAATTGGCAAAGCAGTTAAAGACCCCTGCCCTTTTTTATCAGACATTTTAGCAGCTCTTTCAAGCAAGCGAGAATGTACATAGAATATATCTCCAGGGTAAGCTTCACGACCAGGAGGACGTCTGAGCAATAAAGACATCTGCCTATATGCTACAGCATGCTTAGATAAATCATCATATACAATCAAACAATGCATTCCATTGTCACGAAAAAATTCCCCAATAGTGCAACCAGCATAAGGTGCTAAAAATTGCATAGGCGCGCAGTCAGATGCACTAGCCACAACTACAGTTGTATACTCTAATGCTCCACTTTCTTTTAGCTTATTTACCACTTTTGCTACTGTTGAAATTTTTTGTCCAATAGCAACATAAACACAGTAAACTTTTTGATTTTCATCTACTTCATCATTAATCTTCTTCTGATTTATAATAGTATCAAGCGCAATAGTAGTTTTACCAATTTGTCTATCGCCAATAATTAATTCACGTTGCCCTCTACCTATTGGAATTAGCAAATCTATAATTTTAATTCCTGTTTGCAACGGTTCATGTACAGATTTACGATCAATAATACCTGGCGCTTTGGATTCTATATCCATCCTATTTTTAGTTCTAATTTCTCCGCAACCATCTATAGGCTGACCTAATGCATTTACAACTCTTCCTAATAATTCATGCCCTACAGGCACCTGCACAACATTACCACTACATTTTACAACGTCCCCTTCTTTCACATCACGGTCATTACCAAGCACAACTATTCCAGCCGTATCATGATCTAAATCAAGAACTATTCCTTCTACACCGCTTGCAAAAAATACCTTTTCACCGAATTTTGCTTTTTCCAGTCCATAAACCAATGCAATACCATCTGTTACTGAAATTACTTCACCTATATTTTCCCGCTTTATAGGATTATCAAACGTCTCAACTTTTTCCCTTATTACACTTGCTATCTCAGAAACATTCATACTGTTCTTCATACAAAATTCCTTACTTTCAATATTTCCATTTTACTTAAGTCAACTAACCTATCCAAGTAACTTTTTAGCGAAGCATCGATCAAATTAAAACCATACCTAACTACGAAGCCACCTAGTATAGAAGGGTCAACCACATTGCTTACTTTTATTATTTTACCAAGAAAGCTCAAAGATTCAGTAATTATTTTTATATCAGATTCCTTTAAAGTTTCTGCTGACTTTATAGTAATCTCGAATTCATTTTCATTTTTTCTTGCAAGACTTAAGAATTTTTCTAATATAAAGATCAATAAACTAGAGCGTTTATTTGCAAATATAACCATAATAAATTTTACTAAATTCTCACTCAAGTGCTCATTTATAGAAAGTATCACTTTTTTTTTGTGTGCAAAAGAAATCATAGGATGGGATAGGTACACAAAAACGTCACGTTGATCCTTAAAAAAAGCCAACAAAAATTCTACTTCTTTCCTTATAATACCTAACCTGCTTCCTGAGACATGAAACAGCACTCTAGCGTAAGATGAAACTAAATTATTGTATTGGGTCTTTTTCATATTAAATCCAGTAAATCTAAATTAATTCAGCTATAAATCTTTCATTCTTCAATCCAAGCATTTTTTATATAAACAGGTCTTCTCTTTAAGGAAAGAAAATATAAATCATATCTGACTGAATAATTTAAAAAACTAAGGTTTTTACTTAAGAAATACTTAGAAGAATTTATAATAGACTGACATTGAAGATGAGATATCGGTATTTCTTTTCCAAGTAAACTTGTTTTAACTTCTATAAAAATCAGCTCCTTTTTTTTAGATACAATTAAGTCAATTTCACCGAACTTACAACGGTAACGGCGTTTTATAACATTATACCATTTCAGCCTTAAATACGCTAAAATTAACAATTCGCCAAAGTAACCTATAAAGTAGCGTAACCTACTTACCATAAGAAGAACAATTATGATAATAATTAACTTTGTATAACTACTTTGCCTCCTTCTCTATTTTTACTATAAACCTTACCTCTTGCTGCAACATCCCTATCAACCAGTTCTATCACTGCCATTGAAGCACAATCACCCTTTCGAGTGCTAAATTTTATTATTCTAGAATACCCACCTTTACGATCTTGATAACGGCTGGCTAAGACGTTTAATAACTTATCAACTGCTAACTTACTATTATGAAGGCGTGAAAGCAAAAGTCTTCTACCATGTAAAGTATTCTTATTCTTAGCAATTGTAATAAACTTTTCGACATATGGACGAAGTTCCTTAGCTTTTGGTAAAGTAGTTACAATCTGCTCATGGTTAATTAATGAGATAGACAGATTCTTTAACATCGATAATCTATGTTCAGTACAAAGAGATAGTTTACGTTTTTTTATTCCATGTTTCATATATCACCTAATCTTCATCAGTATGTTGTTTAGCCAACTCATCTATATCCTTAGGCGGCCAGTTTAGCACATTCATACCCAAAGACAAGCCAAAATTAACCAAAACTGCCTTAATCTCATTCAAAGACTTTCTGCCAAAATTAGCAGTTCTTAACATTTCACCTTCTGTCTTCTGCACAAGATCACCTATATAAGTGATGTTTTCGTTTTTCAGACAGTTATGAGACCTGACAGATAATTCCATTTCATCTACCTTACGCAATAAGACAGGGTCATAACCCAAGTCTTTAGCACCACTAGATGAAGAAACTTGCGATTTTTTATAACTCACATCAGAACTAATAAAGGGCTGAAGTTGCTCCTGTAATATTCTTGCAGCAAAGTCAACAGCTTGACTCGGAGAGATTGTACCATCAGTTTCAATTGACAATATCAGCTTATCCTTATCAGTAACTTGGCCAACACGACTGTTCTCTACCTTGTACGAAACCCTGTTGACAGGGCTATACAAAGCATTAACTGGAATAAAACCTATTAAATCCTGTTCGCTCATAAGCTTCACAAGTTCATTTTCTTTATATTTAGTTACAGGAAGATAACCTTTTCCGCTAGCCACATATATGGTCATGTTAAGCTCCACATTTTGCCCCAGCGTACATATTAACAAATCTTTATTAACAATAGAGCATTGATCATCAGTTTCTATCATCCCAGCTAATACCTGGCAAGGCCCTTTAGCGTTTAAATTTAAGCATTTATTAGAAGCACCATTTAATTTACACCTCAACATACCCATATTTAATACTATATCAGTTACGTCTTCTCTCACCCCTTGAATTGAAGTGAACTCATGAGTTACACCTTCAATTTTTATTCCATAAACAGCACTACCTTTAAGAGAAGATAACATTACACGTCTTAATGCATTACCTAATGTTAAAGCAAAACCACTTTCCAACGGTTCTAGCACTATATCACTTTTTTCACTTGAATCATCTGATATTACCTTAACTGAACTAGGTTTAATCAATTTATCTAAATTGCTACAGAGAGAAACATCATTATTATAATACATAAAACAACCTTTTCAAATATCCTATACTCTTCTTTTTTTTCTTAACCTGCACCCATTATGAGGAATTGCGGTTTTATCTGCAATTGAAGTCACAGTCAACCCACAGCTCTGAAGTGCTTTAACCGCAGCTTCGGTACCAAAGCCAGGACCGCGAATTATTACAGAGACAACCTTCATACCAAATCTCTCCATTGCGTTCTTCGCAGCAGACTCCGCAGCCTTACCTGCAGCATAAGGTGTGGATTTTCTCGAACCTGAAAAACCACATGCACCCACAGAAGTTTGACATAGCGTATTACCATGAACATCAGTTACATTTACAAAAGTATTATTAAAAGTTGCACGAATATGGACAACACCAGTAATAAACTCCTTCTTACTCTTACCAACCGTTTTGACTTTTTTCATTAAAACTCACAATAATAATAAATTTTATTTTTTCCCAGCAATAGGCAACCGAGATCTACCTTTACGAGTCTTAGCATTAGTATGAGTCCTTTGCCCTCTCACAGGTAAACCTTTTCTATGCCTCACCCCTCTATAGCATCCCATTTCCACTAAAGATTTTATGTTCATAGCCACTTCTTTTCTGAGCTCACCTTCTATAACATAATTTTGTCTAATGAAACCGCTGATCTTTTCTATATCTTCATCTCGTAATTCTGAAACACGTTTGCGCTTATCAACTTCGCAAGCGTGACAAATTACATTCGCAGTAGCAATACCTATACCATATATATAAGTTAATGCAAAAGGAATACATTTCCTCACTGGAATATTTATGCCTGCAATACGTGCCACTGGTACCTCGATACTTTATTAATAACAACTCTTAATTTATACCATAAAACAACTCAGAGTCAAACCAAATTACAAGAAATTTTGCTTTCAATCTCTTGCGTTACCTCATCAACACTCAAATTAGCGTCAATTGTTAATAATTTGCCTTTATAATACTCGCGTAAACCTTTCATTTGAAGGTGATATTCACTTATTCTCTTATTAATTGCAGACATATCAGCATCATCAATTCTTTTCTCTAACCTCGTACTTTTACATTTAGCACAAGTAGTACCCTTAAAAGAAGATACACTATATATGCTTTTACAGTCCAAACACGCGAGACGATTTTTTAACCTATCGATTGCAATATTATCGTCAAGCTGCAGCTCAACTACAATGTCAACATCCCTATTATATTTTTCTTGCAAAACTTGAGTCAAAAAATGAGCCTGGTTTAAATTTCTCGGAAAACCATCTAATAAGCAATTATTATCCACTAATGCAAGCTGGTCACGTAATAATCCACATATAATTTCATCTTGAATTAAATTACCAGATTCTACGGTACCCTTTATTTTTTTACCTAACTCATTACTGCTAGATATAATATTCCTTAATAAATCCCCTACTGAAATTAATTTTAAATTATATTTTGCTATTAACAAGCTTGACTGAGTACCTTTACCAGAACCTGGAGGACCAAAAATCGTAATGATCATCTTACTTTCCTCGTTTTAGACTCATATTTCTTTATCCAGTTGTCGTACCTATTTGAAAAAATATAAGATTGTATTTGCATAATAGTATCAGTAATAACGTTCACTATAATCAGTAAGCTCGTCCCACCAAAAATAAATGGTATATCATAATAATATCTCATAACTTCAGGTACAGTACATATGACTACCAAATACGCAGAGCCAATGAATGTCAACTTAAAAACTATATCTTGAAGGTAATCAGAAGTATGTTTCCCAGGCCTTCTACCAGGTATAAAACCACCATTTTTTTTAAGAAAATCTGCGTTTTCCTCTGGATTAAATATAAAATTGGTATAGAAAAAATTAAAAAATACTATCAGCACCAAATAGGCTACAATATATACTACTTTATTTGCCATAAAGTAATTCAAAATAAAATCAGAAAAAGCGTGCCCCTTATAGAAATTTGCAATTGAAATAGGTGTCAATAAAATTGCATTAGCAAAAATGGTTGGTACTACACCAGATAAATTAATCTTCAATGGAATATAAGTAAAATCGTCATTATGTAATCTTTTAAATTGCTTTTTAGGATGTTGAACAATAACCTTTCTATAAGAAGACTCTACAAAAATAACTAAGAGTAGCAACAAAAAAAACAATACCAAAACAAAAAGGATAATAAATAACGATACGCTACCGTTTTTATTTAACGTTAACAAAGATGACAAAGCGCTGTGTAACTCTGATATTATACCCGTGAAAATGATTAATGAGATACCATTGCCTATACCGCTAGCGCTGATTCGTTCACCAAGCCATATTAAAAGCATAGTTCCACCTAAAAGGCTGAAAACACCTATTGTACGAAACATAACACCAGGTTCGATTACAACCCATACCCCTTCCCTATTCATCCCTTCCAATCCAACCAAAATTGGAATTGATTGAAATACACAAATTACTATGGTCAGATAGCGTATATAAGAATTCATCTTTCTACGGCCTGACTCTCCATCATTCTTAACTTCCTTCATTCCTTTAATCGCAGAAGAAAGTAACTGAATAATGATAGAAGCCATTATATATGGCATAACGTTCAATGCTAGAATTGTCATTCTAGCCAATGCACCACCAGAAAATAAATTAAATACTCCAAAAACGCCTGAGCCATCTTTGGGAAATATATCATTAATTACATCAAGATTAATTCCAGGAATAGGCACATAAGTACCCAAGCGATAGCAAATTAAAGCTATTAGCGTAAAAAATATACGCTTTAATAAATCGCCTTTATATAACAACGTAGGATCCAAGCTATTAAATGCTGATTTATTGCCCATGACTTACGATAGTATTTCCACACTACCACCAACTGAAGCTACAGATTTTTTTGCAGCTTCTGACGCAAAATCAACATGAAACACAAATTTTTCGCTCAACTTACCCTTATTAAGAAGTTTAATTTTACCCTTAATAGACTTTATAAAACCTAATTTATACAGCCTCTCCTTATCTATAACAGAGTCTTTCACTATTTTTTTAGCTTCCATTAAGCGCTGTATATCGCCAACATTAATTATAGAGTATATGCTCCTACGTATAGGCTTAAAACCTCTTTTAGGCAAACGAGTATATATAGACTGTTGTCCACCCTCAAAACCATTTATAGAAACTCCACTTCTAGCCTTCTGCCCTTTATGCCCTCTACCGGATGTTTTACCTTTACCACAACCGATACCTCTACCCAGCAACTTAGGCTTCTTTTTCTTAGATAATTTAGTAAATATAGAGTTTAATTTTACAGCATCATTCATACTTCACCTGTTTCCAACTATCTCGCTAATCTTTTTGCCTCTTTTGCTTGCTACCTGACGAGGAGATAACATACTATCAAAAGCCTTAAACACCGCACATATAACGTTATGAGGATTATTTGATCTAGTGGATTTAGCTACCACATCCTTTATACCTAACACCTCAAAAACTGATCTAATCGCTCCACCAGCAATAATACCTGTTCCGGCTCTTGCGGTTCTTAAAACTATCTCACCAGAACAAAATTTAGCTTTAATATCATGATGCAAAGTTCTACCTTCACGCAAGTACACTCTAATCATTGATTTCTTTGCAGCATTTACAGCTTTGACTCTTGCTTCAGCAACTTCTGCGTGCTTACCTATTCCACACCCTACCCTACCCTTCTCATCGCCAACAACAACCAAAATTGAAAATGAAAATCTTCTACCACCTTTGGTAACCGTTGTCACTCTTCGTACCGAAACTAAAAGTTCTGATAAATCATTATTATTTTGTAAATTCTTTATAGCCATATTCAAAACCTTCTAAAATTCAAATCCAGAACTTCTTAAAGCCTCAGCAAATTGAGAAACTAATCCTGTGTATTTATACGCTCCACGATCAAACGTAAGCTGCTGCTCTAATTTCATGCCAGACAGACGCTCAACCATTAAAGAAGAAACCTGTTTTATAGTTTCAGCGTTGACTTTCCCTTTACATACATCCTTAATTTTAGCATCCAAAGTAGAAGCTGAAGTGAGAGTTATTCCTTTTACATCATTAATTAACTGGACATAAAAATGCCTATTAGATTTAAATATGGATATACGTAAACGTTCAGCGCTCTTGTCAAGCTTCGCTCTATTACGTAACTTCCTTTTTTCAGAATTACTTAAAAAATTATACGATCTTTTCATTTTTATTACTTCTTTTTACTTACAACCTTACGCAGCATAAATTTGCCTTTTATTACAACACCCTTACCTTTATAAGGATCATATTTTCTAATTTTGCATATATCAGACGCCACCATATAGACCTTCTGCTTATCCATACCACTAACTACTAAGTGAGTTGGCTTTATGCACTTAATCTCAACATCTTTAGGCACTTTATATTTAACATTATGGCTATAACCAAGATACAAAGTCAAATACTTACCATCACACTCTGCCTTATATCCCACACCGTTAATCTCAAGATTAACAGAAAAACCATCAACCATGCCGTTAATGATATTATTAATATTACTCCTATAAGTGCCCCACATAGGCTTTATTTTATCATAATTATCTTTATCTTGATCAACAGAAAGCAATAGCTGATTATCAATAATCTGACATACAACATCCCTGATCAAGCTAACTTCCTTTTCAGCCTTAGCACTCTTTATTAACATACTACCATTATTATATTCAACTGAAACACCAGCAGGAATATTGATAGGAGCAGCACCTATACGAGACATGAATTTCTCCTATTATTTAAAACACACGACACAAAACTTCTCCACCAACCTTTAACTTATGTGCATTATAATCAGTCATCACTCCTTTGGGTGTCGATATAATAAAAATACCAAGACCATTATATGCTTTAGAAATGTCCTTATACTTAGAATAACGACGACAACCAGGCTTTGACACCCTAACTATGTCACTAATTACAGGTGACTTCTCATAATACTTCAATTTTACAATGAAAGAAGGTAAATTATCTACAACTTGCTTTTCATAATCAAGGATATACCCTTCCTCTTTTAAAATCTCCAATATAGAAGAATTCATCTTAGAAAATAGTACCCTTGTTGCCCTATGCATTGCCAATTGAGCATTACGTATCCTTGTTAAAAAATCACCAATACTATCAGATAACGCCACAATATACTCCTTATATTATATTTACCAACTAGACTTTGTAACTCCTGGAATTTGCCCAAAAGAACATAAATCACGCAAAACAATTCTACATAAACCAAATTTTCTATATACTCCCCTTGGTCTCCCAGTTAAAGCACACCTATTTCTAATTTTGGTTTTAGAAGAATTTCTAGGCAATTTTTTAATTAATTTATTTTGAGCTGTAAACCTTTCTACAATAGACAAATTCTTATTATTTATTATAGATTTCAATTTTTCTCTTTTTTCTTTATATTGATCGCACAACTTTATTCTGCGAAGATTTCTTTCTATCATAGATTTTTTTGCCATATATTTCTCCTCTCAATTAATCAAAAAAAGGAAATTTAAGAGCCAGTAATAATTCCTTTGCTTCCTTATCACTAACTGCACTTGTTATAATATTAATATCCATACCTCTAATTTTACTTATTTTATCATAGTCTATTTCTAAAAACGAGATATGTTCCTTTATACCAAAGGAAAAATTACCATTACCGTCAAATTGCTTCACACTAAATCCTCTAAAATCTTTTTCCCTTGGCAAAGCAATATATATCAATCTTTCTAAAAACTCATACATTTTATCTCTACGCAAAGTTACTTTGCAACCTACTGTAGCACCTTTTCTGATCTTGAAGCCAGAAATAGATTTTTTTGCAAAAGTTGATAAAGGCTTCTGCCCAGCAATCAAATATAGGCTATCAAGTGGTTCATTTATTGCTTTACTATCTGTAGCAGCATCTCCAACGCCCATATTGATACACACCTTGACAAGTTTAGGCACTTGCATTATATTGCCGTAATTAAACTTATCCTTCAAGGACTTTACTATGCTATCTTTATACAATTCTTTAAACATATCAACCTAATCTATCACTTCTCCAGAAACTTTTGCAAAACGCACTTTTCTACCGTCTATAACCTTAAACCCCACTCTAGTTGGAGTTTTATATTTAGGGTCCAATGTTGCAACGTTGGATATATCAATAGCTAACTCTTTATTTAATATACCACCACTACTACCAGCTTTTGGTTTAGTATGTCTCTTATGCACATTCACTCCAGAAACAATTACTTTCTTTTTAGCATCACGTGCTATAACTTTGATTACCTTACCAATTTTTCCCTTATCTTTACCAGTTAAAACTATAACGTCGTCACCACTTTTTATTTTAGCACTCATTATAAAACCTCAACAGCTAATGACATTATCTTCATAAAAGAACCAGATGATAACTTTTTTACCGGACCAAACACCCGAGTGCCAAGTGGTTCACCTTGATCGTTAATCAAAACTACAGCATTGCTAGAAAAACGAATTACAGAACCATCAGATTTTCTAATAGGGCTTTTCACCCTCACCACAACTGCTCTATATACTTTTCCCTTCTCAACTTTCCCTCTTGGAGTAATAGATTTAGTAGATACAATAACCGTGTCACCTATAGATGCAGACTTTCTACCACCCAATAAACCAATACAAAGCACTGCACGCGCGCCAGAATTATCAGCTACTTCCAACAATGTATTTTTTTGAATCATATAAATATCCTATTCAATGTGAGCTATTAACAATAACCCATTTTTTAGTAGTAGAAATAGGCTTGTGTTCTTGTATTAAAACCTTGTCCCCTTCTTTACAACTATTATTCTCATCATGTGCTGTATACTTCTTGTATTTTTTTATAACCTTTTTATACAGCTCATCCTTATACACTTGTAATACCGAAACCTTTACAGTCTTATCACACTTAGCCTTAGTTACAGTACCACAAAAAACCTTTTTAGGCATTCTTTTCCTCTCTTCTTCTTTTATTTAATGTAGTTAAAATACGAGCTATGCTCTTTCTTATTAAGCTAAAACGCGAAATATTGTTGCACTGGCCCAGCTTCTTTTGAAAAACCAAATTAACAAACTCTTTTCTCAAATTCACAAGAATTTCATGCAATTCTTGCGAGGACCTCGATTGAATGTCAGCTATATCCATTGCAACTCCATTTAATTATGATTAGATACAAATTTACACTTCATAGGAAGCTTAGCAATTGCCTTTTCAAGCGCCAATCTTGCTAAATGCATGGGAACATCACTGCTAATTTCAAACAACATTCTACCGGGCTTAGCTTTAAATACCCAAAACTCAACACTACCTTTCCCTTTACCCATACGCACATCCGCCGGCTTTTTACTAACAGGGGTATCAGGAAAAATTCTTATCCACACTTTACCAGAGCGTTTTAATGTTCTAGATATTACACGCCTTGCAGTTTCAACATGCTTAGATTGAATCCTACCTGCTTCCATAGCCTTTAGACCATAATCTCCAAAAGATAATGTGCTACCACCTTTCGTGTTACCCTTAATTCGTCCTTTAAATACTTTTTTATATTTACTTTTTTTAGGAATAAACATTTCAATATACCTAATTAGTTACCAATATAAACCCAGACCTTAACTCCTATGATGCCATATATAGTTTTTGCTTCAGCAAAAGCATAATCTATATTAGCACGTAAAGTATGCAAAGGCAAACGGCCTTCTTTATACCACTCAGTACGAGCTATCTCAGCTCCGCCAAGGCGCCCAGAACAACTTACTTTAATACCTCTAGCACCCATCCTCAAACAACTTTGAATAGCTTTTTTCATCGCTCTTCTAAATGAAACCCTTTTTTCTAACTGCTGTGCAATGCTGTTTGATATTAAAACTGCATCTATTTCAGACCTTTTAACCCCTACTACATTCACTTCCACATTATTTTTTACTTTTTCAGCTATCTTTTGCTTTATCTTCTCAATATCCGAGCCTTTCTTACCTATTATCACTCCAGGTCTAGAAGAATGTATTATTACAGATACCAAATCGATCGTACGCTCTATAATTACTTTAGAAACACCAGCATGCTTAAAAGATTCATTTATATAACTGCGAATAGATAAATCTTGATGCAACCCTTGTTTATAACCCTTCTCAGCATACCAAATAGATGACCAAGTATTAATTATTTTTAACCTAAATCCTTTAGGATTAACGTTTCCCATATTTTTGCACTTTCCTTATTAATTTTCTATTTTTATGAATCATATAATTTCCCCCAATTTTACAGTTATATTACTATAACGTTTACTAACTCTATTAGCTCTACCCATAGCTTTTGGACATACCCTACGCAAAGTAAGAGACTTACCTATTAAAATTTCTTTTATATATAAATTATCGATATCCAATCCATAATTTTGAGCATTAGCAATCGCAGAATTTAATACCTTCCTTATAAGACCTGCAGCTTTCTTTTCACAAAATCTTAATTGCACAGCGGCAAAAGAAACTTTTTTATTACGTACTAAACCAGCAACCAAATTCAATTTACGAGGAGTTGATTTTAAAACCCTAGAACCAGCTTTAACTATTACATCTCTGTTTTTCATATCAATTACCTTCTTGTCGCCTTTTTATCACCACTATGCCCAGTAAATTTACGAGTGGGTGAAAACTCACCAAACTTATGACCTATCATATTCTGATCATTAACATTCACAAGAATGTAATCCTTACCATTATAAACAGCAAACTTTAAACCTAAACAATTAGGAAGAATTACAGAAGCCCTGGAATGAACTTTTATAGCCATGTTAACAAACCCCTTGTTTACAGCATTATTCACCGACTTTAATATAGAAGGATGACAAAAAGGAGGCTTCCATGCAGATCTACTCATAAACTAACCTTTCAATTGTTTTATATACTTATCACTAGATTTATTTCTCCTTCGAGTTTTCTTTCCTTTTGTTGCAACACCCCAAGGAGTAACAGGATGACGACCACCAGAGGTTTTTCCTTCCCCGCCTCCATGAGGATGGTCAACCGGATTCATTGCAACTCCACGTACAGTAGGTCTAATCCCAAGCCACCTACTTCTCCCAGCTTTACCCAACTTTCTATTCTTATGGTCAGGGTTAGATACTACACCAATAGTAGCCTTGCAAGAAGATAAAATCAACCTAATTTGACCAGACCTGAGTCGTAATAAAACATATTGGCCATCACGACCAACGATTTGTGCATAACAACCAGCAGCTCTAGCAATCGCAGCACCATTACCTGGCTTCAGCTCAACATTATGAACGAAAGAACCAACAGGTATATGCTTGAGTAGTAAACAATTCCCTGGCAAAATATCAGCATCATTCCCAGCTGTAACAACATCACCTGGCTTCATACCTTGAGGAGCTAATATATAAGACTTAATATCATCTTCCTTATATGATATTAACGCCAAAAACCCACTTCTATTTGGGTCATACTCTATTTTTTCAACTATACCTTGACCACTTCTATTACGCTTAAAATCTATCACTCTATACTTCTTTTTGTGACCACCACCCCTATGACGAGTTGTAATTCTACCATGATTATTTCTTCCACCACTGGACTTTTTACCGGATGTAAGAGACTTTTCTGGCTCATCTTTTGATAAACCAACTTTACTTACTAACACAGTCCCACGAGAAGACGGAGTAACAGGATTAAAAAATTTCATACCCATACTAAACGCTCGTTATATCTAATTTTTGACCATCCATCAAAGAAAAATAAACTTTCTTTTTCTGTTTTTCACAACCAATCACACCCCTAAAACGCCTATATTTAGGCTTAATTCTAACAACATTTATAGAAGAAATTTTAACATCAAATAGAGACTCTATTGCCAACTTTATTTGACGCTTATTTACATTTACAAAAACATACAAAGAATATTTATTAAACTTCTCCCTCAAAAAAGAGGCCTTTTCTGTAATTATAGGAGATTTTATTATATTATTATATTTGATCATAACAATCTACCTTCAAGATGCTTTAAAGTATCCTTTGTCAACATCACGCATTCGTGATTCAATATATCAAAAACATTTAACCCAATAGGTTTGATTAAGTCTACATAGTGCAAGTTTTTAGCCGCACGCAACAAATCATCTCCATAATCACCAACTATCAAAAAGGAAGAAAATTTAAAATTTTTAATACATTTACACATTTCAGACGTTTTCTTCACATCAATATTTAAATTATCCAGAATAATTACTTGATTATTTAAATACTTTAGAG
Organism: Wolbachia endosymbiont of Drosophila pseudotakahashii; assembly: GCF_026015925.1. Taxonomy (NCBI): domain Bacteria; kingdom Pseudomonadati; phylum Pseudomonadota; class Alphaproteobacteria; order Rickettsiales; family Anaplasmataceae; genus Wolbachia; species Wolbachia endosymbiont of Drosophila pseudotakahashii. The sequence continues at coordinate 552,381 of NZ_CP110359.1, read as the reverse complement.
ATAAAGCAATTTTTAAACCAAATTTGCGTACCTTCTTATTAAGAGAATAAGTATGACTCCTCACAACAGGGCCGAAAATAATCCCACCACCTCTAAATTGAGGAGATCGCAAGCTCCCTTGTCTTGCCCTACCGGTACGTTTTTGACCATAAGGTTTAGCTGTTGTACCAGAGACATCACTAATACCTTTTGTTTTATGAGTACCAGCTCTCCTCTTCGCTAATTGCCATCTCACTATATCATGCAAAATACTCAATTTTTGCTTAGCAGAAAATATCAAAGGATTGAGCTGAGCAGTACCTACATTATCATTAGATAGATTAACTAAATTACATTCCATAACTAACTTACCAAATTACTAGCATCATCATTTACATCTAACAGTAAACCTACCGGAAAAGGAACATCTTTATGTAAAGATTTTTTAACTGCATCTCTTACAAAAACATAGGAATTTTTAAACCCAGGAACATTATTACCCTTCACAGCAATTATACTATTTTCATGATCAATGGATAATATCTTCATATTTTGTGCAGTTATCCTGCTGTTACCTAAATGACCAGCCATTTTCTTTCCTTTGAATACTCTACCAGGATCCTGACATTGGCCAGTGGAACCTTGTGATCTGTGAGCAATAGAAACACCATGAGATGCCCTAAGCCCACTGAAATTATGTCGCTTCATCACACCAGCAAATCCTTTACCTATAGAATAACCCGTAATATCAAGATATTGACCAACCACAAAATGATTGATTCCCACTTTTTTACCACATTTTATTCCCGACAGGTCATTTAATCTACTTTCGTATAACTTACATTTATTATTTATATCCTTTTTCTTTAAATATTCCAACTGAGGTTTTGCTATATTTTTAAAATCTCCTGTGCCTAAAATGACTGAATTATAGCCACATTTATCTTGTCCTTTTATATCAATAATATAAGTTTCGCTGAGATGCAATAAAGTTACAGCCATGCGACTATTGTCAGAATACACAGCAGTATGACCAATATTCATCATTAGTAAACCAATTCTCCTCAGCGAATTTATTCTCTTCATTTCCTTCTCCTAAACCTTAACTTCCTTGACTTTTAAATCCACTTCTACGCCAGCAGAAAAAGATAAACCTGTAAGCATCTGCATCATAGTAGGAGTAAGATCATGTAAAACAATCAAACGCCTAGAAGTTCTCATTTCAAACTGTTCACGAGATTTTTTATCAACGTGAGGAGACCTATTAACAATAAATTTAGAATCTTTCCTTGGCAACGCAATCGGACCAGATAATTTTGCACTGGACCGCTTTAATTCATCAACAAATTTTCGAACACACTCCTCCAATAAAGAACAATCGAAAGCCTTAATGTTAATATATATATCTTGCTTCATCTTAGTTACTACACTCACTCCAAAATTTCAGAAACAACACCAGAACCAACAGTTCTACCGCCTTCTCTTATCGCAAAACGCAATCCCTTATCCATTGCTATCGGTACTTGCAATTCTACTTCTACACTCACATTATCTCCTGGCATTACCATCTCCTTCCCATCTAGCAATTTTATGCTCCCAGTTACATCCGTTGTCCTTAAATAAAACTGTGGCTGGTAATTCGCAAAAAATGGTGTATGCCTTCCTCCTTCCTCTTTCTTTAATATATAAACCTCCGCCTTAAACTTTCTATGCGGTGTTATCGTCCCCGGTTTCGCTAATACTTGCCCTCTCTCCACTTCTTCTCTTTTTGTTCCTCTTAACAATATTCCTACATTGAGTCCTGCACTTCCCTTATCCAGCAACTTCTTAAACATCTCAACACCTGTGCATATCGTCTTTTGCGTCGCTTGCAGACCTATTATCTCTATCTCTTCTCCCGTCTTTATCTCTCCCTTCTCTATTCTTCCTGTTACCACTGTTCCTCGCCCCGATATCGAAAATACATCTTCGATTGGCAATAAAAATGGTAAATCCACAGGCCTTGGTGGAACCGCTACATATTCATCTAACTTTTCCATCAATTTGTCTATTGATTTCTTTCCATATTCGCTGCTGTCATCCTCCAGCGCCTTGAGTGCTGAACCAACCACCACAGGCACTTCATCCCCTGGAAATCCGTATTTACTCAGTAATTCCCTCACTTCCATTTCTACTAAATCTATCATATCAGCATCAGCAACATCAGCTTTATTTATATACACCACGATATATCCAACACCTACCTGCTTCGCCAGCAATATATGCTCTCTCGTTTGTGGCATTGGCCCATCAACCCCCGACACTACCAATATCGCCGCATCCATCTGTGCTGCACCTACTATCATGTTCTTTACATAGTCAGCGTGTCCAGGACAATCAACGTGTGCATAATGCCTTTTTTCCGTCTGATACTCAACATGCGCTGTTGCTATCGTTATCCCCCTCTTCCTTTCTTCTGGCGCTTTATCTATCTGATCGTACGCTACAAAATTTCCATAATGCTTCGTTATCGCCGCTGTTAACGTCGTCTTCCCATGATCCACATGTCCTATTGTTCCCACATTTACATGCGGCTTTCCAAATGCTTCCACTATTGCTGTCATAATTTAAACTTTTCTACCTAAAATACAAATACATCAATAAATAATATGTTGATTTTATAAAAATACAACAAAAAAAAAGAGCGGATAGTGGGAATCGAACCCACGTCACTAGCTTGGAAGGCTAGAGCTCTACCATTGAGCTATACCCGCACAATGGAGGAGGTAGGATTCGAACCTACGTACGCTCACGCGGACAGATTTACAGTCTGTTACCTTTAACCACTCGGTCACTCCTCCGCAAAAATTTGTTAAGAGAACACTATTTTAGCATCTTAACTTAAGCTCTTATTGTATTTAATACTAAACGCCTAAAATTAAAAAATCAAGCAATAAAACCTACCCTGATTAAAATCACGCAGATTTCATTTTATACAACACAATATTGTCAATAAAACGTTTAAACAAATAATGCGAATCATGCGTACCTGGCGCTTCTTCTGGATGGTATTGCACAGAAAAGACTGGGTAATCCTTCATCATTATTCCCTCTACACTATTATCAAATAGAGAAATGTGAGTAATTTCAACATTACTTAGAAGAGAAGCTGAATCAACAACGAAACCATGATTTTGGCTAGTGATCTCAACTTTTCCACTAATTACATCATAAACTGGATGGTTACTCCCTCGGTGACCTATATCCATCTTGATGGTCTTTGCCCCCAAAGTAATCGCAAGTAATTGATGGCCCATGCATATGCCAAAAATTGGTATTTTAGATTTTATAATAATGTCTATTTCTGAAACTACACTTTCTCCTATTTCTTGCGGATCACCAGGACCATTTGAAAGCACTATCCCATCTGGATTCATACTCAACACTTTTTGAGCAAAACCTGTGCTTGGTCTGATTAATTCAACTGTACAACCAAGTTCTACTAAGCGTGAAACTATACTGATTTTTACGCCAAAATCAACGATTACAACCCTATATTTTGCATTAAGGTCACTTTTAAAATTACTATGCAAGCTGACTTTATTGGTTATTTCTATCCCATTTACAGATTTGTATTCCTTCAATTTGTCCAACGCATGTGCCTTACTCGATGAGCATATCATTCCATTTTGAGATCCATGTTCTCTCAAATGTCTCGTTAAAGCTCTAGTATCAACTCCTGATATCCCAATCACGTTATTTTTCTCTAACCAATCATTTAAACTGATATATGAAGAAGGGTGGGACATAGAAGAAAGTTCACGCATAACCACACCACTTGCAAAAATTTTCTTTCCTTCATTATCCTTATGGTTTATTCCAACGTTACCAATATGAGGAAAAGTGAACGTTATAATTTGATCGGCAAAAGAAGGATCAGTTATAGTATGCTGATAACCGGTCATACCAGTGGTAAAACAGACCTCACCTATGCATTTGCCTTTTTTACCTACTGATTTTCCCCAAAAGCACTTGCCATCTTGTAAAATTAAAACTGCGTCCTGCACTTCATTATCTATTTAACTGATTCAAAACAGTATACAAGAATTTCAAATAATACGTAACTCTTTCTAAAATTCCAAACTTAACCACGAAGCAGCAAAAAATAACATGAAAAACTTTTAATACAATCTTTCATATAAAATATATAGTTGACTACCTTCATATTTCGTATTAGATATAGGTAAATCATAAGTAAAGTGGAGGGTAGTAATGAACACTGGTACAAATCAATCAAAAAAAATAAATGAGAGGTGGTTAGCTGGGGGAATTGGCGCGCTATTATTTGTAATGATGCTACCGTCGATTCTTCTTTTAGCAAAAATAGCTATAGGGCTAATTATGGTTTCAGTTGCAGCAATAGCGATAAAAGTTGCCTTAAAAACAATATCGAATGCTTTAGAGGATAAACAGGCAGATCAAAGCCAAGCGACGCAACAAACAACACAAAGTAAAATTATAAACCTGGCTATTGGATTAACATCTATATTCGTAGGAGGATTATCACTATTCATTATAGCACAAACTGGCTTAATTGCAGCATGTGCAGCTATAACTGCTTTAGCTCTACACGAATATGTTAAAAATCAAGAAATAGGAAAAGAGATAAATGATAAGTTCGATAAGGTAGCTGACGATACAATCAATTTTATTGTTAGCAGTGTTGAAAAACTTATTCCAACAAAGCCGCCAGGCATAACAGCCTAAACTGTCTCCGTTCAGGGCATAAGTGTTACAAGTAGCATTATATAAAGCGATTAATGGCACCCTCCTGATAATAGAATAATTGTATCTGTTCAGGGGCATCGCAAATATTGAAGCAAAAGTGGTCAGTGCTTACTATACGAATATTGTGATTTGAATCCACTAGGGAGGATGTCATCCCAGTGCCCAGACACTGGGATCCAGGAATTTTGATTAGAGATTAAATTGGTGAGTATAAAAGTAGCTAATCCTACGTTAAAATACAACGTTTTTAATGGGACTGCGTAAAAGGGCTGGATTCCAGTGTCAAGCACTGGAATGACACCTTTGTGTTTGAGGCAAAACCTGCTATAACATTTCTTCGCAAACAAACGTTCGTACAGTTATGTATCAGCTACTTTCATGGCACCATTTGTTGTAAACTCACATTTCTCTATGATTATCTTTATTTGCCGCTTTCCTGAACGGATGCTCTACAGTTATTTCCTCATTAATAGAGCGAGGTGCACCGGAACCAGGTACAACGATATTCTCGTGCGATTGCATATCCTTCTTTTCCTCACATGGTGTTTGCTTAATGAAATGTGCTGCTAAAACTTCATGTAAAGCTTTACCTTTTATAAGCACAGCCTCGTTTTGCTTAGCTAACTCTAAAATTTTCTTTGGTTCAACATCTTTACCGTCAATAGTTGATTTTTTAATACTAACTTAACCTAAATTTATATTTAGAACAACAGTACAGTTAAGGTCTTTTCCAGATTCATCTTTTGCACCCCAACTAATTTCGATGTCACATATTGCAAATTTTATAAAGGAGTAGTTCCTCTGTTGTTTCTCATTCTTCTCAATTGTTACTATTCTTTCACCATTGCTGTATATTTTTGCTCTTTTTACCTCGCTTTTCTCTTCTTCCATTCTTTTAGTTTTTTCAGTGAAAAGACGACTGGTTTCTAAACTTTGTTCAGGTTTAGTAATGTTGATATTAAGATGGTCATAATGATTAAGAAGACGGTTTGCATATGGACATGGCACATAACACCCATCAAAGAAAGCAATTGCACTACCAGTTTTTAGAAATTCTTGTCCATCGCTCATTCCTTCACCAATTCGAATAAGATATCTACCCAACCTCTTTTTAAAATTTTCTTTTAACTCCTCCTGATCTTTAGAAGTAAGCTTCTTATCCAATATACCTATTATTTCTTTTCGCTTACTCAATACCACATAATTGAAAAGGAAAATATCATCCTCTCGATAATAATTTGCTATCTTGTCAAATGGATCTGCCGGCCAACCGTTATTATAATTTACGGAATCAGAAGAATCTTCACACTTGTTATCCTTAAAATCAAAATTCAATCTTTCAAAATCTGATAATACTTTTTCTGCCCTATCTTCAAAAGACCGAAGTCCATCTTAAAGTTCTTTTCCATAACTCATTCCTTTGTCAATTTGAAGAACATATTGACCATATTTCTTTCTAAACTCCTCCTGTTCTTCGAGGAGAGGAAGATTCCTATCTAATATATCGATTATTTCTTTCCGCTTATTCAATATCACGTAATTAAAGAGGGAACTCTTCCCCTTCTTTTCATAATCGTCTGCTATTTTGTCAAAACACTTATTATCCTTAAACTCCAATTCCTCAAAATCTGAGAGCACACTTTGTACCTGAGTCTCATCGAATTGAAGATTTGCTTGAGGAGATAGAAGAGTCAACTTTTCTTCACTTTCCTTGGTACTCGAATTTTTGTACAAACCATTAAATAGATTTATAACACTAGAAAACATTTCACACCTCTATTGTTATAAGTAAACTTGATTATATCTTAATGCTAAATGTTGTAAAGCTAAAATTAGAAACTAAAAAAGCTAACATAAGTTCTGCATTGTTTGCAGCTTCATCAGCCTATTAGGCAGAATTATTAAAGAATTAGTTGAATAGGTATTATGATTCAATTTAACTCCATCCACAAGTTCTCCGCTTGTTACTCCAGTTGCAATGAACACTGATTCACCTCTTGCCATATCTTTTACGGCGTAGACTTTTTCTGGGTCATCAATATTTAAATTTTTTGCTCTTTCTCTTAACTGATCCGTATCAAGTACTAATCTTCCCTCCATCTGTCCGTCGATAGAGCTTAGCGCTGCAGCCGCAAGCACTCCCTCTGGTGCTCCTCCTATACCGATATACATATCATGATTGCCATTTACTAGTGAAACTATGGCCGCAACATCACCATCATCTATTAGTTTAATTTTTGCTCCTAATTTCCTGATTTTCTCTATTAATTCACCATGCCTTTCACGTTTAAGTACAGTTACCACGAGATCATTCACTTTACATTTTTTTGCCTTGGCTAAATTGTCTAGATTCTTTTCAATGCTATTTTTTAGTGAGACTACACCCTCTGGAAGATTTTTTCCTACTGCTATCTTTTCCATATAAACATCAGGTGCATGTAAAAAATTACCTTTTTTCGTTGCAGCAAGAACGGACATTGCCCCTGATTTGTAATGAGCACAAATCGTAGTGCCTTCAAGTGGGTCAACAGCAATGTCAATCTCAGGACCATTTCCAGTGCCAACCTTCTCTCCAATATATAGCATCGGCGCTTCATCTCTCTCACCTTCACCAATTACGATGGTACCATTTATTTCCATTGAATTTAATACTGTACGCATTGCATCAACTGCAACCTGATCAGCCTTTTTTTCATCGCCGAAGCCTGCTAGTTTATATGCAGCAAGCGCTGCAGCTTCGGTCACTTTAACTAATTTATAGGCTAAATCTTCCATCATTTGCTTTAAGAACTATATTCAATATATATCATGCTGCTTGAAACTGCAATATGCCTTGACTGGTTGTGGGAAAGTTGCTATAATGAACTAACATATAGTAGTAGGGTTAGTTATGATATATAGTAATGATGATATTAGAGAGTTGTATCTAAATATAAATGAGACTGTAAAACAGAAGCCTCAAGCAAGTCTTGAAGAATTAAGTAAAGAGCTAAATGCAAGAATTGATCTAAAGCAAAAATTTCATAATGGCTGTGTGTTGGGAGATTTACTATTAGCACTTGCAATTGAAAAAAGTAATCTAGATTTTATAAAATTTCTCTTTAAAAATGAGCTAAAAATTATTAGTATCATTTCCCAACAAGAAGAAACATGCCATATTCCCAAAACTATAAATGGTCAATCTATATTAAATTACGCTGTCCATTTTGGTAATACCGAAATTTTAGATCTACTCTTACAAAATGTTAACGCAGAACAATCAAAGCTAATACCTAAAAGCAAGCTGTACAAGTTGTGTCAACAATTAAAGAGTAATGCGTTAGATAAGGCTATAGACAAAAACAATGAAAAACTTGTTACGTTACTCGTGTCAGCGATAGAGGAGAAACAAGAAAAGCAAAAAATATCTAATGAGGAAATTAAAGTAGGATCTGGCAGTAATAGTAATGCCACTAGTAAATCTATAGCAACATCAACAAAAAAAACAAATCCAACTACTGTACCAAATAGTGGTAACGGTAGGAGTGTTATTAATAAACCAGTATCTCCTGTAGTATCAACAAACGCCGGCACATCCGCTATGTCAAGCGGTAATGATAAGTCTAGTAATGTAAGAACTCACGGCGATGGTCTATCAAATCATACTATTACACCAAATAGTGGTAACGGTCAGCATCATAATAACAAAAATGAAACGCCTGTAGTAACAGTGCCTTCTATATTAACAAAGAAGACAAATACCAATCAAACTGTTACACCAAATAGTGGTAACGGTCAGCATCATAATAACGAAAATAAAACGCCTGTAGTAACAGGGATTGACCAAACTGCCACACCAAATAATGATAATAAAGCTAACGGCTTTGTAGATGCTCAATTTTCTATGCCAAATGAACAAGAAACTAAATATAAAGAGAGCAAAAAGGATTTTTACACCTCATTGACAAAAGATGTTGTTGGAGTTGTTATTACAGGATTATTCATTACTGCTGCTGTGATGGTTCCATTTGTAGCTGGTGCAGTAGTTTGCAGTGTCATAGCTGCTTTGATTGCAATATATACCGGGTTGCATGTAAAAAATTCTACATTACCAAGTTATAGGGAGATGAGAGAGAATGAAGTTGAACGTGTAACAGGATGTCATCCCAGTGCCCAGACACTGGGATCCAAAAGGCCATAATAAAAACTAGATTCCAGCGTCACGCGCTGGAATGACACCCTCTGGTGGGCTCAAACCATATGAGTAGCCAACACTGCCACTATACTTACCTAGCAAATTTAGATCTAACACTAAACTGTGCTGCCACTAACTTTGCAATCGGTACTCTATAGGGTGAGCATGAAACATAATCTACCCCTGATTCGATGAGAAACTCTATAGATTTTGGACCTGCTCCATGCTCTCCACATATACCCAGTTTTATTTCTTTTCGGGTTTTTTTGCCTCTTTCAATGGCTATCTTGATTAACTCCCCTACCCCTTCGATGTCCAGCACTTCAAATGGGTCGTTTTCGAATATGTTGCTTTCCTTATAAGAATCGAGGAAATTAACTGAATCATCTCTTGAAAGTCCCATGGTTGTTTGCGTTAAATCATTAGTGCCAAAACTAAAAAACTCTGCATGTTTTGCTAACTTATCAGCAATCAGTGCTGCTCTTGGTAGTTCTATCATCGTTCCAATTGAATAAGCCTTGTCTGATGTCATTCCAGCGCGTGACGCTGGAATCTGCGTCTGGATCCCAGCTGAGATAACAGAGGATTCTTTCTTTGCTAGCTCGCATATCAGAATAAATTCTTTCTCGCTCATGATAAAAGGAATCATGATTTCAGGCTCCACTTCTATCTTCTTTTCTTTCTTTAATTCACTTGCAGCACTAAGTATTGCCCTAATCTGCATGCTATATATTTCAGGATGAGAAATAGCAAGTCTACAACCTCGATGGCCAAGCATTGGGTTCTTTTCTGATAACTGTGCTATTTTATTTTTTACTGACTCAACTGACTTACTAAGTGATTTGGCAATTTTTTCTATAGTAGACTGATCATTGGGTAAAAATTCATGCAAAGGTGGATCAAGCAACCGTATAGTGACTTCCCTGCCCTCCATAATAGAAAATATTTCTTTGAAATCAGACTTTTGCATTTCTTCTAGTTTAATGAGCGCATTTGCCCTTTCATTTTCATCGCCAGCTATTATCAATTTTTGAATGAATTCGATTCTATCACTAGCGAAAAACATATGTTCTGTGCGACATAAGCCTATACCTTCTGCACCGAATTCTTTTGCAATTTTTGCATCTTTTGGAGTATCAGCGTTCGCTCTCACTTTGATCGTTTTGATTTCATCTATCCAGTTGATTATCGTTTTGAATTCTTGCGATAATTCAGGTGAAATTGTAGGAAGAATGCCAAGCATAACCTCCCCTGTTCCTCCGTTGATGGTAATTGGTTCACCTTTATTTACTTTTGCATCCCCTACAGAAAAGAAAGTTCCATCTTTATCGATATAAAGTCCACTCACACTGCAAATGCATGGCTTACCCATTCCACGGGTTACAACAGCAGCATGCGAGGTCATCCCTCCCCGTGCTGTTACTATGCCACTTGCAGCATTCATTCCATTAATATCTTCAGGACTCGTTTCTGACCTTACTAAAATCACTTTTTTACCCTGCTCTGCAGCTTTTTCAGCATCACTTGCACTAAACACTACATATCCAGAAGCAACCCCTGGAGAAGCCGGCAGTCCCTTCCCTATTACTTTCTGGTCACCCTTAACGTCAAGAACTGGATGCAATAAATTGTCAAAAGTTTTTGGATCAATTCTCAATATTCCTTCTTCTTTTGTAATCGTTCCTTCGTTTACCATATCAACTATTATGCGAATAGCAGCTTCAGCCGTGCGCTTGCCAGACCTAGTCTGCAAAATCCATAACTTACCGTCCTGCACAGTAAATTCGATATCCTGCATGTCTTTATAATGCCTTTCAAGTTTTTCACATACCACGCATAATTCTCGGTAGACACTTGGCAGCAACTTCTCCATGGTGTTTTTTTGCTCTCCGTCAATTGGCATAGGAGTATAAACACCAGAAACCACATCCTCACCCTGAGCATTAATCAGAAATTCACCAAAGTATTTTTTTTCTCCAGTTGAAGGATTTCGTGTAAATATCACACCAGTTGCAGAATTATCATTTAAATTACCAAAAACCATTGCTTGCACGTTGACCGCTGTTCCAAGGTTTTCAGGAATATTATGTATTCTTCTATAGGAAACAGCCCTATCATTTTTCCAAGAGGCAAATACTGCATTAACTGAGTTTAACAATTGCTCTTCAACGTTCTGCGGGAAATGTTTCTCAGTTTTTTCATATACTATCTTTTTAAAATCGTTAACAATTCTCTTTAAAACATCAACATCAAGATCAGCTAAGCTTTTTGCTCCACTCTTTTGCTGCTCATTATCAACAACATCTTGAAATAGGTGATGATCAAGCTGTAGTACAACATTGGAGTACATCATGATGAAACGGCAGTAGCTATCGTAAGCAAAACGTTCGCCACTTTTTTTTGCAAGCCCAACAACGGTTTCATCATTTAGACCAACATTTAAAATAGTATCAAGCATGCCCGGCATTGAACTAACACTACCAGAGCGTATTGAAACTAATAAAGGATTATTTAAATCCCCAAATTTACAACCGATGTCATTTTCGAGCATCGCCATGTAGTTTTTGATTCCACTACATATGTCATTCCAGTGCGTGACCACATTTTTTTCTGGATCCGAGTAGTCAGCTACTTGGATAACAGAAGATCTATTGTCTTGATAATAGACTTTGCAAGCAGAGGTGGAAATTGTGAAACCAGGTGGAACAGGAATGCCAACATTGCACATTTCTGCTAAATTTGCCCCCTTTCCTCCCAGCAGATTTTTCATTTCTGCATTGCCTTCGCATTTACCCTGGCTAAAGTAATGTATTAACTTTTCCCCCATCATTTTCTCCGGATTTTCACTGACAAACACATTGTACGTATAGTTCCAATAAACCTGTGAGAACTTGAAACCTTAGGATAATAAATTTTACAAAATTTTGCAACAACGTTCCTTCTGGCAACATCAGTAAAGTTAACAAAAAAGATGACAAATTATTGAATTATTATCAATAAGAATATATAATATAAAGATACATTTAAAAATTTTTTTATGGCTCTTTCTAAATTTCTCGACCCCAAGAATGATGTTGCGTTCGTGCGACGTGAAAAGTCGCTTATTAAATTGTTTCGCAGGTCACCCTGACTAAACCGAGTGTTTTGCCGCTCGTACCCTACTAGACTGTACAAAAGCAGTAATGCTTTGTGCAAAGCGTTTAGGACAATGAACCCGCCTGAAAAGGAGAAGTTCGGTCTGCGAAGAAAGAACAATGCTATAAGTGTCGAGTTGGCACGGGGGCTAGGGTTAATGGTATGGATAGCGCAAGCAAATGATCCTAAGCATCGTTACGTCGAACAAGCCAAAGACACTGATAGGCTTGAACCAAAAGGTAAGTAGACTGGTTATCAAACTGAACGCATTTGATACGCAAACATCAAGGTCACCGGTGTAGAGATCAATCCTAACCCGTTGTTGTTTAATAGGTGGAACAAGGAAACCCCATATATCTCTGAGTACCAATATTGGATATTCAGTAAGGTCGATCGTGAGAAAGGCTTATGGGTATGTGGGATTGGGAGTGTGGAAAAAGTGAACGCTCATCTGTAATGGATGTGATACAGGTTTAACGTTACCTGGCTCGAAAGAGAACTGACGTCCACAATGGTCATCTTGGACAAGATTGTTTGTAAAACTTTTAAAGAGAGGAAAGCAGATGGTTACAGGTAAAATTGTAAGTGCACCTTTCGGTACTGCCGAGCACTGGAACCAAATTAATTGGTCTCAATGTAAGAAAAAAACCAGGAAGCTACAAGCTCGTATTGTTCAGGCAACAAAAGATGGGAGATGGAATAAAGTGAAAACTTTACAACATCTTCTCACACGTAGTTTTAGTGCTAAAGCATTAGCAGTGAAACGCGTAACTTCGAACAAAGGAAAATACACGGCTGGTGTTGATAATCAGTTGTGGCAAAGTCCTTCAGCTAAATCTCAAGGAATTGCTAGCCTAAAGCGACGTGGATATCGCTCTCAACCTATGAGACGCATTTATCTAATCAAGCCTGAGGGCGGCAAGCGGCCGATTAGTATTCCAACTATAAAAGATCGTGCGATACAAGCCTTATACCTTATGGGCTTGGACCCTGTTGCAGAAACAATAGGAGACACTCACTCATATGGATTCAGGGTGCATCGTTCAGCAGCAGATGCGGTAAGTCAAATTTTCATAACATTGGCAAGACGTGATGCTCCGCAATGGATTTTAGAGGAGGATATTAAGAAGTGTTTCGATGAAATAGACCACCACTGGTTGAAAAACTCAATTCCAATGGAAAAGAGTATCCTAAATAAATGGTTAAGGTCTGGATTCGTAGAAAGACGAATGCTACATCCCACAATAGCAGGAACTCCACAAGGTGGAATTATATCTCCTGTACTTGCTAATTTAACTCTCGACGGTCTTGATGATGTTTTCAATAAACATTTCGGAAAAAAGGGAACCAAAAAACGCAAGAAATATGGTGTACACATGATCCGCTATGCGGATGATTTTATAGTAACTGGAAAATCGAAAGAAACTCTAGAGACTAAAGTCAAACGGCTTGTAGAGGACTTCCTGAGCCAAAGAGGGCTATCTTTATCGGCAGGAAAGACAAAGATCACACACATAGAACAGGGATTCGATTTTCTCGGTCAGACAGTACGCAAGTACAAAACAAAACTAATCATCAAACCTTCAGAAAAAAGTGTAAACAGACTTCTGAAGCGCATCCGGTACCTAATTCGCAAGAAGAACGCAGAAACCCAAGAAAAAGTAATTGATATGCTTACACCTCAAATTCGAGGATGGGCCAATTACCATCAAGGAATATGTGCGAGAAAAGCTTACGAAAAAGTGGACCATGAGATCTTCAAAGCCTTATGGCACTGGTCAAAACGCAGACATCCTAATAAAGGATTACGTTGGATTAAAGGTAAATACTTTAAAGTCAAGGAGTCTCGAAAATGGTGTTTTGCAGTACTGGCTAAGAATAAAAACATAATTGAATGGAAAGAACTCTTCCAAGCGACAAGTGTACCAATTCGCCGCCATAAGAAAATTAGAGCAGTAGCTAACCCCTATGATAAAGAGTGGTATGCTTACTTTAAAGAACGTCAATCAAAAAAACTCTTCTCTTTGCAAAAATGGTAAGGTATGATTAATGTTAGTTCTAAGAAGGAATTTGATATGTCCAAATATTCGATAAAAACTGTTGCCGTTTCTAAAGAAAAGGACTTAAGGTGGCTCGAGCCGTATGAAGGGAAACTTTCACGTACGGTTCCTAGAGGAGGGTTCGATGGGTAAATATCTTAGTCCATTGAACTCTTACTCTTTCCGGCGTATTTTTGGTACTGAAAAAAGTAAAGACATCCTCATTCACTTTCTCAATGATATTTTGGGGTTCACTGGCAAAGATGAAATAAAAGAAATAGAATTCCTCAGCACTATTCAAGATGCTGGAATTGCCTCTAAAAAACAAAGTATCGTTGATGTTCTTTGCAGGGATGAAAATGGGGTGCAAGTAATAGTCGAAATGGTGCGACCTGAAAGTCTTCGGTCATATTGTTTAAAAGGAGAGGAATTCCTTCAGAAAGAAACTGAAAGAATCCTAAAACTTATTAAACCAGATGTTTTGCCATCTGAGTCTACGCATCAGTGCGAATCGGGTAACCGGTTGGTGCCGAGCGATGCGGACAATGAACCTCCTCTTGATAAAGAAGATGCTCAATCGTGAGAGAAAGCATAAACTACAAGCATCATGTGGTTGGAGGGCTAGGCTTAGTGGTATGGTGAACGTAAGTGAAGCTTCATAAGTATCGTAACGATTAAAGAGCTAAAGATGCTGATAAGCTCCGACCAAAAGGTAATGTGACATTTTTCATTTCTGGATGTACGCAAATCACCGGTATAGAGAAGCCACCTAACCCACTGTTGTATGATAGAAGGAACAGGGTAAGCCTGTATTTTCGCCTATATGGCAGGCAACCCGCAAGGAATGCTGATGGATGTGCAGGTAAAGGATAATGGAGAAAGCGAATGCCATTTTGTAACGAAATGGATAGAATTTGTAACATTAATTCGCGTGAAAACGAGCAGACTTCCATTTGGTCCCTCATGACAAGAAACTTTGTTAACCACTTAAGGTAGGAAAGCAGATGATTACAAGTACAACTGTAAGTGCACCTACCAACAACTCCGAAGCATGGAACCAGTTACTCCGGAAGAAATGCCAAAAAGTTGTTATGAGGCTACAAAGACGTATTGTTAAGGCTGTCCAACAAGGAAGATGGGGTAAGGTGAAAGCTTTACAACATCTTCTCACACGCTCCTTTAGTAGCAAAGCTTTAGCTGTTAAAAGAGTAAATGAAAACCACGGAAAAACACGGCAGGTGTAGATCGTCAACTGTGGTTAACTTGCAATGCTAAAATTCAAGGAATAAAGCAGTTAAAGCAAAGAGGATATAAACCTTCCCCGCTAAAACGAATTTATATCAATAAATCTAATGGCAAAAGAAGACCTCTTGGAATACCCACGATAAAAGATAGAGCTATGCAAGCATTGTATTTGTTTGCTCTGGAACCGATATCTGAAACAATCAGTGATCGTCACTCCTACGGCTTTAGGCCCAAAAGATCCTGCGCAGATGCTATTAAGGCTTGTCACTTATTATTGGCAAGGCGCAATCGACCACAATGGATATTAGAAGGCGATATCAAAGGGTGCTTTAACAACATTAACCATGAATGGCTTATGAAGCATATTCCTATGGAGAAAAAAATTCTCCACAGTTGGTTAAAGGCTGGTTTCCTAGAGTCAAAAACCTTGTATCCCACAACTGCTGGCACTCCGCAAGGAGGTATAATTTCTCCAATACTAGCTAATTTTACCTTAGATGGTCTTGAACGGTTATTAGAAAGTCGCTTTGGTAAATTAGGTAGCAAAAGAAGAGACAAAATCAGAAGTGGAGTAAATTTAATCAGGTACGCAGACGACTTTATTATTTCAGGTTTCACACATGAGTTACTGGAAGATGAAGTCAAGCCTATGGTATCATCCTTTCTTCGTGAAAGAGGTCTAGCTCTGTCAGAAAAAAAGACAAAGATTACATTTATTACAAAAGGGTTCGACTTTCTTGGCTGTAATGTGCGTAGATATAGTAAGAAATTATTTATTACGCCTTCGAAGGAAAGTATTAAGAGATTTCTTAAAAAAGTGCGTGCATTAATAAAAGCAAATATAGGCAGTTCACAAGCTGTAGTAATTAAATCACTCAACCCTTTATTAAGAGGATGGGAAAACTACTACCGTCATGTGTGTGCTAAAAAAGCGTTCAGCAAGATAGACAATGAAATTTGGCATAGTTTATGGAAATGGGCAAAGACAAGACATCCCCGTAAAGGATTACGTTGGATAAAAAATCGTTACTTTAAAGTAATGAATCATCGTCAATGGGTCTTTGCTACTTCTGTATGCAAGAACAAACCAAAGGAAATAAGGTTTATGAGCTTACTCAAACTAAGCGACATTCCTATTAGACGTCATGTTAAAATCAGGGCGGATGCAAATCCACTTGACTTAAAATGGAAAAAGTATTTTGATGAGAGAGTGAAACGAACAAGAATGTTAGCAAGCTCCTTTTCAAGAGAAGGTTCTCTACTGTTAGTGTCACCACTAAAGTTGATGTATTCTGAGGATTTATGAAAGACAAGCCGGTTCGAGAAAAGAAGAACTTAGATAAGGGGCTCAAGCGTAGTGTGGGGAAACCTGCATGCTGCGTTTCTAAGGGAGGGAGTAGTAGTAATACTGCTTCCTTACCTGACCAGGTCGCTAAAACAAAAGGATTTGAAAAACGTGCCCAATACTATGCTGCTAAAGCTTACTCAAGGCAAGCTGATAAAGGTGACCAGTATCATAACCTTAAGGAAATTATCTTTATTGCTATAGCAGATTGTATCCTGTTTCCGGACAAGTCTGAGTATAAATCAAAGCATACTATTCGGGATGAAGATACTAATGAACACGATCTAAAAGATTTTTACTTCATATTTATTGAATTGCCAAAATTTCCAAAAACTAAAGAGGATCAGCTTTCAAATATAGTTGAAAAATGGATCTACTTCTTTAAATATGCAGATGAGACTAGTGAGGAAGAGCTGGAAAAAATAATAGGTAGTGATGTAATAATTAAAAAGGCCTATGAAGAACTAAATAGATTCAACTGGTCAGAGAAAGAATTTATTGCCTACGAACAGGAAATAAAACGTATTCGTGATGAACGGGCTGTTCTTGAACAAAAACTTGATGATGCTAAAAAGGAAGGAAAAATTGAAGTTGCAAAAACAATGCTGGCTAATAATGTTGATGTCACCACTATTGTTAAGTTTACTGGCCTCTCCATGAGTGAGATCAAAGAATTGCAGAATTAAGTGGACCCGCAAACGGTTACACGAAATAATGCTGCAGCCTGACCAGGTGATAAGTACATTTAGCCTATTTATCTTTATACTTTCATGTCAATTTTATAAATCAAATTTATTTCTGTGAGTAGCTACAATTTAAAGACCTTGCTTCATCAATGTAATGGAACAAAACCTTTTTAGTAAGTTCAAAACCCTCTAAAGTCTCTCCTTCGCATCTTGCTGTAATGCAGTTTTGCGTATTTGATACCCTAAGAAGCCACCAACCTTTATTATCGGTTACCTTAACACCATCAAGATCTGAAAATACAATATTTTGCTGCTCCAGTGTTTTCTTTATTGACTCAATTATTTGAAACTTTTTCTCATCTTTCACTACAATCTTCACTTCATGAGTGATATATAACTTCGGTAAATCCTCAATCACCTGAGATAGGCTTTGGTTTTTCTTAAGCAAAATGTCAACTGCTTTAACAGCAGAATATAGCCCATCATCAAAACTTAGCTCAGAAAAGAAGAAGTGCCCGCTTAATTCACCAGCAAACTTTGCCTCTTCCTCTACCATCTTCTTCTTAACTAGTGAATGTCCAGTAGCACAGGTGATAACTTGCCCTCCCAACTTGCTAACAAAATCATGCACTTTCATACTCATTTTTACGTTAGCAATAACTTTGCTTTCTGGATATTCCTCCAACACTTCACGTGCAAAAATTATAAATAAATGGTCATTGGAAACAATACTGCCTTTATTATCAATTAAGCGCACCCTATCGCTATCGCCATCTAGCGCAATGCCAAGATCACATTCATATTCCTTCACAATGTCAATTAATTGAGCGAGGTTCTTTTCCTCTATGGGGTCTGGATCATGCAGTGGAAATGCCCCATCTATAGAGTTATTGGTTACGATGTGCGTATGACCGGGCAAGATCTTTTCAATATACCTTATGATTCCACTTGCTGGACTATTTCCACAATCCCAGGCTATTTTTAACTTTTGTGTATTATTGTTCTTTACCGCACTTTTCAATATGCTAATGTACTCACTATATATATTTATGTTAATTAAGCTTCCAATTCTTGTGCTGTTTTTAATTGGACTGCTTATAATTTCCTTTATCTCTTGATCTGAGAAGACTTTCTTATTACTAAAAAATTTAAAGCCATTATATTCGCTGGGGTTATGAGAGGCAGTTATTATGATACCAAGATCCGCCTGTGTGATTTGTGTTGCAGCGTAAAGCATAGGTGAAGAGCATAGTCCAACGCGTATAACATTTGCACCGGATAAAGTTAAGCCCCTAATTAATTCTCTTTCTATACCTGGTGAATCTATTCTACTATCGTAGCCGACACAAACATTAGCTACGGTTTGGCCAAACTTTCTGCCTATTTCGTACCCATCATTAATCTGCAAATCTTTGCCTATTATACCTCTAATATCGTATTTTCTTATAATGGTATTGTCCATACTGTACTTCTTGAAGTGACTACTATATAACATTTTAGCCAAATGCTCAAGTTTATTTATCCAACAATTAGTTGACTTTTTAAAGAAATCTGTTAATATTATAGTATATTTTTTAAAATGTAAAATTATGCCACAGGAAAACGAAAATGTATTTATAGCTGAAAGTCAAAGTTTAGATGTAGATGAACAGAAGAAAAATGATATTTTAAGTGTCATTGAATCTTGCAACGATCTTCAGGATTTTATAAAAAAACTAAAGGAAGAAAATCTCATCTGGTACTTTATTGGTCCTTTACGCAAAGATGAGAACATTACAGGACAGATAAATTTAAAGTGGGAAAAGGAGTTCCAAAAATTTGAGCAATCAATAGACGCAACGCATAAAGAACTTAAGTCGTCTCTGCCTGGTCAAAATTTCTTAGCGTATTCAACAAAAGATAATGACTTCAAAATTAGATTTGAAAATGAAGAAAAACCAATAGAAATTAGCAATATTTTAAGGGCCAGCAGTGAAGGTAAGGTTTATAACATATCTTTAGGGAAAGATAGTCAAATAACTGCAACCAAAAAAGGCAGCGAAAGGCACTATGATTTTACTGGTTCAAGCTCATGTGAAATGACCATTAATTGGCAGGCTAAGGATTCTGAAGGTAACAGCATAGACTGTAGCATGACCGTAAAATTGGATTCTGGTGGTATACAGAGTGTTATTGGTGAGCCAAAATTTGGAGGAATAACGAGTTCAGAAGAAGTATTAAAGTTAGTCGGACAAAATAAAGAAGTTTTTATCAACGGAAAAACTCTGTATCAAGCTTTTACTGGCATGTCCAGGAGTGTAGATGATCAGCAAGTACCAGCAGAGGAAATATTTACAAAAGATCCACATATATCACCACAGTCACCTACACCGAGCAGCAGTGGGTATTTCTCTCCTAGCACACCTTCTTCTCGTAGAAGTTCTTTTTCTGTTGAAAGCAAGATTGATGATGAAGAGTCCGAAATCACTGATGAATACATTGACGATGACTACGATGAACAAGAAAGATTAAAAGGTGTAGATGAGGCTATAAATGAAATTAACAAACTTGCAGAGCAGCGTGACAATCTAAGCTTAGAACGTGACTCCTTAAAATCCACACTTGCGGAACTCGAAGAGAGTTATAAAGAAAAGGAAGACATGTTACAAGAAGAGTTGAAGTCTGTCAAAGAAAGTCTAGAGCAACTGCAGAACATATTACAGCAGGAAAAAGGTCAGGCAACTAAAACTGAAGTTGAATATGAAAGTAGAGGAACAAGCATGCAGCAGCAAGACCAAGGTATACAAGCTGTAAACAACAACTCAAGCAGAATAGCTAGTGGGTTAAGACAAGAAAACAAAAATTTGACTAGAGACAAACTAACTATATCTGAACAATTAAAACAAAAAATAAGAGAGATTGACGAGTTAAAGAAAAATTTAAAGCAATTACAAGAAGAAAATAAACAACTCAAACAAGAAGTTACTAAAAATGCAGGAATTGATGCATCATCTTCAACAGGTCAAAAAGAAGCTAAAGAAACAGAAGTTATACCGCAAAACATTATGGATTGGCCTGTTCCAATTCCAGATGATAAACCGGAAGAGCAGAAAACTCCATTAGAGCCAATCAAGGTAAATACAGAATTATCAGATCCAAAATCAATCTCCGCTGAGGGTCCGGAAAAATCTCCTCCTCTTTCAAAATGATGAGTTTTGCTTCTATAGCTGACCCAAGCAACACGTCATCCCGCGATTTATTCGCGTTATCTCAGCCGCTAACATGTAGCGGGATACTTAACCGTCATACCGTGATTTATTCACAGTATCTCTTAGCCACTAACAAGCAGCGGGATGACGAATTTTTGTTTTTCAAATTATAGCTAAACATACTGTAATTGCTATTGAATGATGGAGAGACATACTCCATTATTTTAGCACGAAGTAACAAATTCAATGAATTGGTTCTTCAAAAATAATTTAAACTTTTACAGTAGGTCATGAAATATTATAGCGATCTCATTAAAAGAAACTTTTATAAGTATCGTTGATGAGAAAGGAAAAGTTGTTAAGGAAGAAGTTGTTGCAAGCGAAAGTAAGGCAATAGCAGATTAGCCAAGGCAAAAAATACGAACCCATAGGAATAGAAAGTGGATAGTTGTCAATATCAATGTGCAAAGAGTTAAGGAGTTTTGGATTACCAGTAATTTGTGTAGATGCAAGGCATATGGCAGCAGCGTTGTCTGCAAGAATCAATAAGAATGATAAAAACGATGCGAGGGGTATAGCGCAGATGATGAGAAGTGTTAGTAAAATCAGTTGTCAAATTAAAATAGCGCTTGGAAGCAGAAGACAGCTAATGTGTAGCAAACAGCAGGTTATTGGAACAATAAGAGGGTTGTTGAAGATACATGGTCGATAAAGGATCAAAATTTGAAACTTTCGCTTTAAGAATACAAGAGGCAATAAATAATTTGGATGAAATCAGTAGGAGTTCAATTGAAGCGTTAGTTTGTAGTTTGGAAGCAATAGAAAAGTCATTAAGAAAGCTTGACAAAATGCTTTCAGAACAAGGTGAAAAAGACGATGATTGTAAATTGTTAACTACTGTTCCAGGAGTGGGGATTATAGTAGCAATGACGTATAAAGCTGCAATTGATAACCCAATAGGTTTGAGAAATCTGATACAGTTGGAGCATATATAGGGTTGACACCAAGGCAATATTCTTCTGGAGAAGTTGATCGGCATGGCAGCATATCAAAGATGGGACCAGCGGAATGTAGAAGTATGTTATATGAAGCTGCACAAACAATGCTTACAGTTACCAAGAGGACATTTAAATTAAAAAACTGGGGTTGCGAAGAAAAAAGGAATGAAAAAAGCAATTGTAGCAGTAGCAAGAAAATTAGCTGTAATTATGCATAGGATGTTGGTTGATAAAACAGAATTTTATTATCAATAAACATCAAAAGAGCATAGGACAATAATTTTATTGAAAATAAAGATAGCAATGCCGATGGAAGGGACAAGCAAGAACTTAGTTAGACTTCGTGGTAAATATGTTGCCGTCCACTTCCGCCTAACAAGTATAATGCGGCTTGACAAATTTATTGTCATCTCAGACCGCGGAGAGAACCATATGCTACTTTTAACTTATGTAAAATTACCAAGGATTATGGAGAAGATATGCTGTTTTGATTTGTGTGAAAATTATTGTTGACTTATGTGCAATTAGAGAACCTAAGTCACTTTAGCTATAATTCAGAATTGAGAGCTTTTAATAACTCTCTAACTCCCACTTAGGTCTTGGTGCAAAATTGAGAGAATCTATATAGCTTTTCTGTAACATTTCAATTCCTGCCCATCCAACCATTATTGCATTATCTGTACATAGGTTGTTGGGAGGAAAAAATATGTTTAAGTTTATGTGTTGTTTTAATTTTTCTCTCAAGAAATTATTTGCTGCAACTCCGCCGGTAATCACAAAGTCATTGATTTTGATATTTAAAGATTCGGCCATAATAATCGCATTACTAACCCTGTCCAGCAGTATGTCACTAATACACTCTTGAAACGAAGCACATACATCACACACATCTTGCTCGCTCATTTTAAGTTCTTGCACTAAGTTTTTTACTGCTGTTTTAATTCCAGAAAACGAAAAGTTACATCCAGAACGTTTTATCATTGCCCTTGGCAATTTAAATCTTGCACCATTGCCTTTTTTAGCTAACTTTTCAATTAATGGCCCTCCGGGATAGCTTAAACCCAGCATCTTAGCAACTTTATCAAATGCTTCTCCTAGTGAATCATCGAGCGTTTCTCCAAGTTTAATGTATTTACCTACATCCTGTGCAATTAAAAATTGACAGTGACCACCTGATATTAGTAGGACTAAAAATGGAAATTTTACCTCATGCAGTAACCTAATAACCAATGCATGCGCTTCTAAGTGATTCACTGCAATGAACGGTTTTTGTGCTACATGCGCAATTGCTTTAGCCATCATTGTACCAACTATTAATCCACCTATGAGTCCTGGTCCTGATGTTGCTGCAATTGCATTGAGGTCACAAAAGTTAAGGTTAGATTTTTCCACGGCGCTTTTTATTAGACCACTTAAATGCTTCATATGAGCACGTGAAGCTATTTCAGGGATCACCCCACCACGTTTTTTGTGTTCTGCTTGGGAGAGAATTTCGTGAGCAAGGACTTGCTTGTCACTATTTACAATCGCTACTGCAGTTTCGTCGCAGCTTGTTTCAACAGCTAAAATGGTTTTCATGTATATTTAGTTACTGTATTACCAAAACTATACTTTGAAACGCTGTAGAAGTTAACTGCAAAGTTAACTTCTATAGCTAAAAGATTTACCGACAACCGTCATTCCGCTACGTGTTAGCTGATGAGATACCGCGCACAACTGTACGAACATTCATTCTTAAAGGTAAACTGCACAGCAAATGGTGTCATTCCAGTGCTTGACACTGGAATCCAGCCTTGCCGTAATCTCATCAAGAACGTTGTGTTTTAACATAAGATCAGCCACTTTTATGCTCACCAACTTAGTGCCCAATCCAAATTCCTGGATTCCAGTGTCAAGCACTGGAATGACACCATCTACTACTCAAATTACCTGCAAATTGCAATGTTCGTACACCAAAAGAATGAATCACGGTATGACGGTTCGCGGCGGTATGACGTCTGGCCTGCACTATAAGCTAATCATCATCTCCAAATATAGAGCTAATTTTTTTGTCCCCAGGAGAAAATTTATTAGTCCAACTGCTTTGCACTTTGGTTACGTCTTTAGTGGCAGTTTTATTGCTGTATTCCTTGATTTCCTTATCTATTCTCTCCATCATTTGTGAATCAAGGTAGCTCTTTTTCCATTGGTCAGTAGCAAGGAACACTTTGTTTAAGTCTTGAGTGCGGATTAAGTATTCTTTATCTTTAGGGTAAACCTCCTGCGCCCAAGCAAATAGCTCAAAATAGCGTGCAAATAATTCAGATGCACGTGATTTTGCAGTTTGATAAGCCTGTATCTCCTTAAATATAACTTGGCCGATAATTTTCTGCACAAGAATATTTGCTTGCTTTAGGTTCTGTTCAATATCCTGGTAAACTTTATGGAGGAATTCCTGCTCCAAATTTAAGTTCAGTTCATTTTCAACCATGTGTGAAAGTTCATGCACTATAATGTATGGGTTTGACTTCCTCAGTACAATAACATATCTATTTACACTGGAAGACCTGATTGTCTTACACACTCCCTCTTCCATATCCACTAATCCCTCTTGGTATATCTCAAACGAAAGCCTATTTTGCTTTATTAGTGACAAAGTGAGGTTTAATGTGTTTCTAAACTTCTCAAATTGATAGAGATATTCGACATACCGTATTGCATTTTCACTGCTTCCTACTTGAGTTGCTTGTTTTATTAAATTCCTGATTAGCATACCTTATTATTAAAGGAATTTTTTTTATACTCAAGAATTGATTGGCTACAAAGTGTTTTTAGGAAGCCTGATTGCATAGCTAAAGTAATTCATGTTTACTGATAACCTTCATACCGCTGCTTGTCAGCGGGATCTATGGTGAGATACCGCGAATGAATCCATAGCTGTACGAACATTCATTTTTGAAGGTAAATTGCACAGCAAATGGTGTCATTCCAGTGCTCTTTTTTTGTCATCCCAGTCTGGGATCTATTTTGCATGTAACTCCAATTGTGTTTTGGCATAAAACGCGACACGTATTAGACTTATTTGCAAGCAAAGCTTGCTAGATCCAAGTAGTCAGGGCACTGGAATGACACCATAGGGGCACTGCCGTCATAAAGGAACCAGTGTCAGCTACTTGGATGACAGCTAGCCTAATAACCGTCATCCCGCTGCTTGTTAGCGGGATCTAGAGATACCGCGGGGTTGTAAAGTAATTTTTTACATCTAATGCTCGGCCAGTGCCTGCATGATACCACGTATTATCTATACCAAGGTGTTCTGCTTGTAGATATTATACCAACAATCCACTATTTTTTTTATGTCTTGTGGTTTAGTTTCTGGACCTATACTGATTCTAATTGAACACTCTGCTTGCTCTTTTGTTGCCCCCATTGCAAGCAAAACATGGGAAGGCTCAACTTTTCCAGAAGAACATGCGGAGCCATTACTAACTGCAATATAATTCAAGTCAAAATGCATGAGCTGCACATCACTCTTTACTCCTGGCATATAAATAAAACTTGTGTTTGGCAGCCTCTTAGAGTTTTTACCGAAGATTCTTATGTCACTGGCAAGATTTAATAATTCACACTCTAATTGATCGCGTAGCTCCTTTACTTCATCCATTTTTGATAAAAGATCTGGAATATTTTGCAGTGCAGCAGAAAGGCCTGCAATTGCAACAATATTTTCCGTACCACCACGAAATCCCTTCTCTTGTCCACCACCTATTATAATAGGTTCTATCGCAAGTTCTTTATTGAATATTAAAACTCCACTGCCTGCTACACCGCCAAATTTATGGGCGGATAAAGTGAGTAAATCCACTCCTAAATCTTCCATATTAACTTTAATTTTCCCAACACTTTGAGCAGTGTCAGTGTGGCAAATTGCTCCAAACTTGTGTACTATTTTAGCTATTTCCTCAATAGGTTGAATAACTCCGGTTTCGTTACTTGCCATCATAACTGAAACTATTGCTTTGTTTCCTTTAAGTTCGCTTAGAATTTTTTCTAGCTCTAAAAAGTCAACAATGCCCTCCTGATTAACAGGTATTATATATGGATTACATGCAGAATTAAGAATTGAAGGATGCTCTATAGCTGAAATTATATGCAGGTAGCCTGCTATTCCTCTCATAACAAGGTTATTCGCTTCAGTTGCACCAGACGTAAAAACTATTTCTTTATCACTTGAAACGCCAATAGCACCACGTACGTTATCTCTTGCATCCTGAAGAATCTTCCTCGCTTCTTGTCCTCTCTTATGTAGTGATGATGGATTGAGCGTTTGTTTTGACAAGACCTCAAATATACTTTTTTTTACATTTTCACTAATTGGAGCAGTTGCATTGTAATCAGCATATACGCAACCACTATTTTCTAAAGAGAATGGATTCATCTGTCACTTAAATAAGTTTACCATCAACTATAGCCATAACTATGTACGTTAGCTTTAACACGATAAAAAATTTATTGCAAAAACAGCGAAATTAATACATAATTAATAACTCACGTCATCAATACCTGTCAAGCGGGTTCTTATTAGGAGTTACCATGGTTGAAGTTTTTTTAAATAATGCAACAAGAAAGATAGAAGGTGAATACCACCAAAGCAAAGATGCCAACGCGCCGGTTATGCTGGTTTTACATCATCATCCTCAATATGGTG
Source organism: Wolbachia endosymbiont of Drosophila pseudotakahashii (assembly GCF_026015925.1). Taxonomy (NCBI): domain Bacteria; kingdom Pseudomonadati; phylum Pseudomonadota; class Alphaproteobacteria; order Rickettsiales; family Anaplasmataceae; genus Wolbachia; species Wolbachia endosymbiont of Drosophila pseudotakahashii. The sequence continues at coordinate 526,138 of NZ_CP110359.1, read as the reverse complement.
GTAATATGGATAGTAAAATTGTACATAGTACATATACGTCTTTTATCGATAACAATTTTTCTGCATTGAAAATTAACTTTCGTGGTGTGGGAAAATCTACCGGAACTTTTGATAAGGGTATAGGAGAATTAACTGACGCTGCGGTAGCCATTGATTGGCTTCAGGAACATAATCCTAGCAATGTTCCAATTTGGATCGCTGGTTTTTCTTTTGGAGCATGGGTGGCTATGCAGCTAACAATGCGCCGCCCTGAGATAGTGGGTTTTATTGCTCTTTCTCTTCCGGTAACTAAGTACGATTTTTCTTTTCTTTCTCCCTGTCCAGTTTCTGGGCTTATAATACAAAGCAGTAATGATACAATCTCAGGAGAAAGCGATGTAACAGAATTAGCAAAAAGGTTGATAAATTCAGTAAGAAGTGATCACATGGAATACCATATAATAGATGATACTAATCACTTTCTAAAGGATAAAGAAGAGGAAGTGACTCAAATCGTGGACAATTATATAAAACTGCGCTTGAATAGTGCAACTATTTCTTTTCAAAAGGTCAAAAAAGAGGTAAGGGTAAAAGAATATGCCTAATCTTTACAAATAAGAGAAATGAGTGTAGTAATATAAATAAAAGGGTTTTGTTATGTTTAAAAAGCTATTATTTTTTGTTTTAGCTGTGTTTATGTTATCGGGGTGTTTCCTAAGTAAACAGCGTAAGTTAAAAAGTCCATGTATAAAAAGCAATGAAAGCATTTCATGCGAGTTATACTCTGTTAATGATCATTGGTTAGATAAGTATAGGGCATAGAAATTGTGCTATTTTTCCTATTCACAACTTCACTAATGATCGATCTTTCAATTGGAAAATGCAGTCTGCCTTTTCTGCAAGGAGATGATTGTGTGTTACTATAAGCATAGAGCTGTTATTTTCCTTTACGTATGAATGTAGCAGTAAAAACACCTTAAAAGAATTTGTTGGATCTAAATTTCCTGTTGGCTCATCTGCAAGTAAAAGCTTTGGAGAATTTACAATGCTTCTTGCAATTGCAACTCTCTGCCTTTCCCCACCTGAAACTTCAGATATCATACTACTTGCTTTGTTTTCCAGACCAAATTTTTCCAATGTTGCTTGCGAATTTTTTTTTGCTTCAGCTTTGCTTTTTCCTGCAATGAGTTGAGGAAGCATAATATTTTCCAACACCGATAACTCTTGTAACAAATAGTGAAATTGATAAACAAAACTAAGAAAATTTCTTCTTACATGAGTTTTATGCTTATTACTGGCTTGTGTGCAATTTATTCCATCTATCGTAACTATACCTGAAGTTGGCTTGTCCAACAAGCCTGCGATTTGCAATATAGTTGTTTTCCCTGCACTTGAATCGCCAATCAGCGCTACTACTTGCCCTCTTGTGACACTTAAGTTGATATCCTTTACAACAGCAGAATTGTTCTTGAAGCTTTTATCTACGGAAGTTAGTTCTAGTGCTACATTACCACCCATGTTTAAAAGATCCAGAAGGCATCTAAGTTTTAGTAATAATTAAACCGAAAAACTGTTACCACAACCACATTGAGACTTAGCAAAGGCATTCTTTATTTGAAAACCAGAACCACTGAGATCCTCAGTATAATCTATAACTGAGTTATTTAAAAATTTTGCTGAACAATTATCAACCATTAATACAGGATTGCCATTTTCATCATTAATTACTATATCTTTACCTTTTTCGCTAAAACTGGAGTGGCTTCTATAGTCCTCGCTTTCTTCATAATCATCATCTTCATCTTCGTCATCAAACTCATCATCGTAATCATCGTCTTCATCATCCAAAGATAGATTTTTATTCGTTTGATCCATAAGAAAATTGTATTTGAAGCCAGAACATCCACCACCTGAAACTGCAACCCGTAAAATGGAACTCTTATCCCCTTCCTGCTCTGCAAGAGAGTGGATTTTTTTTAGTGCATTATCAGTTAAGTTGATGTTGTAATTTGTTGACATAGTAACCACCGTTTATTATTGATAACTTATTATAGTAGAAATTTTACATGTCAAACAATAATTTTCTATTAAATTATGCATGTTTTCCAAGCAAAACAAAAGGGAGATACTTCAAAGAGCCAGAAGATGAGAATCGCAGCTGCTTTCAGCGTGATAGGGACCGTATCATTCACTCTAATGCGTTTAGAAAATTGGAGTACAAAACACAAGTTTTTATCAATTATGAGCACGACTACTATCGCACTCGGCTTACTCATAGCCTTGAAGTTGCACAAATTGCAAGGTCCATTGCGCGTAGACTTGGCTTAAATGAGGATATCACTGAATGCATAGCGCTCGCACATGATCTTGGTCATCCTCCATTTGGTCATGCAGGTGAAGATGCTCTAAAGAAATCAGTTCAAGATTTGAATCTTGATAACGAGAAGTACGAGTTTGATCATAATGTTCAAGCTATAAGGATTTTAACTTACCTCGAACAAAAACATGCTGATTTTGATGGTATGAATCTAAGTTGGGAGGTGATTGAAGGAGTTGCAAAACATAACGGTCCCTTGCTTGGTCAAAACGCGGATTCTTCTACAAGTAATCAGCTGTTATTAGAATACAACAAAAAATATGATCTAAAACTTGAAGAATTTTCAAGCATTGAAGCGCAAGTTGCTTCAATTGCCGATGATATTGCTTACAGTGTTCACGATCTTGATGATGCACTCAGGGCGAATTTAGTAACCATCGAAGATTTGCTGAATGTTCCTTTAATTGAAAAAATGTTTAAAGACATAAGGAGCAGATATTCAGAATTGCCTCAGAGCAAACTCATACATGAATCACTGAGTGGAACTATAGGAACTATGATAAGTGATGTTGTTTCTCAGACTGAAAGAAATATTGAAGATCACAAAATAAAAAGCGTAGAAGACGTAAGAAGTCTAAATAAAATGCTAGTCACATTTTCACCAGAAGTTGCGAATGCTACAAAAGAAATGAAAAGATTCAACATGGAGAAAATATACAGAAGCTATAAACTGAGTAGAACGATGAACAAAGCAAAACGCATAATACAGGAACTCTTTCAATGTTTTTATGAAAACCCAGGATTACTTCCCACAGAGTGGAGCAAACTCGCTTGTGAATCTCAGCGTTCAGTAATAATATGTGACTATATCTCAGGTATGACAGATAGATTTGCTATACACGAGCACAGAAGAATTTTTGATACCTCATACGAAATGACTTCTTTCTAATGACTGATGATCATTTCATGTCAATTGCATTAAGGCTTGCAGAAAAAAATCTTGGAAATGTTGCACCAAATCCTGCTGTCGGGTGTGTTATTGTAAAAGATGGTACAATTGTTAGTGAGGGATATACAGGGATTGGTGGGCGTCCGCATGCGGAGGTAGTCGCTTTGCAAAACGCTAAAGATTCAACTCATGGCGCAACTATATATATCACTCTTGAGCCATGTTGTCATCACAGAGTCACGGGGCCTTGCACTGCAAAAATCATAAAAGCTGGCATAAAAAGAGTAGTAATTGCAACTATTGACCCAGATAGTAGAGTTTCAGGTGGAGGCATTAAAGCTCTGAAAGAAGCAGGAATTGAAGTTGAGCAAGGTATTATGCAAAAAGAAGCAGAAGAACTGAATGTCGGTTTTTTCACCACTAAAGAATTACATAGACCATTTATAGCTTGCAAAATCGCAACAACTCTTGACGGAAAAATCGCAACATTTACAGGCGATAGCAAATGGATAACAAGTGAAAATACGAGAAACTGGGTGCATGAGCTCAGAACAAAATATGATGCAATTATGATTGGCAGCAATACTCTTATTAATGATGATCCACTCTTAACTTGCAGATTACCAGGACTCGGAAGTAGATCGCCAATAAGGCTAATTATAGATAGTCAAGAGAGATTAAAGGAAGAGCATAACATTGCAAAGACTGCAGACAAAGTAATAACTTGGGTCATCACAAATAAAGAAGTAAAAGAAAAAAGAAAAAATATTAACTACTTGAAAGTCAATTCAAACGATGCAGGCAAAGCCTGCCTAAAGGACATGGCATCAAAACTTGTTTCAGAAATTGGTATAACAAGATTATTAGTTGAAGGTGGAGGAGTGTTAATCACAGAACTATTAAAGTGTAATTTAATCGACAGGTTGATAATATGCCGCAGTGGTAAAATTTTAGGCAATGATGCCACTCCTTTTGTAGGAGATTTAGGGATTCAATTCATTAACAACTGTTATCAGTTTAAAAAAACAAAGATAATAGAGTTTAGTGAGGATATAGTTGAGGTTTGGGATAGGTCGTCATAATCCTTACATACTCAAACAGTAAAAAAAAGGTATCCGTTCAGCGGAGCGGTAAAATAAAAAGTAGACAAGGAGTGCTAAAAACATAATATCACAAGTAGTATGTGTGGTAAATATGTCTGATCTACTAGCTAGTCTTCTCAGCTCTGTGAAAGCTTTAAAATAGAGATAGAGCAACTAAAAGCAGAGATAAAGAGGTTAGAGATAGAAAACGAAAATTTTAGATCTGAGAATAAGGCGCTAAGAATCGAAAATGCTGAATTGAAAGAAAGACTAGGTCTGAATTCACAAAATTCATCGATACCGAGCTCAAAAGAGTTATACAAGCTAAAGAAGAAAAAGAAAAAAAGTGACAGGAAAATAGGGGCACAGATTGGGCATGAAGGAAAGTATCGTCCTAAAATGGAAGCAGATGAAGTGGTGAAAATAGAGTTCTTGCGAGTGCGGAGGAGAAATTGCGATATCGAAAGAGCCATACATTCATCAAAAAGTTGATTTGCCAGAAATTAAGCCTTATGTTGTGGAATACCAATGGCCGCTGTTGCAAGTGTGGAAAAAGAAAAAGTAGCAGGCTACCAGAAGGTGTTACTGCGGATACATTTGGTCCAAAAGTTAAGTCAACAATTGCGGCGCTGAGCGGATTTTACAAGAACTCGAAAAGAGAAGTAGCAAATATTATAAAAAATATTTTCAACCTGGACATCAGTGTTGGTAGCGTGTCAAATAGCGAGGCTAGAGTTGCAGAAAAATGCCAAGAAGCATATGAGCAAATCGAGCAAGAAGTAAGTAAAAGTGAAGTTCTGCATATCGATGAAACGAGCCATTATAACAAAGGTAAACTTGGTTGGTGCTGGATGTTTGCCAGTAATACAACAAGTTTTATAAAATTGACAGAGTCAAGAGGAATGAAGGTTTTACAAAATAGTAAGTTCTGCAATCGCAATAGCTTACGACAGGTACGCAGCATACAACTACTTTGCCGATAAGAACAGGCAAATCTGTTGGGCACATTTATCAAGAGATTTTGAAAGATTAGCACATAGTTGAAGTTAAAGTTCTGGGCTGTTACTTAAGAAACGTAGCCACTGAATTATTTGCACTAAAAAAGGCCTTGCTAAAAAATGAGATAGATGTTTTTAGATTTACCAGACGTGCCAGAAAATTGCGAAAACGTACAAGGTATTACTTGAAGCCGTTTACCTGAAGCAATTGGAGCTTCTCGAGTTGCAAAAAATATTTTGAAATCTGAAAGAATAATGTGGAATTTTTTAGATGACCCAGAAAACATTCCGCTGACAAACAAACATGCTGAACAGCAGATACGGCATTATGTCGTTTATCGCAAAAATTCATATTTTACCCAATCGAAGCGGGGAAATGCATTCCTTGAACGGATAATTTCATTATACTTGACATGGAAACAAAGGGGTCTCAATCCTTTCCAAAACCTCTTATCTATCATCTCTCACACCGCTTAGCTGAACGGATACAACCCAAGAAAGGTTTTTCTACGTCATACCGCCGCGGTATCTCAGCATAGATTCCGCTAACGAGTAGCGGAATGACGAATTTGTTGTTTTTCAAATTGTAGGTAAACCTAAGCCACTTTAGCTATATAGGGTCACAACAATGGATTTTTAAGATCGTTTACGGCCTTCTTAATATCTTCAGCCTTGAATATCGCCGATCCCGCAACTAAAATATCTGCACCTGCTTTTATTATATCAGCTGCGTTAAAAAAGTTAATTCCACCATCCACTGAAATTTGTGTTTTAAGATTACGCTCCTGTATCATTTTTTTTATAGTAGATATCTTGTTCAACTGTGAATGAATAAATTCCTGCCCTCCAAAGCCAGGGTTGACTGTCATAATCAGCACAATATCTAGCTCATGTATTATATATTCAAGCACACTTGGGGAAGTTGAAGGAACAATTGAGACTCCAGCTTGAATCGGTTTTTTTGCATCGTTTACATTTTTGTATGACTTTATCTTTCTTATCAACCTCTCAAGGTGTATCTCTGCTTCTGCATGTACAGTGATAATATCAGCACCAGCATTTATAAAGCTTTCAATGTGGTTACCAGGAGATTTGACCATTAAATGCACATCAAAAGGAAGATTGCTATATTTACGTATTGCAGAAACAACGCTAGGACCAATTGTAATATTTGGAACGAAATTCCCATCCATAACGTCTATGTGTATGTAATCCACACCTAAATCGCTAATTTTTCTTACTTCTTCCCCTAATTTTGCAAAATCTGCTGAAAGTATAGAAGGTGCAATTTTAATACTCATGAGCTGCCTTTTTTGCTAAAAAATAACTTATTTTCAAAACTCTGTCACCCTAAGCACCATCTGAGTAGCTAGAGACCGATATCGGTATGCCTATTTAACTAGATCTTAAATTAGATAAAAAAAGGTAGTCTTGATAAAACTTATTTACAGCAAGTTTTTTTACATTTGGACTTTCTGCTTGTTCTTTTTTGTACCCTAATTTATAGCTTATTGAATCCTTGTATAAACTGATCGTTTTGTATGCTTTGTTCATCTCTCTAGGAAAGATGCCGTTAGCAATTACGACGCATAACCCTGTAGCTGTTGCAAAAGCTAGAGTGGTAAATGCTAGATTTTGTAAAAAATTCCTTCCACTAACTTTTTTTTCCTGTATATTAGCAGAGTGCGATTTGTTTGACACTTCTTCTAGATATTCATGCCATATGTGATTGCAGTTCGTACATTTTACCTTTCTTCCAGACGCGCCAATTTGCTTAGGAGATACTAAGTAAGTTTTAGTACAACTATTACATTGTATTTTCATAGCACTTACATATAAAGTAGTAACAAGCTCAAATGATACAGAGCTACAAATTTAATATCAATATATATATAACAAATGGAAGGTTTGCAACTAAAAAAAACACAGAGTGAGATAGAAAATATTTGGAAAAATAGAGAAAAATTTAATGACTGTAATCTAAAGAAAACAGCAAGAATAGCAATTAAAGAGGTAATTGAGCTCCTTGATAGTGGCAAAATTAGAGTAGCAGAAAAGCTATCAAGTGGAGAATGGGTAGTACATAAGTGGATAAAGCAAGCAATATTATTACATTTTCTCACTGAAGAAAGCAAAATAATAGACAATACCAATTGCTGGTTTGATAAGATCGGTAACAAGTTTAGTGAATGGAATGAGGAGAAATTTCGCCGGTTAAAAATTAGAGCAGTTCCTGGGTGTTTTGTTCGCCGATCTGCTTATATAGGTACAAATGTTGTTCTAATGCCAAGTTTTATCAACGTTGGTGCATATGTTGATTCAGGAACAATGATAGATACCTGGTCAACGATTGGTAGCTGTGCGCAAATAGGAAAAAACTGTCATATTTCCGGTGGAGTGGGAATAGGTGGAGTTCTTGAGCCTATTCAAGCTTCACCTGTCATTATAGAAGATAATTGCTTTATTGGAGCACGTAGCGAAGTGGCCGAGGGTGTGGTAGTGAGAGAAGGATCAGTCCTTGGCATAGGCGTGTTTATTGGGGCATCAACAAAGATTATTGATAGAGAAAATAGCAAGGTATTTTACGGCGAAGTGCCACCTTATTCTGTAGTGGTACCAGGGTCTATTCCATCTAAAAATAATATTTCAACCTATTGTGCAGTCATAGTAAAAAAAGTGGATGAAAAGACGAGATCGAAAATCTCTATAAATGAAATATTGAGGGATTAAACTATCTTATTCCTTGTCGTCACTTTTTTTATCATTATTACTAACCACAGTAATGGCATACGCGCATAACTCTGAGAAAGAGATTCCATTTTCTTGAGATAGTTTATATAATTTTTGTAGACTTTCTTTTACTTTATTAGGAATATTCCCTCCACGTTCTTTTACAAGCCAGGAATCTTGATGATGAATTGGATGAGCATCACTTTTTGGATTTCCTATGTATATTGCAAAAGGTGAACTTTGTCCTTTGAAGTCACATTGTACAGTAAATTTTTTTATAGATTCAGCCATCTAAAGACCTCTACTTTTCTTTTTGGTCGATTTTATAGCAGGTGGAAGAGGTGGTTTCTTTATAAAATCTTGTCTATTGACAACACTTTCTCTACCTTCCAAAGCTCGGCGAACATCAGCTCTGCTTAATTGCGACTCTTTTGCTACCTTCATTCCATGCTTTGCCATAATATTAGCACATGCTAGTACTTTTTTTACCAATTCTAGATCACCATTTAGCATTTGAACTAGCACTTGAAACACTTCCGCTAAAGTTAGCCCATCAGCATTTATAACCTTGTTTTCTATAAAATTGACAGCTTCTTCAAATTTGTATTCAATACTATCATCTTGAGGTATAAGGGCAACATAATCGGTGTTTTTGTCGTCCATAACTGAAGCACTGTTACTCACAAACTTAAGTTTATACTATATATATAAATACTCTACTATTTTATATTATGGCACGCTATAGTTAAACATTTATTAATAACATGCTCACTTATATACACGAATTAATTGACAAAAGTCAAGGATCAATATCCATCAGTGATTTCATGAATGCCGTTTTGTACCATGAAAAATACGGCTATTATACAAGTAAATTACCGCTTGGTAAGGATGGTGATTTTACTACCGCACCTGAGATCAGCCAATTATTTGGTGAAGTAATTGCAGTTTGGATAATGCATACATGGGAAAAATTAGGAAAGCCATCAAAATTTTCTCTAGTTGAACTTGGGCCAGGCAAAGGAACACTCATTCACGATATAATAAGAGTCACTAAAAAGTACAGCAGCTTTTTTAATTCAATGTTGATCCACTTAGTTGAAATAAGCCCTACTTTACGGAAGATACAAAAGGAAAAATTAAAAAGCTTAGATGTTAATTGGCACAAAAATATTGACAACCTACCAGAACAACCAACCATTTTTTTAGCAAATGAGTTCTTTGACGCTCTTCCGATAGATCAGTTTGTATATCATGATGAGGGGTGGTATGAAAATATGGTGACAAAACAAGATGATGGCAGTCTCTTGGTGTCATGCCAGTGCGTGACACTGGAATCCAGAAAAAAAGAATCATGGATTCCAGTGTCAGCTACTCAGATGACAAATGGAAAATTTTTTAATGGTGCAGTGGTGGAAATATGTTCAGTTGGGGTTGAAATATTAAAAAAACTTGAGAAGAAGATATATAATAATAAAGGAGCTGCTTTGATTGTAGATTACGGTTATGTATACCCCGCATATAAGAGCACTTTGCAATCGATAAAACAACATAAGTATGCTAATTTTCTTGAGAATGTTGGTAATAGTGATATTACCGCACTTGTAAACTTTCAAGCATTAAAAGATTCATTAAAACACGTAGATTGCGAGATTTTAACTCAAAGAGAATTTTTATATCTTTTTGGCATAAAAGAAAGAACCCTGGCTTTAATGAAAAGCGCAAGTGATGAACAAAAGAATAGGATCTTTAGTGAATTTTTAAGGTTGACTGAAAATATGGGCACTCTTTTTAAAGCAATGCTATTGATATAGCTAACCCAAGAAAGGTTTTCCTACATCATACCGCCGCAGCGCTAACGAGTAGCGGAATGACGAATTTGTTGTTTTTCAAATTGTAAGTAAACCTAAGCCACTTTAGCTATAGCATAGCTAAAGTAATTTATGTTATTGGGTAAGTTAAAAATATGATATAAATAAGATAGGAGGGAGCTACTCACTATAGGAATAGAGTTGTGCACGACCCACAACTGTACGAACATTTGTTTGCGAAGAAATGTTATAGCTGGTTTTGCCTCAAACACAAAGATGTCATACGAGTAGCTGACTACTTGGATCCAGCCTTTCCATCCAAGACGGCAGTGCCCAGACACTGGAATAACAGCAGTCCTACGTCATACCGCGATTCATTCGCGGTATCTCTAGATCCCGCTAACAAGCAGCGGGATGACGGTTGTCTCCTAGCTGTCATCCCAGTACTGGTAGACTCAAATCACAATGCTCGTATAGCTGCAACCCTGGAGGTACTGTTTCTCACCCACTGGAGATATTGCACGGTACTATCTACTTGATCATCGTGTCGAGTTTCAGGAAACATTAAAATCTCATACTCAAAATCGTTCAGCCATACTGCTTGATGTGGCAGAAAAACCTTGCCAGACTCTATAATCGGAACAATTTGATGAAATCGAGTGAGCTTGTCATCATGTGGCACTATTTCAATAATCGGTAAATCACTGTTTGTCTTTAGCTCTTGCACCAATTGTTGACCACTTGTTTTTGCTTCGATTAAAATTGCGTGTGGCGTCCATCTTGCAGCTAGTGACAAAACCTGTTCTTTAAGCTTTGGATACTCAAGCTTTGCGCGATATACGTCGAGTAAATAGAATTTATTATCTATTTTTGCCCAGATGGTGCAGACACTAAAGTTGCTCATGTTACTTGTTGAAACCGCAGTATCCCAACTTTGTGTTATATGCGAGAGATTATCAGGAAATTTTTTATAGCGTTTCAACCACTCTGGTTTAATTATACCACTTGAAAGCGGCAGAGGGTTTTGTTGATATTGAGCAGCAAAAGCGTAACTCCCAAGTTCAGCTTTTATTATCTCAACTTCTTCTTTTCCTCCATCGAGGGGATATAACAACTGACCTTCTTCTCTTGAATATAATATCCTTACAGGTGACGCTGGTTTATTATATAATCGCCTGGTCGCACAGTGCTGAGCTACTCGGATGATAGGAACGGGAGGTATTGGCTTTTTGATTGAATAAATAACCTGCTTATTTTCAGAAATCATTGGCAAACAAATATGATGCCATATGTTTTTTGGCTTGGAGAGAAGGTGTCCAGTTAAGTCCTCCTGGTGTAGCCTGTGCATTACAAGAACGATGACTCCTTTTTTTCTATCGTTCAGCCTGGTTACTAAAGTCTGATCAAACCAGTTTGTGGCACGCTTTCTAAGCGTTTCACTCAAAGCTTGAGCAGAACTGAGCGGATCGTCCACAATGATAAAATCACCACCTTCACCAGTTAGTGTTCCACCAACTGATGTTGCGATTCTGTATCCTCTCTGCACTGTTTGAAATTTATATTTGGTATTCTGGTCTTTGGATAGTTCTATCTCTGGAAATAGCGCTCTATACCAACTAGACTGCATCACGCACCTGGTGTCGAGCGAGTGCTTTTCGCTGAGCCGCTGAGAATAACTTGCAACTATTATTCTCGCAGTTGGTTGGTTTCCCAGTATCCATGCGGGCCACGCAACGCTTATGCACATGGACTTCATCGAGCGCGGAGGCATATTGAATATTATTCGTTTCACTTCACCAGCGCTCGCTGCTTCCAGCCTATCTGCTATGACTTTTATGTACCGATAATTATTATACTCACACCCCGGCACTACCGTTTGAAAGCATAACTCAATGAATTTTAGAAAGTTCATGATATAATGTTGAAACTAACGCGTGACGCTGGGATGACAAAAAAAGGAGCACTGGAATGACACCCTACTTAACCGTCATACCGCGATTCATTCGCGGTATCTCTTAACATAGATCCCCTACTATACCTTAACATAGATCCCGCTAACAAGCAGCGGGATGACGAATTACTTAACCATCATCTACACCGTCATACCGCGATTCATTCGCGGTATCTCAAAGCATAGATCCCGCTAACACGTAGCGGGATGACGGTTGTTGTTTAGCTATAAATATTAAGAAATTTACCAAATGAAAAAAAAGGCAAAAGAAGCCCCGTGGTTATTATCCGCTTTAAAATATTGGCGTTTTTTATGTTTTAAACGCTTGACAAGCGAGATTCAGCCGCTTTTAATTGCAACTAACCTACGCTGCAAATGTTTAAGAAATTTACTAAGCAGAAAAAAAGACAAAGAATCCCCGAGTTAGCTAGTCTTTTACTATCTCTGTCGAGTATTGGCATTTTTTGATGTCTTGTAACGCTTTATAAGCGCGTTCAGCTTATTTAGATAAAAATCTAGATGTAGATGAAGTTTTGTAAAGACATACAGTATCTATATACTGCAAAAAATTGAACATAAGACGCCGATACATTAAGTAACCCTTACCTTTTAATCTGCAGATTGGCGAAAGCAAATACAATAGCTTCACTATCGTGATAAGGGCGCTGGCGAAGGGTGTCAAGTAAGTTTTTTCGTTTCTATTCCCAATAAAAGTTTGTTATATGGTTATGCAAGAAGTTTAATACTCATAGTTTCAAGCATATACTGAAATATTTCATTAGCTATAGCAACATCTTGGCGTGGGGCTTTGCCGTGTTCTATAAACACAGAGATTGCATAGCGCGGGTTATGGTAAGGGCCATAGGCGATAAATAACTTATGACTTTCGCCCTTAGAGTTTATTTCTGGTGTACCGGTTTTGCCAGCAATTTGTATACCGCTTAGCCCTTTCTTATAGGTTCCAGTTTTAGAATTCACCACATCAAACATAGCTTTTCGAACTATGCTAAGATGCTCACAATCCACATCAATATCGGGAAAATCTTGTATCGTTTCATTCATCTTAATGCGGGGAATTACCTCTTTTCCTGTTGCAATCCTCGCTGCAAGAACTGCAAGCTGTAGTGGTGTTGTAAGCATATACCCTTGTCCTATAACTAAGTTGATAGTGTCACCTAAATACCACTGCGAATATAGCTTTCGTGTACGCCAATCTCTATCTGGCAACAACCCTGGAGCTTCTTCTTTAAACGTTCCAATCAGTGGCCCACTTCCAATACCAAATTTTCTGGCCATTTCTACCAGAGAGTCTACACTTATTTTTTTCCCTATATTATAAAAGTAAGTGTTGCATGATAATGCCATTGCCTCATTTAAAGATACATACCCATGGACTTTGCTTTTCAGACAACGAAATTTCCGCTCACCTATTTTCATATAGCCCTTGCACGAGAATTTCTCTTCTGGTGTTATTATCCCGTCTTTTAAACCCGCAAGCGCAACTATTACTTTAAATATTGAACCAGGTGGAATTTGATATGATAACGCACGATTCACGAGCGGCAATGAAGGAGCATTCAAGCTCTCCCAAGTCTCATTTGATAGCCTGCTAGCAAAAAGATTATTATCGTAAGAAGGTGAATTATATAATGCTAAAATTTCTCCATTATTTACATCAATTACCACTGCGGAGCCTTGGTGATCTTTAAATACCTCTGCGGTTTTCTCTTGCAGATTAATATCAATTGTCAGTTGTACATCTTGTCCGTCTTGTTGTGGTATGCTTGATAATTCTTTTATGACGCGTTTTTTAGAATTTATTTCCTGCTCAGATTTTCCTGACTTGCCTTTCAATATATGATCATATGTATATTCAATACCGCTGATTCCTACTTCGCTTATGCCTTGCTGTCTTTTTGTATATCCGATTACATGAGAACACATTGAACCAAACGGGTAATAACGTTTATAAAGAGCAGTTATTTTTTCTGACGATTTTGCTATTTTAGACTCGACTTCTGATAATGTCTGCAAATCAACTTCCTTACCAGAACCATCAAACAAAACAACATACGAAATTTTGTTTACCGCAAGTTCAATGCTATTCCTATCTAAAATTTTGCCCCGCTTAGGCATAATAGTAGCAACTCTTATTCTATTACTATTAGATAGTGCTTCGTACTTTTGTCTGTTTCGTATTTGTAAATTATATAACCTGCAACTAAAAACCGCAGAAATGGTAAGCTGAACACCACCTAATATGAATGCTCTGCGGTTAAAGACTTTGTTTTTTGTCCACATAACATTCCTTCAAAACGCACTTTTTTCCCCTCTTTTATTGTTACACTTCTGGCTTTTACCGTATTACAAACCCTTTTTTCCCACTCACTTAAGGTCACAAACTTATAACCTGATTTTTTTAGTATTTTAATAATATGAGGTAAAGCTTCAATTGTGTTTGACCTGTTATTGTGATCATGAAACAGTATAACTGCTCCATTATGTACATTACTTAAAACTCTTTCAACTAAAGTTTCTGGCTTATCACCTTGCCAATCTAGCGAATCAACTATCCATAATATTGAATACATATTTAATTGATCAGTATTTTCAATCAGATTATCGTCATAACATCCATATGGCGGACGAAACCATTTTACATCTTGTTTTATTGCATTTTTAATTGCTGTATTTGTCTTTTCCAATTCTTGCAATTGTTCCTCACTTGAAAGTGATGTCAACTTCCTATGCGACCAAGAGTGATTGCCTAACTCATGACCTGATTCATGAATTTTCTTTACTATTTCAGACGTTTTTTCATTTATACGTTCACCAAGCACAAAAAATGTTGCTTTTGCTTCATAGCTTTCCAGAACATTAATAATATCGTTTATTCTATTGTTGGAAGGTCCATCATCAAACGTAAGCGCAACAAACTTATCGTCGTTATTCAATAATTTTTTTATATTACTTAAATTTCTATATGATAGATCTAGATTACAACTGAGCCCACAGTATGGTAAATTAAAATTACAATCACTACAAAAAGCCGTACTTGAATATAGTAAGAAAAAAGTGATTATCCTTATAAACATTTGTAATCAGCAAAGTGATAGAATACTACACTTTTTTGCTAAGTTAAGCCATCTTTAATTGCTGTAGCCTTTACTTCATCGCTTCTTTAATATATTGTATTAACAATTTTATATAATATATTATGATTGCAAATATAAATACCGTTGCGCTTCAGGGAATTAGCACAGTAAATGCACAAATTCATATGGCAAATGGTATTCCAGCTTTTAATATTGTTGGATTGCCAGATAAAACTGTTGCGGAATCCAAAGAACGCATCAGAGCAGCGTTAAATTCAATCAATCTACTACTACCTCCAAAAAGAATTACAGTTAATCTCTCCCCTGCGGATTTACTGAAAGAAGGTAGTCATTATGACTTGGCCATTGCTATTG
Organism: Wolbachia endosymbiont of Drosophila pseudotakahashii; assembly: GCF_026015925.1. Taxonomy (NCBI): domain Bacteria; kingdom Pseudomonadati; phylum Pseudomonadota; class Alphaproteobacteria; order Rickettsiales; family Anaplasmataceae; genus Wolbachia; species Wolbachia endosymbiont of Drosophila pseudotakahashii. The sequence continues at coordinate 510,851 of NZ_CP110359.1, read as the reverse complement.
GACTACTTGTTGTAATGAATGTGATACCAGTTGAAAAAGTTCAGTCTTATATCATTATGGGTGAGCTTGCCCTTGATGGCAGAGTTATTCCAGTTTCAGGAGTGCTGCCAACAGCGATCAATGCAAAACAGGCAAATAAAGGAGTAATTTGCCCAAGGGGAAATGGAGTAGAGGCTTCATGGGTAAAGAATGTTTCAATTCTAGCTATAGAGAAATTAACTGATATTATCAGACACTTTAAGGGTGAGCAATTAATTCAGCCAGTAATTTTTAAATATAGTGATGCACCCAAAGAAAAAAGATTGGTTCCCGATATGAAGGATATTAAAGGCCAAGTTGTTGCAAAAAGAGCAGCTGAAATTGCAGCAGCAGGTGGGCATAATATGCTTCTTGTTGGCCCTCCTGGTACTGGAAAATCAATGCTTGCTAAACGATTTGTAGGGCTATTACCTGATTTGACTGAACAGGAAATGATTGATGTTAATATTATTTCCAGCATAACAAAAACTGGTAACGAAATATTCAAAGTAACTCGTCCCTTTCGTGAACCTCATCATTCATGCTCTATGCCAGCGATGATAGGGGGAGGAAAGAATGCAAAACCTGGAGAAATTACCATGGCTCACAATGGCGTGTTATTCCTTGATGAGTTGCCAGAATTTCCAAGACTTGTGCTTGATTCTCTGCGCCAACCACTTGAAGATAGAAAAGTTACCGTTGCAAGGGCAAATGCTCACATAACCTACCCTGCCAATTTTCAACTGATAGCTGCAATGAACCCTTGCAGGTGCGGTTATTTAGGTGATGCAAGCAGATCGTGCAACAAAGCTCCAAAGTGTGGCACAGATTACAAAAACAAAATATCAGGGCCATTGCTTGATAGAATAGACATATGCATTGAGATGCCAAACGTTAGCATACTCTCTCCTGAAATCTCTGTGGAGGGAGAAAGTACTAAAATTATAAGAGAAAGAGTGATAGCAGCAAGAAAAGTTCAAACTGAGCGCTATAGTGAATTAAATATTCGTTGCAATTCAGAAGTAAGCGGTGAAGCATTTAATAAATTTACTGAACCAGATCAGGCAGGGTTAGAATTGCTAAAATACGTACTGAAAGAAAATTACATTTCCAATCGAGGCTACACACGCGTATTAAAAGTTGCAAGAACTATTGCAGATCTTGCAAAAAGTGAAGAAGTAAAAAGAGCACACATTGCTGAAGCGCTCAATTACAGAATAAAGGTATATTAAAAAATTAGTTTACTTGACAGGCAATTTTTTTTACTATATGCTTCCTTAATGAAATTTTAACGTTCTATTTAAGGAGTAGAGTTATGGCATTAACAAATTATGAGCATGGAAAAGGGGATGGCATTTTTCATGCTATTTCAGAAGGATATATACGAGCTGAAAAATACTGGGGAATTCCTGGTGCTGCTGGTGGAGCTGGTCAGTACGCTATGCATAATAAAGGGAGAATAGCATTATTTCCGCTTGCAGTTGCAAGTGTTGTCTTTACAGCAATGCATATGAAAGCAGGCTTTGTTAGTGCAGCAGAAGCTTCTGGGTTTCTTGCTAAGACTGCCAGTTACTTTGTTGGAACAAATCAAGCAATAGCTGCTTCATTACCTGGATTTATCGGAACAGGTGTTGCTGGTCAGATAGTTGCGGGTGCCATAATGGCAATTGCTGCAGCTGCCGTTCTTTATGGAACATATCAAGTTGCCTCAAAATTAAAAGATGTTGCAGTTGAAGCATTGAAAGGGAAAGATCAGGAAGTATAATAATCTTCAACAAAATAAAAAGGGATAGGTTTCTGTCCCTTTTTATAAACTTTTTCTATTTTTTGCATCGGTTAAGTGATGTCATCTAAGAATCTAGTTATTATAATTAACTGCACTTATTAGTATAAATGTTAAGAATAAGTAAATCCCGTTTACTGTTTACGCCTATAGAAGTGAAAAGTATTTGCATATTATTAAAAAAGCGGTAACTTATTATCAAGTCAATTCGCTAAATTTGAGTAATTTAAATGTCTATTGATCTTAGTCTGCCGGAGTTACCTATATTGCACCCAAGGATTACCGTTGTGGGAGTGGGTGGTGCTGGTGGAAATGCTGTGAATAACATGATCCAATCTAATTTGCAAGGAGTGAATTTTGTTGTCGCAAATACCGATGCTCAAGCACTAGAAAAGTCGTTGTGTGATAAAAAAATTCAGCTTGGCATTAATTTAACTAAGGGGCTTGGTGCTGGTGCTTTGCCTGATGTTGGCAAAGGTGCAGCAGAAGAGTCAATTGATGAGATTATGGAGCATATAAAAGATAGTCATATGCTTTTCATCACAGCAGGAATGGGCGGTGGTACTGGAACCGGTGCAGCACCGGTAATTGCAAAAGCAGCCAGAGAAGCAAGAGCCGCAGTTAAGGATAGAGCGCCAAAAGAAAAAAAGATATTGACTGTTGGAGTTGTAACTAAACCGTTCGGTTTTGAAGGTGTGCGCCGTATGCGCATTGCAGAGCTTGGACTTGAAGAACTGCAAAAATACGTGGATACACTTATTGTCATTCCAAATCAGAATTTATTTAGAATTGCAAATGAAAAAACTACATTTTCTGATGCATTTAAACTTGCTGATAATGTTCTGCACATTGGCATCAGAGGAGTAACTGACTTGATGGTCATGCCAGGGCTTATCAATCTTGACTTCGCTGATATAGAAACAGTAATGAGCGAGATGGGCAAAGCGATGATCGGCACCGGAGAGGCAGAAGGAGAAGATAGAGCAATTAGCGCTGCAGAGGCTGCAATATCTAATCCATTGCTTGATAATGTATCAATGAAAGGTGCGCAAGGAATATTAATTAACATTACTGGTGGCGGAGATATGACTCTGTTTGAAGTTGATGCTGCAGCCAATAGAGTGCGTGAAGAAGTAGATGAAAATGCAAATATAATATTTGGTGCTACTTTTGATCAAGCGATGGAGGGAAGAGTTAGAGTTTCTGTTCTTGCAACTGGCATTGATGGTCGCAATAATAAATCAGAAACTTCACCTATAAGTCAGAGCGAAGACTCAGAGAAAGAGAAATTTAAGTGGCCATATAGTCAAAGTGAAAGTACGCAAGACAAAACACTGGAAACAAAACCAGCTGAACAGGTAAGCGAAGGAGCTAAGTGGGGCAGCAATATCTATGATATACCAGCTTACTTAAGAAGAAAAAAATAATGCAATTTTGGCTACTCAAGTCAGAGCCAAGTGAATACTCATGGCAAAAAATGGAAAAGGATCAGGTAGTTGAGTGGGATGGTGTGCGCAATTATCAAGCTCAAAATTACATGAAAATTATGAAAACAAGCGATCTTGCGTTTTTTTATCATACAGGTAAAGAGAAAGCAATACTTGGAATCGTTGAAGTATTTAAAGAGTATTATCATGTTAATGATCCCAAGTTCGGATTAGTGAATGTAAAGTTTTTGAAACCTTTAAATAACCAAGTAACGTTAAATAATATAAAACAAAACCCACTTTTGAAAAATATGACTATATTAAAACAACCACGTTTATCAATTGCCCCAGTTTCGGAAATTGAATGGAATGAAATAATAAGGATGAGTGATGTGTAATACCTGTCATTTCAGTTCCTAAATGATGTCATCTCAGCACACAACGCACAGCTGTATGAATATTTGTCTCGAAGGTAGTGCATTAAACGTTATAGCCGATTTTGCATCAAACACAAAGGTGTCATTCCAGTGCTTGACACTGGAATCCAGCCTTAATGCAACCACATTAAAGCCGTTGTGTTTTAATATAAGATTAGCTACTTTTATATTCACTAACTTGATGTCTAATCAAAATTCCCGGATTCCAGTGTCTAGGTACTGGGATGACATCCTTCTAGTGTACAATATTCGTACAGTTGTGTACATGACACAAGGGTCTATAACTCTTCTTTTTTGGATTCCAGTGTCAGCTATTTGCATGACACCCTTACTGATGTGTCACTCATGTTAGAAGTAAATATTCTTGACAAGAAATGGTGCAGCATTATAGAAAATCCTAAAAATTTTGTATTAGGTGTCATCAATGCTTCTCTAAAAGAATTAAAAATAGACCACTATAAACCAAATATATCAATAGCTCTGGCTGATGATGACTTGCTACATCAACTTAATTTAAAATTTAGAGAAATGGATAAGCCAACTAACGTACTATCATTTCCGTATGAACAATTGTCTAATGAGTGCGATTTAGGAGACATAGCAATTTCAATAGACACAATAAAAAGAGAATCGCATGAGTATTGTATACCCATTCTTGCTCACATTGCACACATGTTAGTGCATGGATTACTGCATTTACTTGGTTATGATCACCAAAAAAAAGATGAAGAAATTATAATGAAAAATCTAGAAAGAGAGATTTTAGCTTCGCTTGGCTACAATATGTGCACGATTTAAAAGGAATTTAATAAAAATATAGTAGATGATAATAAAATATGTTATCTACAAAGGGTTTTAGCTATAAACAATAAAAGGTAAGTGATATGGTTCAGTTTTCTTTGCCAAAGAATTCTAAAATTAATCAAAAGGGCAAAATTTATCCTATTCCTGCTAGAGCAAAAAACATCAGAAGATTTCAAATTTACCGTTGGTCTGCTGATGACGAGAAAAACCCTAGGATAGACACATTTTTTATTGATATGGATAATTGTGGCCCTATGGTACTTGATGCATTAATAAAAATAAAGGATGAAATAGATTCGACTTTAACTTTCAGACGTTCTTGTAGAGAAGGCATATGTGGATCTTGTGCCATGAATATTGATGGAACCAATACTCTTGCATGTACTAGATCTATACATGATATAAAAGGTGACGTAAAAATATATCCATTACCTCACATGTATGTAATAAAGGACCTAGTCTCGGATTTGAGCCAATTTTATGAGCAATACAAATCAATTAAACCTTGGTTACAAGCAGATAAGCCTGCCCTACCAAATAAAGAATACTCTCAATCTTCTGAAGATAGAAAAAAATTAGATGGCTTGTCCGACTGTATATTATGTGCTTGCTGTTCGACTGGTTGCCCAAGCTACTGGTGGAATAGTGATAAATTTTTAGGACCAGCAATACTATTACAAGCTTACAGATGGATTGCTGACAGCCGTGATAATAAGACAGGTGAAAGACTTGATGTTTTAAACGACCCATTCAAGTTGTATCGTTGTCATACAATAATGAATTGCACAAAAACTTGTCCTAAAGGACTTAATCCAGCAAGAGCAATAGCGAAAGTAAAACAGCTCATGGTAGAGAGAGAAGGAGTTTAAGTATTATCTTTTGCATTCTTCGTAAGAGAACAGCAAACCTTCCGAAGCGTAGGGTATTGTTAATACCCTGAACGCTTTTCCATTCGTGAAATGCATCGTATCATCATACGATTCAAATAATTTTTTGAACAACTCATGTCTTTGATTACTAATAGTTTGAAAATCCTCTTTTTCTAAAAGCTTTTTAGATTCGCAGAGGTAAAGCATAACTTCATGATAAGTTGGGTAAGATGCCAAAAATTTTGGGTCAAATTGAAAGGTTTTTATAAAAGCATTATTATAAAATTTTAGCTTTTGATTCTTACTATACATTACTATAGCAACCGGTAACCTCTCAAGCAAATTTTTCTGTGTAGCTAAATAACTGTTTAATTCAGTATATAATTTCTCTGCATCACTAACATCTTTCCCATACATTACTATGCTACCAGAACCTTGTATTGGAATTTTAACAAAATCGAAAACCTTAGGTTCGTTCTTATAAGTTATGACATGTCTTCCTGGTTTTGTGCTATGAGCGCTACCGGTAATAGCAAATTTCTTAGAACCATCTACATATTTATCATAAAATAAGTTATAAAATTCCACCTTTCTACTCTTGTTATATCTTAGTATTGGAAATGGTAAAGAGTTGAAAACGTTTTTATAGCTCTCCACTTCCTGTGTAAGCTTACTATTTTCTAACTCAAGTCCGTTAGCCTTTATCTTACAGTCTGAGACATTCCTTATCCATAACAGCACACCTATCACATTGTTAGAATCATCTATTATGCTTCTACCGTAACATATGCAATAAACCTCACTGTCTTTTGACTTTAAATCTAGAGTGAAAGATTTATTTATTTCCTTTGCCTCAACAAAATTTTTGATTAAGCTTTCTGATTGCTCAAAAAAATTCAAAAACTCATTAAATGAGTAAAAAACAGTATTAAGCAAAATTAGTAAATTGGGAGAGAACTTTTCTATACGTTTTTTTGCATCCCAAATATAAAACCCATCATTCACAGTATCAATTAAATTATTTATGATAACATTTTGATGCTGTAAGTTCTTAATCTTATTACTAATTTTTAATTTAGAATAAGAGAGAAAGAATAATATTAGAATCAATATTAAAACCACTTCATACAAAAAAAACATAGCACTTTTAAAACAAATGTAAAAATTTGTAACCGCTCAGAATTATGCTGAAGAGGTATATAAGTAAAGATTGCCTAACATTTAGAAAGCCCAATCTCTTATAAAGGTTCACAGAAGATTTCATACAATGTGCTACTATATATTTGCATTCAAGCTGTTTAGCTATCTTTATTCTTTCTAAAACCATTTGGGTACCTATTCCACGATTCCTGTAAATTGGTAAAACTCCATCACTATAAAAACCAGCTACGCTGCCTTGAACATAAAGACCGCATGTCCCAATAATTTCATTATTTAGTGTTACAAGAAAAAATCTTAATCTTGAGTTCTTATCATCATAATTTGATAATCCGCGAAAAAATGTGCTGACAATTCCAACGCCATGATAAAAAATTTTAGAAGTGTGTAGATCTAACTGTTCTAAGAGGTTGCTACCATTCACAGCATTTAACCTCAAGTTTGGAATAACATCAGCAGGTAAAAAGTAATTTTTCATATTAAGTAAAGCTTTTTTTGGTGTGCTAACGTGTTTTATTTCACACTTTTCTAAAATATCTCTTATTTTCATATGTGAATTTATTACCCATGTTGCTTCTATATCTCTTGTTCTGAGATAATCTAGAGTTTTTTGTATAGAAAGCTCGGTACATTGATCTCCACAGAACACAAAATTAAATAATGACTCCCTGGTACCATTTATTGTAAATATGATGTTATCAAATTCATCGTGTACTTCCCACTCAGATAAATTCGCTGTGTACAGTATATAATCCTTTAGATTTTGAACAATTAAGCTTGAATAATAAATTTTTTTATCCTGCATACACCAACAATAAACAATAAAAGGCTCCTATAAGAACACAGGCTAAAATTGCAGCTATAACGTCATCTAGCATAATACCTAAAGGACCTTTGGTATTTTTATCGATTAAATTTATAGGCCACGTTTTTATTATATCAAAAAACCTAAAAGAAAAAAAGCACAACAACAATGAAGAACAATTCATCTCTTGGCTTAACAATATCGAAACTAAAAGTATCGTCAGCAATTGACCAACCACTTCGTCAATTACTACCTCTTTTGGATCACATGAAGTCTTGTAATGTTTTATATAATTACCTGTAGACCATAATCCAATTAAGAATAAAAAAGAAATAATTGCTGCACCTAAAATTTTGTTGCTCAGGATTACAGGAACAAGCGGAAAAGAAGCCAAACTACCCACAGTACCTGGCATTTTTTTTACTGTTCCAGACAGCCACCACGTTGATATTAATTTATATAAAAATTTCACAATATATCGAAATACAAAATTAACTTATAAGAACAGAAATAGTATCCTCTATAGAGGCGCTTTCATACAATAATCCATAGACCGCTTCACATATAGGCATTTTTATCTTTAGCTTTCCTGCTAAATTAAATATGGACTCAGCAGTGCTAAAACCTTCAATCACTGACTTGCCTTCTGACAAAATCTGCTGAACATTAAAGCCATTGTCACTATTACCTATTTTAAACCCAAAAGATAAGTTTCTTGAATTCAAGGATGTGCATGTCATAATTAGGTCACCCAGACATGCTGGCCCAAGTAGTGTATTTATATCCACACTACCGTCACCAATTTTTGCTGAGTATAAAGCCTTAATTTCGCTCATACTTTTCGTAATCAATGCTGCATGAGCATTAAACCCAAGTTTACTACCTAAAACAATCCCACACGCTATAGCAAAAACGTTCTTTAACGCTGCACAAATCTGTACTCCTGTAATGTCGTTACTAAACTTCAATTTAACATTTTCTTGTTGCAGCTCTGATACTAGCTTTGAACCTAATGTGTTATTTTGGCATGCAAGAACCATTGAATAGGGTAATTTTCTTGCAACTTCTACAGCAAAGCTAGGACCTGAAAAAATAGCAATAGGATTGTTAGGTAAAATTTCATTTACTATTTCACTAGGTAATTTTAATGTAGACTTTTCTATTCCCTTACAAGCTAAAATTATTGCTACATCTTTTTTCAGATTACAATTATGCAATTGCTGACATACCTTCCTCAGAGACTGAGTGGGAACAGCGAGGATTGTTACTGAAGCATTAATTGTGTCTTCAATAGCCAATTTTACTGACACATTATCAGAAATTCGACAACCGGGTAGCTTGTCACTTTCTCTTTTCCCGTTGATTGATTCAAATGTAGTTTCATTGCGAGTCCACAAAATCACATCTTTCTTACTACCTAATGAAATTGCGATTGCTGTACCCCATGCACCAGCACCTAAAATTGATATTGCCACACGATATTCCTGAAAATATTACTTATACTTTAAAATAGTAGGATAAGTAAATTAAAAATATAATACAGACATATAGAATAGTTAAATATTTATTAACCGAAGTATTCTTTTAATAATAGTAACTTTAATTCAATATTTACTAAAAATATTATTACTATCATGGTATGTCTATTATATTTTAGATCTATTTATATAACTTTGGAACAATATATTTACTATTAATTAATAAGTGTAATTTTGATCATTTGTTAATAAAAATTTGATTTATTACTTTCCTTAGTTATATATATTACTAAAATTATAAATTATTTATGGGGTGTAAAATATGCGTATATTATTAATTGAAGATGATCAAGTAAGTGCAAAGACTGTGGTTAACGCCTTAACTTCTGATGGACATTTCTGTGACGTTGTTACTTCTGCACAAGATTATAACAATAATATGGTTTCCTCAAACGGAGATTACTATGACCTAGTTATTTTAGATATACACTTGCCTGGTGATATTGACGGATATGATATATTGCTAAGACTAAGAAGTGCAAAAATCAAAGTTCCTGTCTTAATACTTTCATGTATATCCGCTGTCAATCACAAAGCTAAAGGACTCGGGTATGGTGCCGATGATTACTTAACCAAACCATTTCATAAAAGTGAGTTATTAGCTCGAATTAAGGCCATAGTGCGTCGTACTAAAGGCCATCCTGAATCGGTGATAAAGATTGGTAATATAAATATCAATTTTGATCACAGGATTGTTGAGGTGAAAGGTAAAACGGTTCACCTTACTAATAAAGAGTATTCTATGATAGAATTGCTAGCACTGCGTAAAGGAACAGTATTAACAAAAGAAATGTTCTTAAATCATCTTTACAATGGCTTAGATGAACCTTCAGATAACAAGATAGTTGATGTTTTTATGTGCAAATTACGTAAGAAACTTGAAAGTGCAAATGATGGAAAAAGCCACATAGAAACCGTTTGGGGCAGAGGGTATGTTCTGAAAGAGTATATTGATGATGAAGAATATTCTAATGTTAATGTAGGCGAAAGTAGTGATGGCTATCAAGCAGAACAAGTGAAGGACAACGCATGAAATGCCTATACATTTAAATATAGCATGGCTTATATCGCACGTATCATGTGAACGCCTAGGTGAAATATAAGCCGAGTTCTGTTTATGTAGCTATTTATCTGGAGTAAATGTTACCATTTACCGCATGCGATTTACCCGAGTAGATATGAGGAAAACATAAAATCTACTTCTATTTAATCTTGCTCCTAGTGTTGGTTACTCGACTACCAATGTTGCCATTGCCATGGTGTGCTCTTACCACACCTTTTCACCCTTACCTAAGAATATTTTAGGCGGTAATTCTCTGTAGCCCTATAACTGGAGTTACCTCCGGCGGGCATTACCCGTCACTATTTTTCCTTGGAGCCCGGACTTTCCTCTGCTATGTTTATCACACAACAGCAGCTACTTATTTCACCTAGGAATTATACTTTAACATGAAAATCACAAAAGCAAAAGACAATTTCCTAACAGTCTACATATTAAAAACATTTAGACAAATAGCTAAAGGTGATATTCCGGCACATCATCACTATCCCAAGATAAGCTTTTTTCACTTTTAGACTCCGCTTCAGTTAGTCAAGAGCCTGGTCCACCGCTTGAAGACGATGAGCTACTTCTTGATCGACTACTACTTTCTACTGATATACTATTTAGCACTGTTTCAGATTGATATATAGTTCGCATTCTGTTACCAGTGGTAAAAATTTCTTCATCGCTACTTGAAGATGATCGCCTTCTATAACCCAAATCAGTTAGTTCTAATACAGGAGCAGCATTACGACCCTTAACATATCTATATGCTATGAATCCTATAATTCCAACAATACCTATTGCTCCAACCAAAGATCCCCCTATCATTCCTGCCTTATTAGACCCTATAGCAAGTTGAGTAGGTTGTGGTGAAGAAGTAGACTGAGGAAGTAAAGTCGTGGTGAATATAGGAGTTGTTGACTCTTTTGTTCTAGTACTTGGTATACTAAATACTGTTTGTGTAGTTTTCTCTGAGCTTGTTATTGGCGCAGTTGGTTCCACTGTTACTGTGCTTGTTTGAGTCGTTGACTCTGTTGAAGGTTTATTCGTTGTAGAAGTAGGTGCAACGGCTTCTGTTGTTGGCTTCACTGTTACTGTACTTGTTTGAGTCGTTGACTCTGTTGAAGGTTTACTCATCGTAGAAGTCGACACACCAGTCGCTGCTGTAGGTTTTACAGTACTTGTCTCAGTCCCTGAAGTTACTGTCGGCACACTAGTTGACGTTGTAGCAACCGTGGTCGCTTGTGAAGTAGTAGTTGTTTTTGCTACTGTCGTTGACTCCGTTGAAGGTTTACTTATTGTAGAAGTAGGTGCAACGGCTTCCGTTGTCAATTTAGTAGTCTTCACAGCGTCGGTTTCTGCTGTGCTAGTAATTGCAGCAGTCGGCGTTTTCTTAGAAGTCACAACCGTTTCTGCAACAGTTATAGGAGCCACGGTACTACTAGAAATAATATCTGGCATTAATCGACCGTTAATGATATTAACAAAATCACTGAGAGTTTTGATGCTATTTGCCGGTATTATTGTTGCTTCAGAAGATTTTCCAGAGCCGTTTTGATTAAAAGTTACAATATTTTCTCCACTTACCGCAGTTACGATAAAACCACCCTGACCGTTGCCTTTAATATATAATTGCTCTATAGGATCTGTAAATTGATAGATAGGAAAATCTGACACTGATCCATTTTTAAGTAGAGTTGCTATATGTAACCTCTGCTCATTAGCTGATTGGTCATTTTCAAGAAAAGCAACTAGATCATTTCCTTCCGTTTGTTCAACATACTGCAAAAAGCTTATTTCATGTTCTCTAGAAAGAGATAGTGCTTTATTATCTATTTAACCTTTTCGATTACCAAGTAAAAAGCCATTAACTCCATCCTTCAGACCCTGAATCACTTTAGCCATATCAAATTTAAAAATACGTGTTTTTCTCACCTCTTGATTTTCCTTAGTAATCCTTTTGCTCACTTGCGAATAAAGCATCGTGTTTCCATTTAATGCCAATTGCCCCTGATTATCAAAATTGAACAATTTTCTTTCTGTAACACCTTTTTCTCCAGTCAATACCTTAAATTTTCCGCTCTCGCTTGACTTTAAGTACCAAGAAACTAAAGTTTGATCCTTTAAGTTATGGGCGATTACAATTACGTCACCATTACCAACTTTCACTGCTCTTGGTTGAAAGTAACTATTGCCCACATTTGCAAGACTATTATTATCAATATTCTTTTGTAATTTTCTTTTATCTAAATGTTCAACTGAAGGAGTATTAACTGATTATTTAATTCCGTAAGTGTTAAAAGATAAGCCTTTAACGCATTTTTCTCCTTCTTCGCTAATTCCTTCTTCAGGAAAGATAACTCCAACTTTATCTATTTCAGCTGAATCTTCTATTAACGTGAGAGATAATTGATCTTTGAATTCATTTGCTACGCTGATATTTGTACCACATTCGTATGTTTTTGATTGATATAATGGACTAATAAGTAATTTTACTTTACTGCTCCCATTACCATTATCTTGATAGCTGAGTCCGTAAGCAACTCCATTCCCCTCAATTAATTCTACGTTTGTTGGATTAAAACCTATCGCTTCTTTAATTTCCGGTGTATTTGAGTTGATCCCGAGCAATCTTCTTAATATAGACATAATTTTATTTAAAATATTAATAAAATGCTATTATGATTACTCCTGTGTGTTAATGTCAATGAAAATTTTAACTAAAATTAAAAAATTAATATAATATTTTATACTAAAAGGTAAATATAAGCTTGAAGAGGGCTAAGAAGCTTTATGCTATTTCTCAAAAAACCAACAATTGCAATCATTGGTTCTACAGGTATAATCTGTTAAAGTTTACACGAGTCTCATGAATGATAGAAAAAGAAGAGCAGTTTAGTTTTACATCAGAAAACCTCAAGAAAGCGGGAAAGTTTATAGAGAAGTATCCCAAAGGTAGAGAAGGTAGTGCTGTTATGCCTTTACTATATCTGGTTCAAGAGCAATGCGGATGGGTTTCTGAATCTGCTATGCGTTATGTTGCTGATATGCTGCATATTCCACATATTCGTGTATATGAAGTGGCAAATTTTTACACCATGTATAATTTAAAACCAGTAGGCAAATATCTAATACAAATTTGTATAACAACTCCTTGCTGGTTGTGCAATAGTGAAGAAGTTTTAAATACCTTTAAAAAAAAACTTGGAATCAATATCGGTGAGACTACTAAAGATAATTTGTTCACTTTAAAAGAAGTTGAATGCCTAGGTGCATGCGTTAATGCTCCCGTTGTGCAGATCAATAATGACTTCTATGAAAATCTTACTCCTGAGAAAGTAGAAAACATCATAACAGAACTTTCAGGCAAATAGATGAAAGAAGAATTTTCATTCAAGAGAATCAAGCAATCAGGTTCTGCAAGAGTTGGAACAATTAAAACTCCAAATGGAAGCGTAGAAACCCCCGCTTTTATATTCTGCGCAACAAAAGCTGCAATTAAAGCTGCAGATATTGAAAGAATAAGTGAAGCTGGTACCCAAATCATACTTTCCAACACCTATCACCTAATGCTTCAACCAGGAGAGAATACTGTTGCAAAACTTGGTGGTTTGCGCAAGATGATAGGATGGAATGGGCCAATGCTAACTGACTCAGGTGGATATCAGATATTTAGCTTAGGCCACGGATCAGTTTCGGAAGAGATAAAAGGAATAAGAAAAAAACAAAAAACTTTGATCAAAATTAATGAGGATGGGGCAATTTTCCGTTCTTACATTAATGGTAAAATTTATTGCTTAACTCCTGAAAAATCTGTACAAATTCAACAGAAATTAGGTGCAGATTTAATCCTAGTTTTAGATGAATGCACTCCATTTCACGTAAGCAAAGAATACACAGCAAAATCAATGCTCATGAGCCACAGATGGGCTGAACGTTCTTTAAATGAATTTGAAAAAAACAATAATGGCAAGCAGGCACTGTATGGAATTAGTCAAGGCGGAGTGTATCAAGATTTACGTAGAGAAAGTTGTGATTTTATCAACGATTTGCCATTTTTTGGTCAAGCAATAGGTGGATCACTTGGTCAAAGTAAAGAGCAGATGCATGATGTAGTTTCTTTCACTATGGACCACCTGAAAAAAGACAGGCCTACTCATTTGCTTGGTATTGGTGGAATTGTGGACATCTTTCGCGGAGTAGAGCTTGGAATTGACACGTTTGATTGCGTGCATCCAACCCGCTTAGCAAGGCATGGTGGCGCACTTGTTAAAGTAAAAAACAGAAATTCTATTTCTTCAAAGTGCAAAGAGCATATTAATTTGCGGAATCAACGATTTGAGCTGGACAACAACCCAATTGAAAGTGACTGTTTATGTTTTACCTGCAGAAAACATTCAAGAGCTTATATACACCATTTACTGAAAGCTAAAGAGCTCCTGGCTTACACGCTCGTTACCATTCATAATATTTTCTTTATGAATAAGTTAATGGCATCAATAAGGCAGGCTATATTAGATGATAGGCTAGATCGGGAGAAAAATAATTGGATTAGTGAGACACCACTACACTGTGAATTATACACCTAGTTCATATTTTTCTACGCTTATTTTATATTCCCTAAAACAGAAAAAGCCTTCCTCTTCCTACTCTTTCTTCCTTGGCTAATCCATAGTTAGCGTTTTTTGCACATGTGCGTTGCATTTTTTAATCTTCTTTAAAAACTTGACAATACATGACAACACTGGTATGTTAAAAATATAGTTTTTGTGGGGTATTTATGGTTAACAATAAAGAAAAACATCAAATAGCGTTTTGCGTTTCAGCCGTTACATTCTTAGCTGGGTTATCATTAATCGCAACTGCAATTGCAGTGGTTACCGTACCTGCTATAGCTGCTTGTCTAGTGATAGGAGGAATTTTGACTGTCTTGTCTGGCGTGCAAGCAGTAGAAAGCTATTTATTTTTACGAAACAGTGAGAAAACTTTGAGTAAACTGATAAGTAATATACGCGATGAACCAGAAAGCAAACTTTTTATAGAAAGGATTTTGCAACCGTTCATTGAACTTTTTAGTGAGCTTAAGCAACATAATTAAAGTACACTAAGCTTTAAGCATAGAAACCACTTTATCGTAACTTGGCAATGATTCAATTTCTCCAATTGCAGCTAGAGTGGTTTTTTCATGCTGAGATAACAATTCTTCTGCTGCTTTTTTTACGTTAGCAGTGGTAACTACACTAATTTTTTCTATTAATTCATTTTTACTGATGTACCTATTATAGTTACCGTAGTAGTGTCCCAATGTTTCAGCACGTGAGCTAACACTTTCGCGTGACATTAAAATTTGGGATTTTACTCGCTCTTTCACTCTATTTACTTCTTCTTCCTTCAGATCATCTGTAGACAACTTCTTCAACTCTGTCGTTATAGATCTTAAAAGCTTATCTAAGTTACTACTGTCTGTACCAGCAAAAATGGAAAACATTCCTGTATTAGTATAGCTGGAATTAAATGAATAAACAGAGTAAGCTAATCCCTGCTTTTCCCTTACTTCCTGGAATAAACGTGATGACATTCCGCTCCCTAATATAGAATCAAGCACTTGAAACGTGTGATATTTATCGTCATGGCGAGAAACACTAGGTAGACCAATTAGCAAGTGTACCTGATCTAATTTACGATGTTCTAAATACTCACCACCAGTACAGCTCGCATTTTGGCTTTTTTTCAGCTTTTTAGAATGAATCTTTGAGAGAAAATCTTTGGTTAATGCAACAACTTCTTCATGCTCAACCTTTCCTGCAACGGCAAATAGCATATTCTCACCAAAGTAATGCTCATTTATGTAATTATCTAGATCTCCTCGAGTAAAAGATTTTACAGTATTTTGCGTGCCTAAGATTGACCTACCAAATGGTTGGTCTTTATAAGCTGCCTCAAAATATTTGTCAAAAATAATGTCACTTGGTGAATCATTAGTTTGAAAAATCTCTTGTATTACAACACCCTTCTCACGTTCCAATTCATCTTCTGGAAACGTGGAATTCATCAATATATCTATTAATATATCAATACCAGTTTTTATGTCTTTCTTGAGGACTTTTGCATAATAGGTGGTGCTTTCCCTACCGGTGCTAGCGTTGAAAACTCCACCTATGTCATCAAAAGCTTTTGCAATTTCAAAGGCAGTTCTTGTCTTCGTCCCTTTGAAAGCCATGTGTTCTAAAAAATGGGATATTCCATTTTGCTTTGCACTTTCTGCTCTACTGCCAACACCAACTCGTACGCTTAAAGCTACGGAATCAATATCACGCACCTGCTCAGTTATTATGCGCAGACCATTATCTAATTTTGTTACCCGGGGTATATTCATCTCATATATTCTTCTAAGTTCTCTTCTGCAAAATCCCAATTAATCAAATGATCAAGGAAAACTTTTATGTAGTCAATTCTACGGTTTTGACAATCTAAATAATAGGCGTGCTCCCACACATCCATAGTGAGTAGTGGCACTTGGCCATAAATTATTGGCAAATCTGCATTTGGAGTTTTGGTGATTTTGAGCTTTCCTAACCTACCTTTTTCGAGCACTAACCATACCCATCCACTGCCAAATTGGCTTACTCCATGACTCGAAAATTCTTCATAAAATTTATCAAAGCCACCGATATCGTCTTGAATTTTTTTTGCTAGAAGACTACCATCTTTAGGCTTACCACCACCATTTTTTTTCATTGAATTCCAATAAAAAGTGTGATTCCAAACTTGTGCTGCGTTATTAAATATAGGCAAGTTGCCGCTATTACCATGCACTTTTGTTATTAATTCCTCAATTTTTACATGTTGATAATCCGTATTTTCAACTAGCTCATTGAGTTTATTTAAATATCCTTTATGGTGCTTATCATAATGAAAATCCAAAGTTTTTGCAGATATGTAAGGCTCCAAAGCTGTTTTATCATATGGTAATTCAGGTAAAGTAAAACTCATGCCAACCTCTTTATTTTTGACCTACTTGGATGGTAGGGCAATATATGCTTTTATGCAACATATAATTAATAGCTAAAACATTTAGGTATCTATTGCATTATTCTAAATTATACTACAATAACGATTATTATATAAGCCATAGAAATGGATTAAATGCAAAAGTTACTTGACACCCTTCGCCAGCCCCCTTATCATGAAACTGAAGCTATTGTATTTGCTTTCGCCAATCTGCAGATTAAAAGGTAAGGATTACTTAATGTATCGGCGTCTTATGTTCAATTTTTTGCAGTATATAGATACTGTATGTCTTTACAAAACTTCATCTACATCTAGATTTTTATCTAAATAAGCTGAACGCGCTTATAAAGCGTTACAAGACATCAAAAAATGCCAATACTCGACAGAGATAGTAAAAGACTAGCTAACTCGGGGATTCTTTGTCTTTTTTTCTGCTTAGTAAATTTCTTAAACATTTGCAGCGTAAGTTAGTTGCAATTAAAAGCAGCTTAATCTTGCTTGTCAAGCGTTTAAAACATAAAAAACGCCAATATTTTAAAGCGGATAATAACCCCAGGGCTTCTTTTGCCTTTTTTTTATTTGGTAAATTTCTTAATATTTGTAGCTAACATGAAGCTAAGTACGAACTTTGTTAAACACAACAAATGGTTTCATCCCAGTGCTCCTTTTTTTGTCATCCAAGTAGCTGACACTGGGATCTATTTTGCATGTAACTCCAATTGTGTTTTGGCATAAAACGCGACGCGTATTAGACTTATTTGCAAGCAAAGCTTGCTAGATCCCAGTGTCAGCTACTTGGATGACACTATATAGGCTACTTAGAGGACCCAAAAAGGGTGTCATCCCAGTGCTTGACACTGGGATGGCTTTGTTGCATCGCTAGCTATGATGGATTAAAGATAAAAAAGATAGTGAATATCAGTAGCTTATTATTCTGGTATTTATAACAAGAACGGTCAATGAATACCTAAATTTGAGTAAAAGAAATTTCACTACCATTTACCAATCCGGCTAAAATTCAAGAATTTCAATGCTTTAGCTATTTTCAATAGAATTAAATTTATTAATATAAATAACAAATTACTATTCTTAAATTTGATCAGATTGATTGCAAAAAAACAAGATTTTCAATAGGTTGCTTATAATCCTAACTATAGTTAGCCTTTCATAAGTAGCGATGCAACAAAGCCCACTGGGATCCAGCCTTGCCGTAATTTCATCAAGAACGTTGTGTTTTAACATAAAACGGCTACTTTTATGCTTACCAACTTAATAAAATTCCTGGATCCCAGTGGGCTTTGTTGCATCGCTAGCTATGATGGATTAAAGATAAAAAAGATAGGGAATATCAGTAGCTTATTATTCTGGTATTTATAACAAGAACGGTCAGTGAATACCTAAATTTGAGTAAAAGAAATTTCACTACCACTCACTAATCTGGCTAAAATTCAAGAATTTCAATGCTTTAGCTATTTTCAATAGAATTAAATTTATTAATATAAATAACAAATTACTATTCTTAAATTTGATCAGATTGATTGCAAAAAAACAAGATTTTCAATAGGTTGCTTATAATCCTAACTATAGTTAGCCTTTCATAAGTAGCGATGCAACAAAGCCATCCCAGTGTCAAGCACTGGGATGACATCATAGGGACACTGGAATGACACCATAGGGGCACTGCCGTCATAAAGGAACCAGTGTCAGCTACTTGGATGACAGCTAGCCTAACAACCGTCATCCAGCTACTTGTTAGCGGGATCTGGAGATACCGTGACGGTATGACAAGCAAGAACAGTTGCATTCCTGCACAATTTATTCTCATGACAAAAACGTCTTAACTTTTTCTCTACTTTTTCTGGGCAAGGTCACTAATTGACATGGTATCTTGTTAAAATATTTTTTGAAAAAATGGATTGAATTATAGGTAGATTTAGCTATTATTTGTAATACATGGGTATTGGATAAAATGTTTGAATTTAGTTCTGTGCTGCTAGCTCGAATTCAGTTTGCCTTCACAATAGGCTTTCACATTATATTTCCTGCTTTCACGATCGGGCTTGCAAGTTTTCTAGCCTTTTTGGAATGGTGTTGGCTTAAGACTGGTGATACACGTTTCCGTGATGTTTATAAATTCTGGATCAAGATTTTTGCCGTTGCTTTTGGCATGGGAGTGGTATCTGGAGTTGTAATGTCATATCAACTTGGTACCAATTGGTCGATTTTTTCTGACCGCATAGCCAATGTTCTCGGCCCTCTATTTTCCTTTGAGGTTTTAACAGCCTTTTTTCTGGAGGCATCTTTTTTGAGTATTATGCTATTTGGATGGAATAGAGTAAGTTCTCGTATGCACTTTGCTTCTACTTGTATTGTTGCAGTGGGAACGCTTATTTCAGCTTTTTGGATTATTGCGGCCAACAGTTGGATGCAAACACCCGCTGGATTCACGATTGGTGAGAATGGTCTCCTATATCCAACCAATTGGTTAGAGATTATTTTTAATCCTTCTTTCCCTTATCGCTTTATTCATATGGTAACAGCAGCCTATCTTACAACAGCTTTTGTGGTTGGTGGTGTAGGAGCATTTTATCTTTGGAGAAAACGACATGCTCCTCAAGCAAGAATTATGCTTGGTATGGCAACCATTATGGTAGCTTTAGCTGCACCATTTCAGCTGTTCATGGGAGATAGGCATGGATTAAATACACTAAAGCATCAACCTGCTAAGATTGCTGCAATCGAAGGTATATGGAAAACCGAAAAAGGGGCTGGCTTACTTTTATTTGCTTATCCGGATCAGCAAAATGAAATTAATCACTACGAGATAAAAATTCCTAATCTTGCCAGCTTGATCTTAACACATGATTTTTTAGGAGAAGTAAAAGGATTAAAGGAATGGAAAAAAGAAGATAGACCACCTGTAGTATGGGTATTCTGGTCCTTCCGTATAATGGTTGGAGTTGGAATTTTAATGATCATAATTGGGTCAGTAAGTGTTATACAGTATCTTCGTGGCAAATTATTCCAAAGTTGTTTCTTACATGGATGGTGGATATCAATGATGCCGTCTGGGTTCATAGCGTTACTTGCAGGTTGGTTTACTACTGAAATTGGCCGTCAACCTTACACTGTATATGGAATTATGCGCACAATTGAATCATTTTCATCTGCGATTACCGGTCCTCAGGTTGCATGGTCTTTGATTGCATTTATCGTTATGTATACCCTTATATTTGGAGCAGGCAGTTACTATATCCTGAAACTTATATACAAAGGAATTCCTGTCATTAAAGAAGAAGAGCAATTTTATAAACACGGTATTGGAGCTTCAGTGATTGATGCTGGTACATCTGGAAAGGGCAACAATCATGTTTGATTTTTCTTCCTTAATTAATTTACCCCTAATCTGGGGATTACTAATTGCCATAGCTGTTTTACTGTATATTTTAATGGATGGGTTTGATTTAGGTATTGGTATTTTACTTCCTTTTGCACCGTCAGATAAATGCCGTGATCACATGATAAGCTCAATTGCACCATTTTGGGATGGAAACGAAACATGGTTGGTACTAGGTGGTGGAGGGTTGTTTGCTGCTTTTCCTCTTGCATATTCAATATTAATGCCTGCTTTTTATATTCCAATCATTATTATGCTGCTTGGCCTTATAGTGCGCGGAGTATCCTTTGAGTTTCGTTTTAAGGCAGAAGGAAAATACAGGCAATTATGGGATTATGCCTTTCATTTTGGGTCACTTGGTGCTGCATTTTGCCAGGGCATGATTTTAGGCGCATTTATACATGGTGTAGAAGTAAACGGACGCAACTTTTCTGGTGGCCAATTTGATTGGGCAAGTGCTTTTAGTGTAATGACAGGCGTTGCTGTGATATTTGGATATGCACTTTTAGGTTCTACATGGCTCATAATGAAGACAGAAAATATAACACAAGAATGGGCACGCAAGGTTGCTTCTTATACGCTTGGTTTTGTAGGTATTTTCATGGGATTAGTGAGTGTAGTGACACCATTTTTAAATGAACGTATTAAAAACTTTTGGTTTAGTATGCCAAATTTTTATTATTTATTTTCTATTCCATTACTCACATCTTGGCTATTTTTCATGCTGTGGTTTGATCTTCAGAATACTAAACGGGAGTACCGTCCATTCTTTCTCAGTATTGCTATTTTTTTTATGGGGTATTTAGGTTTAGGAATTAGTATCTACCCATGGATTATACCTTTTCAATATACCATTCTGGATGCAGCTGCTTCTGGGCCAAGTTTATCTTTAATGCTCATTGTTATAATACCGCTTTTACCAATCATTTTAACTTACACTGGTTATTGCTATTATGTCTTTCGTGGAAAATCAAATTATGAACACACATATTAAGGAGTTAGTGACCTTATGGTTAAAACGTTACCCTTAAATCAAGCAGTCGTTCTGGCAATGGCGTCAACTTAAGAGCCTTCATTAGCAAATCCTCCTATGGATTTTCTGACTTCTTGTCATATAAGTAGCTTGACGCTGACATTCAGTTTTCTTTATAATTTTCTTTGTGAAAGAACAAAAATGCTTATTTGTAACGATAGCTGGCTTACCAAATGCTGGGAAGTCTACATTAATTAACAGCATCATAGGCAAGAAAATTGCAATTGTCACCCCTAAAGTGCAAACAACAAGGACGCAAATAAGGGGTGTTGCAACATGCAACAACACACAAATTGTCTTTACTGACTCCCCAGGAATTTTCTCAGCAGAAACAAAACTTGAAAAAGCTTTAGTCAAATCTGCATGGTCGGCAGTTAAGGATAGTGACATCACTTTGTTGCTTGTTGATGTAAGCAATTATTTGAAAAATATAGAAAGAATTAAGACTATATTTATGCGGCTGCAGCGCACAAAAGGCAGATGCATTTTGGTTATCAATAAAACTGATTTGGTAAAAAGGCCTGAATTAAAGATGGCGCATGAGCATCTGAATTTGCTTTATAAATTTGAAAAGGTTTTTATGATATCAGCATTAAAGAATGATGGACTTTCTGATTTGATGAATTACTTGTCTGAAGTTGCATCGGTGAGCCCATGGTTTTATGAAGAAGATCAAATAACCGATTCCTCGACAAATTTTTTATCAGCAGAAATTACGAGAGAAAAATTATTCTTGAACTTGCGTGAAGAATTGCCATACTCTACAGCTGTTATAACTGAACAATTTGAGGAAAAAAAAGATAAGAGTTTAGTCATCAAACAGATCATATTTGTGTTGAAAGATAGTCATAAAAAAATAGTGCTAGGAAAAGATGGCAGTAATATTAAAAAAATTAATATCGAAGCGCGTGCTGAACTAGAAAAATTATTTGAGTGCAAGGTACACCTCTTTTTATTTGTGAAAGTGCGACCTTGGATCGACCGTCCGGAGGAGTACATAGGCAATGCTTAATTCTTTATTGGTATTTGATATTGAAACTATACCAGATGTAAATTCCTGCAAAAATTTACTCAATATTAGTGATGATAGTAGTGTAGAAGAGAAGAGGGATGCATTAACAAAATATCATCTTGAAATAACAAACGGGCAAAACTCTTTTCTGCGTCAGCCTTTTCACCTTGTTGTAGTTATTAGTTTTTTACTTTGCAATATAAGCTACCAGAGTGGTTATGAGGTGTTCACACTGCAAGAAATAAGATCTGGAGGCACACTAAATTCCAGTGAAAAGGAGCTAGTGAAAGGATTTTTTAACTACATATCAGAGAAAAAGCCAAGATTAGTTTCGTTCAACGGACGCACTTTTGATATACCAGTGCTGAAGTATCGTGCTATGGTCCATGGCATTCAAGCAGAATATTTTCATAAAGCTGGCGATAAGTGGAATAGTTACAATCAGAGATATAGCAGTGATTGGCATTGTGATTTGCTTGAATCCCTCTCTGATTTTGGAGCTTCTGCGAGAGTAAAAATGAACGAAGTTTGTGCAGCATTTAATCTTCCTGGTAAGATTGGAGTTGATGGGTCACAAGTTATGGGCTTATACGATAGCGGCAAGATACAAGAGATTCGAGATTATTGTGAAACAGATGTAATTAACACTTATTTGATTTACTTAAGGTTCATGCATCATCAGGGAAGGATTACTACTGAAAGCTACAACAAAAGTGTGGAAGAGCTACTTTTAGAGTGCGAAAAAAAAGAATACCTAAAGAAATTTAAAGAAGAATGGCAAATAACTTGTGGTGGAAAAATTTTACTTCCATAGAATAAATAGTCGAGTTATAATGCACTAACAAGCGAACCTCTGTACTAAATTTTGGTTAATATACACGTTGAGCATATTAAGAAAGTTGCTTTAAGGTATTGCATTTTACTTTTATTTTCGTTATAAGGTTGCTTTAAGTTGAATTTTCAACATTTTTATACTATCTACATTTAAGATATGATTTCGAAATTTTTTGGGGGCACTTCATGAAAAAGTCTATGTATACTAGAACTGCTCTAGTTTCTTTATTAACTTTATGTTCTTTCAGCAGTTTTGCAGCTGACTTTCCTTATGAGAGTATGAAGGAAATAAAAAAGCAAGAGAGCACAAAAACTTCTGGAAAAACAGAAGTTATGAAAACATCAAATAAAAAACTGAAAGAAAAGATGGACAGAATATGTAATGCTGATCCAAGAAAAAAAGCTGAAGAGCTTAAGAAAAAAGAGGAGATCAGGCTAGCAAATGAGAAAAAAGCAAAGCTTATAGAGGATTCAAAAGCGAAAGCTCTAAACGCTAAGAATTCTAATATAGAAAAAGGTAAAGTTTCAAAAACTAAGCGTTCTAAAACTAAGAATGCTAAAGTTGAAGCTAAAGATGTAAAGAAGGACATAAAAGTTGTTAACAAAAATACAGAGGAAAAAGGTAAGGCAAGTCCTGTTGCTTCAGTTGGTAGAGTTGATATTATCGATACCAATCAAGGGCAAAGTAATTTAAGAATAACTTTTGGTGGTGTTGTTGATGCTCAAGGTTATGGCAAAGCTGGACCAAGTGGCGCAAATTATAAACGTTATAACGTTATGCCAAACAGATCTACAGAGTATTATAATGCCACTCCAGATATAACAAAAGGAGCAAATCCAATATTCTATGAAGGAATAGGAAATATTGGTGATTACAGCAACGATATGGGTATGATTGCTGATGCAATATTGCACCTCAGAGCAGAAAATAAGAATGAAGATTTAGGTCTTCTTTATGGTGCTGACGTGCAGTTTCATGTTCCAGTGACCGAAGGTAAGGGAGCTTCACAGGGTGTTTATGCTGCAAAAGGCAGAAGTGCGCATGTGTTTGTTAACTCAAAATATGGTGACGTGAAGCTTGGTTACCAATTTGGTCCTGAGGCTCTGATGAGGCTTGATGCAACAAGAATTGCGACTGTTGACGGAGCTGCAGATAGTGACTGGTTCAGAAAAGTGAACTTAGAAGGAAGCGCTGCTAGCTTTCCATTTTATGTAACACCACGTCTTTACACTGAAAGTTTTTCGAGTGAAAGTGAAAAATTCTCTTTCCGTATGGCAGGGAAATATAACAAAGGCGTTATGACTACACTGCCATTTAGAGTTGCTTACTACTCACCAAATTATATGGGCGCAAGATTTGGTATCAGCTACTCACCTCGTTATGATAGTGGTTTGTTTACTGTAAAAGAAACAGTTTCAGAAGATAAAGGCGGTAAGATAGAACATAAGGAAACGATAAAGCATGTCGGCCCAGACTATGAGCACATAGTAAGTGCTGGTGCATCATATGAATATGACTTTGATAAACATAACATAAAAGTTAAAACTTCTGCAGTTGGTGAATATGGCTTTCCAAAGCAACCAAGTAAAGATAAGCATCTTTATAAGGAATTTGTGGAGTATAATGACCTGATGGGTGTTAATTTTGGTGTAAGCGCTGATTATAAGATTAATGAAGATCAAGGCGTAAAGTTTGCTGCCTCTTTTGCATACTTGGGCAAATCTGGTCAACCGAAGGGTATTAAAAAATTAATTGGTGATACCTATACGGAAATTGATAGTAAAGATGCTACTGATGGCAAAAGAGTGGAAGGGCTGAAAGCTCAATTTGGTAAAGATAGTATAGATACCATGTATTGGACTGTAGGAGCTGGGTATCAACATGAGAATATCTACACAAGTTTGACGTATTTTGGCAGCAGAATGAATGACAAAGATATGCTTCATGATGGTGCACTTGGCGTTCAATATGATCTGTCTCCTGCATGCAGTAAGAACAAATTTGTTCCTTACGCAGCTCTCCATTATTTTATGACTAACGAAACAGGTAAGCTGAAAGATGAGTCTGATGCTGATGTACCTTCTAACCAAGGAATTCTCCTTCTTACTGGTGTGAAGTTTTCTTTCTAACCAGCCAGTACACACCACAGTTAACTGTGGTGTATTCTTGTCTGTTAGTGTTTATTTGTCGATCAAATAAACATATGGTGTCCTCTCTCCTGTCATCCCAGTGCGTGACACACAACTGTACGAACATTGTGATTTGAGGACACTCCACCAAGAAGGATGTCATCCCAGTGCCCAGACACTGGGATCCAGCTTTCCATGCAACTTCATCAAAAGCGTTTATTCAGCATAAGATCAGCCACTTTTTATGCTCACCAAATCAGTTTGCTTACTTACAAGCAAAATTTCCTGGATTCCAGTGTCAAGCACTGGAATGACACCCTATGGTCACCGGAATAACGCTTTATGGCTACTTAGATGATGAGAAAAGAACACACTGCCCTTATTCTACTGGCCATATAGCTACTTTCAAATTTAATCAATTAAGCAGGAGGCCCCTATGCAAACCACACTAAAAAATCATTTAGCTGGAGAATTACTTACCACTGCTACGTGCTGGAAATTAAAGCTCGCAGGTGGAGAAGTAATGGGATTCACTGACTATGATGAAGACTTAAATATTGATAATATACTCTATAAATCTTCAAGTGGATTTACAGCCAGTAGTATAATATTAAACAGCGATTTAAAGACTGATAATTTGGAAATTGAGGGAATATTAAATAGTGTTGATATCAAAGAAAAAGATGTTTTATCAGGAAAGTACGACTTTGCAAATATTGAGATATTTCTTGTGAATTATAAAGACTTGACCCAGGGAACAATGAATCTACATTCAGGAATTTTTGGTAAAGTGACATTAAGTAGTGGAAGATTTATTGCTGAAATTAGAGGGCTCTCAGCAAAGCTTGAGAGAAGCATAGCAGAATTATACTCTCCTGCATGCAGAGCACAATTTTGCGATGATAAATGTAAAGCCGATACTAAAAAATTTAGTAAAATAAGTACAATCACTAAAGTAATAGATGAAAGAAGATTTGAAGACACGAATTTAACTGAGAGTGATGAATATTATAAGCACGGAGTAGTAAAATTCTTTGGCTCAATAGCGTTTGAAGGTGTAGTAAAAGAATATAAAAATAAAGTAGTTACGTTGTTTACTTCGCCTCCATACCAAATTTTTGCTGGAGATAAATATTCAATACTCGCAGGTTGCGATAAAATATTTCCAACTTGCAGAAGCAAGTTTAACAATACTGTGAATTTTCGTGGTGAACCCTATATACCAGGTTTTTATATTGTTTAGCAGTACAATTTTCAATATTATGATATAAGCATGGAAAGGTGGCTGAGTGGTCTAAAGCACACGCTTGGAAAGCGTGCACATATGAAAATATGTCGGGGGTTCGAATCCCCCCTTTTCCGTATGTTACTTCTAGAATAGTATAAAACCCCCGGTCGCGCACACAACTGTACGAACATTGTAATATGGTACAATGCTACAACTATGCGGTGGTAATTTACGATAAATTCATGTAGCCATTTCAAATTTAGCCATACCAATGTCAGTAAATTGATTAAGCAAATAACACTTGAGTAGCAGTTCCTTCCCACGATTAATTTCAGATTTGTTCCGAAAATTAAACCCGAATGTTTGTTTCAGTCGCGAGAAAAAACTTTCTACATAAGATCTTTTTCCGTAGTTTGTTTGCCTTTTCCACCTCTTCATTCCATCTTCGCTGTATGACTTTATTAGTCTAATTGCAGCATTTCTCTCTGCCATACTTTGGATGCTCTGCTGCATTGTTTTTTTGGAGGAATTTTTGTCTTTATGCCGCATTCATCACACAATTTATAGAGTTTATGTCTGTCATATGCTCTGTCTGCATATAGTGCTTTTATGGCATGCTGAAAATTAACTCCTTTAAGTAAATCGCAAGCTCCATAGTGATCAGACCGTTACTGTATTCTGCAGCTATGGCTTTTTTGCTGTTTATATTCAACATTACATGCAATTTTCTTGTCTGTTCATAGCCACGATATTTTCTGTCAGCGCTATTTTCCTTGCTGTGTGTTGTTATAAATGCTGATACTTGTGCTATCTATGGCAATTTCGATATCTTCCATATTATTTTTATCAATTCTGCAATCATTGATCTTAATATTAAGTTTTTTTTGAAGCTTGCGAATAGCTGATAACTGCCAAATCTCTTCCTATTTGTTGCAAATATCCTTTTATAAACCCGACTGTTTGTCTTAAGCCAATTCTAAAAAGATTAACGATTATATGCACTAAAATCACAACTTTATCACTATAAATATAGTTGCCGCCCTGCATTTTTGGACTATTTCCATACCAATTTTCGATAGCTTTATCGATGTAACGAAAAATATTTCCTCTTTTTTCTAGAAATTTGTTATATTCATGGCAGTTACTAACTCTCATTTTTTGTGGCATATTTTTCCTTAAGCGGTTAAATGGCTATTTTATAATGAATTTTGTCAGTAGCCACCAGATTTTTTCAGTTGCGATGCAACAGAGCCATCCCAGTGTCAAGCACTGGGATGACAGGAAAAGAGGCTATTTGGATGACATCTTTCTTCTTGGTATAAATTACTTTTATATCTCAATGTTCGTACAGCTATGCACGTTGCCGCATAGTGGATGAGGTGTACTACCTCTAAGAGTATACATTATCTCACATAATAATATAATATTTCGTTCATAAATCAACGTTTTTAACATGCAGCAAGAACATTTCCGTTGTAATTAAGGTTCTTAAGATGTATATTAATGAATCTTGTTTTCAATAAATAATGAAAGTAATAATTGTCATGATAATGTTATTGTGTAGCAGTTACACAATGGCAAGCGAGAGAATAAGTCTAGTGGATAAAAAACTATCTCAAGGATATGTAGCTCCAGTGCTTACAGAAAATAGCGTTATTTTATCAGACAAGCACGGCGCTTTATATTCCTTTGATATTGATAACTCAAAGGCTATGAATTGGAAATTACACCTCTCACACAGAAAAAAAATTAGTAACATGAGCCTATTGCGTCACAGAGGAAACGTTTTCTTTATAGTGGATAACGTTCTACACACAATAGATGCAAAAACCGGCGAGATTCAGTGGGAAAAAGAATTGAGAGCTCCAGTAAGAGGGAAAGCAGCAGTAATAAACAATAAATTGGTAGTATTGACTATTGATAATTATCTGTACGTGTTTGATATAAAAGATGGCAGCTTCGTTTGGACTTATCAAAACGGCATCAATGAGGTTCGAGGTTTGTATTCCATATCGTCAGCAATTTCTAATGATAAAATAATAGCACCATTTTCAAATGGTGAGTTAATAGCTTTTAATGAAGACGGTAAAAAATTGTGGAGCCAAAAATTGGCTACAAACCTTTTGGATACACAGCTCACAGATGTAACTACTACACCGAGAGTGCTTGGCGATACTTTAATAGCTACAAATAATTCTTATATTTATGGTATTGACGTAAAATCAGGAAATATTTTATGGTCAAAGTCACTGCAAGTAAAAAGTGTATCAGACATTGAATCATATTACAGTCCTCTTATTCTTCCAAAGGAGCAAAAAGAAGGCGGAAGAATTTTTATAGTTACTAAAGACGATAAAATAATTGGCCTGGATATAAAAAATGGAGAAACAGTCTGGGCATCTGATTTAATAGAAAATACGCAATTGTTTGCTCCAATTATGCATGCCCATACACTGTGGGTGACAAGCAATAAAGGTTCAATGTTTGCTTTTCCGGGATCTGAAAATGCAGGAAAGGTAGTCAAAGTACCTGGCAATGTGTTTCACACTCCAGTGTTTACTCACGATAAAATATATGTAACAACTGAGGGAAAAGGTGTTTATTCTTTAGAAAATAGGTTTGTTCTTTATGATTGATTATGACCTGATTGTTATAGGTGGTGGTCCAGGTGGTTATAAGTGTGCTATCGCTGCTGCAAAACTTGGATTGAAAGTTGCCTGCATAGATAAAAATAGCATTTTTGGTGGTACGTGCCTGCGGGTTGGGTGCATACCCTCCAAAGCATTGCTCCATTCTTCCTATCAGTATGCTCACACGAAAAATGATCTGTCGAAGTTTGGCATAAAAATTAAGGACGCAAGTTTCGACTTAAAAGAAATGCTAGGCTATAAGGACGCCAGAGTTCAGGAACTTGGAAAAGGTATAGAATATCTGTTTAAGCTTCACAAAATCACTAAAATCAATGGGCTTGGGAAAATTACTTCTTTTGACCAAGGTAATCTTGAAGTTTCAGTTGAAGGTAAGGTGCTGAAGACAAAAAATATAGTAATTGCAACCGGTTCTGACGTTATTTCTTTGCCAGGAATTAATATCGATGAGAAAAGTATTATTTCATCAACTGGTGCATTATCTTTAACTGAAGTACCAAAAAAACTTGTCGTAATCGGAGCCGGGGCAATAGGGCTTGAAATGTCTTCTGTATGGAGGAGGCTAGGGTCTGAAGTCACTGTAGTAGAATTTTTTGATAGAATCGCTGCAGCAATGGATGGAGAATTAAGTAAGTCTCTACTTTCTAGTCTACAAAAACAAGGAATAAAATTTTTACTTAGCACTAAAGTTGAGGAGATAAAACAAAGTAGTAATTCTTTGAGTGTGAAAGTTTGCTCTGTAAAAGATAATCAAACAAACACTATAGAGGCGGATAAGGTATTGGTGGCAGCAGGACGCAAACCATGCACTGAGAATCTTGGTATTGATGAAAAAATAGAAAAAGATAATCGCGGTTTCGTTCAAGTTAACAACAGATATGAAACTAATGTGAAAGGAATATTTGCTATTGGTGATGTGATCGGTGGAGCAATGCTTGCTCATAAAGCAGAGGAAGAAGGAGTGGCAGTTGCAGAGATAATAGCAGGACAGTCACCTCACGTTGATTATGGAATCATACCATCTGTCATTTACACTCACCCTGCGGTTTCTTCGATTGGTAAAACCGAAGAGGAATTCAAAAATGCTGGCCGTAAGTACAAAGTTGGTAAATGTCAATTTGCTGCAAACGGCAGAGCAAAAATCACTGATGATGCTGAAGGATTCGTGAAAGTGCTGACTTGTAGCAGAGCAGATACAATACTAGGTGTGCATATCATAGGAGCATACGCTGATACGCTAATCAACGAAGCAGCGGTTGCAATGGCATATGGCGCAGCAGCAGAGGATATATACAGAATTTGTCACTCTCATCCTGATATAAATGAAGCCTTTCGAGATGCGTGCATCGATGCTTTCTTTAAAAAATAATTGTGGACCTCGGTTCAATCATTGAAAAATGGTATGAGTGGCTGAGGTGCAACAGATCTTATTCACCAAACACTTTGGAATCATACATGAGGGACTTGAAGGATCTTATAAGTTTCCTAAATACTCACATTGGTGGAGAAGTAAATGTTGGTACTCTGAAAAATTTAAGCATACCTGAGTTAAGAAGTTGGCTTACCTCTCGTTACGCAAGAGGTGTAAACGCAAGATCCAACACTCGAGCACTCTCAGTAATCAGAAATTTCTTCAAGTACATAAAAAACAACCACAATATAGACAATGAAGCTGTATTTTCCTTATCAAGGCCAATTCAGAGAAGAACTTTGCCCAAAGCACTTTCAATATCTAATATAAAAACTTTATTGAAAGAAATGAAACTATCCTACCTGGGCGAACCTTGGGTGGTAAAAAGAGAAATTGCGATTATCGTCCTGCTATATGGTACAGGCTTAAGAATCAGTGAAGCGTTGAACCTTAGGGTTAGTGATATTAACAATGAAAGTTTAATAGTAACAGGTAAAGGAGATAAACAAAGGCAGGTATTCATTCTCCCAGTAGTAAAAAAATGTATACAAGAATATGTAAAAGCCTGTCCTTACCTTGATGAAGCACAACATCTTTTTGTGGGAGTAAGAGGAAAAAAATTGGGAAGAACTTATGTGGCTAATCGTTTGCAGAAAATAAGGAGAATGTTAAATTTACCAGAAATTTTATCTCCACATGCATTTCGCCATAGTTTTGCTACTCATTTGCTTCAGGAAGATATTGACATAAGATCAATACAACAACTGCTTGGCCACTCAAGCCTGGAAACTACTCAAGTTTACACTCACCTCAATTATCAAGATGTTTTTGATATGTATAAGAATTTTCAGCAGAGTTTGGAGAAGAAATCAAAACCTTAACTTCGTTCTAAATCACCAAGCTGAGTGCTTTTAACGTTGCTAAGTGTTGTGTTTGCTTTGTATGAAAAGTAGCATCCAATTGTAAAAAAGGCAAATGCAGTTACAGCAAGTGGAATACATATTTCCAAATTAGGTATTGTTAAACATGCACCAACAGCAAACGCTCCAGACAACACAAAAGAAGCAGAAGCGTAGTTGCTTTGTTCTCTATCAGAAAAAATTGCTTGCGAGGGTTTTTCGTTTTTATTACTCAGACTTTTAGTACGGAGCAGTCTATTTTCTGATGAAAGCCTATCTCTTTCTTCCCTTACTTGTTTCAAATCTCTTTTTAATTGTGAAATTTCAACAGTGTCACTTGCTCTTCCATACACAATTCTATTAAGTCGAGTTACTTCACTATTTAGATCATTGATTTTTGTTTTTTGAGCCGATTTTTCCTGTCTTACTTGCCCTAAATCTCTTTCTAATAGTGAAATTTTGCTAGTTTTATTCGTTAGCTCTTGCTCTTTCTCTACAAGTTGAGCTTTTGTTCTTTCAAGCCCTTGTAAAAACTTCTCAAAATCTTCTGGTATATTATTCGTATTTGCAGGAAATTTTTCATTTAAATAATCTTTAATAGAGTTAACTGGATTATCAACACCCCCCAATGCAGCAGTAACAACTGCACGATTTATAAAACAATTATCTTCTACTAATTTTTTCACATCATCTAAATCTTTTCTATTAATAGTATCAGTTAATCGGCTCTGAATAGCTTGTTCAATTGTTTGCTTTAATTGTGCATACTGCTCGTAACTAAAATCTAGGTCTTTATGTTTTAAAAGTTTTGTCAATACTTCTTTTTCATCTTCTGTTATCGTTCGTAAACATAATCGAATAATTAAGCTAAGTGGTGTTTTTATTCTTCCATCTTGGGTTCTTCTCCAGCAATTAGGATGAAGCTCTTGATTCAATAGTGTTTTCGCTTGGCAAATATTTCCGCTAGAAAGAGCAGCTAATAATTCTTTTCCTTTCTGTGCTTTTTGTATTTCTATTATCAAATGCCCAGCACGATTTTGTCTAGCACATTCCTCAGGATTTTGATGGTTTTTATTGGTTAGATAAGTGTTTATGTTTGGATGACTTAGTAAGAGTTGTAAAGTTTTCTTTTGTTGAAAGCACATTGCTAGATGCAAAACTGTATTGTTATTATTTTGTTCAGAAATATTAACATCTATGCTCCGGTGCAGTAGGAGCAACCTAATCATATTCTGATATTCTTTTTCTGTTTCAGAGCCTGCAGACAAATTAGTAACTATGGACATCAAAGGTGTCATGCCTTCTTTATCAAACGCATTAACATCCGCACCCTCTGCCAGAGCTTCTTTAAAATCTTCTAGGTTTCCATCATTAATAGCCTTAAATAGCTGTTTTGTTGATTCACTTAGCTGTCTTGAAGTTGTCGGATTTCGAGCTTGCGATGCCGTGTTATCACCACCTCCATAAGCTCCATAATATGCTACACCGTTTCTATAAGGCATACTAAACCCTCTTTATTAATGATTTACTAATATAATTATGTAAAAGAAAAGGAAAATTGCAAGCAATTTATCTAAAATCCTAGAATTAACTACGACTCCAAAAACTTTTCTGCATCAAGCGCAGCCATGCATCCTGTTCCTGCTGCAACTACTGCTTGACGATATACCTTATCTTGAACATCACCTGCAGCAAATACTCCTGCTTTACTAGTTAAAGTTGTTCCAGGTTTTGTAATTATATAACCCTGCTGATCCATTTCAACAAAGCCTTTAAAAATACCTGTATTTGGTGCATGCCCAATTGCAATGAACACTCCATCGACTTTCAATTCTTGAGCTTCCGTTGATTTAACTATAATACCAGTAACTTTCTTTGGATTTTCTTCTCCAAGAATCTGCTCTACGGTATGGTTCCACATTACTTTTATTTTATCATTTTTAAAGAGTCTATCTTGCATTACTTTTTCCGCTCTTAATTTATCACGCCTGTGTATTAATATCACTTCTTTGGCAAATCGAGTTAAAAATATTGCTTCTTCAACAGCAGTGTTTCCACCGCCAACTACAACTACAACTTTATTCCTAAAAAATGCACCATCACAAGTTGCACAAGCTGAAACTCCATAACCTTGAAATTCTTTTTCACTCTCCAAACCAAGCCATTTTGCTTGCGCACCAGATGCAATTATAATTGCATCTGAATAGTAGTCATTAGTATCACCAGAAGATCTAAATCTATACTTATTAGAATCCTCAAGTTGTTCAACGCTTTTTATCTCATCATCTATTATTTTTGCTCCAACCTTTTCTGCATGCAACCTCATTTGCTCCATTAGTTCTGGACCCTGTATTGAAACAAAACCAGGATAGTTTTCAACATCTGTAGTAATTGTAAGCTGACCACCAGGCTGCATTCCCGTTACTACAATTGGCTCTAAGTTTGCACGTGCTGCATATATAGCGGCAGCATAACCCGCTGCCCCAGATCCAATAATAAGAACTTTTGTACTAAATTTATAATTCTTCACTGTATGAGTTTAGATAATCAGCTACTCCTTCATCGCTTGCCTGCATTGCTGGCTTACCTTTCTTCCACCCTGCTGGACATACTTCACCATGCTCCTCATTATGTTTAATTGCATCAACAATTCTAACGAATTCATCGATATTACGCCCTAAAGGCAAATCATTTATCGATTGATGACGTACAATAAATTTATCATCAATAACGAAAGTTGCTCTCAGCGCAATTGAGTCATCATATAAGACCCCATAGTCTCTTGATATAGACTTTTTGATATCAGACACTAAAGTGTAGCTAATCTCTCCAATACCACCATCATTAACTGGAGTGTTTCGCCATTTATAATGTGAAAATTTTGAATCTACACTTATTCCTATCACTTCAACACCACGTTTTGAAAAATCCTCTATTTTATTACTAAATGATATCAACTCAGTTGGACAGACAAAGGTAAAATCAAGTGGATAGAAAAAAAGGACAGCATACTTATTTTTTATGCGCTTACTCAGACAGAAATCATCAACAATTTCTCCGCCAGAGAGAACAGCTGAAGCAGTAAAATCGATAGCAGATTTTGTTACAAGATTCATAATTAACCTATTCTTTTAAAATAACTTCAATTTTACATCTTGATAAACTTATATGCAAGTTTTCTTTGGTTTTAGTCCTATAAAAACTTCCTAAAATAGCTCTTCTTTTTTACCGATAAGATACAATCCAGGTTGGAATACTGAGTTGGTGAGTATAAAATTCTACGTCATGCCACCGCGAACCGTCATACCGCCACGGTATCTCAGCCGCTCACAAGTAGCGGGATGACGATTGCCGTTTAGCTATAAATGTTAAAAAATTTACCAAACGAAAAAAAAGGCAAAAGAAGCCCCGTGGTTGGCTAATTACTTACATTATACTTTCAAGTATGGCGTTTTTTTATTCTAAACACTTAATAACCGCGATTCAGCTACTTTTAAACCGCAACTAATCTAAATTATAAACGTTAAGAAATTTACTAAACAGAAAAAAAGGCAAAAGAAACCCTAGGGTAGCTAGTTATTCACTATCCATTTTTTAAGTTGGCGTTTTTTTATGTTTTAAACGCTTTATAAGCGCGTTTCAGCTTATGTAGGTAGAAATTTTATAAGACATAAGGTGCACATAGTGCAAAAAATTAAACATGATACGCCAGATACGTGAGTTTTTTTGTCATTTAATCTGTACAGAAAAGATAAATAAATAGCTTCAGTTTTATGATAAGAGGGCTGGCGGAGTTTGTCAAGCAAGTTTTTTTGTTTCTGCGGACTACTTGAATAACA
The DNA here is from genome assembly GCF_026015925.1 of Wolbachia endosymbiont of Drosophila pseudotakahashii. Lineage (NCBI taxonomy): Bacteria > Pseudomonadati > Pseudomonadota > Alphaproteobacteria > Rickettsiales > Anaplasmataceae > Wolbachia > Wolbachia endosymbiont of Drosophila pseudotakahashii. The sequence continues at coordinate 475,525 of NZ_CP110359.1, read as the reverse complement.
GCTACAATGTTTGTACAGCTATGTACATAGCTGGAACCAAAAAAAGAACCAAGTAGCCTTGGCTACTTGGATGACAAAAGGTAATACAAGAAATCTATTGGCTCTCGTATATCTTAGTGAAACTTAACAAGTTTATCTATAGTTTTAGTGATGATTCTTGGAGTATCCGGAGAAACTGCTGAGCTCAGCCTATTTAACCGCTCTATAGCGAACTCGCTATTCTCATTTGCTATGAAATCACATAAAATATTTTCTATATCCTTAGTAACACTTTCATGCTTTCTCAGAGGATGATTATGTGGATACCTACTGATGGTTTTGATACTGGAATACTCAACAAAAGCTTGATCCTTAAAAGCAAGTTGTCTCAATTTCTCTTTGAATTTTCCTTCTTCCTCTTTTGCTAAAAGGCGAGACTTTATCAGTGACTTTATAATCAAATTTATAGCTTGATGTATTTCAGAATGCACTATAACTTTAATGGTATTTTCTTCTACTATACAATCATAAATATTTTTTTCGCTCTGTAACGACTCTATTAATTTCTTGCTACTTTGTGAATTCAATTCCAAATTCTCCTCACTCATAGGAGTTATTATGAAGGTGTTCTTACTCACTCTGATGTTAAATTGTGGAGAGCCTTCAGAAAAGGAAAATGCTACATCCTTAAATTCAAGTGCATGATTGTATGCAGCAAAAAGGGTGTGTGCTATAACACTGCTGGGCACCTTCATTCCATGTTTACTCAGGTGGTTCAATACATTTTCAACCTCATGATATGTAAAGTCTGTATCTTTTAGCAATTCAACAACTTCTATGCCGTTGTGTTGTTTATACTCTATTCTCACTTCTTCTGTAAAAAGTGTTTTAGCTGCTATATGTTTATCAAGCACTGTGAAAATCTTGATGAAATTCTCTAAATCTTGTTTGTTAACTAATTCGATACTAATTAAGTTTCTGCTAATAATTGAAATATTTTTTGTCATTTTTTCCCACTAAAAAAACTCACTGAATGAATTGTATTTTTAATTCATTAAGAATTGTTTAAAGTGAGCATACTAGTTTTCATTTACGTATTACACGACAAAACAAGATAAAAAGTTACATAAAATCATCATGTGGTATAACACACTCTCCACAGTCATCATTGCTGTTTGTGTAGGTTGTGACATCAGTGTGATTGTCATTATTATTTAGCATATCATCCAACTTTCCTTCTTTTTCAAGATCCATCAATTTGTCACACCCCCCAATGTGCTTATCGTTGATAAAAATCTGTGGAACTGTTCTAACGTTATACTTTGATTTTATGTCGTTAAATAGATCTGAGTTTTTGAGCACATCAATTTCTTCATACTTCACACCTTTTTTATCTAGTAAATCCTTTGCCCTTATGCAGTATGGACAGCCCTTCTTTACATATATCACAACATTTTTCACAATTTATCTCCGTAGCTTACTAAAATATAGTTATTATATATAAGAAACATGTAAAAACATCAAATTGTATGAAAATTATTTATAATTGTGAGCAAGGGATAGAAAATAATATAGCACTAACCTTCGGAAATTTCGATGGCATTCATTTAGGACACGAGTTTGCAATTTCTACTCTCAAGAAGGTAGCACAAGAAAGAGGATTACCCTCTGCAGTTTTAACTTTTGAGCCTCACCCATCAACTGTTTTATTTGGTAGAAACAATTTTAGGTTAATAGACCAAGAACAAAAAAAGGAACTAATCAGCAGCTATGGTATAGATTACTTATATATTATTAATTTTAATAGAGGTTTTTCTGAGGTTAGCTGCGATGACTTTATCAGTGAAATTTTAATAGATAAATATGGCGCTAAACACATAATTGTCGGAGAAAATTGCACTTTTGGTCATAAACGATTGGGTAATATATTAACTCTAGAGAAATATTCTGAAATATATGGATACTCTTTGACTAAATTAGAGCCATTAACAATTGACGGCAAAATTTGCTCTTCTTCTTCAATAAGGAAGTATGTACAAAGGGGCGAAATAGAAATTGCTAATAAATTGCTCGGCAGGCCTTATCAAGTTTCTGGTGTTGTGACAAAAGGTGCATGTAGAGGTAGAGAAATAGGATTTCCAACCATAAATATTCCTATAGAAGATTGCATGATAAAACCTAAGTTTGGCACATATTACGCTAGAGTGACTTTTCCTGATAGTAATCCAAATTGGTTATATGGAGTAGTCAATATTGGTATGAGACCTACTTTTAAGGATCTGAAAAAGCCTATAATAGAAATGCACATATTCGATTTTGATGAAGACGTATATAGTCATAAAGTCAATATACAACTTTTAAAATTCATAAGGTCAGAAAAAAAATTCCATAGTATTGAGGAGTTAACAAAACAGATAAATTATGATATACTTAAAGTTTATAGGTTAAAGGCAAATTTATGAAAAAGTTATGCTTAGTTGTTATATTAATTATAGTATTGATTGACCAAACGAGCAAATTGTACATAAACTCATTGATTGATGAAGGAGAATCAATTGAGATCGCTAGTTTTATAAAACTAGTTGAAGTTTGGAATTCAGGTATTAGTTTTGGAATGTGTAGCGCTTTACCACATGGCGGTTTCTTTTTTTCAGCATTTTCAATACTAATAATTGGTATACTTGCATATTTGATATACAAGTCTGACGATCAGTCAACTTACCTTGGTTTTTCTCTGATGATTGGTGGAGCAATCGGAAACGTAGTTGATAGGATCTATTGGGGAGCTGTATATGATTTCATATATTTTCATATTGATGATTGGTATTGGCCAGCCTTTAATTTAGCAGATTTATCTATAGTTTGTGGAATGTTTACATTGTTATATAAGTGGTATATATACGATATGCTTATTTCTAAACAAAATGAGGAATAAAATAATTGTTTTTATATTAGGTCGAAATAATGCTTCATAAGTTTTTTAGTTTTCTTATACTACCTGTACTTTTTTTTACTTACCCAATTTCTTCGAATGCTTTAAACATAGAGCACAACATAAAATATACTAAACTCAGTAACGGACTAGATGTTTATGTTGTTTCTAATCATCGGATTCCAGCCGTTTTACATGCAGTAATATACAAAGTTGGGGGAATGGATAATCCAATCGGCAAAGCAGGATTGGCTCACTACTTTGAACATTTAATGTTTGAAACTACAGGAAAGTTCACAGATATAGAAGCCACTATGAGTAGCATTGGGGCTCAATTTAACGCGTTTACCACTAAAGAATATACCTGTTATTATGAGTTGGTCCCCAAAAAAGATTTACCACTTGCAATGGAAGTTGAAGCAGATAGAATGGGCAGCTTTAATGTTACTCAAGACAAAATAGATAGAGAAAAAAACATTGTGTTGGAAGAAAGAAAAATGAGATTTGATAATCATCCTAACAACTTGTTATGGGAAGAAATGAATAGTGCATTTTACCGTACTGGCTATGGTAGGTCTGTTATCGGCTGGGAGAGCGATATCAAAACTTACAATTTGGATGACATAACGAGGTTTCATGATAACTATTATCACTCCGGCAATGCAATATTACTGATTGTGGGTGATGTGGAACTTGATGAAGTAGTGAAATTAGCAGAAGAAAAATATGGCGAAATTAAAGCTAAGCCTGTAATGAGAAATTACCCAAATCAGGATCCAGTGCATAATGCAGGTCTATCGGTGACCTTAGAGAGCACTGAAGTAAAAGAACCAGTTTTATATTTTCGTTATCGTGTACCCTTATTTGAGCATATAAATGAAGCTTCCGCTGCTCATTTAGCGGTTGAAATTTTAGGTAGCGGCAAATCCAGCAAACTGTATAATGATCTGGTTTTAGATGAAGATGTGGCAGTATCAGTGTTTGCTTATTATAATAGCCTAGCTTTTAGTGATGGCTACATTGATATTCAGGTCATTCCAAAAAGCGGAGTTAATTTAGATATTGTTGAAAGAGAGTTAGATAATGCTATTAATAACTTCATGTCTAAAGGAATAACGGATGAGGAGTTGCAAAGCTCGAAATATAGATACAAAGCAGCACAGTTTGATAATCTATCTGACTTAACTCATATAGCGATGTTCTATGTGCCACACCTTGCACTTGGTATTCCACTTGATGAAATAGATATTTCATATAGCAAAATAGATGATGTTAATTTAGAGGATGTAAATAACAAAATTCGTACTATCTTTTCTTCCAATAAGTTAATTGGTCGTTTATTACCAAAAGGAGATAATAATGAGAATAAGTAAATTTGTACTTCTGTTTTTTTTCTGCCTAAGCTTTAATTTACAAGCAAGTGGTAGCTTAAATATAGAGGAGGTCACTACCCGTAAAGGATTTAAGTTTTTATTTGTCGAAAACTGTGCTTTACCAAAAGTTTCACTGAATATATCATTTAAAGATGCAGGTTATGTGTATGAGAGCGCAGAAAAACAGGGGCTTGCTTGGTTTACTTCTCTTGTAATCCAAGAAGGGGCAGGAAAAAATGATGCCAAAGATTTTGCGAAAAAGCTTGAAGATAAAGGGATTAGTTTAAATTTTATTGCTGATTTAGAAGCATTTAGGGTTTCGTTAAATACTTTGTCTGACAATCTAGAGGAAACAATTTCATTACTGAGCGATACTATAATGCGTCCTAAAGTTGACCCTGAAGGGTTGAATAGAGTTTTCGAGAAAGCCAAAGTTGATTTTAATAATCTTGAAAAAAATCCTTATTTTGTTGCTGGAAAAGAATTAGATACGTTATTGTTTAAAAAACATCCTTACTCAAAAAGTGTGTATGGTACTCTTGATACTATAATGAGCATTACTAGAGACGATGTTTTAACATACATAAAGCGTAATTTTGCTAAAGATAACATAGTTATCAGTGTTGCTGGTTGTGCAAAAAAAGAAGAAATTATTACGCTATTAGATAAATATTTATCTAAATTGCCGTCAAAAAGATCAAAAGTTAGAAAAATACCTGTGAAAAATGATTTTGGTTCTGCAGAAAGTAAGAACATTTTTATGGATATACCACAAAGTGTGATACTTTTTGCTCAAAAAGGTATAGCTTATGAAGATCCAGACTACTATAATGCTCAAGTTTTGGTTAATGCGCTTGGTGGTATGGGGCTGAATTCAGTGCTGATGAAAGAGCTAAGGCAAAATCTTGGAATTACTTATGGTATTAGTGCCTCTATGGCTAGTTATACGCATGCAAATATTATAGCCGGAGGTTTAAGTACTGATAGCTCTACTGCCAGTCAATCCATATCTGCAATAAGAGATACATTGAGCAGGATAAAAAAGGAAGGAATTGATGAACAATTATTTAAAGATACAAAAATTAGTATGGTAAATAATTTTATCTTTTCCCTATCTAATAACGTAAACACAGCAGTGTTCTTGGCTAGTATGCAGGTACGTAATCGCGATATTAATCGTCTAAATAATTTTGTAAGTCTCATTAATGACGTAAAGCTAGAAAAAGTAAACGAGCTGGCAAGTTCTTTACTGGAACCCGAAAATTTATTTTTCGTTGAAGTTGGAAAAAACGCTCAGGGTCAATAATTAATACTTTCTGCTATTGATCTTACTGCTTCTACATAGCACTTATGCTCCTCAGCTAGAATGCGTTCTGAGAGGCTTTGAATATCATCAGCTGGTAACACTGGTACAACAACTTGAGCAATTATGGCTCCAGCATCAACTTCAGGAGTGACATAATGTACAGTACAACCTGTAATTTTTACACCTGCTTTTAGAGCTTGCTCTTGAGCGTTTAGGCCTTTAAAAGACGGAAGTAAAGAGGGATGAATATTTATCACCTTGTTATGCCATTTACTCAGAAAATCAGCTTTGAGAATTCTCATAAACCCTGCAAGGCAAATTAAATCAACCTTATGTTGAACAAGTATTTCGTGAATTTTACCAGCATCAAGCGGTTTATCTTTAACAATAAACGCTGAGATTCCTGCTTGCTCTGCTATTTTCAGACCAGCAGCTTCGCTATTATTTGTGATAACACATGCAACTTCTGCGGAAAAATTCTGATCTTGACATGCTTCTATTAAGGCCTGCATATTCGACCCCCTACCTGAAATTAGTATTCCGAGTTTTATCTTTTTCATTATAGCACAGTTAGTTTAGAATTTAGTTAATACTAACAAAACAGCTCAAAAGGAAAACTTATTTTATAGCAAAGAAGGCAGACTAAACTCTTTATATAAGTGGACCTCTAATTTTGAACCTCACTGGACAACACAAAATAACGAATAGCCCCATGTACCCAGCTAAAACTAGCTTTAATGCTTAGATATTGTGCTATTTTTGTATAATATACTACTATAAGTATATATTTTTGTAATCGCGTTATTATTTATTTAACAAAGTATTAGTATAATTTATTACACTGGATTAAATGGAGAAAGTTCAATGAGTAAATTACCGAACAATGCAAAAATAGGTAAATCTCAGGTTACTCAGTGGGAGGTAATAAAAAATTGTGAATATGCTGATAATTGCTTGTCAAAAATAGTAACTTTGTACGTTATTAGAATAACTCAGCTATCAGATTTTTATACGAGTGACGAACCTGAAATTAACACTGTTTTAGCAAGAATAAGCGTGACAAGTGAAAATGTATTTTTAAACAAGGCTACTACTATTGAAGTTATGGAAGGTATTTTTCCGTATAAATTCAACAGCAAGAAGAGAAATAACGTATTAAGGTTAGAAGATTTGTATAATTATTTATGTTCTATTGTTAACAATAGCCTTCCAAAAGAAATGCTTGAAAGTCTTGTAAGGGAATATAAGGATGCTGTTAACTTATTTAAAGCAATTACTTAACTGAACGTAGTATTTTTAAGATTTTATTTTCTATTTCAGAAATGCCGCTTTCAAGATCTTTATCTATCAAATACATGGTAGAGAAATATGTTTTCTGCTTACTTTCAACATTGATAGTTAAAGTTCCGGGAGTGATTGTGACTGAATTGGAAAATAACGCAATGCTTTCATCATTATGCCCTTTGCATTTTCTTAGGATAATGATTGGCTCAAGCTTAGATTTGAGTTGTAGCACCTTTTTTGTTACATAAACACTTGATAAAATGATTTGGTACATTAACCATGGTATATAACTTACTAACTTATAAAACGACAGTCTACTCGTACTATTTAAAATCTGGCTAAGAGCTCTTTCAGCGTTTATCAACCTTCTAAAGATAAACGATGTGAATATAGAGGAAAACACTCCACAAAAAATAAAAAACGGCTCAAAATAACCAGACAATACAGTCCATAGAACAAATAAAATTATAAATGACAGAGAAAAAAACTTGATTTCCTTCCTAAAGTTGAGGTTTTTCATAGTCTGTAATATAACTTAAATGACTCTTTAAGGAAAGATAATAACGAATATTTAGGTTCTTGACTTCTATGTTAAAAGATATAACAACTAAGTTATGTATTTTAAGTGAGAAAGTTATGAAATATGACAAATTTATGGAAATATTAAAAAAAATAAATGACCTTTCAGATTTGAGCAAGGACAATATAGTTGAAAAAATAAAAGCTAAGTTACAAGAAGAAGATCCAGATTTATGTCAAGAGTGGGAAAAGAGTAAACCTGACAACGATAGTGGATCTGGCATAAATTACATATTTACTATATCTTGTGGTCAAAATTCTAAGAAAGTCAAATTGTTACATCTTGCTTCTTATTGGAACTATGCAAATGTAGCAAAAGCTCTGATTGAAAACGGGGCAGATATTAATGCAGAACATGATAATAAAATTACTCCTTTACATATTGCTGCTCACTATGGCCACAAAGATGTAGTAACCATTCTAACTGGAAAAGGAGCAATTGTTGATGCAAAAAATGGTGATGGATGGACTTCTTTACATTTTGCTGTTGAAAAGAACCACGAAAATGTAGTAAACACTCTAATTGGAAAAGGAGCAAATGTTAATGCAGAAAATGATAAAGGATGGGCTCCTTTACATCTTGCTATTACAAATGGCCACAAAGAGATAGTACAAGTTCTATCAAAAGCAGAAGGAATCAACGTTGATGCAAAAAATAGTGATGGGTGGACTCCTTTACATCTTGCTGCTGCAAATGGCCGCGAAGATATAGTAGAAACTCTAATTGAAAAAGGAGCAGATGTTAATGCGAAAGATCATTATAAATGGACTCCTTTAACATTTGCTTCTCAAAAAGGCCATGAAGTGGTAAAAGGAGCTCTATTAAAGGCACAAGAGAACACCAAAGCTTTGCATTCAGCTGTTAAACATAATAATGAGGAGGAGGAGGTGAAAAACCTATTAAATAAAGGAGTAAACGTTAATGCAAAAGATGATGGTGGATGTACTCCTTTACATCTTGCTGCTGAAAATAACCACATAGAGGTAGTAAAAATTCTAGTTGAGAAAGCAGATGTTAATATAAAGGATGCTGATAGATGGACTCCTTTGCATGTTGCTGCTGAAAATGGCCACGAAGATATAGTAAAAACTCTAATCGCAAAAGGAGCAAAGGTTAAGGCAAAAAATGGTGATAGACGTACTCCTTTACATCTTGCTGCTAAAAATGGCAAAATAAAAGTGGTGGAAGTTCTGCTACACACTGAAGCAGACCCTTCATTAAAAGATGTTGATGGAAAAACGCCAAGAGACCTTACTAAATATCAAGGTATAATTCAGCTTTTAGAGGAAGCGGAAAAAAAGCAAACGTTAAAAAATGAGAATAAAAAAGCGCCAAAGGATCTTACTGAAAATAAAGATGTAATGCAGCTTCCAGAGAAAAAGGAAGAAAAACAGGTTGGAAAAAATGCAATTGTGAAAGAAAAAGAACAATCTGCAAAAAATGCAATTGTAAAAGGTGTTATTGTGTGTTTTGTAACTGCAGTGATAGTTGGTGTTGCACTTGCATTTGCTACTGCCCTATCTGTACCAGCAATAATTGGACTAGCTGCAGGATTTGCGCTCATAGTTGGTGCTGGTCAATATATAATGTCAAAGCCTAAAACTGAAATGAAAGGAGTAAAGCAGGAACTTGTATCTGGAAAGGCAAAAGAAGTACTTACTTGATTTTTGTTATCCTGTTGCTATCAGACTAGCCTGGCACCTTATATTTATTGGGATAACTGTTTTATTATGAATTAAGTCAAAAACTCTGTAATATATTGAAGCTTAAAGATATCTTTAGATATGGAAGTTATTGCAGAAAATAGGAAAGCAAGGTTTGAATATTTCATCTTAGAAGAATTTGAAGCGGGTATGGTCTTATTAAGCAGTGAAGTTAAATCGCTAAGAGAAAGAAAAGTAAATATTTCCGACGCCTACGTTGTTGAAAAGAATAGCGAAGTATGGCTGCACAATATGCATATTGCAGAATATAAAGCTGCGAACCGAAAAAATCATAAACCAAAAAGGGAACGTAAATTACTCTTGCATAAAAAGGAGATAAATAAACTAATTGGTCAAATCAAGACTGCTGGGATAACTGTTGTGCCGCTTTCGGTCTATTTTAACGATAAAGGATTTGCAAAAACTAAAATTGCCATTGTAAAAGGAAAAAAACTCTACGATAAGAGAGCAACCATAAAACAGAGAGAGTGGGATCGTGAAAAAAGTAGATTGTCTAAAAATAATTTATAGCAAAATATGTCTTTAAATCCAGTAATTTTCAGCATCGGTCCTGTTTCTATATATTGGTATTCCTTAGCCTACGTTTTGGGTATAGTGTTTGCATATTGGTATTTACATAAGCTAGATGACCAAAAAATATTTACTAAGAATTTTTACGATTCGTTATTAACAGCCACTATTGTAGGTATTACCCTTGGAGGTAGACTTGGCTACGTATTGATATATGATCCAGTTCTTTATATAAGCAACCCTATTGAGATATTGAAGACCTGGGAAGGAGGGATGTCATTTCATGGTGGTGCTATAGGAGTTTTGCTTGCAGTAATAATCTCCTGCAGAAGACATAACATTCCTATATTTTATGCACTGGACCTAGTTTCTTGCGGAGTTCCCATAGGTTTATTTTTAGGTCGCATAGGCAATTTTATAAACGGAGAGTTATTTGGCAGAGTTACAACTATGCCATGGGGTATGGTATTTCCAGAGAGTGGTGATAATTTGCTGCGTCATCCAAACCAGCTTTATGAGGCACTTTTTGAAGGACTGCTACTTTTTGCAGTTGCAAATTCACTGTTTTTCTTAACTAGAATAAGACTGTATCACGGTGCGTTAACTGGTATTGCAGTTATGTGGTATGGAATAGCACGTTTTTTCGTTGAGTTTTTTCGCGAACCAGACTATCAAATTGGCTATTTGTGGCTTGATTTAACTATGGGGCAGTTGCTTTCTATACCTATGGTTTTGCTAGGAATGCTTGTATATCTAGGCGCATTAAATTTAAAATTTAATACGAAATCTGTCACATAGAGGAAAGGTGAGTTCAATAGAAAAATGTAGCCAGAAGCCCCATATTATGCACAATTGTACGAATTTTCTGCGTTGCAGTAGAATGAATCGGTGGGCTTTGTTGCATCGCTAGCTATGATGGATTAAAGATAAAAAAGGTGGAGTATATCAGTAGCTTATTATTCTGGTATTTACAACAAGAACGGTCAGTGAATACCTAAATTTGAGTAAAAGAAATTTCACTACCACTCACTAATCCGGCTAAAATTCAAGAATTTCAATGCTTTAGCTATTTTCAATAGAATTAAATTTATTAATATAAATAACAAATTACTATTCTTAAATTTGATCAGATTGATTGCAAAAAAACAAGATTTTCAATAAGTTGCTTATAATCCTAATTATAGTTAGCCTTTCATAAGTAGCGATGCAACAAAGCCATCCCAGTGTCAGCTACTTTCATGACACCATTTGCTGTGCAGTTTATCTTTAAAAATGAATGTTCGTACAGCTATAGAATGAATCGCGGTATGACGTAGCTTCGCTATAGGCAACGAAGGAAATATCAACTATACTTCTTTTTACCATTGTTTATATTTCCTATTCACATATATTAATATTTTACTCACTTAAAGTAAGCTAACTACCGTTATTAATATTTTTGTAATAAAAATTGTATATGGTGCATGTAATCAAATTAAGAGGAAGATTGTGGAAATTACGCCATCAATAAAAAAAGATTTGAAGCAAAGTACTCTATATGTTTGCCTAGAAAAATGCAAAAGTGCATTTTGGTTTATCTTTTGGTTTAGCGCGGGAATCAATTTATTAATGTTATTCCTACCACTTTATACCTCTCAAGTGCTTGATCGGGTGATATCGAGCGAAAGTGTATCAACACTAACTATGCTGACAATTATCACTTTATCTGCATTTGCATGTTCTGCAATGCTTGAAACTTGTCGATATTTAGCCATGGCAAAAATAGGTGATTGGATCGATAAAACTGCAACACCAGATCTGATAGTAAGGTCAATCAGGCTAACGTCAGTGCAGAGCTCAACTTCAAGTGGTGAAGCAATACGAGATCTCGGAGTGATAAAAAATTTCATTACAGGAAATGGTATATTCTCACTGTTTGATACTCCATGGTCGTTAATTTACCTTGTTGTGATTTTCATGATACATACCTCCACGGGGTTTATAGCTATTACTGGAATTATTATATTAGTCTCTATGGCAATATGGAATGAACTTGCCACTAAACGAATATTACAAGAAACCAACGAAGAAACTATACGGAATATCAATGCTATAGATGTTGCAACAAGAAATGCAGAAGTGGTTGAAGCTATGGGCATGTCAGAATTCATAGTCTCTGATTGGTGTAAACGAAATGATCAGAACCGAGCAATGCAAATTAAAGCACAAAATCGCTCTAATGTAATTACTGGAATCACTAAATTTTTGCGCTCAACTCTGCAAATATCAGTGATTGGAACAGGTGCATTACTTGCAATCACAGCTCATAAGACTGCCGGTAGCATCATCGCTGCTTCAATTTTAATGGGTAGAGTATTAGCACCATTTGATGCTGCGGTTCATACTTGGAAGTTTTTAAATCAGGCTAGAATGTCATATGGAAGGCTACAAAGACTTATATTAACATCGCCAAAAAGAGAGCAAACGATGGCTCTACCAGAACCTGAAGGAAAATTGGAATTTGATAGAGTATTTTTTACTCCTTATGGAAGCAATAAGCCGACAGTAAAAGGAATATCATTCATTATAGATCCTGGAGATGTAGTTGGTGTTATTGGTGCAAGTGCTTCTGGTAAATCCACTATCGCAAAATTAACTGTTGGTATATGGAAGCCAATATCTGGTGTAGTCAGACTAGATGGCGCTGATGTATATACTTGGAATCGAGAAAATTTTGGTAATTATGTTGGCTACTTACCTCAGGATATTGAGTTATTTAACACTAGTGTCAAAGCTAATATTGCTCGCATGAGGCCAGATCCAAATCCTGAAGAAATAATCAAAGCAGCAAAAATTGCAGGAATACATGAACTAATACTAAGCTTACCAAATGGATATGATACAACAATAGGAGGTCCTGGAGGAGTAACGCTCTCTGGCGGCCAAAAACAGCTTCTTGGACTTGCCAGAGCTTTTTATGGTCACACAAAACTTTTAGTACTTGATGAACCAAACGCTAACTTAGATAGCAATGGAGAGGCATGCTTAATTAATGCAATTGGCATTGCAAGAAAACAAAATACTACTACTGTTATCATCACTCACAAGCTACCGTTATTGTCCGTAGTTGATAAGGTGATCCTCATGTCAGATGGTGTCATTTACGCTATGGGACCAAAAGATGAGATTTTGAGCAAATTAGTTGCTCCATCATCAAGTACCACAGAAGATGAGCGCTCTTCAGCAAATGGTTAGTTTACTTACAATAAATTCTGTATCTGAAATAACAACTGTTCCAGAAAAATATATATTTCTTTACCATTAGAAATAATATTACAAGAATAGTAAATAGATTAATAACTCTTATTAATTAAAGTCAATCGGCAGATATAGCTAAAGTGGCTTAGGTTTACCTACAATTTGAAAAACAACAAATTCGTCTTAATGAACTTTCTTAATTTATTATCTAAATAACTTAATATTAGTGGTAATTTTATAAAAAATTATAATATAAATAATGTTGCTGCGAAAATTTATAACAATATTTCCCTCTAGCGTTTAATGAATTTCAATAAATTGCCTTTTTAATTCTAGATAAGTATATGCTTTGTTAATATGTTTAGTTCAAAATCCAAAAGTAAGTTTATGCTTTCTATTGGAGAAGAAGGCATAATGTTACTATATTTTAAAAATAATACTTTAAATAAAAGGTATTTTGTTAAGGGCAAAAACGATAAAGCAGTTTCCGATTTAATTTCATGTCTTTCGTCAGATAAAAAAGCACCTTTATACCTGGTGCTTAATCATGCAGATCAAAATTACTCGCTACAGTTTATTACAAGGGCAAACAAGATTAGTGCCTATCTATCAGCAAAAACAAAGATGGAGCATTTTTCTCGTAATAATGACATAAGTTCAGTTTTTTTGGTTGAGAAGCCAAACAAATTCAATCAAAACTGGTGCTATCTTCTTGTTTCATCAAAAGCAAAGCATTTAGTAGAATATTGGTTGAATGTGTTTATTGAGATAGGCTCCAACTTTAAGGGAATATTAATGTTTCCTATAGAAATAAGTAATATAACAAAAAAGATTCTACATAAAGATCCTAATAATTGGAAAATTATAGTTGCTGCAACTAAAACGGGAGGCTATAGACAAGTGGTTCTTAAAGAGAATAAAATAGTATTTACGCGCTTAACATCATTTACTAATGATAATTTACCAGGAATTATCGCTGGTGGAATATATCAGGAAGTGCAAGATACTATTCGATCCTTAACTAAGTTTGGGTTTGAAAAAAATAACCCTATCGACCTTTGTATCATAGTGTCAGAAGATATCAAAGCTAGTTTATCAGTCATAAATTTTTCAGAGAACAGTGTGAACATATTAACTCCATATGAGTTAGGCAAACTATTAGGAGCAGAACCAGCTATAAGTGAAAAAGATAACTTTTGCGATACCATAATTTTGTTTCATAGCTTTAAGAATAAATTAGCAGCTATTTTTAATACAAAGGAAACTAAAGAATTTTATCTATTCAATTACCTTTATTTAAACTCTCCTCGAATTTTTCTATACTTCGCCCTGGTTTTAGTTACAATGAACACCCTTTGTTTGCTAAATTTGTATTCAAATTTCAATGTCGCTGATAATTTATCAGCAAAGCAGAACACCTTAAATAACCAATTAACAAAACTTAGCCAAAGCTATAATGTAAAAAAAATAGATGAAATTTATGATTTTATTAATATCAATAATATTTTATCAAAAATAGAATACTCTCCTCTTACACAAGTTAAGTATGTAGAAAAGTTAAAAATACCAGGTATAGAGCTTCGATCATTTGAATGGAATTATAATGAGGCAAAAAGTTATATTACCACAACTTTAAAGTTTAATTTTCAATCCGGTAAAAATATTTCTCATCAATACGAGAAACTACGAAAAAATTTAAACGATAATTTTCGTACCTATGACATTAATATTTCTAGCTTACCTGCTGCTAAAGAGCAAAATCTATCTATTGATGTTGAAATAGGAGAGGCAATGTAGATTAATGACTATCTCTCAATTAAAAAGAAAAGCTACAATTCAGTTTATATCGTATTTGTTATTATCTGTTGGATTAATAGGGTTATTAACATATGTTGTTATCTATAACGAAAAGATTTATAATAAAAACCAAATTGCGATTGATAAAATACGTTCTATTAATTTACAGATTACTGGAATTCAAAAAAAGGAAGTTGTTCTAAATAAAAACCTAGATTTATGGAAAAAAATTTCTTCTTCAAATTTTCATAGTAGCAGATACATTACAAATTTAAATTTCGAGCTTAGCAAGTTATATAAAAAGTACTATATATTAGAACCTGAAATATCAATTTCTATACCCGAAGAAGTTGAGCTCCACAACAAAAGTGAACGCACAAAAGTAATAAAAAGTGAAGTGGTCCTAAATTTAAGCTCAATCAGCGATAAGCATATTTTTTTATTTCTACAGTCTATTCCAAATCTGCCCGGTTATGTTATGATCAAATCTCTTATTTTAAATAAGCAGAGAAATATTGATGCTGCAACTATGAATCAGATTTTGAATGGTAATATGATAGAGATAGTGAGAGCTAATATAGTCTTTGATTGGTATACTATATTAAGTAGATAAGGTGATGAACATAAAGCTGTTTTTTATTTTTACGCTACTCATTTCCAATGTTAATGCATATTGCAGTTGTGAAGATATCATAGAAAGCATAGAAATTTGTAAGGAGTATTCTTGCCGACAATATATTGGCAATGAAGATTTTATTGAGCATAAAATATTAGGATTAAATAGTGGAAATTTATGCGTATATATAGAAAAACAAGGTAATGATGAAATGGTTTGTCATCATTCTCAGTATGGAATGATGATAGAAAAAAGATATTTTGAAAGTATTCTTAAAGTTGGCAATCAAGAAATCGACGATTTTATTGATATAGCAAATTTGCGTGCAAAAGAGTGTTTCTTTATCAACAATCAAAAACTAAGCTATACAGATCGGGACGATATAATAAGGGAAGCAGTGGAAAGTGACTTTGACGTTTTGTCACAATATAGTAACGTAAAAAGCATTTTTTTTGATGAAGAGCCAGTTAATAGAATGGTCAATGAAATGGAAAAGTTCAATTTACGATCTTCAAGAGCTGTAAAAGAGGAGGTATCAGATAATTTCAACGGTAAGGTAGTGAGTTTAGACTCAATTTTATATCTTTCTCCCGATACATGGAAAATATGGGTAAATGGAAAACTGTTTATAAATACTCAGGATTTAAAAGTGCACTCAGTCACTGAAAATTATGTAACTTTTGTATGGACCGTAGATCAAAAAGCAATAAAAAAGCATGCGAATGATTCTCAAAATGTATATTTTGGATATGGGAGTATTATGTTTACGCTTTATCCAAAACAAAAATTTGACTTGGATGGCTTATCTATTAAATAACTTAAATATATATGCGCTTGTAGCTCAGTTGGATAGAGCGTTGCCCTCCGGAGGCAAAGGCCGTGGGTTCGAATCCCTCCAAGCGCACTTTTAATTAAATTTGACAATAGTATTTTCACATAAGATAATAAAAGGATTTATTTAGAGCATAATTATGTCTGGTGGTACCATAAACAAAGTCATACTAGTTGGTAATTTAGGAAAAGATCCTGAAATTAGGACTACACAAAATGGAAAAGAAATGGCAAGTTTTTCAATAGCCACGTCTGAAAGTTGGACTGACAAACTTTCCGGTATGCGCTCTGAAAAGACAGAGTGGCATAATATCGTAATTTTTAGTGAAGGATTAGTAAAAATCGTCAAAGATTTTGCACGCAAAGGCAGTAAAGTTTATGTTGAAGGTTCTTTGAGAACTAGAAAATGGACTGACCAAAACGGTGGTGAAAGATACACAACAGAGGTGGTTCTATATAATTTTAATAGCGCTCTTACTCTCTTGGATTCACGAAATAGTGCGCCAAATTCTGATTACAAGCCAAGTGAATACAAACAAGGTGAAACAGAACAAAAAGATAAACACGAAAGTTTTGACAACGATATAAAAGATGAACTACTCGACGATGAAATACCATTTTAACAATTTAAATTGAAATCTACATTTTTATGGACTGCTTGTGTTACTCCTTTTAATTGCAATGGGGATAGCATAGATTATAGCAGTTTGCAGCGTTTACTGACAATGCAAGTTAAAGCTGAAAATGGCGTAGTGTTGCTAGGTAGCACAGGTGAGAGCCTATCGCTTACTGATTCTGAAAAGCGTACATTAGTTGAATTCGTATGTAAACTAAAATTAAATACGAAAATTATAATTGGCGTACCAGGAGTGAATCTATATCAGACTCTTGAATGGCTTGATTTTTGCAAGGTTATGCCTATTCATGGCTATCTAATGACAACTCCCATTTATGCAAAGCCCGGAATTATGGGGCAGACTTTATGGTTTGAAAAGCTGCTTGAGAAAGCACATGTGCCGGTTATGTTTTACAATATTCCATCAAGAGCAGGAGTGAGTCTTCACGCTGAAACTGTACGCAACTTATCCAGCCACGAAAAATTTTGGGCTATCAAAGATTCAAGTGGCACTGTTGATACTTTAGCTCAGTATAAGAAAGTTGCACCAAATATTGAGGTCTTTTGCGGAGATGATAATATGATATCTGATATGGCCGCTTATGGTGCGGCTGGACTGGTTTCCGTTGCTGCCAATGTTTGGCCACGCATAGCGCATGAATACGTTAAGAAGTGCCTCAATGGCAGGAACCCTCAGGCAGATATCTGGCAACAGGCTTGCGAAGCGTTATTTATTGCCAGCAACCCAATACCCACTAAAGCACTTTTGCATGATATTGGGCTCATAGAACATCAAACTGTCCGCCTACCACTCAGCACAGAAGACTTGCCTTCTGTTGAAAAATTGAGGCAAGTCAATAAAATGATTCTTGGATGGAAAGAATTGGCTACTCTCTAAATAGTCTTGCAACTTTGATTTAATATACAATCTAAGTGTCATTTGAACACTCCCAAACTTATCACTTTATGCCACTGATCTTCATCTAAAATTTCTACACCTAATTCCACTGCCTTTTTATATTTGGATCCTGGTTTTTCTCCTGCAATTAGGTAGTCAGTTTTAGCAGAAAGATGTGAGCTGACCTTTGCTCCTAGAGTTTTGGCTCTTACTTTTGCCTCTCCTCTACTCATAGCAAGTAGCTTACCAGTAAACACTATAATTTTATTATTTAAAACAGAGTTACTAGAGTTGGAGCTCACAGGAAGAATTTGAAGACAAGCAGTAAGATCATTTAACATTTTGATGTTATGTTCCTTAGAAAAAAATGATTCCAAAGATTCAGCCACTTTTTTTCCTATGCCGTCTATACCCACTAGCTCAGTATTATCTGATGACAGTTCAATCATCGAATTATACCAATTATCATAAGAAACATAATAATCTGCAAGCAATTCTGCTGCAACTTGGCCAATAAATCTAATACCTAAAGAAAATATAAACCTATCTAGAGTTATTACCCTTCTGCTTTGTATAGCATTTAATAAATGAGCTATTGATTTCTTGCCCCAACCAGACTGTTCTTCCAGATTAAATTCATCCAATCTTTCTTCTAAAGTAAAAATATCGGGAATTTGTTTTATCAGACCAAGGTCGTAAAAAAACTCTATCTGCTTATCACCAAGGCCAACAATGTCAAATGCATCTTTCGATACAAAATGCTTTAGTTTTTCTATTATTTGAGCTTTACAGGCAAATTCCTCAGGACATCTTACTGCAGCCTCTCCCTCAACCTGACGTACTTTACTACCACATTCAGGGCATACTTCAGGAAACACAAATTCAGGTGTATTTGGAAGACGAGAATCTCTGCTTACTTCAACGATCTGGGGAATTACATCCCCTGCCCTTTTGATTGTTACAATATCTCCCTCTCTTATGTCTTTACGTTTTATCTCATCTTGGTTATGCAGACTTGCTCTACTAACTAGCACCCCACCAATATTGACTGGCACTAAATCTGCAACTGGAGTTAAAACCCCTGTTCTGCCCACCTGTATAAATATCTTATTTAACTTTGTTTTTGCATAAACCGCAGAAAACTTGTATGCAAGTGCTGAGCGCGGTACTTTGTGAGTATTCCCTAGACGATTTTGTAGTACCAAATCATTTACTTTATAGACTATTCCATCAATATCATAATCCAAGTTATAGCGACAGTTATAGACTTCGTTATAGAACTTCAGCATTCCATCCAAACTACTCGTTAAGGACTGATGCTCATTTACGCAAAAACCAAGTGCCTCAAGCTTATTTAGTATTTCACTTTGACTTTTCTCTGCTCCACCAATTAAAGAATAAGCAAAATATCTAAGAGGTCTACTTGCTGTAATGTTTGCATCCAATTGCTTTAAAGAACCAGCGGCTGCATTTCGAGGATTGGCAAATTCATCGTTTTCATTTAACTTTAAAAAGTCGCTGTTACTGATGTATATTTCACCTCTTACTTCTAGTCTTCCTTGCACACCTTGCAAAAACTTAGGAAAGCCTTTTATTGTTGCAACATTGTGAGTGACATCTTCCCCTACAAAACCATCACCTCGAGTTGCAGCTTTAACAAATCTTCCATCCTCATAAATTGCAGAAAACGACAACCCATCAATTTTTGGTTCACATAATATCTCTATTTTGTCCTCAATTAAAAACCTCTTTATTTTAGACAAAAATTTCTCTACACCTTGTTCATCATAAGCATTCTCAAGGGAAAGCATAGGTTCTTGATGTTCCACCTTAGAAAACCTCTCATCAGGTGGAGCACCAACACTATCTTGTGTTGCATAAATTTCTGGCTCTATTTCAGCTAACTTTTTCTTCAGTTCATCATATTCAGCATCACTTATTTCTGGCTTATTTTTTTGGTGATACAAAACATTATGATAATTTATTTGATCTTGCAGTTTTTCTCTCATCTTTTCTAAGTTAGTCATGATACCAATATAATGCTACATTAGCCTTTGTCGTCAAGCTGTGAATTTTCTTGAATTTATCATATGGTCTTAATCCATCAAATATCAAAGGTGCCACAATGCTATAGCCATACTTATTCTTCTCTTGCTCAATTGTATTAGCAGATCTCGCTTGCTCTAGCCATATATTTATATAAAATTAAAATAAATTAGAGTAAACAATATTGCTATTTAAATGCTAACAAGATTCGCTCCAAGCCCAACTGGCTACCTCCACGTAGGAAACGTACGAACTGCCTTGGTTTGTTGGATGTACACACGCAATCAAAATGGAAAATTTTTACTCCGTTTTGATGATACTGACCTTCAGCGTTCAGATGTCAAATATATAAATGATATCATACAAGATTTGAAATGGATTGGTATCAATTGGGATGCAAGTTTCAAGCAATCAGAGCGCTTTGAGCGTTACAATGAGGTGTTTTTGCAGTTAATAAAAGAAGGGCATATTTATGCATGCTATGAAACAAGAGAAGGGTTAGACATTAAACGAAAATTGCAGTTAAAACAAGGACTTCCCCCTGTATATGACAGAAGCGCGTTACTTCTAACTGAGCAAGAGAAAATTAGTTATGAGCAAGAAGGAAGAAGACCACATTTTAGATTTAAGTTGGATAGAAATGAAGTTGTTAAATGGAATGATGAAGTTAAAGGTGAAATAAATATTGCAACAAGTCACATCAGCGATCCTGTGGTAAAAAGAGAAGATGGAATTTACACATACATGTTACCTTCTGTTACTGATGATGTTGACTTTAATGTAACTCATATTGTACGCGGGGAAGATCATGTAACTAATACCGCAGTGCAAATCCAAATGATTAAAGCATTAAAAGCGAAAATCCCTACATTTGCTCACCTTTCTCTGCTACATTTTGATGATAGCAAAATATCCAAGCGAACCGGCGTGCTGGACATTAAATCTATAAAAGAAGATGAAATTGAACCGATGGCACTAGTTAGTTATTTAGTGAAGCTTGGAACATCGAATCCAATTGAAGCTTGCGCCTGTATGCAATCTTTGATTGATTCATTTGACATTAAAAAATTTAGCTCAGCATGTACGCAATTTAGCTTGAGTGAAGCATACAAGCTAAATAGCAAAGTGCTGCAACAAATGCCATTTGAAATTATACAAGAACGTTTAAATCAAATTGGAGTGGACTCCTCAGAGTTTTGGTATTTTATAAAGAACAATATAGAAAGGTTTTCTGAGGTGGCCAAGTGGTGGAAAATATGCAAATCCGATATAGAGCCTGTGATTCTTGATAAGGAGCTTATAAAAATTGCGTTCAATGCATTGCCCCAAGGTGATTGTAATGAAAACACGTTGTCAGAATGGGTCAAAACTATTCGACAAACAGTGGATATAAAGGCAAAAAACCTATTTACGCAGTTGCGTTCAGCTTTAACAGGAACAGAAACAGGACCAGAGCTCGCTAAACTATTAATTTTTATCGGGAAAGAAAATATCATTGCAAGGTTAAAAGAAAAGTGAAAACTAAAGAATTATAGCTAATGCAATCCCTACGTCATACCGCGATTCATTCGCGGTATCCCTTAGCCGCTAACAAGCAGCGGGATGACGATTGTCAGGGTGTCATCCAAGTAGCCTCTTTCTTGTCATCCCAGTGCCCAGACACTGGGATGACAAAAAAAGGAGCACTGGAATGACAGCAATCTACGTCATACCGCGATTCATTCGCGGTATCTCAGCCGCTAACAAGAGATCCCGCTAACAAGCAGCGGGATGACGGTTGTCGTTTAGCCATAAACATTAAGAAATTTACCAAATGAAAAAAAAGGCAAAAGAAGCCCCGTGGTTATTATCCGCTTTAAAATATTGGCGTTTTTTATGTTTTAAATGCTTGACAAGCGAGATTCAGCCGCTTTTAATTGCAACTAACTTACGCTGCAAATGTTTAAGAAATTTACTAAGCAGAAAAAAAGACAAAGAATCCCCGAGTTAGCTAGTCTTTTACTATCTCTGTCGAGTATTGGCATTTTTTGATGTCTTGTAACGCTTTATAAGCGCGTTCAGCTTATTTAGATAAAAATCTAGATGTAGATGAAGTTTTGTAAAGACATACAGTATCTATATACTGCAAAAAATTGAACATAAGACGCCGATACATTAAGTAATCCTTACCTTTTAATCTCCAGATTGGCGAAAGCAAATACAATAGCCTCACTATCATGATAAGGGAGCTGGCGGAGTTTGTCAAGTAAGTTTTTGTATTTTAATTTTAGAATTTTATAGGCTTGTGTTCTCATGAAAATTATGTTCTCATGAGTAAATTAATGTTATCCTTTTTTGTTGATCTAAAGTTTCTTATGTTCATACACTTACGTGTTCATAGTGTTTATTCGCTGCTTGAAAGCTCGGTTAAAATTGAGGAGCTGATCGGCCTTTGTTTGCGAAATAAAATGCCAGCGGTTGCAATTACTGATTCAGGTAATTTATTTGGTTCACTTGAGTTTGCAGAATATGCGGCAAGTAGGGGAATACAGCTAATAATAGGATGCAATATTATAGTTAAACATTCAGAACAAAATTTACCTATATTATTGCTTGCAAAAAATGAGCAAGGGTACACTAATTTAGTCACTTTGGTGAGTGAGTCTTTTAGAAAGCGCAAGAATAACAGCGATATTCCTTACGTTGATTTTGATGAGCTGTTGAATTTAAGTACGGGTCTGATCGCTTTAACCGGTGGATGTTTGGCTCAACCATTGTTGGGGCAAGATAAAGAAACGGTTGAAAAACTGCTTTCAGCATTCAATGGTCATTTATATGTTGAATTGCAGCGTCATGGGCTGAATAAAGAGCTAGAGCTTGAAGAAGCTTTGATAGACTTTGCTTATCAGCGCAATATACCACTAGTTGCAACGAACGATGTGTTTTTTCCAAATAGGTCTGACTATGAGGCTTATGATATATTAACGTGTATATCGGAGGGGAGTTATGCCCTGGAGAATAACAGAAAGAAGTTAACTACCGAGCATTACTTCAAGTCTGTGGCAGAAATGGAGGAGCTGTTCAGCGACATTCCCGAAGCAATTCATAACACTTTAGTGATAGCTAAGCGGTGCTCTTACATGCCAAGAAGCAGGCAGCCTATTTTGCCTAAATTTCCTTGTCGAGAAAATAAAACTGAGAATGAAGAACTGAGGGAGCAGGCAGTTGCAGGATTAGAATTCCGTATTGCGAATGAGACAGACATAGACCTTAAACAATACTACGATCGGCTGAATTACGAACTGAGTGTGATAACTTCGATGAACTACGCTGGCTACTTTTTGATAGTTTCTGATTTCATTCGTTGGAGCAAAGCAAATGGCATTCCAGTTGGTCCAGGAAGAGGCTCTGGTGCTGGATCAATTGTTGCTTGGGGCTTGCAGATTACAGACCTTGATCCAATAAAGTTTGGCCTAATATTTGAAAGATTTTTGAATCCTGATCGTGTATCGATGCCTGACTTTGATATCGATTTCTGCCAAGAGAAAAGGGACCTGGTTATTGATTATGTTCAGAAAAAGTACGGTTATGTTGCTCAAATAATCACTTTTGGAAAATTGCAAGCAAAGGCAGTATTGCGTGATGTTGGTAGAGTATTGCAAATGCCTTACTCTCAAGTGGATAAAATATCTAAAATGGTTCCATTTAATCCAGTAAATCCTGTAACTTTATCACAAGCGATAGAGTTTGATCAAAACCTGCAGAAAGAGCGGGATAGTGATGAGGTAATTGCAAAGCTTCTTGATATATCGCTAAGGCTCGAAGGAATATATCGTCACGTTTCAACTCATGCTGCTGGAATTGTAATATGTGATCAAAAGTTGGAAAATTTTGTTCCTGTGTACTACGATCCAAATTCGGCTCTGCCAATCACTCAATACAGCATGAAATATGTGGAGAAAGCTGGGCTAATAAAATTTGATTTTCTTGGGCTTGGTACGCTAACGCTAATAGATCATGTATGTCGTTTAATTAATCGTGATAGACAAAAGATCGATATTTCTTCAGTTCCTTTAGATGACCAAAAAACCTATGAGATGCTCTCAAGCGGTGATTCAATTGGAGTGTTCCAGCTTGAAAGTTCGGGAATGAGAGAAGCTTTAATTAAACTAAAACCGGACTGTATTGAGGATATTATCGCTTTAATTTCCCTTTATCGTCCAGGACCTATGGATAACATTCCAACTTACGTTGCAAGAAAGCATGGACTTGAGAAGCCAGATTATATTCATCCGTTACTTGAAGAAGTATTAAAAGAGACATTTGGGGTAATAATTTACCAAGAACAAGTGATGGAAATAGCCCGTATTCTTTCCGGGTATAGCTTAGCAGAAGCAGATTTGCTGAGACGTGCTATGGGTAAGAAAATCAAGGAAGAGATGGATAAACAACGTGAACTTTTCATCCAAGGGGCAACGAAGAATGGCGTTGATTACGACAGGGCAAGCTATATCTTTGACCTTGTTGCAAAATTTTCTGGTTATGGGTTCAATAAATCTCATGCTGCAGCATATGCGGTGATATCTTATCAAACGGCTTACCTTAAAGCTAATTATCCATTAGAATTTTTTACAGCACTAATGAATCTGAATATTGATGATAGAGATAAACTGAATTTATTTTATCATGCAGCAAAGTTTAGTGGCGTTACCGTTCTTCCACCTGATATAAACAAGTCTCAAGCTGAATTCTCAATAGAGGATGAACGCATACGTTACGGTATTGCTGCCTTGAGGAATGTTGGTTTTTCTATAGCGGAAGGAATAGTGAACGTACGTTCAAGCGCTTGTAAGGACATATGGGAATTCATTCAAAATTCAGGTCATATAATAAATAAGAGAGCGCTAGAAAGCCTGATTAAATCCGGAGCATTCGATAGCGTGCATAAGAACAGAAAGCAGCTATATGAGTCAATGGACACGCTGATTTACTTTGCAAATAAAAACAAACAGGATAGAGAATCAAGTCAAGCTGCTTTGTTTGGTAGTCTTAATGTCCTCAAACCGAAACTTGAGAATGTGGAAGATTTTGATGAAGAGGAAAAATTAGAACATGAGTTATTTTCACTAGGATTTTATTTAACTAATCATCCGCTTGAAAAATTTAGAACTCTTCTGGAAAAGTTAAATATTGGGTTTATCGGAGAAAATAGAACAGCAAAAACTGCTGGGGTAATATTAAATGCACGTATGAGAACTTCAGAGCGTGGAAGGTTTGTTATCCTCACACTTTCTGATCCCCATAACGTTTCTGAAATAGCATTCTATAATAATGAAATAATAGAAGAAAAAAGAGATTTATTTTCACCAGGAACATTTGTGATAATTGATCTTGAAGCTTCGGAAAATACAACAAGATTAGCAGGCAAGGATATATCTGAGTTTACAAAAAGAGTCACTTCTACAGTAAAAGAATTAGTTCTCACCACTGAGTGCACGGATTCGCAAAAAGCCGCTATGGAATTAAACACAATATTGAAAGATGAAGGCAGAACCAAAATAATGCTAAAACTTCTTCTCGAAAAACATAAAGTGAGCATCTTATTACCAGGTGCATACTCAATTGCTCCTCAAGTAATTTATGAAATATCTAATTTAAGCTGGATTAAAGGCGTAGAAATTAATACAAATAACTTGCTTATATAAAAAAGCTTTATATAATGAAATATTTAATCGGTATTAAAGGAAGATATAGTGAATCTTTATGAATTTACTTTTATAGCACAACAAGGATTGTTACAGCAAGAAGTAGAGGAGATGGTCCAAGAGCTAGCTGTTTCATTGAAAAATATTAAAGCAGATATTATGTTCAAGCAAATCAGGGATATTCTGAAAAAAGGAAATGACAAGCTTACAAAACAAGAGTTAGAAGTGCGTGCTGAAGACATTAAAGAAAGTCTAGTTGCTCACTCTGATTTCTTGGAAGATCTTACAAAAATTTTATGGGTTGAATTAGAAGAAGATCTTTCAAATTTGAAAGAAGTGAAGTCAAAAATCGATAAAGAGTTGAAAGATGACCTAAAAGATTTAGGAATAACGCAAGATTTTACAAAATTTCTAGGAGGCAGTACTAAAAGTGCGTTTATCCATAACGCAGTAAATGCTTTGAAGAGAAATATTTCAGAACATCTAATAAAGATTTTTCAAGATATTTTGAAAGATTTTAGAATAAACGGTCCAACTCAATCGAGCAAAGCGTTGGAAATGCTTTTGAAAAACATTGAAGCATCAGGATTAATCAAGTATGAACATTGGGGTCTTTTGGATTTTGCATATCACAAAAATAAAATGAAGAGCGGTCATTATTGTATAATGTGCATAAGTTCTACTGCAAGCATTCTGGATGAATTTATGCGTAGAATGAAACTTAATGAGAACGTTATTCGCCACTTTCCTGTGCAGGTTGATAAAATTTTTGAAGGTAAATCTCATATGATGAATAAACAAATTGAGGAGCAAAGCGCATAATGATGAAAAGACGAAATAGTTTTAATAATTCTTACGTATCTGTAAATAATAGGACTGGCTTTAGGCGTTCTAAAGTTTGCCCTCTTGCTGCGTCTAAAGATGAAGACATAGATTATAAGAATATAGATTTATTATCCAAGTTTACCTCTGACTATGGTAGGATATTACCTAGAAGATTAACAGGCGTATGTGCAAAAAAACAAAGGAAGTTACGCTTAGCGATCATAAGGGCACGTTTTTTAGCTCTTATTCCTTACTGTACTAAAAAAGTTTAGGTAATTTATGTTGATAATTTTAAAGGAAAATATAAGGACTTTAGGTAAGCTTGGTGAAGTTGTCAAAGTTAAACCAGGTTATGCACGTAATTTTCTTTTTCCACAAAAAAAAGCGGTGAAAGCTACCAAGGAAAATTTAACAAAGCTAGAGGAGCAACGTTTATTACTGGAAGAAGAGAATATAAAAAGATTAAATGTAGCAAAAGAGCTTGCGTTGTCACTACATGATAAGTTTGTGGTATTAATAAAGCAAGCTTCAGAGGATGGTAAAATTTTTGGTTCTGTAACAACACGTGAAATTGCGAAAATTTTACTACAAGAAGGACATGTGATAGATCACCGTAGTTTATCTTTTGGTGGAGTAAGCATCAAAAACTTGGGTGAATACCAAGTAAACGTAGAATTACATAGTGAAGTAGTAGTACCAATTACTATATACGTCGTGAAATCCGAAACAGATGCAAATGAGCTAAGGCAAGTAAAATTGCAAAATCAGAAGTCTGAGCAACAAGAGGCAGAGCAAGATGCGAATAAAGAAGCTACTGATGGTGATGATAGCTGATCAAAGATGATCCCTTGTTATAGTTGTAAAGAAATGTCTGCCATGGCTAAGCTGGTGTCATCCCAGTGCTTCCCTCATGTCATCCCAGTGCGTGACACTGGGATCCAGTTTATTTCATCATGGACATTGTTTTATGCTTCTAGAATCCGTTGTCCATTGAATAATTTGCAAATACTTTTATATCTGGATTCCAGTGTCACGCACTGGAATGACACCATTATTGGAATAAATCAAAAATGATTCCCCGCTATAGCAGAAAAGAAATGTCTTCCATTTGGGAGGAAAATAATAAATTTAATATATGGCTTAAAATAGAAAAATTAGCGTGTGAAGCTCAAGCAAAGTTAGGAGTGATTCCGAATAATATTGCTGAGAACCTCTCTGGTGCTATTGAATTTGATGTTGAATGTATCAACGAAATTGAATCCATTGTAAAACATGATGTTATAGCTTTTCTGACATATATTGCTAAAAAAGCGGGAGTTGATGTTCGTTATCTTCATTATGGAATGACAAGTTCTGATGTTTTGGATACATGCCTTGCGGTGCAACTGAAAGAGTCCTGTGATATTTTGCTCGAGAATCTAAAAAATTTACTTGCAGCATTGAAAAAAAAAGCTGAGGACTATAAAGATATTGTTTGTGTTGGACGCAGTCACGGAATGCATGCAGAACCAACAACTCTTGGAATAAAATTTGCCAGATTTTATGCTGAATTTAAACGCAATTATCAGAGATTAATTAGCGCGCAAAAAGAGATCTCAATTTGTAAAATATCAGGTGCAGTAGGCAATTTTGCAAATGTTGATCCGTTTGTTGAAGAATATGTAGCGAAAGAAATAGGACTCATACCTGAAATCATATCGTCTCAAGTCATTCCTCGTGATAGACATGCTATGTTCTTTTCAGTTTTGGGAGTGATTGCAAGCTCAATAGAAAATGTTGCTGTTGAAATTCGTCATTTGCAAAGAACTGAAATCGGCGAAATTTCTGAGCGTTTTTCCACTGGGCAGAAGGGAAGCTCTGCTATGCCACACAAATGTAATCCTATTTTAAGTGAAAATCTGACTGGACTCTCACGTTTAATACGCAGTTATGTTTTTCCTGCGTTAGAAAATGTTGCATTGTGGCACGAACGTGATATATCACACTCGTCTGTGGAAAGATGCATTGCTCCTGATGCTTGTATAACAATGGATTTTGCTTTAGTGCGATTAACAGATTTGATAGATAAATTGGTGATCAATAAGGAAAACATTGAAAAGAACTTAAATTCTTCAAAAGGTTTAGTTTTCTCACAGCGTGTATTGCTTGAGTTAGTAAATAGTGGTTTGGCGAGGGAAGAGGCGTATAAAATTGTTCAGAGCAATGCAATGAAAGTGAAACAAAACAACAGTGATTTTCTGGCCGAATTGAAACAAGATAAACCCTTACTTAAGGTTATTAACTCGGAAAAACTTGAATCTTTGTTTGATTTGAAGTATTATACGAAACATATAGATCGTGTGTATAATAAGGTTTTTAATTAGGCTGAGTAGCTCAGTTGGTAGAGCAGGAGGATCATAATCTCTTGGTCGGGGGTTCAAGTCCCTCCTCAGCCACTCGAACTAAACTATGTTTAGCAAAGCAGTGCTATTGGTGAAACCCAGTGTCAGTTACTTGGAATGAGTTGTATATCCACTCAGGTGAGGAGACAATGGATAAGAGATTGTGAAAAGGGTTTAGCTTTTGGCCTATGATCTCTTTAAATGACAGAATTTCACTACAAAACTTAACTTTCTTCTATGCAGTTAGCTAAGTCAAGAAAGGTGAATCTATCTCTTGTTGTAAACGCAAGATCGACCACTTTACAATATTGTTCTTTATTCCAACTGAGGTGCTCTGGTAAGTGTGGAATTGATAGATCTTCAAATATTTTTTGCAGGTGTTTTGCAGGTAGTAAATTTTGCTTAATTAAACTGGAAATATTATGCCATTCTTTACAAATAATCTCTTGGATTTTTTGCTGCATAATTTGCTTCTGTTCAAAAGTTCTTACAAATTCGATATTATCAAAGCACTGAGTTATATGTTTTACATCTAAAGTGGTCGGTTTGATAATCGGGTTTTGTATTGATAATATCTTTTCCTGCAAATTAGCCATGGTAATCGTCGTAACAGCAATTTTTTCGCCATGTAGTAAGGAATGATCTCTTGTTACCATTTCCATTGCGTGAGCTATCATATGCTCTCCTTGGCTTGCAGAATAGCTGCCTTTTGATATTACCATTCCAAGTCCTGAAATTAGTAGAATTTCCATAAGTAATAGGACCACTTTTCTACTTCTTTTAGTAAGCGCCGTATACTCTCTTAGCAAAATTTGCTCCAAATCGCGAACAAGTGTAAAAGGTAATTCATTGTATTCTGTGCCAAGCAACAAATGAGATAGTAGCCAGTCAGCCTGAACTGTTGAACGACAAATGAAATCTGCAAATCCGCTTAATGTGAGACGCAGTGGTGCATTGGCAAGTATGTCTATATCTATATATACTGCTCTTGGAAGATGTGCTTTGAACGATTTTTTATATCCATTTACTAATATTGAAGCATTTGCAGAGGTATATCCATTCATAGAAGCGGCTGTTGGGAACGATATATAATCTTTTTTCTCGAGGTAGCTTGCATATTTGCAGATATCGTTAACAGTGCCGCTACCAAATGCAACTATTAAGTCACTGTCTTTTGCTTTGTTTCTAACTAGATTTACGGTTTCAAGAGAGGCAGCTCTGCTTGGTGTCATTTCTCTACCTGATGTCATCCCAGCGCGTGACACTGGAATGGCAGGTGGAGCTGGAATAATTAAGTTAGGAATTTTATTAAGTACGTTTTTGTTTAAAAGTTTTGCTGTATTTTTATCTGCAACTAGAAAGACGTCATTTCCGTGTCGTGTGCATATTTCATAGATATCATCAGCAAGGTAGTAATCTGTTATTACTTCCCTTAGAAAAGTTTGTTCGGTTTGATGTAATATTTGTTTTAAATAGTGCATAGAGTGTTTACAATATAGCAGTATAAGTATTTTAAGATTGACATGAAAATTGACCCTGTAGAGCTAACTAGGAAATTGATCTCTTTTGAGAGTATAACACCAGAAGACAGCGGGGCAATAGAGTATATAGCAACAATCTTCAAAAAGAGCGGCTTTGATTGTGAGATTTTAGAATTTGGTGATAAAGTTAAAAATCTTTATGCGAAATATATAAATGGAGTACCAAATTTGTGCTTTGCTGGGCACGTTGATGTTGTACCACCGGGTCAGTTAAAAGATTGGGCATTTGGTCCATTTAAACCAGAAGTGAGGGATGGAATGCTATATGGAAGAGGGGCCGCTGATATGAAAAGCGGAGTAGCTGCATTTATTGCTGCTATGGTAAATTTGATTGCAGAGAAGTTTCAATTTAATGGTTCGATAAGTGCATTGATTACCAGTGCTGAAGAAAACATGGAAGAATATGGAACAAAGGCAGTTTTGGAATGGATGAAAAATAAGCAGAAAAAGATAGATTTTTGTGTGGTTGGCGAACCAACCAGTAGTGAGAAATTAGGTGATACCATAAAAATAGGCAGAAGAGGTTCTGTAACATTTGAATTAATTTGCCATGGAAAACAAGGGCACGTTGCCTACCCAGACCTAGCAGACAATCCAATATATAAGGTAATATCGATATTGAGTAAGGTAAAAAATACTACTTTTGATCATGGTAATAAATATTTTCAACCTTCACATTGCGAAGTTACTACTATCGATGTTGGAAATAATACTAGCAATCTAATACCTGGCTCAGCAACTACACGTTTTAACATTCGATATAACAATGAACAAACACCGGGTGGCTTATATAAGCTGATTGATGAAATATGCTCCAGTGTAACTAACGATTATAAACTTTTTATGCATAGCAGCAGGGACGTTTTCCTCTCTACTCCCGATAGAAATACTGATATTATGCTTGATGCAATAAGTAAGGTTACCAACATTGATGCTATACTTAGCACAAGTGGTGGCACATCTGACGCTGCGTTTATCAAAGATGTTTGTCCAGTGATTGAATTTGGTATAATCAACAAAACTGCACATCAGATAAACGAATGCGTATCAGTAAACGATATACACAAGTTAACAGCTATATATAAGGAATTTATAGAAAATTATTTCAATCCCACTAATAAAATATTGAATCAGGTCAACGTAGTTAGTAATATATCTAGTGGTCCATTGTTAGCTTAGATGTAATCAGATCTCTTGCATAACTGTTGTCTGAATAACAACTGGTGTCATTCCAGCAAAATGTGTCAAGTAAGTTTTTTCCTTTCTATAGCTACTTGGATGACAAAAGAAGAAATACTAGACTTTATACCTTTTGCACTCAAATTCACATAAATCATGAATTACGCACGTTTCACACGAAGGTTTCTGTGCTTTGCAAACATATCTACCATGCAAAACTAGCCAATGATGAGCATAAAGCAGGTATTTTTTGGGAACCACATTTAAAAGAGATTGCTCTGTTTTAAACACATCTTTTTCTTTCACAAGCCCAATTCTATTGCTCACTCTAAAAACGTGAGTATCAACTGCCAATGTTGGAATGCCAAGCCCCGAATTTAAGAACACATTAGTGCTCTTTCTCCCCACTCCAGGCAAAGACACCAAATCATCAAAATTAGTAGGTACTTTGCTGTTGTATCGTTCTACCAATATTTTACTAAGCCCGATTATATTTTTTGCTTTGGAATTATATAAACCAATACTGCTTATGCATTTTTTCAGCTCACTCTGCCCAAAGCTCAGCATTTTTTCTGGCGTATCAGCGATATTAAATAGTTCTCTTGTAATTTTATTAACGCTTACATCAGTTGTCCGCG
This sequence comes from Wolbachia endosymbiont of Drosophila pseudotakahashii, assembly GCF_026015925.1. NCBI lineage: Bacteria > Pseudomonadati > Pseudomonadota > Alphaproteobacteria > Rickettsiales > Anaplasmataceae > Wolbachia > Wolbachia endosymbiont of Drosophila pseudotakahashii. The sequence continues at coordinate 443,548 of NZ_CP110359.1, read as the reverse complement.
CTGATAAAACTATCGCAACCAGTAACGTAAAATGATTGGTATAATTTAGCTCTATTTTTGGCGCAGGATTTGATTGTTGAAACTTTTCAAATATTAGTTCTACTTTTTTTGAGTCCATTTCATTTACCACACCTCTTTTAAATATTTAAACAAAAAACCCCTCTTTCCCATCATACAAATACAATTTGTCCATTCTCACCACGTCAAAATTGTGTTCTTCAAGTTTGATTAGCAAGTTATTCACATCACTATTTGTAATAGCTTGCTTTTCATTATTTGCGATAAACCTACAGGTTATTTGATCACTTGAAGGTTTTGAGTTTCCTGGCCAAATCGCAGGACCTTTTGAGTATATTGCTATCATTTGCAGATTACTCGATTCAAATAACCTAACTATTTGGTCAAAGTTGCTGGATTTGTCCCAAGCAAGCGCTATATCACTACCTACTAGCTTTTTGGTTTTATAGTCCTGTTCATAGCTATTTTGTATTTCACTTATTTTGCTATTTGTACTGCTATCGACTGTAAGCTCAGATAATGTTTTCGGTTTTTTTCCTAGATTATCTATAACGGCTTCTGCAAATTCTTTGGTACCAATTTTCTGTTTACTCTTTTTCTCTTTATATAAATCGGCGGTATGTATTCCATCCTCCAAAGTCTTGAGCCATGCATCGTAAATTAGTTTTGCAGTACTCACTTGACTGATGTGGACCAACATATGCACTGCAGCATTCAAAAGTCCAGAAGGATTAGCTATGTTTTTTCCTGCAATATCAGGAGCAGAACCGTGCACTGCTTCAAACATTGCATATTCATTACCTATATTGCTACTTCCAGCGAGTCCAACAGATCCAGAGGTTTGCGCCACAATGTCCGATAATATATCGCCATATAAGTTCTCGGTTACTATAACATCGAAATTCTCCGGTTCTGTGGCAACACGTGCCATCCCAATATCGACTATATAATGTTCTGCCTTTATGTCCGGGTATTCCTTTGCAATACGATCAAACGCCGCATGGAAAGTTCCGTCAGTCATTTTCATTATGTTATCTTTAGTAAGACAAGTTACCTTCTTTCTACTATGTTTTTTTGCATATTCAAAAGCGTACCTGCATATTTTTTCTGAGCCGGATCTAGTAATAATTTTAGTGCATTGGTAAGAGTCACCAGTGAGCCTGTACTCTATTCCGGTGTAAACGTCCTCTTCATTTTCACGTATTACTACGATATCAAACTTATCGAATTTATTTTCTATAACAGGATGATATGAAATGCATGGTCTGATATTTGCATACAACCCTAGATTTTTTCTGAGTGCAACGTTTAAGCTTTTGTGGCCTTTACCTTGAGGAGTTGTTGTCGGAGATTTTAATAATATTTTTGTCCTTTCAATTGATTCCCAACCACTTGGAGAAACTCCGTGAGACCATTCTTTACTATAAACACTCTCCCCTATTTCAATAATATCTATTGAGATTTTCGCTTCTGCTTCGCGCAATATCGACAGCACCGCTTCCATGATTTCTGGTCCGATACCGTCGCCATATGCAACTGTGATTGGTGTTGACATAACTTCCCTAGTTATAAATGATTTAATATTAATTTAAATAATAGAGTGGCACAAGTAGCTAATATTACCCAAGTTAGTATATTTACGGTTCTTTAATAACGTATTTTTATATTATATGATGATATTATGAAATATAGGTGGGGTTATGAATACTGAAATAAATGTTAAAGTAAATTATGTAGGATTTACAAGGCGTATTGTAGCAGAAATACTTGACCTCATCATATTTTCCCCTCATTTTATCTTCGGTTTTATCTATGGTGTATTCATCGTATCATTACAAGATCAAGATCAAGATAAAGACTCTTTTCAGGAACTTGCACAACTAGCAACAGAAATACCATTTATAGTTTCTACAGTGGTCGCAACATTAGTACTAACAATATCCAAAATATTAATGGTAACAAAACTTGGTGGTACCCCAGGAAAACTATTGTGTGGTATGCATATTAAAGATGCTAATACATTTACAAATGTTACCCTTATGCAAGCAACAATAAGATGTATTTCTAAGGGAAGCATCTGGATTATTTTTCGCTTTTTGCTTCATCTGCATTATCATGGTTATACTTTTCTATATCTTTTAATTGTGCTAATTTTATTTTAGTTTGCAGTATTTGATCAACGCAAACAGACTTTTTACGATAAAATGGCAAAAACAGTAGTGATAGACTATAAATCTAGTTGATATTTTTCTTTATAGGTAGTACATGGATAAAAAAGTAAACTACTCAACGATGACAAGACGTACTCTAGCATTTATAGTTGATTGTATTTTATTTATCGCAATACCATTTGGTTTAATGGCGGTGGGTTTCTCACTTACACACGCAATACAAGGGATCATGGGTGCAATAATTGTAATCACCACGATTGTATTTTCTTTATTTTTAATGATACCATGTATATTTCATATATTCATGCTAGTAAAATTTGGCGGCACTCCAGGACACTTGTTATTTAGCATGCGCGTAAAAGACAAAGATACATTTGAGTCAATCACTACAATGCAAGCAATGAAAAGGACTATAGCTCTTTTTATAATTTATTGCATATCACTTTGTAATCCCATTTTATTCTTAGCTATACTAATCTTAGTTTTAGTATGTGCAGTAGGTGATGAACATAAACAAGCTTTTCACGACAAAATTGCAAACACGGTAGTGATAGATTATAAACCTAGTTGATATTTTCCTTTAGCTGTCTGCCACCAAGGGTGTCATTCCAGTGTCACGCGCTAACTTAAGGTAAATTGCCAACTTAACTATAAATATATTTTGGTAAATCCAAATTATTTTAGCTATAAGAGCGTTTTACTTTTTGCTCAGCATATCCATCATAACTGGCTTACTTTTAGTGATTCATGGAGTTAAAAAAGTCAGCATTGCTCTTTGTTAAAAGTAGTTTGTCACATAAAAATTCCATTGCTTCAACGGGTCCCATAGGATTGAGTATCCTACGCACCACCCATATTTTATTTAGTATAGCCTTATCAACTAATAGCTCTTCCTTCCTTGTTCCGGATTTTGTAATATCAATAGCTGGAAATATACGTTTATCAGAAAGTTTTCTATCAAGTATGATCTCAGCATTTCCTGTACCTTTAAACTCTTCAAAAATAACTTCATCCATTTTTGAACCAGTCTCTATAAGAGCTGTGGCGATTATAGTTAAAGAACCCCCATTCTCAATATTACGAGCTGCTCCAAAAAAGCGTTTTGGTCTCTGCAGTGCGTTTGAATCTACACCACCAGTTAGAACTTTCCCAGACGAAGGAATAACCGCATTATAAGCACGTGCAAGTCTAGTAATATTGTCAAGTAGAATTACCACATCTTTTTTATGCTCAACCATTCTTTTAGCTTTTTCTATTACTATTTCAGCAAGCTGTACGTGACGGTAAGCAGGCTCATCGAACGTAGAACTTACTACCTCACCTTTTACAGAACGTATCATATCTGTTACTTCTTCAGGTCTTTCATCTATAAGTAACACTATTAATTCTACTTCAGGGTGATTTATAGCTATAGAGTTAGCCATTTGCTGAAGCAATACAGTCTTTCCTGTGCGAGGTGGAGCAACTACTAACGCTCTTTGCCCTTTTCCAAGAGGAGCTACTATATCTATAGCACGCATGCTTAAGCCTTTTTTATCATCACCATTATTACACTCAAGTACTATGCTTTCCTCAGGATAAAGAGGAAGCAAATTATCAAAATGGACGTACTTTCTTAATTCACTTACTTCAGTAGAGTTTATACTTTGAACCTTAGTTAAAGTAAAATATCTCTCTTTATCACCAGGTGGCCTTATTTCTCCATATGCCATATCTCCTGTACGTAAATTAAACTTCTTTATTTGCCCGTTAGAAATATAAACATCATCGGTACTTGGGGCATAATTTGCACTTGCTGAACGTAAGAAACCAAAACCATCAGGCAATATTTCCACTATTCCACTCCCTGTGGTTATGCCTCCTTCTTCACTCATTTTTTTCATTAAGCTGAATATTATTTCCTGCTTTAGCATTCTACCATTGCTTTTACCGTTAGTTGAAATTTTTCTTTCTTCAGCTGACTCTAACAATTCTTCTGCTGTTTTCTCTTTTAATTCGCTCAGATCTAATGTTTTTCTGTTTTTCTCAGTACCTTCATTGACCATCTGTTTTACTGTATCGTTATTGTAAATTTGCTCACTTTTTTCAGGTTGAGCTGTAACCTTTCCTTTTGCCAAAACATCTTCATTGATTGTTGTCATAATCCTCCAAAAATTTTAATTGATGCTTACTAACCTAAAATGCGACTATAAGATAATAAATTAGGCTGAGTTAGTTTCAGTGCGTATTAAGCTTAATTGTCATTAAACCCCGTACTTTACTTACATTATACTAATAAACACTAGCAAGTCAAGTTAATTTAATGTTAACAAAACACAAAAATTTGAGGATTTTCAATAGCTATTCTTTATATTTTTTTAACCTTTCTTGCTTCTCCTCTTCTACTTTTGCTTTTTCCACTTCTGCTTCTAAATTTTCTTGACTACATAAGCCGAGTAGTACAGGATCTTGGGGTTTTATATTTTGCATGTTATGATGAGATCCATCTCTTACCTGCTCAACTGTGTAATTTGTTGTACTAATTAATTTAGCTATAACGTTATCGTCCAAGATAGGAAATTTTTTTACTAAATAATAAATCGCATCAGGTTTATCTCTACGTCTTGCCGTAGAGGCAAAGCCAATAATGCTACCAATCGCTTTACTTCTTTTTTTTATATTTTTTATAATCAAATTTGGTACACGATTTGAATTTTTTTTGCAATCATCGATTTCTTTTTCAGTAATTATTCCAGAAATAATAGGGTTATATTTTTCTACTTCTATTTCCTCATTAGCTATGTCTTGTACTTCTTCAAGGGCCAATCTGCAACATTGTGCTATTTGATTAAAAGTTAAACCAGTGTTGTCTACTAACCAAGCAGCTATTTGCACTAGAAACTGTTTATTTCTATCGTTATTGCCCTTAGAAGATTCCATTGACATCAAAAAAGCATCTCCCATTTAAAGTATCCCTTACTGTTATACAGAGCTAAAATATAAACTATTAAAACTAAAAAAGCATTAATTTTGTCATTCAATAACTTTTTGTTTGTCACTTCCCACCTCTTAAGTTAATTAAATGCGCTTACCTTTAAGCATATTTCAAACAAAATATTTCCCCTTCCTAAGGTATAGTATAACTCAGTTAAACATATGTTCCTATTTAAGATTAGAGAGTTAAATTTTAAGTTAATATATTGTAATATTATATATATTAGCTAATAAAGCAACAGGTTTACAAGCATTAAATTATCACTATTCTATAATTAATCATTAATTAATTGGGTTTAAAATGAATGTTAAAAATTTTTTCACTAAAGTAACCGTTGTCCTTTTAGCTTGCTTGTTAATCTTCATGGGAATTGGCAACCTTTTATCAGGTGATGATGAAAAAGAAGAGGTAGCTAGGGTTAGAAAAGAAGTTATAACGTCAGATGAGTATAAATCACTATATCAAAATTATGAAAAGCAAATTTCTGGATCTGATGCGAGTAGAGAACAAGTAAAAAAGCTGAAATATGATTTGCTTAACGCACTTATAGAGCAAAAACTATTGTTTAACCTAACTAGTGAGCTGGGGTTGACAGTTGGAGAAGAATCTATAAAAAACCATATTAAAAACACCAAATACTTTCAAAATGATAAAGGTGAATTTGACAAAAATAAATTCTATGAAACGCTAAATGACCTGCATATGACAGAGAAAGAGTATATAGCAAAGCTAGAGAAAGTCCTGCCTGCAATGATGTTCATGACTTCATTATTTAAAGATAATTATCCAGTAACTTTTGGCGAGAAAATTGATGAGCAGATATACAAAAGTCGCTACCAAACTAGAGTAGTTGATATTGTTAAAATAACTGAAGATGCAGTTACAAACATTCCTGAACCAGATGATCAAGCCTTACTTGATTTGTACGAAAGAAATAAATCCCATTTTTATTATCCTGAGTATCGAACTGCGCAATATATTTCCCTAGGCCAAAAGTATTTTGAAGATCAAATCAAGATCTCAGATGAAGAAGTTGATGGTATAATAGAACAACAAGAACTTAAAAATCAAAGAGATATATTCAATGCAATATTTTCTACCAAAGAAGAAGCTGAGACAGCAAGAAGAGCATTTGAGGAGGGTAAAACAAGCTTTGAACAGATAGTAGAAGAGTTTGGCAAAGCAAAACTTGAGGAAACTAGAGTAAATAATATAACTAAGGATTTTTTACCAGAAGACGTGAGAGAGAAGGTATTTGCTCTCAAAGTAGGTGAAGTAAGTGAAGTTTTAGCAAGCAGTTTTGGTTGGCACATAGTAAAAGTGGAAAGTGCGCATCAAATCTCTGATGAAGACTTAGTTGATTTAAAAAAAGACATAAAGTCAGTTCTAACTAACCAAAAGTCTTTTGAAAGAGTCAATGATTTCATAAACCAAGTGAACTATAAGATATACAATGGTTCAGAAATTGAAGAAATATTGAGTGAATATAATTTACCTATACAAACTATTGGTCCAGTAGATGCGAGTGGAAAAGATCAAAGCGGTAATAACGTAGGAGATTCTGGTGATTTGATTTCTTTCATTTTTTCGCGAGAAAAGGATCAGAAAGGTTATTTTAAGGGCGTTGGGGACGCTGTTGTTAGTGTAAAAATCGTCGATATCGTTCCACCCAAATTGCAAAGTTTTGAAGAAGGCAAGGCATTAGCGGTAGAGCTTTGGCGTAGTGAGTTTATAAAAGAAAGAATGTTTAAATTCGGGCAAGAGGTTGCAGTTCAACTAAGAGAAAAAACAGATTTGGAAGAAATTCAAGGTGTGGAATTAGTTAAAGGTCAGCAGATGCACCGCAATAAAGTGGATCAACAAAACTACCCCTTTTCTTTTGTAGAAGAGATTTTCAATATGAAAACAACTGGTTCAGTGACAGATCCTATTCAATACAATAATGAAATTATAATAGGTGTTCTAAAAGAAATGCATTCATCAAATGGCAAATTAAACATGCTTGACACCGGAAAACGTGTGATGATATCGCTAAAAGAGCAATTAATTAGCTATCTGGAATCAAAGTATAAAGTCGAAGTTAATCACGCTATACTTGATGATATATAATCAAAAATCTTATAAGTTGCTTCAAACGCATCCAGTGCCCAGACACACAACTGTACGAACATTGCGATTTGAGAGCAATCTTCACTAGAAAGGATGTCATCCCAGTGCCCAGACACTGGGATGGCTTTGTTGCATCACACTTTATGAGATGGTGATTTATGGTAAATTCATGTAACTATCTCAAATTTAGCCATACCAATATCAGTGAATTTATTAAGCAAATAGCATTTGATTAGCAGTTCTTTTTCTCGATTTATCTCAGATTTATTCCTAAAACTAAATCCGAATATTTGCTTTAATCTTGAGAAAAACCCTTCAATATAAGATCTTTTCCCATAATTTACTTCTTTTTTCCATTCTTTCATGCCATCTTCACCGTATAATTTTATTAACCTAATAGCAGCATTCCTGTCAGACATATAATCTATTTCTGGATGTTCTGCCGCATTGTTTATTGGTGGAATTTTTGTCTTTATATCATATTTGTTACACAACTTATAAAACTTGTGCCTATCACATGCTCTATCTGCATATAGTGCTTTTATGGCATGCTGAAAATCAACTTCTTTTAGCAAATCACAAGCTCCATAGTGATCAGAGTAGACACCATTACTGTATTTTACAGCTATGGCTTTTTTGTTGTTTATATTCAACATTACGTGCAATTTTCTCGTTTGCTCATAGCCACGATATTTTCTGTCAGTGCTATTTTCCTTGCTGTGACCAGGAGTGTTGTTGTATATACTAATTCCTGTACTGTCTATAGCAATTTCGATATCTTCCATATTATTTTTATCAATTCTGCAATCATTTATCTTAATATTAAGTTTCTTAAACCTTCTTGATGCTTGTGAATAGCTGATAACTGCCAAATCTCTTCCTATTTGTTGCAAGTACCCTTTTATAAACCCGACTGTTTGTCTTAAACCAATTCTAAAGAAACTGACGATTATATGCACCAAAATCACAACTTTATCACTATAAATATAGTTGCCGCCCTGCATTTTTGGACAATTCTCGTACCAATTTTCTACGGCGTCATTGATATAACAAAAAATGCTTCCTCTTTCTTGGAGAAATTTGTTATATTCATGGCAGTTACTGACTCTCATTTTTTGTGGCATATTTTTTCTTCAACAGTTAAATGGCTATTTATAATGAATTTTGTCAGTAACTGCCAGTTCTTTTCACTTGAGCGATGCAACAAAGCCATCCCAGTGTCACGCACTGGGATGACAAGAAGAGGGTACTTGAATAAGAGGCATTGCCCTCCTGGTAGACTCAAATCACAATGTTCGTGTAGTTATGGATTCATTCGCGGTATCTCATCCGCTAACAAGCAGAGGAATGACGAGGTCTTTCGATAGTAAATCTTACCTATGTTAGCTATACCAAAAAATCAAGAGTAAAAAAGTCGTGTAACTCTATTTATTCATTAATAAAATCTTTGTCTTCTCCTAAAAATTAGTTAAAATGTAGGATATTTTGTGTTATTAAGTTAGCACTTGACTTAACTTTAGTTGTTACTTAGACTGCTAAAGTGGAATTTTAATTTTTTTTACGAGGACAATTATGCATTATAAAAAGTTTTTTTCAGCAGCCGCTTTAGCAACGTTGCTAAGTTTATCAAACTCTGCTTTTTCAGATCCTGTTGGTCCAATAAGTGATGAAGAAACTAGCTACTACGTTCGTTTGCAATACAACGGTGAAATTTTACCTCTTTTCACAAAAGTTGATGGTATTACCTATAAGAAAGACAATAGTGATTACAGTCCATTAAAAGCGTCTTTTATAGCTGGTGGTGGTGCGTTTGGTTACAAAATGGACGACATCAGGGTTGATGTTGAAGGAGTTTATTCATACCTAAACAAAAATGATGTTACAGATGCAAAATTTACGCCAGATACTATTGCAGACAGTTTAACAGCAATTTCAGGACTAGTTAACGTTTATTACGATATAGCAATTGAAGATATGCCTATCACTCCATATATTGGTGTTGGTGTTGGTGCAGCGTATATTAGCACTCCTTTGAAAGACGCTGTGAATGATCAAAAAAGTAAATTTAGTTTTGCTGGTCAAGTAAAAGCTGGTGTTAGTTATGATGTAACTCCGGAAGTCAAACTTTATGCTGGAGCTCGTTATTTCGGTTCTTTTGGTGCTCATTTTGATAAAGATGCTGCTGCAGGCAAAGACAAAGGGGAACTCAAAGTTCTTTACAGCACTGTTGGTGCAGAAGCTGGAGTAGCGTTTAATTTCTAGTCTATCTCAGTCTTGTTATCCCAGTGGGGTTTTTCTTGTCATCCAAGTAGCATGACACTGGGATCTAGAAAAAAGAAATGTGGATTCCAGTGTCAAGGCACTGGAATAACGCTATTTGCTATGTGTTTAAGCTGTAACGTTTACCATTGTACTGGTAGAATATCATCTAAAGTTACATAATGTTATCCAATTAGCTAACACTGCGGCCTACTGTCTCCAAGAAATTAGATGAAAAATTTGTACTTTTTTCAAATCAAAGCTTGAATTTTTGCCGGAAAATCAATATATTATATGCATGAAGTTTTAATTTAAGTTGTTATGTTGACCCCAATGGCAAGCTTATGTGTCGATAGCAGAACCAATCTCATGCAATATATTGCTAGAGTGCAAAAATTTCCTATGCTGTCTCAAGAGGAAGAGGTACGATTAGCAAAAAATTGGAACCAATATAAGGATGTTTCTTCTGCTCATAAATTGATTACCAGCCATTTGAATTTGGTAGTGAAAATTGCAATGAAATTCAAAAATTATGGACTATTGTTGATGGACCTGGTCATGGAAGGAAATATGGGTTTAATGCATGCAGTGAAAAAGTTTAATCCTGATTTAGGGTTTCGTTTTTCAACTTATGCGGTGTGGTGGATTGAAGCTTCAATAAAAGACTTTATATTGAAATCTTGGTCGTTTGTGAAAATAGGCACAACGCAAGCACAAAGAAGATTGTTTTTTAGTTTACGTAAAATAAAAAAAAGAATTTTACAGTATACAAACAGGGAAACCTTAAATAATGAAGAAATAAAAGCAATATCTAATGAGCTTTCTGTATCCGAAGGAGACGTTCTGCAGATGAATTACCGTATGGCTTGTAAGGATCAGTCGCTAAACGATTGCATAAAAATAGGTGATGACTCTAAAAGGGAGCTACAAGATATGATCCCATGTAACTTGGTTAGTCAAGAAGTAACCTATCAGGATCATGAAGAAAAAGAATTAAAAGAAACAATTTTAAACAATGCACTAGCGAGCCTCAACGAAAGGGCAAGAGACATTTTTATCAGTAGATATTTGTCTGAAAACATTCAAACTCTGGATGAACTTAGTAAAAAATATTGTGTTTCAAGAGAAAGAATAAGGCAGTTGGCTGAGCAGGCGATGGCTAAGGTAAAACAATATATACAATCTGAAAGTTTGAAATTTGGTTTGCATGCGTAGTTTTTTTATATTTTTAATATTTTTTTCGATAGGCGCTTTTGCATCGGTTAGTGATGTACAATTGAAGGAAAAATATAAAGATTGGCTCGTGTATACTGCATTGGAAGATGGAGAGAAAGTGTGTTATATTGTATCCTATCCTAAAAAAAAAAGCGAATATTATACAACCAATCGCAAGCCGTATGTAGTGGTTAGTTACGTTGATAAAAAAGCAGATGAGGTAAGCGTTACCTCTGGTTTTCAGTATGATAAGGAGCCTGTAGCTCTCAATATCGACAAAAAAATTAAATATACACTGCCCATAATACAGGGAAGTTTTGCGTGGGCAGAGCATACAAAAATAGATCAAGATCTCATTCTAAAAATGAAGCAGGGATTATCAATGGTAGTTAATGGAAAAACAAAAACAGTGACCATTGATGATACTTATTCCCTACTTGGTTTTCAAAAAGCGTATCAAAAAATGCATGATTTATGCCATACAAAGTAAATTATTGTAACAGAATAGGTAATTTTCCAGTTGTAGTATAAAACAGACTGCCCTTTCGATAAATAGCACTTTACTTTATATGGGATGTGGATATCATTTAAAATATATTTTTGAGAGTTAGCAATGTCAGAGGTTGCAGGTGTAGATACAGAAATCAAAAAGCAAAATTCTGTGTGCGAGCAGATGCGTTTTAGCGTGAGCCGCACAAGTCTTTTAAATACATTATCCAGAGTAAGTGGAGTGGTTGAAAGGCGTAATGCAATAGATGTTTTGGCGTGTATAAATATCAAAGCACAACACGGCAGCATAAAATTAATGGCAACTGATCTTGACATTTCAATGTTTGCCTCACTTGCTGCAACCGTATTAACAGAAGGAGAAGTAAAAATTTCAGCGCATACTTTACATGACATAGTGAAGAAGTTACCCGCTGATTTGGATGTCAATTTTGAAGTAAACAACCAAGGAAAATTATTGATGTCTTGCGGAAATGCAAACTTTTCTTTACCGAATGTAGTTTCAAGCAGCTTTCCTGCTCTTGAAGAAGACAATTATAAACATGATTTTACTCTACTAAATACAGACCTGATAGACTTATTAACTAAAACAAAATTTGCTGTATCACTAGATGATACAAGGTATAATTTAAATGGAATATATCTACATACAGATGAGCAATTTCTGTACTGCGTTGCAACTGATGGCCATCGTTTATCATGTATAAAGAGGCCAAAGCCTGGGAACATCAATGGCGAATTTGGTGTGATCATTCCACGTAAAACTGTTATGGAGCTGTTAAAAATATTGGACGATTGTAATGAAATTAAAGTAAGACTCTCAGACAGAAAAATCAAGTTTACATGCGGTGAATATATTCTAATATCAAAATTAATAGATGGAACTTTTCCAAATTACAAAGCAGTTATTCCAGCATCTCAAGATAAGCATATGATTATTGAAAGTAAAAAACTTTCAGACGTTATAGATCGAGTTTCCGTTGTTGTATCTGATAAAGTAAAATCTATTAAATTCTCACTACAAGAAAAGCTGCTAACTCTGCATTCAAACTCCCAAGAGTGCAGTGATGCAACTGAATCCATAGAAGTGGACTACAATGAATCCCCTATAGAAATAGGGTTCAACTCGCGTTATTTACTTGATGTTCTATCCTGCATAAAAAATAAATGTAAGTTTAGCTTAGCCGATGGTAATAGTGCTACAATTATCACTGATGAAGACGATTCAAGTGCATTATATGTAGTAATGCCAATGAGAACTTAAACTCGTCATCTTGCTGCTTGTTAGCGGAATCTGGAGATACCGTGGCGGTATGGCACTTATTTCACTAGCTTTTATTAAATTAGTAATCTATCTTTACCAAATATAAGCCAAAAGGTGGTGCAGTAACTCCAGCGGCACTTCTTTTGCATTGGTTTAATATATTTAGCATTTCTTGCGGATTGGTTCTATTTTTTCCAAATTCAACTAAAGTACCCACAATAATCCTCACTTGGTTATGTAAAAAGGAAATAGCAGATATTTTGATGTGTATATGATTCCCATTTTGTATTATATCGATATCATCAATTGTTCTTATCGGATTTGCGGCTTGACAATCTTTTGAACGGAAACTTGAAAGGTCATGTTTTCCAAGTAGATGTTTAGCAGCTTCACGCATAATATTTACATCAAGTGGGCTAAACACTTGCCATACATAACCCGTCTCCAGAGCGGCAGGAGCATAGCGATTAACTATTCTATATTCGTAATATCTTTTTTTTGCTGAAAACCGTGCGTGAAACGCATCATCTACAACTTCTGCATTAAGCACGACTATAGGAATTGATTTTAAATGATAGTTTATTGCATTCCTTATTCTATAAAGCTCAAATTCCTTTTCCATATCAAAATGAGCAACTTGTCCTAAAGCATGAACTCCTGCATCAGTTCTGCCACCACAGTACAAAGTAACTTTCTCACCACTAAAATTAAATATAGCATTTTCTATCTTCTCCTGGATTGAGTTAGCAGAGTGTTGCTGTTTTTGCCAACCAGAGAAATTACTACCATTATATTCTACCGTTATTTTGTATCGCACTGCATTACATCAAGCTCTATCTAAAATAGTCATTTTCTATCTTAACATAATTTATGGTCAAGCCTACAGTGCTGCCACTCCCATAAAGTAGTTCGTCCAATCTTAAATCTTGCTGCCACTGCTTCTCTGCTTTCTCCTTCTTCTAGAGCCTCCATTGCTTTTTTTCTTAAATCATAACTATATGCTGCTGGCATTCAACCTCCTTATCATTATCTATCCTTATCACATCCGGACTTCTATGAAAAGAGCTATAAATCGTGAAAAAGAACTGCTCATTAAGTGCTGTTTGCTTAATAAATTTACTGACATTGGTATGGCTAAATTCGAAATGGCTACATGAATTTATCGTAAATTATTACCGTATAAGGTACGATGCGACAAAGCCATCCCAGTGTCAGCTACTCGGATGACACCGTCATAAAGGAACCAGTGTTAGCTACTTGGATGACAACCATTGTGCTTGAGGCAAAATTGACTATCACTTCTTTTTATAGAGCTTGCTCCAAACTTTGTTGTTAGTTAATACAAAAAACACTGTTAAAACTATAAAATACGCCACTACTTTTAATCCAAGTTTATGCCGGCGCTCTAATTCTGGCTCTGCTGCCCATTGTAAAAAATTTATCACATCATACGCCATATTTTCAACTGTGGCTTGCCTTGCACCATCATATTCCACCATTCCTTCAGAAAGTGGTGGCGCCATAGCTAATCTGCCTGTTGGAAAATACGAATTAAAATATAAATCATTTTCATCGTGTTCGCCGTTTTGATAGCCTGTTAACAATGAATAGACATAATTTGCACCATCATGCCTTGCTTTAATAATTAATGATAAGTCTGGTGGGACTGCACCATTGTTGCTTGCTGCAGCTGCTTCTTTTGTATCAAAAGGCGCAATAAAATAATCCGAAGGTACTCCAGGTCTGTCAAACATTTCACCCAAATCATTCGGACCATCTTTAACTTGATAAGAAGCTGCTATTTGTTTTACATCTTCTTCAGAAAAACCGACATCTTGCAAATTACGAAATGCTACCCTATTCATTGAATGACAAGCAGCACAGACTTCTTTATACACTTTATAGCCACGCTGAATTGACTCTCTATCGAAAGATCCGACAATTCCATCAAATTTCCAGTCTATTTTCTTATTTGGTGATGATTTAAATTCTTCTGCAGATATAAGACTAGATAGAAATAACATGCAGAAGATTGCAAATACATTAGATCCCATGCATAACCACTGTTTTAGTAAATTTCGAATTGATGTCATGCAAGTAGCTGACACTGGAATCCAGCTTATTTCATCACTGACATTATGGTTATCATGCACTCCTAGAATCTGTTGTCCATTGCATGATTTGTAAGTATTTTTATACCTGGATCCCAGTGTCAAGCACTGGGATGACAACGGAAGATAGTGGAATGACACTGTGTGTTGTATACAACGTTCATACAATTGTGTACATGATGCTGGAATCCATTTATTTTTTTTCTGGATCCCAGTGTCAAGCACTGGGATGACAGAAGAGAGCTCTGGAATGACAGAGAATTTTGTAAGAGATCTGCTTTGAATTGACATCACCTCATCTCCGGCACAGAATCACTTAAGGTTTTTGGTGGTTCTTTTGGCTTTTCATACTTACTAAGCAGTGGTAAAACTATCACAAAGTATGCAAAGTAATAAAGAGTAGATAGCCTACTCATAGTGATGTAAGGCTCTTTTACCTCTTGTCCTCCAAGCCAGGCAAGAAGTACAAAATTTATTGCAAAAACCCAAAAAAATTTCTTAAACACCGGGCGACAAGCACCACTTTTAACTTTTGATTTATCAAGCCAAGGTAACAAAAACCACACTAAAATAGACGCAAACATGGTAAGCACACCAGTAAGTTTATCTGGAATTGAACGTAGCATTGCATAAAAAGGTAAAAAATACCACTCTGGAACTATATGTACCGGAGTGACCATAGAATCAGCTTCTATATAATTGTCTGGATGCCCAAGATAATTGGGAGCATAGAAAACAAATGCGAACAAAACTACAAAAAACAGACCAAAAGTTATGCAATCCTTGACTATATAATAAGGATAGAGAGGGATGGTATCCTTATCTGATTTTACCTCCACTCCACTTGGGTTACTAGAGCCAAACCTATGCAGAGCTGTCACATGAAGCATAGCTAAAGCAATAATAACAAAAGGCAGAAGATAATGCAGAGCGAAAAAACGGTTAAGTGTTGGGTTATCCACTGAAAAACCACCCCATAACCATATAACTATTTTATTGCCAATTAAAGGTATAGCAGAAAATAAGTTGGTTATAACTGTTGCACCCCAGAAACTCATTTGTCCCCAAGGCAATACATATCCCATAAAGGCAGTTGCCATCATTGCAAAAAATATAAATATTCCAATAAACCACACCATCTCTCTCGGTCTTTTATAAGATCCGTAATATAATCCACGCATTATATGAACATAGACTACCATAAAGAAGAGCGATGCTCCAACAGCGTGAGTGTAGCGTATTAACCACCCGTAATTCACATCTCGCATTATGCGCTCTACACTATTAAACGCATAATCAACATGCGGAGTGTAGTGCATAGCAAGAAATATACCTGTTATTATTTGTAAAATCAGCGCTATACCAGCCAAAGAGCCAAAATTCCAAGCATAATTTAAGTTTTTTGGCACTTGGTAAGAAGCAGTGTGTCTTAGAAAAGAAAATATAGGCAATCTATATTCTATCCATCCTAATATGCCTTTTTCTTCTTTTATTGTTTCTTTTTTGTTATCTTCCTGCATAACTTAAACCTTTCTGAACACATGTCCATTGCTACTTTTATCTTATTTTTTTATTGTAGCAACTTATCCTTTACGCACAAATAAAAACTTTAAAGCAATATTAATTACCTCTTCAGCAACCTGTCACGTGCTGCGTTTAATTTTTGTGCAAAATATTCCGAGCCTCCTTTATCTGGGTGAACTAATTTCATTAAATTTTGATATGCTTTATTGATTTCATTTTGGTTCGCTCCAGAATCTATTCCTAGCACTTTAAATGCTCCATCTCTGAACATGTTACTACTACCAGACTAGTATGATTTTGTCTTGTAAATTTATTCAACAACCCTATTCTAACTACATAATGAAAAATTATCTACAAAGTGTTTATGAAGATGGTATGAAAATCCAACTATCTAAAGTCAACAAATATTTATTAGTTTTACTGATTACTGTCTCAGCATTTCTCATATCTGGGCAAGTATCCAGTTCAAGCAATATCGAGAATGATTTTCAAGATTTACAAGAAAAATTACCATTATTGAAAGATCAGGATTTGTTATTTTTAGATCCAGCTTCAGCTTTAAATTATGGTGATAGGGCAGGTAAAAAAGTGTTAATGGTTATAGTTCACCATACTGAAACATCAACACTAAAAGGTACAAAAGATACGCTGAATGCTAGAGGATTGTCAGTTCATTTTATTGTCGATAGGGATGGCAGCATCACCTTAATGGTTCCATTAGAGAAAGAAGCATGGCATGCTGGTATTAGTTATGCAAGAGTTAAGGTAGATAGTAAGCTTGAAGGGTTACGGAAGCTTAACAACTATTCTGTAGGTATTGAAATTGTAAACACAGGACTTGAGCTTTTTCCGGAAGAGCAAATGAGATCTGTTAAAGAGCTGATTTTATACCTTATGGAGCGTTTTAAAATTAAAAGGGATATGATATTTAGTCATTCTGAAATAGGAACTATAGTGTATGATCCAGAGCTTGGCTATACAATGCGTAAACCAGATCCACACAAATTGTTTGATTGGGAGTTATTAGAGAAAAATGAAATTGGATTGCACATAAGTGACAGAATAAACCCTAAAGATGCTAAACACAAAATGGGCAAAACATTGTATAAAGCAGGTGATAGAAATGAAGGTATTTTGAAATTAAAACAAAGGCTGAACAGATTTTTCTATAAGATAGAACCTTGGAATGATAAGAAAGGTAATGTAATTTTTCCTGATAATAATGCTGATTACTCAGATGAGTTTGATGAGAATTTTGTATGGGTTATTTATCAGTTTTCAATACATAATTTACCAAGAGAAATTAGAAAAGATCTACCTCTGAAACTAGAACAAGCAGATATATTTCCTGAATTCTTTAGTGAATATAGTCATGGCATTTCTTCTAGTTATCTAACCTTTAGTGAAAAAATTAAATCGACTCTACAACCATGTTTAAGCAAAGTAGATTATGAGAATTTATTATCTTCTCTTGCACAATATGAGAATAACATTTCTCCTGATGCATCTACCACTTTAATGTACAAAATTAAGTTATACTATGATTCTTATTTAAGATATAGCATATTGTCTTCACTCTATAAACCATTTAAGCTTAATGTATTGGAAGAGTTAGAGATTTTAAAGAGTGGAGTGTTATCTTTAAAATCACTAGGTAGCTCTAAAGCTGCAGAAGTTTCCAGTTTAATTGATAGCTTTAAAGTAGATATTTCTTTAGAATTTCAGGGTTTTGAAAAACAGTGGTTTCAGGAGTTTAAGAATGCTTGGAGACAAGAATTTATACCTTCCCTGGAAGAACAGATAACATGGACTGCACTACATGAAGCAATATTGGAGTATTTAGAAAAAGCAAAGGAAGAAATTCGTTAAACGAAAACTTTTTTTAAGATCACTTTTTTAACAATTTATCACGTGCCGCATTTAGCTTTTGCGCAAAATATTCCGAGCCTCCCTTATCTGGGTGAACTAATTTCATTAAATTTTGATATGCTTTATTGATTTCATTTTGACTTGCCTCAGGATTCAGCCCCAGTATCTTTAATGCTTCATCCTTGGACATGTTATCACCAGTGTAATTTTCAGTATAACTTCTACTGCTACTAAATTCGTTCAAAAACTTACTCAATATAGAGTTCATCATGAAACTCATATTATTTTTTTTGTCAGGAAAAGAAAAAATATAACAACGCTAGGGAAGACAAATGTAATTACTATGAATACTAAAAAAAGAAAAAAGATGAATGACATGTATATTTTTTTATCATTTTATGATTAAATAGTAACAATTATAATTGTCATGGTAAATAACATGTTCATCCAGATTGAAGAAACACCAAACCCAAATACGCTAAAATTCCTTCCTGGATTTGAAATTTTAAACGAAGGAGAAACGGCTGATTTTTCAAATGCAAATGAGATAAAAAATTCTAAACTAGCAGCAAATCTTTTTCAAATAGAACATGTGGTAAGAGTGTTTTTTGGTCATGATTTTATTTCAGTAACAAAATTGGGTGGAATTAATTGGGATACATTAAAAGTAGAAATTTTAACTACAATCATGGATCACTTTACTTCAGGTGGAAAAGCACTAGATAAAGAAGGAGTAAATGATAATAATATACCGGATGAAGAATTTTTTGATAAAAATGATATAGAAATTGTAAATAGAATAAAAGAATTAATGGAAAGTTATATCAAACCTGCAGTTGCTCAAGATGGTGGCGATATCAAATTTCGTGGCTATAAAGACGGGATAGTTTATGTTGAGCTACAAGGAGCTTGCTCTGGATGCCCAAGTGCTGCAATTACTTTAAAGCAAGGAGTGCAGAATATGCTGAGCTACCACATACCAGAGGTTGCAGGTATAGAGACCACACTATGACTAATCAAACGGTTAGAGGAACAAAAGATCTCCTGTTTGATGAATGGTACAAGTTTAAACACATAGAACAAACAGCAAGCAGAATCTCAAGTCTATATGGCTTTTTGCCTGCTCAAACTCCAATATTTGAATATACGGAAGTTTTCACAAAGACTTTAGGTGATAGCTCAGACATCATCACTAAAGGGATGTACACCTTTAATGATAAAGGGGGAAAGAGCATAACTTTACGTCCTGAGTTCACTGCAGCAGTTGTCAGGCTACTCATTGAAAAAAAACTGCAAACGCCGATAAAATTATTTTCAACAGGGCCTGCATTTCGTTACGAAAGACCGCAAAAGGGAAGACAGAGGCAATTTCATCAGATAAATTTTGAGGTTTTTGGTGTAGAAGATTCAAAAGCCGATGTTGAATTGATATCACTCGCTCAGCACTTACTAACTGAATTTGGCATCAATAAAAATGTAAAGCTGGAAATCAACTCTCTGGGTGATAGTGAAACAATAACTAAGTATAGAGAAGCTTTGATCTTATACTTTACAAAGTATCAAAATGATCTATCAGAAGATAGCAAAAATAGGTTGATCAAAAACCCACTCAGAATACTGGATTCCAAGGACGAGAAAGATAAATCAATAATTTCTGATGCGCCCAAAATCAGCAATTATTATACGAAAGAGTCCTCAGATTTCTTTGAACAAATACTAAATGGATTAACAATTCTTGATATACCTTATACCGTAAACAATAAACTAGTTCGAGGTTTGGATTATTATTGCCACACAGTGTTTGAGTTTGTTACAGAGGATTTAGGTGCACAAGGGGCAGTTTTTGCCGGTGGAAGATACGATAATTTAGTATCTTCAGTAGGTGGAAAACACACTCCAGCAATAGGATTTGCAGGGGGTATTGAGCGCATAATGGAGTTAATCAATTATTCTCCGAAAGAAGAGCGACCTATTTACCTAATTCCAATCGGTAGAGAGGTTGAAGAATATACCCTAACACTTGCGAATGAATTGCGCAGGAATGGTTTATATGTAATCTATGAATATAGCGGAACGCTCAGAACCCGAATGAAAAAAGCAAATCAAGCAAATGCTAAAGCTGCTTTAATCTTTGGCGATGAAGAATTGAGTAGTAAAACTTTAAAGATTAAAAACATGGATACAGGTGAAGAAAAAATAATTGCTCGCGATAACACAATAGAAAATATCTATTAGGAGCAATGCAAATGTTTTTCTCAGTCAGCTATAGAAGAAAATTCGTCTGCACAAGAATTTTTCATAGTATTCAATGTATCATAATCTGTAAAATCTAATTTTACCGGTGTAATAGTAATAAATCCTTCTTTTATTTTATTTATACTACCACTGCCTGAGTGCTCTCGAGACCAATTTAAGCTAAAAGAGCCATTCGAATTTTCAGTAAAAGTTAAATCCCCATCAATGTTATATTCACCTTGTTCAGCAAATTCTACTCCTTTTACTTTTTCCGTAGCAGGAAAATTTACACTCATCACTATGTTTTTAGGCCAACCAACCTTAACTAGCTTGGCAATAACCTTTGGTGCAAAAACCTTTGTATTGTGCCAGTCTATTTTATCATGATAAACTTGGCTTAGCGCAATAGAAGGTATAGACCTTGCAGCACCTTCCATTACAGCACCAATTGTTCCTGAATAACAAATATCGTCCCCGACATTTGATCCAATATTTACTCCGGACAATATTAAGTCTGGTTTTTTATTCATAACTTTATTTAGCGCAATAATGACACAATCTGCAGGAGTACCAGACACACTAAATTCCCTTTCACTATGTTGTTTTATTCCAATAGATTGTTTCACTGGATAATCAAGAGATCTTGCAGCTCCGCTTCTATCAGTATCTGGTGCCACTATCCATATTTCTGGCGCAAAATTCCGTGCAATCTCTTTGAGTAATTTTATTCCTTCACTTCCAAAGCCATCATCGTTTGTTATCAATATTATCATATACAATACTCAGCTATACAGTTCCAAATTATGTAAACCACTGGCTGTAAATAAACTCATGAGGCTTTAAGTCTCTTTGCATAACTGTGGACTGTAACAAAGAACCTGCTGTAAATCAATAGATTTCTTGCACAGGCCATAACTGTCATTACAATAGAAACGAAAAAGCTTGCTTGACAAACTCCGCCAGCCCCCTTATCATAAACACTGAAGCTATTTATTTATCCTCTCTGTACAGATTAAATGACAAAAAAACTCACGTATCTGGCGTCTCATGTTTAATTTTTTGCACTACGTGCACCTTATGTCTTTATCAAACTTCTACCTACATAAGCTGAAACGCGCTTATAAAGCGTTTAAAACATAAAAAAACGCCAACTTAAAAAATGGATAGTGAATAACTAGCTACCCTAGGGTTTCTTTTGCCTTTTTTTCTGTTTAGTAAATTTCTTAAATATTTATAGCTAAACGACAACCGTCATCCCGCTGCTTGTTAGCGGGATCTAGAGATACCGCGAATGAATCGCGGTATGACGTAGGACTGCTGTCATTCCAGTCTGGAATCCAAAAAAAAGGATGATGTCATCCCAGTGCCCTGACTACTTGGATCCAGTTTTCTTTACAAATTCACAAAAAGTGCTTCATTCTATAACGCAAAACCCATACTCACCAAACCCAATGCATTACTTGCAATTAAGTTTCCTGGATCCAAGTAGTCAAGCTACTCGGATGACACCCTTTTGGATGGAGACCAGTGTCAGCTACTTGCATGACACCATTCTTTTTCCTGGATCCAAGTAGTCAGGGCACTAGGATGACAAGAGAAAGAGGCTACTGGGATGACAGCTACCCTGACAATCGTCATCCCACTACGTGTTAGCGGGATCTAGAGATACCACGGCGGTATGACGGTTCGCAGCGGTATAGTAACTCGTCATCTCGCTGCTTGTTAGCGGGATCTCTTGTTAGCGGCTGAGATACCGCGAATGAATCGCGGTATGACGTGTTGAAACAATCCGATAAGGTAAGCCTCGTCATCCCGCTACGTGTTAGCGGGATCTAGAGATACCGCGGCGGTATGACGTGTTGCTTGGGTCAGCTATAGTATTTCTTAAAATTAATAATAAATTTCTTGGCTAGCAAGAAGCTGTAAATTTTTTTGCGAGACCTAAGCCGGCTTTTGATATAGCTAAAGGTAAGGTCTCTTACTTTCTGCTTAGCATATCCATCAAATCAGATTCTTTGAGTTTACTATGGTCAACTTTACTGAACTTATTTACCATAGAGCTCATTTGATTATACTGCTTAATCAGAAGATTAACGTCAGTTACACTTGTTCCGGACCCCTTAGAAATTCTAAGTCTTCTTTTGCCATTTAAAATATCTGGATTTTGCCTTTCTTTTTCAGTCATTGAGTTTATGATGGCTATATATTTTTTCACTTTATTGTCATCTGGCACACTGCTACTTAGCTTTTTTGTAAATGAACTAGGAATGAATTTCATTATGTTGCTAATGCCATCCATTTTACTCAGAGTTTTTAACATTCCCACTAGGTCGTTTAGGTCGAATTTACCTTTTTTCACTTTCTTTTGTAACTTATCAATTTCTTCCTGACCAACAATCTCAGCAGCTTTTTCAACCAATGATACAACATCACCCATGCTAAGTATCCTTTTTGCAATTCTATCGGGATAAAAATCATCGAGGTCACTTAATTTTTCACCACAAGCAATAAATTTAATTGGACAATTGGTGATCATTCTCATAGAAAGAGCAGCACCACCACGTGCATCACCATCAATACGGGTGAGAATAATACCGGTTACACCTATTATCTCATTGAATGATTTGGCAATGTTGACCGCATCCTGGCCTATCATTGCGTCGGCTACTAAAATAACTTCTGCAGGTGAAGCTATTTCCTTTACGGCTTTCAACTCATTCATCATATTATTGTCAATATGAAGCCTGCCTGCAGTGTCTAGTATTAATACATCATAATTATCGTTCTTTGCTATTGCTATTGCCCTTTTTGTAATTGTAATGGGCTTCTCATCTATTACTACAGGTAAAGTTTGCACATCTATTTGTTTACCTAGCACTTCAAGTTGTTTCTGGGCAGCAGGCCTATAAATGTCTAAAGAGGCAAGCATCACTTTTTTCTTTTGCTTTTTTAGCTTGAAAGCAAGCTTTCCTGAGGTAGTTGTTTTACCTGCACCTTGTAAGCCCACCATCATAATTACAGCAGGGGGTTTAACTGCCAGATTTAAGTCACTTTTCTCTGACCCGAGAACTGCAACTAAATTATCCTGCACAATTTTAATTATCATTTGTGCTGGAGAAACACTTTTTATGACTTTTTCCCCAATTACTTTATCTTTAATGTCGTTGATGAATTTTTTTGCAACTTCAAGTGAAACGTCAGCTTCAATTAAGGCTATGCGTATTTCACGCATGGCAAGATTAAAATCATCTTCAGAAATGATTGACTTTCCTCTCAGTTTAATAAATACAGAATTTAAACTTTCAGTTAACGATTTAAACATAATAGCATTAGTAGAATACTCATTAAAAAGAGAGAAGAAGCTGAAACAAAACTCACTGAGTTATAACTCAGCACTTCTTTAAGTTTAGTAATATTATTAAAGTATAAACCAACAAGTGGATTAGTCAAGTTTTGCACTACGCTGGCAAACATTTCTCTAGTTTTAGAGACTAACTGATTGAACAACAAGACAATATAGGGTATGAAAGCTCTAAAAATCCAATCAACATCCATTTTAAAATTTACTCTCGGGTAAAATAACTTGCGTAAAGGAATAAACAATAAAGTGGTACATAGTAACAAATTAAATTGCGACAAAATATTTTTTGTGTTGTACACAAAATCGAAAATCGAAGGTTTATTGTAAATAGATAAGTAAGGATTGCCAGCGATTACGCATATAAATGCTAAAATAATCATAGTCATTTTACCTCCTCTCTCTGCTAAAGGTTTTGACTTACTTTTTGCAATAAATAAGTAATAAAGAAACTTTAGCCCCACGCTTAAATGAAGCAGCAAATTTAGAAGCTTATATAAATTTTTATACCCTTTTAAGGCAACAGTGTTCATTTCAATTTCAGCTGTGATATATGATTTACTGATAAATCCAACGGTTCCAGGAAATGCAGCCATTGTAAGTATTGCGATTATAGCACACATGCCTTCCACTGACATCAGTTTACCCACTCCATTAAAACTAATTGTTTTTGTTTGTGAAATAATCGAATTACTGACCACAAACAATAATGATTGATAAACAAGAGAGAAGATTATATGCAGTATCAAAATTGGTATTGCTTTTTCCGAAGGACTGAGCAAACTTCCTGCAATAATCAGCAAGCCCATTTGTCCTACAACGTTATAGCATAAAAATCTGCGAATATTTTGCTCAAGAGAAGCAAATATAATGCTGTAAATTGCAGTGATGGCGCCTACAAGCGCTAATATCTCAGTACACTCTTGCCATAGGTTATAAGTGTGTAAAAGCATCACTAAAAAAGAGACTTTAGTGGTAAATAAAGAGAGATATGTGGTGCCATGTAGCGATGCAGCAGGATATGCATCAACAACCCAAAATGAAAAAGGAAAACAAGCGCAGTTTATCAATAAACCCAAAATTATCAGGTTAGTGCTTTGAAGTGCCAATCCTGCTATTAATATAACTCCAACGAAAAAGTGTACACAAGCGTACCTTATTGCAGGTCCACTATCTCTACAGCTAGCTGCGATAATAAAAAATGCACTGATGGTCATTAATTCACAGAATATTATAACCAATATCATATGTTCAGATAAAACTGCATAAAGTGAACTAATAGTGTAAGCAGCAAAAGATAGCATCTCTGAAAAAGTCAAATTTTGTGCTGGTAGAACAGCTAAAAATGCAACTGATAAAAAAGATATTAGTATGGTACGAAAAGATAAATCAAAATCTAGAATTGGGAGAGACCAATTTACTGCAATGCTCAAATTTTCAGGTAATTTTAGGACTATAACTATTAATACAGTCAGTAGAAGTAACAGTGACGATTTATAAAGTTGCACAATAATTAAAACCAATATGGTTTATGCTATCTCAATATATGAATAAAATCAATTTGCATATTAACCACTAATTAAACTAATTATCATATAATTATATCAGAGTTTAGAGGGTTATAGAGAAACCGGTCAGATTAGGTTTTTAATCTAATCTGACCGATAACTTTAATAGTGAGGTAAGCTTTAATATAGCACTCCTAATTCATAACGCTACACTCGTGCATAATTTATTTTTAATTTGTGCACGAGCGTTAGTAAATTATTTACTTTTTGAAATAAAATTTGGCATCACTTTAATATTGAGACTTAGTAAACCTCAGTAGGTCTGCCAGTTGGGCCCATAAGAATTATTTGCTCGCCTTCTCTTAAGTGTCTGCATAAATTAGTGGAGCCGCCGATTTCCAGCACAATAGTGGAAATAATTCCTTTTTTTTTGTCTACTTCAGTGCCGGTTACGGCTATACCTTCCATAGCAAGGTTTGTATTATTGGCTTTTCTGCCATTGGTTTCAAAATTTTGCAATCTAAAGAATTGCCCAGGCTTAAAATTCTTTGCCGCAAGTGGTGCTTTGATCACTATTTCCACAACTTTGTCTGTTAAATATTGAACTTTTATAACCTTTGCAGTGAATTGCTCTTTGATTCTATTAAATAATTCTTTATTAGCCAGGTCTTCAACACTTGACCACGCATTTTTTTTCTGGCCCACAACATCACACACTGGAATGACAGAAACGAAGCTATTAACTCCACTCAAAAGCTGAGAAATAATAGGGTAGCCGTTCTTAGCACTTGCCATAGCTTTCACGACGCTGCCACTATACGAAGGGTGAAGATCACCAAAAAAGCTGATTGTTTTATTGCCTTGCTTATACACTAATATTCTATCTTTATTTTGCATTTTAGGAGAAAATATTGGGTCTATTTCTTTTCCCAATGAATTCAATTGAGTAAAATACCCATTACTTAATTTAAAATGCTTTTCATCTTCTGTTGCAATAACCGTATTTGGCTCAGTACCTGCTGCTATAAAAATAGAACGTGCTTTTATACGTTTGATTTCGCCGGATTTTGTGTCTATCAGTTTTATTGACTCAGCATGGTTATATTTATCCGTCACAACTTCAACTGGCTCTAAGTTTTCAATAAAGTAAATTCCTTCTGACAGTGCATTTTGCACCTCTTCGCTATTTAATCGATAACTCGGTGAATCTTTTAGCTCTTTTCTATATATAACTTTCACTCCCCCGAGGCTCTGCATTAACTCTAATATTTTTATTTCTCTATTCTCTTTTTTTGCTAGCTTTTGCTTTTCTCGGATCAATTGTGCGTGCGATATAAACTCATTCGCAATTTCGCGCTCTTCTTCTGTCCAATCTTTTTCAACACAGTCCTTTCCATACTTATCAACTAATATCTCATAACGAAGAAGAAATTTTTCTACTTGAATTGGATAATACGCTAAAGCTTCAGTGGCAGTGTCAATCGCAGTAAGCCCAGCCCCTATTACAACTATCGGCATACGAACTTGCAGATTTGCTATAGAATCAAATTTAAGAGCGCCAGTCAGTTGTAACGACATAAGAAAGTCAGATGCCATACGCACTCCACGAGCTAGTATATTCTTTATTTTGATCATTCGTGGCTTGCCAGAGCCAAGTGCTAGGGCGATGTGATCAAAACCCGAGTTGAACGCGTCATCAACATTAATCGTGCCACCAAAACGAATGCCTCCATAAAGTGCGAAATGCTCACGTCTTTCCAGCAGTAATCTAATAATCTTTAAGTAATTCTTATCCCACCGAGAAGTAATACCATATTCTGCCACCCCACCAAACCCTCCTGCCGTGCGTTCACTCAATTTTTCGTGTTTGAAATCTTTAATTAACTGGAAATTATCGATCAAAGGTTCAATCTTTAGTCCATCAATGGTGATAACGTTATGCCCATCGTTCAACAAATGATGAGCTAAATTAAAACCAGCAGGACCAAGGCCTACAACTAGAACGTTTTTTCCGGTGTTTTCTCTTGGCAATGAACGCTGAAAATTTAAAGGATTCCAACGGCTGAGCAGAGAATATATTTCAAATCCGTACGGTAAACTGAGCACATCATCCAGAATCCTTGTTTCAATTGCTGGCACATTTACGGGTTCTTGTTTTTGATATATGCACGAATTCATGCAGTCATTGCATATTCTGTGCCCAGTGGCTGCACATAGCGGATTATCTATCATCACAATTGCAAGACTTGCTATGCTGTACCCTTCGCTTTTCACCAGATTCATTTCTGATATTTTCTGCTCTAATGGGCAGCCGTGTAGTTCAACTTTTAGTGGAGATTGTTTAAAAGTATTGTCGTTATTAATTAGCCCCTTTGAGCAGCTGTCCTTACTTTGCTTATGACAAAATATGCAGTAGTGAGCATTATCTAGTGCTTTATTCAAACTCACCTTTTTGCTTGTTAGATCAAAACCGTATCGTCTTTTTACTTCATTTGAATACAGCACTTCAACTTTGTCCACTTCTTTTTTAGAAAATGGTATGAGGTTTTCGTGGTCGATTTTTTTATGAATACTGAATAATATACTCTGTTTATTTTTTACTCTCCACACTGCATATTGTGCTGCAAGTTCTATTTCTTCTTTGTGATTTTCTTTATCTTCAAACCAATGCATCACCTGCTCAGCAAAATTTTTTTCTGTTGTTGGCAAAGTGAGAAAATGACTTAGTTTGTTAGTAATATCTATATTCGCCACATTAGTGTATTTCTTCAATGCATAGCGTTGGACAAATAATCTTTTGCACTTATATATTACAGCAAAGTCGTTGTGCTTTTTCTTTAGCTCCTCTATTTCTTTTTCAATGTTGAAAAGTTTTGCAATAAATTCATCAAGTAAGTACGAAAGGTCTATAATGAGCTGGCTATCTGTCATCCAAGTAGCTGACCGTCCTTCTTGTTTTCTAGATCCCAGTGTCAAGCACTGGGATGACGGGGGGTGACACTGGGATGACATCGAAGAAGAAGCTGCTTTTTCTCTTGCTTCAATTAATGAACAAAACAAGCTCTCATCACATGATTTAATATAATTCAAAAATGTCTCATCTAATTTTATTAATCCATTGCGAGTATATAGATTCGAAAATGAGATTTTGAAATTCAGCTTCATCGCTATACTATAAAGTGTACATGCTGTTTCTTACAGATGAAGATTTTATTTATTTTGCAATACTGCTGAGATTGTTGCTTCTGCAACTTTTTCTTCGCTAACAGATGCAATACACCTAAATTTGTGTACACCTAAACACACACTTTGAATGGTAGCTTGAAGAATCAATGTGTCCCCTGGAGTAACTAGCTTTCTGAATTTTGCATTTTCAATGGATCTCAAGTAAACAACTTTATTTTCTATTGTTTCTTTACCTAGAACACATATAGCAGATGCCTGAGCTAGAGATTCAATTATCAAGACTCCTGGCATTATCGGATGACCAGGGAAGTGGCCAATAAAAAATGGCTCATTGAAAGTCACATTTTTGATTGCTTTTATACTTTTACCAGGATCACACTCTATAACTCTATCTACTAAGAGAAACGGGTAAGAATGTGGTAATATTTTTATAATATCACTGATATTAAATTGCATAAGCCTACTCAATGCCTTTCAAAGCAAATTCAGGTATTTTCTTGTTTATATTGTTTAATACCACATCTGATAAATCAACTTCATCCATGGAGTATAAAACTTGGTTCTTTTTTGAAATAAATAGTACCAAATCTATGTTGTTTTTTTCTGCCGTTTTTTTAGCGACTTCTTTTATCTTGTTAAAAACACTCTCTACTGCGTCTCTATAGCTTTCTTCTAAATGTAACATTTTTTTAGCGTAATTATCTCTAGTATTTACAGTGTGCTTATTAAACTGTTCTGTCTTTTCTTTTTTTGCTTCTTCTGACAAAAGTTCAAATTCTTCTTTTGATGGCTTAAGTTTTTCTAACTCACTTTCAAATTCTTGTTGTAATCTAGAATTCTGCTCCTTTATTTGTTGTTGTATGTTTTGCAGAGCAAGAGATTCATTGATAACTTTATCACTATCAATAATGGCAGCCTTTGTGTTCTGAGGTTGATATCCTACAAACTTATACCCCACAAATAAGGAAATAATTAAGGCAATAACTGATATAAATAACTGTATATATTTCATTCAAATCCCCGCTTCAATAGAAAATTTAACATTTGGTGATGGTATTATATCATAAGATTCCTTTACTAAAGGAAACCCGAAATCCAATCTAAGTCTACCAAAAGGAGAAAGCATTGAAAAGCCAAAACCTGGTGACACTCTCACAAGCTTGCTATCATAGTATTTCCCTTCATACTTCTTATTTTTATCATCTAAGCCAAAAAGTGTCGCATAGTCAACAAATAGTGAGCCTTTGATACCAGCATAGTCATATAGTTTTGGTAGAGGAAAATCCACTTGCTGTGTTAGATTAAAATAAGTTTTGCCTCCCAATGAGCTTTTATTTTTGTCTTCTGCTCTTGGTCCAATACCGGAAAGGTCAAACCCTCTAATCTCATTACCCCCTTTAAAAAAGTGCTGGCCAATGTTTAGATTTTCATCAGTATAAGAAAAAATATGACCTGCCGCCATCTTAAAGCGTAGCGTTATATCATCGTCAATTTTGCTTAATATAGGGTGCGTATAAAAAGATAAGAATTCAGATTTTAGGAAATTCACGTTTCCTCCCAATCCTGAAATATCCTGACTTAAGCGCAGTAAATACCCTTCTTTTGGAGCATATAGATTATCCAGTTTATTATATGCCAACGTGTATCCTACTGATGAAATCTGATGTTTACCTTTTCGGTCCAGTATTATTTCAGAGATATCGGTGTCTTGTCCACCCTTATTATCCATGTGTATATGATTATACTTATAAGAATAGCGAAGGGAATTAGTTAAGTTCTCTGTGACTTTATATGATAACTTTGTAAAAAATCCCATATCGCAACTATCAAAAGTAGTGTTTGGTTTATCTTGTTTTTCATAAAATACACCCATGCCTAGTGACGTATCAGAATCGTTAAAATTATTTTCAACAAACTCTAAATCAGTAGAAAATACGTATTGACTTTTTTCAAGAGCAAAAGAGAGCTCTTTTCCAGTACCAAATAAATTACGGTCTTTGAGGTCAATTTTAATCAATGCTCCACCAGGAAGAGACACACCGCCTCCCAAATACAACGAAGTAGTGTTTTTTTCTTTAACATTTAAGTCAAGATTTACTGTATTGTCATTAACTGCGTAACTATTTACTTTCACTGTTTCAAAAAAATCACTACTCATTAGTTTTTTACGTGACTTTTGAATCTCAGATATATTGTATGCATCACCTTCTGCTACACTTAGCTTACTTCTGATCACTTTATCTAAAGTGCGATCGTTACCATCAATTGTAATTTGATTTATATAAATCTTTTTACCCGGCAGCACTCTGTAGGTTACATCTACAACGTTGTCACGTTGTGCATACTCTGGATTAACTTTTGCAAATATGTATCCTTTTTCATTTAAATATTTGTTTATTTTTTCTACTGTATTATTAATTTTAACTCTATTAAATATCTTATCGTTTTCCTCTGTTATAAAATCCAATATTTCTTCTTTTAGGCTCAAATCCTGAATTTCAGTTTCAATATTAACCTCATTATTTCCAAACAAATACTGCTGTCCTTCGTCAATCAAAAAAGTTAACTCTGTTTGATTGTTATTATCAACCTCAACAATTGGTTGAATATTATTTTGAATATATCCCTTAGACGAATAAAAACGATCGAGCAATTCTGTGTTAATCAATAGATATTGCGGTGAATAATGATTTTCGCCTTTAAAAATGGCTCTAAATAACTTACTAAATATGTCATTACTATGTCTTTTAATAACTTGCTCTAGCTCATTTTCAGAAAAGTTTTTATTGCCTATAAATCTTATATCCTTAATTTTAGAGGTTTTGCCTTCTTTTATTTTGAAAATTAGATTGACCCTATTACTATCGAGCTTCTCCAACTCATATTCAATTCTAACGCCAACCTTACCGTTATTTCTATAAGTAGTGATTAAATTCATTAAATCGTTTTGCAATTTTGTTTCAGTGAAAATAGTTAGCGATTTTGACTGAATCACATTATTTAGTAACTCTTTGCTATTAAATAACTTATTACCCTTTAATATTATCTTGTTAATTAGTGGATTTTCTTGAATTTTTATTACTAAATTTTTTTTATCATCTATGTAAGCATTAACACTAGCAAATAACTTTGTTTTATATAGATCTTTTATAATTGAGTCTATATCATCGTCGTTTATATAATCACCAGATTTTAGTTTTATATAGAACCCTATTGTCTGGTTGCTTACCCTCTCATTACCAATACATTTGACATCTTTCACCTGCACTTTTTCCGCAGTTCCTAAAGCAACAAGCAGGGCAGGAAAAGAAATAAAAACCACTACCAGTATATAAAATAGCTTTTTCATATTTTATTTCAAAAAAGATCCCTAATATCATTTGACATTCCAGTTGCCATAAGCAAAAACAACACTAAAGCACCAAAAATAGCTGCATATTTTTGACATTTCAAGCTTAAATCCCTACGTATAACCGCTTCTATGATATAATGAAATAAATGCCCACCATCTAGCAGTGGTATTGGCAGCAAGTTAATTGCAGCTAAATTAGCTGAAATGATTGCCATAAAATATAGAACCATAATAAATCCCTTTTTAGCTGATTGTCCTGAATATTTTGCGATTTTTATTGGCCCACCTATTTCATTGATACTCCTTTTACCAACAATAATGTGAAAGAGAGCTTTGATCGTTAAGCACATAGTGTGGTAAGTTTCACTTACTGATAAGCTCACAGCCCCAAGAAAAGACGACTGCTTTAATGTATTGACTGAAATAATCCCTATAGTTTCTCTTTCTATTGTGTTGCCAAAAACGTCTTTGTCCTTGATTATTAATGGAGTTAAACTGGTCCTGTGCTTCTCATTATTTCTGCTATACTCAATCTCCATTCTTGTTTTAGGATTCGACATTATCACACGTGAAATATCTTCAAAATATTTTATTTTATGCTCATTGATTTGTGTAATAGTGTCACCTGGCAACAAACCAGCTTGCTTAGCTGCACTACCTTCGATTACATTTTCAATCACCGGTGGAGTGCGATAATAACCTGCTATGCTAAAAAATATTGTAAAAGCTATAACAGCAAATACCATGTTTGCAAAAGGCCCTGCAAAAACTACTGCCGCTTTTTTATGACGCGGTTTTGTATGAAATGAATACAATTTTTCTTCTTCCGTTAATTCCTGTTGATCAGCTGGGACACTCGCTGCATTAGTATCTCCTAGCATTTTAACATAACCACCCAATGGAACAACGCTTAATTTCCATCTAGTTCCAGACTTATCGTTAAAACCAAAAATTTCAGGACCAAAACCTATAGAAAAAGATTCAACTTTAACTTTGCATGCTTTGGCAACAACATAATGCCCATATTCATGCACGAATACTATGACAGAAATTATTAAAGAAAATGATAAAAAATAATATATTCCATCGCTAAATTGATGGATAAGATTAGAAATTAATTCCACCTGTATATTTAGATCTTAACAAAATGTTAAGTATATTAAAATGCGCCTCGCTTGACAAGTATTTAGTTTAACTTTTAAATTAAAAAAAGTTTAATTGTAATGACAGATACCTCAATACTCAGAAGAAAATTAATATATAGAAGCTGGCATAGGGGTTGCAAAGAAACCGATATACTTTTAGGGCATTTCGCATTGAAATATCTTGATAAATTTTCCTTAAGCGAACTAATCGAATACGAAAAAATAGTTGATCTTGATGATTACGAATTATATTGTTACATAACTCGTAAGACAAACCTCCCTCCTGGCTTGAATAGTCAGATAGTCAATTTAATTGCTTGCTTTATTGAAGCTAACCCTTTATGCACTCAAGATTAGTGATAATCTTATTTACCTTATCTAGTACCTCAGTATATTCTATTCTTTTCTCGTTTCTATACTTTTCGCGCTCTTGATTTACTTCATCTAATCGCTTTGTTAATTCTAAAATTTTATCCTCAAGAATTAGTGCTGCAAGTAAGAAATTTAATGCATCCGAACCCTTACCTCCAGTTTTTTGAGATACAGAACTAACTAACTTGTCAAAACTATTAGCAAGGCGTAATAAATGATTCCCCTTCCCACTTTCGCAAGATATTTTATATGTGTTATTACGTATAACTATTTCTACTACTTGCATATGGTGCTAAAAATTTCTATCGTACAGTATAAACTCAAACCCCTACTTTCATCTTATTTATGGTATAAATTTTTATTCATTTATCAAATCAGATAATTTTTTACTGCTACGAAAATATGTTTTAAAGTATTGATTCTTTGTAAACTTCTGTAACATTAAATGGCTTGTTTCTTTCAAGTTATAACTTCTAACTGAAAAAGAACCAAACCCCCTAATTTCAACTCTATTATGATGTTTCAATGTGCTTGAAAGTATCCCAAAAAATCTATCAACTATAGCTGCTATAACAATCTTATCTAAAAAAGGATGTCTTTTTGCTACCCTCGCTATTATATCAGACTTTGTTGCCATTTATATGAAGCCAAAATAAGTAAACCTTATCACTTAGCAGATAATGCTATGTTATATTCTTCAACACCCAATACTTCAACTTCTATTTTTTCTGATATAGAGAATTTTTTATTCTCTGGTAAATGCTCTTGATCTATTAGAAGGGTTACATCGTTCTCAACTTCAACGACTAGTCCATTATCTTCTCTCTTACCTACAATGACCTGTATTTTATCACCTACCTTAACTTTCTTTATCAGTTCTTCAAGAGGATCATACTCTATTTGTTTTATTCCAAGATAAATTCTTGCCCGATTCACGTTAGCCCTTATTACTTTTGCTTCTATTTTATCACCTACATTATACTTCTTTATCTCATCTGAACCATTTTTAGACCAACTAAAATCTTTCACATATATTGTCCCTTCTACATTCTCATCTATTTCAGAATCACCGAAAGCAACAGATACATATGAGCCGGTATTATTCTTCACTTCACCAGAAACAATAGAACCAGGAGGATATTTATTGATAAATACTTGCCAAGGGTTGTCTACACACCTTTTCATGCTTAAACTCATCCTACTCTTAGCAATGTCCATACTGAGAATTTTTACATATACTTCTTGTCCCCTTGTTACGAGACTACTAACTGGTAAATTACTCTTAACCCAAGTTATTTCTGACGAGTGCACTAAACCTTCAATTCCAGGTCTAAGCTCAACAAATAATCCATAATCTTCTATGCTTGTTACATAACCCTTATGCACACTATCAACTGGATATTTTGACTCTGCATCTTGCCAAGGGCTATCTTCTAGCTGCTTCACACCCAAGGAAATTTTAGCATTTTCCTTGTCTATTTTTATAATTTTAACTTTTATAGTCTGACCACAAGTAAAAACTGCAGACGGATGACTTACCCTACTCCAAGAGATATCTGTAATATGTAACAATCCATCTATAACTCCCACTACATCTGATTCATGAATACCGACAAATACACCGTAATGAGTGATACTTTTTATTTTCCCTTCTATTATATCGCCTTCATTTAAAGATTCTAAAAATTTAATTTTTTCACCAGCGTGCAATTTTTCTAACACCAGCTTTCTTGATACTACAATATTGCCCTGCTTCTTATCCATTTTAAGCACGATGAACTTTTGTTCAGTTTCAATAAGGTGCTTCGCATCTTTTACTTGCTTCAAATCCACATGACTCAGCGGTAAAAAAGCGCTTATTCCGTCACCAAGATCAACAATAAAGCCACATTTAATTGAGCGTTTAATAACTCCGCTTACTTCAGCCCTTGTAACTGTATCTTCTTCCAACTTATTCCATTTTTCGTCCCTAATTGCTTTTTCACGACTAAGAACAACATTACCATGATAATCTTCAATTCTTTCCACATAAACTCTGATTTTCGAGCCAATAATGACCTCATCATTACAACCGAGTTCCTTGATCAGAATTCTCCCGTCAGATTTTAAACCAATATCAACCACAACGTCGTTAGGGTTTATTCTTGTAATTACACCTTCTACCACATCTCCTTCTTTAATTTTGTTAACAAAAGAATCTTCAAACAAGGTATTATCTTGATCCTCAAATTGGCCTTGACATATCTCTTCTATAAATTTGTTTGATGATAGCTTTCTGATAGTAACCGGTAGATTTACGACTGGATTATTATTATTCATACCTTTAACTTAAACTTTATTAGAACTCATGTATTATATAATATTAACAATTATTGACAAGTAATTTTTCATTAACTCATTTCGAGAATTGTTTAAGCTATATAAAATATAGTGAGAAAATTATATATGTATCAAGAATATGCTATTTAAGAATAGCAAGTGGATTAGATCGTTCTCCAGAAGGTCCAGGCTAAAACCTGATGTTGATGAAATATTGGAAAAATATTCTATTCAAAACAGCAAGGAATCTATAGAGAAAATTGTAAATTCACAAAAAAGAATATGGGTAGAAATAGGCTTTGGCAACGGTGAAAATATGCTTTACCGGGTGCTCAATGAACCTGATCTATTATTTATAGGATGTGAGCCCTACTTAAAGGGGGTTTCTCGCTTGCTGACAAACATAGAAATACAGAACATAAAAAATATTTTAATGTGGACAGAAGATGCAAGAGAATTGATTGCAAATTTTCCTGATAACAGTGTTGAAAGATTCTTTATTCTCTTTCCAGATCCATGGCCAAAAAGAAGTCACAATAAAAGACGATTAATTAATACGGAATTTTTAAATTTATTAGCAAAAAAAATACTTATAACAGGGGAAATATTCATTGCAACCGATCGTCAGGACTATGTAGAGTGGATAGAATCACATATAAAGCAGTGTAACTCTTTAATCTATAGGGAAGACGATTTCACAAGTTATACTCTTACAAAATACCACAGAAGAGCGCTCAAAGATCAGCGTAAAGTGAGGTTCTTTAAAGTAAGTGTTATTAATAATTTGCAGACTATGGATCAATAGAGTTTTTGCATATCTCTTTTACGTTAACTATAGATTAAAAATAATAAAAAAAGAGGGAGAAATAGAGTAAATTCCTTTAACTACTTCTCCTTATGAAGGAATAGACTTCTTGCATAACCCAAACTAAGTAGAAAAAAGGTATCATCCAAGTAGCCCCTTTCTCGTCATGCCGCTGCGAATCGTCATACCGCCGCGGCGCTAACACGTAGCGGGATGATGAGGCTTATCGTCATGCCACCGCGAACCTTCATACCGTCACGGTATCTCTTAGCCGCTAGCAAGTAGCGGGATGAAGGTTGTCAGGTTAGCTGTTATCCCAGTTTTTGACACTGGGATGACAACGAAGGGCTACTTGGATGACAGGGAAGGATGCTGGAATGAAGGTTTTTCAAATTGTCGATAAACCTAAATCTATAATAACTATTTGCCTTTTTTCTAGGTTATGCAAGAAGTCTACTGAATAACAGTAAGATTTTTCAATCCTGTTCCACAGCAAATTTTAGTGCCATGTGAGTAGTTATGGTGCTGTTAACAATCAAAATAACAAAAACTAAGATGGTGATTAGTAGTGTATAAATATTCAAGGATAAATTTTCAAATTGAGTTAGCATTTTAAAATACACAAAGGTTGGCATTATCATTGGCAAAACAAGAATTTGCGATACTCCTGATGCTAAGTTGTTTCGACCAATCATCAATGCATTTCCAGTAGCTGAAATATTAATGATTATCAGCGTATTAAATAATAAAGACACTCCAACTGCTATTGAGTATTCAATACTATTGCCTAGAATTGCAAAGCTGAATATGGAAGAAATTACTGAAATCGGTAACCCAAATAATAACCAGTGAGCGAAAATTTTATAAGCAACTATAAGCCTAGAAGAGAGTGGCTGTACAAAGATTTGCTCTAATATTCCATCATGATAATCAGATGTAAACAAATTATTTGTAGAAATCTGCAAAACAAATGTAGCACATATCCATGTTAATGTTAACATAACTTCTTGTTTATTGTTGTTTTTAAGTGTAAATGAAGATAAACTTAACATTATGATAAAAATACATACCATATAGGTAAAGCTCTTATCATCTATTACTAATTTTTTTACTGAGTCGATCATACTAGGCTTTTAAATGTTTATTATAAATTATAGTGTTTACTTTGAGGTAGTATAATTTTTTGTTCATAAATTATATAGGTTTTATTATTTTTTTGATAATGCAATTATGGAAAAGTTACCAAAAATAAAGTCACCAGAAGATTACACTCCTTCAGAAGATGAAGAATATATGAGCGTAAAACAACTGGAATACTTCAGCTTAAAGTTACAATCAATACTCGCTGAGTTAGAGAAACAAGAACTAGAAGATAATAGTATTGATACATACTATTCTGATGAAGATAGTGGAAACGAGGAATTAATCAAGCGTAGAAAAGATAGAAAAGAAAAAATTAAGGAGGCGTTAGAAAAAATAAAATTAGGCACTTATGGTTACTGCGATGGAACAGGAGAAGAAATAGGAGTCGAAAGACTTAAAGCTAATCCGCTTGCTATATATTGTATTGAAGAGCAAGAGAGAGTAGAAAAAGAAAAGAACGTGTACAACATTAACGATTAATTTACACATAAGTGGTGAGCCCATTGGACTTCAAGAGGAGCAAGAGGCGCTGAAGTATGTTATGCTATAAAGAAAGTGGAAAATTGGACATTCTCAACTTGACTCCTGCAGATTAAAAATTAAGTTGTATCCGTTCAGGCAATGGCGTCAACTTAAGGAAAAATGTCAGAGATTGTGTATAAAATTTCTCTCTAAATTTTTTATCATTAAATTATCCAAAGAGTGCAAGGGACAGCACTTTTGTTTCTGTTTTATTTCAACAAAGAAGTCTAAAATGTGTCCTTTTTAGGTGAAATATGCAAAAAGGAAAAAACCTTATTCTACAAATTAAAAATATAATATACTCGAAAACTTTTCAGAAAATCCATTGTGTTGAGTTTTACACGAACAAGAAAACTTCCTTTTTCGACAGTATTTTCTATGATTTTAAAGTTAGTTAAAAAAAGTTTGGGAATAGAATGTGAACTTATGGAGCCATTGACATGTACCCTCAAAGCAAGCTTTTTCTAAAGCAAGGTATAAGATTTGCCATACAGGCTTTCAAGAATTTAAGCATCCAAACAGCCTATCAGGATGAACCTGAGTTGGAGAGGCTATAGACTTATTGCAGCAGATGGTTCTGGTATGAGATTACCCAGCTCTGAGGAAATTGTATCCGAGTTTGGCCGCTTTAAACCAAATGGAACAACAGGCACCATTGGCAATTTGTTTGTTGATTTGTGTACTTCATTGATTTGCAGTGCTCGTCTTGCAGCTTGGAATATAGGTGAACAAACCTTGGCGGCAGAGCAATTACCCGAAGTTATCACTCAAATGCGTTTATTAAATCAAGAGAAATTATTATTTATCTATGATCGTCTTCAGTAAAATTCATTCAGCAGCATTATGATTTGGAAGTAGATTTTATTTTTCGCTTGCAAAAAAGAAATTATAGTAAGCTATGGGAACGCTGGCGAATTAGATTTTGATTTTATATTAGAAAATGAAAAGCTAAAAAATAAAATAAAAGGACAGAAAGTAAGAGTTATAGTGCTGACATTAGCCAACTGAGAAACAGAGTTTTTGACCGAGACTTTGGAGCAAAGCTTATGTGTTAAGGTGGCACATAGAGGAGTGCTATAAACGACTCAAAGTAGGAGCAGAGTTAGAGAATTTTTCTGGAGAGGCTGTATTACAAGAATTTTGGGCAAACTTGTTCATGTGCAATATATTATCGCTTCATATATGTGATGCACAAGGGCCTTGGAAACCAGATCAAATTACTGAGTATCGTTTAAATTTTTCAGTTTTATTTAGTGTAATGAGACAGAAACTCTATCAGGTACTTATTGCGCCAAAAAACTTTCAAGCCCTTTTTAAGTATACGTGCTAAAGTTAAAATCCGACCGGGACAGCCGCAATAAAGTAGATAAGCCTAAACGCCATCATGTCTTTAGGAGAGTTTGCTAATGAAAATTCTTAAGTTGACGTCATTGACTGTTCCGATTCGTTATATGACATAAGAGCATCACATATTTCATGCAATGTATTTGAGATGTTTTTTTCCATATGTTGATTAATATGCCCATATATTGTCGTCTCTTCCGAACACTCTGTATCTTTATGTATATGATTTTGTTGCTTTAATTCTTCTCTATCTACACTCTCTATTTGCTCTGACACTAGCATAACTACCTCATATTCTACATAACGAAATAAAAAAATCCTAACTGTAGTATGCTTATATAATCTACGAAGTCAATAGTTAAATTGAAAAGTTTCGGTTATAATTTACTTCATATAGAACATGCCCTTGAATTATGCTAAAAATTGCCATAGTAGGCCTACCAAATGCTGGAAAATCGACCCTATTCAACAGATTAGTAGGAAGAAAAGCAGCAGTAGTGAGTAACATTCCAGGAGTGACAAGGGATAGGCGAGAGGGAATGGGGAGAATTAGCGATTTGGAGTTTAAAGTTATAGATACAGGAGGATGGAACGACCAAACTAGTTTTTCACTGCAAGTTATTGAGCAAATAGAGTTTTCTTTATCCAGTTCAAACATAATTTTCTTTCTTGTTGACGCAAAAGTGCAAAATGAGCGAAATAAAGAGTTTGCAAAGTGGCTGAAGAGAAAAATAAATAAACCTGTGATACTGATAGCAAATAAATGCGAGAGTCATAAATCCGAAAATGTTGATTATTTGCAGTTTTTTGATTTTCTTGGCCCGGTGTATATCTCTGCCGAGCATAATCTTGGCATGGTTGATCTTTATGATGCATTAGCTGGTGTTATTGAAAATTTTAACGAGAACACTGAGTTACCTAACAATGAACTGAGTAGGCTGAGGATCGCGATCATCGGCCGTCCGAATGTTGGAAAATCAACTTTTTTAAATGGTTTACTTGCAGAAAACAGACTAATAACAAGTTCAGAGCCAGGTACCACACGTGATTCTGTGGATATTACATATGATCATGATGGAGAGTTAATTACTCTAATTGACACTGCCGGAATCCGCAGAAAGGCGAATGTTGTAGATGGCTTAGAATCAAGATTTGTTGAGAAAAGCATGGAATCAATCAAGCGCTCTCATGTGGTAGTTTTAATGCTAGACTCCCTAGTTGGTATTGAGCAGCAGGATTTATCAATTGGTGAAGCTGCAATTAAGGGAGGGAAAGGGATTATTGTTGTTTTAAATAAGTGGGATTTAATAGGTAAGGATGACAGAAGCAGGTTAATAAAATTTGTCAAACAACAGGAAGTAACCAGGTTATTCTTGGAAGTGCCAACTATAACAATTTCTGCGTTAAAAGGCATGCGCTGCGGTGATGTGATAGATAAGTGTCTTGAAGTGAGTGAATCCTTGAACAAGAAGATCAGCACTGCAAAACTGAATAAGTGGCTCATAGATGCTGTAGGAAAACATTCTCACCCTCTTGTAAAAGGCAAAGCAGTTAAAATGAAGTATATCGCTCAAATTGGTACTAAACCTCCAGCTTTTTCTTTGATATGTAACATACCTGAAAGTGTTGATGAAAGTTACAAACGCTATTTAATTAACGATCTCAGAAAAAATTTCTTTGCAGACGGTGTGCCAGTTAGATTGCTTTTGAAAAAAAATAAAAATCCCTATGTAAAATGAATACTCTGCTTTATACTTTCAGGGATAATTTACTTAAAGTTATGTGTAATAATTCCAGAATTCCTGCAATCTTTCTGCTGTCGAGTGCCGCTGCTCTAATTTTTGCATATGTGCTAGAATATTTTTTCAACATGCTGCCATGCAAGTTATGTACATACGAGCGAATAGTTTACTATATCGCCGGATTACTTGCAGTAGCGTGCATGCTTAAAGACAACAAAATTCTAATCTATGCAATGTTTTGCAGCTACCTCATAGGTGCAGTAATATCTTTTTATCATATAGGTCTTGAACTCCACTTATTTCATGATGTTTTAGGTTGTACAGAGCAAGCAAGTGGTAACGTTAGTATAGAAGAGCTCAGAAATAATCTACTAAATCCTAATTACTCTCCATCTTGTGACAGACCTCATTACGTTCTAGGTGTTTCCTTAGCAACATGGAATCTAATTTATCTCATAGTAGCTCTGTTCGTATCAGGTAAGGTGTATTGTGGAGAAAGAAAGAAATCTAAATAATTTAAGGTACAGCAACAATCAGTTCTTGCAACAGGCAATTAGAGTAGATCACGCTGGAGAATATGGAGCTATTTGCATTTATTCTGGTCAAAAATTTATTCTTAAGAAATCTTCTATAATCAATGAAATAATTGAAATGGAAGAGCAGGAAAAAAAGCATTTTCACTATTTTAATGAGAAAATCAAAGAGCAAAAAGTTCGTCCTACTGTTTTGTTGCCTGTTTGGCGTGTTTTAGGAGTGTCGCTTGGCGTTGCAACTGCCATTATGGGCAAAAAAGCTGCTATGGCTTGCACTGCTGCAGTTGAAGAAGTTATCGGGGAGCACTACAAAGAGCAAGTTTCACATTTAGAAGATGGGGAATTAAGAGAAACTATAAGTAAATTTCGCGACGAGGAGTTAGAGCACAAAGATATTGCAATTCAGCGCAATGCTGAAAGCGCATTTGGCTACAACATTTTATCATCATTCATAAAAACAGGCTGCAAAACTGCTATTTACTTGTCTAAGTTAATTTAACTAAGCAGCTTTCTTAAAGTGTTTTAAATGTTCTGATAACGACAGAAACCAGGAAGGAATTCAAGTGTAACAATTATTTTATAACTATATTTACA
This sequence comes from Wolbachia endosymbiont of Drosophila pseudotakahashii, assembly GCF_026015925.1. Lineage (NCBI taxonomy): Bacteria > Pseudomonadati > Pseudomonadota > Alphaproteobacteria > Rickettsiales > Anaplasmataceae > Wolbachia > Wolbachia endosymbiont of Drosophila pseudotakahashii. The sequence goes on along the minus strand of NZ_CP110359.1, from coordinate 401,369 downwards.
TATCACCATTATTAATAAATAATTAGTATTTGTAAATTAAATACATCTAAAGTATAGACTGCAAAGGAGGCAAAAGTGCGTTTTAATTTAGAAGAGGGAAATGCTCTTATGTAATACCTGCCACAGGTTCACAACTGTACGAACATTCATTTTTGAAGGTAAATTGCACAGCAAATGGTGTCATTCCTGTCTGGAATCCAGAAATTTTGCTTATAACTGAGCTGATAAGCTAAAGGTAATTGTCTTACACTAAAACAAACGTTTTTAATTAAGTTGCATAGAACCAGTGTCTGGGCACTGGGATGACACCCCACTGGTGGTCCAAACTACAACGTTCGTACAGTTGTGGGTCAGGCTATAGGATGACAGAAGTTGACTTTATTAGCTATAGGTGGTATGACACTTAGTCAATTTAAGTAAGCAGATGATCTTAGCTACAAAAGTATTTTTTACCTCATTTGTTTTTGGGTTTATTCTTTTTCCCTATTTTATAAAGCTTCTAAAAAAAATAAGCAAAGATGGGCAACCAATTAGATCATGTGGACCAGAAAGTCATTTAATAACAAAAAAGAATGTACCACCTATGGGCGGAATAATAATACTGATTTCTTCTTTATTACCAATTTTACTCTGGGCTCAGTTAACACCAGAAATTTTGCTGCTGATATTGATAACTCTATTTTTTGCTCTACTTGGATTTATTGATGATTATTTAAAATTGAAGACAAATCACTATCGAGGTTTAAGTGCAAAAACCAAAATACTTATTCAGTTTATTGTTGCTCTGGTTGGTGTGTTTATACTTAAGCTATACTCTGCTGAAGGTTTTACAAAAACGTCCCTATTTAAAGGAGTAATAATAGATTTTGGCTATCTATATGTTCCGTTTGCTGCGTTTGTAATTGTCGGCTCTTCTAATGCTGTGAATCTCACAGATGGTTTGGATGGCCTTGCTGCAACTCAAGTTATCACTTCCTTTGCTTTTTTGGGGCTAATTGCATATATAACTCAGGCAGATATGAATATTACTTTATTCTGCATTGCATTTATAGGAGCTATTCTAAGTTTCTTGTGGTTTAACACACATCCAGCAAAAATATTTATGGGTGATGTTGGTAGCTTGTCGGTAGGTGCGGCTTTAGGGTTAACTAGTGTCCTAATTAAAAGAGAAATGCTTTTTGCCATTATTGGAATAATCTTTGTAATAGAGACTCTATCTGTTATTATTCAGATATCATATTTTAAATATACAAAGTTTAAATATGGAGAAGGAAAAAGAGTTTTTCTTATGGCACCAATACATCATCACTTTGAGAAGAAGGGATGGTCAGAAAATGCAATCGTTATGAAATTTTGGATAATTTCTATTATCTGTTCAGTTTTTACTATAACTTTCTTATTATAAAAACCTATGAAATACCCAGACTTTACATTAGAAAATAAATTATCAGGAGTGATAGCAGGAGTGGATGAAGTTGGAAGAGGTCCGCTAGCTGGTCCAGTAATATCCGCAGCCGTAGTGTTTATTGATAGAAATACAATTATTGATGGAATCAACGACTCGAAAAAGTTGACTCCTCAATGTAGGCAAGTCCTATATGAAAAAATAATATCCGTTGCAAAATTTGGTATAGGAATGGCAAGCGTAGAAGAGATAAATTCATACAATATCTTGCAAGCAACAAAACTTTCAATGAAACGTGCGTTGATAGACTTGGACCTAGAGTTAGATTATGTGCTAGTTGATGGTAATCAACCACCTGAAGTGAAATGGCAAGTGAAATCCATAGTAAATGGTGATAATTTGAGTACATCAATTGCAACAGCTTCAATCGTTGCAAAAGTTACGAGAGATCGGCTTATGCAAGAATTGCACAATAAGCATCCTGAATATAATTGGTATAAAAATAAAGGATATGGGACAAAAGAGCACCTTAACGCTATTGGCCTTTATGGAATTACAGAACATCATAGAAAAAATTTTGCACCCATATCTCGGGCATTATAGCCTTTAGATAGTAATCACTTACCTTTTTTGAAAGGCATGTTTTCATTAAATAGGCAAACTGTACTCGATCCATTCCTTAAGGTAAACACTGAACTTACCCTTTCGATTATCAGATAGTTGTCAACTGTACGGAAATTTACTAAAGACTCATATCCTGCAGAATCAACCATAAAAACTGCCGGGAAATCAGAGTTTATTTTATTGAATTGTAGATATGTAAATTTTCCATCATCAAAAACCTTGATTGATATTATTGACTGACTGCCTTTAACGTGCGAGATGGAATAATTAAAATTTAAACCCTTCTTTACAACTTCAATATCGTTTATATCAGGAATAATGGTATGACTAGCTTGTTCGAGGATATCACCGTTATTTGTTGTGTAAATCTCATCACTGCTAAATAGTGGATAAAGAAACCTTACTTCATATGCTAATCTTGGATCATCTAGTCCAGTTGCTTCTTCAGCATGAAGTTCAAAGTAATAAACTCTTTTATTGGTAATTATAGTTGCGTTAGTATCGGCAATATCATCTATAGGCTTAATAAACAATCTGTTACCTTGAGGAAGGAGTTGCCAACCAGTTGAATCACCCATTGAAAGGTTTTGTATTACCTCCCCTGGTTCAAACAATATACTGGACTGATAACCATAAAAACCCGTATACTTATGTATAGCCTGTGGGTTATAATTTATTACCTTTATGTGATTATCTCCAGCTGTTGAACGTGGCTCCTGTTTTGCAAGTGCATCACTACCACAGAGGAACAATAGTACGGCAAACAGTAAACCAATCATAATATCAAAATGAATTAATCTTCATTTTATCATTAATAGACATGCACTGCAACCGTTAAGGCACTTTCTATACTATAAACCCCAAAGCAAGCGGTAGAAAAGGCAAGAAATAAGGCAAATTCCTTAAATACTTTAGAACTACAGGAGGCTTCACCTGAACGGGTACACTTGGAATCCTGCCATTTTCACTTCGTAAACATACCAAGAATTCTGTCCATTATTCCACCCATGTTTGCTTCAGCTTGAGTATACTCTATTGTACCACCATGCAAGATTAGTTTAATATCTGATCCAGGTGATATATTAACAAATTTACTGCCAACAACTCCACTGCTAGTGATCAGAGCTGAACTATCAATTGGCAATTTTATGTCTTTGCTTATACACATATCGATTCGTGCTACGTAGGTAGCTTTGTCAAGTGATACACCAGTTATGCTTCCAACATCTACACCAGAGATCTTGACACTATCACCAACTCCTATACCGTTAGCGTTAGCAAAAAGACCATATATTTTATAGCAATCCTTATAGTTTTTCTTTATGTAAGATAGCTTATCAATAGCAAAGAAAATCAGAAAAATAGTAAAAATTAATACAAATAATCCAGCGGTTATTTCAAGTATATTTGACCTTCGCATCTTTAGTTATCAGGACTCCAGCTTTTATAGTAATTTTTCACTTTTTGGTTTGGATAGTATGCATCTTTTGTACCCGTTAAATTAGGAGTATGTTTTACTTTTCTTTTTTTATTATTAACTGGTACTACATTATCAGTATAGTGAAGCCATATATGCCATTCCGGAGACACTGTTGTAGGCTCAGAAACACTGCTATACATAACCCACCTTTTTCCTTTACTTGATTCATAGTAAGAATTTCCATTTTCATCTCTTCCTACAAATTTATCTTCTCTTCGTAATAGGCGTTTTATTGCATTACAAATTTTAGATAACATAAGGGTATTAAAACAAAAAGTATTATATATACTAATACTTTAACGATATATTAACAACAATTTAATGCAATTACCAATTTTACAAGTTATTATCCCAATAATTGCATCAATGTTTTGCTTTCTTGCCAAGAAACACAAGGTATCTTGGTTTATTTCTTTTATTGCAACAACAATCACTCTTATCATTTCATCAATACTACTCATTAAAACATATAAAGGCAAAATTATAACTTATCACCTTGGGGATTGGGCTCCCCCGTACGGCATAGAGTTAAGAATCGACGTGTTGAACTCCTTGATTCTAACTTTGGTGAATTTTATAGCGCTGATTAGCGTGCTTTATAGCTTTTATATTAACGAAAAAGAAATTAGCAAAAACAAAATCACTGGTTTTTACTCTCTATTTCTACTGTGCTTAAGCGGACTGTTCGGGATTCTAGTAACAAACGACATATTTAACCTTTACGTTTTCTTGGAAATTTCATCTCTTTCTTCTTATGTATTAGTTTCAATGGGAAGGGATAAAAAAGCCTTGGTTGCAGCATTTGAATATCTAATTAGTGGCACTATAGGGGCAACGTTTTACTTGTTTGGCATCGGGCTCTTGTATTCAATGACTGGAACACTCAATATGTCTGACATGGCTGAAAGAATAGTTCCATTATACGATAACAACATCATAAAACTTGGCACATTGTTCATTTTTGTTGGTCTCTCAATTAAAATGGCACTGTTTCCATTAAGCAGGTGGCTGGTTAATGCATATAGTGAGGCGCCAAGTTTCATTAGCATATTCTTTTCAGGCACAGTAACTAAAGTGATGATATATGTTTTCATCAGAATCTTTTATACTGTTTTTCATCAAAATTTTTTCTTATTTAAGCCGCTACTGGACAATGTGATAATTATCCTCGCACTTTGCGCTATTGTATTTGGGTCGATATTTGCAATAACTGCAAAAGACATAAAAAGACTGTTTGCTCACTCTAGTATTAGCCAAATTGGTTATATAATTTTAGCACTGAGTTTTAACTCAAAAACAGGTGTATTTGCAGCAATTCTTCACATAGTAAACCACAGCATAATAAAAACATCTTTATTCATGGCTGCAGGATGTATTTCTTACAAATTTGATACAACAAAAATAGAGAATTTATCGGGACTCAAGAAATCAATGCCTTATACAGCACTTGCGTTCACTCTACTAAGTTGTGCATTAATCGGTGTGCCTTTAACAAATGGATTTGTAAGCAAGTGGTATATAATGAAAGCAATTATCGAATCTCATGCGTGGATTTCCCTTGTAACATTTGCTGCTGGCTCTTTCCTTGCATTGATATATATGTGGAAGATGGTAGAAAAAATGTATTTTGAAAATAGTGCAGCATCAAGCGCTGGAATGACACTAGGCAAAATTAACGATGTGCCATTTCCTATGCTTTTCTGTCTATTGTTTATGGCAGCTTTAACAGTAGTAACTGGAATATATAGCACTCCAATTCGGTTAGTAGTTGAGAAGTTGGTTTTTTGATTTTTATCTTTGTTTCATATTTTACTATACTTTAAGGTTATAAGTGTGGATAGGCTGAAGAAGATTCATTGGTTATTAATCATTAACGTGATAGCGCTGTTTTGCGTTGGCATTGCTGTTCAATACTCTTCTGCTGGAGGAAAGTGGGTGCCATTTGCGATTCACCAACTGGTCATATTCTCCTTCTTTTTCCTACTCGCTATAGCTATGTCATTCATAGAGCTAGATTTTTATTTGAAGCACGCCTACTTTTTTTATATAGCAGCAGTGATTTCGCTATTAGTAGTGAATTTTTTTGGCTCACACATAATGGGTGCAACAAGGTGGATAAGAATTGGATCAATTAGTTTGCAACCATCAGAATTTGCAAAAGTAGGCTTAATACTTGCGCTTGCTCGCTATTTTGATAAGCAGAGTGTATATAAAATGATGGAATTTAAAAGATTGCTTAAGGCACTTATAATTATTTTCTTACCCGTGTTCTTGGTGTTAAAGCAACCTAATTTAGGCACAGCTGTGATAATGTTATTTATAGGGATATCAATTATATTCACAGCAATAATAAAAAGATCTCATTCGGTAATATGTGGAACGCTTGGCATTTTTGCAGTACCGGCTATTTGGCCTTTTTTACGTCCTTATCACAAGCAAAGGATATTGTCGTTTTTGGATTCATCAGTGGATCCACTTGGAATAGGTTATAATGCGCAGCAATCTCAGATAGCTATTGGTTCAGGAGGTTTGCTTGGTAAGGGCTTTGTTAACGGAAGTCAAACTCAACTTGGATTTTTGCCGGAGAAACGTACAGATTTTGCTTTTGCAGTGCTGAGTGAGGAATGGGGATTTTTAGGTAGCATGGCTTTAATTTTGCTTTATACCTCATTACTTGGCATAATTTTCTCTATCGCTTATAGGTCGAAAAATTATTTTTCTAAGTCGGTATCTATCGGCATTTTCGCCTTTTTTAGTGCTCATTTCTTTATAAACATCGGAATGACAATGGGCCTCTTACCTGTGATAGGCGACCCATTGCCATTTCTGGCCTATGGAGGAAGTACAACTGCTGCAAGCTTAATATGCATAGGATTATTGCTGGCAATAAAAGCAGATGAACAACAAAATGCTTGTATTTTACCTATGCTAAAGTAAAATTAAATTTTACTTAATAGTTTTTATGCTAGATGAAATGCGTGAGGAATGTGGGGTATTTGGCATAAGTTGCAACCAAAGTGCTGCTTTTAACTCTATACTTGCTCTCCACGCTTTGCAGCATAGAGGTCAAGAGTCTTTTGGCGTAGTAACCAGTAACAACGATAAGCTGCTCTCTTATCACTTTCAAGGTCAAGTGAGCAGCGTATTTGATGATATAGATGAAATAAAGAAATCCTTACCTGGAGATTGTGCAATAGGTCATGTTCGATACTCAACAAGTGGTAATAAATTTGGAGTGCAGCCCATGTTTAGCAAAAGTGGCAAATTTGGGGATTTCGCCATAGCACATAATGGTAATTTAATTAATATTTCTCCGATACGCGAACAATTGATTAAACAAGAGTGCGTTTTTCAGTCAGATATTGATACAGAAGTAGTAGTGCATCTGACAGCAAGCGGTGAAAAAGATAGCTTTTTAGAGAGTTTTATATATGCATTAAAGCAAATACAAGGTGCTTATTCTTTTGTTGCAATCAATCAAGAAGTAGTTATTGGAGTACGTGATTCATCTGGAATCAGGCCTCTTGTTTTAGGAAAGTTAAACGGTTCTTACGTTCTTGCATCTGAAACTTGTGCTCTTGATATAATAAATGCAGAGTTTGTTAGAGAAATAGAACCAGGCGAATTAGTTACCATCAGTTCGGGTAGTAAGCTAGCCTCAATGTTTCCTTTCCCACAGCAAAAATCAAGTTTTTGTATTTTTGAATACGTTTATTTTTCAAGACCAGACAGCATAATGGAGAATAGGTCTATATACGATACAAGAAAAGAAATAGGAAGAATACTTGCAAAAGAGAGCCCACCAAAAAACAATGTAGATATGGTTGTACCAATACCTGATTCTGGAATACCTGCAGCTATTGGATATGCAAAGCATTCAGGATTACCTATGGAACTGGGAATAATTCGTAATCATTACATAGGAAGAACTTTTATACAACCAACCGCTGAAGTACGTAAAGTTAGAATAAAATTAAAATTCAATGCTAATAAGCACACTTTGAAAGGTAAAAACATAATTTTAATAGATGATAGTATAGTGCGTGGTAGTACGTTAACAAATATAATAGTTATGCTAAAGGATGCAGGAGTAAAAGAGATTCACTTCAAAATTTCAAGCCCACCAATTAAGCATTCTTGTTTTTATGGAATAGATACGCCAGAGTGCAAAGATTTAATTGCTGCAAATAAATCTGTAGAGGAAATTAAGGAAGTTATAGGAGTAGATAGCCTAGCTTTCTTGAGTATTGATGGACTATATCAGGCTGTTAAAGGAGAGGTGCGTAACAATGCTATACCACAATATTGTGATGCTTGTTTCACTGGTGATTATCCGATTGGCAAATAGTCTACGCAAGGTCTTAAGTTTAGAAAATCTTAAACCGCCAAAATTTCTCTTGGCCTTTACTAATTCCGATTCTCGGAGTGCAAATATAATCTGGTTTGAGGTGGGATTCATAAACACAAAATTCGTGGCTTATAGTAAGGTCCTGTTTGTTATGTTCTTTTGTAATATTTAATCTTTTGCACAATATTCCTGGTCCACCTAAATTTGCTTCAAGTGGTTCAATAAGCTTTAATCCCCGTATTAACACTGCTGCTGGGAACCCTTCTGCTTCTGTTACAATGTTTAAACAGTAGTACATTCCATATATAAAATATACGTACAAAAACCCCGGCACACCAAACATTACTGAGGTTCGATTAGTATAGCCTCTTGCCGCATGACAAGCTGGGTCATTCATTCCTATATAGGCTTCAACTTCGGTTATTATTCCACTAAAGTTAGAAAATTTGAGGACTTTTCCCAATAACTCTCCAGCTACAATTAAAGTTGACCGCTCATAGAAATTTCTTGGTAGTATTATGTTGCTCATTATAAGAGTATAAGTTACTTGCAGATGCAAGCAACTTATACTGAATTTTCACTACTTTACCTATTTTGAAGCAGCAGGAGCTTGATGCTTTTGTGATGCGCCGCTCAAGTCTTCTACATTTGTTGAATGCTGCTCCAAAAATTTTACTTCTTCAGAGCTTTGTTGTAATTGTGTTTGTGGCAATTGTGATGCTAACACTTCATGTAAAGGCTTTGCTTCATATTGCCTTCCTACTTTTACTTCTTTATGTGCAGCTAATTGCTCCATAGTAACACCATTACCCTCAATAAGTTCTACGGAGCCATTATCATGAATATTAATTTTAATATTACATTCTTTTCCTTGAGCATTCCACTTTAAAGTCATTTGATATGACCCATTAGCCACTTCATAAATTCTTGCCCTATCCTTATCAATTTGGCAACGTACCCCCCCTTGTTTTTTGGTCAGGTAGTAGCAACGTAACTGTCTTTACATCGTACTTTTTGCACATATTACCACTTAGAATATCATGCAAGTTTACTTCTTTTATATAATCGTTCAGCGCAATTCTTATGACAGGCTTAACACTGTTATCTATATTTTTAGTTTCTCTTAATTTTGTAAGCTTTGCATCAATATTTTTAGATATCTCTTCTTCAATTTGTTTAGCAGCTTTGCCTACAATTTCCCGACCATGATATTTGGTCTCCTCAGCAGTATATCTATACATACCATCGCTATTCTTATGAACATGAGGTTTCACTATTACTTTATTAGTAGTATTAGTAGAAGGGTTGTTCTGATCTACAAAGAACCTCTTCCATGTTTCTTCATCATCAAGAGTGACGTACCTACATTTATCCTTATTCGGTATTGACCCAGATACGCTACCAGCAGCAATATTTTGATCAACAATCAAAGATACAGTTTCATTACTATCTAACATATATGCCTCCATTGTCCTTAATACACAAATGTCAACATACGAGCATTATCTCAATTAGTCAATATAAATTATGACGTTTAATGTTGAAAGCTCAAATACTCCTTTGCTTGATCGGTCAGAACGCGCCCTCTTGGTGTGCGCTTTACAAAACTAATTTTGATTAAATAAGGTTCTACTGTTTCTTCAATATTGCCAACATCTTCGGATAGCGCAATAGATATGGTGTCAATTCCAACAGGGCCTGAAGTGTTGAATAAAAATCTTAGATAATTCATATCAAGTTTATTGAGTCCCATTTTATCTACACCCAATTTTAGTAATACAGAATCAGCGACTTCATAAGTGATTTTTTTATCATCTTTCACTTCAACAAAATCCCTTATTCTTTTGAGTAACCTCAAAGCAATTCTTGGAGTGCCGCGCGCACGGCAGGCAATTTTCCGTGCTGCATCCTCTTCAATTTCAGCAGAAAGAACTCTTGCGCCTCTTTTTATAATATTAACCAGCTCCTCAAAGGAATAAAACTCAAGATGCAAAGGAATGCCAAAACGATCTCTGAGTGGCGCAGAAAGTAATCCAAGCCGTGTTGTTGCTCCAATTAGCGTAAATGGTGGTAGATCTATCCTTAAAGTGCGAGTAGATGGACCTTCACCTACTAATATGTCCAAGCAAAAATCTTCCATAGCAGTATATAAAACTTCTTCGATGCTGCGATTTAATCTATGGATTTCGTCGATAAATAGAACATCTTTTGCATTTAAAGTGGTAAGCACTGCAGCCAAGTCCCCAGCTTTACTAAGTAAAGGACCAGAAGTTGCGCGAAAGCTAACTCTTAATTCTTTAGAAACAATTTGTGCTAAAGTTGTTTTGCCAAGCCCTGGAGGACCGTACAATAAGACGTGATCTAAAGCTTCAGTTCTCGTCTGTGCAGCGTTTATAAACACTTTTAAATTTTGTATTAAGTCTTTTTGCCCGACAAAATCATCAAGTTGCTCAGGCCTGATGTTAATATTGCGCACATCTTCAGTATATTCTTTACCGCACGATATTGATTTCATAATGTTAAGAGCTCCTTAAGCGCCATGCGAATAATGTCCTTAGTATCCAGGTTTGACGATTCGTCTTGTATTTTTTTTATCGTATCATAAGCTTTCATTTTTTCATACCCAAGATTGATCAATGCTGAAAGGGCATCTTCATTAATTGGATTAAAGTTATTGTTATTTATTTCTAGTTTACTTACTTTGCCACTCAATTCAGTGATGATTCGATTTATGAGTTTCAAGCCAAGTCCACTCATCTTGAGTGTTACTTTATCTTCATTCATAATTGCCAAAAATAGCTGTTCTGGAGTTAATTTACTCAAAATTGACATTGCAGTTTTATAGCTAACACCGCTTACTTTAACTAGCAACCTCAAGCACTGCTGTTCTTCTTTGCTTATAAAACCATATAGCTGAGTAGTGTTTTCTCTGTTATTTGCATAGGTTTCGATAAGTAATTTGATTCTACTTCCAATTGCACAAGCACTTAAAGTTTTAGCTGAAAGATACACCATATAGCCAACATCATTCACATTCAGGATTATGTGATCGCTGCGCACTTCATCAACTATTCCACTTAGATTTCCTATCATTTTTAGTACTATATAGGGTTCAGTTTAAATACTCCTGGATCTTAGGTCAAGCAAATGAACATTATAACAGGGAAACGTGGCTAAAAAACCACTTGACACCCTTCGCCAGCCCCCTTATCATAAAACTGAAGCTATTTATTTATCTTCTCTGTACAGATTAAATGACAAAAAAACTCAACGTATTTGGCGTCTCATGTTTAATTTTTTGCACTATGTGTACCTTATGTCTTCACAACATTTCTAGCTATATAAGCTAAAACGCGCTTATAGAGCGTTTAAGACAGTATAGAACGCCGATTTGCAGGATTAGAGAGTGACAACTAGCTAACACTGGGTTTCTTTTGCCTTTTTTTCTGCTTAGTAAATTTCTTAGACATTTAAACTAAGGTGAGTTGCATTTAAAAGCAGCTAAATTGCAGTGTTTAAGACTTTAAAGAACGCCAATACTGAAAATAGATAGTAACCGGGGCTTCTTTTGCCTTTTTTTTCATTTGGTAAATTTCTTGAATATTTATGGCTAAAGTAACTTAGGTTCACCGACAATCGTCATCCCGCTACTCGTTAGCGGGATCTATGCTAAGAGATACCGCGAATGAATCGCGCGGTATGACGGTCTGCGGCGGCATGACGATAAGGTTTATACCTTGTCATCCCAGTGCCCAGACACTGGGATCCAGCCTTTTCATAATCATTAAAACGTTGTATTTTAACATAAAACGGCTACTTTTATACTTAGAGGTTGTCCACAAACCAAGGAATACGTAGTATATAAAGAAAGAATATTGAGGTAAGAGATGAGGAAAAAATATCCAACAGATTTAAGTAAAAGGGAATGGGCAAGAATAGAAAAACACTTCAGAGTATCGTACAAGAAAGGAGGAAGGCCACCAAAATACAGTAAGTGTGAGATAGTAAATGCAATTCTTTATATACTGCGCACAGGATGTCAATGGCGCTATTTACCACACGATTTTCCGCCGTGGAAGGCTGTGCATGAACAGTTTAGAAGATGGAAAAAGCAGGGAATTTTTGAGAAAATGAACTATGATATCACTAAATATAGTAGGTCAAAAATGGGAAGCCGAGCGCATGCATAGTGGACAGTCAATCGGTAAAAACCACGGAAAAAGGGAGGTCAAAGGTTATGATGGTGCGAAAAAGGTAAAGGGGAGAAAAAGACATATAATCACAGATACTCAAGGATTTGTGCTTGGTTGCTATGTAGGAGCTGCAAGCGAAAATGACAGAGATGGGGTGAAGATGGCATTGGACAATATGAAGCAAAAATACAGCAATATTAAGAAAATGTGGGCTGATATGGGATACCAAGGAAAAGATTTAAAGGATTACGTAAAGAGAGAATATGGGATAGATATTGAAATTGTCAAAAGGCCTCCATGTAGGTTTTGGGTGCATAAAGATACACCACTAGAACTATTGCCACAACGGGATCCTGGATTTTCAGTACAGCCGAGAAGGTGGGTGTTAGAGAGGACTTTTGCTTGGATCAATAGAAATAGAAGGCTATCAAAGGAGTACGATTTACTTACAACATCTACTGAAAGTTTCATATATCTGGCTATGAGTAAAGTTATGTTAAGTAGGGAATATGCTTGATTTACTGGTTTGTGGACAACCTCTAAGCTATGGGAACGCTGGCGCATTAGATTTTGATTTTATATTAGAAAATGAAAAGCTAAAAAATAAAATGAAAGGACAGAAAGTAAGAGTTATAGTGCTGACATTAGCCAACTGAGAAACAGAGTTTTTGACCGAGACTTTGGAGCAAAGCTTATGTGTTAAGGTGACACATAGAGGAGTGCTATAAACGACTCAAAGTAGGAGCAGAGTTAGAGAATTTTTCTGGAGAGGCTGTATTACAAGAATTTTGGGCAAACTTGGTCATGTGCAATATATTATCGCTTCATATGTGTGATGCACAAGGGCCTTGGAACCCAGATCAAATTACTGAGTATCGTTTAAATTTTTCAGTTTTATTTGGTGTAATGAGGCAGAAACTCTATCAGGTACTTATTGCGCCAAAAAACTTTCAAGCCCTTTTTAAGTATACGCGCTAAAGTTAAAATCCGACCGGGACAGCCGCAATAAAGTAGATAAGCCTAAACGTCATCATGTCTTTAGGAGAGTTTGCTAATGAAAGTTCTTAAGTTGACGCCATTGGCTGAACGGATACGGAATGACACCATCCTTTTTTCTGGATTCCAGACTGGAATGACACCTCTGGACACTTCCGTCGTAAAGGAACCAGTGTCAGCTACTCGGATGACACCTTTTTTCTACTTAGTTTGGGTTATGCAAGAAGTCTAATGAAGTGAAAATAAATTTATTGACCAAAATAGAGTTGCCTTGGTCTACAGATCTTAGTTTCTTTATCATTTATCATTTCATACCACTGAGTAACCCAACCAGTGGTTCTTGCAAGTGCAAAAATAGGCGTGAACATATTTGAGGGAATATCAATAGCATTCATTATTATACCTGAGTAAAAATCAACATTTGGATATAACTTACGCACGATAAAATATTCATCCTTTAAAGCTATTTCTTCAAGTTTTTTTGCAATTTTAAGCAGTTCGTTATTTTGTTCTAGTTTACTTAGAACCTCATGGCAAGCGCCTTTCAATATACGCGCGCGCGGATCATAATTTTTATAAACACGATGTCCAAATCCCATCAATTTAAATGGATCTTTATCATCTTTAGCTTTTTCGATGAATTTATCTATATCTCCACTTTGCTCTATCTCTTTTAGCATATTTACAACTGCCTCATTAGCTCCACCATGTGCTGGTCCCCAAAGTGTAGCAACTCCTGCAGAGAGGCTTGCAAACAGATTAGAACCAGCCGATCCCACCAATCTGACAGCCGCCGTAGAAGCATTCTGTTCATGATCAGCATGGAGAGTAAATATTTTATCCAGAGCTTTTGCAAAAAGGGCGCTTTTATCATTATCAACAGCATCGCCAAATATCATCTTTAAGAAATTTTCACTGTAACTTAATTCATTGTTAGCATTTATGAATTCCTGATTGTTGATATGCCTATAAATCATTGCAATAATTGTGGAAACTTGCGCTATTGCAGAAATTCCAAAATCTAGGTCTTCACCATTGACATTGTTGCCATGCTTTTCATGATAAGATGCTGACAAACTTGCAAAACATGCAACTAAGATTGACATAGGGTGAGCAGTTTTTGGAAATGCTTTAATTACATTTGTAACTTGCTCTGATACTTTGGATGATTCTTGTATTTTGAGAAGAAATTTTTTGTGTTGCTCTGAACTGGGTAATTCACCATAGAGCAATAAATAAATCACAGCAGTAAAATTATTATTCTCTGCCAAATCAGCTATATTATGTCCCCTATATTTAAGAACTCCTTCATCTCCATCAATGAATGTAATTGTAGAAGAGCATGAAGCTGTAGAAACAAACCCTGGATCGTAAGTGAATAATCCTGTCATCTTATATAAATCCTTGATATTTAACACATCAGGACCTGTTGTTCCGCTTAATACAGGTAGCTCGATTTTTAATCCATTACTTAGTTCTAATAGCACTTTTTTATCCATCACTTAAGCTACTTAAATTTTATACAGAATATACAAACTGAGGAGTATATATTAATACAGTTAACTTTACATTAACCGTATTAAGCGGTCATCAATGCTTTTACTCTTGCATTTAAGCGACTTATTTTACGCGCAGCAGTATTCCTATGAATAACACCTTTATTCACACACTTGTGTAAATTAGATTCAGCATTCCGAAATGCCAGAACAACATTTTCTTTGTCGCCAGACTTGATTATATCAACCAATTTTCTAATAGAGGTGCGAGTTTTACTTTTCCGCATCTTATTTATTAAAGTGCGCTTTGCTATTACCCTTATCATTTTTTTAGCACTCTTATGATTTGCCATATATTAATACCTAAAATACTGTACTTTTCTTTTAATTATAAAGTTTTTTTGTTAATTTGCAATATCAGTTTTTCCTATGGTTAATCTACTGCTTCTCTCTTCAATAATTTTTTCTAAACTTTGCAAGAATTCATTTTTGTTTAACCCAGGATATATTGGGGGCAATATTTCTATTACTGCCTTTCCGGGATTCTTTCTCAGAGAAAGTATGCTTTTTGGCCAAAACAAACCAGTGTTTAAAGCAACCGGTAACACAGGAACAGATAATACGCTATATAAAGCAGCAATACCTGGTTGATATTTTATATTTTGGTTTATAGTTGTTCTTGTACCTTCAGGAAATATTATTATGCTTCTATTTTCTTTTATACGCATTTTTGCTAGTTTGATTATATGGCGTATAGAACTGATACCATCTGAACGGTTAATAAAAATCATTTTCAGCGCTATAAGATGCAAACCAATGAATGGAATCCATTTCAATTCACGTTTTAAAATAAAAACCGCTTTTCTAAATAGTAGTATAAAAATAAATGTTTCAAATGGAGATTGGTGTTTAGATGCAATGATAAAAGGTTGCTTAGGGATGTTTTCCATTCCCCTCACTTCATATTTAATGCCACATAATAAACGCAGCATGAATAATACAACTCTCACCGAACAGACGAGGAAAATGGTTATTACACACTCAGAAAAGAAAATTACAGGGAGAGTAATGAAAGTATAGAATACCTCCCATAATATAAGAAAGAAATTAAACAATAAACTTGAAATCACAAACTCACATAAATTTATTTAAATTTAACTTTATTACAAATTAAAAACAATAAATTTAATTATTGATCATCTGAGTAATAGGATGCGAATCAGCTAATTTGTCCTTTAACTTTTCGTTAGCAATATGAGTATATATTTGTGTTGTAGAAAGGTTAGTATGGCCAAGAACTTTCTGTATCAACACAATATTTGCTCCGCTATTTAGTAGATGGGTAGCAAAAGAATGCCTAATCACGTGTGGAGAGATCTTATTTTCATCAATATTGCATTTTCTTGCCAACTCCTTCATTAATTGACCGACCCTCTGCCTTGTAATTGGTTTATTAGGTTTATCACCTGGGAATAGCCAATCGGATTCCTTTTCTTTAGAGATCAGATTATCACGAACTGATAAATAATTTCTAAGGCTCTGCAATGCTTGTTCATTAAAAAGAATTTGCCTCTCTCTACCACTTTTTCCTTTTATTATTATATAGCATTCTTTGTTATTACTGTTTATTAAATGTGACACTTCACATAATTTCATGCTAATTAGTTCAGAAACACGCATTCCAGAAGAGTAAAGGATATCTAAAATCGCACATAGCCTTTTACTGCTTATCTCTTTATTCGATTCGCTTGCTGATTTTCTCACTGTGTCCATTAGCAAAAATATTTCTTCGACACTTAAATACTTAGGCAAAGGACGAGAAACTTTTGGATTCTTTAATTCAGCATCATTAGCCGGCGCTGGATTAAAATCTATTATTCCGTCATTAAATATACACTTGTAAAAATTTTTCATAGCGGATATTTTTCTTGATATAGAGCTACTTTTATATTTTTTTTGTGTACATAAAGATTTCACATAATCTTTAATATTGGTTTTGTTTACACCAACCAAGGTAGTGCCGCTTTCCAATAAAAATTCTTCAAACTGGTGTAAATCCGAACGATAACTTTCCAGAGTATTTTGTGCAGCGGACCTCTCTGAAGCTAAAGCATCTATGTAATATGTTATGTAAAGATTTTCTTTTTTATTTTGCGACTGTTTATTTTTCATTATCAGTTCCTATATTTATTTCTTTGGCTATAATTTGATTAGAAGTGTTCCCTGTGTTTCTTATGAGAAAATATGAGACAAATAAAGCATTTATCAATAGAGTGAACATCACAAACTTTTGCTTTAACCTTTTTCTTAAATTTAATCTTACTCTTATCATAGTTAAGTTATAACGTTAAATCTATAAAAAACACCTTATAAAGTGAGCTCTACTATAAATATAGAATACTTCTTAGCTGTATCTATCTATATTTATTATAACATAACATTGATTATAATTCTAACATGGACAGATAGAGATTCCAATTACGTTAGTGTTATGGGTGTTAATAAATTTTTAATATACACCTTTACAAAAGAAGAAATCAAATGGCATCTTTTTTTAATAAAGTGCTAATAAAAGGAACAGTCACATTTGACCCTATAGATTCATTATCTATCTTTTCTATAATTTTATCAATGCTATAGAAAGAACGTTCTATTCTTGCTAAAATATAATTAATCACTTTTAAATCAATTTTTAACTGTTTATCTGAAAATCGTTTTATTAGCATAATTCTTAATAATTCCTCGCTTGCAGGCAAAATTTTTACGCTGATAGTTGATAATATTCGAGAACTTAAATCTCTTAGTTTGAAGTTAAGCTTTTTTGGTGAAATTGAAGAAGTGATTAGCAGCCTCTTGTCGTTTTCTTTCATGTAATTGTAACAATGTAATAACATTGCTTCATCTTTAATGTTTTGTACGTCTTCTAAAATAAAAGCATCGCTATACCTAATCTCGCTTACGAAGTTATTCACATTGATAAAGATTGCATCGTTTATTGATTGCCAAATATGAGCAAGATGAGTTTTACCGGAGCTTTTAGGTCCAAAAAGAATCAGACATTTCCAAGATAAATCATTAACTACCGAATTATATACGTGCTTATTTTCATCTAAGATGATGTAATTTTGCCGGCTATAATCAGCTTGATTGTTGTTAAATAAATTTAATTGCACGTTGAACCTCTTACGTAACCTCTTTCTGGTAGTAATTTTTGCGCAGAAATTTACTTACGCTCCTCAAATGTGTCAGGTATTCTGGGCTCATTTCTCCTCTTACCATAAATTGATTATGCAAAAGGTCTGTTAGCCGTTTTTATAAAGCTCACTTTTAAAATATTTATTGATTGCATATTCTACTGATACATTGAACATTGCTATTATTGGAATAAAAAGTAATATACCTGTAAATCCAAAATATGAAGCGCATATAGTAATTCCCAGAATAATTACAGTTGGATGTATATGAACTTTTTTTCCTATTAATAAAGGAACTAATATGTTTGAATCTATTAATTGCCCAACACCAAATAATAGCAAAACAGCAGCACTTTCAAACCATCCACTAAATTGAGTGATAGCGCTCAAAAACCCAATAATGGTATATAATAATGGCCCTACGTAAGGTATGAACGTTAACATTCCTGATAAAATTCCAATAACAATAGAGTGTTCCAATCCGGTTATGCTCAGGCTCACAGAGTAAAAGACCATCATGACAATACATACATTTACCTGCCTCTTTAGATAATTAGATATAATGAAATCCACTTTGAAAAAATAATCTGCAATTTTTCCCCTGTAAGGAATAGGGATTAATTTATTAGCTTTTTCTATAATTAAAGGCCAATCACGTAATATATAGAAAAACACTACAGGAGTAATCACCATTAATGATACCGTGTTAAAGCTTGAACTTAACACTTGGATTACAAAGTTACTAGCAATATCAAGAGCATTCATGAAATAAGATACATAGTTGCTGTAATTTTCTGCTAGATTTTTAGATAAGTGATCAAATAAGCTATCCTCGATTTTTATATTAAGAAATTCTAATACAGAGGGGATTACTTTAAGCTCTAATGAAGGCACTTTACTCACTAAGAAATTTAATATTGAAGTAATTTGAACATATATAATAGGTAAAACAAATGTTATGACTAGTATAAAAGCTATTAATAAAACAAGTATTATAAAAATTACAGAACATGAACGTGGTATTCTATACTTTTCAAACTTAATTACTAGCGGATTAAACAAATATGCAATAATAATAGATATTAAACATGGAAAAATCATAGTACGCATCAGGAATAACATCCCTATTATAAAAAGCAGTATGAAACAAATAGTTATATGACGTTTTTGCATGTGTTTAGCATAGCTAATTTACTGAAAAATATGCAATTTATTTTTCCTATGTTGAAAGTATTTTACGATTTGTAATACTATCGTTTTTTACTAAAATTTAGTTGTTTAATCCGCAGGCAAAGATAGATTTTGAGCTCTCTAAATATCTCTTTTGCTATTATAATTATGCTAGTTAATAGGGGAAGTAACTTTTATATGATGTCAGAAATTTTATTTTTCGGAAAGAATCTTGGATAGAGAGGAAAGCTTCTACAAAAAGAAATATGTGCGCTAAGAAATACAAAATAGCAGCATTAATAGTTGCAGCGGGAGTAGGCAGTAGATGCAATTCTACGATTCCTAAGCAATATATAAAACTGGCAGGTAAATCTGTTTTATTTCATACAATTAAAAGATTTCTGGCTAACCAATATATAGATTACATAAGAATAGCAATTAATAAAGACCATGAAAGTTTCTATGAGAAAGCTATATCACTAATTACAGACACTAAATTACTAAGCCCTGTATACGGAGGAGAAAACAGGCAAAGTTCAGTTAAACTAGGGCTTGAAAGCTTACAAAAAATTAACCCAGATTTTGTAGTTATACACGATGCTTGTAGGCCTTTTGTGTCAGATGTTCTGATAGATAACTTGGTTGAATCTATGATTAATGATCAATATACAGGAGTAGTTCCAGCAATAGAAGTTGAAGACACTATGTCATTGGTGAGTAATAGTTTTATTGAATCTACGATTTCAAGAGGAAAGCTCAGAGCCATACAAACCCCTCAAATTTTTAATTTCAAAGAATTATTATCATGCCATCAATCAGTCAAAGAATTTACTGACGATTCATCACTAATGGTAGAGCACAAAAAACATGTTGCGATTATTAAAGGTGAGAAAAGCAATTTTAAGTTAACCACAAAAGAGGATATCAATATGGCAAAGCTTCTTTTTGAAGAGCCAAAATTTCGTGTCGGAGCCGGTTATGATATACATAAGTTCATTAAAGTTCAAAATGGTGCTGAAAGCTTTATAAAAATTTGCGGTGTGAAAATTGAACACAACATGGCAATAGAAGCGCACTCTGATGGTGATGTTGCAATACATGCAATCGTTGATGCAATACTCGGAGCACTGGGATGTGGCGACATAGGAGAGCACTTTCCTCCTAGTTCCTCTGAATGGAAAGATTGCAATTCATCTCACTTTCTTGACTTTGCTGCTAAAAAAGCAAAAGAAAAAGGGTACAGCGTGTCTAATTTAGATATTACTATAGTTTGTGAAGAGCCTAAAATATCGCCTTACAAAGTAGAAATGAAGAAATTCATATCAAAAGCATTAGAAATTGATGATGAATTTGTAAATATCAAAGCAACCACTGCAGAGAAATTAGGTTATATTGGAAGAAATGAAGGAATAGCAGTGCATGCTTCTGTGTTATTGCATACAAACTTTTATTGGAAATAGAAACGAAAAAACTTACTTGACATCCTTCGCCAGCCCCCTTATCATGAGACTGAAGCTATTTATTTATCTTCTCTGTACAGATTAAATGACAAAAAAACTCACGTATCTGGCGTCCCATGTTTAATTTTTTGCACTATGTGCACCTTATGTCTTCATAAAATTTCTAGGTTTTTACCTAATATAAGCTGAAATGCGCTTATAAAGCATTTAAAACATCAAAAAACGCCGATTTAAAAAATGGATAGTGAATAACTAGCTACCCTAGGGTTTCTTTTGCCTTTTTTTCTGTTTAGTAAATTTCTTAATGTTTATAATTTAGATTAGTTGCGGCTTAAAAGCAACTAAATCGCGGTTATTAAGCGTTTAGAATAAAAAAACGCCATACTTGAAAGTATAATGTAAGTAATTAGCCAACCACGGGGCTTCTTTTGCCTTTTTTTTTATTTGGTAAATTTCTTAATATTTATGGCTGAACGACAATCGTCATCCCGCTACTTGTTAGCGGGATCTAGAGATACCGCGGCGGCATGACGTAGGACTGCTGTCATTCAAGTAGCTGATGCTGGAACCCAGCCTTGCTGTAATCTCATCAAGAACGTTGTGTTTTAACATAAGATCAGCCACTTTTATGCTTACCAACTTAATAAAATTCCTGGATCCAAGTAGTCAGGCTACTCAGATGACACCTTCACAAAGTGAAATGAGATCCCGCTAACAAGCAGCGGGATGACGGGAAAAGAGGTGCTAGAATGACACCGTTTACTATGTAACATCTCATCATATCACAATGTTCGTACAGTTGTGGCGGTATGACGTAGAAAAACTGTTAACTTAAATCTATATTGACATGTCCCATTTTACGCTTATCCCTAACCTCTTTTTTCCCATATATGGTTAAACTAGCTTTTTCGTTGCTCAAATACTTATGAGAATCATATGTATCATTACCTATTATATTTTTCGTCATACAAGGAAAGCATAATACTACTTCCTGCATAGGTAGCCCGCATATTATCCTAACTAGCTGTTCAAATTGACTAACGTTACATGCATCCAAGCTCCAGTGGCAAGAATTGTGAGGTCTGGGAGCTAGTTCATTAACTAACAATTCGTTATCTTTAGTAACAAAAAATTCAATAGCCAGAATTCCTATTACATCAAGTGCGTTTGCTATTTTCTTTGCAGCTCGTTGTACCTCTTGAGTTAATTTGCTATCTATTTTAGCTGGCACTGTTGAAGTATCAAGTATTCCATCAACGTGGTAATTTTCTGCTATAGGAAAAAAAGCTACTTTACAGTTTTTATCTCTTGCAACGACTATTGAAACCTCTTTCAGTAAATCAACACTTGCTTCAAGAATGTACTCTGTATTCCAATCAAAGGAAGCAAATTGCTTCACTTCAGAATCATTCTCAAGCACATATTGTCCTTTTCCATCGTAACCCATTTCTGTTGTTTTCAGCCTTATTGGATAGCCAAAAGCTCTACTGCTTTTCAGTAGCTCATTATAATTTTGTATACTCTTATAGTTAGCAGTTTTTATACCCAAGTTTTTAATAAAATCCTTTTCTCTCAGTCTGTTCTGCGAAATGTGTAACGCTTTTTTACCCGGATAAAAATTTACATCGATATCAATTGCACTACATGGAATATTTTCAGACTCAATAGTAACTAAATCCACACTCTGTGCAAAAGATTCAAGAGCTTTCTTATTAGAGAAATCTGCTATTGTGAAATCATCAGCAACAGAGCAAGCCGGATCGTCTTTAGCACTGGCAAAAACATGTGTTTTTTGTCCAAGTTTTGTTGCAGCGATAGCAGTCATTTTACCTAATTGTCCACCACCTATTATTCCTATTACTTTTTTGCTCAGTGCATCTGGTTCATTCATACTATAAATTGATATTTCCTAATTAAAGTATACTTGAAAAATCTATGAAAAAAGCATATAATTAGAATATTATCTTTTTATCATGAATATTCTATAATGATTCTAGAATACACATTGACTACCAACTTTGTTGAAGTTACAGTTTTACCAATTTACATTGAAGAGCAATCCATTCCTTATGAAAATTGCTATGTATGGATGTATAACGTTAAGATAAAAAACAAAAGCCAATCAACTATTCAATTGTTAAGTCGTCATTGGCAAATAATAGATTATAAGGGCAAAGTAAATGAAATTGCCGGAGTTGGTGTTATCGGAGAACAGCCTGTGATAAAATCTGGAGAGGTATTTAAATACACAAGTGGAACATACTTAAATGTACCGTCAGGAATAATGCAGGGTAAGTATGAATTTCTGAATGAAGAAAGCATAAAAGTTTTTGAAGTTATGATACCACCCTTTTCTTTGGATAGTCCATACATCAAAACTAGACCCCATTAACTGTCAAAATAGTTTATTTGTAACCAGACTGCATTCTGTGATTTTTAGCAAAGCACGATCTTTCATTTGAGCTTTCTTCAATTTAAAATAAATACAGAAACTAGCTATCTTCAAAAATATGGTTGAATAATTGTTAATAATAGTGTATAATCATTAATATTTTCGAGCATTTTTGCCATGGCTCTTTCAAAATTTCTCGATCCTCGCAATGATTTGTGTTTCAAAAAAATCTTTGGAACGGAAAAAAATAAGAATATCCTGATCCACTTTTTGAACGATATTTTAGGGTTTACTGAGATAAATGCAATACAAGAAGTTGAGTTTCTTAGCACTATTATGGATCCCGAAGTTGCCTCTGATAAACAAAGTATTGTTGATGTTCTCTGCAAGGATTCTCACGGAAATAGATATATAGCAGAAATGCAGCTCGCTAGAGACAAGGGCTTCGAAAAACGCGCTCAATTATATGCCGCTAAAGCCTACTCAAGACAATTAGATAAATCTGGCAACTACATTGATTTAAAGAAAGTCTTCTTTATTGCTATATCAAATTGTAACTTACTTCCTGAAGAAGTTGATTATATTTCTACTCACAATATACGTGATATAAAAACTAACGGCCATTACTTAAAAGATTTTCAGTTTGTCTTTATTGAGTTGCCTAAATTCGCAAAAAATAAAGTAGAGCAGTTAGAAAGTATAGTAGAAAGGTGGTGTTTCTTTTTTAAATACGCAGAAGAAACAACAGAAGAGGACTTAAAAGAGATAGCAGAAAAAGCGCCAATAATAAAGCTAGCATATGATGAATTAGACAAGTTTCGTTGGAACGAAAAAGATTTAGTAGCCTATGAAGAAAGGATAATGGATCTACGCAAAGAAGAAGCTATTCTTGAATACAGACTTGATCTTGCTGAAGAGAAAGGTATACAAAAAGGTATAGAGAAAGGGAAAATTGAAGGGAAAATTGAAGTCGCAAAAGCAATGCTGGCTAATAATGTTGATGTCAACACTATTGTTAAGTTTACTGGCCTTTCTATTAGTGAGATTGAAGAATTAAGTGGAAATCTGTGAACAGTTACGTTTATTTTTTATCCTTATCATCAAGTGTAAATAAGGTTATTGTAGAAATTAAGCCTATTATAACTATTATTAACGAAAATGGGGCAGCTTCTCTATAGCGCTCATCGCTTACAAGTTCATATATTCTAGTTGATATAGTTTCAAAATTAAATGGTCTTATAATGAGTGTTGCTGTGAGCTCTTTGATAGTATCCATAAATACGAGCAAAAATCCCGATAATATACTCTTCTTGATGAGAGGGATATGAACATTCAAACATGTAGAAATAGGTCCGTGACCCATGGTATATGCAGTCCACTCAATTTCATTTGGTGTTTTTTTGAGCCCTGACTTTACCGCCTTGAAAGATATAGCAAAAAAACGGAATAAATATGAGTAAACTAATGCGCCAATAGTTCCTACTAAGCTAATTTCCACAACATATTGAGTAATGAAAGAGAATATTCTGCTTAAAAATATTATTATACTAATTGCGATAATTGCATTTGGAATTGCGTAGCCTAAAGAAATGAGACGCGCTATATTGTTGATTACCTTATTTTTACGCGCCGTATATCCAATCATTATTGCAATGCTAATTGAGATTAATGCGGTGATAAATGATAAACTAATGCTATTTGCTATTATGTTATAGAATCTTGCTTCGTATATGAAAAACCCCTTCTCTATGCTCCAATATATGAGCGGAATCATTGGCAAAATAAAACCTATTAATA
Organism: Wolbachia endosymbiont of Drosophila pseudotakahashii; assembly: GCF_026015925.1. Classification (NCBI taxonomy): domain Bacteria; kingdom Pseudomonadati; phylum Pseudomonadota; class Alphaproteobacteria; order Rickettsiales; family Anaplasmataceae; genus Wolbachia; species Wolbachia endosymbiont of Drosophila pseudotakahashii. Next base: position 376,814 of record NZ_CP110359.1, on the reverse strand, counting down.
TCGGCAATACACACATAAGATAAGCAAAGATCAACGGTATAGCGCCACTTATACTCCGTTTGTTGTGATAATCTGAATTGGTATTGATTGAAGAGTAGGATATTCCTTTTTTTTGTAGTTTTTTTTCGATAGCTATTAGTGTTGCAACGAAAATCAACTCTGCAACTGCTAAAACAGTAGTTGAATATTTGTCATGCAGTAAAAACCAGGTGCGATATATTCCTGTCGTAAAAGTATCAATAGCAAGAAACTGTGGTGTGCCGAAATCTGTAATTACTTCCATTAGTACCAAAGACAACCCAGCTATAATTGATGGGCGTATGGAGGGTATGATGACAGAAAACAGGCTCTTCAATGAGGAGAACCCAAGTGTTGACGCAATAGTGACTGAGTTACTAACATTCTTTAGACTTGAGCGGACTAACATATAAACGTATGAATATAGGCTGAATCCCATTACTAATATTCCACCACCTAGGGATTTTATTTCAGGAAACCAATAGTCACCTTTGCTCCACTCTAAAATGTCTCTTAATGAGCTCTGCACCGGACCTGAAAACTCTAGTGTATTTACATAGACGAACGCTACTATATATCCAGGAATCGATATTGGAAAGAACAAAGCAATCTCAAAAATTTTACTTCCAGGAAATGAAAAAAATGTGGTAAGCCAAGCTGGAATTACTCCAAATATAAAGGATATTCCCCCCACTCCTATCATCAAAATTAACGTATTCAGTATATATTCAGGGAAAAGTGTGCTGATTACCCATCCGGAATTTGCTGTATCTGTAAATAAGATTGATATTAATGATAATATTGGGCAGACGAATAATATGCTTACTAAAAATAAGAATATATTTTTAAATACTCTTAAAAACATTAATTTGAATCTATATTTTATATTAAAATGTTATATGTAAAAACTGAAGATATCCAGTAATTATAGCTAACCCAAGAAAGGTTTCCCTACGTCATACCGCCCACAACTGTACAAACATTCGTTTGTGAAAGCAGTATGTTAAATGTTATAGCAGGTTTTGCCTCAAACACACAGGCAGTGCCCAGACTACTTGGATCCAGAAAAATTGATTGTAAACAAACGACTATACAACATTTTCAATAAAATTACAAAAAAGCTGGATCCCAGTGGGCTTTGTTGCATCGCTACTTATGAAAGGCTAACTATAGTTAGGATTATAAGCAACCTATTGAAAATCTTGTTTTTTTGCAATCAATCTGATCAAATTTAAGAATAGTAATTTGTTATTTATATTAATAAATTTAATTCTATTGAAAATAGCTAAAGCATTGAAATTCTTGAATTTTAGCCAGATTAGTGAGTGGTAGTGAAATTTCTTTTACTCAAATTTAGGTATTCACTGACCGTTCTTGTTATAAATACCAGAATAATAAGCTACTGATATTCGCTATCTTTTTTATCTTTAATCCATCATAGCTAGCGATGCAACAAAGCCATCCCAGTGTCAAGCACTGGGATGACATCCTCCCTTGTGGAAATTGCTCTCAAATCACAATGTTCGTACAGCTATGGATTCATTCGCGGTATAGATTCCGCTAACGAGTAGCGGAATGACGGTTTTTCAAATTGTAGAGCCACTTTAGCTATAACAGCCGTACTATTGAATATCTTTATAATTTTGTATATCATGTTTTTAGTTGATAAGTGAATAATCATGAGCTTCGTCATTGCAACTTTCTATCATTTTGTAGAACTTTCTAATTATTATGACATGAAAGACGAAATAAAAGCTGCATGCGACAACATTGAATTAAAGGGTACTATACTCCTTGCAGAAGAGGGTGTTAATGCAACAATATCTGGTGAAAGAAACGCAATTGATAAAATATCCGATTTTCTACGTTCTGATTATAGGCTAAGGGACCTTACATGGAAAGAGAGTGCAGCAGAATATCAACTATTTAGCAAGATGAAGGTAAAATTAAAAAGAGAGATTGTGAATCTTGGTGTAAGCAATCTTGATATTTCCCTTAAGGGTAAATATGTTGATCCAGAGCATTGGGATGATTTTACTTCTCAACCTGACGTTTTAGTAATAGATACACGAAACGAGTATGAAGTGAAATTAGGCAAGTTTAAGAATGCAATTAATCCACACACACAATGTTTCCGTGAGTTTCCTCAGTGGACAGAGTCATTTTCTGAGAGTAAAGACCTGAAAGTGGCTATGTACTGCACTGGTGGGATTAGATGCGAAAAATCTACAGCATATATGAAAAGCCTTGGATTTAGTGATGTTTACCATCTTAAAGGCGGCATTCTTTCTTACCTTGAAAAAACTTATAATAAAAATGGTAATTGGAAAGGAGAATGTTTTGTTTTTGATGATAGAATTGCTGTTGATAACTCACTTACTCCAAGCAACACAATAAAATGCATATTCTGCTCAAATCAAGTTTCAACTGATAAACTGAAATCAGTTCCACGTGGCCAAGTGGTTTGTTCTGATTGTAAACTTCAGTGTTATAGCTATAATAAATAAAACATCATACTGCTGCAGTTGTATGCACGTTGTGATTTGAGAGCAACCTCTACCAGAAAGGGTGTCATGCCAGTGCCCAGACACTGGCATCCAGGTTCTTTTTTTCTAGATTCCAGCGTCACACGCTGGAATGACAAAAAAGCTGATTTTTAACGTAGATAATGGTTATGCAAGAAGTCTACTTCTTACCCTTAATCAACTCTAAAGCCTTCTCCAGATCTATACTCTCAATATCTGCACTCTTGCCCAAAGCAACGTTTGTTTTACCGCATTTTATATAGAATCCGTACCTACCGTTGCAGATAAAAACTTCTTTTCCTTTTTCATTAAGCCCGAGAGATTTTAACTCTTTGCGTGGACTGTTTGCAATAATTTGTACGGTTTCGCTCAATTCTGTATTCAGCACCTCTTTGGAGCTTTTCTTAAGAGAAAAGTATTTACCATCATAGAAAATATAGTATCCAAATCGTCCAAGGCCTATTTTTACTTCCTTTCCGGTTTCAGGGTGTTCTCCGATTACTTTTGGCAAGGAAAGTAACTGAGTAGCGGTGCTCAGATCAATATCATTAACATTTATATCTTTTGGTATAGAAACCGCCTTTTTCTTTTCTGACTCATTATTAAACTGCAGGTAAAGCCCAAAAGGACCTTTTTTAATTACTACCTCTTGTCCTGTTATATCATCTATACCTAAACTTTTTGGATATTCTGAATTGTCGTTACTACCTGTAATTTCTTTTGTATGGTCGCATTCAGGATAGTTAGAACATCCAAGGAACACCCCGGCTTTTCCAAAGTTCAATTTCAATATGCCACCTAAGCAATCAGGACATTTCGTATTCACCTCTTTTTTTCCTTCTTCTGAACAAAACCAATCGATTACCAAATCGTGAATGCCGCTGAAAACTTCATCATGCGTCATTTGCTTGACAGAGTTTACATGACCAAAAAATGGCACCCAAAAGTGGCCTAATTCTTTTTTCCAATCTGCATGTCCATTTGAAATTAAATCAAGCTTCTCTTCCATTTGTGCTGTGAAATCATACTCTACACAACGCTGAAAAAAAGTTTCTAAAAATATAGTAACGATTTTACCGCGGCTGCTTGGAATAAACCTTTTGCTATCCAATGAAACGTACTCACGATCTTGTAATACCGAAATAATTGTTGCATAAGTTGATGGTCGACCTATACCGATTTCTTCCATTTTTTTTACGATACTTGCTTCACTATAACGAGGTGGCGGTTGAGTGAAATGTTGTTTTGGCTCAACTGAAATCAGCTTACACGCTTCCCCTTCCTTCATGGCAGGTAGCAGGCCTTCATTTTCGGCTTCTATGTTATCTTGGTAGACTCTATAAAAACCATCAAAGAATATACTCGACCCACTTGCTCGCAGAACTACTTTTTGATCAGTAGAACTAATTTCAACTACCACTTGATCAAGGATCGCCGACTCCATTTGACTTGCAATGGTCCTTTTCCAGATTAAATCATACAATTTAAATTGCTCTGGCGTTAAGTAATCCTTAATACTACCCGGCGTTCTATTGATATCAGTTGGACGAATTGCTTCATGTGCTTCTTGAGCATTTTTGACCTTTTTTACATATTTACGAGGAGACTGCGGTAAATATTTATCACCATATAATGACTTAATTGATCCTCTAATTGAGTTTATAGCCTCATCTGCAATATGAAACCCATCTGTACGCATGTAAGTTATCAACCCTACAGTTTCACCACCAATATCGATACCTTCGTATAAATTTTGCGCTACTCGCATAACATTTTTCACGTTAAAATACAGCTTATTTACTGCATCTTGCTGAAGACTTGAAGTAATAAACGGAGGAAGCGGGTTTCTCTTAACTTGCTTGCATTCTACTGTGCTTACAGCATATTGCCTTGACTCAATCTCCCTGACTAAGTTCTTTGCTTCTTCTTCATTCTTAATATCAAATTTTTCTAGCTTTTTATTGTCATAGTGGCTTAGCATAGCAAAAAAAGCCTCATCTTTGCTATTTTGCATTTCTGTTTTTATGCTCCAATACTCCTGTGTTATAAATTTACTAATTTCATCTTCTCGTTCGCATATAATCTTTAATGCAACAGACTGCACTCGCCCTGCAGACTTGCTTCCCGACAATTTTGTCCACAGCAGTGGTGACAAACTAAATCCAACTAGATAATCCAAAGCTCTACGTGCTTGTTGTGCACGCACTAAATCCATATTAATTTCACGTGGATTTTTTATTGCTTCTTGTACTGCTCTTTTTGTTATCTCATTAAAGACTACTCTATAAATGTTGTTTTCATTACTGATTGCTTTCTTTTCTTTTAATGTCTCTATCACATGCCAAGCCATTGCTTCCCCTTCTCTGTCTGGGTCTGTTGCAAGATATATATCTGATGTTTTGCTTGCGGCTTTTACTAACTCTTTTATATACTTTTCTGCTTTTTCAATGGTTTCATACTTTATAGCAAAATCATTATCCGGATCGACAGAACCGTTTTTTGCTGGAAGATCTCTCACATGTCCAAAGGATGCAGCTACTTTGAACTCTTTACTCAAATATTTACCTATTGTCTTTGCTTTCGCAGGTGATTCAACTATTAATAATGCCATATTGTTAATTATTTTAGTACTTAAAGATAATATGTTGAGAAATATACAATGAAAAGTAAAAAAATATTTTAATGGTTCTTGTGAATTTTACGAACCGGGTTGTGGGACCTTTTCAGAAAACCCTTGGACGTTGCTATTTTTAAGTGACTTTGAAGGCTCATTACAATAGTATATGATCGCAGCAGCAACGAGAAGCTAGATTCCAGTGTCAGCTACTTGCATGACAAAAAAAGGAGCGCTGGGATGACATCCTCCCTTGTGGAAATTGCTCTCAAATCATAATGCCCGTACAGCCGTAACCCTAGAGGTACTGTTTCTCACCCACTGCAAATATTGCACGGTACTGTCCACTTGGTCGTCGTGGCGCGTTTCTGGAAACATTAAAATTTCATACTCAAAATCATTTAGCCATACTGCTTGATGTGGCAGAAAAACCTTGCCAGACTCTATAATCGGAACAATTTGATGAAATCGAGTGAGCTTGTCATCATGTGGCACTATTTCAATAATCGGTAAATCACTGTTTGTCTTTAGCTCTTGCACCAATTGTTGACCACTTGTTTTTGCTTCGATTAAAATTGCGTGTGGCGTCCATCTTGCAGCTAGTGACAAAACCTGTTCTTTAAGCTTTGGATACTCAAGCTTTGCGCGATATACGTCGAGTAAATAGAATTTATTATCTATTTTTGCCCAGATGGTGCAGACACTAAAGTTGCTCATGTTACTTGTTGAAACCGCAGTATCCCAACTTTGTGTTATATGCGAGAGATTATCAGGAAATTTTTTATAGCGTTTCAACCACTCTGGTTTAATTATACCACTTGAAAGCGGCAGAGGGTTTTGTTGATATTGAGCAGCAAAAGCGTAACTCCCAAGTTCAGCTTTTATTATCTCAACTTCTTCTTTTCCTCCATCGAGGGGATATAACAACTGACCTTCTTCTCTTGAATATAATATCCTTACAGGTGACGCTGGTTTATTATATAATCGCCTGGTCGCACAGTGCTGAGCTACTCGGATGATAGGAACGGGAGGTATTGGCTTTTTGATTGAATAAATAACCTGCTTATTTTCAGAAATCATTGGCAAACAAATATGATGCCATATGTTTTTTGGCTTGGAGAGAAGGTGTCCAGTTAAGTCCTCCTGGTGTAGCCTGTGCATTACAAGAACGATGACTCCTTTTTTTCTATCGTTCAGCCTGGTTACTAAAGTCTGATCAAACCAGTTTGTGGCACGCTTTCTAAGCGTTTCACTCAAAGCTTGAGCAGAACTGAGCGGATCGTCCACAATGATAAAATCACCACCTTCACCAGTTAGTGTTCCACCAACTGATGTTGCGATTCTGTATCCTCTCTGCACTGTTTGAAATTTATATTTGGTATTCTGGTCTTTGGATAGTTCTATCTCTGGAAATAGCGCTCTATACCAACTAGACTGCATCACGCACCTGGTGTCGAGCGAGTGCTTTTCGCTGAGCCGCTGAGAATAACTTGCAACTATTATTCTCGCAGTTGGTTGGTTTCCCAGTATCCATGCGGGCCACGCAACGCTTATGCACATGGACTTCATCGAGCGCGGAGGCATATTGAATATTATTCGTTTCACTTCACCAGCGCTCGCTGCTTCCAGCCTATCTGCTATGACTTTTATGTACCGATAATTATTATACTCACACCCCGGCACTACCGTTTGAAAGCATAACTCAATGAATTTTAGAAAGTTCATGATATAATGTTGAAACTAACGCGTGACGCTGGGATGACAAAAAAAGGAGCACTGGAATGACACCCTACTTAACCGTCATACCGCGATTCATTCGCGGTATCTCTTAACATAGATCCCCTACTATACCTTAACATAGATCCCGCTAACAAGCAGCGGGATGACGAATTACTTAACCATCATCTACACCGTCATACCGCGATTCATTCGCGGTATCTCAAAGCATAGATCCCGCTAACACGTAGCGGGATGACGGTTGTTGTTTAGCTATAAATATTAAGAAATTTACCAAATGAAAAAAAAGGCAAAAGAAGCCCCGTGGTTATTATCCGCTTTAAAATATTGGCGTTTTTTATGTTTTAAACGCTTGACAAGCGAGATTCAGCCGCTTTTAATTGCAACTAACCTACGCTGCAAATGTTTAAGAAATTTACTAAGCAGAAAAAAAGACAAAGAATCCCCGAGTTAGCTAGTCTTTTACTATCTCTGTCGAGTATTGGCATTTTTTGATGTCTTGTAACGCTTTATAAGCGCGTTCAGCTTATTTAGATAAAAATCTAGATGTAGATGAAGTTTTGTAAAGACATACAGTATCTATATACTGCAAAAAATTGAACATAAGACGCCGATACATTAAGTAACCCTTACCTTTTAATCTGCAGATTGGCGAAAGCAAATACAATAGCTTCACTATCGTGATAAGGGCGCTGGCGAAGGGTGTCAAGTAAGTTTCTATATAATATTTTCTAAAATAAATAGACTTCTCGCATCCAATTTTGGCAGCGCGCGACACACAACTGCAATGACAAGGTGTCGCAAGATAAACATCATATTCACACGAAGTACTTGACTTCACTTGTACTAAGAAGCATTTTATATATGTTGTGTGCCCGTAGCTCAGCTGGATAGAGCAACAGCCTTCTAAGCTGTGGGTCGTAGGTTCGAATCCCACCGGGCACACTCTTTTATCAATACTTTCTATAAATCTTCAAGTACTCTGGCACCACATTTTCAATTGCTAATGGTCGAACCTTCATTGTTTCAAGGTCAACTGACTTTTCGATTGAACTATTCATCATAACTTTCACCTGATCTTGAGTAAGCATAGGGTTCGTATCTCCGGTTATTGGTTTTAACAGCATAGAAATAATTTTATTTTCTAAAAAGAAAGCTATTAACTTTGCCATTGGAAAAGATACATTGATCAACAAACACTTTCTGTTAGTAACATTCAGAATAAACTTCAATAAGCTTTTGAAAGAGTAAACCTTTGGTCCACCCATGTTATAAATTTTCTTGTCTTGCTTATTAAAACTGATAATACGATATACCACTTCAGCTAAGTCTGTTACACATATTGGCTGAAATTTAGTTGTTCCATTGCCAATTAGTGGTAAGAAAGGAAGAATAGTTGCTAATCTTGCAAATTTATTAAAGAAGTTGTCTTCTTTACCAAATACAAGGCTTGGCCTAATTATTATTGCTTTTTGAAATGCTGAAGTTACAGCTTTTTCACCTTCCAATTTACTTTTGGAATATTTTGACAACTTGCTATTTTCTATTCCCATAGCAGAAAAATGTATCATCATAGGTACATTTTTCATTTTTGCAGCTTTTGCTATCCTTTCAGCTATTTTAACGTGAACAGCGTAAAAATCGTGCTTTTTTGCTTCATATAATATTCCCACTAAGTTTATAGCTACATCACATTCTTCCATACCATCCAGAACTGATTTTTCATCAAAAAAATCGCCTTTAAATACTGATATTTGTCCTAAATTGCCACACAATTTTAAACAAGCAGCTTTTTCCTGATTACGAGTGAATATCTTTATTAAATATCCTTCTGCTGCCAAGCGTCTTACGATGTGTTTCCCTATAAACCCCGTTCCACCAAAAATAATTACACGTTTTGTCACAATTAAAGTTCCTAATAATTTGTTACTGTAAATTAATACAATGATTTCGCTTAATATTTTATTACGAATTCCCGTACAATAAGATCCATTTTCATTCCTCGTGAGCCTTTAACTAGAATTGCGTCATTATTCTGAATAATGTTAGCTAAATCACTTTTCAATTGATTAGAATCATTAAAATGCGTGCCTCTTATATTATCTGGCAAAAGCTCATGCAATTCTAACATAAATTTACCAACTGTATAAACTTTATCTATATTATTTTCTGTGATAATCTTAACCAAATCTGTATGAAATTCTATGCTTTCATCACCAATTTCCAACATATCACCAAGCAAAGCTACTTTTCTCTGATTAGAATATGTACTCAAAGTTTTTATTGCAGTTTTCATCGAAGCAGGGCTGGCGTTATAGGAGTCATCAATTAAATGTATATATTTTCTATTGTATTTGACCTTATGAATATTGCCTCTACCTTTCGCTACACTAAAATTCTTAAGTGCAAGTGGTAATTTTGATAAATCAAGTCCGAGGCTTTGCACAACTGCTGCAACAGCAAGTAGCGAATAAGCAAAATGCTCACCTTGTACACGTAAATTACAGTTTATAATTTGATTATCACTCAGCCTGATTTTTAAACTTAATCTATTAGCAACTCGGTTTGATGTCATTCCAGCGCGTGACGCTGGAATCCAGTCTTTATTATACAACCGTCTGATATGCTCATTTGCAATTGAACTTCCTGGATCCAAGTAGTCAAGCACTGGGATGACAGAAGATAGTGCTGAAATGACAGAAGATTCATCGTTTCTTATTAAGTTTAGTAAACAAACTTCAGCATTTTTATCTTTACCGAAGCTTATTACATTTCTATTGGCGTGTGATGAGAGATAATCATAATATTTATTATCTCTGCTTAAAACCAAAGTACCGTTATTTTTCATACCATACAGAATTTCTAACTTCGCTTGTGCAACGTCAAATAGTGATGAAAAATTTTCAGTATGTGCAGGTTCGATGTTGGTAATAACTGCAATATTCGGATTACTAATTTTTGATAATTCTTTTATTTCACCAGCTTTATTCATTCCCATTTCAAGAATTAAGTACTGGCAGTTTTTTGGAGCTTTCAGAATTGTCAAAGGCAATCCTATATTATTATTTAAGTTACCTTCGTTTGCATGGGACACTCCATATTGCGATAAAACAGTATGCAGCATACCCTTTGTAGTGGTTTTCCCGACACTGCCTGTAACTGCAATAACTTTAGCATCAATAAGAACATTTCTAATGTAGTATGATGCCATATCGTGCAAAGCTTTCAGGGTATCTTGTACAATCATGAGAGGGAAACTTTTATATTTACCCTCACTCACTATTGCAGCGACAGCCCCTTTTAAAAACGCTTCATGCAAAAAATTATGGCCATCAAAATCCTTTCCCTTGAGGGCAATAAATAAATCACCTTTTTTTATGCTTCTTGTGTCCGTTGAAATATTTGAGCTATGTATCCAATTACAACCATTTACGTCTCTTCCGCCAGTTGCATCAATGATATTATTTGTGTTCCATTTAAACATAATTTAGAGTATTCTTTATAATAAATTGAACAATAAAAGTAGCGAAAATACTACATGTTTTAGACAATGTGCAAATAATGGTTGCAATCCCTATAATTCTATCTTATAACGGATATAGAAGTTTAAATTTTTTCGTCTCTAATTAAAATGTATTTAGTTATAGAAACTACCTTGGAGGTATGTATGGCAGAATCTATTTGGGCTAAGATAGGCGGAGCAGTTAAAACAGGTGTAGAAGCTACAGGTCGGGTGTTTGCTCTTGTGCCTAAAGCACTTATTTACCCTATAAAGAAGCCGTTTGCTTCAACGGGTGAAATGAAACATGATGCTACAGTTTCGTTAAAGAAAGCTGTTGGTATAGATGTACCTGAAGAAGAAAGGGAATATGATCCACCTATAGAAACCACACAGGCTAGTAAGGATCTTGGTGTACAAATAACAGAGCAAAAGAAAGGGATAGGAAAGGTAAGTTTTTTAGTGTCAAGAACTCTGACGGGAGATATACCTTATTTGAATGATGAACAATTGAATAAAATAAAAGCACTAAAAAGTGAGTATTCAAACATCACTATACATAGAGAAGAAAATAAAATTGTAATTGAAGTTGATGTTAAAAAAATAATTGAAGACATTAAAACTGACTCTAAAAATAAAGGAAAGAGTCCAGAGGAGATAAAAAAGCTTGCTATTGAAGAAATTAAACAAAAAGTTGACGGTAACCTTAAAGATCTAGCAAAAATTACTGGTGGAGAATTTAAAGTTCACACAGACTTAAAATTGCTGTATGGTATTGCAGAAAAATTGTATAAGGAATATGATAATCAAAAGCAGTTATCAGAAGCTACGAAACCTGCAGGACTTACAAATAGCGAAGAGTTACTAAAGGCTGGTCAGCCTTCAGTAACTATAGCTTCAGGTGAGAAAAAATGGGCGCAAGAATCTATAAAGCCAGGTAAGTCGCAAAGTTGTGGAATGTAAAAATAAGTTATAGGGGAGTATTATGAGTGAAGCTAAAAAAATAGAGGAAAGACATCATAGTCTCACTGTTCCTGGGGATATGTATCACTTACAACCAGGAGTTATTACTGGAAAAAGGGTAAGTGGAATAGAACCCTTTTTGAAAGAACAGCAGGACATGGTAAAAGTAAGGGAACTTGTAAGCTCTTTAAATCTTGAAGATGCTTCTGGTGAAGCGATAAAACCACTATCTACACCTAATGTAGAGAAAAACGAAGAAAGAGGGAAAGGTCGCTCTTAAAATATGAGCAATGAAGTTTATGATAGCGATAACATCTTTGCTCAAATATTAAGAGGTGAGTTACCTTGTGAGAAGGTACATGAAAATGAAAATGTACTAGCTTTTCATGATAAGTACCCTGACGCACCAGTTCATATTTTAGTTATACCAAAAAATCAATATATTTCATATGATGATTTCATTCTAAAAGCTCCTGAAGAGGAAATAGCGGATTTCTTCAAAACTGTAAGAGAGATAGCACACAAATATAATCTAGAAAAAACAGGATATAGATTAGTCACTAACTACGGTGAAAATGGAGAGCAGGTTGTACCACACTTTCACGTGCATATTTTAGGTGGTAAAAAGTTAGGAAAGCATGTAAACTCATAGTGTTATATGTTTTGTTAAATGAGCGAATATTTAACCATAGTAATCTTTATCTGCGTATCAATTGTAGTATCTTTTGCTTTAGGTATATTGCCTATGTTTCTTGCAGTGAGTAAGCCAGATGGTGAAAAGCTTTCCACATATGAGTGTGGCTTCAATCCACTATCCAGTGCAAGAAAAAATTTTGACATTAAATTTTATCTAGTTTCAATATTATTTATAATATTTGACTTAGAAATTGCTTTTCTTTTTCCTTGGGCTGTTTCTTTATCTAAGATAAGCTATGGTGGATTTTGGTCTATGATGGTATTTCTTGCAATACTCACTATAGGTTTTATCTATGAATGGTGTAAAGGTGCATTAGAGTGGGAGTAGTTTATGACAAATCAAATTCTATCTAATGATGACTGGGGTCGTTATAAAAAAGAAGGGTTTCTTGTCACTAAATTTGGTGATTTAACAGATTATGTAATGAATTGGGCAAGGTCTGGTTCATTGTGGCCAATGACATTTGGTCTTGCATGTTGCGCAGTTGAGATGATGCATACTGCATCCAGCCGTTATGATCTTGATAGATATGGTATAATGTTTCGTGCAAGCCCACGTCAATCAGATGTGATGATTGTTGCTGGCACACTAACTAATAAAATGGCAGCAGCATTGCGCAAGGTTTATGATCAAATGGCAGACCCGAAGTATGTTATTTCCATGGGAAGTTGTGCAAATGGTGGTGGTTATTACCATTACTCTTATTCAGTAGTCCGAGGCTGTGATAGAATTGTGCCAGTTGACGTGTATGTCCCTGGATGCCCACCAACCGCTGAGGCGTTGCTATATGGAATGCTATGCCTACAAAACAAAATAAAACGGACTCGGAATGGATAAAACTGCAAAGTATATACAAAAAAAGACCAAATGCGAGTGCATTCAAAAAGATGATGGTATTATTGTAATATATTCAACTTTAGATGAAATTGAAAAGCACCTATTCTTTCTACGTGATGATGAAAAGTGTAGGTTTGAGCTATTAGTTGATATTTTTGGGGTTGACTATCCAAATAGAGAGAAGCGCTTCGAGCTAATATACAATCTGCTCAGCATTGTGCATAATATTAGAGTACACATAAAGCTTCAGTTATGTGAAAGCGACATGCCTCCAAGTGTAGCGAAGATATTTAGTACGGCTTTGTGGTTTGAGCGTGAAGTGTTTGATATGTATGGAATAGAGTTTTCTGATCACCCTGATTTGCGTAGGATTCTAACAGACTATGGATTCAAAGGTCATCCAATGTTAAAAGATTTCCCTCCCACTGGTTATGAGGAAGTAAGATATGATATAGAGACAAAAAAGGTTGTGTATAATCCTATAGATTTACCGCAAGATTTTCGTATGTTTGATAGCTTATCGCCTTGGGAAGGTAAAACCATAAAAGTAAATACAAAGGAGTAGAAAATGACAGTACAAAGAAAAAAAATATCTTTAATCGGTGCAGGAAATATCGGTGGAACTCTCACCCATATGATTGCACTAAGGGAACTCGGTGATGTTGTTTTACTTGATATTAGTGATGGAATACCACAAGGTAAAGCACTCGACATAGCAGAATCATCCCCTATTGATGGATTTAATGTCAATATTACTGGCACAAATAGGTATGAAGATATAAAAAACTCCGATGCAATTATAATAACCGCTGGCATCGCTAGAAAACCTGGAATGAGCAGGGATGACCTCCTGCAAACCAATGCTAAAGTAATGAAGGAGGTTGGCGAAAATATTAAAAAATATTCTCCAAACGCGTTTGTAATAGTGGTTACCAACCCTTTGGATGCCATGGTTTCAGTGGTGCATAAATTTTCAAACCTTCCAACTAATATGATTGTTGGCATGGCAGGAGTGCTTGATTCTTCCCGTTTTCGTTACTTTCTTGCAAGTGAGTTAAATATCTCAGTTAAAGATATATCTGCTTTTGTGCTTGGAGGACATGGCGACACTATGGTACCACTAATCAATTGTGCTTCAGTTGCTGGAATTCCACTTACTCAAATTATCGATATGGGTCTTATCACACAGAAAAAAGTCGATGAAATAGTTGAATGCACTCGCAATGGCGGTAAAGAAATAGTTGATCTGCTTAAGTCTGGATCTGCATACTACGCTCCTGCATCTTCAGCTATATGTATGTTAGAATCATATTTAAAAGATAAGAGGCGCATATTACCATGTGCTGCTTACCTTAATGGTGAATATGGTGTAGAAGATTTGTTTATTGGTGTTCCTGTAATTATTGGAAAAAACGGAATTGAAAAGATCCTAGAAGTTAAAATGAATGATAGTGAACAAGAAATGTTTAATAAGTCTGTAAACTCGGTGAGAGAGCTGGTGAAATCTTTAGGTTCATAAGCAAATTAATGGTTTTATAGAGCTTCTTTATAGCTCAAACAACCTAAAAAAGTTGCTTGTCGTTACCTTCGCTACTTGTTCTGGTGACTCATTCCACAACTCTGCCAAACAATCAACAACGTATTTCACCATTGCTGGTTCATTCTTTTTTCCCCTATAAGGCTCAGGTGATAGATATGGTGCATCAGTTTCGACTAAAACACGCTCGCGTGGTACATTTTGTGCAATTTCTCTGAGTAAGCTCGCATTTTTAAAAGTAATAATTCCAGAAAATGAAATATATAACCCCAAATCTATAGATTGATAAGCAAGTTCTTTAGAGGAAGCAAAGCAGTGCATTACTCCACTAAAAGCACCGGCTTTCATTTCTGACCTTAACATATCGATCATCTCATTATCAGCGCTTCTTGTGTGAATAATTAAAGGTAGTCCAGTTATTCTTGACGCTTCTATATGTAATGCAAAACTTTTTTTCTGATTGTCTTTGTTGTCAGATTTATAAAAATCTAACCCGGTTTCACCGATACTAATTACCTTTTGGTTCTTGGTAAATTCAACTAATTCATCAACATGTATACACTCACCGTTTTCTATAGCAACATCAAGCGGATGTATACCAACAGAGGAGTAGACCTGATCATAGGATGAAGAAATTTTTAATAACTTAGGAACATCGTCAATGCTTACGCATATGTTATGCAAAACCTTTACACCATTTTGCTCTGCCCTTGAAATTACTTTTGGTATTTCATCGTCAGAAAAATAAATCAAGTGGCAATGAGAATCTACTATCATGAGCTTATTGTTGAGGCTTTTATTATAGAAGAAAACTCTTCTATCACTGTTTTATAAACTTCTTTTTTAAATGATATAGCACTGGCTACTAAACTATCTATACCTTGCCAACGCCACTCTTTGAACTCTGGATGACCAGTATAATTAATATCAATGTCCTCATCCTCTCCGCAAAACTTCATTAAGAACCACCTTTGCTTTTGACCAGAATATTTTCCATTCCAGCATATTGGTATAACTTCTTCAGGCAAGTTATAGTATATCCAATCCTTGCTTTTAGTTATAACCTTTACTTTATTAGTACCAACCTCCTCTAGCAACTCACGTAACGCTGCTTGTTCCAGTTCCTCACCATCATCAACACCTCCTTGTGGCATCTGCCAGTAAGAATCGCTATCAAAGCGTTTTCCAATAAAGGCATGTCCTTGTCTGTTAAATAGCATTATGCCAACACAAGGACGGTACTTATCTTTCTGCTCAACCACGAGTACGCTCTGTTTTTAAATGATTTGTTACAGAAGTTTTAATTAATTTTCCATTTTTTTCTTTCTTCATCTCTTCAACAATTTTCTTTGCAACTTCCTTTGCACTCAAGTTCGAGTTATCAATTTCAAGCGAACCCTCAGGTACAAATAGCCTTTTCCCTTCAATTTTCTTTATAGCAAAATCCGGATCAGTAATTTTATTTTCCTGATATCTCTCTTCTGATTGGACACGTCTTACTAGTTTTTCATTATTACAATGTAATACTACAGAAAAAATTTCCATGTCCATTTTTTTACTTAAATTTACCACTGAGTTATATAATCTTTGGTCATAGGGATCACCCTCTATCAATTCATTTGTAAATATATAATGTTTTGATTTTACGTAGTGTTTTTCCAGTATTGCTAATACATTTTCCCTAACTGCAAAAATTTTTTCCCATAGGTCATCTGGAACTTCAGCGTTTTGTAATTTAACAATATCAAATATAATATTATTGAATAGATTATTGCTTACTATTACTGCACCAATGATTTTACACAGTTCCTTTGCAGTAGTAAACTTACCACTGCCTGGAAAGCCGATTAAGTAGATGAGAGTCTTGCCCATAATGAATACTAGTAAAAAGCTATTTTCAATTATATAAAAAGTATATACATTGTACATGCTAAAAACATGATGATAAAATAGATGCAGGTAATACCTTTAACAAGTAGTTGCATTGAAAATAGTTCATATTTAGAAATTTTGAGTATATAATTATAAATGAATCATATAACCTGTAAACAATGCTTAGCGATATGAAATCGATAAGAAGTACAATTGAAGAGATAATAGATCAAAATAAAGGTCATGATATAGTAATTTTTGATGTGCAGAATAAAACCGTTATTGCAAAATATATGATTATTGCATCTGGTGATTCAAGCCGTCACGTTAAAGCTTTAGCTGAGCACGTAATAAAAAGCCTCAAGCCACATGATAAAATAGATGTAGAAGGTATGGATGAAGGCAATTGGGTGGTTTTGAATTTTCAAGGCATAATGGTTCACATATTCAGGCCGGAAGTAAGGGAGTATTATAAAATAGAAGAGTTATGGAATTGATTATCCAGATAGCTGGTACACAATTGCACAAACGTTGTAATTTTGAAGGCAACTCCTGCACAGGTAGTGGTGTCATGAAAGTAGCTGACACTGGAATCCAGTTTTTCATGCAATTTCATCGAAAACGTTGTATAGTGTGCTTGTTTATAATTAAGTTCCAGTGTCTGGGCACTGGCTTCTCTATTAGGGTTACCTTCGGCATTAATGACAGGACAGACTGGGGTTTATAAAATGAAACACGCATCTGAATTTTTAAATTTCATCCAAGAAAGAGGGTACCTATACCAATGCACAAACATTGAAGGACTAGATCAATTATTATTGCAGAGCAATTATATAGTTGCATACATTGGGTTTGATTGCACAGCACCAAGTCTTCATGCTGGTCACCTAATTCAGATTATGATGCTCTGTCACCTACAAAAATTTGGTTATAAGCCGATAGTCTTACTTGGAGGTGGCACAACAAAAATTGGTGACCCATCCTTCAAAGATAAAGCAAGAAGCATCTTGCCTGTAGAGAACATCAATCAAAATACATCCAGTATAAGGAGAATATTAGAGAAAATGGTGTCTTTTAATGACAGCAAGACTGGTGCAATGATAGTAAATAACGCAGATTGGTTGGATAACATAAAATACATAGATTTTTTGCGTGATATAGGAGCTTATTTTTCTGTAAATCGTATGCTAAGTTTTGATAGTGTGAAAACCAGGCTGGATAGAGAGCAAACCTTAAGCTTTCTGGAATTTAATTACATGCTATTGCAAGCTTACGACTTTATTGAATTAAACAAAAAATATGATTGTCGTCTGCAGATTGGAGGGTCAGACCAGTGGGGAAATATAGTAAACGGAATTGAACTTGGAAAAAAGTTGAATTTACCTGAGCTATTTGGCCTTACCATGCCTCTTTTATTAAATGCACAAGGAAAAAAAATGGGCAAAACTGAAAGTGGAGCAGTGTGGCTTGATGATAATATGCTAAAGCCTTACGACTACTGGCAATATTTTCGCAACGTTGATGATCAAGATGTTGGACGTTTTTTAAGATTGCTCACTGATGTGCCAATTGATGAGATTAGAAAATTAGAGTCTTTAAAGGATCAAGAAATAAATGAAGCAAAAAAGGTCTTGGCAACAGAAGTGACAAAAATATGTCATGGTGACAAAGAAGCGGAACTTGCACAATTTGCTGCAATTTCTGCTTTTGAGAATGAAGATAGCTCACTACTTCCTGATTACATCATAAAAAAAGAACAAGTTGCAAGCGGCATACCCTTAGTAGACCTACTACATGACACCGGTTTTGAACCTTCAAAAGGCGCTGCAAAGCGTTTAATACAGGGCAACGGATGCAAGATTAATGATAATGTTGTAAACAATATTGATCATGTAATAAATTTCGAAAGCTTTAAAGATCAGCCATTTATAAAATTATCTGCAGGAAAGAAACGCCATGTAAAAGTTGTGGTAGATTAGGTCTCGAAGTAAGAAAACAAATTTTATACAAGTGAGAAATTAGATATGGAGCAAATTTTCAAAATTCGAGAATTATGTATAAAACAACTGGAAAGATAGTAGAAAGCGAAATTCTATTATATATAGCTAAAGTGGCTTAGGTTTACCTACAATTTGAAAAACAACAAATTCGTCATTCCGCTACTCATTAGCGGAATCTATACCGCGAATGAATCCATAACTGTACGGACATTGCAATTTGGGCCTACCAGGAGGGCAATGCCTCTTATCCAAGTACCCTCTTCTTGTCATCCCAGTGCTTGACACTGGGATCCAGGAATTTTATTAAGTTGGTAAGAGGTTGTCCACAAACCAAGGAATACGTAGTATATAAAGAAAGAATATTGAGGTAAGAGATGAGGAAAAAATATCCAACAGATTTAAGTAAAAGGGAATGGGCAAGAATAGAAAAACACTTCAGAGTATCGTACAAGAAAGGAGGAAGGCCACCAAAATACAGTAAGTGTGAGATAGTAAATGCAATTCTTTATATACTGCGCACAGGATGTCAATGGCGCTATTTACCACACGATTTTCCGCCGTGGAAGGCTGTGCATGAACAGTTTAGAAGATGGAAAAAGCAGGGAATTTTTGAGAAAATGAACTATGATATCACTAAATATAGTAGGTCAAAAATGGGAAGCCGAGCGCATGCATAGTGGACAGTCAATCGGTAAAAACCACGGAAAAAGGGAGGTCAAAGGTTATGATGGTGCGAAAAAGGTAAAGGGGAGAAAAAGACATATAATCACAGATACTCAAGGATTTGTGCTTGGTTGCTATGTAGGAGCTGCAAGCGAAAATGACAGAGATGGGGTGAAGATGGCATTGGACAATATGAAGCAAAAATACAGCAATATTAAGAAAATGTGGGCTGATATGGGATACCAAGGAAAAGATTTAAAGGATTACGTAAAGAGAGAATATGGGATAGATATTGAAATTGTCAAAAGGCCTCCATGTAGGTTTTGGGTGCATAAAGATACACCACTAGAACTATTGCCACAACGGGATCCTGGATTTTCAGTACAGCCGAGAAGGTGGGTGTTAGAGAGGACTTTTGCTTGGATCAATAGAAATAGAAGGCTATCAAAGGAGTACGATTTACTTACAACATCTACTGAAAGTTTCATATATCTGGCTATGAGTAAAGTTATGTTAAGTAGGGAATATGCTTGATTTACTGGTTTGTGGACAACCTCTGATATGCCGCCAACACTTATGTTCAAATTAAAAATGTCATTTATGATACTAGCCACTTCACGCTTTGAGTTTTTGTAAAATCCGCTGAGTGCTGCAATTATAGACTTAACCCTTGGACCAAATGTATCTGGCGTAACACCTTCTGGTAACTTGCTACTTTTTCTTTTTCTGCATCTCCAACAACGACCATGTTCCAATTACTACATAAGGCCTAATTTCCGGAAGATCAACTTTTTGGTGAACATAAGGTTTTTCGCATATTACAAGCTCTCCTCCGCATTCGCAAATATTAGGCAACTCTATTTTTACTACTTTATCCGCTTCCATTGTGGCATGAAAATTTCCTTTATGCCCAACCTGATCGCCAACATTCCTTTCGCTTTTTGGCTTGTCCTTTTTTATTTTGTATAGCTCTTTTGAGCTGGGCAGGGATGAGTTTTTTGAATTTAAACCGAGCCTTTCCTTTAATTCAGCGTTCTCTATCTTTAAAGCTTTATTTTCTGCTTTTAAGTTTTCTATCTCTGCTTTCAGTTTTTCTATTTTTTGCTGTAAATTTTTGCAAAGTTCTCAAAGGTTTACCACATTACCTCACTTTTGCTCTATGATTATCTTTATTATCTTGCTTTGTCTACCTTATTCTACCACTCCGCTGAACGGATACAATTTACTAAACAGAAAAAAAGGCAAAAGAAACCCTAGGGTAGCTAGTTACTCACTATCCATTTTTTAAGTTGGCGTTTTTTAATGTTTTAAATAGCGGATTTCAGCTTATATTAGGTAAAAACCTAGAAATTTTATAAAGACATAAGGTGCACATAGTGCAAAAAATTAAGCATGATTTACGCCAAATACATTAAGTTTTTTGTCATTAATCCACTGCAGAGATTGCGAAGATAAATAAATAGCTTCGGTGTTATAATAAGGGGGCTGGCGAAGCTTGTCAAGGAAGTTTTTATGATTTATCTAACGAACTTTACACTTGCTAAAGTTGTACCATCTTGGTAACTTTAACTGAAAGAAGTTATTTTTTATCCAATATGAAAAAAGCCTTTATATTCACATCCTTAATAGCAATTATATTGATAGTTATTACTTATTTATACAGAAACGACGGAACTAATGACTCACAAGTGGTAAATGTTTATTCATCGCGCAAAGAAGAATTAGTACGTACTTTGTTTGATGAATTCACGAAAAATACAGGTATTAAAGTACGTTACATCATTGATGATTATTCTCAGCTACTTTCACGAATGGAAAACGGTGGTGAAGCTGACTTATTTTTGACTGCTGATGCAATCAACTTAATTCTAGCAAAAAAAAGAGGACTTTTATCTCAAGTAGATTCAGAGGTTTTAAAAAGTGTTATACCTGCAAGATTTAGAGACAGTGAAGATTATTGGTTTGGTCTTACAAAAAGAGCTAGGATATTGGTTTACAATAAAGAGTCAGTAGACCCTAAGGACTTAAGTACTTATGAAGATTTAGCAAATGAAAAATGGAAAGGAAAAATATTAGTCCGTTCTTCTACAAGTCCATATAATAGATCGTTAATTGCTTTTATGATTGCAAATAATGGTTTTGAAAAGACGAAAGAATGGGTAAGCGGAATTGTGAGCAATATGGCAAGAAAACCAAGTGGTGGTGATACTGATCAAATTTACGCCGTAGCAGCGGGTGAGGGAGATGTTGCAATAGTAAACAGCTACTACTTTGCGAGAATTCTTTCATCAGAAAATAAAAAGAATGTTGCAGACAAGCTAGGGGCTTTTTTTCCTAATCGCAACGATCACGGTGTAATGGTAAACATCAGTGGTGCAGCAGTAACAAAAAACGCAAAAAACAGGGAAAATGCTATAGTCTTATTGGAATTTTTAGTAAGCAAGCAGGCTCAAGAGTTATACGCTAAAAAAAACCAAGAATATCCTATTGTTGAAGGCGTTGAAACTTCCGATATACTAAAATCTTGGGGAAATTATTCACAAAGTGATTTGCCTCTAAGTGAACTTGAGAAGCATCTTTTTAAGGCTGTTATGATAGCGGATGAGTGTAAGTGGAAGTAATCCCCAGCGCCACTAAACATTGGGATGAAAGATTTATGCTAATATACCTTACTCTTGACTCGCTGAACTTTTTCTTCCTTCTAACTTAATTTTGACTTTACTATCTTTTTCCGTTCTTTCACCAAAACAATTGCTGCACAAGAAGTCTATTGAAAAAAGGTAATAAGAAAGTAGAATAGGTTCAAGTAGTTGAAAAGGAAACTATGAACAAGAGAAGGAATTTGTTAAACATCTCAGACCTTACAGTCGATGATGTAGAAAATATAACTAAGTTGGCCAACCAGTACCTTAAAAAAGAAGTTGCAAATAGTCATATCTTGGAAAATAAGACAGTAATAAATTTATTCTTTGAAGATTCAACGCGTACACTTGCGTCTTTTGAAATAGCAGCAAAAAGCCTTGGAGCAAATGTTGTAACTTTGCCAATAAGATCTTCTTCTATTAACAAGGGAGAAGATCTAAAAGACATGATCAAAACATTAAATGCAATGAATCCTGATTACATAATAATCAGGCATAAAAGTAGTGGTATCATTAATACACTGGCAAAGTATGTTAACTGCTCGCTAATCAATGCAGGCGATGGAAGTAGTGAACATCCAACTCAAGCTCTTGCAGACTATCTTGTAATCAGCAATCACAAAAAGCAAATAAAGGACCTCAAAGTTGTGATATGTGGAGATATTCTGCACAGTAGAGTTGCAAGATCAAATATAAGATTGCTAAAAATGTTTGGAGCAGAGATAAACTTGGTCGCACCACCAACTTTGATTTGTAAGCATTTTCCTGAAGTAGATTCAGTCCATTATTCATTAATTGAAGGTATAAAGGATGCTGACGTAATTATGCTTTTGAGATTGCAGAAAGAGCGCATGAATAATAGTTCTTCAGAGAAAGAATATTTTTATTTGTATGGACTTGATTCACAAAAGCTATCATACGCAAAACCAGATGCGATTGTTATGCACCCAGGGCCAATAAACAGAGGGATTGAGATTAGCAGCGATGTAGCAGATTGTGTTATTTTACAGCAAGTAGAATTTGGATTGGCAATACGTAAGGCAGTGTTGCACTATTATAGGCCTTGCTAATATTAAAAGATGCTACACAACTAATGCAAAAAGGGGGGCATGAAATGACAAGGCTTGTAAATGGTTTGAGAATGGCCATTAAGATGTTAAGGCCGAGGATATGGTGTGGAAGTTTTTACGAAAGCCTGAAGTCAATCAACAACCTTGCAGAACGGCAAATTAGACGGCTATCGTAAAAACAGCTTTTTCACCTGGTCGGAACATGGAGAAAGATTTGTGGAAAGAATGTTGTCGGTATTTTTGACATCACGTCTCAATGGCCAAAATCCCTTCCAAAAGTTACGACTGCTTAGTTCTTTATTCATTCTCACAATCCGTGAACGGTTACAACCTGGATTCCAGTGGGCTTTGTTGCATCGCTAGCTATGATGGATTAAAGATAAAAAAGATAGGGAATATCAGTAGCTTATTATTCTGGTATTTATAACAAGAACGGTCAGTGAATACCTAAATTTGAGTAAAAGAAATTTCACTACCACTCACTAATCTGGCTAAAATTCAAGAATTTCAATGCTTTAGCTATTTTCAATAGAATTAAATTTATTAATATAAATAACAAATTACTATTCTTAAATTTGATCAGATTGATTGCAAAAAAACAAGATTTTCAATAGGTTGCTTATAATCCTAACTATAGTTAGCCTTTCATAAGTAGCGATGCAACAAAGCCATTCCAGTGTCAGCTACTTTCATAACACCATATTACCTTAACAAAAGCAAATGTTCGTACAGATGTGCATCAGCTACTTTCATCTGCCACCTGCAAATTGCAATGTTCGTACAGTTATGTGTCACGCTACTTGGATGACACCGTTGAAAGAAATGAACCGCCTTTTCAAAATTGTTTTGAATAGAGGAATAACATTCACAAGTAAAATTTCATATTACCATTTTTTAATTTATGTATTATAATAAGCTTAATCTATAAGAAAAACAAAGTTGGAAAAGTTGGAAGAACTAAGCAAAAACTGGGTGATAAGAACGGGAAGATTTTTATCTTCATTGTTTTTTTTACTGTTGATTGCGCTATCAATACGTAGTTTTTTATTCGAGCCATTTCATATACCTTCTGGTTCAATGAAAAGCACCCTACTTGAAGGGGATTACATTTTTACTAGTAAATATTCATACGGTTACAGTAAGCACTCCTTTCCATTTTCTCCAAACATTTTTAGCGGCAGGATTTTTTATACCCCTCCAAAGCGTGGCGACATAGTAGTTTTCAAACCCACAAGAAATGACAGCATCAGGTTTGTTAAGCGAGTAATAGGAACACCAGGTGACAAAGTGCAAATGATAGAGGGAGAATTATACCTAAATGATCAGAAAGTAGAGCGAAGGCAAATTGAAAGTTTTTTTGATTATGAGTCAAATCGTAACATACCAAGATATATAGAAACGCTTTTAAGTGGCAAGGAGCATGAGATTTTGGTAGATGACATTTCTAATAAGCTATCATATAACACTCCGGTTTATTATGTACCTAACGATCAATTTTTCGTTATGGGAGACAATAGAAATAATTCTTTAGATAGTAGGTTTCCTGAAGTTGGTTTTGTACCAATGGAAAATATCATTGGGCGTGTAAGCATAGTTGGTTTATCATTTAAATTAGGAAAGGTCGATTGGTTACCATTTAATTTCAGGTTACCTGTTGCTTTGAGATTAAATAGGGTATTGCACAAGGTTGTGTAAGCTTTTTCTACCTATTTGTTAATTCACACAACTCTAAAGAAGAATTTTCTAACTCGGCGATAGTGTTGTTAATTTCATTCAAGTCATTGCCTTGTAAAGCGTTTTTTGCATTTTGTAATAGGTTTTTCAACTTTTGATCAGTGGAAAGGTTATTATTGTTTTCAACCAAGTGTATGAGTTTATTTCCATTAATTTTAGCACCTGCAAGGGAACGAGCCTTCATATCTTCGTCAAAACTGTTTATTGACTGGTTAACCATATTTTGAACATCAGCTTCACTCAAGCCAAAACTTGAATTTACTTTAACTGTCTGCTCAATTCCAGTAGTTTTTTCTCTTGCAGTAACAGTCAAGATTCCGTCAACGTTAACTGTAAATTCTATTTCAACTCTTGCAGAACCTGCAGGCAGTGGCGGTATACCTTTTAGTTCAAACTGCGCTAGAGATTTGTTATCCTCTATCATTTCACGTTCTCCCTGACAAACATGAATTTTCATTGCTGTTTGCCCATCAATATAAGTTGTAAACTCTTTTGTTTCTGAAACTGGCAGTGGCGTATTTCTTGGTATGATTTTTTCAACTATGCCTCCCATAGTTTCTATGCCAAGTGATAGAGGTAAAACATCCAGGAGAATATTCCTATCTTTTGAGCTCGAAGTTAAATCATGAGCCTGCAGAGCTGCCCCAATGGCAACTGCTTTATCTGGATCCACGTCATTTAGTACTTTATTTCCAAAGAGTTTGACTAGTGAATTTTGAACCAATGGTGTTCTAGTTGCACCACCAACTAAAATTACTCCTTTTATATTATCAATTTTAAGATCTATGTTGCTTATAGTACGAGTGACTATATTGATAGTCTTATTGACCAAAGAACTGATTGCCTGCTCGAATTCTTCTCTGGTAATTTCGCACTCAAATGGCTTGCCGTTAACATTAAATTCAAAGATACCTATAGTGTGATTGCTTAGGTACTCTTTCACAGAGCGTGATTCGATAAGTAAGGAATTTAGTTGCTTAGCCGTCTTTTCTCTATACTTATCAATCACAATTGAACTCAGCAAATGATCAAAATCATCACCGCCGAGTTTGGTGTCACCACCAACCGCAAGGACTTGAAACACTCCTTGGTGCAATTTCAATATCGAAATATCGAACGTTCCGCCACCAAGGTCATAAACTGCATATATTCCACTGCTATTGTTCTTTTCAATGGAGTAAGAAAGCGCTGCAGCGGTTGGCTCGTTAACGAGGCGAAGAACTTCTATTCCAGCTAATTTTGCCGCATATTTGGTTGCGTTACGTGCTGAATCGTCAAAGTAAGCTGGCACAGTAATCACTGCTTTTTTTACTTTCATCTCTATAGACTCTTCTACCCTCTTGCATAAAGCTTTTAATATCTCAGCAGAAATCTCAACAGGAGTAAGATACTTCTCCTCTGCGCATTTTATTCTAATAACTTTTTCGCTTTCATGATCTATTTCAAAATTGACGCCTTCTTTATTTAATTCTTCAACACTTTTACCCATTAAACGCTTTATTGAGTAGATTGCATTTTGACCGACATCGTAGCCAGTTTTCAATGTATTATTTTCATATGAAAGAGCAGAAGGCAGTAGCTCTCTTCCTTGTTCATCTTTAAATATCTCCACATTGCCAGCTTTATTTACCATGGCAATTAAAGAATTGGTAGTACCAAGATCTATACCAAAAACTACTTCACTTGAATTTGGTTCAGAAATTTGAATTGGTTGCATTCTTTTTCACCTCCTCAAATGACTTATATAAATATTTCAATCTTAAGACCTGTGTAGCAGCTCCATCAAAATTCTTTACAGCAAAAGTGTTAATTAGGTTTTTAACGCAATCTTTTATTTTTTCATCAATCATCCTGCTTGCAAATTGTAGATCGTCGCAGTCTAGTAAGTACTCTCTTATTTCTATTGATTCATTTAATATTTCAGAATTCGGATGATCCTTTGCCACACCAAAAAGATTCAACAAATGCTCAGCACGTTTTAGCGGTGACTTTAGTATCTGATAAGCTCTGTTAATATTTTCCATGTTTTGGGACTGTCTTTCATTTATATCAGTCCTGCTTAGCTCGATATATTTTTTCTCTAACTCATCAAAACTGATATTGAAAGCTGGTTCGATTTCAAACAATGTAAAATAGTTGCTAGACATGAAAACTCTCTCCACAACCACATTTTCCTTTCTCATTAGGATTTTTGAAAACAAAACCCGATGAAAATTTTTCTTCTACATAATCCATTTCAGAGCCAAGAATAAACATGACGGACTTTGGATCGATCAACACTTTAACTTTTTGGCCATCACTACAGTTTTCCTCAATTATCGACTCTAAAGGACGAATATCATACGCATATTCAATGTCATATTTTAAACCAGAACATCCTTTTTGCTTAATTAGCACTCTTATTCCTATTGCTTCTTCAAGGTTAGTATGCTTTTTTTTGTCCAATAAATACCTTACCCTTTCCACTGCATTTGCAGTTATGGTGATAAGTTTTTTATTCTTTGTTACAGTTTCACCTCCGCCTACTTCTTGATATTCACTCATGCTTCTTAATTCTTTTGCTTACTTTGATAATCATGAATAGCAGCTTTTATAGCATCTTCAGCAAGTACCGAACAGTGTATCTTCACTGGAGGTAAAGACAACTCTTCCACTATTTGAGTATTCTTTATCTGTGTAACGTCACTGATGGTTCTTCCCTTTATCATCTCTGTTAACAAAGAACTTGAAGCAATGGCAGAACCGCAGCCAAAAGTTTTAAATTTTGCATCTTCAATAACACCTTTGTCATTGACCTTTATCTGCAGTTTCATTACATCACCGCACGATGGTGCACCAACTAGACCAGTGCCAACATTTGGATCATTTTTATCCAGAGAGCCAACATTCCTTGGATTTTCGTAATGATCTAATATTTTCTCATTATAACTCATAAAACTACCTGTGAACCACTACATTTATTATAACACATTTAAGTTAAAAACTAAAGTAAAATACACTAGTATCACGGGAATTTTACTTTCAGAATGCACGTAAAACGTCGTATTTAACTTTACAAATACACGTAGTGCGTGTCATTCTTTATATTGTAATTAAGTTTGAATTTTAAAAGGAGTATCCCTTGAGTTTGTTTAGTAACCTTTATAAAGGCTTGTTGAAAACTTCTTCTCGCTTTAGCGACGGGGTGAAAAGTATTTTTTCTGGCAAAAAAAAATTAGATCAGTCGCTTTTAGATGAGCTAGAAGAATTGCTAATTAGCATGGATATTGGTCATAAAACTTCTAAGTTGATTATCGATAGGCTCACAAGCATCAAGTTTGACAAGGAAGTTGAGTATAATATTATCACGCAGCAATTAGTGAATGAAATAGAAGCTATATTAAATCCAGTCGTGCAGCCGTTAGTTTTGGATAAAAAACCCCACATAATAATGGTATGCGGAGTAAACGGTAACGGTAAAACCACAACTATAGGTAAGCTCGCATATAAATATAAGGAGATGGGAAAGTCCGTTATGCTTGTTGCATGCGATACATTTAGAGCTGCTGCTAGTGAACAATTAAATATTTGGGCAGAACGCTCTGGTTGTTCTATCGTTACTGGAGAGTACGGTAGCGATTCTGCGAGTGTGGCATATAGAGCTGTAAGTCAAGCTATGAAAGATAGCGTTGATGTTGTTCTAATTGACACAGCAGGAAGGCTGCAAAATAATGTGAACCTTATGGAGGAATTATCAAAAATATATAGAACGATAAAGAAATTGGATGACACTGCCCCTCATGACGTTATTTTAGTTCTTGATGCAACTACCGGCCAAAATGCTTATAGCCAATTAGAAGCATTTAGCAAAATGGTTAATGTTACCGGGCTAATCGTAACAAAGTTAGATGGCACTGCTAAGGGCGGAGTGGTAATTGGACTTGCAGAAGCTTATAAGATAAAGTTACATGCTATAGGAATTGGCGAAAATATAGAGGACTTAAGGGAGTTTACTAGCAAAGAATTTGCTGAAGCGTTATTTAATTGTAATTAAAAATTTCTCTTAATTCCCTTACGTGACCAAGCTTAATTATCTCAATATCGTGAGAAGAGTAATTACCATTTTTAGGCATAATTGCTTTTTTGAATCCTAACTTTTGTGCTTCTTTTAGTCTGAGATCAGCATGCAAGACATTCCTAATTTCTCCTGAAAGTGCAACTTCACCGCAGATTATTGAAGAAGTTGGCAGCGGTAAATTTACTACACTTGAAATAAGGGAAGCAGCAACAGCAAGATCAGCCGATGGTTCCTGTATTTTGAGTCCCCCTGCAATGTTTAGGTATACCTCTTTATCATGCAAAAACATTTTGCAACGAGCATTTAGCACTGCGATGATCATAGCCAATCTATTAATATTCCACCCAACTACTGCCCTTCTTGGGGTTGCCATATTAGTCCCTGCTATTAATGCTTGCACTTCCATTAAAATTGGTCTTGAACCTTCAATTCCTGCAAATACGGCGCTGCCAACTACTTCTCTGTCATGGTCCATCAGAAACAATGATGATGGGTTATCAACAGGCACAAGTCCTGCTTCAGACATCTCAAAAACACCAATTTCATTTGCAGGGCCAAATCTATTTTTAATAGTACGTAAAATGCGGTATTGATTGCTATTTTCACCTTCAAAATATAATACCGTATCCACCATATGCTCCAAAGTTTTAGGTCCAGCTATTTGTCCATCCTTAGTTATATGACCAACTATTAAAAGAGAAATACCATATTGTTTCGCAAGAATGGTTAATTCATGTGCGCAAGTGCGGACCTGAGTTACAGTTTCTGGTGCTGATGTAATTCTGCTATCATACATTGTTTGTATAGAGTCAATTACTAAAAATTTAATAGTTTTATTTTCCTTTATTGTTGCTACTACATCAGTTAAAGACACTGTAGATAAAAGCTTAATTTTAGGTTCATTTATCTTAAGACGCTTTGCTCTGAGACTCACTTGCTCTAAAGATTCCTCGCCAGATACATAAAGACATTCAAAAGAGGAAAGTTGCACAACATTAGCTGCAATTCTAAGCAAAAGGGTGGATTTCCCAATTCCAGGTTCGCCACCAATTAAAATGCTAGCACCTTGAACGATACCCCCACCAAAAACTCTATCTAATTCTTCTATTCCTGTTAAAAAACGACTTGGAGTGATAATTTCGCTACCCGATAACGTCTTTATTAAAATTGGTGCAGATATACTTCTTTTGCCCGTTTTTACTGCTATTTCCTCAACAATTGTATCCCAATTGTCACATGCGATGCACTTCCCTACCCACCTACCAGTGCTGTGACCACAGGATTGACATACATATACAGTTTTCATCAAAGCCAAAATTATTTTGTTGTAATTGTAATAAAAATTAGCTGAATATGCGAAGTAAATCTATAGCTAACCCAAGAAAGGGTTCCCTATGTCATACCGCGATTCATTCGCGGTATCTCAAAGCATAGATCCCGCTAACACGTAGCGGGATGACGAGGTCATGCCACCGCGCGAACCGTCATACCGTCACGGTATCTCTAGATCCCGCTAACACGTAGGGGAATGACGAGGTCATGCCGCCGCAAACCGTCATACCGCCGCGGTATCTCTTAGCCGCTAACACGTAAGCGGGATGACGGTTGTCGTTTAGCTACAAACGTTAAGAAATTTACCAAATAAAAAAAAGGCAAAAGAAGCCCTGGGGTTATTATCCGCTTTAAAATATTGGCGTTTTTTATGTTTTAAACGCTTGACAAGCAAGATTAAGCTGCTTTTAATTGCAACTAACTTACGCTGCAAATGTTTAAGAAATTTACTAAGCAGAAAAAAAGACAAAGAATCCCCGAGTTAGCTAGTCTTTTACTATCTCTGTCGAATATTGGCATTTTTTGATGTCTTGTAACGCTTTATAAGCGCGTTCAGCTTATTTAGATAAAAATCTAGATGTAGATGAAGTTTTGTAAAGACATACAGTATCTATATACTGCAAAAAATTGAACATAAGACGCCGATACATTAAGTAATCCTTACCTTTTAATCTGCAGATTGGCGAAAGCAAATACAATAGCTTCAGTTTTATGATAAGGGGGCTGGCGAAGGGTGTCAAGCAAGTTTTTTGTTTCTATTCCCAATGTTATATGGTTATGTAAGAGGTTGTCCACAAACCAGTAAATCAAGCATATTCCCTACTTAACATAACTTTACTCATAGCCAGATATATGAAACTTTCAGTAGATGTTGTAAGTAAATCGTACTCCTTTGATAGCCTTCTATTTCTATTGATCCAAGCAAAAGTCCTCTCTAACACCCACCTTCTCGGCTGTACTGAAAATCCAGGATCCCGTTGTGGCAATAGTTCTAGTGGTGTATCTTTATGCACCCAAAACCTACATGGAGGCCTTTTGACAATTTCAATATCTATCCCATATTCTCTCTTTACGTAATCCTTTAAATCTTTTCCTTGGTATCCCATATCAGCCCACATTTTCTTAATATTGCTGTATTTTTGCTTCATATTGTCCAATGCCATCTTCACCCCATCTCTGTCATTTTCGCTTGCAGCTCCTACATAGCAACCAAGCACAAATCCTTGAGTATCTGTGATTATATGTCTTTTTCTCCCCTTTACCTTTTTCGCACCATCATAACCTTTGACCTCCCTTTTTCCGTGGTTTTTACCGATTGACTGTCCACTATGCATGCGCTCGGCTTCCCATTTTTGACCTACTATATTTAGTGATATCATAGTTCATTTTCTCAAAAATTCCCTGCTTTTTCCATCTTCTAAACTGTTCATGCACAGCCTTCCACGGCGGAAAATCGTGTGGTAAATAGCGCCATTGACATCCTGTGCGCAGTATATAAAGAATTGCATTTACTATCTCACACTTACTGTATTTTGGTGGCCTTCCTCCTTTCTTGTACGATACTCTGAAGTGTTTTTCTATTCTTGCCCATTCCCTTTTACTTAAATCTGTTGGATATTTTTTCCTCATCTCTTACCTCAATATTCTTTCTTTATATACTACGTATTCCTTGGTTTGTGGACAACCTCTAAGAAGTCTAATAGCAAATTTTTAAGTTCCTCTTTAACTCTTTAACCAGCGGGCTCGCATGAGGAGAGGAGAGTAAAGGTCCTATTCCATAGATATCTTCACACTTTTTTCTTCTTCTGTAGTTGGCGGATGAGTAAGAAAGTGAACCTTTGGTGCACCACTAATTATTGCCATCGGTGTTTGCTCTGCCCCTTCTCCCATCACTAAAACAGCAGATGTTGCCAGTGCATCAAGAAGATTGACTTGTGTTACTTGCAGTGGTTGATTATAAAGATCTGGCTTGCCTATATAGGAATAAAGTGGTTCAAATCCACACAAACCAAGAGCAACGCCCGTAACCCCAAGGCGCATAGGTGTTATGTTACTATCTGTAATCAAAATACCAAGATGTTTTATGCAGTGTTTTGTCTTGAGATAGTTCCATATTGATAGAGCTGTTTTCTGAACATCCTTTGGGTATAAAATATACATTTCATTACCATTTGATTCATCAATACCAGCAGATGGAATTAAGATATTGTCTTTGATTGTTAAATAGATGCCGTAAGAATTATGGTCTACATCAACAATTGCATCAGCTTCTCTTTTGATTAGCTCTT
Organism: Wolbachia endosymbiont of Drosophila pseudotakahashii; assembly: GCF_026015925.1. Classification (NCBI taxonomy): domain Bacteria; kingdom Pseudomonadati; phylum Pseudomonadota; class Alphaproteobacteria; order Rickettsiales; family Anaplasmataceae; genus Wolbachia; species Wolbachia endosymbiont of Drosophila pseudotakahashii. Next base: position 344,729 of record NZ_CP110359.1, on the reverse strand, counting down.
CTTTAGAACAAGCAGTTTTGCAAACTACTTGTTTTTGACAAATAGAAATGATTTCTGATGTGATAGCAAGAACAACTTCCTCTCTTAGCAACTCTGAAACATAGCGATCAAGAACCTGCTCTAATACTTCTCCACATTCAATGCGGTGGGTATAAATTGCTTCAACATGCATATTAACGTGTCAGCTTGCATATAGTATAATCTTTTGTTTGAGCAAGAGCGGTTTTATACCATCCATCAAGAAGTGTTAAGTTGAAATATACATCACCTTTATAAAGTCTGTGAATTTCTGTTATGATAAACTCTGAAATTAGATCATACTCCAAAAAAAGGTGCGCTATTTGTGCTCCACCAATCATGAAGACTTTAGAACTACTTTGGATTGACAAAAACTCTTGCATAGAAGAAATAATAGTGCATTTTACTCCTCTGTTAAAACAAGAATTTAATTTGTTACGAGAAAAAACAACAGGGATACGATCCTTCAATATGTTTTGAGGCATAGTTTCAAATGTTTTTCTTCCCATAACAATAACTTGTTTGTCAGTCACCTGACGAAAATGATCTAACTCACTTGGATAATGCCAGGGCAATCCATTATTTATTCCAATTACCCCCTTGGGATCAACAGCCATAATTCCGATAACTAGCATCCCTGTAAAGCAGCTTGAGCTACAAAGAATCGCATGTGATCACGCACATTATGCACTCGAAGGAAATCAACCTTGTTGTGCAATGCAGATGCTAAAGCAATTGTTTCTAAATCTCGGTTAAAGACAGGTTCTGTAGAAAAAGAAGAAATAAATGACTTTCTAGAATGACCAACCAGAACTTTGCAGCCAAAATTTTGTAACGTTTCTATACTGCGTAAAATCTGGATATTCTGGTACATAGATTTGCCAAAACCAATACCAGGATCAATAATGATCGAGCTTTGATCAAAACCTAGAGCTAGTAATCTATTAATGTTCCTTTCTGCCCAATTACTTATGGTATCAATTGGATCAATGTCACTTGGGATAATGTTGTCACTATGTGGTGGTATGGAGAGTGAATGCATAATAACGATACTATATCCACTGCTAGCAATCGCTTTTAAGGTATTATCATCTAGATCTCCCTTCTGATCGTTTACCCAGGCAATGTTGTAGTGCTCCAAAACATTCAAAATAACATCTGGCCAGAAACTATCAATGCTGACTTTAATGTCACCAACTTTCATATATTGATTAAGGTCATCAAGCACTGGTTTTAAGCGTGCATATTCTGCTTTTGGAGTTTGTATTGAGGAGCCAGGTCTTGTTGATTGAGCACCAAGTTCAACTATGCTTGCACCATCTGATAACAGCCGCAGTGCCTGCTTGGTTGCTTGATCTGCATCATAATAAAGACCACCATCTGAAAATGAATCAGGAGTAATATTGACAATACCTATAAGCTCTGGTGAAAGCGTAAAACTCCTTAAAAAGCAATCCTTAATGTTAGGGTTAACAGTACCAAACGTTTTGTTAACTACTGCCATGGGACTCAGCATTGCCATCAAGTGAAGCAAAAATGGTCTGTTTATCAATTCTGGGTGAGGAATCTTAAGGTAGGGTGTATCAAGTGTCAGGTCATCCCATAACAAAATATCCAAATCAATAACGCGAGGTGCCCATTTTTCATAGACCTGCAGACGGCCAATGTCACATTCAATTTGTTTAAGGCCCTTTAACAGCTCTTCAGGAGAAGAAGAGCAACTTCCATACACAACCATATTTAGAAATGGCCTGTCCCACCCAGGTGGAGCATCATTTGGTAAAATAGCCTTAGTTTCCAGAATAATTGAAGATTTTAAATTTTTAAAATAGCGTTCCTGCAGTAACTGAGCAGCCTTTTGTAAATGGGAAAAGCGATTCCCCATATTTGAGCCAATAGAAATGTAAATCATTCTTGCAACGCATTACGATAAGTAAAGAAAACACCTCCATGCACACTGGGGACAGGTGGTGCAACTTTGTGAATAGTTACGCCTATAGAAGAAATAATAAGCTTTTTTTGCATCACAAGGTTATTAATGGTCCTGTATATATCATGAGTTAAATGCTCGATTAAGTTGAATTGCTTGCTTTGAACGAGAGATTGAATACTCTGAACTACCTCCAAGTAGCATATAGTATCCTCAAGCCGGTCAGTTGTAAGTCCTAAAGGGGGGGATTTAAAGGTAAAATCAATATTAACACTAACTAATTGAGAATGATACTTCTCTTCTGCACTATAGCCTAAATGAACCCAAAGCCGTAAGTCAGATATAAGAAGATTACATGCAGACATTGCATTCCAACATCACTGAGTTTAAGCTACTTACAACTACTAACACACGCTAGCATTCATCATTCCATCAAGAAAACCCCACAAGAGCCTTGCTCCCTTTTGAGCACCCTGCATAACTTTATCTTGCTCTTTTTCATCTAGATCTTCAATAAGATTTGCACATTCCTCAGAATGCCATTCATCAGCATGCATATGGACCGTAAAAAATTGAAGAGAACGCTCATCACTTATTGAATAGTGTTTTTTTAAACCTTCAATTTTAGACTTGGAAACCTCTGGAGTTTGACGTTCGTAAGCGTACAAGGCTCCAAGACCTGCTGCAAAACCTGATCTTACAATGTCAAAGTAACCATCAATTAATTCTTGTGTCTCCTTAATCTGTGCACTTTCACGAAGATCAGATCGCGCAACGCCAAGCCCTTCAGCAAAACGTTTCCATAACTCTGGATGATTTTCATCACCTTGTTCCTCTTCTATTAAATTACCAAGTAAAACCTGTCGCATTTTTAGATCTGGGCACAGAAAATGTATACCACTGATGTAACGAGGAAACGCAGCAACGTGGTGATAATATTCTTTAGCATAGGTTTGTAAAGCTTGCAAGCTTAAGCTTCCTGTATTCCATGATTGGTAGAATGGATGATTTAGTAAGTGCAATTCATCTAACTTGTTATTTAGAGACTTAGTAAATTTCATTATTTCCTCCATTATATCAACATATAGTTCATATACTACAGCTTTCTCATTGTTACGATCATGCTAAGATCAATACAATGGTGGGATTGGTAGGACTCGAACCTACGACCAATTCGTTATGAGCGAACTGCTCTAACCGACTGAGCTACAATCCCTTTTATCAATATTTATAATACACACAAAAGCAAATTTGTCTATTAGCTTATTTCACTATCAACCCAACTTGACAAATCATTTGTTGCACCAATTTTGCGTGCAATTTCCTTACCATCTTGAAATATGATTAAAGTGGGTATAGATTGCACTCCATACTTACTTGGCACTTCAGTCCCTTCATCTATGTCGAATTTGCAGATCTTAATCTTGCCTTTTCTGTCTTTAGCCAATTGTTCGATACGTGGCATTAGACTTTTACATGGCCCACACCATTCTGCCCAAAAGTCTATCAGAACAAACCCTTTATAGTCAGTGACTTCAGATTTGAAATTTTGATCATTTACCGATGTAATATCATCACTCATAAAATACCTAAATTTTTGTAAAATATAGCGTATCTATTAGCAGTTAATCAACTAAATTCTTACCGCAGAGCTTGAAAAATTGCCCTTGTATCTTGTCAAAAGCATCTAATGTTTTAAGCTTATGCATTAGATGGAGAAGGGAAGAACTTTGTAAATTGCCCTAGATACAAAATCTGTGTTTTAGAAAAGAGCTCCCTTCTCAAAAGTAGAGGCTGGACGGTATCGTAGAAAGACCTAAATGGTTCTAATTCTGTATTCACAAGGTTAGCCTTACTTTTCATTTTAAATGGTAACGTATGAGGTTATATATGATCAACAACTTTTTAGGTATAGACATATCAAAAGATCGCTTTGATATTTTTCTCTCATTTATAAGTAAAAAAGGAAAACGTGAAACTAGGAAAAGGAGCTTTAAGAACGATGATCATGGGTTTCAAGGTCTGCTGAGCTTTCTACAAAAACATAATATAGAACAAGCAAAAGCCTGCATGGAAGCTACTGGTTGTTATAGTGAAGCTCTGGCTGAATTTCTACACAATGCTGGACATTTTGTTAGTGTTGTAAATCCTTATTGTATTAAGTCTTATGCAAGGAGTAAGCTTGTACGACAAAAGAATGACCAGATTGATGCAGAGATTATTGCCAAAGACAGGAACCAACTCGCTGGACACCACCTTCTTCTGAAAAGAAAAAATTAAAGCATCTTTATCGTTGCTCAGCTGCATTAAAAGATGGATTAACATTCGTAAATAATCATTTAGAAAAGAAGGAGAGACTGCCTGAAGAAGTTGCAAATGCTTGGGAAAACCTTGCAGTGAACATAGAACAATCAATAGAAACAATAAAAAACTCCATACGTGAACTATTAAAACAGCACAAAGAGTTGTTGGAAAACTTTCAACTCTTATTGACTATTCCAGGAATAGGAGAGGAATCAGCAATAGCTATTTTAGCTGAAATTCCTGACATAAAAGCTTTTATAAATGCCAGACAATTGGCAGCATATGCTGGAACTATACCACGAAATATAACATCAGGATCATCTGTATATGCCAAGCCCAGATTAAGTAAATCAGGTTCACGAACATTGCGTAAAGCAATATATTTTCCCGCTATAGTAGCTAAAAATCACAACCCTATTATTGTGATTTATTGCGAGAGGTTAAAAGAGAAAGGCAAGCATAATATGGCAATTGTGGGAGCTGCAATGCGTAGGTTACTTCATGTAGTTTTTGGTGTTTTAAGTTCAAAAAAGGCCTTTGATCCAGATCATATCAAGAACTATAGAACTAGGAGGTTGACTGAAGTTTAAAATCAAAAATTGAATGTAGTTGGTTAGTGAATATGTGTACCACTATAACTCTTTAAACTTAAACTAAATTCAACTTTTTTCGGCAGCCCACCAGGAAAAAAAGATATCTGTCTTTCCTCTAATTGTGTAATCACAAACTGTCCTAAAAAATTACCTAAACTATCTACTAAAGTGTGTGGGATCTGATCTTTTTCAGCTTCTTTCATATTCTTTAGTTGATTTAGCCCCTTAAGACTATTAAGGTAAATGGTTATTTCTAGCTCTATATTTTCTACTCCTTGTCCTATGTTTTGAAGTGACGGCATTACATCAATACATTCAATTACGCTCCAGCGATTCTTTTTGTTATACTTTAAACTTGTTGGAACAAACTTATATGGACCAAAAGATAACATTTTTATATTTTTCTCGTTGACTTACAAGACGGTATCTAAAGTGTTTTGCATAAACAAAAAACTTCTATTACATCTGGTGGTTAAAGATATCCACGTTTTCCCAACCCATTAAGTCTAACTCAATACGAGTAGGAAGAAATTCAAAGCACTTTTGGGCCAATTCTTTTCTATTTTCACGTTCCAGCATTAAGTCTAGCTTTTCCTTTATCCTGTGGAGATACAAAACATCAGATGTAGCATAACTTTTTTGTTTGTCTGTTAAATTTTCATTTCCCCAATCAGAAGATTGCTGCTGCTTATTTAGTTTGGTATCAAGCAGCTCTAAGCATAACTCTTTTAAGCTATGATTATCTGTGTAAGTGCGAACTAAACGTGAAGCTATCTTTGTGCAATAGCACGGAAGTGCCCAAGTTTCCAAGTAATAACGTATTATGCTCACATCAAATCGCGCGAAGTGAAATATTTTAGTTATATTTTTATCCTCTAATGTTTTTCTCAAATTTGGCGCTGTATAATCGTTCTTGAGTTGAACTAAGTGAGCGTTGCCATCATTAAAAGAGAGCTGCACAAGGCATAATCTATCTCTGCTATGAAGTAGCCCCATTGCCTCGGTATCAACAGCTATAGACCTTATATCATCTGGTATTGAACTAGCTGGCAAGTCGTCTTTATATAAAAATATTCCCATAAAATTAATACATTTTTTGGCACAATTGAAAACCTATGATAATCAAAAATGAGTCTTAAGTATACGAAAAGATCATAGAAGGAACCACGCAAATTTATGGGCTCTCACATTTTTCGTGTACACGGGGTTTACAAATCGCTGTATATGCCTATAATTAAGTAAATTTAGGTTAATTTAATTGCGGGAGTAGCTCAATTGGTAGAGCGCAACCTTGCCAAGGTTGAGGTTGAGGGTTCGAACCCCTTCTCCCGCTCTTTGCTTTCAAAATCATTTCGTCAAAAATCCCTTGACAAACTCCGCCAGCCCCCTTACCACGAAGCTGAAGCTATTTATTTATCTTCTCTGTACAGATTAAATGACAAAAAAACTCACGTATCTGGCGTCCCATGTTTAATTTTTTGCACTATGTGCACCTTATGTCTTTATAAAATTTCTAGGTTTTTATCTAATATAAGCTGAAATGCGCTTATAAAGCATTTAAAACATCAAAAAACGCCGATTTAAAAAATGGATAGTGAATAACTAGCTACCCTAGGGTTTCTTTTGCCTTTTTTTTCGTTTGGTAAATTCCTTAATATTTATAGCTAAGAGAGCCCAAGAGAGGTGTCATTCCAGCGCGTGACGCTGGAATCCCAAAAAAAGGATGATGTCATCCCAGTGCGTGACACTAGGATGGCTTTGTTGCATCGCTCAAGTGAAAAGAACTGGCAGTTACTGACAAAATTCATTATAAATAGCCATTTAACTGTTGAAGAAAAAATATGCCACAAAAAATGAGAGTCAGTAACTGCCATGAATATAACAAATTTCTCCAAGAAAGAGGAAGCATTTTTTGTTATATCAATGACGCCGTAGAAAATTGGTACGAGAATTGTCCAAAAATGCAGGGCGGCAACTATATTTATAGTGATAAAGTTGTGATTTTGGTGCATATAATCGTCAGTTTCTTTAGAATTGGTTTAAGACAAACAGTCGGGTTTATAAAAGGGTACTTGCAACAAATAGGAAGAGATTTGGCAGTTATCAGCTATTCACAAGCATCAAGAAGGTTTAAGAAACTTAATATTAAGATAAATGATTGCAGAATTGATAAAAATATAGCTCTTTCCATAAAAGTCCGGATGTGATAGGATAAGGATAGATGATGATGAGGAGGTTGAATGCCAGCAGCATATAGTTATGATTTAAGAAAAAAAGCAATGGAAGCGCTAGACGAAGGAGAAAGCAGAGAAACAGTGGCAGCAAGATTTAAGATTGGACGAACTACTTTATGGGAGTGGCAGCAAAGAAGAAAAGAAACAGGAGACTTTCAATCAAAAAAACTTGGAAATGGGGGTTACAATCACAAAATTACCGACTGGGATACCTTTGCCAAATTTGCCAGAGAACACGGAGGAAAGACTCTATCGGAAATGGCTAAACTTTGGAACAACGTTAGTATCCAAACGATCTATCGAGCCCTTAAAAAAATTGGATTTACGCGCAAAAAAAGACATATGGATACAAGGAAAGAAACGAAGAAAAACGTGCTGAATTTTTGAAAATTATAGCGACAAAAGAACCTAAAAACTTAGTGTATATAGATGAGTCTGGCATTGATAACACCGAAGACTACCCCTACGGATATTGCCAGAAAGGACAGCGGTTTTATGCCTTAAAATCTGGAAAGAAAACTCAACGAATCAGTATGGTTGCAGCCTTAAGTGGAAGAAAGATAGTTGTTCCGTTAACCTTTGAAGGCCACTGTAATATGGATGTTTTTAATGGATGGTTTGAGCAATTTTTGACACCGATCTTGGAACCTGGACAGACTGACCTTACCCAGAAAAAGTGGAGAGAAAGAAAAGAGTTTTTTTGGGTAAAATAAAATTTTGGAGGATTAGAAATGGTAAGAGAATATACGGCAGAATTCAAATTGGAAGCTGTTAAACTGGCAAATGAACAAAGAAAGGCAGGTCAAACAATTACAAAAACAGCAAAGGATTTAGGAATAAAGGGTGGTTTATTAGGAAAATGGATAAAGAAACACAACGAAAAAAAGTCGGCAGCAGATGCATTTCCAGGTAGAGGTAACATGGCTCCTTACGACAAAGAGAGGTTTGATTTACAAAGCAAGAGTAACAAGGGAAAGAGACATTTAAAAAAAAACCCTGGCCAGTCAAAAAGAGTAAAATATTTTTTTATATAGTAACTGCTATAAAGTACAGGAATTATGTAGGATTTTCTGCTAGTGGCTACTATAAGTGGACCACAAGAAAAATAAGCAGTAGAGAATCAGCAAATAAAGAGCTACTCGAAGCTATTCAAAAAATATATCAAGTTTCTAAATGTAGATATGGAGCTCCTAAAATTCATGCTGAATTGAAGGCTTTGGGTAAAAGTTGCAATTTGAAAACGGTGCAAAGTATTATGCAGAAAAATGACATCAGGGCTATACTGAGAAGAAAGTTTAAAATTAAAAAACAACAAACAGATAATAGAGCTGTAGCTCCCAATATACTAGATCAAAACTTTATTGTTGATCAACCAAATAAAGTATGGGATTACTTACATCAAAACCAAGGAGGGATGGCTATATTTGGCAGCAATAATTCTCACGTATGGTAGTTAATGAGTAGTGCAATAAATAAACAATTGGTTATGAACTCTTTATTAATGGCCATTAATAGGCGTAAACCTGTTAAAAATCTACTGCTGCACAGTGACCAAGGTTCACAATATGCTTTGCAAGGTTATCAATATCTCTGATCCATAAAAAACATAGATGAATCATAAAGGTTGTTGTTACGACAATTCTGTTGTGGAAAGCTTCTTCAGTTCTCTAAAAAGGGAGTTACCAATAGACACCTCTCGGCACTCTAAACAGCATATCAAAACTGCTATATTTGAATATATAAAAATTTTTTATAAAAAACAACGTCACTATTAACTATTGCATTCCAGAACAATTTGATGCATCATTCTTTTTGTAAAAAACATTCCACACTTTCTCTCCACTTTTTCTGGGTAAGGTCAGTCAGCTACTTGGATGACAGGGGAGGTGCTACCCTGACAATCGTCATCCCGCTACGTGTTAGCGGGATCTAGAGATACCGCGAATGAATCGCGGTATGACGGTCTGCGGCGGTATGACGTAGGGCTGCACTAGCTATATCATGCATTTTATTAACCGACACTATAAACAACATCCTTACAATTATGAGATTGAACCACAACTTGCTCAAGCGTTAAGCTGCTGCGTTTAGCGTCTTTACCGTGGTTTTCTCCAAGAACATTTGTTCTTTCGTGTTTTATTTCTTCAATGAATTTCTTGTTAACGCTTTCAGGGTCAATCTTTTCCTGCGAATATATAAGATTAGTGCAATTTGTTTTTCTATAATAATGTATGCCAAAACCCACAATGAGTAATGCAAGTATACCAGAACCTATAAGTAATGATAATCCTATGTTATTAGTCAAAGGTTTTTGGTAAAATTTTTGTACACCATTAACACCATGTGTTGCAAGTAGCCCTAGAGGAAACGCTATATTTGCAGCAACTACACCAGTAAATAATGCAGTAAATATTGGTCTGTCGTTAATTACTGATTTTATTTTATTAGTTCTAGTAATTACTTTTTCGTCAATGTTAGTGAAGCCTTGTTTAGCTTCCCAAGCATTAAGTACAAAATTTGAATGAGTGCCATTGCTATATTCCAGTCTTACAGATTTTATAGCTTTATCTTTTGGCTGGTGCTCCAACACCTCAGCTAAAATTTTATCCGCATCTTTTTTTTGAATGGAATGTTCTTCAGTATCTATAAATTGCCTTGTTGCAAAAAATATTGGACCAATTGCAAGCAATGCAGCAAGTGCGATAACTGGTATAGTGATATATTTTGGGCTGTTTGTAAAAAATGCAATAAATTTTGCTTTATCTTGTAAATATAATAAAGCTGCAGATATACTGAGTATAATAGCACTTGCACAAAAATTATAAAACCCTTCTGCTGCATGGCATACTTTGCTCTTGGCAAGAATCTGTTTGTTTTTTTATTTGTTGTGCTACCTATATCAGAATTTAGTGACAAAGACTCTTCAGAGTCATCTTTGCTTTTATACGATGGTAAAGTATTTGAAGACGCACCTAAATCATCTTTTGAGTTTTGACCACCTATTCCACTGTCTAAACTCTTTTTCGAAGATTTTGCATTTGGGTCTATAGCTGCATAAATATGTTCTTCTGATCCATTACCAGATAATCCTCCTAAACCTAAACTTGCTGTTTGTGATACCCAATCATGAGTCTCACCTTTTGTTTCTTCTAGGGAAGGAGGTAGTACTTCAGTACTAAGACCAAACAAATTTTTGTCTTCTTTGTCTTGTAAACCTGGAGCTTTTGGCAAAATCGGTGGTGCTCCATCACCATCTTTTTGTCGATTTACAGATGCATAAGTAGGATCCACTTCCTCATCATCTGATTCTTCATGTGACATTCCCTGCACACGTGGTACTACATTCAGCACACTTGAGATAGCATTTCCTGCTTCTTCAGGCGATGGTGGATCTTTTAGTGTTATCTTGCTACTGTCACCTGTTTGTTCGTAAGAAGTTAATTTTACTGTTGATTTTTCGACTGACCCATGCATATTCACTCCAAAGTTAATTACTATGCTGCATTGATTACGCTATAGTTATTAAGATGTAGTAAATACCAATTTACAGATAATGTATCTGTTTAGCAGAGTGGCAAAATAAAGTAGACGAGAAAAGACAACTATAGGAACAAATGGGTGTCATCCCAGTGCACAGACACTGGGATCCAGAAAATTTGATTGTGTACTATACAACATTTTTGATCAAAAGCTGGATTCCAGTGTCAAGCACTGGAATGACATCACAGGGGCACTGGAATTTTTGTTTCAATATTTGTACATTAGCCATGTATCTGAACAGATACATTATTAGTATAGAAATTGTCTATCAAAGATCCTTTCATTCAGAGGGTAATCTTTGTCAAAAAGCAAAGTTATTGTGTTTTCGTGGTCTTTTTGTATTTTTATCTGTGATATATTATGAAACTCCTTGTAATCTGATACTACAAGTGCTGGACGGTTTTTTGTGTCGTTAATGTCAATTTGTACGATTGTATCGTTTGATATTAACGCTCCATTCCAATGCCTTGGGTAATAGCTATTGATAGAAGTGAGTGCAAGTAAATTTGAATTTAGCGGCAAGATTGGGCCACCGGCAGAGAAGTTGTATGCAGTGCTGCCTGTGGGGGTAGATAATATTACTCCGTCCCCTCTAAATTTTTCTACTTTTAGCTTATCATTAATAGTAATATTCATCTCTACTATTTGGTTCGCTTTTCTAAAAACGTATACTTCGTTTACTGCTATGTAATGATATCTCTTGCCACTTGTGTCTGTTGCTTCTATTTTTAGCAAAGTTAACTGAGTTGAAGTTGCATGCTCTATATGATCAATTAAATCTTCACTGCAGCTAAAGCATTTATTCATCAAAAACCCAACATTGCCAGTGTTTACTCCGTATACGTGTGTGTTTTTGTTTTCTATAACGTAATTATGTAAGGTGCGTAGCATAAAGCCATCACCGCCAATAACTATCAATAGATCGATTTCGGACTTATTTTCTTCTGTTATATTGATAAAATTAAGTTTCTTTAATAGTTTAGATACTTCCTGGGACTTTGGTGATGGAGAAGCAACATAGCCTATATTTTTGTATTTATGCATGCTTCAGTAAACTCTCTAAAACTTAAAGAGGAGGAAAATTAGAAAATGCTTCCATATTTATCGTTAAACTTAGCTAATTTGCTAGTTTTACTTGCTGACTCGCTTGTCAAACTTCCAGTCCATGCAGGGTGAGTAAGAGGATCTCTATCAAGCTTTACCCTGTCTCCCTCCTTTCCATAAGTGGAACGAGTTTCAAACTCTTGACCGTCTGTCATAACTATAATAATTTTATGATAATTCATTGTTGCTTATAAACTTTTAGTCAGTTAATATTCTAGTGAACTTAATTCACTAAGTCAATCATTATTCTAAAATATTGACAAAAAATAGATAAAATGTTATGCCCAATAGGGAATAAATAATAGTTATCATGATTTTCGCTTTCCCTGGTCAGGGCTCTCAGTTTGTAGGAATGGGAAGGAGCTTATATAGTGAGTTTTCCGTTGCAAGACAAGTATTTAATGAAGTAGATAGCATATTGGGTAGAAAGCTGTCTCATTTAATCTTCAACGGTCCTATTGAAGAATTAACCATTACAGAAAACGCTCAGCCAGCTATAATGGCAGTATCAATTGCAATGCTACGTGTTATGGAGCATGTGTTTGGCAAATCTCTTTTCACTGATCACAATGTTAAATATGTTTGTGGGCATTCAGTTGGCGAATATACAGCGCTGTGTGCTGCAGGAGCGTTAACGCTTGAGTCTGCAATCAAGCTGCTGAAAGTTCGCAGCGAAGCAATGCATGAAGCTTCACTGAAATGTAAAGGCGGAATGGTTGCGTTGCTTGGAGCAGAGATAAATGAAGTGGAAGATATATTGAAATCAGTTCAAATTGACGGAATTTGTGAAATTGCAAACGATAACGGTGGCGGACAAGTGGTTATAAGTGGCACTAGAGAAGCTCTTGAAATGTTACCCGATTTATTCAAAAACTCGAGTGTGAGGAAACTAATTAAATTACAGGTTAGTGGGCCTTTTCATTCATCTCTTATGAAACCTGCTGATGAAAAAGTTTTGGAGTTTTTGAAGGGTATTAAAATAACCCGTCCTATAGTTCCTTTGATATCAAATGTTACAGCTAAAGAGGAGAGTGATCCCAAAGTTATAAAAACTTTACTCGCCAAGCAAGTTGTAAGCAGAGTGAAATGGAGAGAAATGGTTTTGTATATGTCAAGCCGTGGCATTAACAAATTTGTTGAAATTGGCCCTAATAAAGTTTTATCTAATTTGGTCAAAAGAATTGACCAATCTATCAGTACAAAAAATATAGATAGTATTGGTGATATTGACAGCTTCTTTAATGAATCATTAGTACTAACAGCGAAAAATTTAAAAGTTGGATTAAGTTAAAACACATCTATTTGATGTCATTCCGGTGCATAACGCTGCCTAGCTGGAATGACAGAGGGTAATGCAAGAAATCAACGAACTGCCTGTCATTTCGTTTGGTTTTTTAATTCCAAGTAGCTGTAAAATAGTAGGGGCAATGTCAGATAACCTTCCGTCTCTTAGTTTTAGATTATCGCAAGACACAATAAATGGCACTTTATTTAGAGTGTGTGCTGTATGAGGTGTATTATTTTCTTCATCGAACATACATTCCACGTTACCATGGTCTGCAGTAACAATTAATGCGGTGTTGCTTGACTTTTTAACAGCATTCAGCACTTTCGCAAGACAATCATCTACAGCTAGCACAGCTTTCTCGGCTGCTTTTATATTACCTGTATGCCCTACCATATCAGGATTAGCGTAATTTACAACTATCAGTGCGAATTCTTGGGAGTGAATTTTTTCTACAAGCTTTTCTGTGAGCTCGAAGGCTGACATTTCGGGCTGCAAATCGTAAGTTTGAACTTTTGGTGAGGGAATGAGTATTCTTTCTTCACCAGAGAAAGGTTCTTCTTTTCCACAATTGAAAAAGAAAGTCACATGAGCGTATTTCTCGGTTTCGGCGATACGTAATTGTCGTAATTTATTGTCTTCTATTGTTTGTCCTAGAGTATCAGCGAAAGAAGTAGGAGGAAAAATATAAGGAGTTTTGAGATCTTCTTTATACTTCATCATACTTAAAATTGAAGAGAATTTTGCTACCTTAGCGTAATCTGTTTTGCCAAGCAAAATACTTGCTAATTGTATCATTCGATCAGCACGAAAGTTAGCCAACAGCACTCCATCTTCTGGTTTTATACCTTGATAGTCACCTATTACTGCGGGCCTAATAAACTCATCAGTTATGTTATTTTGATAATTTTCATCAATCAACGATACTGCATTATCATGACAAGGTGCCTTTGCAAATGCGATAGCCTCATAAGCTTCGATTGTTCTCTTCCACCTGTTGTCACGGTCCATAGTATAGTAACGCCCAGAAACAGTAGCAATTCTTGTGTCATTTCCCTTTATACTCTTTGTAAATTCTTGAATGCATTTTTTTCCTGAATTTGGCAATGTGTCTCTGCCATCTAAAAATGCATGTATCACCACTTTTATTCCATGCTGTGATATTTTATTTGCTAAAGTTGAAATATGCTTTTGATGCGAATGAACACCACCATCGGACACCAATCCCATTATATGGCATACTCCGTTCTTACTTTTTAGATCATTAATAAAACTTTGTAGATTTACATTGTTTTCTATTGTTCCAATCTCTTGATTAATACGCTGAAGGCTTTGCATTACTACTCTACCACTGCCAATATTCATATGGCCAACTTCTGAATTACCTATTTGACCACCAGGTAACCCCACATCAGCTCCACAGGCGGATAAACTGCATTTTGGATAATTAGAGCTAATATATTGCCAACAGGGTGGATTTGCGTTGCTAATAGCATTGTATTTACTGTTTTCTACTCCATTTCCCCAGCCATCTAGTATACATAAAACGACTGATTTAATGCCCATATAAAATCAACACTAAAATTCAACAGAGAAGAGCTCCCCGGGCCGGATTCGAACCAGCGACCAATTGGTTAACAGCCAACTGCTCTACCACTGAGCTACCGAGGAATAAACCGTTTTTAATTTACCATGTTGAACGTTGGTTGTAAACGTTTTTTGTGTAGACTTTAAGTCCAACTGGTCACAGAAACGAAAAAACTTACTTGACAAACTCCGCCAGCCCTCTTATCATGAAACTGAAGCTATTTATTTATCTTCGCAATCTGTGCAGGTTAATGACAAAAAACTTAGGGTATTTGGCGTCTCATGTTTAATTTTTCGCACTACGTGCATCGCATGTCTTTAAAAATTTCTAGGTTTTTACCTATATAAGCCGAAACGCGCTCACAAAGCGTTTAAGACAGCAAAAGACGTCAAATTGACAAGGGAGAATTTGAATGCTAGCTACTACGGGGTTTCTTTGCCTTTTTTCCTGCTTAGTAAATTTCTTAAACACTTGCGGTGTAGGTTAGTTGCAAGTTAAAAGCAGCTAAATCGCTCTTAATCAAGCGTTTTAGAATAAAAAAAAAGCCGATATTTTAGTACATAGTAAATAGCCAACCACCACGGGGCTTCTTTTGCCTTTTTTTTCGTTTGGTAAATTTCTTAATGTTTATGGCTAAAGATTGCACGAATGTTGCAATTACAAAAGCGTTTCTACTAGGAGGGTGTCATCCCAGTGTCAGCTACTCGGATGACATTACAGGGAGCACTGGGATGACATCATAGGGGCGCTGGAATGACATCATAGGGGGCTACTTGGCTGACAACCGTCATCCCGCTACGTGTTAGCGGGATCTCTTGTTAGCGCTGCGGCGGTATATTTGTCATCCCGCTAGCGGGATCTATGTTGAGAGATACCGCGAATGAATCGCGGTATGACGGTTTGTGGCGGTATGACGATAAGACACAAAGCCTAATGGAAAAAACTGCGAACGCCAGTGAAAAACATAGCAATTTTATTTTCATTTGCAGCTTTTATCACATCTTGATCTTTCAGCGAGCCGCCGGGCTGAATTATAGCTGTAATCCCATGTTTTGCGCTTTCTACTATGCTATCTGGAAATGGGAAAAATGCATCTGAAGCAAGCACCGCACCTTTACATTTTTCACCTGCTTTTTTCACTGCAATGTTAACACCATCTATTCTGCTTGTTTGTCCTGCACCGATGCCAATAGCACAACCATCTTTTGCTATAACTATTGCGTTGGATTTCACATGCTTACATATTTTCCAGGCAAAAATAAGATCTTTTTTTTCTTTTTCTGTTGTAGTGCATTCTGTTACTTGTTCTGCTTTTATCTTGTGATCATTATTTTCTTGCACCAAAAACCCGCCAACAACGTTTTTAATTTGGTATTTCACATTTTGTTGGAAAGATTTATGAATAATCACTCTTAAATTTTTCTTTCTTTGTAAAATTTTTAGCGCCTCATTGTTTACTGATGGTGCTATCACAACTTCCAAAAATATCTCGTTTAATTTTTCTGCTAGCCTTAAATCTATCTCCCGATTTAAGGCAACTATACCACCAAAACTGCTTACTTCATCACACGATAGGGCCTTTTCATATGCCTCCAAAGCATTATCACCAACAGCAGCGCCACACGGGTTATTGTGCTTTATTATCACTGCTGCAGGTTCTTCGAATTCAGAAGTTATGTTAAGTGCGGATTCTATATCTACTATATTATTATAACTCAACTCTTTTCCATGTAGTTTTTCCAACGGATATTCTGTAAATTGATTACTATAAAATGCAGCTTTTTGATGAGGGTTTTCACCATACCTTAATTCTTGTGCTTTATGCCCACATAGTGCGAAAAACTCTGGCAACTCATTATTTTTACTCTGGGATAAAAACCAACTGTGAATATTAGAATCGTAGTGTGCAGTGAGAGCAAATGCTTTGGTTGCTAAATATTTTCTATATTCCAATGTTGTTTCATTGTTATTTTTTATCATCTCAGCTTTTAGTGCTTCGTAGTCTTGAATGCTAGAAATAACTGAAGTAAAACGAAAGTTTTTTGCTGCAGCTCTAATTAACGCCACTCCGCCGATATCAATTTGTTCTATAATTTGCTCTTCATTTGAGCCGCTACTTACTGTCTCCCAAAATGGGTATAGGTTAGTTATAAGCAGCTCTATTGGCTCAATACCTAGATTTTGTATTTCCGTTTTGTGTTTTTCTCTATTACAAAGTATTCCTCCATGAATTTTAGGGTGTAAAGTTTTTACTCTACCACCCAGTATCTCTGGAAATTGTGTGTAATCTGAGACCTCTTGTGTTTTTATTCCTGCACTAGATAGCGTTTTATAAGTATTTCCCGTTGAAAGAATTTCTATTTGTTGCTGCATTAAAAACGATGCAAGATCAATTATATTCGTTTTATCGTATACTGATATTAAAGCTCTTTTTATTTTCATTTTTATATGGAAAGTTTTTTAAAATTATATCTAAGAAAAAGGAATTTGTCTATATATAGCTACTACGTCATACCGCCACGGTATCCACAACTGTACGAACATTGTGATACAAGAGACCAAGAAAGATGTCATCCCAGTGCCCAGACACTGGGATCCAGAAAACTTCACTTTAAATGAGCACACCAGGTGGCTGTACAATAGAAACTGGATTCCAGACTGGAATGACACCATCTACTACTCAAATTACCTGCAAATTGCAATGTTCGTACACCAAAACGCGGTATCTTGTTGTAGATTCCGCTAACAAGCAGCGGAATACCAAATTGTAGAAGTTGCTTTAGCCCTCCTAACCTTCCCTCCAAAGTAGTCTATTCTATAAATTTTTTTACCATGCTTGATTTCAAGCCACGAATAAAATCTTCAATACTGCAAGGATTTCTCCCTTCCATTTGTACAACTTTAGGAATTAAAGTGCCACCTTTTAAACTTATGTGCATATTATCGTTAACAATCTCACCTTGTTCTGAAGCGAGAGCTTCAAAGTCAGCATCAAGTATCCTGATACGTTTATTTTCTATCTTAATGAATGCTTTTGGGTAAAACGCTTTAACCTTTCTATAAGCAACTTCACAGGCATCACTTGCATAAATTTTATAGTCTTCCACTTTGTCAGCGTAACATGCATTGTTATCGTTCTGTTTTAAGGGAAGCTGTTTTTCAATTTCGTTTAGCACTTTCAGCAGTAAATCACTGCCTAGCTTAGATAATTTATCATGCAATGTCTTGTAATTATCGTTCTTTTCGATAAGAAATTTTTCCTGTTTTAAAATAGGGCCGGAATCTAATCCTTCATCCAATTGCATAATGCTAACCCCGGTTTCTTGATCTCCTGCTAAAATTGTGTGCTGTATCGGGGCTGCACCACGCCACCTTGGTAGTAATGAAGGATGAATATTAATACAACCATATTTTGGAATATTCAAAATTTCTCTTGGAAGTATCAATCCATACGCGGCAACAACCGCAACGTCTGGCTTGAAATTTCTAAATTTTTCTTGCTCTGCCGAGAACTTTAGAGAGATAGGAGTACATACCTCTATGTTACTTTCTTCAGCGATAACATGTACTGGAGATTTCATTGGCTTCTGTCCACGCCCCGAAGGTTTTGGAGCCTTGGTGTATACTGCCACCACTTCGCTCTTTGATTTCAGTAATAAGCTCAGAGAATTAACAGCAAATCCTGGTGATCCCATGAAAATAATTCTCATGGTGTTTTTGCTTTAAGAATTCTCCGCTAATTTACCACTTACAGTTTCTACTAATTTGGCAAAATCATCCTTATAATTAACTGCCATCTCAGCAAGAATTTTTCTATTTAAATCAATGCCGGCAAGTGTAAGACCATGCATAAACCTACCATAAGTAAGCCCATGCTCTCTTGCTGCTGCATTAATACGTATTATCCATAAGCTACGGAAATCACGTTTACGGGTTCTTCTGTCTCTGTAAGCATATTGCAGTGCTTTTTCAACTCTTTGCAATGCAATTCTATAACAGCTTTTTGCACGTCCTCTATAACCCTTTGCCAGTTTCAATATTTTTTTATGACGAGCGTGAGTAGTGACTCCACGTTTTACCCGAGCCATTTTATTTTACCTCCATTTTGTTAAATACCGTAAGGCATATGAAGCTTAACTATACGCGAGTCAGATTTACCAAGAATCGTTGTACCGCGCTGATTACGAATATTAGATTTACTTCTCTTTACCATGCCATGCCTTTTGCCTGACTGAGTAGAAATAACTTTACCCTTAGCTGTAAGGTGAAAGCGCTTTTTCACAGAAGATTTGGTCTTTAATTTTATTTTCTTCATATTCCAAATAAATTTACAAGCACTACTATTGAGTTCTTTAATAGTAATTAAGCATTAGTATAAATAATTTTATTAAAGAATCAAATTAAAATTGTACATTAAAGGAGTTTAAAAGTAATTACGCCCAATATGTGTGTTATACCTTCTTTATTCCCAAGTGGCAACAATACTTGCCTCATTTTAACACTTTCACTTTCTTCCTCTTCATTGATCGGGCATTTACTCTCTATTACAGTATCAAGTTTATCAATAACTGCATCTATTTTATATAGTCGCAAAAATGGTGCATCAATTGCATACTTATTATCAATGCGCGTCTTTTTCTCAAAACCATAGAATTCAACAGCCTTTTCTCCTGCATTTTCACAAATATAACCTTGATCCTTGACTTCAATGACAAAACAATGCTGCCATGATTCCATTATTTCTGCAGTGTCTATTTCATGCCTTTCTGGCCAATCTCTGTCTGATCCTTTTATGTCATTCCAGTGTTGAGTCACCACATTTGCTATTCTTTTTTCTTTGCCTACATAAATTTCCATTCCAATTTCCACATATAAAACACAGATATGAGGTAAATTTATCGTGAATATATTGATTTTTTCTTACCACAAGGTGCATGTCACTAGAAGTTCTGAGATCTAGAGAGTGGTATTGATTTTATTTCCATTACAACTTATTATTTATAGATAACCTCAATAAAAACGATGAAGCTAAACGAAATCAGAGAAAGATTTATAAAATTTTTTGTAAATAATGACCACGAGCAGGTTTCTTCTTCTCCTTTGATTCCAGAACATGACCCAACGCTCATGTTCACAAATGCTGGTATGGTGCAGTTTAAAAATATTTTTACTGGTGCTCAAAAAACTGAAATGAAACGTGCTGTCTCAAGTCAAAAGTGCCTAAGAGCAGGCGGTAAACACAATGATCTGGAAAATGTTGGCTATACAACTCGGCATCACACATTTTTTGAAATGCTCGGAAATTTTAGCTTCGGTGATTACTTTAAGGAAACTGCGATAGAATTTGCGTGGGAATTTATCACTAAAGAGTTATCTCTTGATAAAAACAGACTATCCATAACCGTCTACCATACTGATGATGAGGCGTACGAGATTTGGCGTAAGATAAGTGGCTTTTCAAGTGATAAAATCATAAGAATTACAACGGATGATAACTTTTGGAGTATGGGAAGCACTGGTCCGTGCGGTCCATGTTCTGAAATTTTTTATGACCATGGGAGTCCTAATTTACAAGAGGGCGATAGAATTGTTGAAATCTGGAATCTGGTATTCATGGAATTTAACAAAGATGAAGAAGGTAATTTACACAAATTGCCAAAAAAATGCATCGATACTGGAATGGGCCTTGAAAGAATAGCGGCTGTTATGCAAAACGTCCATGATAACTATGATATTGATCTATTTTCTGCTCTGATAAGTAAATCACAAGAGTACTGTGGAAGAACGGAAAATAAAATAGTGCATAAGATCATAGCAGATCATCTTCGCGCGGCTGCATTTCTCATCGCAGAAGGAGTGCTTCCTGGAAATGAGGGCAGGAATTACGTATTACGCAGATTAATTAGGAGAGCCACACGTTATATTCACCTGCTTGGATATAATGATTCCCTACTCCATCGTATTTTTCCAGTGTTGATAGATAGCACGAGTTCGGCTTATATGGGAGCTGAATTAGTCAGAGCTAAAAGCTTAATAGAAACGACGTTAAAATCAGAGGAAGAAAACTTTAAAGACACTTTGATGAAAGGTATCAATCTCCTGGAGAAATTCACTACAGATTTAAAATCGGGCGATACTTTGCCTGGAGAATCAGCGTTTAAGCTATATGACACCTACGGATTTCCTTTGGATATTACACTTGACATTTTAAAAGAGAAAAAAATAAATTTTGACCAGAAGGGTTTTGATGATGCAATGGGAGAACAAAAAGAGAGAGCACGTGCTAAATGGGCTGGATCTGGTGAAAAATCTGTTGAGCAAGTATGGTTTGATTTGATCAATAAATTTGGCAAAACAAAATTTGTTGGTTATGAGTTCAATGAAGTAAGTGATGCGAAAATACTAGCTATAGTTTCCTCTAAAAATGAAGTAATTGATTCTGCAAAGGAGGGAGAAAAGATAACCATTATACTTGATAAAACACCTTTTTATGGCGAGTCAGGTGGACAAGTGGGAGATACTGGCAGTCTGATCAAATCTGATAGAAGTATTATTATAGTCGAGAATACCAATAAGGTTAATGACCTATATTTGCACAGATGCATAGTTAAGTTCGGTTCAATTTGTAAAGGTAACACAGTTGCAGCAAGCATTGACAAGGAAAGAAGGCAAACCTTAAGAAGAAATCATTCAGCTACACATCTTCTGCACTTTACACTCAGAAAAATTCTAGGTGATCATGTCACTCAAAAAGGTTCCCTAGTTGCACCAGATAGACTGAGATTCGACTTCAGCCATAACACTCAAATGACTCAAGATCAGTTGTTTTGGGTAGAGGATATGGTAAACTCTCTAATCAGAGAAAATCTTTCCGCATCTACAAAAATTCAAAGCATGAATCAGGCAATAGACGAAGGAGCTATGGCGTTATTCGGCGAAAAATATAGAGATCAAGTAAGAGTAGTGAAGATTGGAGATTCAAGGGAACTGTGTGGTGGCACGCACGTTGAACATACTGGAGAAATCGGTTTATTTAAGATAGTAACAGAGAGTTCTGTTGCTTTTGGAGTGAGGAGAATTGAAGCTTTAACTGGTCAGGAAGCAATCAATTATGTACGTGATAATGAAATTAACTTAAAAAAAGTTGCAGAATTCGTAAAAGCGCCAGTGAGTGAAATAACAAGCAGATTAAGTATTTTAAGTCAAGAACACAAAAAATCCGAAACCAAAATAAAAAACCTATATAAAAAGCTTGTGAGTGCAGAGAATATAAAAAGCACCGAAATAAATGGAATAAATTTTATAAGCCACACTTTCACTGATATTCCAGCAAATGTAATAAGAGAGTTTGTTTTGCAGCAACAAAAACCAAAAACGGTAATAGCTTTTACGGCAACAGAAAAAGATAAAACAGTCTTGATTATTAAAGTAAGTAAAGACTTAATCAATAAGATTAGCGCAAAAGAACTAATATCCATAGCAGTTAAAAAGAACTGTGGTGGGAATGCTGAACTTGCACAAACAGGCTGTGATAGCAATAAAATAGATGATGCCATTACAGCCATTTATAGCAAAATAACAGCTTCTAAGCACTCTACGTCATACCACCACGAACCGTCATACCGCCGCGGCGCTAACAAGCAGCGGGATACTTAACCATCGTCTACACCGTCATACCGCGATTCATTCGCGGTATCTCTTAGCCGCTAACAAGAGATCCCGCTAACAAGCAGCGGGATGACGAATTACTATGCCGCCGCGAACCGTCATACCGTTGCAAACCGTCATACCGCGATTCATTCGCGGTATCTCAAAGCATAGATCCCGCTAACACGTAGCGGGATGACGGTTGTCAGGCTAGCTGTCATCCAAGTAGCTCGACTACTTGGATCCAGGAAAAAGAGTGGTGTCATGAAAGTAGCTGACACTGATTCCTTTATGATGGTGTCATCCCAGTGCCCAGACACTGGGATCCAGGAAACTTAATTGCAAGTAATGCATTGGATTTGGTGAGTATGGGTTTTGCGTTATAGAATGAAGCACTTTTGGTGAATTTATAAAGAAAGCTGGATCCCAGTGTCAAGCACTGGGATGACAAGGTATAAACCTTATCGTCATGCCGCCACGAACCGTCATACCGCGATTCATTCGCGGTATCTCAAAGCATAGATCCCGCTAACACGTAGCGGGATGACGGTTGTTGTTTAGCTATAAATATTAAGAAATTTACCAAATGAAAAAAAAGGCAAAAGAAGCCCCGTGGTTATTATCCGCTTTAAAATATTGGCGTTTTTTATGTTTTAAACGCTTGACAAGCGAGATTCAGCCGCTTTTAATTGCAACTAACCTACGCTGCAAATGTTTAAGAAATTTACTAAGCAGAAAAAAAGACAAAGAATCCCCGAGTTAGCTAGTCTTTTACTATCTCTGTCGAGTATTGGCATTTTTTGATGTCTTGTAACGCTTTATAAGCGCGTTCAGCTTATTTAGATAAAAATCTAGATGTAGATGAAGTTTTGTAAAGACATACAGTATCTATATACTGCAAAAAATTGAACATAAGACGCCGATACATTAAGTAACCCTTACCTTTTAATCTGCAGATTGGCGAAAGCAAATACAATAGCTTCACTATCGTGATAAGGGCGCTGGCGGAGTTTGTCAAGGAATTCTTATTAAAACTAAAGAGCTCAAATGAAAGGAGGTAAACTCTAAAGTATACATTTAGTAGCGCTTTCTATGAGAGAAATCGTATTACCTATTCCGTAAAGCTTTATGAAAGATCCCATTCTTGGACCGGTTTTTTGGCCAAGTAACGTTTCATATAATAGCTGAAACCAGTCACGTAAGTTGGTGTAATCATATTTTTTTCCAATAGAAAATACCTGAGATTGAATTTCTTCAGCAGTAGCAGTTGTAGATAGAGAATGTAAAGTGTCCTTCAAATCTAGTAACGCTGCTTTTTCTTTTTCATTTGGAGTTTTATATGATTTTGTTGGCTTGATAAAATCGTGATAATACTTTACTGCAAAGTCTGAAAGTCTATCAAGCATTTTATTATTTTCTGGTGTAACGTTTGGTGCATAAGAGGATATAAAACCCCATAGGATCTCTTTGTTTTCAGCATTACAAGCTGCTGCTAGGTTTAAAAGTAGTGAGAAATTTATGCCTGAAGTTTCTATATTGGGAACATTGCCCTGGTGAATGTGCCAAGCAGGATTATTTATATCCTTTTCTTTGTTCTCATGATAACGCTTTACAAATTCTAAATATTCATCAGTTGATTTTGGTATCACATCAAAATATAAACGTTTAGCTTTTTTAGGACTCTGAAAAATGTACAATGCTAAGCTCTCTGTTGGTGCGTAAGTTAGCCACTCTTCAATTGAAATGCCATTTCCTTTTGATTTTGATATTTTCTTTCCTTCTTTATCAAGGAAAAGCTCGTAGCAAAACAGAAGTGGTGGCTTTTCTCCAAGTATTTCACATATTTGACTTGAAAGCACAGCAGATGGAGTTAAATCTTTTCCGTGAGCTTCGTAATTTACTCCAAATGCGGCCCACCTCATTCCCCAATCAGGTTTCCATTGCAGTTTACATTTTCCTTTTGTCACTGGAACTTCTATTTTTTCCCCGTTTGGGTCTTCATATGTGATTGTTCCTTTCTCTGTATTTGTTTCAATTACTGGAACTTGTAAAACTTGAGAAGCTTTTGGGCATATTGGCAAGAATGGACTATAAGTCTGCTGTCTTTCTTCCCGAAATGATGGAAGCATTACGTCCATCACTTTATCATAATTTTTCAGTAAGAGTAAAAGTTTTTCATCGTAAACGCCAGATTTATAACACTCTGTTGCACTCCTGAACTCGTATTCAAATTCAAACATATCAAGAAATTTACACAACAATGAATTCATATGATGACCATAACTCTGATGAGTGCCAAATGGATCAGGTATCATAGTCAATGGTTTATTTAAGTGCTCTCTTAGCATCTCTTGATTTGGCACATTATCTGGTATTTTTCGCAAACCATCCATATCATCTGAAACTGCAATGATTTTGGTTTTTATACCAGGAGCTATTTTTTTTAATGCATTTACAATAACTGTAGTGCGGAAAACCTCTCCAAAGGTTCCTATGTGGGGTAAACCAGAGGGTCCATAACCAGTTTCAAATATTATTTCTTTTTTATTAGGAAACTCTTGCAATATTTTTTCTGCTTCTTGAAATGGCCAACTTGTCATTATCGGGATTAAATAATGTATCTTAACTTAAAGTGCTACTAGTTTCAATGGATTTTTAATATAATGATATAGTATTAGTGTTAGAGCTATTATTAGAAGGTTAAAGATATGTCCACAGGTAGTATACAAACAGATCAATTATTTAAAGGTCTTACAAGACCTGCAATGCTCTTTGGTGTGAGTTATATGTTTGCAATATTAAACGTCCTGATTTGCATGCTAATTTTCATTAATTCAAATGATTTAAGAGTGATTCTCTTAATGTTACCAGGTATACATGGACTTGGTTATATAGCTTCTGCAAAAGAACCGTTGTTTATTGAATTATTTATGGTAAAATTGGGAAAGTGCTCGAAATGTTTAAATCGTTTTTATCATGGAGCCAATTCTTATGATATTGCTTAACGTTGTGTGATGCTGAGGTTTAGGGCTGTTCAATCAAAGAATAAATCTACTCTGAGCAGGGAAGTTCACGCTGCTGAATTTATTCCTTATTCTTGCTATTGGAATAGCACAACCTTGATGACAAAAGAAAATTGGTTGGTTAAGGTTATAAAATTAAGTGGCTTTGCATTTGAAACCGCCGATGACGAGGATTTAGTCATACAGAACAACATCAGGAATCAGATGCTAAGAAGCATTTCATCTCCGGGATTTAGTTTGTATTTTCATACTATCAGACGTAAGAAAAATATTTTTTCTGATGAATTTGCAAGTCAAGGTTTGCCGAATTTTTTCGCTAATCACGTAAATCTAAAATGGAGAGAAAAACACGCAACAAGGCAATCATTTATTAATGACCTATACATTACGATTATCCGTAGAGCGGACACAAAAGGAGTAGAATTTTTGTCACATCTACTAAAAAAATTCGGACATGTAACTTCAAAACATGCTTGGGAAAGTGATATACGTGCCACGTATGAAGATTTAGAGGAAACGACAAATCGTGTAGTGACAAGCCTTAGAAATTATTCGCCTAAAATTCTTGGAGTAAAAGAAACTCCAGATGGTTTGTTCTGCGAAATAATGGAGTTTCTATCTAGAATCGTAAATTGTGGCTTCGTTACAAATACGCTTTTTCCGCTAAGAACTGAAATATCAAGATACTTACCAGTACATAGGTTATTCTTTGGCCGTAAGATGATACAGGTTGTGACTCATAATGAGAGTAAATATGCTGGAATAATTAGTATCAAAGAATATGGAAATCATACTTCTGCAGGAATGCTTGATTCGTTTTTACAACTTCCTTACGAGTTTATAATTACGCAATCTTTTCAATTTATAAACAGGCAAATGGCGATTGGAAAAATGCAGATACAGCAAAATCGAATGATACAGTCTGCAGATAAAGCTATTTCTCAAATAGCAGAAATTTCTCAAGCGCTTGATGACGCAATGAGTGGTAAGATTGCGTTTGGTCAACATCACCTGACTATTTTATGTATAGAAAAAAGTCCTAAATCATTGGATAACGCTCTGTCGTTGGTAGAATCAGAGCTTTCTAATTGCGGTGTTTACCCTATACGTGAGAGAGTTAACCTTGAACCAGCATTTTGGGCGCAAATTCCTAGTAATTTCGATTATATAGTGAGAAAAGCTACAATAAGTAGTCTTAATTTGGCTGGATTTGCATCTCAACATAATTATCCTACTGGTAATAAATTCAATAACCACTGGGGAGATGCCGTTACAGTTTTTGACACGACATCTGGTACTCCATTTTTTTTCAACTTTCATATAAGGGATGTTGGACACACTATGATAATTGGCCCAACTGGTGCTGGTAAAACTGTTTTAATGAATTTCCTGTGTGCCCAAGCGATGAAGTTTTCTCCAAGGATATTCTTTTTTGATAAAGATCGCGGTGCAGAGATTTTCTTAAGAGCACTTAGTGGTATCTATACTGTAATAGAACCAAGAACTAAAACAAATTTTAATCCTTTACAACTTGATGATACCTCTGATAATAGAACATTTTTAATGGAGTGGATAAAGTCTTTAATTTCGGTATATAATGATAAATTTACTTCAGAAGATATTGCACGAATTAATGATGCAATTGAAGGAAATTTTAAATTAAGAAAAGAAGACAGATTCTTGAGAAACCTCGTACCGTTTTTAGGGCTTGCAGGTCCTGATACTCTAGCTGGGGCAATATCTATGTGGCATGATAATGGTTCTCATGCTGCAATATTTGACAATAAAGAAGATTTGCTAGATTTTTCACGAGCAAGAGTATTTGGTTTTGAGATGGCTAGCTTGCTCAAAGATCCTGTTGCTCTTGGACCTGTCTTGATTTATTTATTTCATAGGATTAGTATATCTCTTGATGGCACTCCATCTATTATCGTTCTTGATGAGGCATGGGCGTTAATAGATAATCCAGTTTTTGCACCCAAGATAAAAGACTGGTTGAAGGTACTGAGAAAACTAAATGCTTTTGTGATTTTTGCTACTCACAGTGTTGAGGATGCAAGTAAAAGTACTATTAGCGATACGCTTGTACAACAAACAGCGACACAGATTTTTTTACCAAATCTGAAAGCTACTAGTGTCTATCGGGATGTTTTTATGTTAACTGAACGTGAATATATATTAATTAAGCACACAGATCCGAGTACTAGATTCTTTTTGGTGAAACAAGGAGTCAATGCTGTAGTAGCTAGAATAGACTTAAAAGGCCTGGATGATATAATCAACGTATTATCCGGACGTGCAGAAAGTGTTCTATTGTTACACGATATATTAAATGAAGTTGGGGACAACCCAAAAGTATGGTTGCCTATATTTTATCAGAAGGTAAAAAATGTTTAAGACTAAGCTGTCATTGCTATTAATTGCGATATTTTTACTAAATATAGACTTTTTACTCTCATATCCAGTGCTTGCAGATGGAGTAAGTGGTACTGACAAGACAGAATTTGTTAGCAGATTTAATTCCACTGGCAGTTTTAGTCGTGCCTCTAATCCTGATTGTGGAGCGTTTAAAACAGCTGCAGCACTTGCTGGAATAGCGATTGCTGTTGGCGCAATATTTACTGGCATTGTTTTGATCGTTTCTTCTGCTGGTTTGTTTACCGCTCTTGTTATTGTTGGAATGATAGCTGCAATTGTTGGAGTCTGGAAAGCGATAGGAGGGATTGTTGTTTGTGAACATAGTTTTGTTAAACACCCAGTTGCACGTGATCATGATGGAAAATACAAAAATTTTAAATTAGAAGACACAGGTTATAGTGGCTGCACCAATGAAAATTACCAAACAGAAGAGGAATATTTTTCTTGTTTGCAAAATAAAGCTCAGGAAGACGTGAACAAAAAAGATTATGACGGGAAAAGAGCAGAAAAAGAAGCCTTAAATTCTAACGTTCAGGAGAGTACAGAGAGTTATTACTGGCCAAAAAACGGTGTGCAATACAGTGAATATATAGAAGTATGTCATCGAAACCCTTTAACTTTTGGTAATCTTTTTAACAAGAAAGACTTTGATTTCAGAAAAGAAACTGGATACATAGATTTTGATGTCAGGGAGAAAGATACTGGATATGTAGATGGGTCATGGTCCCCGAAGGTTGATGGTGAGCTGAAATGTAAAGTTCTCAAAGCAGGACAGAGCGAACCCATACATGGAGCTACATTTAAAGCAGTAAGAAAAATGGGCAGATTATGTGTGGAGTTAGCAAGTGTGAAAATGCTTGGTATCGAAATGACTCCTTGGCCGCAAGGGGTTGATATGGGGTGCACGGAATTGCCACCTGACCCACTTGCTCCTATGTGTGAAAAATCTGTGATGATATTCAAAAATAAAGATGGTACAGGAGAGGAAAAAGTTCCTATTGGTAATAATGATGACTATAAAACTATTATCAGATCTAAAGAAAAAAGACTCAACGGACAAGGGGGGAAAATTTTTGTAGGTTATGATAATGCTGGCTGTTTTAGCTCGTATGTTTCTGAAGCTTGTTATAACCAGGCAGGGAGTAAATCATTAGCTCCTATTCCCGTAACTTCTATGATAGTGCAATGCATTAAGGAATCGTTAGATAATTTAGTTGCAGGTAAAGGTGCACCAAATGGTGAGAGTTTTATATCTGTAGCACAGAAAAGGCTGAAAAACACTGTAACTGCTGTTTTAGTTTTAGCTTTAATACTGTTCTCTATAAAAGCCATGTCTGGTGGAGTTCAGAGGCCTCAAGAAATGTATATGTTGATCATAAAATTCGCTTTAGTGATTTACTTCACAACAGGCAGTACCATGTCTCATTATTATGGAGAATTAACTCGTCTCTCAAATGGTTTGTCAGAGATAGTGCTAAAAGCATCATCTGAAAGTAAAGGCATATGTAATTATAAAGCAGGTACAGATTATGAATATACTCGTGCAGGAAAGAGGGTATCTTACAGTTATCTTGCACCTTGGGATAGGCTTGATTGTAGAATTTTATTTTATTTAGGTGCCCCTTTAGATGGAATTGGTGGCAAAATTGGTACTGGAGGTGTTGCAACGTTAGCAGTCTTGCTTGGTGCTGCTCCTGTCTTATTAGTTGCAGGTTCGGTAATCGGTATTATTTTTGCTGGTGGACAAATTTTAGTAGCTCTTGTCTGTATATTTATGACCGTTCTGATGATGATGGTTATTTTGTGGCTGTGCTATGTATTTATTTTATCTCTAGTTGCTTTAAGTGTAATCATCATTTTATCACCTTTGTTCATTCCTATGGTTTTATTCCAACACACCAAAGGATATTTTGAAGGCTGGGTGAAAGAGTTGATTACCTATAGCTTATACCCGGTTATCCTTTTTGCGTTTTTGTCCTTTGTGTTCATAGCATGTGATAAAATCTATTTTAAAAATTTAAATTTTGAACTGGACGAGTCATATAAAAATGAACAACCGGACAAGTCATATGAAAAGAAACAAGCAGAAATCTCATATAGTAAGAAAAAACAGTGGTTTAAATTGAAAGATGGGGAATGTGATAAAAATGAAACTACTCTTGCATGTATGATGCAAAATTATAGCTTTAAAAAGAGCAGCATACTTGGTCTATTCGACTTTACATACATGGAGTTTGGCAGCTCTCTCATCGGAGAATTATTAAAATTGTGTTTAGTATTATTCCTCTTTTACCACTTTTTAAACATTCTTCCTGGCATGGCTGCTGAACTTGCTGGTAACCATAGAGCAGCACTTGGCTCAGGTCAGACACCTGGACAAATGGTGGGCAAAGCTTTATCTGCTGCCAAAGCTGCTGCTGGGGGTGTTGCTGGAGTTGCTGGTGCTGCTGCTAAGAAGTTGAGTGGTGGAGACAAGAGTAAATCTCGAGGTTCTGGTTCTAGTAGCTCCGAGAGTGTTAACAAAAGCACTGAATGAGTTGGATTTATGCTAAAATTTTTGCTGATAATACCGTTTTTTTTTCTGTCAAGCTGCGGGGAACATCACTGTATTAAGCCAGAAAATTTATCAGGTTTGCGTGAAAAACTAGATATAGTGTCAACAGAGCAGAAATGGGTTGATTCTGGTGTTAATATTTCAGATAGAATAAGAGTAACAGAGATTGATATAGTGCCTAGTAAGGTTAATTTTTGTCCTAAGCAGTATGCAGATTTTGCAATTGGGCCTGGGAGAAATGACGTTGCATTACCATTTGCACTTAAAAAAGGCGATACGATAAGCTTTAGTGTGATTGGAAGTAAAGTGTGTAAAGATAAAGAGAGTGAGACAAAAATCAGGTATTTGAAAATCGACGAAAAGTGTAGCGAGCAAGAAACGGAACATTTTGCACATGTTTTAAATCAAGAGAAATGCCAAGGTGGCAAGGATGGGATATGTCCTAATAAATATATAATAGGCGATGCGCAATGGTTGAGTGGAAGAGAGTACTGGTTTTCGAAGTTAGATCAAGATGAAAGAAAAAAGGAAATTGAAAATATTATTAACTCTATAAAACAAGGAGAGAATATAGATTGCAGCAAGCTTTCAGAGAGCAGTGCAAGTAAGATAGATACCCACATTTTAAATTCACTCTGTAGACGTATATGTAAATTTTCTTCTGTTCGTAGAGGCGAGGATTGCGTGTATATTGAATATAATAATATAGAAATTGAGCTATTCAATGCTTTAAATTCTAGTGGTGAATCTGTTGTTGCTGAAATTATTAGTAACGTATTAAAGGGAAAACAGGTAAAAACTGACATTACATTTCTAAAAGTTGGTATGGATAATGAAACTCTTGAACACATTCCAGGTGGTGGTTTATGTACTAGTTGTGATCATAAGATGGAGAATGACCATCAAATACCAAGTTTAACTTTTAGTCTATGTAGCAGAAATGACAAGAGCTGCTACAATACAAATGACAAAGGCGGGTTCAACATAAGAGTAACGAAGAACCATAGTCTGGAAAATAGCTTGTATATAAGTGTTTCCGATAAATTCCCTGAGCATAAGCCTGGTGAAAATCAAGCGGATATATCTGTAGATATCAGCAAAGTTCATGACATGGAAAACTTGAAAGGAAAATTAAAAGACAAAACAGGCACCATATATTACGGAATAAGAGACCATGGCTGCGATTACAAAAATGAAGGTCAGTTTAGTATTAACCTAACAACTAAAGAGCCACCTACAAAAACTTTTAGTGCAATATATAATTTCTTTGATGAAAAAGTGAAAACTGCATTTTTCGGCTCTAATTATAAAGACCCTAACGCAATTCACTCTGATACTAGTCCTGTGAAGTCTCTTTACGAAAGTTTTATAAAATCAAGCAGAACAAATACCATTAGATCTACTATAATATCACTATTAGTACTATATATAATCTTATATACTCTTTATTACTTTTTTGGATTAACTCATATTTCTATATATGAGTTTTTAATTATATGCGTAAAGATAGGAATCATCGCCCAGCTATTGCAGGATAATAGCTGGGACTTTTTTTATAACAACGCATTCTCTATATTTATTAACACTCCAAAACAACTAATAGAAATAGCAAATTTTAGAGGCACTACTTCAAATGTTTTTGAGTTTCTTGATTTGCCGCTCAATAGGTTCTTGTCATCGCATTCAGTATTGTTAATAGTATCTCTTATATTTTCTGGCCCTTTGGGCATTGTATCTTTTTGCTTGGTGATTTGGGGTTTAATCACAGTGAGCTTATCTATTTTTAATGCCTTATTTTCTTTTATTACATCTATAGCAATAGTTGCGTTATTACTTTCTTTAGCACCTATTTTTATTATTTGTCTTTTATTTGCGTATACTAGGCAGATGTTTCAAAGCTGGGTTAAAAATTTAGCAAGATTTGCAATTCATCCAGTGGTCCTTTTAATTTTTATATCACTGATAAGTCAGGTTATGGATTATATTGTGTATTCAGTATTTGATTTTGAGGTCTGCTCTACATGTATACTTAATATTAACCTAAAGATTTTTAACCCTTGTATTTTTTATGGTTATGCTTCCAAATATACACCTAATATTACCGCTATGATGGCTTTTGTTATTTTGGGACACGCTATGAAAGCTTTAGTTGAAGCTTCTTCGGCAATATCTGACTCGTTGTTTGGTGCTTATGTAGCAAGCGAACCTGGAAGACAGTATCAACAAAGCTTAATGGGAACAGTAGGGTTAGATGAACAAAGCGTTCAAAGAAGAGAAAGAGGAGATGCCTCTCAACAGTCAGGTACGTCAAGACCTCAAATACCACAAGGGACTCAAAGGTCAACGCCTCAGATACTACAAGGAAGACAGCAATGATAAGTAAAAGATCACTATTGTTGATACTGTGTCTTGCAATCACTGGTTGTAATATGGATTGTGTCGAGCCTGGGTTGCAGAGCAAAAACACCAGCGTTAATGTGGATGTTCCAGTTC
The DNA here is from genome assembly GCF_026015925.1 of Wolbachia endosymbiont of Drosophila pseudotakahashii. Lineage (NCBI taxonomy): Bacteria > Pseudomonadati > Pseudomonadota > Alphaproteobacteria > Rickettsiales > Anaplasmataceae > Wolbachia > Wolbachia endosymbiont of Drosophila pseudotakahashii. Next base: position 311,998 of record NZ_CP110359.1, on the reverse strand, counting down.
GTCAAGCCGATAAAATTCATTGGGTTGATTCTGGTCAGGTAATTAGTCAGGGTGAGAAAATCAAATTCACCCTCGATGGATCAGTAAATTTTTGCCCTTTTAAAGAAGACAAAAATCCAAGGAAAGTACTTGTGCCAGCTAGCTTTTGTGCTGATGGCTCAGAACCAAATTATAGTAAGGCTGCGGATATTAATAGTGTACCTAACAATTATGGTGTTAATGAAAGTAAAAACGAACTATGTGGTGGCAAAGGATTTGGCAGCAATAGACGTTATGTGGACACTGGAATTAAAGTAAATCCTGGTGACAAGTTAAGCTTCAGCTTAGTTCCCAGAAAAATAACAATTGATTACGACAATCCAGAAGGGAAAGGCATCAATTTTGATGACAATTGTTATAAAGCTGTAGAAAATGACCGTAAGGAAACTGTATATAAGAAAGCTACAGTGAGTGAAGTACATCAGGGGGGAGAGTTTTTTTGTGATGGTAAAGATGGTACAAAAAATAAAATACAATTTTTACCTCTTGATAAAACAAAAGCAAAGGAAAGCAAAGTGCTAGTTGGCAATGGGTATACCCCATATGATAATAAGGTGCATTTTAATAAAGGTTATATTCAAGACAACGAACCATGGGTATATGGTTCACTACTTGATTTACGCCGCGCTAAAATAGGATTGAACGAGTTATGTGATGGAAAAAACTGTAGTCTTGATGAGAGAAAAAAGTACTCCTCCTATGAGCTTAACTGTTACCATCAAAATATATGCTATACTGAGAAGGGTATATGGAACTATGGTTTAGGTCAAGCAGGAGAACGGAACTGTGTCTCCTCTATAAGGTATAAGAAGTACGATAAAGGGAATAAATGTGATATGTATTCTTATCTAGAAAAAATGGAAGGGAATGTTAAAGCAGGTAGTTTTACTGAAGATGATAAATCTTGGGCTGAGGCTCTTGTTGCAAAAATAAGCGATCCAGGTGATGCAAGTATTTCTGAAGGCAAGCGTAATGATATGAAGGGCGATGCTAAAGGTATTCAATGTCTTCCAAAAAGAGGAGAAGCAGGAAAGGAGAAAAATGATAAACTAGTATGCTCAAAAATCAGTGATAATTTTGAAGATTTTTCCTTAAAATTAAATCATGACTATCCAATAGGAAGTGTAACACCTGGTAGCAGTGTGATGCTTGCCATTGCAGATTATGGTCACTATGGAGCTAATAGAGGTGGGTACCATGTTAAAGTGACTAGATCATGTGAATATATTAATGGCGAAAAATTATATGTATATTTAGGTGATGAGCCACCTAAAGATTTGCATGATGTGGGAACTAATGATTTTAAAGTGGTAGGAGTGAGAGAAAGAGTAAACGGAAAAGATGAGTACACCATATTAGATGTAATAAGCGGAGAACACTTTCAGAACGAAGAATCTAAGAAGATATATTTCGGCATCAATGTAAGCAACGTAGAGAGAGATGACATTACAGATAAAAATGGCAAATATTATGAAAATAATAAGTACACAGTAACTTTATTTGTTAAAAGAAAAATTAATGATTTTATTTCATCGAATGTAAACGGGGTATTTAAACTTATAAAAGAAGAAGTAATTGGGGACAGCGTTAAAGATTCATACAAAGGATATGCAAGAGGTCTTCTTCAAGGGGTAAGAGCTTTGCTTACTCTATACGTTATATTTACTATCGTTGGCTATATGCTTGGAACAATACAGCTAAGTAAATTTGATTTCATTGTAAGAATGTTCAAGATAGCATTTATAGCTTTTGCCTTTAGCGATAGAAGCTGGGAACTTTTTGGTACAACTTTATCCAGACTTTTTATAGATGGTAGCACTTATTTGGTTGATAGATTTTCTGGCTATATAGGGGAAGGGGGGAGAAAATTTGCATTCTTAGACTTGACAGCAGGAGTATTATTCACAGCAGAAACTTGGTTAAAGTTTTTATCATTGATGCTCTCTGGTCCTTTTGGCTTTATTGCATTTTTGGCAATACTCTACGCTACTTTTATGTTCTTAAAATGCATTATTAGCGCTACGTTTAAATATGTAATATCTACTGTTCTAGTGGCGTTTTTACTGTCATTAACACCTTTATTTATCGTATTTATTCTATTTCAAAAGACTAAACCCTTGTTTGATAATTGGATAAAAACGTTGGCTCATGTTTCATTAGAACCAGTCATTTTATTTTCATTTTTATCTCTTTTAAATCAGTTGATGTATTCAGTTTTATATAACCTCACAAATTTTTCTGCATGCTATCAATGTTTAATTAGCGTAAATTTCTTATCGTATGATCTGTGCTTGATGAAATCAATACTGCCTCTTGGATACAGTCCTGGCACTAGCGTTGATGTTGCACTCAGTACCGGAGAAAGGGCTGGTGGACACTTTGCAGCATTACCTATAGACCTAATCCAGGCGTTTATATACCTCATTATTGCCGGTGCAATGGAAGCTTTTGTTTCTATATCGGAAATTATGGTACAAACACTATTTAGCTCTGGTTATGGAGTTACTGGCGGTGTTGGTACAGTTGCTAAGAGCGCATCGCAAGCTATGCTGTCAACCGTTGGCCTTGATGATAAGACCCAAAGTATGATACAGAGTATCAAGCAGAAAATGAGTAAAGATCGGGGAAAAATTGAGGCTAAATTACCTAATACGCCAAAGCAACCAGACAAAAAAGAAGATTCTAAAGGAAGTTCTGATAAAACAACGAGTGATAGACCTGAAACATTAAAACAATCAGATCAGCAAAAAAATTCTGATGAAACAATAAGAAGTGATCCTAGTGCTAAAGCTAAAAACAAGGAAGAAAATGAAGAGGAGTAAGATATAAATGATATTATGGAGTAACTAATTAAAAAGATATTTTAAGTAAAGTTTTAGAAATTTATTCTGTATTTGGAAAAAGTTTAGATATGCAATCACGTTTAGGCAAATGTTGGTTTAGGGTATTACTTCTTGCAGCTTATGTGCTGATCACAGGTTGTAGTAAAAACGATATGCCTTTTCCAAGGTGTATATCTGCTGACTATTTTGGTCCTAAACCTATTGCAGTAAGCGCTCATTTTTCAAGCGACCACGATGCGTTTATTCCAGGAGATGGAGAAGTTATTGATCCTGAAACTGGCGAAATTAATTATGGTTTTCACCATAACCAAGTGGTGAAGTGGGAGGATACCGGACTCGAAACCAATGGAGATAGTTTAAAAGTGCGAGTTAATGGTGCATGGACATCTTGGAGTAATAATAACAAGAAGGAATCTAAAAAAGGCAGTTATACCTTACAAAGCTTGGAGCAGTTAAAATATGCAACTAAATTTGAAGGCGAGCCAGGTGATAATAGTCTACCTGACTTTCACTTAGTTTGTAATGATTATAAACCTAGCATACAGAAGTTTTCAAGTAAGCCTAATGCAAGTTGCACTGTAAATTGCAAGTGCATTAATGAAGATGATGGTGCAAATACAGTATCACGTGGTGCTCCATGTTGGTTTACCAACGGTCATGGTGCTTATCTTTTGTTTCAAAGGCCTGGTGACGATAGTCCTAACAAAGATTTGAAATCTATGCGCAATCCTTCATCTCCTACTGTACATCTAGGTTACAACTCCGTGGCAGAGAATGGGAGCGGTCTTTTTGCTTTAGACAGAGATAGCACTAAATTAAAGGACAGGGATTGTGATACGGTGAAATTAGAAAAGGGATGGAAAATATATGTAAAAATATTAGATAGATATTACTTAGATAATGTAGGTGGCTACTCTTTTGAGTTCTTAAATGGAGTGCAGCAGCCAAGTAGTTTTGGGTTTTTTGATTACATTTATAACTATCTAAAATGTGTATTATTGATTAACGAAAATTGCAAAGAACATTTTAATAGCAATGATCCTGCAGTTGCACAAGCTATGTTCGAAAATATAGCTGAAAAAAGTACGAGCTTTCACAATTTTGTTCTTTCCTTGCTTGTTCTATTTGTAATGATTTCATCGCTTCTTTATCTTTTTGGCATGATACGAGAAACTAAGCATGATATGCTCATCAGAATGATGAAAATCACTCTAGTAATAGTGCTTATATCTCCTGGAAGTTTTAGATTTTTCTATGATCATTTTCTTGTTTTATTCGTTAAAGGTCTTGAACACTTGATAAGTGTAATTACTAACTTTGCTCCCAACATGAACACCGGAAGTATTGCTCAAGGAGATGAAGCTAAGTTGTTTAGCTTCATGGAGGACATGTTCAATAAATTTTTTGCTTATTCTGTTTGGAAAAAGTTTGCAGCGTTTTTACATTACCAAATGTGGGCAAGCCTTCTTATGATACCGGCAATTTTCATAGGGATTGTACTATACTTCTTGTTGTGCTTGTATGCTTACATAATATTTCTCTCTGGCTTTATGGGTATAGCTTTTCTTATAGCTATCATGCCACTGTTTCTAATTTCTATTTTATTTTCACCGCTGAAAAGTCTATTTGAAGGTTGGATAAAATTCTGCATCAGTTTTTGTTTACAATCGATTATGATATTTACTCTCTTGTCATTGTTGGCTTCAATGATAATGAACACCTTTTATAGACAACTAGGTTTTACTGTATGCTACAATAAATGGTTCGAGGTAAAGTTATGTGCTCCAAAATGGGTGTTTGGCGGTTTTTGTATCGTTGATAAGCAGTACTTTGGTTGGACCCCAGGGCAAATTTTTGTACCTTACACTCTTGGAGAAGCTTCTTCTCTTAACATAGATAAAAGTATAGAAGGTATAGAAAAGATAAGCAGAGAAGGTGGTACAATAAAATTTACTGGTGGTGCTGGATATATCCCGCTTCCACCAGATTACCCTAAAGATAAAAATGGTGAACATATAAAAGGGTTTCGTTATATAGATTATCCTTTCTTTAATCCAATTCCTGGAACTAAAGATAATCCAGCAGACCACTATATTGCAGAAAGTGATATGGTAGTTAGTAATGGCTGTAGTGAAAAAGATCTAGTGCGCTTAACAAATAGTTTATCTCATGCATCAGAGAGGGCTGACATTATATTACTGATCAACAATATAGAGAAAAGGATAGGTGATGTTAGTGAAATAATAAAACGCTACTGTCAAGATATAAATAAATGCAATAGTTATAGGGAAATAATTAATGAAATAAGATCTTTAGTGCGGAGTGCGGTAGAAAAACAAGGTTGTAGAATACTGAAACTTCATGATTTATATAAGGATCCCAACAGTGAATACTGTCAGAAATGTAAAGATTGTGAGGATTGCAAAAATTATCAAGAAAATAGCGATTACCAAAGGGTGCAAGACATACAGAGAGGTTATTTAATCAATGCAGGGGAAATCTTTGTGTTATTCTTGCTTTCATTTTTAATGTTCTCCTTACGCGAGTTCGTACAACAAATGGGCTCAAGTATAGCTGGTGGTGGATTCAGCGTTTACAATATATCTAGAATGTATGAAGCATCGCCTTTGGTTGGCATAATGGAAGGATTAAAACAGCATTATTGGCAAGACGCAATTGGTGAAAAACTAGAATCTTTAGGTAATTGGGCTACTCATTTACCGGATAGATTAGCCGGAGGTACAGCTAATCTACTGGGTAGGATACCAAGAGTTGGAGGAGTGCTGAAATACGCTATTGATGTGCCACGTAAATTTGTAGGTGCTACTATTGAAGCAACAAAATTTGCAACATCACCTAAAAATGACGTTGATAAACTTGAGGAAAAAATCTACAGGGCATTTGGAGTTGATAAGGAAGATATTGCGCATAGAAGGATCGGTAAATATTTAGAATATTACAAAGGATATGTAGGATCACATTTGGGCTATACAATAGAAGATGCTATGAAGTTTACTTGGGAGCATGGTCTTGACTCTATAGGAAAGCATGGCTATGATCATAACCTACTCTATAGAGCAAAAGAATATAGGCGAGATTTCTTAGAGAAGCTTCATGATTACACTATCGGCTGTAAGAGAGAACCAGAAAAAGACAATCCTGATCAATCAAATAAGGTAGAACGAGAGTTAGGCACGGAACTAGTAAGAGATAACCATGATCAGCCACTAGAAGAAGGCGACCCTCTTCGACTACGAGGGGGAGGTCAGCCAGATAAGGTAGTACGAGAACTAAGCACAGAACAAGAAGAAAAGCCTAATCAACTACAGCATGATCAGCCAACAGAAGAAGATAAGCCTGATCAATCAAATGAAGTGACACGAAATTTAGGCACGGAACCAAAAGGTTCAGATGAAATTGATGATTCTGGATCTGCTTTTGAAGGTATGGAAAAACGTGCTGAAAGAGAAGGCAGAAGAAATCAAGATAAAGTTTACAACCTCTCACCACTTTTTGAAATGAACACTCCAGAAGCTGTAGAAAAACGTGCTGAAAGATCTAGAAGAAAAGAAGAAAGAGATCGAAAAGACGAAGTTTATAATCTTAAGCCTTTATTTAAAGAACCAAAAAATCCAGAAGAGTACGTTAAGGCACTTTTTGAAATGAATACCCAGGAAGCTATAAAAAAACGTGCTGAAAGAGAGAAAAAAAGAAATCGAGAAGACAGTAAAAGGAAATTACCGGAACCAATGAGGAAACCAGATGCAAAAGGAGATGAGAAGAGGATTGAAGATGAAGACTAATAAAAATTTCAAAGGCCTTGATTATTATAAATTGCAGCAAGACAAAGATGGCAACATAAAGTTAAATGACTACGACGACATTTTAAATGCGCGTAGGGCAAGGGTAGACTTGTTGCGGGATAACACATCACTTGACAAGGATGTCAATTTTGCTAAATTGAATAAAGCTTTGAGTGAGAAATTTGTAGATAATCATGGTTTATTGTCTGAATTTGATAAGGAAGACAAAGAGATTGCACAAGAAAGGCTTAAGATGTCTAATATTTTAGACAATCTTGATAATCTTGCAAACATTAAAAGTGAAGAGCTATTAGAGGTTAGTTTATTGCTATCAGACCTTAGCTTCATAGAGAGAAATGTTGTACTAAATACCGATCAGAATTCTGATCTTACAGAGTTTAAAAGTCTATTTATCGAAAAAAAGGCATCTGGTAAAGAGTATAGTGAAGAAGAATGTAGAGGCTTTCTTGATAATATAGATAAAATCAATACTATAATTAAGTTAGAGTTAGAAAGCAGAATTGAAGGGCTAAATCATGATGAAAAAAATGATCATGATGATTTACAAGATGAGATTGGTCAAGCAATTAATGCAGCAGGCAAATCAGAAAAAGATAACTGATGAGCCTTATGTTTGTGTTTTTCTTACAAGCGACTCGATAGCTTCTCTCTATTAAACTGCTAAAGCCATATTGACATTAATCATATAGTATAAATAATTAATTATTTTGGAGCTTATTTAATATGCTACGCATCATTGCAGGCAAATATCGCGGAAGAAAAATAACTACAGGTAAGCATTTAGCTGCACGGCCAACTATGAGTATTGTCCGAGAAGCAATATTTAATATGCTTTCCTCAAGGAAACCTATTTATAACTTGAATGTACTTGATTTATTTTGCGGAAGTGGCTCTTTTTCATTTGAAGCGCTTTCTCGCGGCGCTAAACATGCATTCATGGTGGATTCAGATTATTACAATTTGCAACTGCCTAAAAAAACAGTAGAAGATTTTGGAATTACGAACAATGTCACGCTAATTTGTTGTAGTGCTAACAAATTGCCACAACCTATTTCAAAGTGCGATGTAGTTTTTATAGACCCACCTTACAATAGCAATCTAGTTGAATCAACGTTGAATGGACTAGCTCACTCAGGCTGGTTAAGTGATGATGCATTGATAATTCTAGAGATTAGGAAAAACGAAGATTTTGAGTGCAATAAAAACTTCAGTATAATCTTGGAACGCACCTACGGTATAGCGAGAATAATTTTTCTTTCTCTATTAATTTGAACTTGCATATACTTTTCATTGATGAGTTCCAGTTCTATTTTCGTCAAGTTTCCGGAGAAATTACTTATTCTGTACTGCCCTAGATCAAAATTTTTATTAAATTCAGAGTCTATTAAATATTCATGTGCTTCTTCAATAAATTTATTTTCTTTTTCTTCGTAACTGGTGTATTTTGTTGGACCATTATTATCCTCACGATAAACTAAATGTTCTTTATGATCAGCATGAATATTTTTATTTTCACAAACCTTTTCAGGATCGTGCTCAAGTACTTTTCTACCAACAATCAATAGCTTATAAGAAATTTCCTATGATTCCTTTTAAGCGAGTTTTGAATTTTTGAAATGTCATGACATTGTTGATATGGTTATCAAGAAACGATAAAGTATCCACAAAATCTTCTGAATAATCATTGATAAAAAAAAGTATCGTACTTAAGTACACTCCAGCTAATATTGCTCTTTTTGTATAGTAGTTAAAATCTGTTGATTGGTCATGAATGCCATACCAAATCGCACTAATAGTTCTGTATAAAAGTTTACTAGAAAAATATGTATTTTTTGGTGATACGGAGAATAATAAAACATTTTTTAAAAGTTCTCTATAATTTGGTAGCTTAGCGTAATTTGAAAGGCGTATTTGAATGGCTAACTTTACTCGCTCTCGCACTTTCATATCTTCTAAATTAGAATTCCTTAGTTCAGCTTCCATTGAGCTATTTAAGTCCTCTGCTATGTGCTCCAAAGCGCTATATATTCCATTCTGAAATTTGCAAAAGCTATTAGCTAGATTAAGGTCAGTGCACACCTTTAATAGGGTTTCATCGCTTATCCCTTCAAATGGAATAACCCTAATTAGCTTATCTATTATTAACTTTTGTTCCACGCAACATCATACTAAACAGCATGTGTGATTGTACCTGAGATTTTCAAACATTCTACAAAATGCTTCACCACGTTCCTCGAAATTTTTCCATTGATCAAAAGAAGCACACGCGGGAGAAAGTAATATTGTTACTTCTTCTGTGCTATTTAAGGCCTCTTCAAAAGCCAATCTGAATGCATCTTCTAGATTGCAACATTTAACATAATCTACTTTATTCTCCATAACATTTGCAAAAGCTTCGGTTGATTTTCCAATAAGAAAAGCTTTTCTAACCCTTGTAAAATGCTTGCTTAATGATTCTATTCCACCTTTTTTGCTTCTTCCACCAACGATCCAATTTATGTTTTCATAAGATAAGATCGCCTTTTCGCTCGATTTTGCATTAGTTGCTTTGCTATCGTTCACGAAAAACACATTTCTTATTTTGCCAAGCAGTTCATTCCTATGCCTCAGTCCTGAAAAGGACTTGATTCCATTGATAATAGTGTTGCTATCTACTCCAAGTACCTTACATACGGCATATGTGGCTGCTATGTTTTCTGCGTTGGATATTAGGTTTATTTTCACGTCGCTTACTGATAAGCTATGATTCTCTAGTTTTAACGAGATCTTCTGGATCCCAGTGCCCCTTTTGTCATCCAAGTAGCTGACACTGGGATCCAGATAATTTCGATCTATAACAGTAATCTGTTCACTATAATCAAGCAAATTGTTACCTGCCAATGATATTAGATCTCTTGCACCACCCTCTGTCATCTGAGTAGTTGGCAATGGTTTTTCTTTTCTGGATTCCAGCGTCACGCGCTGGAATGACATCGGGGAATATGTTACTGAGATTGGAATTTTGTCTCCAGTGAATTTGTTGAATATATCAGCAGTAATCTCATTGTCACATCCTATTACGGCAACCTCACTACCGTTTATCAGTTTTAATTTAGTTGCTATGTAGTTCTCCATACTTCCATGCCTATCTATGTGATCTGGTGTAATATTGAGCAGTGCTGAAATGTCCACGTTAATTTCATTCATCAACTCCAATTGAAAAGAGGAGAGTTCGATTACATAAATTTCTGCATCTCTTTCTAGATCCAAAACAGGAACGCCTAAATTTCCACCAATAGCTACTTTTTTCCCTGCAGATTTTAATATGTGCCCTATTAGTGATGTAGTGGTTGATTTACCATTTGTTCCTGTGACGCCTATTACCTTCTGGTTCGTAGTTTTAGCTTCAAGAAATAGCTCAATGTCTGATTTTATTTTGCAATCAAATCTCCTTGCAAGTTTTACTATCCAATGTGGCTCTGTTGGCACTCCAGGGCTTAAAACCAATGCACTGATCTCATGCCAATTGTATTCCTTGGGATGAATAAAATTACATTTTTTATACATCATTTTTGCATTTGCTATTTGCTCTTCATGATCATCCCATGCATATATTCTTGCACCATTCTTTGTTAGAGCGTTAATGGCGGATAAACCAGTTTTACCAAGACCAAAAACCGCAACGTTTTGATTTTTGTATTTGTTTAGTTGCACTGCTAGATAACTTATGCGAACCATTTTATAAAGATATCGTACAAACTACAACAGACTTCTTGCATAGGTCACAACTGTCATTCAATAGAAACGAAAAAACTTACTTGACACCCTCCGCCAGTCCCCTTATCATGAAACTGAAGCTATTTATCTATCTTCTCTGTACAGATTAAATGACAAAAAAACTCACGTATCTGGCGTCTCGTGTTTAATTTTTTGCACTATGTGCACCTTATGTCTTTATAAAATTTCTAGGTTTTTACCTAATATAAGCTAAAATGCGCTTATAAAGCATTTAAAACATAAAAAAACGCCAACTTAAAAAATGGATAGTGAATAATTAGCTACCCTAGGGTTTCTTTTGCCTTTTTTTCTGTTTAGTAAATTTCTTAATGTTTATAATTTAGATTAGTTGCGGCTTAAAAGCAACTGAATCGCGGTTATTAAACGTTTAGAATAAAAAAACGCCATACTTGAAAGTATAATGTAAGTAATTAGCCAACCACGGGGCTTCTTTTGCCTTTTTTTCATTTGGTAAATTTCTTAATATTTATGGCTGAACGACAATCGTCATCCCGCTGCTTGTTAGCGGGATCTCTTGTTAGCGGCTGAGATACCGCGAATGAATCGCGGTATGACGGTTCGCGACGGCGTGACGATAAGCTCGTTATCCTGCTGCTTGTTAGCGGCTAAGAGATACCGCGGCAGTATGACGGTTAAGTGGGGTGTCATCCCAGTGTCAGCTACTCGGATGACAGGAGAAGGAGGCTACTTGCATGACACCATTCTTTTTTCTGGATCCAAGTAATCAGGGCACTGGGATGACAAGAAGAGGGCACTGCCGTCATAAAGGAACCAGTGTCAGCTACTCGGATGACAACAAAGAGCTACTTGGATAACAAGAAATATAGGCACTGGAATTGCAAAGAGTTTGCAAATATTAGTTATTACCTGTAGGATATAGAGAAATTAGTAAGGATTTTAATAGGAATAATATGCCATCTGTTACTTTTATTTTACCTGATGGGAGTAAGAAAAGTTATGAAGCTGCAGAGGGAGAAACTCTGCTCAATTTAGCCCATAGAAGTGATCCAGATCTGCTTGAAGGTGCATGTGAAGGCTCTCTTGCTTGTTCTACATGCCACGTGATTGTTGATCCAAAATCTTATGATGCTGTAGAAACGCATAATCCCATATCTGATGAGGAAAATGATATGTTAGACCTAGCTTTCGGCTTAACAGAGACATCAAGACTTGGGTGCCAAATAAAAATCACAAAAGATATCGACGGCTTGTGTGTAACCATACCAAGGGGTACAAGAAATATATCATTGGATAAACAGGGGAGTGATTAGCTATGCGTAAGATTTTTATCTATATTATCATCTCTTTACTTTTGTTTATTCCTGTAGCGTATAGTGGTTTTTGGTATTTTTCTGCATGTAAGGTAAAAAATCTTTTAGCTGAAACAATACTATACATTAACGACGAAAAATTTGATATTTCACATGATTTTAGTGGATTTCCTTCTAACCTAATTTTTCGTGTGACAAACCCAAAATTTTCCAATGAGCAATTAACCATCTCATCTGATGCTTTATTGATAAAAAATAGATTGTTTGATAAATCAGTATATATCTACATACCAAGCAATGAAGTCAATATTGCTGTTCATGGTGATGAGAAAAAGAATATAAAATGCCACACAAACGATAGCAGCCACTTTGTTGTTAGACTAAACGATTTACCATCTTCATTGCGATTCAACAAAAATAGTACCGTGATAGAATATATAGATACACTTCGTTACGAAGATTATGGATTAAAATGTGATGTTTTAGAAAATCAGCAAAGTGTTATAACTGAAGTGAATGATAAAAGCAATTACATTCAATTTCACCTCGATAAAGAACCAAGTGGAAATACTAAACTAGGATTTGATTTTTATACTTATCGGTATAAAAATACTGCAAGTCCTGAAAGTTACCTTAGTATCGACACTAAATTTGATTACGAATTTGTAAACCACATCTCAGCTTCCAGAATTAATTTCAACATAGAGAAATTTTTAATTCAAAGTAATAATTTTTCTCTTGCTGCAGATGGTGGAGTGCGAAATTATAATTTGGTTACGTCTTCATTTAAAGACAAAATCAACGTGGCTATATCAAATTATAAAGAATTAATCTCGTTTATGATTGGTGACTCAAAAACTTCAGATGCGTTTGAAAAATTAATGTCTTCCTTATCAGAAAAAACAACTGATGATGGCATTCAATTTTCAATAAAGTACGATGATGATGTAGGGTCAAGCTTTATTGGAAAGTTATCCACCACTGATTTTATGAACCAGCTCAGTAAAATAACCCAATTAACCAAGGATGAGAGCAGTAGTTAGTTTACTTTTCATATTGATATTCCACTCAGGCGTAAACGCTTTTACTCTGGATAATAAACTCAGAGATAAAAGCATGGAAAAACGAGCAACCAGTTTATTTGAAATAATAAGGTGTCCAATATGTTCTGGCGAATCATTGTCTGAATCTGGATCTCAGATCGCGTATGATATGCGAGAAGCAATTCGTAAAAAAATCAATGATGGATACACAGATGAAGAGATAATCTCAGAGTTAAAAAATTCTTACGGCAATTCAATTATAATCGTACCGCCTATAAAATCTAGCACTTACATTTTGTGGTTTATTCCACTTACAACTCTGCTTATTGGGTGTTTTTTAATACAAAGATACATCAATACAACCACTTAAACCTTTTATATATAGCTAAAGTGACTTAGGTTCTCTAATTGCACATAAGTCAACAATAATTTTCACACAAATCAAAACAGCATATCTTCTCCATAATCCTTGGTAATTTTACATAAGTTAAAAGTAGCATATGGTTCTCTCCGCGGTCTGAGATGACAATAAATTTGTCAAGCCGCATTATACTTGTTAGGCGGAAGTGGACGGCAACATATTTACCACGAAGTCTAACTAAGTTCTTGCTTGTCCCTTCCATCGGCATTGCTATCTTTATTTTCAATAAAATTATTGTCCTATGCTCTTTTGATGTTTATTGATAATAAAATTCTGTTTTATCAACCAACATCCTATGCATAATTACAGCTAATTTTCTTGCTACTGCTACAATTGCTTTTTTCATTCCTTTTTTCTTCGCAACCCCAGTTTTTTAATTTAAATGTCCTCTTGGTAACTGTAAGCATTGTTTGTGCAGCTTCATATAACATACTTCTACATTCCGCTGGTCCCATCTTTGATATGCTGCCATGCCGATCAACTTCTCCAGAAGAATATTGCCTTGGTGTCAACCCTATATACCCCAGTTGCGGATTAGCCAACGAAGTAAAGCTTAGAAATGCAGCGGCTGCATGGAATATGAAACAAGCGTAGAAAAAATGTGTACCAAAAAATTTATCGGTGATCTGTGGCGAGTATGCTCAATCTCAAATTTGTTTTTCAGAGAGCCAAAAACTGTCTCAATAATCGATCTTTTTCTTAACAAAATCTTCTCATTTAGCACCATTAATGAGTTTTTCATACCCTTTTTATACTGGTTACAAGCTTTGACCCTCTATCGAATAATTCGTGAAAAAGATCTTTTTTGATATATCCTTTATCTCTAAACAATAATCCAGTCAATTTCTGAGTTAAATTTGGCACAGGTATCAACGTTGCCTTTTGTCACCGTAACCCCTTGAATTTCGCCAGTTTCGTTGATTACTAGATGTACCGAAAAACCACCCATAAGTAGTCTTTCCAATCTTTGCCAACCCTTTGAAAACTTTGTTTCTCGAGGTCCTTTTTGGATGGCAAACAGCGATAGATTATGTACGAAATCCCTGTCACTTTTGACTGTTCGCAAAACCATTGCATTAAGAGCACTAAATACCATAAAACCCGCGATTTTAACCTGATAAACCTACTATAGGATGGCAATTTTGGAAACGCTGATTCGTATAATAATTTCAAATAATGCACATAGAAAATTTTAAAATTGTCGCACTTGATATAGCAATATTATGGTAAAAATCTCTGAATGCGTAATCTCTGGCGTCCTGGTTGGTTTTTTGCCACTTGGTAGAAGTTTTTCTGCAAAATTTTCATCGACTGTATTGCAAAAATCATCGACTATACAAAAGATTTTTGTTACTTTCTCTTTCATTGGTAACCTCCTATTTTAGGAATGAATATCAAATACCTTGGAGTTTACCCTATTTCCTTACCTTTTCTATTTTTTCTAATTTACAACTGGGGTTAGCAGTGCTGTGAGAATGGTTGAAAGCGCAAAAGAAAACCTCTCGGAAGTTAAAAATATACTGGTCGATGCAGGTTATACAGGAGAAAATTTTGCAACTAAAATAAAAACGATTATTGGAGCAACTGTAGAAGTAATAAAACGAAGTGAATTACATTCCTTTGCTGTATTGCCACAAAGATGGGTTGTAGAGCGATCTTTCGCTTGGTTAGAAAAATGCAGACGATTGTGGAAAAATTGCGAGCGAAAACTTAACACTAGCCTGCAAATGGTCGTTCTTTCCTTCATTTCTCTTCTATTGAGAAGATTTTAAACAGGTTCTAAATCTTTATTTTAAAAATGTCATATTGACCACCGGTACCTGAAAATACTATTCCAATTGATCAGAGCTATCCATTTCCTTAATTTTTGTAACGTTGTCATAGGAGTACTATAATTTAGTATCAACTATGTTTTATTGTTTTTGCATCTAAAAAAATTTAGCTTATTCAAGCAGCATTTTGCCTTTTTTTGGATGTAGGGATTTTTTAGGAATTGTCTTCTTGAATTCTATGGTATTTTGTTTAACATTGAAACAAGATTCCAGTGTCAGCTACTTGCATGACATTGTTGGTTAATGTTTTATGGCTTTACGATAGCTATACAACTTATCTTAAAAGCAATATAGTGTTTACTATACAATGAATCAAAGATAGTAAGTAAAGTCTATGAAATTTCAAATCGCTACACATTTTCAACCGGCTGGGGATCAACCACAGGCAATCGATAGCTTAATTGCAGGGCTAAATAGTAATAAAAGAGATCAGGTTTTGCTTGGAGTTACTGGTTCTGGGAAAACTTTTACTATGGCAAATGTTATTGCAAGAACAAATAGGCCTGCATTAATTATGGCACACAATAAAACTTTAGCAGCACAGCTTTATGAGGAAATGAAAGGATTGTTTCCCCATAATGCTGTTGAATACTTCATTTCTTATTATGATTATTATCAACCTGAAGCCTATTTACCACAAACTGATACTTATATCGAAAAAGATTCTGCAATTAACGAAAGAATTGAGATGCTGCGTTATTCCACCGTCTGCTCCCTTTTGGAGCGCAGGGATACGATCGTAGTTGCCAGTGTTTCCTGCATATACGGTCTTGGTTCGCCTGAGAGCTACCGCAGCATGATCATACCGCTTAGTGTTGGAAATAAAATTCGTATTAATGATTTCCTGAGCAACTTAACTGATCTTCAATACAAGCGCTCTGATGCCAGGTTTGAGAGAGGATATTTCAGAGTGCGCGGCGATATTGTTGATATATTTCCTTCCCATTATGAAAATAAAGCTTGGCGTTTATCGTTATTTGGCGATGAAATAGAAGAAATTTCTGAAGTTGATGCTATAACGGGCAATGTTACCAAAGGCGTAAATAAAATCACCATTTTTCCAAATAGCTATTACATAACCCCGCGTGAGGCTTTGTTGCAGGCAATTGAACTAGTCAAAAAAGAGCTGCATGAACGCTTGGATTATTACTACTCGCAAAACAAGATTGTTGAAGCAAAGCGCCTCGAGCAACGCACTAATTTTGATATCGAAATGATGAGAACAACAGGAATATGTAAAGGTATTGAAAATTATTCGCGTTATCTCTATGGAATGGAAGCTGGGGATCCACCACCTACTTTGTTTGAATATTTACCCAAAGACGTAATTTTATTTGTTGATGAGAGTCATGTCACCGTTCCTCAGGTTGGTGCGATGTACAGTGGTAATGAGGCGCGTAAAAAGAAATTGATCGACTATGGCTTCAGGCTCCCTTCCGCTTTTGATAATCGTCCATTAAAATTTGAAGAGTGGGAGGGAGTTAGGCCGCAGACTGTTTACATTTCAGCCACTCCAGGAAAGTATGAGTTGGCAAAGACCAATAATGTATTTATAGAGCAAGTTATCCGTCCAACAGGGCTTACGGACCCAATCTGCATTGTAAAACCAATAGAGAGTCAAATTGATGATGTAATTCATGAGGCACAAGTGACAATAGGGAAGGGATTTTGTGTTTTAATCACTACATTGACGAAAAAAATGGCTGAAAATTTAGCTGAATATATGAGTGAATTGAATATGAGAGTGAGTTATTTGCATTCTGATATTGCTGCGCTGGAGAGAATAGAAATTATATACAAATTGAGATCTAAAGAAATCGATGTTTTAGTAGGTGTTAACTTGCTGAGGGAAGGTCTTGATATTCCAGAGTGTGGGTTGGTTGCAATTTTGGATGCTGATAAAGAAGGATTTTTGCGATCGGAAACTTCATTAATTCAAACGATCGGTCGTGCTGCGCGTAATGCTGAAGGTAGAGTAATTTTGTATGCAGATAAAATCACTGGTTCTCTGGACCGTGCATTAAGAGAGACCGAAAGAAGAAGAAAAAAACAAGAAGAACATAATATATTGCACAATATTGTCCCAAAGACTATAATAAAACCTATATCAAACACCTTACAGGAGAGGGCAATAGCAGAGCCGAAAGTAAATACTAATAAGGATGATTTGAGAAAGCAAATGATAGAGCATGCTAAAAATTTAGAATTTGAAGAAGCAGCAAGAATAAAAAAATTATTGTAAGGTTAAGTAATATATGATGCTATGGGCATAGTATAAAAATGTAAATATTTTATTGATATCTTTATATTAATACTTTTTAAATATTTAGTACGGTACAATATTTACAATGGACAAGAAAAACCACCGACAGCATCCCCAGGGTCAGGGGCTTTGGCTCCAACCCTAATAAAACACTTGGGTGGCTGAGAGTAGTGAAATTAATAAGCCTAACACTTACCTATTTGATGAGAGGAACTACTCAAACTTAACGACTCCAGCCTTGAAAGTGGTAAAGAATCTCTTTTCGGAGATTTTCTTGGACTACCTCCATCTTCAGGCGATGGAGACTTACGTTTTGGCGATCCTCCTCTAGTATTCTTACAATCCATAGACTCATAACCACTTGTTGTTGCCTCAGCTTTAGAGCTTACGTTTTCAGCATCAGTTACGAACCCGGAAGAGTAACCGCTGTCTTTATTATCTTCGGGCTTCATCTTTTCAGCTTTTGATTTATCTTTAGCAGGCCATCGCTCTCCCCTAAACAACTCTACTTCCGAACCATCATAATCACGGTTAATCCAGTATCCACCTTTGTCTTTTGTAATTGAAATATATTCTAATACGCTTTCATCGGGATAACAGGTTTTAATTGCTTTTTTAGGGGATAACCCATGTTCTTGCACCTGAAAATTTACCCATTTGTCCTTTTCAGATTTCACTGCCTTTTCGACGATGTTAATGTCGATATCTTTTATTTCTACTTTTCCCTCATGCTCCCGACTAAAAAGTTCTTTTAAGTTAAGTAAGGCACCACGACTTATATTAGCAACAACTGTTGTTTCTTGGTTTTTCTCACAATTAGAAAGAAATTGAAATGGAAACTCATTGAAATCATAGGCTTCTTCCTTATTGACACGATACTCTTCTTTCGTTTTATCTATTATCTCCTGTAAATATTCTTTTACATCAACGCCATCATCAATTAAACTAGCAATCTTCCCATTTTTTACAATAAAGCTAGTATGAGGAGGATCCAAAGCATAATTACTTAAGTTAAACCAATAAAGCAATGCTTTAAACAACTTTTCTTCTTCCTTTTCCTTAGTAACTTGCTGTTTTTCAGGTTCCTTATTACAAATGTTCGCCGTATCTTTTAGAGAATCTTCAGAAACCCCAGAATTTAAGAATGTTGAACTATCCCATGCTCTAGGAGAAAGAATTGATGGTGGTCTACGGGTCAAAGATAGCTGTGATTGACCGCAAGTGGATTGACTTGAATCTATTTCCTCCGGCACCAACTGAAACAGCCCCCTTTTTCCTCCCTCTATTTCTGATTCTTGCCTGGGAGGCCTCTCTAACCCTTTACCACGACTTCGCTTGGGAAACTCCTGTGTCTGTGATGCTTCAGCTAATAGCGTTCGAGGAAGCTCAGGGTCAATGGCCAGTTCATGTTTTGCATTGATTACAGAGCTTTCTATGATTTTAGTTATCACACAGTGAGAAATGTATGGATTGGAAAAGTCTATGCTATACAGTCCATTACCTCCATTTATTGCTAATTCCCCCTGGGTTCCACCATAAAGATCATTAAATACAGCACCATTAAATGCATGATTTAGTTTAAGAGCTTCTTCATTTGTCAATATCCGCTTTCTTCCGCCATTTAATACAAGAGGTATAAGAACTGAGGCCTCTTCTCTACCTAGAGGAGAAGCACATACAAAGCCAGCTATTATTATTTCCGTTGGTTGATCAATAAATTCCATTATCAACTCTTTAAATGCTTTTACATCACCACGAACTTTGCTATCAGCCTGGAGACCCATACCTTTAAGCCATGTAATATACCGTGCTACACTATCGATAAAACGAGCGTCATCAAAAACGTCCCTGATATATACACTATTGCCTTTAACCTTCAGAGGGTTCTTAAAACCATTCCTATACCCATATCTATTCTCCATCCTTGACAAAAACTCACGCTCAAATTCCTCACGTAATTGTTTATTATCAAATTCACCACACCATAAATACTTTTTCTTGTTGAATGGTACGGCTGTGCTACTAACTCGCATATCTTCTAGAACACCCTTTGCAAGTGAAGCAGCCAAATGAGACTTTAAATTAAAAATTACACCTTGATCTACAGGTGCTACAAACTCAATTCTACCTTGCTTATCTACGGACCAGTCCCCTTTATAGATATAGTTAAATGGAAAAGACGTAACATCAAAATCTTTCTTGGCTGTATCCAATATTTCTTTATCATTACTTTCTTCAATGCCATAGAATTCACGTATTATCTTCCTTTTTATACTGTCCAGATATTCGCTACACTGATAATCCTTCATACCCTTATCAAATGAGACTACAATATAGTCCTCCCCGCCCCTGCTTTGCAGCGTAAAATTAGTTTTAACTGTATTACGAGCATAATTATGTACATTAAAAGCACTAACCAACGCTCTCACTATTTTTCTACCATACATACCAACCTCCCCATTTTTAAATTACAACAACTACCTTTCACTTAACGTTTCATAGAACTACCAGGTCCGTTTTTTTTCTGCTCAGACTGACGCCTCCTTTCTAGTAGCTCCTTGGCTTTATCACTATGACCATCATACCTCATTCCTCTTGCTCCCTGCACTATACCACCACCTGGTGCTGTATTATCACGCTTCCACTTTTCAGCATCAAAACCTTTTTTATCATTACCACTATACATATTGCCTCCTAAGTAAAAATATTATGTAATTGATGTACTAAAAATAAAATTAAGTGCAAGCACTTTTTTATATTTTTTTTCAAAAAATTTTATTCACTCTTTTTCATAAAACACAAATTTCAAGATTCCAGCGTCACGCGCTGGAATGACAAGTCATTGGCAACCCTAAGTTCCCTACGTCATACCGCGATTCATTCGCGGTATCTCAAGCATAGATTCCGCTAACACGTAGCGGAATGACGAACTGTCGACATCTATCTATATGCCCCTGGATTCCAGTACTGGAATGACACTCTTTTTTGTCATCTAAGTATTAGCTATCCCCACTATGGTGTCTTTCCTACTGACTGACCTTCTGCACATTTCTCAACTTTTATATCATTAGTCAATACTTTTGGTGATTGAGCATTACTCACAGAACCTTCATTCTCAGCACCTTTCCAAGTACCCATGTTAGTAAAATCAAATCCACAATCAGCAACAGAACTTTTAACGGATTGCTCTGAAGCCTTTCTGTCAGACATAGATTTTGGGATAGGTTGATTCGAAGCTTTTCCATCAAAAATAGACTCTTGAGCAGATTGGTTTGAACCTAAGTCTCTATCACTTCTCCAATCACTATCACATCTTTGACCACCTTTTAGTTTTTGCTTATACGTATTCGTTGCAGGCTTCTTCTGTGGACACACCTCTTCCTCCGGTTTCCCCGGCTTCGCTTTTTTCTCTTCTTCCACTTTTGGTTTTACCTCGCGGATCTCCTCCTTTATAACCTCTTTAGGTATTAGTTCTTTCATAGGTTTTGGTAAAAGATCAAGCTCTGGTTTGCTCAGAGGGACTGGCCTTACAAATCCTGGTGAAACTTCAAAAAGGAAAACTGGCACTTTAGGTTTTTCTCTTTCATCTACCTTTATTTCTACGTCTTTATGAACTTCTTTATTTTCTTCCTTTAATGATGTTTTTTCTGCTTTTTTATCTTCTTTTTCTGTAGATGCCTCTACCGCAGCCGCCAACTCAACTCCAAACATCTCTGCAAACATTGTAACAATCCATCCGACAACGGCCATTTGTAACCTGAGTTCCAGATCTTGCAATGCAGTTAATCTTTCTAACGCCCTTGCAAACTCTTCTTCTGATAACTCACCACTGCCTAATTTCTCCTGCAATTCTTTTATCTCTTTGTCCAACCTCTGATTGAAACTTAAATCGCGTGCAAAAATCTTCTTGATTAACTCCTTAAGCTTATCACGCAAAAACTTCATTATCGCAGCAATCAGGTTTTTTTCTTTCTTCTCCTTGAGCATTTGGTAGATTTTCGGATCATCTACATCTACTTCAAAAAGGGTAAAGAGAGATTCAAAGAAATTCCAGAAATCTCCGAGTACTCTTCCTTTTTCACCAGTGAAGTAATCCTCATCATCACCTTCTCCGATATGTAGCTCTGCTTGAGATGATATTTCATCGATACAACTAGAAGCCTGACGCTCACACTCGAGCCTCCTGAGCAAATCTTGTCTGATGAGCTCCTCTACGCACTGCCTCTATTGTCTGATATAGCTAAAGTGACTTACGATAATTTGAAAAACAAAAATTCGTCATTTCGCTACTTGTTAGCGGAATCTATACCGCGAATGAATCGCGGTATGACGTAGGACTGCTGTCATCCCAGTGCGTGACACTGGGATCTCGTTCCTTAACTTTATAGTGTAAATTATTTCAAATTGTGTCTAGCTGCAAGTATAATAATTTCCATTTATAGATAAAGTATGTTGCAAATGTTATGCCAAAGAGTATAGTAAAATCTATATCAAATACTTTACAAGAAAAAGTGGGATAGAGGCAAAAGCAAATATTAATAAGGATAATTTAAGAAAAGCGCATGCTAGAGTTTGAAGAAGCAGTAAAAATAAAAATATTATTGAAAGGTTAAATAGCACATAATATAATATATATATAGTGTAAAAATGTAAATAATTTTATTGACATCTTTACATTAATAGTTCTTAAATATTTAGTACTGTAGAATTAAATTATTAAGTTTTATGAAGGAAGCAAAAATGGTGGAAAGCTTTTCAGGTAACAACAGAGGCAGTAATTTTATTGAGGAGGCAAAAATAATGGAAAATTTTTCAGATAATAACGGAAACGGTAGCTCGATCTTCCAAGGAAAAATCAGGGAGCAAGATTTCTCTGCAGAGCAGAAGCTAAATGAACTAAAAGCAGCCATAGAGGAGCTCACCAGACAAGATTTGCTCAGAAGGCTCGAGTGTGAGCGTCAGGCTTCTAGTTGTGTCGATGAAATATCATCTCAAGCAGAGCTACATATCGGAGAAGGTGATGATGGGGATTACTTCACTGGTGAAAAAGAAAGAGTACTCGGAGATTTCTGGAATTTCTTTGAATCTCTCTTCAACCTTTTTGAAGTAGATGTAGATGATCCGAAAATCTACCAAATGCTCAAGGAGAAGAAAGAAAAAAATTGGCTTCTTTCGATAATTAAGTTTTTGCGT
This sequence comes from Wolbachia endosymbiont of Drosophila pseudotakahashii, assembly GCF_026015925.1. Lineage (NCBI taxonomy): Bacteria > Pseudomonadati > Pseudomonadota > Alphaproteobacteria > Rickettsiales > Anaplasmataceae > Wolbachia > Wolbachia endosymbiont of Drosophila pseudotakahashii. The sequence goes on along the minus strand of NZ_CP110359.1, from coordinate 289,492 downwards.
GATAAGCTTAAGGAGTTAATCAAGAAGATTTTTGCACGCGATTTAAGTTTCAATCAGAGGTTGGACAAAGAGATAAAAGAATTGCAGGAGAAATTAGGCAGTGGTGAGTTATCAGAAGAAGAGTTTGCAAGGGCGTTAGAAAGATTAACTGCATTGCAAGATCTGGAACTCAGGTTACAAATGGCCGTTGTCGGATGGATTGTTACAATGTTTGCAGAGATGTTTGGAGTTGAGTTGGCGGCTGCGGTAGAGGCATCTACAGAAAAAGAAGATAAAAAAGCAGAAAAAACATCATTAAAGGAAGAAAATAAAGAAGTTCATAAAGACGTAGAAATAAAGGTAGATGAAAGAGAAAAACCTAAAGTGCCAGTTTTCCTTTTTGAAGTTTCACCAGGATTTGTAAGACCGGTTGTTCTGAGCAAATCAGAACTTGATCTTTTACCAAAACCTATAATGCCTCCTATATTTAAAGAGGTTATAAACAATGAGAACCGCGAGGTAAAAGAAACAAAACCAAAAGTGGAAGAAGAGAAAAAAGCGAAGCCGGAGGGACCGAAGAAAGAGGTGTGTTCACCGGAACCTACAGGGCAGACGCCGAAGAGAGATCAGCAAAAAAGAGGTAGAAAGTTTAAACTTGATAGTACACAGTCAAGAAGGATAAATTTGAGTAATAATAATCAACGGAATATTCCATCTGACAATCAGCAAGAACAAGCTTCTAATGGAAAGTCTAATGCTAGTACTGCTCAACCACCAAAAAGATTGATTGATGATGTAAAAGTTAATAATCATGTGGATTCAATAGGAAAGGCACCAGAAAAAGCACCATCGAGGGGATAGCTAGTGTTAGCTTTAGATGACAAAAAAGACTGGATCCCAGTGTCTGGGCACTGGGATGACAAGAAAGAGAGGTACTGGTATGACATTAAAGAGTAGGGATTGATGGCAAAGAGAAATACAGGTGTCATTCCAGCGCGTGACGCTGGAATCTAGAAAACTGAATTTTATGAAAAAGAGTGAATAAAATTTTTTAAAAAAAAATATAAAAAAGTGCTTGCACTTAATTTTATTTTTAGTATACTAGTCACGTAATATTTTTACTGGAGGTTAATATGCATAGTAATAACGGCTCAGGCAAAAGGCAATTTGATAATACTGCACCAGGAGGAGGGAGAGTTGATATAACTAAATTAGATCAGAAAAAGCTAGAGAATTTTGGTGAAAGGTTTAAGCGTGAAGATGAAGGGAGGAAAAGAAGGGATGAATCCAATAAAAGTAGTGGTCAAGGCAGTTCAAGATTTTAAGGTATATTAAAAGTAGGGAGGGTATTATGTTTAGTGCGAGTGAAATGAATCAAGCATTAGTAAAGGCATTTAATATTAGTGTTTGTTATAACAATATTATTAATACTAATCTAAAAGTACAAAATGTACATCGAGGTTTACGTAACAAGGATCATATTGTTATCTCATTTGATAAAAGTATGGATGCTGATCAATGCATGAAGTATTTAGACAATATGAAAGGAAGGATAGTAGAAACATTCTGTGGAAATGAAAGTACTGCTAGTTTATCTTTTGATATGAAATCTTTTCCTTTTAATTTCAATCGGAGCCAATTGGTAGATAGTAATGGAAAGTATAGATTTTCAGTGCCGATAGATCAAAGTATAGTTTTCAATCTAAAATGTTTGCTAGCTAATGGGCTTGCGAGAGACATCACAGGTGCTATGGGAAGAAATTTTGGTTTAGAACATGTAGAAGAGTATACATCTGATGAAAGCTTTGACAGGAAATCTTATCTATATTGTATGCGTTTCTATGGTAAAAGGTTACAAGAGTATTTTATAGAGTCATTCTCAGCGACAGTAAAAGGTTATAAAAATAGTCCTAAAAGAACTGATGATTTCTTGAAAGTCAAGGACAATTGTGTATATATAAAGAAAAGCCTCTTTGATAAAACTAAGTTCATTAATGAGATAGAAGAAAGTCAAGCATGTTTGATAGGACGTGATCTTCAAACTTCTAGCTCAGATGATCCAGCTATTGGGAAGATTAAGTATTTAATAACTGGCTTCATTCGTAAAGCATGCCCTCCTCTTTATTATGCCTTTCATACTTCTTATTCAGGAAATAATGAGGATTCAATTTTAGTTCCTATTGTAAGTTGTGATAACTATTATAGATTTTTAACCAAAGAGGAAGTAGATACTATTAATAGTAGCTTTGGTATGGTTGTGTTAAATAATATTGAAAGTTACACTTTACCAAAACACCTACCAGTATTTGGTAGTAGAGGAATATACGGTATAGACTTTTCTAATAAAGAAATTTCTCACTGTGTGATAACCAAAATAATAAAAAACTCTGTAATCAACAAAGACCATGAACTGGCCATTGACCCTGAGCTTCCTCGAACGCTATTAGCTGAAGCATCACAGACACAGGAGTTTCCCAAGCGAAGTCGTGGTAAAGGGTTAGAGAGGCCTCCCAGGCAAGAATCAGAAATAGAGGGAGGAAAAAGGGGGCTGTTTCAGTTGGTGCCGGAGGAAATAGATTCAAGTCAATCCACTTGCGGTCAATCACAGCTATCTTTGACCCGTAGACCACCATCAATTCTTTCTCCTAGAGCATGGGATAGTTCAACATTCTTAAATTCTGGGGTTTCTGAAGATTCTCTAAAAGATACGGCGAACATTTGTAATAAGGAACCTGAAAAACAGCAAGTTACTAAGGAAAAGGAAGAAGAAAAGTTGTTTAAAGCATTGCTTTATTGGTTTAACTTAAGTAATTATGCTTTGGATCCTCCTCATACTAGCTTTATTGTAAAAAATGGGAAGATTGCTAGTTTAATTGATGATGGCGTTGATGTAAAAGAATATTTACAGGAGATAATAGATAAAACGAAAGAAGAGTATCGTGTCAATAAGGAAGAAGCCTATGATTTCAATGAGTTTCCATTTCAATTTCTTTCTAATTGTGAGAAAAACCAAGAAACAACAGTTGTTGCTAATATAAGTCGTGGTGCCTTACTTAACTTAAAAGAACTTTTTAGTCGGGAGCATGAGGGAAAAGTAGAAATAAAAGATATCGACATTAACATCGTCGAAAAGGCAGTGAAATCTGAAAAGGACAAATGGGTAAATTTTCAGGTGCAAGAACATGGGTTATCCCCTAAAAAAGCAATTAAAACCTGTTATCCCGATGAAAGCGTATTAGAATATATTTCAATTACAAAAGACAAAGGTGGATACTGGATTAACCGTGATTATGATGGTTCGGAAGTAGAGTTGTTTAGGGGAGAGCGATGGCCTGCTAAAGATAAATCAAAAGCTGAAAAGATGAAGCCCGAAGATAATAAAGACAGCGGTTACTCTTCCGGGTTCGTAACTGATGCTGAAAACGTAAGCTCTAAAGCTGAGGCAACAACAAGTGGTTATGAGTCTATGGATTGTAAGAATACTAGAGGAGGATCGCCAAAACGCAAGTCTCCAGAACCTTTAGCTGGAAGTAGTACAACAAGAAAAACTCGAAGCGAAAGCGATAGTTCATCATTTGAAGGGGGAGTAGGTTCACCACGCCCAGGTTTTTCCGGTTCCACAATCGAACAAGTCCGCGAACAGCTCAATAAAACCGGAATATAAAAATGATAAGGGACCTTTTGGAAACTAACTTAGGTTTATTATCTAATCCACTGCTCTCAGCCATCTAAGCGTTTTATTAGGGTTGGGGCCAAAGTCTCTGACCCTAAAGGCGCTGGTGTTAATTTTTCTCATCCATTGCAGATATTGCGCGGTACTATCCACTTGATCATCGTGGCGAGCTTCTGGGGACATTAAAATTTCATATTCGAAATCGCTGAGCCATACTGCTTGATGCGGCAGAAAAACCCTGCCAGACTCTATTATCGGAGCAATTTGATAAAATCGAGTGAGTTTGTCATTGTGTGGAATTATTTCGATAATCGGTAGATCGCTATTTGCCTTTAGCTCTTGTGTTAATTGTTGACCACTCGTTTTTGCTTCGATCAAAATTGCGTGTGGCGTCCATCTTACAGCTAGTGACAGAACTTGCTCTTTAAGCTTTGGGTACTCAAGCTTTGCTCGATATACATCAAGTAAATAGAATTTATTATCTATTTTTGCCCAGGTGGTGCAGACGCTAAAGTCGCTGGAATCGTTTGTTGAAACTGCAGTGTCCCAGCTTTGAGTTACATGTGAGAGATTATCAGGGAAATTTTTATAGCGCTTTAGCCACTCTTGTTTTATTATAACGCTTGAAAGTGGTAGAGGATTTTGTTGATATTGAGCAGCAAAAGCGTAACTCCCGAGTTCAACTTTTATCATCTCAACTTCTTCTCTTCCTCCCTCCAGGGGATATAATAACTCATTCTCTTCTCTTGAGTATAATACTCTTGCAGGTAGTGTCATTCCAGCACTTGATGCTGGAATCCAGTCTTTTGCGGTTGAATTTTCTGGATCCCAGTGTCTGGGCACTGGGATGACAGGAGGGGGGGTTGGAATGACACCAGTATGGTTATTAATTGAATAAATAACCTCCTTATTTTCAGAAATCATTGGCAAACAAATGTGATGCCATATGTTTTTTGGCTTGGATAAGAGGTGCCCAGTTAAGTCTTCCAGGTGGAGCCTATGCATCACAAGCACAATTACTCCTTTTTTTCTATCGTTGAGTCTCGTTACTAAAGTCTGATCGAACCAGTTTGTGGCACGTTTTCTAAATGTTTCACTCAAAGCTTGAGCAGGGTTAAGCGGATCATCCACAATAATAAAGTTACCACCTTCACCGGTTAATGTTCCTCCAACTGATGTTGCGATTCTGTATCCTCTCTGCACTGTTTGGAATTTATATTTAGTGTTCTGGTCTTTGGATAGTTCTACCTCTGGAAATAGCTTTTTATACCAATCAGATTGCATTATGCACCTCGTATCGAGCGAATGTTTTTCGCTAAGCAACTTAGAATAACTTGCAACTATTATTCTTCCAGTTGGCTGATTTCCCAGTATCCATGCGGGCCACGCAACACTCATACATATGGACTTCATTGAACGCGGAGGCATATTGAATATTATGCGCCTTACTTCGCCAGCATTCGCTGCTTCCAGCCTGTTTGCTATGACTTTTATGTACTGATAATCATTATACTCACATCCCGGCACCACTGTTTGAAAGCACAGTTCAATGAATTTTAGAAAATTTATATTATCCATATGTGTATTTTAGTGAATGGAATGTAGACTGTAATAGTTTTGATTTGTCTTGTGAGATTGAGGTGTTACAATGACAGGCTTACAATGCTGCTAATTTAGTAAATAACCTACGAGTGCTATTTCTTCAACTTTATCGAAGTAAAGAATTGATTTCCATTGCGGTAAATGAGCAACATTATTGAATCTTTACCGTTTTTCTTTACTGCTGAATCAACTTGTTTTTGAAAATCATTAGTATTTTCTATATCGGTTCCATCTAATTGGATAATAATGTCTCCTTTTTTAATACCATGCAACGTGGCATTACTGTTACTATCTACATTAGTAACTATCACACCTTTTGTAGGATTACTTTCTTTTGATTCTTTTGGCAGGTTTGAAACAGTTAAACCAGTTATGTAATCGGATGTTGATTTGTTTTCTTCTTGATTATTACCTTGACCATCATTTGCAGATTCTTCAATCACAACCTTAATATTGACCTCTTTGCTCTTTCTAAGTAACTTAATTTGTACTTTTTTTCCAGGTTCAGTTCTTGAAACCATTTGAGGCAGTTGTGTCATTCTATCAATTTTTTTATCATCAAATTCTAATAATATGTCACCCACCTTAATTCCACCTTTTTCTGCAGGACTATCCTTTACTATACTTGCAACCAATGCGCCTTTTATATCTTTTAAACCCAAGGACTCAGCAAATTCTTTCGTTATAGGCTGAACTTGCACACCAAGCCAACCATGTTTTATTTTTTTGCCACTTTTTAATGTGTCAATAATTGACATAGCTAAATTAGATGGTATAGCAAAGCCTATACCCACATTGCCGCCAGACTCAGATGGGGAATAGATAGCGGTGTTAATGCCTATAACTTTTCCATTTAAATCAAATAATGGCCCTCCAGAGTTGCCTCTATTAATTGCAGCGTCGGTTTGAATAAATTCATTCATAGTGCCGATACTAATGTCTCTAGACCTTGCAGATATAATTCCTGTGCTTACAGAGCTACCCAAACCAAATGGGTTACCTATTGCAATAACTGTATCGCCAACCCTTGCTGTATCAGAATTACCAAATGCAACAAAAGGAAGATCTTTATTAGAATGAACCTTAAGCACAGCAAGATCAGTTCTTGCATCATAGCCTAAAACTTCTGCTTTGAAATAAGTATTATCGTTCATAGTAACTGTGATATCTTGGGCGTTTTTAATAACGTGACAATTGGTTACTATAGTTCCACCTTTATCTATAATAAACCCAGAACCAAGCAACACCACCTCTCTGTTAACACTAGGGCCCCTATCCATAAAAAACTGATCAAAATGCTCAAAAAATTCTCTAAAATCATCAAAGAAATTATTTCTTGGCATAAAAGGGATTTTAGCTCTATTGTTACTTTCTTGTTTGATTATTTGTTCGCTTGAAATATTTACAACCGCAGGAATGAGTTCTTCCACTAAATCGGCAAGTCCTTGATTACAGTTACATGCAGTAGTGCTAGCATTAACGACCTTTTTTGCATTCCAATCAAACATATTAGCGTACGAAGAAAACGCAATTAGAAAATATGCAAATATAGATAAAATAAATGCCTTACTTTTCATAAATTATTTCCATCCTTTGTTTAAAATATCTAAAAAGTTATTGTTTGGTGAAAGTACAAATTTAGTATTATTTTCGGCAAATGATTTACTGTAAGCGCTCATAGAGCGATAAAAGTTAAAGAACTCTTCATCAACCTTAAATGCCTCATTATAAATTCTAGTTGCTTCAGCATAACCACGGCCCCTTATTTCGTACGATTCTTTTACTGCACTGGAGATAATTTCCCTTTTTAATTTATCAGCTTTTGATCTAACTTCCTGCCCAGCTTGCTCTCCTTCTGCTCTAATTTCTTTTGCTTCTTTTTCCCTTTCAGTTTGCATACGGCGAAATATTGCAGAACTATTTTCTTCTGGTAAATCTGCTCTCTTAATTCTTACATCTATTATTTCTATGCCAAATTTTTCAGCTTCAGAATAAACTCCACGCTGAATCAATTGCATAACCTCTGATCTTTTTTCATTCAACAAGCTAATCAACGAAAATCTGCCTATATTTTCTCTTATGTGTGCTTCTATAACCGGATATAATCTTCTAACCAGCCCTGATTCATTCCTCACAGCCTGGTAAAAAGTAACAGGATTTGTTATTTTATATTTTGCATACGCATCTACTATAATACGTTTTTGATCCGCTGTTATCACTTCCCTTGGGATCTTATCAGGACTTAAATCTAAAACTCTTTTATCAAGAAACTCTACACTATTTATGAATGGCAACTTAAAATATAAGCCGCTTTCCCTAACATCCCTTACAACTTTACCCAGTTGTATAACTATTGCTTGCTTTGTTTCTTGCACAACAAATATTGAATTAGACAAAACAATCAATAAAACAACAAATACAGAAACAAAAACAATTCTAATATTACTACTCATGGTTATTTTCCTAAATTTGTAAGAGGTAAATAAGAAAACATACCTTTCAGATCATCAGTTACAACAACTTTGTCTACCTTACTGAAAATATTTTCCATAGTTTCAAGATAAATACGATTCTTAACGAGAGAAGGATTCTGTCTATATTCCTCATAAAGAGATAAAAAGCGATTTGCATTACCTTTTGCTTCATTTATTACTTCATTTTCATATGCTTGTGCATCTAATTTTATCTTTATCGCTTCACCCTTTGCTCGAGGTATAATATCATTATTATAAGCATATGCTTCGTTTATAGTACGCTCTTTGTCTGCACGAGCACTTTGTACATCTCTAAACGAACTGATTACTTTTTCTGGTGGATCAATTTTTTTCATTTGAACAGATAAAATCTCTATGCCCATTTGATATCCATCAAGAATCTGCTGCAATAGAATTCTAGTATCTCTAGAAATTTCTGGTCTGCCTTGACCAAGTGCAAAAGAGATCGTGTTTTTACCTATTATTTCTCTCATGGCACTTTCAGCAGCATTTTTAACACTGAAACCGGGTTTGTAATCCCGCACTTTGAATAAATAGTCCTTAGCATCTCTAACGCGCCATTGAACCTCGAAGTTAACGTTGACTATATTTTCATCTCCAGTTAGCATCACGCCTTCACCGCGATCTGTATCTCGCCCATAAGAACTACTTACCCCAATTTCTTCACGATTTACTTCCTTAACGTTCACTTTAAAAACCTTGCCAATAGGGTAGGGGAAGTGATAACGCAAACCAGGTGTTTCTGTATTAGAATATCTACCAAAGGTAAGTTCTATACTTTCTTCACTAGGATGGACAATATAAAAGCCAGTGCAAGCATAGAGCAGCAAAATAATTACAATGATGAAATAAGGTTTTTTGCCCCTGTTTCTGGTTAATCCATTAAGAAAGAACCTTATATCAGATACAGCTTTACTTAAAATATCTTCATTATTAGGAGTTTTGTTCCCTACCGGTTTCTTTCCCAGATTCCAAGGATTATTATCATCAAACATAATGACTGATTCTATAATTAATACGCTAATATTACTTCTTTAATAAGAAAATGCAAACATAAATTACTATTTTATTTACAAATTAATCATCAGGATGGAAAACATGATCGTACACTTCCTTTTCTCTATGTAATATGGTCGAATCTATGGAATTTTCTGGCTTTTTTTTGAATTCTTTGTTGTCACTCTTTAAGTGCACTACGTCTTTGTGAAAATGGGAATTATACCTAAATAGTAAAGCTATTATTATTAAAGTTATAACAGCCAAAAAGATGAGAGTCCTTTTTCTATACCTCATAAATGCTGCAGCTTCTTGACCTAATTTTCTACGCTACCACAAAACACGTCAAGCGAAATTATTTGAAGACAAATAAATACTGGCAATCAATTTAACACTAACTTAAGAATCAAGGAATACAATTATACTATATTTAATTAATAGTGAGGTTTAAAATGTTAGCCAGTGAACAAACAAATTCAAGTCCTGTTAAAAAAAGTTCTACTTTTGTGGAAGCTTTGCAGGGTAAACTACATGATATAAAAAATTTCTCTAATTGGTCTGCAAAAGAGCAAATGGTTGCAGTAGGTGCAGTAGGTGTGATGGTTGGTGCATTACTTCCATTTGTGGCAGCTGCTTTACCGATTGCTGCAACAGGTGCAATAGTTGCCCTTACTCTATTTTTTGCTGTGAAAGCAGTTGAATACACATTCAAAGGGCTCAAATGGTCAGCAGAAAAAACAGTTAATGGGGCGAAATATACTGCCGGAAAAGTTAGAGATGGTGCTGTACATGTTAAAGATAAGGTGAAAGAAGGTTATGAACATTCAGTAGATTCACTGAAAAAAGGCGCTAGTTTTGTAGGCGAAGGAGTGGCAAATAAGTTCCATAAGGCATCTGGTGAAACGGACTATTTAGATAAGGTAAAAAGGTTTACTCCAGATGCAATTAAGAAATCTGACGAAATAAGAAATGATATGAAAGCAATTTTTGCTGATAAAGGAAATAATTCTGGGTTAGTGAAAAATATACTTTCTGGAATATCGTCAGAAATTGATTTAAAAATGGCAGAGAAGGCAAAATCAGGGGAGATTGAGCATACTTCTCGATGGCAAGTACAGAAAGAATTCATTAATAATTTAAATGAAAAAAGCTTGCATAACTTGTTAACACAAAGGTCATTACCTAAAGGTAGTTATTTCATCGACAGTGTTTTCTCTGAACATCACGATGAAATTAAGAAGGTTATTAAAGAATGTAGAGAAAATCATTTGTACTCAAGCGTAAGCAATATGTTTGACAGAGCAGAGAAAAAAGCTAACAGGCCTTCTGTCAAAAGTTTAACTAGGTCTGTGTCATCATCATTCTCTTCACTGGGAAGAAAAGGCTCTGAACAATCTAACAGCTTGTCAAAAAGCAGTTCACTAGATTCTGTAAGGACTGACAGTACAGAGCCACCTATAAAAGTAGGAAATAGCACTTTTTACGTTGCTCCACTGAAGCTACCAAGAAGCAATTCACTAAATTCTATAGGAACTGAAAGTACTGCTACTGTCTCTGATTCAGATTCTCAGAACTTTGCAACAGTCCGTAGAAGCAATTCATCTAGTAGCTTACTCCTAAGCTTACTCCAGTTGCTCCACCAGAACTACCTAGAAGCGCCTCATTGACTAACTTAAATGGACAAAGTTCTTTCAGTGAAGATGTTCTCAGTGATCCTATTGTGGAGCAAAACCTGGATAGTTTGAGTAACAGAACTCTCACTCACAGTAATTCTACTGATAGTGGAATGGGTTCTGGTTCTTCTACGCTAACAAGAAAACAAGTTCTTCCTTTAAAAGAAGAATTTGACAGAGAACTCGAAGAAAAGTTGGCAAAACGACGCGCATCTCTAGATCAACCTAGTGCAGAACCTGTCAACTCAAGAGCTACAGCAACTCCAGGAACAGTGTAATAAGTAAAACTTCTACCTTCTCCAAAAGGATGTTACTCAATGAGTAACGTCCTTTTTTTGTTTTTAAACTATAGAAAAATCCTAGATCCCAGCGGTATGCGTACAACCGTATGAACATTGTGATTTCTCTGCTAGGAAAGGTGTCATCCGAGTAGCTGACACTGGGATGGCTTTGTTGCATCGCTAGCTATGATGGATTAAAGATAAAAAAGATGGAGAATATCAGTAGCTTATTATTCTGGTATTTATAACAAGAACGGTCAGTGAATACCTAAATTTGAGTAAAAGAAATTTCACTACCACTCACTAATCCGGCTAAAATTCAAGAATTTCAATGCTTTAGCTATTTTCAATAGAATTAAATTTATTAATATAAATAATAAATTACTATTCTTAAATTTGATCAGATTGATTGCAAAAAAACAAGATTTTCAATAAGTTACTTATAATCCTAACTATAGTTAGCCTTTCATAAGTAGCGATGCAACAAAGCCCACTGGGATCCAGGAAAGTTTGCTTGTTTACAAGCAAACTAGCATAGAAAGTGGTTACAACGTTTTCGATGAGATTATATGGAAAACTGAATTCCAGTGTCAAGCACTGGAATGACATCACAGGGGCACTGGGATGACACCTTTACGTTTGAGGCAAACTAGCTATAACACTTAACATACTACCTTTGCAAACAAATGTTCATACAGTACGCGCTGGCGTTATTTTCTCTTGATGAATAAATCTCGGTAGAGTATAGTAGCAATGCATTTATGTAGCTACTAATGAATAATTTAGTTTTGGTTTATACAACTTTTTCAAATTTTGAGGAGGCTAAAACTGTTTCTGAAGAATTATTAAACGAGAAATTAATTGTATGTGTAAATATATTTCCCGAAGTGAATTCTCTGTATTTATGGGAAGGTAAAATTAGTAATAGTTGTGAAGTAGTGGCAATTATGAAGAGCAGGAATGATCAAGTTGATAAAATTGTAGAAAAAATCGAAGCAATGCATTCTTATGATCAGCCAGCTATTGCTGTGATGCCCATAGAAAAAGCAAATAAATCTTTTACTAATTGGGCTAATAGTGTTATTGATGTAAGTAGTATTGGGGTGTAGCCAAGTGGTAAGGCAGCGGTTTTTGATACCGCCACGCGAAGGTTCGAATCCTTCCACCCCAGCCATATTGAAGTGGGTGTGAAATGATATTACTTTTCTATAAATTAAGATTATTGAATTATATATTAGGTAGTCTAAAAGATATAATTGTGAAACTGTTTCTCTTCACAATGTATCTTTACACATTCAGCATTGTGCTCATGTTTCTCAGCAATGGTTTTTGGTATGCTGTAGAATTTTGCTCTTTCAAAAATGCGTTTTACCGTTTGTTTCAATATTGCAAGTGGTATTATGAAAATAGGGAAGATCTCGGTTACGGAATTTCTATTCGAATATTAGTGGCGTTTCTTACTCCGCATTTTCTCTATAAATTATTACTTGGCACAGGCTGGAAGTCCTTTTTAAAGGAAAAGATAATACAGATACTCAACACAAGAAGAAAAAAGGGTAGTGAGTTCAGTAACAGTAGCAAACCAAGTGGCAGTAGTTATAGTGATAAGAATAATTACAGCAATAACAGTGGTAACAATGAGCGTCAAGCTCAAGATGCAAAGCGAAAAGTAAACATGATAAAGCAGCTATTAATCAAAGATATAGGGGCAACTATAGATAGGAGATTGAATTATATTTTTTTCGGTAAAAGGAGTAAACCTCATTAAGTATATAAAAAGACTTTATCTAGTAAGGCTTTTTAAGGTTGGCTGTATTTTATTTTTTACGTATACCGGATCACAATCAGCCAATATACATGTATGCACAAAATCTTGACTAAAGTCTGGCAACCAAGAAATTGCCTTACGTTTTTCTACCAAGCTTTCTGTTTTTTTACAGTTACTTGCTGCATCAATCATTGCCTGCGCTATTACTGATTTCTACAGCAAATAATACCTTTGTATATCATCTGACGTACTATTTGTTTCATAGTGGTTAAGAAATTCTTTAAAATTGAAGTTGTTTGACATAATGATACCTCTTTGGATTGAAATTTGAAATGATTTGAGTTTATGTCGCCACAGCAGATTCCGCTAACAAGCAGCGGGATAACGAATTACTTAACCGTCATTACACCTTCATACCGCGATTCATTCGCGGTATCTCGCTAACAAGCAGCGGACCGTCATACCGCCGCGGCGCTAACAAGCAGCGGGATGACGGTTGTCAGGCCAGCGCCCCCATGATGTCATTCAAGTAGCTGACACTGGTTCCTTTATGACGGCAGTGCCCCTATGGTGTCATCCCAGTGTCCCTATAATGTCATCCCAGTGCCCAGACACTGGGATCCAGGAATTTTGATTGGATACTGGGTTGGTAAGCATAAAAGTGTTATGTAAAATACAACGTTCTTGATGGGATTGTGTGAAATGCTGGATTCCAGACTGGAATGACATCACAGGAGCACTGACCTCTCTTGGGCTCTTTTAGCCATAAACATTAAGAAATTTACCAAATAAAAAAAAGGCAAAAGAAGCCCCGTGGTTATTATCCGCTTTAAAATATTGGCGTTTTTTATGTTTTAAACGCTTGACAAGCGAGATTCAGCCGCTTTTAATTGCAACTAACTTACGCTGCAAATGTTTAAGAAGTTTACTAAGCAGAAAAAAAGACAAAGAATCCCCGAGTTAGCTAGTCTTTTACTATCTCTGTCGAGTATTGGCATTTTTTGATGTCTTGTAACGCTTTATAAGCGCGTTCAGCTTATTTAGATAAAAACCTAGATGTAGATGAAGTTTTGTAAAGACATACAGTATCTATATACTGCAAAAAATTGAACATAAGACGCCGATACATTAAGTAATCCTTACCTTTTAATCTGCAGATTGGCGAAAGCAAATACAATAGCTTCAGTTTCATGATAAGGGGGCTGGTGAGGTTTGTCAAGGAAGTTTTTTTGTTTCTGCGGGCTACCTGGTTTTTCTACTGAAATTTTGAAAAATGTAATCTACTCCTATATTCAAATATATCAAGCAGTAATTCAAAATCAGCCATTGCGCCTTTTGCGTTATTATACGCGAGATTGAGCAGCTCTTTGTCCTGATATAAATCAGCAAATTTAAATTCCATACATCCTGATTGTTTTGTGCCTAAAATATCTCCACTGCCTCTTAGCATCATATCCCTTTCAGCAATGTAAAATCCATCTTGTGACTCACACATGATCTTTAACTTTGAAGATGAGCTTTTACTTAAATTATCGTATAATAATACACAAAAAGATGGCTTGTTTCCTCGCCCTACTCTGCCTCTTAACTGATGCAATTGTGATAACCCAAATTGCTCTGCATTTTCTATAATCATGATGGTTGCATCTGGCACATCTATACCAACTTCTATCACAGTGGTTGCAACAAGCAGAGAAAATTCATTCCTTTTGAAGGAAAACATAACTTGATCTTTCTGCTCCTGAGTCAATTTTCCGTGTATTATTCCGACTTTATCAAGAAATGTTTTTTGTAATTCCTGAAAACGCATCTCTGCTGCAGCAATATTGGTCTCTTCGTTTTCTTCTATATATGGACAAATCCAATATGCTTTTTCGCCCCTGTTTATAGCACCTTTTAGCTTTTCAATAACATCTGGCATCCTACTAATGTTCATAGTTACAGTTTTTATTGGCAATCTGGATTTTGGTTTTTCTTTCAAAATTGAACATTCAACATCACCATACATAGCTTGCTGCAAGGTTCTTGGAATGGGAGTTGCAGTAACGAAAAGTATATCGGCATTTTCTCCTTTTCCTACCAAGCGATTTCTCTGCATCACTCCAAATCGCTGTTGCTCGTCTATGACTGCAAGCCCTAAATTTTTAAATGTAACGTTAGCTTGAAATAGTGCATGAGTGCCAATCACTATATTTAAAACACCACTTGCAAGTTCGTTCATGATAATCTTTCTTTCCTTGCGCGAAGTTTTACCAGTAAGCAGCGCAACTTTTATATCGGTACAGGATAAAACTTCCTCAATCCAATTATAATGTTGCTCCGCCAAGATAGTAGTCGGTGCCATTAGAGCTGCCTGCATGTTGTTTTCTACCACATTTATCATCGCAAAAAGTGCAACTACGGTTTTGCCACTACCAACATCACCTTGCAGCAAGCTTATCATGCGATACTTGGATTTTTGTCTCTCTGAGATCTCATCTATTGCACGAGTTTGATCATTTGTTAATTGAAACGACAATTCATTTAAAACTTGCTCTTTGTATTTACTCAATATTATAAATTCTCTTCCCCTTTCTTTCACATGATTTTTTCTTGCAAGTTTCAGCGCTAGCTGATACGCAAACAATTCATCATAAGCAAGCCTTTTTCTACAAACCTCAGCTTCCGCCAATGAGCTTGGTCTGTGCAACTTTATGATGCTTTCCCTCCAACTTAACCATTTTTTTTGCTTGATTAATGTATCATCTATCCACTCTGGTAAATCAGGCAATTCCTTTAGATTAGAGCTTATTATGTTCCCAATGCGCTTATTGGTAATGCCACGGAATAATTGGTAAACTGGCTCTATGCAAGCTATTTCTTTAAATTGGTTGATGTCAAGCGACACGTAATCTGGATGAGTAATTTGCCAATGTTCAGCAAATTTTTCGAGTTTGCCACTGATGATCACATTCGCTCCAATTGGAAATAGTTTATATAAATACTTAACTGAGTAATTAAAAAAGACTATGAATATATACTGACTCTCACTTTCAACGACTATTTTATATGGTCTACCTCTAAAAGTGGGCGACTGATGTTCATAAACTTTTGCAATGAAAGTTGTAAATTCTCCAACTCGAGCATCAGATAGTAACTTGCTTCTATCCACATAACTAAGTGGCTTATAAAACAGCAGATCCACCACCTTGTCCCCACCACAAAGTTTAGGCAATATTGCGGAATGGAACTTAGGTATATTCTCCAGCCTGCTATTTAGAAAAATCTGATTGCTCATTGAGATTCATACATGTGTAAAACTGTTATAGAGCCTTTTTAAAATCTTGTCACCTTATGGTCAGGTATGCACTATAGCTAGCACAGCTCTCTAACGTCATACCGCGATTCATTCGCGGTATCTCAGCCGCTAACACGTAACGGAATGACGAATTTGTTGTTTTTAAAATCGTCGGTAAGCCTAAGTTACCCCTAACTATATTTGCTATCATAGGGCTTATAGTAGGTATTTTATTAACTTATTAATCATTTTTATGTGTTATTATACCATTAGCAGTCTATATCAAGGTATTAATGATGAACAGCTCTACACCAAAAGAAAAGGAAAATCCAATAGTTACACTAAGAGCTCAAGCAGAAAAGTTTGGTTTTAGCAGGTTGAGGGCTGGTAAAGATAATGCTGAAGCGAATTCTGGTGCAACTATGTACGTAGATCTTCCAAGAATGAAACTTGTTATTCAGAACAAAGTTATAACAAAAGAGCTTGTTGATGAATTATATAATAAACATACCAACCTCATTTCAAATGACAAAAATAAGTACCGCCAATTTGTAAAACAAGTTTTTACAGAGCTATTTGAATATGCTGAAGCAGAAGTTCCAAATGATTCTATTCTAGAAGAACTAATCACTAATTGTAACCAGGCTGCTTATGTGGGTGCATTGTATGGTAAAGGAGAGGACCTATCCTTCATTTAGCTGAAACATATGGGTTATTGTTTCAGTCTAATCATGTAACACATATTAATTGTAGTGATCCAAGTCATGCGGCAATCAGAATTGAAGAAAAAATTGCAGTTCGCACTTTTGCAGAACTGGAAGAAGAATTATGTAAATTGGATAGCTCGCTAGAATTCACACTTAAGTCTCAAGGTGATAAAAATGTAACATATGAAGATGGTAAATTGTCACTTACTGTTCCTAAGAGACTGAAGGACTATAACATAGGTGATAAAAACTTGTTTGACGTTATAAAAGAGTGTTTTCAGAAATTTTGCGAGAGGCTTGGATTTTTTAAAATAAAAATAGAGCATGGCTTGGATAAGCCACCAAAAGTGAACAGCCATCTGGAAAATATGGAACCGCCCATTCATAGCAATGAGTATGGAAATACACCTAGAAACTAACAATTAAAATATTTCAAGCGCTGTTAGCTCATTTGCACAATCAATGACTTCAGAACTTGGGAACTGGTTTTTAAACCAAGTATACTGGCGTTTTGCGTAGTGTCTTGTGTTTATTTGAGCAATCTGTATCGCTTCGTCTAAAGTAATCTCACCTTTCAAATACTTTACAATTTCTGGCACTCCATGTGCTTTCATAGCTGGCAAATGTGGGGCTAGGTTCATGCTAAGTAGCTTTTTTACTTCATCAAGTGCTCCATTTTCAATCATTATAATGAAACGAGAATTTATTTTTCGGTATACATCTTCACGTTTAGGCAGAATTGTATATATCTTAAAATTATTGAATAAAGGAGGCTGTCTATTCTCTTGCCATACAAAAATTGACTTGCCAGTTTCAGTGATAACTTCAAGTGCCCTTGAAAGGCGGTGCGAGTCATTCATGAACACTTTACCTTGAATCCTTGGATCTTTGCTTAGCGCTAATTTGTAAAACTCCTCTTTACTTAAATTTTTCCTTAATTTGCTTACATTTTTCCTCACTTCCTGACTTATTTGTGGCATTGATGATAAGCCTTTGATTAAACTGCTGATGTAAAGCCCGCTTCCTCCAGTGATGATAGGTATTTGAGCATTTTCTAATGCGTGATTAACTTCTTTTTCTAAATCTTCTAACCATAGACCCACGGAATAATTTTCTTTTGCTGAAACATAACCATATAGTTTATAAAATACTTCTTGCTTTGGTGGTTGAGCAGTAATTATGGGAATTTCTTCATATACCTGCTTTGAATCACAATTTATTATACTAATATTTCCATATTTTTCTATCAGGTTATCGCATAATTCTGATTTACCTGAGGCCGTAATTCCTGTAATAATTACTATATTATTTTTCATTTATATTAATTTAATTAACATATGATAAAGTGTAGTAAAAGTTTGGATTCTACAATCTAAAGTTTGGAGATTTTTATGGCAGAAAACAACGACAATCATTCATTTACTAAGCGTTTCACAAACAGGACTCCTGGCGGTACAGGGGAAGGTTTTTCCAGTCAGTATTCGTCTCAAAACACCAAAGAACGGGCATTAGGGGAAAAAGGAAAAATTTCTGAATTAGCAGGCAAAAAAACCGAATCCAAGGAAGCTTTTTCTGAAAGTGGCGGCATAAAAAGTAAAAGCAGAACTGTCAATGAAAGATCTTTTGCTGATGCAACAAAAAGAAGTAGGTCAGATCTTATATACTTAGTCCGTGGTAAAGATCGTGGAAAATCAGCGTGGCATTATGTATTAGTTGATAAAGAGAAAAGAGAAATGTTTCTAGCAAAAAGCAGAACTGGCTCTATAGATGCTGCAGACTATGGAGAGATTTTGTATTCAGGATGGGGAGAGGATCCACCACAGGCAATAATGGATAAAGTCAATGAAGAGTTTGGGTTGTAGCAAATCTGCATAACAAATGGTAAGCTGCGTTGTATTATATTCACAAAAACTAGCAGTTACTATATAAGATACAATGCAACAAAACTGATCTAGTTGTTATGAATAAGTTTTTAGCTATATGGTATCTAAAATAATAAATGCAATACAGAACAACTTGTTAGTGTGTTTTCCAACAGAAACAGTGTATGCTCTTGCTTGTAATGCATTAAATAATGAATCTATAGGAAAAATATATCAGATAAAGAAACGCTCTCAAAATAAGCCACTCTCCATATTTGTTAGTGATATTTACAATTTGACAAAAATAGCAAAGGTAAAGGAAAGATATATTGATTTAATAAACCACTTTTCTCCTGGACCAATTACCTATATTTTACCACTTAAAAACAACAATATATTGCCAAACGAATTCTTTAAAGATAGTATAGGCATCAGAATCCCTAAGCATCCTATTGCAATTTCAATATTAAATAAACTTAAAGTTCCAATAGTTGCAACTAGTATAAATATTTCAGGAGAAAAAAGTGTATGTAAGGCAGACGATATACCACAATCCATTAAGCAACATTTATCTGTAGTGATTGAAGATGATGAACTAATTTCTGGTACAGAATCTACTATTATTGACTTAACCGAAGATAAGATTAAGGTTTTAAGGGAAGGTGCAATTTCATTACAAACAGTAAACAACGCATTTTCAAACTAAGATCTATAGGAGAAAAAATGAAAAGAGTAATAGGTCACAACCAGGCCAAAAAAAAATTAATGAACAACTTATCTGTTCAGTCTTGGCTGATCTGTGGTAAAAAAGGTATAGGAAAAGCAACGCTTGCAAAATCCTTCTCCAATTGGTTACTCATAAAAAGCTATAATGAAGTAGCATTGGACTTACACATTGTTGAAGGTGATACTATCGGAATAGAAAAAGTCAGAGAAATGAAAAACTTTCTACACTTAAGTCCCATTCAATCAGAACACAAAATAGCTATAATAGATAGCTTAGAGGCAATGACTAATAACGCTAAAAACGCAATATTGAAAATATTAGAAGAGCCGCCAAAAAATTCTAAGATATTTATAATTAGCCATAAGCCATATGATATACAAACCACTATCTTGTGTAGGTGCTTTCAGCTAAATTTACTTCCATTAACTTACGATGAAACAAATCAAGTTGCTTCATCTCAATGTAAATTTGATGATCAAACGTTTGACGAAATGATTACTTTATTTCCTGGAATGCCAGGAATGATAATAAATGCAATAAGTAGTGATGCTTATGAAGCATACAAATGCTTTTATAAATTTCTTCATGATTTAAAGAATCCCAATATGATTAATAAAGTAATTAATAGCGAAATCGAACTAGAACTAGCATCATATATAATTCAGGCCTTCATTTTAGAAAGCATAAAGAGAGAGGTAAATGATGTTGAAATTCTGCTAAGTCAGTGGAAAAAAATAGATGAACTTTTTGTTGTTGCTAAGCAACTCCACTTAGATAAAAAGCATGTTTTAGCTAATGTAGTTAATATCATGACATAAGTTTACAAAGTATAATACTTTTAACATAAATTCATGATAAAATCCTGTTAATTTAATACTTGAAGTATATAATTTGACTGATAATAAATTAACTGTATGGCAATCAATAGAAGTTTTGACAAAAGCCATACTGAACATGCAGAAAGAATTGAGTTCAATCAAGAATATAGCTTTAGACCAGGACGTCACCTTAGAAAAAGGAAAGGAGTTATTAAGTGGCATCTATGAGGCAAATTTTAAGCTAAACAAGGCAATCAATATAGCCACTTTGCCAAAAATTGGCTATCATATGCTAAATGGCGAGCTTGTTGTACGTAATCATATTACAGAAGAGGAAGTAAAGATTCCTAGAGATTTTCATTACCTTAAAGTCGTTAAATCTGATCATGATGATCATAAATTAACGTTTTGTAATTTTTTAGGTAACGAGTTTTTTGAATATAAAAAGTATGATCCACAATATTCTGGTATTTCAGATGAATATAAATTTGTGAATTTTGGTAGTGTAAAAAAGACTCATAATCTATGATTTAAGGAATACGCTGGTCATGCACCTAAATTTTTTGCTGCAGAAGGGCCTATTGAGCCTGGATCCCAAAACCATGCAATTGATCTATTTGAGCTAGTCAAAAGTGGTAAAGGTAGAAAAGTGGGAGCCTTTGCTGATGAATTTGGTTATTTTGATGATCAAAATAAATTGCATTATTATAATTATCACAAAAGTGCAGAAAGTAATACTTATGATCCTGAAAATTTCAGTGTAAAAATGATAAATATAGATGTGAGCAAAATCGATAAATTCTACCTCATTGCAGAACAAGGTGATATAATCATTCATCCTATTTGGGAAAATTTAGACATATTTTAAAGTTTTTTTTAGAGTATCTAAGCTTATTGTTATTATAATGATCCGACTAGGTCTGGTAGTATTGTGTTATGGAAGATAAATTACTTGAATCAGTAAAAAACAAAAGTTATTTCAGTAAAGCAGTCGAATGGTACTGCCATAGGTATCTGTTTTGTGTAGCAGAAAGATCTTGGATGGCATTAATAGTATCGCTTCTCCTAGTATGCTTATGTTTATTAACATTAAACATATACCTGTTATTTCCTATTAAAAAAGATTTAAATTTTGTGAAGTATATGAACCACACAGAAGATGAGTTCTCCGCAATGCATAAGCTTAGTTTCAGTAAAAAGGAAGATGAATACACTTCCACAGCGAGGTACTTAATAAGTAAATACATCGAAATATATGAGTCCATTAAGACCGTTGAACCGAAGTACCAAGAAAATTTTATAAGAAACAATTCTATACATAAAATCTATCAAGGCTTTCAGGAAAAAACGAACAATGAAGCTGTTTCATCCAAAAGAAAAATTGCCAACATAAATGTAATAACATTATCTATTGATCGATCGACCAAGGACTTAGTTACATTTGCTGGAAATGCTACTGTAGTTTTTGCAACCGAGCAAAATAAGGAGGTGAAAAATCAGGCTGTTGAGATTAGCTTCACTTTGTCGAATATAAAAGCAACTCTGGCTGGTATAATACCATTTAAATTTATTGTTAATGGTTATAAATACAGATAATCACATTTAAAATATTACTTGGTAGCTAAAAAAAATAACCAAAGTGCACATAGCAGTAATAACTGGAGGTAAAACTAGAAGAATTGGCGTTTTTTTAATGAAGTAATTCTGAGAAGGTTTTAAGAAAAAGGCATTGTAAATCATCGGTAAAAAGTACAGAGCGTTGAGTATAGTACTAACAATTAACACTAGAGTTACAAACACAGAAAGTATTACATTGCCAGAGTTGAAAACAGCTTGAAAAATGAGAAATTTACCCCAAAAAGTTGGAGCAGGCGGCACCCCTATCATAGACAACGCACCTATAGCAAATGCTGTCATGCTAATTGGCATACTGCGTCCTATACCGTAAATCTTATCTATATATTTCTCACCTGCTCTCGTTATTATTGCTCCGGCAACGAAAAACAAAGTGATTTTTGCAAATGCGTGGCAAACTAATTGAAAAATTGCAACCCTCATGCTGAGCTCACTAAAAGTTGAAGCGAACAATATAATATATGACAATTGAGAGATGGTAGAGTAAGCAAGCAATTTCTTTAATTCTTTTTGCTTTAGTGCAATCAATGATGCAGTAATAATAGTAAATCCAGCAGCGTACGGAAGCCACCCTCCAGCAAACCAATTTTGCTGCACAAAACGTTGCATGTTATCGACGCCAAAAGTGTATAATATAACTTTTATGATGATGAAAACTCCGGATTTCACAACAGCAACAGCATGCAGTAGTGCACTCACAGGAGTTGGTGCAACCATTGCTTTTGGTAACCAAAAATGCATTGGCATTAATGCAGCTTTTCCTATTCCGTAAATTAGCATAGCAAAACACACTGCAATAAAAGTGATGAGTGAAGTATCAAATTTGAATATTCCACCACTTACAAAGTCTAAAGTATGAAATTCATTATATAAAAGGCCTATTGCAGGAAAAAATAATACCAAAGAAGAGAAAAATAGCACGCCAAAGTAATAGCGTCCTGCAATCATTGATTCATTTGTTGAGTTGTAAGTAACCAGAGGGTATGTACTAATAGTTAGAAGCTCATAAAAGACAAATGTAGTAAGCAAATCTCCAGAAAAAGCAATAAACATCGCACAGCTAATCGATATTGAAAAAAAGCATAGAAAACTTGAGTGATTGCTATCAGCATAGTTATTCTGCATATAACATATTGCATATATACTGGTTAGTATCCATAAAAACGATATCAATAAACTGAATATTACTCCGGTAGACTCTAGCTTTAAACTAATGTGCAAATTATTACCAAAATCCATGAGGATAAATTGAGAATGATCACCATACACCCAATATAAAGTGCACAGACACGTATACGCAAATAGAAGTAGAGAAGAAGTGACAGTAATACTATTGTTCACTCTGGGCCATTTACCAGTAAAAAAAATAGCTAACGCACTTAAAAGTGGAATCAACGCAGTAATTAATAAATAATTCTCAGTAATAAAAAATGGTAAGGAAAGATACATTAACATTAAATTTTTTGTTTAGGTAAAGTTGGAATTATACTCAAATCATAGAAAAACCGCTATGTTTTTTTAGTTATTTGTGTATGCTATAGCTATACTGCGATTCATTCCACAACTGTACGAACATTTGTTTTTGTTAAACACAACAAAGATGTCATCCCAGTCTGGGATCCAGGAAAGTTTGCTTGTGAGCAAGCAAACTAGCATAGAAAAACGTTTTCGATGAGATTGCAGAAGCCAGTGTCTGGGCACTGGAATGACACCATTTGCTGTGCAGTTTACCTTTAAAAATGAATGTTCATACAGTAAGCCATAAGATGACAAAAGAGTAAACTTTATCTGTGTGAGCTATAGACGCAAATTATAACAAATGCAGTAGCGTAATCTCCATCGTCACTCAGAGAAAGATGAATTTTGGAGATAAAATCCTTGCTAACGGTAAGATATGGCTTGCCTCTTACATCATTGTATATTTCTATATCTTTCATTATAATACCCTGACCACTACCTCGTGCTTTAACAAAAGCCTCCTTTGCTGCAAAGCGTTTAGCAAGATACCTTGCTCGCATTTCTTGACTATTATACTTTCTACTTAGCTCTATTTCTTTTTCAGTGTAGATTCTATTGAGAAATTTTTCCCCGTATTTTTGTAATATCCTCGATACTCTTGGTATATATACTATGTCAGTGCCGATACCGTGTATCATTTTGTGCTAAAGTGATTTATTGCTTCTTCAATCTGCATTTCCTTTACCTCTCCAGTTGCTCTATTTTTTACTTCAACTATCTTTTCATCTATTGCCTTTTTTCCGACAATTATTTGCCACGGCAAGCCTATCAGATCCATTCTAGAAAATTTCACTCCTACACTCCCTTCCATATCATCGTAAAGCACTTCATCGCTTTTTAAAGCTTTATATATTTTATCTGCAGCCTCCGTTACTTTCGGTTGTAAATTGATTAAACCAATTCTGAAAGGAGCTACCGATTCTGGCCAGATAATTCCTTTATCATCATGAAAAGCTTCTATTATTGCACCAACAAGTCTTGAAACCCCAATGCCATACGAACCCATATGTATATTGACATTTTTTCCATCTTGAGAAATAACACTTGCCTTCATAAGCTTTGAGTATTTGTCGCCAAAATAAAAAATATGCCCTATTTCAATACCTTTACTAACATTTAACTGCTCTTGTGATATAGGGCAAGTCTCAGGATCATGCATATCATCTGCAACTGCGTATATACTCTTCAAACTTTCAACATCTTCGCTTTCTAGCAACTCAGAAAATTTGTTGTCGTAATATAAAGTGCTTTCACCAGTGTTTGCCAATATATGAAACTCGTGGCTCAAATTTCCTCCAATTGGCCCCGTATCAGCTCGAACTCCAATTGGGGTAAGTCCCATGCGTTTGAAGATTTTTATGTAAGTCTTGTACATCAAATTGTATGAATTCTGTGCACTTTCGTAATCCACATCAAAACTATATGCATCCTTCATCAAAAATTCCCTACCCCTCATAACGCCATAACGTGGTCTTACCTCATCACGAAATTTCCATTGAATTTGGTATAAACAAAGTGGCAAATCTTTGTAACTTTTTACCACATTTCTAATTAGATCAGTTGCTACCTCCTCGTGCGTTGGACCAAAAAGCATATCTTCCTCATGCCTATCCTTTATACGCAACATTTCCTTACCGTAATCATCGTAACGCTCTGATTCTCGCCAAAGATTTGCCGGTTGTACACAAGGCATCAACACTTCAATAGCACCAGATTTATCCATTTCATCTCTGATGATGTCTTCAATATTTTTAAGCACGCGCAGACCAAGTGGTAACCACGTATAGATGCCAGATGCTATCTGCTTTATTAAACCTGCACGTAAAGAATATTGATGGGAGATAATTTTAGCATGAGCAGGCTTTTCCTTTAGAGTTGGTAAGTAATACTTGGATAAACGCATATAATAGATCTGATTGTATTAAGTAATCTTAATACAATCAGACTTGTAGGCAAACTTATTTTGAAAAAGAAGGGAAGTGCGTGGTGCTTTCCTTAACAGAACGAGTAAATGAGTCTTTCACTTCAGTCGCTGTTGTTGCAAGAGGAGCTTCAGGTTTCGTTTTTAAATTAACAGGCTTAGGCGGTATCAGTGGCTTTTTTGTATTTGGTTGGTGGCTTGGCGGAGCTGCAGTTTCAGGATATTGTTGGTCATCATCAGATCTATAACCACTCTCGGGAGTGCTTGTCCCTTTTTTATTGTCTGATTGGGAATTTGAAGGCGTAGATTTTTTCCTGCTTTTTGTCAGCACCTTCTTTTTCTGCTCTATCTCTTTCTGTTTGTCTTTGCTTTCATCTGTAGTCCAACCTGAATCGCTAATAGAATCAGAATGCTCACTTTCACTATCTGAGAATTCAATGGCTATTCTCCTTGCAAGAATAGAAGCCGTATCACACTTTGTTTTTGGAGTACTCTTCTCAGGGCTTTGTTGATTTTTATTAACTGGTTTCAATTTAAAACCTCCTCTTATTTCTGCAAATAAAGGATTTTTGGAATCTGTTTGCTCACCTTCACTATTCTTTTCTCGTTTTTCCCTATTTTGTTTTAATTTTTCATCGCGTGCTTTTTTCTGTTCTTTGCTCACACCTGCCTTACCGCCAGCTTTTTTTATACTATTAAGTAAATCATTACTACCCTGTTGAGTTGATGAATTTTGAGGAGGTGGTGGTGGTGCACAGCTTGATAGAGGAGGAGGCGGCGGCTGTAGCATATTGGCACTTGGATTTGGTTGTGTTTCAAACGTTACTGGAGGTGATTGAGGAGTAGGTACATTTGATTTATTCTCCAGATTAGTACAATTTTTACACACAAATTTTTGTGGTTCTTGAGATGGAGTATGGCCGAATTTCTGTCCATTAAGACCTACTTCTTTCTTATTATCATCTCTAGAAATAACCAGTTTAACAAGATATGTCACTGAAATAAGTGCAACAACCGCAGAAACAGCAAAGATTGCTAAAGGAACTGCTGCAATGGCACCAGAACCAGAAACTGCTGCAATGGCACCAGAACCAGAAACTGCTGCGATAACATAAGGAAGATATTGACCAGATGTGAAACCAAATACAGACAATAATGAGACAGTAATTAAAGGTTTCCATATAGTCCCCTTAGTTTTAGTAAGCTCCTGACTATCTTTTAGCAATGAAGAATTATTGGATGTCGTCATTTCTTTGTCTCATTTGTTAATGATAATTTAATAATAACCCAATTAATAATTTCTGTCAATAATGAATTATGAAAAATAAAGTCAAAATTTGAATAGATAAGCTATAAGTAATATACGACCAGCAATAGCCATACAATAGACTTCTTGTATAACCCACACTAAGTAGAAAAAAGGTGTCATCCAAGTAGCTGACACTGCTCTCCTTTGTCATTCCAGTGCTTGACACTGGAATGACACCGAAGGGGCTACTGCCGTCTTGGATGGAAACCAGTGTCAGAACTAGTTAACCATGGGGCTTCTTTTGCCTTTTTTTCCATTTGGTAAATTTCTTAAATATTTATGGCTAACATGAAGCTAAGTACGAACTTTGTTAAACATAACAAATGGTGCCATTCCAGTGCTCCTTTTTTTGTCATCCCAGTGCTTGACACTGGGATCCAGTTTTCCATATAATCTCATCGAAAATGTTGTAACCACTTTCTGTGCTAGTTTGCTTGCTTACAAGCAAACTTTCCTGGATCCCAGTGTCTGGGCACTGGGATGACATCATAGGGACACTGGGATTACACCCTGACAATCGTCATCCAGCTACTTGTTAGCGGCTAAGAGATACCGCGAATGAATCGCGGTATGACGGTTCGTGGCGGCATGACGATAACCTCGTCTCACTGCCATTAAGTTAAGGAAAAAAGATAGATTTTATGGGATAATGATGTATACCAATAAGTTTAAAGGTAGTATGAGTAAAAAAGGCAGTAATAAAATTTATTCAAAATGAATTGGCAAGTCTAGAATTTATAGAATCCCATAAATCATCTTCAAAAGATTTTATGAGAAAGAGGAAGTTATCTTTTATTGACATATTTATCTTAATTTTAAGAAAAAGTGTAAAGTCGCTGCAAGTAATACTAAACGAATTTATTTTATATAGGAAAAAAGACTATACCGTTACTGCTAGTGCTTTTAGTCAAGCAAGAAAAAAAATGAAACACAGTGCATTTTCAGAAATTAACGAGGGTGTGGTTTCCTTGTACTACCAAGACCAAAAATTTAAAACTTGTTTTGGCTTTAGAGTGTTAGCTCTTGATGCCTCCAAAATCATTTTACCAACAAGCGTTGAAATAAAAAATGAATTTGGCTCAAGAAAAATACGTAACCAAAAACCAAAAGATTTAGGTGATTATGCAAGTGCAACCTTTGCGGTTTGTTAAGATGTGCTAAATAATGTTGCCATAAGGTCAGTGTTAGATAGAGGTAACACTCATGAAATTAACTTAGCAGATGAAATGCTTAAAGTTGTAAATACTAATGACTTACTGATTTGTATATTTATCTTATAAATTTCTTTCTAGCCTTACAAAAAGAAAAATTGCTTATGTCATTCGATGTCCCAGATCATCTTTTAATGAAGTGAATGCTATGTTTGAAGAAAAAAGCCCATCTAGTGTTGAGGTTACCATATGTGCTCAGCGTAAGATAAAACAAGAAAATAGTGGAATAACGCTTCAAAGTGGTACTGCCATCTGGTGAAATTGAAGTGTTAGCTACATCATTAATGGATGAACAAAAGTTTCAAACTGGAGGATTTAAGGAGTTATATTTTTTACGCTGGGGAGTTGAGACATTTTTTGCAAAACTCAAAGGAAGACTAAGTCTAGAAAATTTTACAGGAAAAAGTGTTGAGTCTGTTAAACAGGATTTTTGGTCAGCTATCTTTATTAGCAACCTAGAAAGTGTTATGACAGAAGATGTAGAAGAAGCGTTGAATATGGACTTAACCGATGATAAGCTTAAGAGGAGCATTAACAAATCTGTCTCATTTAACGCGATCAAAAACTTGGCTTTCGACATTTTTGCTACGGAATCAGATACTGACTGCATTATGGATCAATTATCAAAGCTATTTTTGATGAACACTTTGGCGGTAAGAAAGGGAAGGAAAGTTGATCGTCATAAGGTACCTTATCTTCGTTCGTTCAATTACCAAAAAAGGGTTAGAAAACACATATTTTGACTAGAGGTAGTATTCATATCTTCTGATAATAACTGGGTAGCTTATTGCCATAGCTCCTGTAAAATGACTTCTAAACAAACTATTTCTTAAGTAATTTACACTTCAGAGTTTATCTGCTTTAAAGTTTACTCTATTCTGTTTCAGCATTTGTCATAAATCCTTAATTATTTCTGACTTTTTAGTTCAGTTTTTAACCATTCTTTCCTTAACTTAATGGCAGTGAACCTCGTCATCCCGCTACTTGTTAGCGGGATCTCTTGTTAGCGGCTGAGATACCGCGAATGAATCGCGGTATGACGGTTCGCGGCGGTATGGACGTAAGAAAACCTTTCTTGGGTCAGCTATAGAGACTCTCATCTTTAGCGAGCTTCAAGGTAATTGGTTGCTATTTGCGAAAATATTCGCATAATTTAAGTAACATTACTTAATAAAAATTAACTATGGAGCTTAATAAGATTGCAGCATCGATTTTACTTTCTGGGCTAATCATTATGATAGTTAGTAATGTAGTTGATATGCTTTACAGTCCAGAAGAATATAAGATTGAACACCAAACGATAGTAGCTGCTGGCAGCAATGAGTTCCAGCAAGAAATCGAGCAAGTGGCGCTTGATATTGGAGCGCTCATGCAGAATGCTAGCTTTGAGAAAGGTAAATCAGCAGCAAAAAAATGTATAGCCTGCCATAGTTTTGAGAAAGGTGGAATGAATAAAGTAGGACCAAACTTATGGAACATAGTTGGAAATAAAAAGGCCCATCTTGGTAACTCATTCAATTACTCAAAAGCAGTGCTTGACAGAGGTGGAAAATGGGGGTATGAGGAGCTATTTGCCTTTTTAAAGAACCCAAAAGCCTATATAAAAGGTACACGTATGGCATTTGCAGGTATTTCCAATCCACAAGAAATTGCAGATCTAGTTAGTTATTTGCATCAATTGAGTGATAGCCCGGTTGCTTTGCCAAAGTAGTATGGATTATTGTAAATTGTTTGATGGAAATAATGGTCACATAGCATATCGAAAGCTACAAGGAAAGAAAGCTTCTGTAGTTTTTTTCGGTGGATTTGCATCCAATATGGATGGAACTAAAGCAACTGCTATTTACAAATTTTGCCAAGAAAATGACGTAGCATTTGTGCTATTTGATTATTTTGGTCACGGTAATTCAAGTGGTAATTTTATTGATTACACGATAAGTGATTGGCAAAAAAATTGTGCTAAAGTAATGAGTGAATTAACTAGCGATAAACAAATAATTATAGGTTCAAGTATGGGAGGATGGCTGATGTTGCTCACTGCCCTTCAATTTCCAGAAAAAATTGCAGCACTAATTGGTATATCGTCTGCTCCCGATTTTACTGAAGATTTGATATTCAAGCAATTGTCAGGCAAGCAAAAAGAAGAACTAGATTCTAAAGGTGTAATAGATTTTACTTCAGAGCATTGTACATACAAAATAACTAAAAATTTGATCGAAGATGGCAGAAAGAACCTTCTTTTAAACAAAAAGACAATAGATATAAACTGTCCTGTGCGCTTGCTGCATAGCATTAATGATAAAGATGTTCCTTATCAAACTTCATTGAATTTAGCTGAAAAAATTAAGTCAACCGATGTTGAAGTACACTTAATAAAATCAGCAGAGCACAATATGTCTGACAATCATTCACTGGAAGTTTTATTTAAGACCATTAGAGAATTTTGTAACCAGACTGCATTCTGTGATTTTTAGCAAAACACGATTTTTCATTTGAGCTTTCTTCAACTTAAAATAAATACAGAAAATTGCTGCCTATAGCTAAACTGACTTAGATTTACCGACAATTTGAAAAACCGTCATCCCGCTACGTGTTAGCGGCTGAGATACCGCGGCGGTATGACGGTTCGCACCATCACACTTTGGAACCTTACAGATATTGAGCAAATCCAATAATATCCTTGATTTCTTTTATATTATGGGTTGCAATTTCTGCTGCTTTCTTTGTGCCTTTTTTTAATATTTCATGTAAATGGAATTGGTCTTTTAAAAGATCATTCATTTTCTCACGTATGGGTGATATAACACTGATAATTAAATCAGCTAACTCTTTTTTGAAGTGCTTCATGTCATGTTTGTTCACTTCTTCACATACTTTTTCCGCATTTACATTACTAAGCACTGAATAAATGTTTATCAAATTGCTTATTTCTGGTCGGCACTTTAAAGTAGCAAAGCCTAGAATTGAATCTGTTTTTGCTTTTTCTATTTTTTTGACAATTAAGTCATCCGTATCATCAAGGTTAATGTACGAATGTTCTGAAGGATCAGATTTACTCATCTTGCTTGTGCCATCCCTTAAGCTCATTATCCTTGATGTGCAATCCAAAGTTAAGATTTCAGGTACGATGAAATAATCCAGCTTATAATGATTGTTAAAAGCTGATGCAATATCACGTGCAAGCTCCAAATGCTGTTTTTGATCATCACCAACAGGAACGTATTTAGTTTGATACAACAATATATCCGCAGCCATAAGTACTGGATAACTATATAATCCAAGAGAGGCTTTTTGTTTATCGCTGCCAGCTTTATCTTTAAATTGAGTCATGCGATTAAGCCAACCAATTGGTGTATAGGATCCAAGCAGCCAGCCCAGTTCTGCATGACCACTAACTGTGGACTGACTAAAAATAATGGACTTTTCTGGATCTATTCCGCATGCAATATAAGCTGCTGCTGTTTTGAAAATATTACTTTTTAATTCACTTGCGGGAAGCTTATTTGCTGTGATTGCGTGTAGGTCGACAATACAAAAAAGAGATTTGTATTTATCCTGTAAGTCTATCCACTGTTTGATTGCACCAAGATAATTACCTAAATGTAGTACGCCACTTGGCTGGATACCTGAAAAGACAATACTTGTCATTATACATTTACCTCATGCTAATCGCTTCCACAATCAGCAGATTTCTTAGAAAGAATAACCATTGCAGGACGGAGCAACCTATTTTTGATAGTATAACCAGTTTGTAGTACTTCTACAATGGTGCCAGGCTTTTTTTCATTGTCTTCTCTTTCCACAACAGCTTGGTGTAAATTACTATCAAAAAGCTCACCAAGTGGATCTACTTCCTCTATTCCATGTTTTTTTAGATCATTTATAATTTTTTGATAAGCTACTTTAATCCCCTCATGAACAGGATCACCGTCTTTCAAAATTTCCATTACTCTTTTTAAATTGTCGCACGAGTCGATCATATCACGTGCAAGTTTTGTGACTGCGTAGTCACTTGCATCGCTAATTTGCTTTTGCATTATACGTTTGACGTTTTCATTATCTGCAACAGCACGGCGTAAATGATCTTCAAGCTGAACTGCACGTTCTTTTAATGTATTGAGATCTTCATTTAAATCATCAGTTTGCTTATGGTTATCACTTTGTTGGTCGTCACCTTTCTGCCTACTTACCATATCAGCAAACTTCTTCTTTTTCTCCTTACTGCTATCTGACATATCATTACCCTTAGGAATCTAATAAATATATAACAATTAATCTGAAAATATCAAGCGCCAGCTACATTCGTCTTTCTATGCTCGCATTTAAAAAGTTAATTAAAGTAGTTTTATAAAAAGAATCAGAAAAAGTACTAATATCATTTTGTGCCATATTAATGTAGTGTCTAGCTTTTTCCATAGAAAGCTGAATGGCATTATGGTGATTAATATAGTGTAATGCTTGGTCAAAATTGTGTCTAGCTGAAGAAAAGCATTTTTCCCAGAATGTTTGCTCTGCTGGACTGCCCTTTTCGTATGCTATAATAGCAGGTAAGGTGACTTTACCTTCGAAAAAGTCT
This sequence comes from Wolbachia endosymbiont of Drosophila pseudotakahashii, assembly GCF_026015925.1. Taxonomy (NCBI): domain Bacteria; kingdom Pseudomonadati; phylum Pseudomonadota; class Alphaproteobacteria; order Rickettsiales; family Anaplasmataceae; genus Wolbachia; species Wolbachia endosymbiont of Drosophila pseudotakahashii. The sequence continues at coordinate 257,464 of NZ_CP110359.1, read as the reverse complement.
TTTCCGACTTGTTTTCCAGAAGTGCCTTGATTAGCAGTATAATCGAGCATATCATCAACTATTTGAAATGCCATACCAAAATTAAAACCAAAATTCTTTAACCTCTCTGTTTCGTCATTTGTTGCACCAGATACTGTTGATGCAGCTTCACAGCATGCAGAAAATAAAGATGCTGTCTTTTCTCCAATGATATCAAAATAATTTTCCCTGACTGTGTGGGGGTCAAAGCGTGCTGTCATCTGCTTTATTTCACCCTTCACAAGTAAATGCGATGCTTTAGATAAAATAGAGAGAATATTTAAATTTCCACACTCTATAAGCCATCTAAATGCTAGAGTCAACAATAGATCACCAACTAAAATGCTTGATTTATTTCCCCAAATCTTATTCGCTGTTTTAACTCCATGGCGTGCCTCACTTTCATCGAGCACATCATCATGAAGTAAAGTAGCATTGTGTATAAACTCTACCGATGCAGCAACGTTGATCCTATTCTCCCCAGAATAGTTTAGCATTTTACATATAATAAAAACTAGTTTAGGCCTTATTTTTTTTCCACCTGACCTAACAAGATGAGATATAATATCAGTAGCAAGCTTAGCATCTTCATCATTGACATTTTTGAAGACAAAGTCATTCATAGCTGACAAATCAGAAGATACAATATCGTCTAATTTATCGCTGTTTGTTAAATCAGTATTTAGCATTTTAAGAGACTTATGCCTCTTGCCCTTGTGCTTTCTCGTTCTCTACTTTCTTCTTTTCTGTTTTCTTTGGTTCTGTTTCTAAAGTTACTATGCCTTTTTTGATAAACCACAGTACTCTTTCAGTTGCCTGCGCGCCTACACTTAGCCAATGTTTTAATCTATCAGCTTTCACCACAACACGATTTTTATTGTCTTTTGGTAACATTGGATCATATTGTCCTATTTTCTCAATAAAACGCCCATCTCTTGGTGCTCGTGAATCAGCTACAACTATCCTATAAAAAGGGCGTTTCTTTGCGCCAAACCTCGCCAACCTTATTTTAACTGCCATGTTAACCTTTATTCATATATTAGCCACAATTTTATACAATGAGCCGTTTTAAGTCAAATGAATTATACAACTTTTGCACCTTATAATATAATTACCAATAATGTAGGGCAGTGCCGGGTGCACAGCTATACGAACATTCATTTGTGAAGGTAAATTGCACAGCAAATGGTGTCATTCCAATGCTTGACACTGGAATCCAGCCTTTTTTTAATCATTAAAACGTTGTATTTTAACATAAAACGGCTACTTTTATGCTTACCAACTTAATAAAATTCCTGGATCCCAGTGGGCTTTGTTGCATCGCTCAAGTGAAAAGAACTGGCAGTTACTGACAAAATTCATTATAAATAGCCATTTAACTGTTGAAGAAAAAATATGCCACAAAAAATGAGAGTCAGTAACTGCCATGAATATAACAAATTTCTCCAAGAAAGAGGAAGCATTTTTTGTTATATCAATGACGCCGTAGAAAATTGGTACGAGAATTGTCCAAAAATGCAGGGCGGCAACTATATTTATAGTGATAAAGTTGTGATTTTGGTGCATATAATCGTCAGTTTCTTTAGAATTGGTTTAAGACAAACAGTCGGGTTTATAAAAGGGTACTTGCAACAAATAGGAAGAGATTTGGCAGTTATCAGCTATTCACAAGCATCAAGAAGGTTTAAGAAACTTAATATTAAGATAAATGATTGCAGAATTGATAAAAATAATATGGAAGATATCGAAATTGCTATAGACAGTACAGGAATTAGTATATACAACAACACTCCTGGTCACAGCAAGGAAAATAGCACTGACAGAAAATATCGTGGCTATGAGCAAACGAGAAAATTGCACGTAATGTTGAATATAAACAACAAAAAAGCCATAGCTGTAAAATACAGTAATGGTGTCTACTCTGATCACTATGGAGCTTGTGATTTGCTAAAAGAAGTTGATTTTCAGCATGCCATAAAAGCACTATATGCAGATAGAGCATGTGATAGGCACAAGTTTTATAAGTTGTGTAACAAATATGATATAAAGACAAAAATTCCACCAATAAACAATGCGGCAGAACATCCAGAAATAGATTATATGTCTGACAGGAATGCTGCTATTAGGTTAATAAAATTATACGGTGAAGATGGCATGAAAGAATGGAAAAAAGAAGTAAATTATGGGAAAAGATCTTATATTGAAGGGTTTTTCTCAAGATTAAAGCAAATATTCGGATTTAGTTTTAGGAATAAATCTGAGATAAATCGAGAAAAAGAACTGCTAATCAAATGCTATTTGCTTAATAAATTCACTGATATTGGTATGGCTAAATTTGAGATAGTTACATGAATTTACCATAAATCACCATCTCATAAAGTGTGATGCAACAAAGCCCACTGGGATCCAGGAATTTTATTAAGTTGGTAAGCATAAAAGTAGCCGTTTTATGTTAAAGCACAACATTCTTGATGAGATTACGGCAAGGCTGGATTCCAGTGTCAAGCACTGGAATGACATCGTTTACTATGTGATATCGTGCCATACTGCAATGTTTGTACAGTTGTGGAATGAATCACGGTATGACGTAGGGCTATGCTAGTATAGGTACATTATATGAAGAAGTACTAGCGTTGGGAACATTAGAAAAAAAATACTTACACTAAAAGAAACTTCAGTAGTAAATTCAAAAAGGAAGTTTAAACCCAGATGGTAAACCCATCATACCTGCAAGATCAGAAGTTGCATTCGCCATATCTTCTTCTGCTTTTTTAACGGCATCATTAAACGCTGCTGTTACTAAATCCTCTACTATATCTTTTTCCTCATTTCTCATAAGTTCTAAGTCTATGTTCACCTTTTTAGCTTTATAGCTACCTATTTTTATGACTTCCACTAATACAGAAACTTTGCCACCACCAGAAATACCTTGAAACTCTTTTCCAACATATTTTTCTTGAGCTTCTGCAAGCTTTTTTTGCATCTCTTGCGCTTGTTTCATTATTTGACTAAAATCCACAACTTACTCCTTATTTTCTATATTAACTACTTTTGCACCTTTAAACGTGTCAAGGACATCCTTAACTGCAGGTGCATAATTTAAATTACTCACTTCCCTGTTTATATAACCTGTATCAACTGCAATAACCCACTCTTGCTGAGTCACCTGGTTTAAGTAATTTTTTAAATCATTGCAAAAATTACTATCCAACTTAGATACAGCTTTTAATTTTAAATATCCAGGTTTACAATCTATTAATTGTAGATTATTATACAGTTGTTTGTAAAGATAAATTTGGTTACTCCGCCTTAATAGTTGCAAAACTTTGTCAAAATCATAATTTTGTTGCTGTTCATTTCTTACATTACGCGTATTTTCCGGCTGTGCATTCTGCGAAAGAATTTTTTTGACCACCTGTTCCGGAGAAGGCAGATCAGAAAGATAACAGAGGCTAATTAACATCATTTCAGCAGCAACATCGTTGCATGTTGAAGTTTTTATATCTTGAATACCTTTAAGCAACATCTTCCACAATCTCGAAAAAAATATTAAAGATCTCTTTATACTTAAATCTTTTATCCTATTCTTTTCATGCTCTGTAACTGCATTATCAATCTCTTTTGTAATCAAAAAACGGCATGCTAACTGAATTGTTTGCAATAGACCTTCAAAAATACTAAGTGGGTTTGCTGTTTTTACCGCCTTGTCAAACACTGATAGAGCTTTCTGTAAATCACCTTCTAATATTGCCCCTAATAGATCGAATATAATATCTTTATCCACTAGGCCAAGTATGTCTGTCACATTTTTAGTGGATATTGCACCATCTTTGCTATATAGCACTGCTTGATTCATCAAAAACAAGGCGTTACGCATTGAATTTCCAGAGTGTCGTGCAATTAATTCTAATGCTCCCTTTTCAATGGAATAACTCTCTTTTTGTGCAACATCATTTAAACGTTCCACTATTTTAGCTACAGGAATGTTGTGTAAATCAAATCTTTGACAACGTGCAATAATAGTTATTGGTATCTTTTTTATTTCCGTAGTTGCTAAAATGAACTTTACACTAGATGGTGGCTCTTCTAGGGTTTTAAGTAATGCGTTAAATGCACTGCTAGATAGCATGTGTACTTCATCTATAATGTAGACTTTGAATTTAGAGCTTATAGGTGAATAGCAAATATCTCCCAGGATTACTTTAATATCGTCAATGCTAGTGTGACTTGCTGCATCGATTTCAATTACATCTGGATGGCTTGAATTTTTTATTGCTAGACAATTTTCACATGATCCGCAAGGTTCAAAAATTGGCCCCAGGGAACAATTCAAACATAAAGCTATTATCCTTGCAGTGGTGGTTTTACCAACTCCACTACTACCAGAGAGCAGTATAGATTGTGGGATTTTGTTTAAAATAAAAGCATTTTCTAATACACGCACTAATATATCTTGACCTATTAGATCTTTGAAGCTACTAGGACGATGTTTTAATGCTATATTCATAGCCTCGGATAAAACAAATAATGAAATAGGTATGCAACCCAAAAAGGTTCTGATATGGCTGCTTCATTTCTGATCTGACCAAATTACAGAGTTTTTGCCTGCATACCTTATAAAATATTATACTTTTTTTTTTATTTAGCAAGGTATATCCTATGTTAGTTTTATAATTTGATATGTCAGATTTTTTGCAGTGCTATTTTGAAGTAAACAAAAAGTTAGTTGTCATGCAAGTCACTACAAGATTGTCACTCCAATGTTTATTTATGTCATTTCAGCGCTTATTTATGTCATCCCAGTGCCTAGGCATACAGCTGTATGAATGTTGCGATATAAGAGCAATTTTTACCGAAAAGGATGTCATCCCAGTGCTTGACTACTTGGATCCAGAAAACTTAACTGTAAATGAGCGCACTAGGCAATTGTATAACAAGAACTGGATTCCAGTGTCAGCTACTTGCATGACACTACCTGCTACGCAAACTTCTGTGGACTACAAAGAAAGTTCGTACAGTTGTAGGTCAAGCCATAGAGTAACAAAAAAAGGATATTGGTATAACAAAAGAGAAACATTATGATTTTATATCATTTTCCTCTTTGTCCATTTTCACGAAAAGTTAGAGCTTTTCTAAAAGAAAAAAAATTAGGCTGTGATCTAGTGTATGAAAATCCGTGGGAAAAGCGGAATGAATTTATGGAGATCAATCCAACCGGGCAAGTACCAGTGTTAATAGATAATAACTTTGTAATAGCGGATAGTAATGCCATTTGTGAATATATAGAAGAGACTTACAATAGCGACGTCAAATTACTTGGTTCATCCACTATTATTAAGTCTAAAATACGCGCTCTAATCAATTGGTTCGATAACAAATTTTACAATGAAGTTACTAAGTATATTATGAATGAAAAAGTAATTACTAACCGCAGCCCTGACTCTAGATTTCTTCATGCAGCTCAGCATAACCTGCCTTGCCATATGGAATACATCGAACACTTAATTAACAAGAACGTTTGGCTTGCAACTGATAAGTTCACTTTAGCTGATATTACTTTAGCATCGCATATTTCCGTAATGGATTATGTAAGTAGTTTTCCATGGGAAAAAAGTAAAATTTTAAAAGAATGGTACTCCATTGTTAAATCAAAGCCTTGTTTTCGTGAGATATTATTAGAGAGGATTTCTGGTTTAATCCCTCCTAAACATTATGCTGACCTTGATTTTTAACTTATGTTAGCTTTAAAGCTACAGTCATTCCTTCATCAGTTGGAATCAATATAGAGAAATATTTTTTTTCATCTGATAATCTATTATTAAACTCCCTCATGGCATGCCATGATTTTTCTGATGCTTCTTTTGGAGGCGATTCTAAAAATACTGTGTTAAACAGTAGAGTGTTATCTGCAACGATTAGCCCATCTTGTTTAATGTATGACTCTGCCCAATCTAAATACTTAGGATAACTACTTTTGTCAGCATCAATAAATATCATGTCAAATGGTGCTTTTGCTGATAATTCATTAATTTTTTCCAGTGCATCGCCTTCTATTAGAGTAATTTTATCACTTAGATTAAAAGCACTAAAATTTTTTTTTGCTATTCTTGAGTGTTGAGGATTATTTTCTATTGTATATATATGACCGTCTTTTAGTAGAGCTTTTGCCATGCAAATCGACGAGTAACCGTATAACGTGCCAATCTCAACAATACTTTTGATTTTTTGGATTTTTATAAATAAACTTAATAGCTTTCCTTCTTTAGGGCCAATTTGAATATGTTGCTTTTTTTCAAGAATACAATATTCTTGTATTTTTTTATATTCTTTTGCAAATAGATTTCTTATGTATGACAATTTTATACTAAAATTATTACGCATATATTATAAATTAGGGAGACTTAATTCATACACAATTTATAAATATAATAATATAGTTTAAAATAATAAAAACATTTATTTTAAGTTATTATTTCATAGTATAAAATTTTAAGTGACAAAAATTATTATATATCGTACTATAGTTAACTAGTATAATAAACAGTCGATTATTATGCTAGAATTAAAGGGATTGTTTATGCGCATTTCTCTTTTTAAAATATAATTTTTATAATCAATTAGAGGGGGTTATATGTCTTATACTATTGCTGGTGAAGTTGAAACGTTAAACAAAAAATCTAACAAGAATGAAGGGGTTATGTTACTACATAATCCAGCTTATCGTGAAAAGTATAAAGAACGTTTTGATGAAGCTCAGAGAAAAGTTATGGATATGGTTCAGTTTTACGATGGGACAATAGTATTAATAGAGAATAAAATCGCTATGTATTACTACACTTGGCACAGTAAAAAAAGAGAGTTTGAGCGTAAAAAACAACAAACAGTAGTGAAAAACAATGACTCAGCATAGAGTCTTTTATATGGTAAGCTACAGTGGTATTACTTCACTATAGCTTTTCCATATAATTTATCTATCACATTAGTGAAATATTTCAGCTCTTTATACCCTCCATGTTTAACTTTATTATGCTCTATATATGATTTATCATCGTTAAGCTTGATGAAAAATATTGGAGTGGCTGTGATACCAAGTTTATTAATTGCCAGTGATTTATCATTTACGATTTTATCCATTATTTTCTTATCATTAATGCATTGGTTAAATGCATCTTGCTTTAAGTTGCTTAGTGCAGCAATTCTTTGTAGTAAAGTCAAATCACTTAAATTGTAGTAATTCCACGAATCTATTGAGTTAAAAACAGCTTTGTTAAAATTAAAGTAGTCTTCTTGTTTTTCGTAGCAATGACTTAGCATTGCAGCCTTTAGCCCTCTGTAATCCAAAGGAAAATGACGAAATATATATAACATCTTACCTGTGTCTATATATTTCTCTTTAATTTTAGGAAAAACATTCCTATGAAAAAGAGAGCAGTGATAACAAGTTAATGAAGCATATTCTATCATTAGAATTGGTGCTTTTGGATCTCCTAATAATTTATCATCAGGTAATGGCGATAATAGCTCATTTGATGTTATTTCATTGGGTTTTTTTTGAATGTATTGGTTATCGGATAAATCTTGCTTAACAACTGCATAAGAATTAACACTTATGAAAATTAATAAAAACAATAGTCTAAAAATCATTACAATGTAAACACTTAACTTACTAAAAAAAATTATACATTTATATTAATAATGTCAAGATAACTTTTGTTTAGCAAGGCTTTCAGCCCTATCTTTAAATGCAGCAATTATTTTACTTTGTGTATACTTATGTACTGAGTTTAATAAAGTGGAAAATGAGTTGGACTTAAACTTAAACTCTATATAAAACTTTACCATAGTTTTATTTTCATCTATGGGAATGAATTGCCATTCATTGTATAGATGTTTAAATATTCCATTTGATGATACAGCTTTTATCCAACCTTCATTTGTTCCACTTGGAGAAAGAGAAGTAACTTCTGATGTATATCTACCTTTAATTCCATGAAAAGCTGCGAGGAGATCCACAACCATTTGGTTGTTAATTTTTTCTTTTATATAAACGGCTTTGCACCAAGGAACAAAATCAGGATACCTTTCAACATCAATTACAATTTGGAATACTTCATTAGGCAAACATAGGAAAACACCCTGTTCTTTGTATTGATGAAGCATAAATGTTAAACCAATCAAAATAGGATCCGTATCTACCGTCAGCCTTAGTAGATTCCTGAGACTAAAGTTAAGGTGGGCATCGCTTATCAATTTCAACGAAATTAACAGAGGCAATTCCCTTGACTAGAAATTATCGCTCGGGAAATTTAACTTAACTCATAACGCATAGAACAGACCCTTAATTAATTGTAGATGATTTATACAAGGTGTGTCTATAGATATATTAAAGCTAGCGATTATTATTTAATCTTTATTAAACTTTGCATTCTAAGTATCATAGCTAATAAATATATCTTATGAACATTACTAAAGTTTTAACTATCATTGTTTTTATTGTAATTTCTTCAAGTGCTTACACTAATTGTACAGATCACAAAATTTTTGTGCATACTATGAAGCAACAAGTGGATGGTATATCTACAAAGGAGAATAAAAAAAACCGGGAATGTGTGCAAAAAAAGCTTCAGGAGGTCATTCAAAACAATGTTAACCTCAAAGGAATATCGCAATTCGTTATAGGGAAACATTGGGCTTTAGTTAAACAAAAAGAAAAAGAAGATTTTTTAAGAGAGTATGAAGTGTATCTTACGCGTTTGTGCGTTAAAATTTTATATAAATACATGCATGATAGTGAAATGATCATAATGAGTACAAAAGCAGTTGACGATGAAACTTGCTTAATTGGTACAAGATTTTCTTACGGTGATGAAGAATTTACAAATATTGATTTTAAAGTTACTAAAAATAACAGTTCTTTCTTGATAAGTGATGTTGTAATGAGTGGAATAAGTATTGCTATTAATCAACGTTATCAATTTAGTGAAAAAATCGACACACATGGCATAGCAAGTGTGATAGATGAATTAAAATGTAACAACAATCTATGATATATATGCCTCATTGGCCTAAGCCACTTGGTAGCAGGCCGAATGATTTTTCTCTTGATCGCATAAAAGGCTTTCTTAGCAAACTAGATAACCCCGAGAAAAAAATGCCTCCCGCAATTCATATAGCTGGAACTAATGGGAAAGGCTCAACACTAGCATTTATAAGATATATAATGCAAGCAGCAGGGTATAAGGTACACGCATACACTTCTCCACATTTGGTGAATTTTAATGAAAGAATAGTTATTGCAGGCAGTTATATCGACGATAATGAATTATATAGCTTGTTAGAAGAATGCCGTGCCGTAATTGCAGAACAACCTATCACTCTGTTTGAAGCTGCAACTATTGCAGCTTTTTTAGCTTTTTTTCGTCATAAAGCCGATATAACTTTAGTTGAAGTGGGTATGGGTGGAAGGCTTGATGCAACAAATGTTATAGATAATCCGATTTTAACAATCATTACTTCCATTGCACTTGATCATACAGAATATCTTGGCCCTACTGTAGAAACCATAGCAGGTGAAAAAGCTGGAATAATGAAACCTAATATTCCTTGTGTAATAGCACCACAAAAAAAGTCTATAATGAATACACTAGAATTCCATGCAATAAATAAGAAATCTCCTCTGTATAGAGGAGGCCTTGAATGGAATTGCAAAAAAAAGAACAACAAAATGGTTTTTCAATCAGCTATTCAATCAATAGAATTTCCTTTGCCATCTTTAAAGGGTGATCATCAGGTGATTAATGCAGGCAATGCTATTGCAGCATGTAGTATTTTAAGTGGAAAGTATGAATTTGATATTGGAGAAGAGGATATCACTTCAGGTTTACAGTGCACTTATTGGCCTGCACGGCTAGAGTCTATAAAAGAAGGTAATTTAATTTCCCTACTACCGAAAGATTGGCAATTATTTTTAGATGGTGCACACAATAATGATGGTGCTAGAGTACTATCTCAGTGGGTAAGAGATAACTTTGCTGAAGGTGTCTATATAATTTTTGGTGTTACTCGTAACAGAAATGTAGAAGAGTTCTTAGAACACTTAAAACCATATATCAAACTACTATGTGCGGTTTGTGTTAAGTCTGAACCTAAAGCAACAAATACAAATTTGATTAGGGAAAAAGCCAATAACATAGAAATAAAGGCAGTTGAATGTGAATCAATTGGCGATGCAATATCAAATCACATATTAAAAGCCTCTACCCAAAACGTCAAAACCATACTAATCTGTGGCTCATTGTTCCTAGCTAGAGACTTCGCTATGGAGAATAGCTAACTTTGATGATATTAACTGACCGATGGGGAAATAACTTTGATTGCTCATAGTACTGCTTGGCTTTTCGTTATCGACTTCTATAAACTGATCATCACCTTTAAATTGCTCCTCAATTGAATTTATAGCTGTCTTTTTGAGAATATAATTACTTGCAGCATTTAAAATAGGTGAAGTAACAATTAAAAGCGTGAATGGTAATGAAAGTAATAAGCCGGATAACATCATAGAGTTAGTTATACCAAAGCCGTTGGCAACTAAATCTAATCCCACACCGAAAAACATTAAAGATGTACAGATTGTGTTGCTCAAAATAACTGAATTTTTTAGCCACTTTAATTTAGTCCTATCACTCTTTGAAAAATTTTCGCATTCTTGGTCAAAGTTAAACAATAATAAAATATTAGTCTGATGATTAAACTCTTTCCCATTTCTAGTATAAATGCTCTTAACAGCTAGACTCAAAATAGATCCTGCTAACAAGGGAGCAAGAAAACCTACTGCTATTGGTACATTAGAAGAAATACCATTAATTATTAAAAATGCAATTGATGTGAAGGATACTAAAAGAACTCCTAAGAGATTTGAATAAGAAGAATATTTTACATAAGCAGTTACATTATTGTTAATTGACTGCTGCTTATTATAGAGTTTATTTCTGCACTTATCATCTAAGTATTTTTGCAATTCTTCATAACTGCGACTCCACAACTTACCGCGTAATTCTTTTATTAAATTATTTCTTTTATTGAGACCTTTCTCCAATGGCTCTATTATAAATTCTTCGAAAAATGGCTTATTTAATGCAATAATCTTAAATTTCTCCTCCGCTTCTTTATTGTTTGGGTTTTTATCTGAGTGATATTTTAACGATAATTTACGGTATTGTTGACTAAGCTTTTTCTTAATATTCTTAATGTCAGAATTTACCACATCCTCCTTTTGAATATTAAATGTTAAAAACAACTGCTTTAAAGCGTGGTACTCATTTTCATTCAAAACATTTCTAGCCACATTACACCTACAAATTAACTAACTATTAATGTTCTATAATATACATATTTCCAAACTATGTCAATTATTTCATAAATATCTTTGGTAAAAATTATTTCTGTTATGACTAGCATGATAAGTGTATGAAGCGACTAAAATTGTCATTACAGCGCTTAGTGTACGACAGTGCTCCAACATTTAGGGTTGCAGTTTTCATGGCAGATCTGAGTAGCTGACCCATCTAAGAGGTGTCATTCAAGTAGCTGACACTGGAATGGCTTTGTTGCATCGCACCTTATACGGTAGTAATTTACAATAAATTCATGTAGCCATTTCGAATTTAGTCATTTCAGTGTTGGCTACTTGGATGACACCACCTGCTATGCTGCAAATTGCAACGTTCGTACACTAAAGTATAGTGTGTTACTAACGAAGGCAAACAAATATCTGCTTTATGAAAACGTTAATATTTTTCATTGAAATAATACATAAATACTAGAAAAACCTTGGCAGGTTATTCGCGTTTGATTACCATAGAGAATTATATAAATTAATAAATGATCTATGGCAAGTAACCCAGAAGAAAGAAATAGTGATAAACAAAAAGCGCTAGATAACGCAATAAGCCAGATTGAAAAAGCATTCGGTAAAGGTGCAATAATGAAGTTGAAGCAAAACCCTGTAGAAAAAATAGACACAATATCCACAGGATCAATTGCGCTTGATTCGGCTCTAGGTGTTGGAGGTCTGCCAAAAGGGCGTATAATTGAAATATTTGGCCCCGAGAGTTCTGGTAAAACCACTCTTGCCTTGCACGTGATTGCTGAAGCACAAAAAAAAGGAGGATCATGCGCATTTATCGATGCAGAACATGCATTGGATGTCTTATATGCTCGTAAACTTGGGGTAAGCACTGATGATTTAGTGATTTCACAACCAGACACTGGAGAGCAGGCGTTGCATATTGTTGAGTATTTAGTGTGTTCTGGTGCGGTTGATGTGATAGTTATTGACTCTGTCGCAGCATTAACTCCAAGAGCTGAAATTGAAGGTGATATGGGTGATCAACATATGGGGCTGCAAGCAAGGCTTCTAAGTCATGGGCTACGGAAACTAACCTCTGCCGTTTCAAAAGCGAACTGTATATTGATATTTATTAATCAAATTCGTATGAAAATAGGAGTAGTGTACGGAAATCCTGAAACTACCACGGGTGGAAATGCATTAAAATTCTATACTTCTGTAAGGCTTGATATAAGAAAAGTTGGTGTAATAAAAGACAAAGAAAATGTTACAGGTAATGAAACAAGAGTTAAAGTTGTAAAAAATAAAGTTGCTCCTCCATTTAGAGAAGCGAAATTTGATATAATGTACAATGAAGGTATATCAAAACTCGGAGAAATAATAGATATGGGAGCAAAGCTTGGTGTGCTTGAAAAAGCAGGCGCTTACTATTCATATAACAACACACGTCTTGGGCAAGGAAGAGAGAATGTAAAAACTTACCTAAAAACAAACAAAGAAGTCGCAAATGAAATAGAAACGAAAATCAGAGATTTACTCAGAAATCATGATAATTCTATCATAATAGACGAGGATAGTGAGCAACTTTTAGAAGAATCAGTTTTCTGATCTAAACTTAGGCATTAGATTTTGTGTTGGACGGGTTGTTACAGTATGACGGTAATTCTATGTGCTAATATAACAATCTGTAATGTTACCTTGTATCAAAAAGACTTTGCTGAAGCAGTTAAAAAAAGCTTTTCATGAGAAATTATAAATGATAAATTGTTAACAATAGGTTATTGTTAATAAGATTATGTGTTTTGGTTTACCTAATATAAACAGGGAAGGTTATTCATTTATAGTAGTTTCCTTTATAGTAACGTGTATAGCATTCTCTATATCTTGGGGGTTTGGCGTTACGTGCTTGTTTCCGACATTATTGTGTACTTATTTCTTTCGTGATCCAGCAAGAGCTGTGCCAAACAATAAGAATCTTATATTAAGTCCTGCTGATGGTGTGATTTCAAAAATTGAAGAAGTTAATTATCCTTTATCAGCAGAAAACGGAGAGGAGAAGAAGTTTACGCTTGTTAGCATATTTTTAAGTGTTTTGAACGTCCATGTGAACCGTATACCAATATCTGGTACGATAAAGGAAATGAGTTATAAAAAAGGCAAGTTTGTATCCGCAATGAGCAATAGGTCTAGTAATGAAAATGAAAAGCAGGTTATTGTAATTGAATACGAAAAGGGGAAAGAAATTATTGTGGAGCAAATAGCTGGATTAATTGCACGTCGTATCGTTTGTAATTTAGGAGTATCCCAGAACGTAAAAGCAGGTGAAAGGTTTGGAATTATAAGGTTTGGCAGTAGAGTGAATATCTATGTTCCTGCTGATACAGAAGTCAGAGTTTCAGAAGGGCAAACTGTTATTGGTGGTGAAACAATTATAGCAAACTTAAATAAGGAAAACGTTCAAGAGAAGCTTACTTTTGACGTTATATGAATAACGATGGAAGTAACAGTAGATTCTTACCTATTACTAAATTATTCCCAAACTTTATAACTTTATTGGGTTTATGTTCTGGTCTCACTTCACTTAAATTTACATTTAATGAACAATGGGAATTCTCAGTAATTTTTATCACCATTGCAGCAATAATAGATGGAATGGATGGCAGAATAGCTAGAATTCTAAAATCAACTAGCGATTTTGGAGCCCAGCTTGATTCTTTTGCAGATTTTCTAAATTTTGGTGCAGCGCCTGCATTTCTTTTGTATTTTTGGAAGCTAAACGAAATCAAAGTCATAGGTTGGATTTTAGTAATGATATACGTAATCTGCATATCAATAAGACTTGCAAGATTTAATGTTTCGCTACACTCAGAACAACCATACTGGGAAAAATTTTTCTTTTCTGGTGTTCCAGCTCCAGTGTGTGCTTTACTTTCTTTGTTACCAATAATTATTACCTTTCAATCTCATGAGAGTGAATACTTACTTCTCATAGAGCGATTTTTTAACACAAGAAACGTAGCTTGTTACTTTCTGGCCATTTCATTTTTTTCGATAAGTCACATTCCAACTTTCTCTGCAAAATATATTTATGTTCCCAAAAGCCTATCCTATATATTTGTGTCATTTTTTGGAGTACTTATTGTATTTTTCATCAGTAAGCCCTGGATGACTCTACCAATTTTAGGTATAGTGTATACACTTACTATTCCAATAAGCATCGGGTTTTACATATATTTTACATATAAAACTCGTTAGCTAACAAAAAATAGAAAACTGCATGATTTTGAAGATAAGTGAACTATTAAATTCATTTCTGTATATAAGGATATTCAACATTCCATTTATAATTATTTGGGTAATTGCAACTGGAATCTTTTGTACTGCCCAGTTCAAATTCATTAACTTTAGGTTACTTAAATATGGAATACAGACGCTATTCAATCTAAAGTGTAATAACAGCAACAATGGCATAATCACTCATATTCAAGCGTTTGCAACAGTAATTTCAGGAACAGTTGGTCTTGGAACAATATCAGGAGTTGCAATAGCTATCACAATAGGGGGCCCAAGTGCAGTTTTTTGGATGGTAATTACCGGAATACTTGGTATGTCGATAAAGTTTGCCGAGGTGGTGCTTGCATTTACTTATCGCTCTGAAAATACAACTGGCGGGGCTTTTTATTACATGAAGTACGGGCTTGCAAAAATTGGATTTGCAAAAACTGGTAGATTTCTTGCCTTCACTTATTCGATTATGCTACTTATTGCAATGATTTTGGGCGGTATACCATTTCAAGCAAATCAAATAGCAGCACTATCAAATAACCTCCTAGAATACAACGCATCCATTATTATATCCCTGCTTGTCTTTATTGTAATATTGGGAGGAATAAAGCGCATTGCTTTCGTTTCAACGAGCTTAGCACCAATTATGATAGTGCTATATGTGGGTATGTGTATATATTTAATTTATGTAAACGGAAGTAATTTGCTGAATGCTCTATCCATAATATTCCAAGATATCTTCAATAAATCAGCTATAGGAAGCGGAGTATTGAGCGGATTAATAGCCGGAGTGAGAAGATCAGCGTTTGCTAACGAAGCAGGTACCGGAACAGCAGCTATAGCACATTCAGCTGTAAAAGAAGAAGATCCAATTAAAGTTGGGTGCGTTGCAATGATTGCACCACTTATAGACACAATATTAATCTCATTTTTGACTGGTATTGTGATAATTATCACTGGTATGCATAGCACTGATAACGTGGGTGATATTACACTAATTAGTTCGATATTTTCAACAGCTTTGCCCTTGTTCAGCAAGTTAGTTTTTCCGCTAATGATGTTTTCCTTTGCATTTTCCACAATAATAGCTTATTGTCACTACTGTGAAGTTGCTTTGCTGTATTTATTTGGTAGTAAAAAAATACTGATACCGTTCCAAATTCTTATAGTGGTTTCAGTGTATATCAGCTGTATGTCAAAGAATATAGAATTTATATCTTATCTAGGTGACAGTTTGTTTATGTGCCTTATGATTCCAAATGCTGTTGCAATATATCTACTAAGAAGGAAAGTTTTGAATACAATAGATTCTTATTACAATTCTAAAGGGTATTAACATGATTTATAGATTGCTTTGTATGGTGTTATTTTGCCTATTGTTTAATGATGTGTACGCTGCTTCAGGTTTTTACGAAAGTTATGACGCTGTGTTGAACGGAATAAATAATTTCATGAATGAAGTACTGTTTTTCAAGATCCTTTACGTGCCATTTATAATCCTTCTACTAGTTTTTGGTTATGTGTTTCTAACATTACGGTTTGGATTTCTCAACATAAGAATGTTTAAGCATGCATTTGCTATTTTATGTGGAAAATATGACACGAATCACCATGATGGTCATATTACGCATTTTCAGGCATTTATGACTGCACTTTCAAGCACAGTAGGTCTTGGAACTGTTGCTGGAGTCGCAATTGCAGTTTCAATGGGAGGGCCAGGAGCGGTGCCTTGGATGATGATTACAGGTTTTTTTGGTATGTCAGCAAAATTTGCTGAGGTAACGTTGGCGTTTAGACATAGAACAGAAGATCAGGACCAATTGTTTAGTGGTCCCTTTCAGTATATAAGGAATGGTCTGGAGGAATTTGGATTTAAAAAACTTGGTATTGTGCTGGCTGCCATGTATGCAGTATTCTTTGTATTATCAGGTCTTGGTGGAAGTGTAGCGTTTCAAACCAATCAAATGGTTTCAATATTATCTGGCTATTCAAGTTGGGTAGATGGTCACTCTTGGTTTCTTTCTTCCATAATCTCTGCGCTGCTTGCTCTAGTGATTATTGGCGGAATTAAAAGGATAGCTAGAGTATCTTCTGCACTAGTGCCTATTATGTCACTTATATATATCTTTAGTTGTATTATTATTATTGCATTTAATATTCATAACCTTGGTTATACGTTAAAAATATTATTTTCCACTATGATAGATTTCAATGCTGTTGGTGGAGGGATGGTAGGAGCATTTGTTGCTGGAATTCAAAGGGCAATCTTTGCCAGCGAAGCGGGTGTTGGTTCTGCTTCAATTACTCATGCAACAACTAAAGATGAAGAACCAGTAAGAACTGGGCTTGTTGCTATGATAGAACCATGCTTTGACACAATGTTAATTTGCTGTTTAACAGGAATAACAATAGTAATAACAGGTGCATACCAGACTAGTGTTGGTGAAGGGATATTAATTACTCAAAAGGCATTTGAGACAGTTTCTCCATGGTTTCCTATACTTTTAACCATAGCTGCACCTTTGTTTGCATTTTCTTCGGTAATTTCATTTGTATATTGTTGTGAAATGGGGTGGTTATATTTGTTTGGTGCAAAAAGTATAGTGATATATCGCATAGCGGTAATAATTGTGGCGTTTTTCTCTGGCCTTTCTAAAGACATAATGGCTATTGCTAATATTGGCGGAACTTTATTCTCTTGTTTAGCTCTTATCAACATGACAGCGCTTATACTGTTTAGTAATCAGATTAACGAGGAAGTTCAGTGCTACCTAAAAAGGCTGAGGAATAATAAAATCAATTAAATTTTGGCATATGCGGAGAGGTATAGCTATAATAAGTAAGATTTCCCTATGTCATACCGCGGATTATTCGCGGTATCTCAGCATAGATCCCGCTAACAAGCAGCGGGATGACGAAATTTTGCGATTATTAATCAGTAAATTTTACCTGTGTTAGTTATAGTCCTTACACTATCCTACATACTCGGTTCAATACCGTTTAGCTTAATTATTACAAGAATAAAAGGGATAAACTTAAGAGAAGTAGGTTCAGGAAACATTGGTGCTACAAACGTTGCAAGGACGGGAAATAAATTTCTTGCTGCTTTGGCATTATTTCTGGATTCCTTTAAGGGATTTATTGCCGTTTATATAGCACAACAATTTTGTGATAATAACGATTTTTATATATATGTATCTGCAATTTTAGCAGTTTTAGGACACATGTTTCCTATTTGGCTAAAATTCAGTGGAGGAAAGGGCGTTGCAACCACTCTAGGGATACTGATAGCATTTAACATTGATATTACTTTAGTATTCGTAATAATTTGGATAATAGTCTTTCTTGCCTTTAGATACTCTTCCCTTGCTTCACTCAGTGCTACTTCAACGGCTGTAGCATGGTCCTTTTTTTTTCAGAGGAATTTGTTCTTAACATTACTAATTATAGGAGCACTGGTCTTCCTAAAACACCACAGAAATATTGTGAATCTTCTGCAAGGTAAGGAAAATAAATTTTTATAAGTGTACTGACTCTGTTGCTATATTACTAACAGATACTTCATGCGAGAAACGACTTGAGACTACTTCTTCTACTTCTTTTATCATTTCTTCCATGTTTTTTCCACTTTTCTTACATGCATCATCAAGTGCTAATTTTAGTTTACGTATATCATACTCTTCTAGCATCTTATTCATTTCTTTTTTCGTTATCTCTAATTTTTTTAGTAAGATGTTCTCCATTATCTCTCTCTCATCACCTTCATACTGGCCACTTAGTCTGCTATATGCAATGCAACACTTCTTTTCTCGCGGCAAGGTTGACAGACCCCGCAATGTAACATCCACTTGAACTTCTATAGAGTTAACTTCCCTAGCCTTTTCAGCAGCTTCTGACCTAAATTTCTCAACTTCTCCTATTATTATTTTGTTAGCTATTCTTTTAGCTCCATCCAAAGATGAATCCTTGAGAGAAAAATCTGTCTCGAGTAGATCTCGATTTAATAGCTCTAAGAATACTTTTTTTCCGATGTTTTCGAGTAAACTTTCTTGGTCACCTAAACCATGCTCCTGCAGTTTATTTCTCATGTGCTGAACCAGCTCACAACATTGTAATTTATTTAACTTTATAGAGCTAATATTTTTCATTAACGTCAGCACAATTTGTTCACTATATTGAGAAGTAATACTCAATAATTTTCTCATTAAAGGAATACTTACTTCTGAAATAAAATCATCAACTATTTTTTGACTTTCATCATCTTCATAACCATTTTGAACGTCATACCAAGCCTTAAAAATTTCTTTATTGTTTTTCTTGTTTTTTAACCTGTCTAACATGAACTTACGTGCTTCATTTTGTGCTCCTGGAAGTAATATTTGCCTAGGAGGAGTAAATCTAATTTCTGGATCAGGATGAATACCCTCTAGCGTGCTTAACATTCTATAGATAATACCGGTGAAGCAAGTGTTAGGAATTCGCTCTTTTCTAGAGAAAGTTTGGCTATCAAGCAAATTTGTAATTAACGCGTCTTTTTTATTTTTTACAGCTTCTCTGTCTCCATCATTGCAGGCTTTCAGAACTAAAAGTAAAATCCGTCCACCTGTAAAGCGGGAGCTATACTTTTGATCATCTTTGCAAAAGTCATTTAAAAATGTAATTACCCTTCCTTTATCCTCATCACTAAATTGACGATAATTAAGTTCATTTAAATCATTAATATATTCAATAAATTGCTTAAATTCTCTATCATTAATAACGTCTTCGGATACTTTTTCACCATACTTATCTTTTAATTTATCAATATTTTTAATGATATCATCATTTAATTGATGGGGCAGTAAATGTTCAAGCTTAATATCAAAACTATTAACCATACCACGTAAATTTTCTTTTATACCTTCCAAAAAGAAATTTATAGAAGCTTTAAGCAGCGTAAATGGGTTAAAATCTTTTGGCCTTAGTTCACTCTGCAATAAAATTAATAGCATTGTAAGTGGTATAGTTCCCAGTAACGAAATAAGCAAGAAAGTGGTAGTGAAAGTTAGATATGTTATGAAAGCAGAAAACAAGAGGAAGGCTGCTACCTTGATTGTATTGTTCTTAAAAAATATTTCCCAATATTCCCTTTTGCTCATTTTTTGCTGTTTTGCCGTTTTTATTTCTTTGTAGATATAAAGAGTTTTAATTTCAGACCTGAAGAATATAGTACCAAGAGAAAAAAGAACATTAACGGGATTAGTGATAATGCTTAAAGAAACAAAAGCTGCAAAATAACTAACAAACTTTAGCTTGCTAGATTCCTTTGAAGGAAATTGTATTTGAGAAATGCCTATCATGGCCTACCTTTGACATCATTACACTCTAGTAATAGCATAATAATTTAAAACGTCAATGTTTAAGTATTTTATTATCCGCACACTCATCGTATTCGATCTCGACTGTAGAGTGTGCTATCTCGAACCTATTTAGTAGTATTTTTTTTATCTCATACAAAATATCAGTGTGTTGTGCATCTTGCTTTACTTTGGCATGCATGGTAATTATAAAATAATTATCAGACAGTGACCATGCATGTATGTGGTGCACATCTATCACTTCAGGTAATTCTGATGTGATCTTACTTTTTATTTCCTCAGTAGATATCCCTTCAGGTGTACCTTCAAGAAGTATGTGGCAAGAATTCTTTAGAATTTTGTAGCCACTATTCAAAATGATTACACTGACAAATACCGATAAAATCGGATCCACCATTTGCCATCCAGTAAACATGATAATTATGGATGCAAGTATAGCAGCTACAGAACCTAAAATATCTCCTATAACGTGTAGTACAGCACTTTTTATGTTTATATTGCTCTCGCATTTACTATGCAATATAAAAAAGACTATGATATTAGAGATCAGGCCAAGTGTAGCAATTACTAACATTACTTTCCACTCAACATTGACTGGAAAAATAAACCTCTTTATTGACTCAATTATAATGATTACTGCAATGAGGAATAGAGTTAAACCATTAACAAATGCTGCAATTATCTGCAACCGATGATATCCGTATGATCTCTGCAAATCGGATTTCTTAGCTGAAAACCTATGTGCTAACCAGCTTAAAACTAAGGCAAAGAGGTCAGTGAGCATATGCCCTGCATCTGATAATAGAGCAAGCGAATGTGAAATTATTCCACCTACTATTTCCATAAACATTGTTATCGCAACTATTATTATGGAATAGATTAAGCGCTTGGACTGCGCTGCTGAGTGTTTACCGTTATGCACTGCTGTCATATAAAATCTTTTCATAAACAAAAACGTGGGTAACACTGGGTTCGAACCAGCGACCGCTTGCACGTCAAGCAAGTGCTCTACCAACTGAGCTAATTACCCATCGTGGTTTTAGTATAGTGCTTTGGTGGAATGAAAGTCAATAAACCACTTTGCTTTTGTCCTTGTCCAATGTGATTCCGGAATATAGCTGTATAGAATTTCAGCCATATTCTAAATTTTACATATTAAGTTAACTATCTATACTTTATTTATTAAGATATAAATTATATTAATACAGGGATTTACGTTTTTTTTAGGGAAATTACTTTATGCTTGATATTGAAAGATCAGCAAATTAGAGGTTAAAATTATGACAATTAGTCAACAAGTAAATAAAAATATAACTAAAGCAGAATATTTCAACAATAACGGCAAAGGGTTTAATTCGCCACATGTTATAGAAGTTGAAGATTTAAATATTAAAGTAGAGGTTTATTCTCACAATTTAAGAGCAAGTAAAGTTGCTAACATTGAAAGTGAGATAAGAGAAACAGCTACTAATTTTAAAAACGCATTCGAGTTAGAACGCGGCAGTTCAGAACAAACATTTAAAATTTACATGTTTGATGACAAGGATGATTACACTCACCTTGGCGGAAGCGAGCGTTTCGGTTCTTACCTTGGAGACGAAGGTGGTAAATGTTACTACAAAGGGAAAGCTGACGTTTTTGCTGAAATGTACGTCTACCAGCAAGGTGGCGTTCATAACCTTCAGCATGAATTTGCACATGGTTTAACTTACTTGGCTACAGGAGGCAAATCTTTACCTACAGTATTAATGGAAGGAATTGCAGACTACTTTGAGCATCATTCAGATCATAAATTCAATTCTCAAGGATCAAGTATCGACAAAACTGAAGCTGCAAATTTGGATTTAGATAAAATTTTAAGTTTAGAATACTCAAAGGACAGCGAAGCAAATAGCTTGGTTTATAAAACAGGTCATGCGTTGATAATGTACTTACAGGAAAAAGATCCTAGTTTATTAAGAGACTACCTAGATGCTTTACGTCAAGGTAACTCAGATGAGTCAAAAAGTTTCTTGAAAGACATAAAAGGACACGATACTGACTTCAAAAGTTGACTTGCTGAGAATGATACAGAAACTGCAATGGAACATCTCAACGCTTTGCAAGTTACAAAAGGAGATTTCATAGCAATTGGTCAAGAAATAGTGGGTGGAGAAATTAAAAACGTATCCTACTATAAAGCAAATATAGAAAAAATGGATGGAGAAAACGTTGCATTTTATGATGTTGCTCGTGCTATAAATAGGGCAACAAATGATACACTTGATATATCAAAGGAATATCATTTCCTCAAGGTAGTAAAAACTTCCGATGGACAGGATAAACTAACTTACTCTGACCAACAAGGTAATGAATATCGAAACAGTCAAGAGTATAAAAATCAGGCTTTAAGGATATTATCAAAATATGATACAGAAATTAAGAATCAGGTAGATGAATTTGATAATTTGAATAAAGAACGTGGTGAAATGTATCAAAAATATCATAAAGGAGAGATTACTATTGAAGAGTTACGTAATGAGGAAAATACAAAATACAGACCAGCATTTTTAAAGTTTGATCAACTAAAAAACAAAGCTGTTGATAAGATTGAAAATAATTCCCAAGCAGCAAAAATATTAGATGGGCTGGTCAATATCGATCCAAACTTAATCAGAGGTACTCATATTGATCTACAAGAAGGTAAGATTTTTTCTATGCAAGCTCATGGTCAAGGAGATATGGGTGCACTGTCTATATATGACGGAAATACAAAGCTTGGAGAATTATTGAGCGAATCAGGATTTTTTAAGCAAGTTGAAGGCCAAACTAAAGAAACTTTCGTTTTTGAGGATATATTACACAACTTAAATGTTTCATACGAAGGTGGTGCTTACATGGCAGTTACAAAAGAAAACGGTCATTATAAAGCTTCCCTAATAGATGGCAGAACAGTTGAACGTGATGAATACTTTGATGAGGCGCATTTACATGAAAATGAATTGTTGCATCCTAGCACTGGACACATCCAAAAAGATTTAGATTCTCTGCTCCTTAGAGGTACCAAAATTTTGAATCATCAGGATTCAGAGCATGCCCAATATTCTGATGAGCAAAAGGCAAATGGAGTAATCGTAGAAAAAGGAAAACTACTGGATAATAAGGGAACAGATAGGACAGACGACGATGTACACGAAGCGGTTGTAAAACAAGGAGGCGAAAATTTACATACATTCAAAAATATGGGCTTTTATATTACCGAAAAAGGTGATCTATTTATTCATGACCATGGAGCAAATGTAAGGTTTCAACTACCACAAAGTATTACTCATCTAAAATTAGTGGAAAAAGACGGAACATATAAGCTTGTTCCGGTGACGAAAGATGGAAATGAACATCCAATAGGTATGCCAAATATATCAGATGAATATAGATACATAGATCCAATATTTGCACATGAATATGAAAAGAGAGATTATTCCCATAAACATGTAAATGTGGGCCTTATAAACTTAGAGAAATATGGCTCTGGCAAACTTTTTGCTATAAAGTACGACCCAAATGATTATCACATACAAAGAAACTCCAGCGGTGAAATAGTTAGAATAAAAGATCAAACATATTTCACTAAAGTAAAATTGTTTGATGGTGATGAAGAAATCGGAATGTTGTCTAATAACTTTCACAATTTCAAAGGGAAAATATTCTTTTCTGCTGACTACAACTACAGTTATAACGATTTCCTAGCATCTGTTTCTCCTCAAGTTGAAATTGAAGATATGGGAAATGGAAGTAAAAAAATAACTTTTGATCAAGGCAGTGGCGATATCGGTGATACTAATAGAGGCTACACGGACTATCAGAGAATATTTACAAAAGAGAAACAAACCGAAAGTCCAAAAGGGCAAGTAAGTGAAACTAAGACAGAAGTTCATAGTACTACTAATGTTGTTGCACAAGCTGCTGAAGAGAAAACTGCATCAAACGACAATAGTGAAATGCAGTCTGATCAGCCACAAATTCCAACAAGGGCAAAAAGGTCAGCTTCAGTGGAGGAGAAAGAGCAAGAACAGGTAGTATTAAAAGACACAATTCTCAAAATAGAAAAGAGCTACGAGCAGGACTCAGAAGGAAAGCACAAGGCAAATGTAACGATAGATTATAATGATGTAAAAGCCTTATATGATAGAGCGGAAGGAGCAGAAAAGCAATCTGTGTTAGATTTTTGGAACAAACTGCACACATCAGAATACAAGGTTGGTGCTTTGCCGGAAGACAAATACTATTTTGAAAAAGGCAAATTCGTAATCCACGATAGTGATACGAAAAAGCTTATAGTGTTACCTGAAGATAAGGTGTCCATCAAGATAATGAAGGATGGTGATAGTTATAGTTTAGCTATATCAAGTGGTAATGGCAAAGTAATAAGCAGCATTAGTAAAATAGATAATCCAAATTACGAATTGCTGTCAGATTCAAGTCATTTCAATTCAGGGGAGCAAGATAATATTGTATTATCAGATCAACATCACGAATATAATCTTTATCTAGAGAATGGTTTTGTGAAAATGTTCGATTGCGCAAGCGATCACATTTATCACGACCACAACTCAGCCTATATCTAATACATACAAGGAGGGCAGTGCCCTCTTCTTGTCATTCCAGTGTCAAGCACTGCCGTCTTGGATGGAAACCAGCGTCACGCCCTGGAATGACAGGGTTTGTCATCCGAGTAGCCCCTTCGGTGTCATCCCAGTGCCCAGACATTGGGATGGCTTTGTTGCATCGCTACTTATGAAAGGCTAACTATAGTTAGGATTATAAGCAACCTATTGAAAATCTTGTTTTTTTGCAATCAATCTGATCAAATTTAAGAATAGTAATTTGTTATTTATATTAATAAATTTAATTCTATTGAAAATAGCTAAAGCATTGAAATTCTTGAATTTTAGCCAGATTAGTGAGTGGTAGTGAAATTTCTTTTACTCAAATTTAGGTATTCACTGACCGTTCTTGTTATAAATACCAGAATAATAAGCTACTGATATTCCCTATCTTTTTTATCTTTAATCCATCATAGCTAGCGATGCAACAAAGCCCACTGGGATCCAGAAAACTTAACTTTAAATAAGTGGCTGCATAATAAAGGCTGGATTCCAGACTGGAATGACATCATCTGCTACACACTTGAATGACAAGAGAAGAATTCTGAAACAACAAGTTTCAAGGAAATCTTATGTAAAATCTAACATTAACGAAAATTATACTATTTTCATGCATGCTATGGTTTTTGTAATTAATGGAGGGTGATATTGCGTTGAGTGAAAAATTGAGTACAATAGAAAACCTTGCAACTAACAAAAATTTTTTAGGAAAATTGATAGTGGAACTCAATAAAGGTGCTAATGATAAAGGTATATATACTAAAAAAGGTGTGGATGATGAGTTGAGAAAGAAAGCTAATACTGCAGATGTTTACACTAAAAGAAATGTAAATGATGAGTTGGCAAAAAAAACTGACAAGAATTACGTCGATGCTGAGCTAGGAGAGAAAGCTGGTGCAGCTGATCTAGCCAACAAAGCTAATACTGCAGATGTTTACACTAAAACTGATGCAGACACTGCTTTTGTCAAAGCTACAGAGCTTAAAACAAAAGCTGCAGCGAAAGATGTCGTGGATGCTATAATTGCTTCTACTGATTTTACCGATAAAGTATACACTAAAAATGATGCAGATACTGCGTTTGTTAAAACTGCAGATCTTGCAACAAAAGTTGCAAAAAAAGCTGTTGTGGATGCTTTAATACCAGAATTAGCAAAAGGTGATGATGATAATGGTATCTATACTAAAAAAGGTGTTGATGACACGTTTCTTAAAACTGCAGATCTTGGAACAAAAGTTGCAGAAAAAGCTGTTGTGGATGCTTTAATACCAGAATTAGCAAAAGGTGCTGATGATAAAGGTATCTATACCAAAAAAGGTGTTGATGATGCATTTGTTAAAACTTTAGGACTTACAGATACGCTAAAAACAGAAGTAGTAAAACAGCCTGTTGTGGATGCTACAACTGCTTCTCCTGATTTTACAAATAAGGTATATATTAAAGCTGCTTCAGCCGATGAAGTTTACACTAAAACTGCTGCAGAGACTGCTTTTGTTAAAGCTACAGAGCTTAAAACAAAAGCTGCAGCGAAAGATGTCGTGAATGCTATATTTGATGCAAAAGACGGCGACAAATCAATTTTAGTGGATAAATTAGGAGGATTTCTTGATGCTACTGACAACAGCGTATGGTGACAAAAATGATCAAACAGCAAAGGTGTTCTTAGGAGGTAAAGGGCTAAAAGGGGAGACAGGAGCCACTGGTCCTAAAGGAGCAGATGGTAAAGATGGAGCTCAAGGCCCACAAGGAGAGAAAGGGGAGACAGGAGCAGATGGTAAAAGTCCAACAGCTGCTGAAATAGCTACTGAGAAAGCCTTACAAGAGCATGTAACAAAGATAAGCAATACAAAGTCCAGAATTTAAAAGAGCTGTGCAAGAGGAAATGTCACAACCGTATTTTGAGCCTCCAACAAGTGATGATGCTGCACTTAATTGGACTTGGTAATACAGCTTAGATCCAAGTAGTCACGCTACTTGGATGACGTCATATGGTCCTCTGATGACGGAAAAAGGACTCGGATAACACCCTACAATGTCATTCCAGCGCGTGACGCTGGAATGGCTTTGTTGCATCGCTACTTATGAAAGGCTAACTATAGTTAGAATTATAAGCAACTTATTGAAAATCTTGTTTTTTTGCAATCAATCTGATCAAATTTAAGAATAGTAATTTATTATTTATATTAATAAATTTAATTCTATTGAAAATAGCTAAAGCATTGAAATTCTTGAATTTTAGCCAGATTAGTGAGTGGTAGTGAAATTTCTTTTACTCAAATTTAGGTATTCACTGACCGTTCTTATTATAAATACCAGAATAATAAGCTACTGATATTCTCCATCTTTTTTATCTTTAATCCATCATAGCTAGCGATGCAACAAAGCCCGCTGGAATCCAGCCTTTTCATAATCATTAAAATGTTGTATTTTAACATAAAACGGCTACTTTTATGCTTACTAACTTAATAAAATTCCTGGATCCCAGTGTCTGGGCACTGGGATGACACCCTACTAGCAGAAGTTACTCTCAAATGTTTGTTCATGTTAGCTACAAACATTAAGAAATTTACCAAACGAAAAAAAGGCAAAAGAAGCCCCAGTCATTGTCTATTTTCAGTATTGGCGTTTTTTAAGTCTTAAACACTGCAATTTAGCTGCTTTTAAATGCAACTCATCTTAGTTTAAATGTTTAAGAAATTTACTAAGCAGAAAAAAAGGCAAAAGAAATCCCGTATTAGCTAGTTGTCACTCTCCAATCCTGCAAATTGGCGTGCTATACTGTCTTAAACGCTTTATAAGCGCGCTTCAGCTTATATAGGTAAAAACCCAGAAATGTTGTGAAGACGTAGGGTGCGCATAATGCAAAAAATTAAAAATAAGACGCCAATTACGTAATACTGTTGTCGTTTAATCTGCACAGATTGAAGATAAATGAATACCTTCAGTTTCATGATAAGAGGGCTGGCGAAGGGTGTCAAGTAAGTTTTTTCGTTTCTACCAGCTACTTGGATGACACCACATAAATTAATAAATAGGAAAATTACTACAAATCCTTTCAACTTTAGCTTTTACTGCTTTTTCGACACTTGAGCTATTTCCGCTGATTAATCCTTGAATTACTTCATTTATTAGACCAGCTATCTCTTTAAAATTTTCTGCCTCAAGTCCGCGTGTTGTCTCAGCAGCGGTGCCAAAACGGAGCCCTGAAGTGATGGTCGGCTTTGCTGTATCAAATGGTACAGAGTTTTTATTACAGGTAATACCGGATCTCTCAAGGCTATCTACAACGTCTTTTCCAGTTAATTTCTGCGATCTTAAGTCAACTAGCACTATATGAGAGTCAGTGCCACCGGTTATAATGTCAAGTCCATGCTTTTGCAATTCTTGAGCCAGCACTTTCGCATTTTCCACGACTTTCTTGCTATAAGTCTTAAACTCTGGTGCTAATGCTTCTTTAAATGCAACAGCTTTTGCAGCTATCACATGCATAAGTGGCCCGCCCTGCAATCCTGGAAAAACTGCGGATTGAATTTTTTTGTGTAATGCTTCATCATTGGTCATCACTATTCCACCACGAGGACCACGCAAAGTTTTGTGAGTCGTGGAAGTCATAACATGTGCATATTCAGCAGGGGATGGATATTCGCCCGCTGCAATAAGCCCTGCATAGTGAGCAATGTCTGCAAGCAAATAAGCACCAACTTTATCTGCAATCTCGCGAAAGCGTTTGAAGTCCATTTTTCTTGGATAAGCAGAAGCACCAGCTATGATCAATTTCGGTTTATGCTCCAGCGCCAGCTTTTCTATCTCATCCATATTGAGCAGATAAGTGTCTTTATTTACTGTATATTGAATCGACTTAAACCATTTACCAGAAAGGCTTGGCGCCGCACCATGAGTTAGGTGCCCACCGCAACTCAGTGACAATCCAAGTATTGTATCACCTGGAGTAAGCAGTGAAGCAAACACGGCTTGATTTGCCTGAGAACCAGAGTGAGGCTGAACATTTGCAAATTTTACACCAAACAACTTACAAAGTCTTTCTATAGCCAGACTTTCAACTTTGTCCACATGCTCACAACCACAGTAATATCTTCTGCCTGGATAACCTTCTGCGTATTTATTAGTCAGAAAAGAGCCTTGTGCCTCCATTACCGCTTTGCTTGCAAAATTTTCTGATGCAATTAATTGCAATTGTGATTTTTGGCGTTGTAATTCTTTTTCTATAAACTGATAAACCTCGTTATCAAAAGACTTTAAACTATTTTTAGAGCCACAGATTTTCTTTAAAACACTCATCATAGATCAAACCTCGCTTTAATTTTAAGATGCACAAGCAATTTTAAGACTGCTTGTCCTGCTTTTTTAACCATAAGAGCCCAAAAACAGCTATTAGCAAACATACAGGAATAATAGATGTTGCTTTTATCAGCAATTCAGCACTATAAATAGGACTTCCATGTATAATCGCTTTATCCCAATAAGAACCTATTACCTTCGCAATTCCAGTGTGAAAGAGGTAGCCAAAAACCATAACTATCATATTTGATACAGCTGTAGTTAATCCTATTAAGTTATTATTTATATAACTTAATGCTTTGTACAGTGTTACTATTTGATATCCAGAAGCGAAACCTATAACAAGAAGTGCAGGCAATACAATATACAATCCGCCAGCCCGTGTAAAAAGTAAAAGGAAACTAGCAATCATTGCAAAGGAACAGACAATAATAACTTCATAATGTCTATTTGGGTATTTTTCTAATATGTGAGCAAAAGAGAGCAATCCAGCTGCAAATCCTACATATATAACAGAAGAAATTGAAGACGCTAGATCACCGGCCATTTGATATACCTCACATAAAAAAGCTTTTGTCCAAGCATCAGCAAAACCTTCTAGTGGACCTACCATTAAGCCACCAAAAAAACTAATTAGAATGATATATTTATTGAAAAGCACAGTTTTTAGATCCTTCATGCTAATTTTTTCTTTTCGAAAGTCGTAAGCATTGTAAGGAATAACTAAAAATAAAGATAAAGCGAGTAAGAAACCAAACCCTGAAAGAATATAAATTACGTAATTCCAACCAAACTCATCAGGCAAAAGTTCTATTGGTAGACCACCATATATTGCCCCTAATAGCCCTATAATAACAGATATGCTTGCCATTTTTGCTGATTTTTCTCGCGAAAAATACATACTGGCAACTTTAAATACTCCTATTGCTGACGCAGACGAGCCAATCCCAACAATTATTCTACCTAATACTGAATAATACCACTCATCAAAGCACACAAGAGGTAATGTTCCAATAGATACCAAGACAGCACAAATAGGTAAAACAATTTTTGGACCGAATCTATCAAAACAAAGACCAACAGGGATATGAACTAGTGTAAATCCCACATAGTAGAGACCATTAAATTGCCCTTGTATCTTGTCAAAAGCATCTAATGTTTTAAGCTTATGCATTAGATGGAGAAGGGAAGAACTTTGTAAATTGCCCTAGATACAAAATCTGTGTTTTAGAAAAGAGCTCCCTTCTCAAAAGTAGAGGCTGGACGGTATCGTAGAAAGACCTAAATGGTTCTAATTCTGTATTCACAAGGTTAGCCTTACTTTTCATTTTAAATGGTAACGTATGAGGTTATATATGATCAACAACTTTTTAGGTATAGACATATCAAAAGATCGCTTTGATATTTTTCTCTCATTTATAAGTAAAAAAGGAAAACGTGAAACTAGGAAAAGGAGCTTTAAGAACGATGATCATGGGTTTCAAGGTCTGCTGAGCTTTCTACAAAAACATAATATAGAACAAGCAAAAGCCTGCATGGAAGCTACTGGTTGTTATAGTGAAGCTCTGGCTGAATTTCTACACAATGCTGGACATTTTGTTAGTGTTGTAAATCCTTATTGTATTAAGTCTTATGCAAGGAGTAAGCTTGTACGACAAAAGAATGACCAGATTGATGCAGAGATTATTGCCAAAGACAGGAACCAACTCGCTGGACACCACCTTCTTCTGAAAAGAAAAAATTAAAGCATCTTTATCGTTGCTCAGCTGCATTAAAAGATGGATTAACATTCGTAAATAATCATTTAGAAAAGAAGGAGAGACTGCCTGAAGAAGTTGCAAATGCTTGGGAAAACCTTGCAGTGAACATAGAACAATCAATAGAAACAATAAAAAACTCCATACGTGAACTATTAAAACAGCACAAAGAGTTGTTGGAAAACTTTCAACTCTTATTGACTATTCCAGGAATAGGAGAGGAATCAGCAATAGCTATTTTAGCTGAAATTCCTGACATAAAAGCTTTTATAAATGCCAGACAATTGGCAGCATATGCTGGAACTATACCACGAAATATAACATCAGGATCATCTGTATATGCCAAGCCCAGATTAAGTAAATCAGGTTCACGAACATTGCGTAAAGCAATATATTTTCCCGCTATAGTAGCTAAAAATCACAACCCTATTATTGTGATTTATTGCGAGAGGTTAAAAGAGAAAGGCAAGCATAATATGGCAATTGTGGGAGCTGCAATGCGTAGGTTACTTCATGTAGTTTTTGGTGTTTTAAGTTCAAAAAAGGCCTTTGATCCAGATCATATCAAGAACTATAGAACTAGGAGGTTGACTGAAGTTTAAAATCAAAAATTGAATGTAGTTGGTTAGTGAATATGTGTACCACTATAACTCTTTAAACTTAAACTAAATTCAACTTTTTTCGGCAGCCCACCAGGAAAAAAAGATATCTGTCTTTCCTCTAATTGTGTAATCACAAACTGTCCTAAAAAATTACCTAAACTATCTACTAAAGTGTGTGGGATCTGATCTTTTTCAGCTTCTTTCATATTCTTTAGTTGATTTAGCCCCTTAAGACTATTAAGGTAAATGGTTATTTCTAGCTCTATATTTTCTACTCCTTGTCCTATGTTTTGAAGTGACGGCATTACATCAATACATTCAATTACGCTCCAGCGATTCTTTTTGTTATACTTTAAACTTGTTGGAACAAACTTATATGGACCAAAAGATAACATTTTTATATTTTTCTCGTTGACTTACAAGACGGTATCTAAATCTGCAATGCTTATATTAAATTTTGTTATTAATACAGGCGCAATTATGTTTGGCATGACACGTAACACATACTGGTACGCATAGAAAAGAGATACTATCAACCATACAAAAAAATTACTTTTCGACATACCTACCACCTAATAAAACCCAATTACAATTAAAACAAAAATATCAAAGTAAAATAAAGTATTATATTTCATAATAACAAGAACCTTAAATTAGTACATCTAACGATTTTATCATACGAGCCTTCGATAAATTATCTACTTATTACAATCAACTTATCTAAAATCTTTATTTTTTAACCATAAGAGCCCAAAAACAGCCACCAGCAAACATACAGGAATAACTGATGTTGCTTTTATCAGCAATTCAGCACCATACACAGGATTTCCTTGTATTATTGTTCTATCCCAACACAAATCTACTATTTTTGCGATCCCAGTGTGAAAAAAATAGCCAAAAACCATAACTATCATGTTTGACACAGCTGTAGCCAGGCCTACTAAGTTATTATTTACATAACTTATCGCTTTGTAAATGGTAACCACCTGATATCCAGATGTGAAGCCAATAATAAAAAGCGTAGGTAATACAACATACAAGCCACCAATCTGATTAAAAAGCAAAAGAAAACTAGCGATCATTGCAAATGAGCATGCAATTATTACTTCATAATGCTTATTTTTATATTTTTCCAATAAATAAGCCAAAGAGAATGATCCTGTTAACATTCCTATCAATATTACGGAAGAGAGAGAAGATGCCAAGTCTTCATTCATTTTATATACTTCAAAAAAGAATGCTTTCACCCAACCATCGGCAAAACCTTGCATTGGACCGACCATGAGTCCACCAAAAAAGCTAATTAGAATAATATGCTTGTTGAAAAGTATGTTTTTTAAGTCTCTAATGCTAACTTTTTCCTGTTGAGCATTGCTTTCAGGCGTTACTAAGAACAGCAACAGAGCAAGTAAACACCCAAATGCTGAGAATGTATAGATAACATAATTCCAGCCAAATTTATCGAGTAAGAAGTCTAAAGGTAACCCGCCACATATCCCTCCCAAAATTCCTATAATTATAGATAAGCTGGCCATTCTTGCTGATTTTTCTTGCGCAAAATACATGCTTGCAACTTTAAAGATTCCAATTGCCGAAGCGGATGACCCAATTCCCACAATTATTCTTCCAATTATTGAATAACTCCACTCATCAAAGCATATAAGCGGTAGTGTTCCGGTAAATGTCAAAACGGTACAAGCAGGTAAAACAAACTTTGGTCCAAATCTATCAAGGAAAAGACCAATAGGTATATGAGCTAGCGTATAGCCTACATAGTATAACCCACCAAACTGGCCAACATCTGCAATACTTATGTTAAATTTTGTTATTAATTCAGGCGCAATTATGTTTGGAATTACGCGTAATATATATTGGTATGCATAAAACAGTGACGTCAACAACCAGATTAAAAAATTCCTCTGCAATACTTTACCCCAAAGCTAGCATTATAGATACTCTGTTTATAGAAAACAATATTTTTATGAATACTTATTTTAATTTACCGGAATTTTATACAGTTGAACTCATAGCCAACATAAGTAGTTTATGCATTAACTAAATTTTCCAGGTTCAAGTTTGGATGATAGAAAAAGTTCACTTTTTCTATTTTTAAAAGAGACCTTTTATTTTACTTATAATTTTTTCTACCATATCTACAACTGGCTCATGAATAAGGTATATGAAAAAAATTACACCACAAATGATAAGTATATTTATGATTTTACCCTTATTCATCTTTATCTTGAGCTTCACTTTTGTTACAAGATCCATTTTATTTATGTTTTTATTTCATGCTGACAATTATATCTTAAATACCATAATTTTCAGTAAAATTTGACTTCAGAAGTATTCTATTAATTCAATATTAACCTTTTTATGTGTAAAATAGTTAATATAATATTAAAGCAGGCTGATGAATATAAGCACGATAGATAATACGCTGCAAAATTACATAACAAAATACATTGAACAAACATTCGCTACACACGTGCTAAGCAATAGATACGACAAATTGTATAGGAAACTTCTAAGTGGTATAGAAGAGATAATAAAGCTTGCTGTAAATGAAGCAAAACACTACGATGAAAATTTAGAAGATCTATATAACGATTCAAGATTTAATAAGAAATTTATTCAAGCTGTTGCTAAACATCAGATGTCGGAATTTTTAAATACTTATCCGAAAAGAAAAGAAATTGTTGCAGAATTTTACAATGAACATCACATTAACGAAAGCGATTTAAAGACTCTGGAAAAGGGGAAAGATTTAGTAAATAAAATAAATAACATTAACTTACTGCAACAAAATGAAAAAAATGAGGAATTCAATATTAGAAAGACACTTGCTCAATCAATAAAAATGCCTTCCATAGAAAAATACAAGTTAGAACATTCAAAATAACCTTGGCGAAGTATGGCAAAATATACAACTTATGGATAGTCTATTTCATTTTAACTCCTGGCACGCTTTAGTAATACTATCACACCCAATTTCTAATTGTTCCTGAGAGGTTGCATAAGAAATTCTGATAAAATTTTCTAGACCAAATGCAATTCCTGGAACCACAGCAACCAAATGATCTCCCAGTAAGTATTCAGTAAAATCTAAATCATTATTTATTATCTTACCACTTTTTGTGCTTTTACTGAGCAATCCTTCACATGAGACAAATAAATAAAACGCACCTTGTGGAACAGACGCTGATAATCCCGGGGCAGAATTTAGCTCTTTCACCATAAAATCTCTACGACTCTTAAAAATCCTTGTTCTTTCTTTCAAAAAACTATGATCACCGTTTAATGCTGCTGCTGCTGCTGCTTGTGCTATCGAATTTGGATTAGAAGTGCTTTGAGACTGCAGCGTAGAGATAGCTTTTACCACATCACTTCTACCTGCAATATACCCTATTCTCCAGCCTGTCATTGCATAGGCTTTTGATACTCCATTGACTACAAAAACTCTATCATAAAGCTTCGGCTCAACCTGAGCGATAGTAAAAAACTTTTCGTCGTATATTATATGCTCATAAATATCATCTGTAACGACATTCATATGTGGATATTCAAGCAATATTTGTGCTATGTCTTTCAATTCATCACATGTGTACACAGCTCCTGCAGGGTTGTTCGGTGAGTTAAGAATTAACCATTTAGTTTTTTTAGTTATCCTGCTTTTCAATAATTCCGCTGTCAGTTTAAAATTTTGTTTGCATTCTACTACAACTGGCAAGCCGCCAAAAAGACTTACCATATCAACATATGAAACCCAATAAGGAGCTGGAATAATAACTTCATCTCCAGAGTTAATTGTTGCCATGAACAAATTGAATAACACCTGCTTAGCACCTGTACCAACACAGATTTGGTTAAGCGTGTACTCGAGGTTATTATCCTTTCTTAACTTATTAATTATTGCTTCTTTCAGCTCACGCGTTCCATCAACAGCAGTATATTTAGTCTTACCTTCACTTATTGCTTGAATAGCTGCTTTTTTTATATGATCTGGAGTATCAAAATCCGGTTCTCCTGCAGCTAAAACACAGATCTTTTTTCCTTCATTTTTCAACTTATTTGCCTTATCAGTTACAGCAATCGTAGGTGATGGCTTTATTAGGAACATTCTTTTTGCAAGGTCTGACATATTTTAATGAAGCTAAATTTAAATGATAAACCCCGTACAACAAAAAAGCTAGGAATTTTGTGTATTGTATTAGTAGCTTTTTACCAGGTTTACCAACGCAGCAATATTTTCAACTGGAGTATCAGGGAGTACTCCATGTCCGAGATTAAATATGAAGGGTAAATCTCTAAAGCAATCTATTATACGTTTTGCTTCTTTGATTGCTTCCGTTTTATTATAGGCTAAAAGATTAGGATCAAGGTTTCCTTGTAGAGGGATGTTTAGATTCGCTTTCGCCCATTTTATTGGAACATTATAATCTATACTTACTGCAGATACACCTGTTTGTTCGCAGTAATCTTTATAAAGATTTCCAGCAGACCTTGGAAAACCTATTATTGGAAAATCAGAAAATCTACCCCTTATTGCCAAGATAATTCTCTTTGTTGGTTCGATAACATATTCTTTAAACAATGGTTCCGATAACGCACCAGCATTACTGTCAAATAGCTGAATAACATCTGCTCCAAATTCTATCTGTTTAATTAGATAAATAATCGTTACTTCCGTTATTCGTTCAATTATTTCCTTCAAATACGAAGAATAAAAATTTAATACTTTGGAAAAAGTTTTGCTGCTCCCACCTTCTATGATGTATGAGGCTACTGTCCATGGTCCACCAGCAAATCCTATGAGAGATTTTTCTTTTGGTAATTGGCTTCTGACTTTTTTTATAGCGTTTAGAATTGGTAAGGTTTTAGTTTCAATTTCTTGTGGACCCTTCAATTCCTTAGGACTTTCCACGGGTTTTATTATTGGACCTACACCGCGTACGAAATTCACGTCACAACCCAAAACATCAGCTATTATTAAAATGTCTGAAAAAATTATCGCCGCATCCATGTCAAATCTTGTCACCGGCTGTAACGTCAATTCTGTCACTAAATCTGTGTTGTAGCATATCTCCATAAAATTATTCATATTTTCTACTGCTTTGCGGTACTCAGGAAGAGACCTGCCAGCCTGACGCATTAGCCAGATAGGCACTCTTCCACCCGGCTCATTTCTCTTAATAATTTTCGCTATTGTTGTTTTGCCGCTTTCCAATCTATTCTATTTATTCTTTTGTATATTAAAGTATAGTAATAATAATAGTTCTATCAATAACTTGTTACTAACTTAAAATTCAGTAAAAATTGGCGTTGTTCAACTTGTGGATAAATATGTGAGTAACTTTCTTATATTATTGATTTTCTGTTATGATTTATGTGTATAAGTAAGGTGTTTAGAGTGTTAGTAATTTTCTTTTATGGAAAATACTTTACCATCATGCATTGTTACACAACTATGTATATATTGTTGAAAAAGTTGTTGATCAATTGTTGGTATTTTATATCAACAATTGATTCACAAATTAATTTGACATTATTCACATGCTTATTAAACATTTAATAACAGTTTTCTTGATAAATCTAATCTGAAAACGTTTTTGCCATTACAGGGAATAAATTGAGTAAAAAAAGAACCTTAGTAGAAAAAATAGCATATAGAATTTTTCTCTTCCTTTTCAAAAAAGCTTCTGTGTTGAAAAAGTGTGCGACTGAGGCATTAATGAAAGATCTGCCAGACCTTAATATATTTAATGGTCTATTAAAATTCCGCGATTGTGGTATAATGGATATAATGACTCCACGTACAGAGATATGCGCAGTAGACATTGAGTCAAGCGAGCGTGAAATAATAAAGAAGATAAAAAACACTTGCCACACTAAAATACCAATTTATAAAAATAACTTTGATAACGTAATAGGCTTTTTTTATGTAAAAGATGTTATTTTTAATAGGGATAAAAATTTTAATCTGAAACATATTATACAAAGCGTAATATTTGTTCCACCCTCGATGAAGACAACTAATCTTTTTGTTAGGATGAACTCTTCTAAATCATGCTTAGCTATCGTATTGGATGAATATGGTGGAACTGATGGTTTAATTTCAATGACTGATCTTATAGAGGAACTAATACCAAACATTGATAGTGAAAACGAAATAAATTCAGAATATACCATTACTGAATTGTCTCAAAATAAGTTTGAAGTATCAGCAAGGGCTCTTATAAAAGATATAGAAGAGGATCTAAAAATAGAATTACGTGACCCTGAAGAAGACTATGTTACACTTGGTGGTTTGATTCTTTCGATTGCTGGTAAAGTGCCTTCTGTAGATGAAGTCATTAAATATAAAAATGGTATGAAGTTTATCATCAAAGATGCAAATGAGCGCTACATTAATAAAATAGTACTAGACTTAAGTGATTACAAAAATTAGATTTGGTACCCCTTGTCGGGGAATGCCTTGACACGAAGAAGAAGTTATAATAACCAAATATGCAACTCAAGTTATAGTTAAACCTATTTCCAGCAAATTATTTTCGCAAGTATAATGCATTTCAGTGTTATAGTACTCTAATAATAAAGAGGTCATATAGATATTAATATCTTTTATATTTAAATTAGTGTCATTTTTTTTGATTAATTTGTCTACTAATGATTTGCTTATTGGTTTGTGTTCATTTAGAATTTTTATAGTTAATAGCATTTTATCTTCTGTTTGACTCAGTAAAACAGATACTAGTTCAACTTCCGCCACTGCACTGGCTATAGTTAGCACCATATTGGAAATTATCTTATTTATCTTTTCAATTAAATCTTCCTTATTTTTTGCAGAGTATGCGTCTATTTTCCACGTAAGCTTTACTTTTTTTTTAATAAATAATTTTCGATATTAGATTTGGTCTTATCAAAGCTATAATTATCCATTGAAGAAGAATATGCCTGCTTCATAACTTTATGTTTATATATTAAATCATCGGAGCTTTCTTTAAGAAACAACAACGCTTCCTTCTGCGCATCAGCATCATTCTTATCTATTACTTCAAGCTCTTCTACGCCAAACGTTATTCCATTCATAGAGTTAGCAAAGTCATGAAGCAGCCGTCCTGATAGCAGTTCCGTTATTAACAGTATGTTTTTGGCATTTTCGTTCATTGGATAATTATAAATGATTTAAGTTACCTTATATTGGTAAGTATATAATAGTCAATTAAGAGAAAGTTTCGTTGCACTTTTTATATCAAGGCATTAATATAGTATTAACAATTTTAAAATTTATAAAAGGATTATGAATACTTACACCAGATCAGGAATAGATATTGAACTATATAATAAGTTAATAAAAGAAGTCAAGCCTATTGCTCAAGAAACTACTAGAGAAGAAGTAATCAGCGAAATAGGTTCATTTTCTGCGTTATTTGATTTTGCTGCACTAAGTAAGAAGTATGACCATCCAGTACTCGTTTCCTCAACTGATGGAGTAGGTACGAAACTGTTGATAGCTCAAGAAGTGAATAAACATGATACTATAGGTATAGATTTAGTTGCAATGTGTGTAAATGACTTACTTGCACAAGGAGCAACGCCTTTGTTTTTCCTTGATTACTTTGCAACAGGCGTTTTGACCAAAGATGTTTTATTATCTGTGGTTAAGGGCATTGCAGAGGGGTGCAAGCAAGCTAAAATAGCATTGGTTGGTGGGGAAACTGCAGAAATGCCTGGAATGTATGGTAATAATCACTATGACCTTGCAGGGTTTGTGGTTGGTGTAGTTGATCGAAAGCAAATTCTTCCAAACTGTAGTATGATGAAAGCAGGTGATTATATAGTTGGCTTAGAGTCAAGTGGAATTCACTCAAATGGGTTTTCTTTAGTGCGCCATGTTTTCAAAACCTTAGGTATAAATTATAACGATACATCTCTATGGAATAATAAATCTTGGAATGAAATACTACTTGAACCAACAAAAATATATGTTGATTCTTTGTTGCCTATCATGTCACAAGTAAAAGGTATTGCGCACATCACGGGTGGTGGTTTGGTAGACAATATTCCGCGAATTCTTCCAAAAAACTTATTTGCAAACATAGACATTAATTCCTGGAAATGGCCAGATATATTTTTATGGCTAACAAAGGAGGGTAAAATAGAGAAGAAAGAAATGCTAAAAACATTTAATTGTGGTATTGGTACGGTATTGATCGTAAGTTCTGAGAATATGCAAAACGTGAAAAATCATTTCCAAAAACGTGGAGAAAAAATTGAAATTATTGGAAAACTTGATGAGGCATATAACCCTCCACTTGATAGAGTAGTATTTAGTTAACCTAACTTTACTGACAGTCTTTTTGCAACTTCTAGGTATGCTTCCTTTAAATCTCCTAAATTCAAACGAAAAACATCTTTATCTAGCTTTTTATAAGTATTTTTATCCCATAATCTGCAGTTATCAGGGCTAATTTCATCAGCTAAAACGATTTTAGTACTGTCATTTATTAATCTGCCAAATTCTAACTTGAGATCAACTAAATATATACTTGCATTTGAAAATAGGTGAACTAATATTTCGTTGATTTTTAAAGTTGTAGTTTTAACTTCATCCATTTCTTTGCTAGATAGCCAATCAAAATACAATATGTGATTTTCACTTACCATTGGGTCGGCTAGGTCATCATTTTTGTAAAAAAAATCGATTATAGGAGATGCAAGCCTCTCACCTTCTTTGATATTAAAACGTTTGCAAAAGCTCCCAGCTGCGACATTTCTAACTACTACCTCAAGAGGTGTTATCTTGAGCTTTTTGACTAGCTGTTCTCTTTCATTCAGAGTTTTTATAAAATGCGTGCTAATTCCTGCTTCTTCGAGCTTTTCCATGATAAAAGCACTAACATGATTATTAATTATTCCTTTGCCCTCAATAATTTCATATTTTTCCTTATTGAATGCTGTGACATCATCTTTAAAGTGCTGTATGACAGTTGATGAATCTTCAGTTTCAATAATGGCTTTCGCTTTACCTTCGTATATCGTTTTATTCAGTGACATGTTTAATTTAACTATATATTATATCAATTTACTGTTCTTAGAGTGTAGCCCCAAATAACTTAAAATAAACCTTAATGGCATTCAATGTTACAATATTAACCATATTTCCAGAAATGTTTCCCGGGTTTTTGAACTATTCTCTTGCCGGAAAAGCGTTAGAAAAAAAAATATGGAGCCTTGAAGTAATAAATATTCGTTCTTTTGCAAAAGATAAACATTCAACTGTGGATGATGTTCCATATGGAGGCGGAGCAGGAATGGTTATGCGCCCTGATGTAATTGGTAGTGCAGTGGATAGTATGTTCTCTGTTCATAAAAACACTAAGTTTATTTACATGACTCCATCTGGCGCGAAGTTTAATCAGAATATTGCCAGAGAATTATTAGAGTTTCCTCATATAACAATATTGTGTGGTCGATTCGAAGGTATTGACCAAAGGATAATTGATGCGTATACTCCTTATGAGTTAAGTATTGGAGATTATATACTTTCAGGAGGTGAGCCAGCTGCAATGGTGGTTCTTGATGCATGCATTAGACTTCTTCCAGGTGTAGTAAATAATACCGGTAGTATTACTGAAGAAAGTTTTAATTATGGTGGTGGTGTACTTGAATATCCTCAATATACTAGACCTGAGCAGTGGAAGGGATATAAAGTACCTGAGGTTTTGTTATCTGGCAATCACAAAAAAATAAGTGATTGGAGGCAGAAGCATTCTCATGTTATAACAAAAAAGCGTAGGCCTGAATTATTGAATGGAGAGATAAATGACAAATTTACTTAAAAAATTTAACGAACAGCAAATGCAAGTGTTAGCTAAAGAAATACCAGAATTTCGTCCTGGCGATGATTTGAAGGTCACTTTTAAAGTAGTTGACGGTGCAAGTGAACGTATACAGATATTTGAAGGTGTATGTATATCAAAAAGGAACCGCGGGTTACATTCTTCTTTTGCAGTCAGAAAAGTTAGCCATGGAGAAAGTATAGTGTCTCAGTTTTTTGTTTATTCTCCTGCACTGGTTTCAGTGCAAGTGACAAGAAAAGGAAAGGTTCGTAGAGCAAAACTGTATTATCTGTGCAAACTATTTGGAAAAGCTGCAAGGATCAAAGAACGTACTACTTATGTTAAAAAGAAATCTAAGTAGATACAATAGGGAATGACATCAACGGTTATTAAACTGGACGTTTGTACAGCTGTGGGCTTGACGATGG
Organism: Wolbachia endosymbiont of Drosophila pseudotakahashii; assembly: GCF_026015925.1. NCBI lineage: Bacteria > Pseudomonadati > Pseudomonadota > Alphaproteobacteria > Rickettsiales > Anaplasmataceae > Wolbachia > Wolbachia endosymbiont of Drosophila pseudotakahashii. The sequence goes on along the minus strand of NZ_CP110359.1, from coordinate 215,886 downwards.
GATCCAGGAAAAATAAATGAGTATAAAGAAAAAATTCCTTAAATTACTTCAGTCAAGGCGTGTACATGCTCGTATAAAAAGGAAAAATAAAAAGAACAGAGCGCTACGCTTTTGTTCTTTCACGGCACTAGTTATCTCACTTGGCTGTCCTGTGTGTATATTGTTGAGTATATTAGTTAACTCTTACAGTGCCTTAACAGTAACGAAAATTTTATTGCCAGTTGAAATAAATGCTGATCTTACTTTGGCGAGTAATCCTAGTGATTTGCGGTATAAGTCCATTGGCTTACTCAACGATTCTTTACGTAAGGTGTTTGGAGGAACTGATTTTAAAGACGGTGACGAAATTTTAAGTCGTAATTCTTACAAAGAACTAGAGAAATTTTTTCGTAAGAAAGTAAAAGATAGTGGTGAATATGAGATCTGGTTTACCGCGTCAAGTATAATTAATTCAATAAATAAAGATAAATATTTGAATGATCGTTATGCTAAATTACTTGATTGGCTAAAAGAAAAGAGGAGAGTGAAAAAATTTTTTAATAAGTCTTTATTCCTTAAATCTGACTCTCGTGAACCTGAGAATGCAGGGATTTTAGGGGCATTTATCGGTTCATTAATGACAATTATAGTGTGCCTAGCATTAGCATTACCAATAGGAATTATGTCGGGCATCTGTCTTTACGAATTTATGCCTAAAAATAGGCTAATGACTAATATTGTAGAAATTAGCATAAATAATCTTGCTGCAGTGCCTTCAATAATATTTGGTGTAGTGGGCTTAACTCTCTATCTTGGCATATTTGGGCTACCACGCTCTTCACCACTTGTTGGTGGAATGACTCTTTCATTTATGATGTTACCTAATATTATAATTGCAACAAAAAATGCCTTTGCGAATGTTCCTATTACGATAAAGGATGCAGCGTTTGCGCTCGGTGCACCTCACATCAAGGTGATATTAGATCACTCTTTACCGATTGCGTTACCAAGAATAATACATGGTACTGTGCTTGCAATTGCAAGGATTTTAGGTGAATCTTCTCCTTTACTTATGATGGGTATGGTGGCATTTATTGCTGATACACCTACGTCCTTTTTCGATCCGGCGACTGTTCTACCTGTGCAAATATACATCTGGTCAAGCAATCCTGAAATTGCATTTGTTGAACTTGCTGCTATCGCAATTATAGCTTTATTATTGGTGTTATTTGCGTTAAATTTAGTAGCAAATTTTGTAAAAAGGAAATTCGAATTTTTTAATTTTTAGCAATTCATGAAAATCACAGTCCTATCTGGTTATGGCTTAAATTGCGAAAAAGAAACTGCATTTGCATTTATGGAATGCAGCAGAAAACTTGGTATTGGTAATATTGAAGTAAAAATCGTTCACATTAACGATATCATAGATAATCCAGGTGAACTGAAATTAAGCAATATACTTGCAATTCCAGGGGGTTTTTCTTATGGTGATGACACTGGTGCTGGTAATGCGTTTGCTTTACGTATTAAAAACAACTTGTTGGATGAGTTTCAAGAGTTTTTATCTCAGGACAAGCTGATTATAGGAATATGTAATGGTTGTCAGATATTAGTAAAATTAATTCCAGAATTCTCTAGTCTAGCTTTAATCCATAATGATATAGGCAATTATCAATGCCGTTGGATTAGAGTGAGAGTTAATTCAAAGAGTAATTCTGTTTGGCTACGGGGCCTGAGTGAACTATATCTCCCTATTGCTCATGGGGAAGGCAAATTTTTTATGGATCAAGATATTTTGAACCAATTGATTGAGAGCAATTCCACCGCATTACGTTACATTGATAAAAATGGCAACTATGCTAACCTACAATTTCCTTACAATCCGAATGGATCTACATACGACCTAGCAGCTTTATCAGATAAAAGTGGGAGAGTGCTAGCTTTAATGCCCCATCCAGAAAGGGGAATATTTTTTACCCAGCAAGATAATTGGCCCCTTGAAAAAGAAAAGAGCAAGCGTTTAGGTGTTGCTGTGCCAAAATATGGCGATGGAATGCTTATATTTGAAAATGCACTGAAGTATTTTTGTTAAAATTTATTGATAGGGATTTATGGTCGAAATTATCCCCTGATATTGCAAAAAACTTGCTTGACAAGCCTTGCCGGTCCCCTTATCATGAAACTGAAGCTATTTATTTATCTTCTCTGTGCAGATTAAATGACAAAAAAACTCACGTATCTGGCGTCCCATGTTTAATTTTTTGCACTATGTGCATCTTATGTCTTTATAAAATTTCTAGGTTTTTACCTAATATAAGCTGAAATGCGCTTATAAAGCATTTAAAATATCAAAAAGCGCCAACTTAAAAAATGGATAGTGAATAATTAGCTACCCTAGGGTTTCTTTTGCCTTTTTTTCTGTTTAGTAAATTTCTTAAATATTTATGACTAAAGGTTAGTTGCATTAAAAAGCAGCTAAATCGCGGTTATTAAGCGTTTAGAATAAAAAAACGCCATACTTGAAAGTATAATGTAAGTAATTAGCCAACCACGGGGCTTCTTTTGCCTTTTTTTTATTTGGTAAATTTCTTAATATTTATAGCTAAACGACAACCGTTATCCCGCTGCTTGTTAGCGGGATCTAGAGATACCGCAACGTCTCACCTATAGCCTTCAGTGCTCCTTTTTTTGTCATCCCAGCGTCACGCGTTGGTTTCAACATTATATCATGAACTTTCTAAAATTCATTGAACTGTGTTTTCAAACGGTAGTGCCGGGGTGTGAGTATAATGATTATCAGTATATAAAAGTCATAGCAGACAGACTTGAAGCGGCAAATGTTGGCAAAATGAGGCGAATAATATTCAATATGCCTCCGCGTTCAATGAAGTCCCTGTGTGCTAGTGTTGCGTGGCCCGCATGGATACTGGGAAATCAGCCAACTGCAAGAATAATAGTTGCAAGCTACTCTCGGCTGCTTAGCGAAAAGCACTCGCTCGATACAAGATGCATAATGCAGTCTAGTTGGTATAGAGAGCTGCTTCCAGAGGTAGGACTATCCAAAGATCAGAATACCAAATACAAATTTCAAACAGTGCAGAGAGGATACAGAATCGCAACGTCAGTTGGAGGGACGTTAACAGGTGAAGGTGGTGATTTCATCATCGTGGATGATCCACTGAGTCCCGCCCAAGCTTTGAGTGAAACGTTTAGAAAGCGTGCTACAAATTGGTTTGACCAGACTTTAGTAGCCAGGCTCAACAATAGAAAAAAAGGAGTAATTGTTCTTGTGATGCATAGGCTACATCAAGAAGATTTAACCGGGCACCTTCTCTCCAAACCGAAAAACATATGGAACCATACTTGTTTACCGATGATATCTGAAAATAAGGAGATTATCTATTCAATCAAAAAGCCAGCGCCTCCTTTTCTTGTTCCTGTCACCCGAGTAACTACAAATGAGTACAAAAGCTGGATTACAGCATCAAGTGCTAGAATGACACCACCCGTAATATTATACTCAAGAGAAGAAGGTCAGTTGCTATATCCCCTCGATGGAGGAAAAGAAGAAGTTGAGATGATAAAGGTTGAACTTGGAAGTTACGCTTTTGCTGCACAATATCAACAAAACCCTCTGCCACTTTCAAGTGGTATAATTAAACGAGAGTGGCTGAAGCGCTATAGAAATTTTTCTGATAGTCTCTCATATGTCACTCAGAGCTGGGACACTGCAGTTTCAACAAGCAGCATGAGCAACTTTAGCGTCTGCACCACCTGGACAAAAGTGGGCAATAAATTCTATTTACTCGATGTATATCGCGCAAAGCTTGAGTATCCAAAGCTTAAAGAGCAAGTTCTGTCACTAGCTGCAAGATGGACACCGCACGCAATTTTAATCGAAGCAAAAACAAGTGGTCAGCAATTGGTGCAAGAGCTAAAGACAAACAGTGATTTACCAATTATCGAAATAGTACCACATGATGACAAACTCACTCGATTTTATCAAATTGTTCCGATTATAGAGTCTGGCAAGGTTTTTCTGCCGCACCAAGCAGTATGGCTGAACGATTTTGAGTATGAGATTTTAATGTTTCCTGAAACTCGACACGATGATCAAGTGGATAGTACCGTGCAATATTTGCAGTGGGTGAGAGATAGTAGCTCTAGGGTCGCAGCTTTACGGGCATTGTGATTTGAGTCTACCAGATCCAAGTAGTCAGCTACTTGCATGACACCCTGACAACCGTCATCCCGCTACGTGTTAGCGGGATCTAGAGATACCGCGAATGAATCGCGGTATGACGGTTCGTGGTGGTATGACAGTTCGTGGCGGTATGACGGTTCGCGGCAGCATGACGATAAGCTCGTCATCCCGCTACGTGTTAGCGGCTAAGAGATACCGCGGCGGTATGACGGTTAAGTACGTGTTAGCGGCTAAGAGATACTGCGGCGGTATGACGTAGAGCTCGCGTTAGCTATAAGATTAGCTAAATTCTGCACGTCCATAAAAAACAAACCTTCTTTTTCGTCTTGAACGCTAATAATAGCGTGAGTGTTAAAAGGTAAAGGATCATTTGTATGTCCATGGCCTACCCCTTTCATTGTAAATACAGGAAAGTTAACACTTTTTGCAAACCTTTCTTTTATAACTTCAACAAGGTTATCGTTATAGCAGTTAACGAAATCCCCAAAGATTACTGCATGTACTCCATCAAAGATGTGAGCTTGTTTTAGGTGATCTAAACTGCGCTCTATTGCGTATGGGTAGACTCTTATGTCCTCTAAAAATAGAATTTTACCTTTCGCATTTATTTGCCAAACAGTTCCTATACTGTTTTCAACTAAAGTCATATTACCACCGATGATTTTAGACTTTAATCTGCCATCTTTTAGTCTAATGCCATTATTTATCGTCTTTAGGTTATCAAATCTGATAGAATCCCGCTTGTTAAGAATTAACTCTTTCAATTTTTCAACAGAGCTTTCAGAAACGGAGTTATTTACTATCATTTCCAACATGGTGCCGTGAAGAGTTTGCCAATCATATTTAGCTTGTAGATGGATGTGCAAGGCAGTTATATCGCTATAGCCTATGAGGATCTTTTTGTTTTGAGCAATCCTTTCTTTTTTATCATTGGGTAACTTTTCTAGATAGGGAATTAACCGAGAAGCCCCTTCTCCTCCTCTGATACACCAGATTATTTTACTATCACCGGTTAGTGCACTAACCAAATCATTTGCTCTGAATTCATCAGAGTTGGAATAAAATGGATTATCATTACTATATATTTTCTCCGAAATATGGGGATTAAAATCCAAAGCTTCTACATATTCTTTTATGGTAGTCAGATCTGATTCTTTTCCCTTGGAGGAAGGAGCAATAATATCAACTTGGTCGATTGCATGAATACTTGTGTTAGCACATAAAGTGAGAATGAAATATAAAAGATAAACAATCATTAAAATATCTTATAAAACTCTTTTTTTAGTATATCATCCAATTCAGAGAGTGGAACTTTCACTCCTAGTTCTTCCATTGACGTGACGCCATAACCTTGCAACCCACAAGGAATAATACCCTTATAGTGAGAGAGGTCTGGAAAGACGTTAAGCGCTATGCCATGATAAGTTACCCATTTTCTTAAGCGAATACCAAAAGCTGCAATTTTTTTTTCTACTCCGTTATGGTTTACCCAAATGCCTATTCTATCTTCTCTAAACTCTCCAAGTATATTAAATTGCTTTAAAACATTTATGATCCACTTACTTAGATCTCTAATATATAGCTTTATATCGCATTTGTTTCTTTTTTTAAGGTTTAACATTAAATATATAATGCGCTGTCCTGGACCATGATATGTGTGTTTACCACCCCTTCCTGTTTTATATATGGGAAATAGTTTTTCAACAATATCATCAGCTGTTGCACTGATTCCTGCAGTATAAAGTGGAGGGTGCTGGAGTAGCCATACCAATTCGTCTGCTGAATTATTGTGAATTTGTTGAATTTTCTCTTCCATGGATTTTACAGCACAGTTATAATCAATAAGCTGATTAGATATTAGCCATTCTGTCATATTCTATTTCTTTTTTTTTAGTATAGCAGTTCGTTTTTTCCTGTTATTCCAGTGTGTGACACTGGGCGCAGCCTTTCTTATTCCTAATATACTTAATACTAACTTCTGTGCTATTTCTCCTTAACAAACATAGTACATGACAAATGTTTAATTATTTGTCAACACAGGTCCTCTTTACGTATAGGCAACTTTTTTTATTGAAAAATTCAGAAAAATGTTGTATACTTATTAGTAGATTTTAGGTAAAATATATGGCAAACTCAAAGTTTAGCATAACTTTCAACAACGAAATTTCAGAGTGTCTTGCTGGACTGGCTAAAATAAGAAATAAGTCCATTAAAGAACTAACAGAGAAGCTAATACAAGAAGCAATTGAAAATGAGGAAGATAAAATACTAATTGAGCGTGCTGCTAAACGTAATGTTTCAGGTGTAAAGAAAATTAGAAGTGAGGATGTAGACTGGGATACAATATTATCTTCATAGAAAGCGTTCTTGAGAAAGACCTTCCAGCTCTTCCAAAAACAATAAGATTAAGGATCATAAATGCGATAAATAAGCGCCTTACAGTTGATCCCATTAACCTTGGTGAGCCATTATATTACAGATTTAAAGGACAAAGAAGATTAAGGGTAGGTGATTATCGCGTTATCTATTCCGTAAATATTATAAAATATGAAGTGGTTATCACAGAGATAGGACACAGAAAAGATATTTATAAGTAAGTACATCATATAAATATTAAATATATTTTTACTCCTTCCTGATTCATTTTCTACCTTAGGTGGCTTCGCTCAGCTCAAAAAAAAAGCTCATTCTTTTTGCTACCCCTTATTGTGCCTGCCATTTAACTATTGTGTAGAGATTGCTCTCAAACATAATGTTCGTACGTTAGTATATCCTTCCTGTGACACCAATTGATATAATTCTACCACAAATTCAATTTTTTAGGAGGCATATATGAATCTCAATATTTTTCAAAGAAAAAAAAGCGCAGTATTTACTAAATATTCTGCTTTGCAGCTAATGATGGAGCCAAGTTGGAGTAAGCGTGATTATGTAAGTTCTGCTGAGGAAGGTTACATAAAAAATGTTATTGCCTTTCGAGCAATTAATATGATTGCAAGTGCTGCATCTTCGGTACCTTTTACTCTCTGCCAGCTTACTGAACAGGGAAAATCGCAATTAAAAGCCCATCCATTACTGAAATTACTTTATTCTCCTAATCCAATGACATCAAAATCGGAATTTATTGAGGGGATTGTAACTTATCGGTTAGTTAACGGCAATTCTTATATATTGATGATTGAGTCACAGAATAGTAGAAAACCACCAACAGAGCTTTATCTTCTGCGCCCAGATAGGGTTGAAATTGTTCCAGGGAGAAATAACGTTCCTTATATCTATCGTTATACCATAAATAACAACAGTTATGACTTTAAAGTTGATAAACTAACTGGATGTTCAGCAGTGTTGCACTTAAAGACCTTTAATCCTTTGAATGATTGGTATGGGTTATCACCAATTGAGGCAGCTGCATATAGCATAGATCAACATAATCAGGCGGGTGCTTGGAATCAAGCGATGTTGCAAAATAGGGCAAGACCAAGTGGTGCAATAGTTGTAAAATCAGCAAAAGATGGAAGTGGTGGAAGTTTTAGTCAAGAGCAGTACCAACGCTTAAAAGCGCAGATAAATGATCATTATTCAGGTTCTATAAACGCTGGAAGACCGATATTGCTTGAAGGAGGCTTGGAGTGGAAAGAAATGAGCTTATCGCCAAGGGATATGGATTTTATTGAGTCCAAACACAGCTCAGCTCGTGATATTGCGCTAGCTTTTGGCGTTCCACCGCAATTGCTTGGCATACCGGGTGATAACACTTATAGCAATTTAGTCGAAGCACGCTTATCCCTCTGGGAGCAGACGGTTTTACCAACGCTAGAAAATATTATCTGTCACCTGAATTCTTGGCTGATACCAAGATTTGGTGAAGATCTGTGCTTGTCGTATGACAAAGATGCAATAGAAATTCTCATGGAAAAAAGACAAAAGTTGTGGAAATACGTAGAAAACGCAAGCTTCATGACGCTCAACGAAAAGAGAGAAGCATTTGGCTTGCCACCACTGCCAGGTGGTGATGAGTTAGGTTAAGTTTGTATCCGTTCAGATGAGTTTATTGTCCCCTAAACCGTACGCCTAAGTAAATCAACTATTTTTCTTGCCAACCAGAGCGGTGAAGATTTGGTCTACATCAAAACTCATCTTAGGACGCCAAATAGGGCCATCCAAATGCATATCGATATAGATTGGATTACTATAATTTGGTGGTATGAAAAAGAACCTGAATATAGAATTTAAAGTGAAGTTAGATAAGGTTAAATTAGAAGAGATCGACCCTGATGCTTGATCAATCCCGAATTGTAAACTAGTTGAACATATGCCACTCTTAATACTTGCTTTTCCGCTAATATTTTCAAAAAATGTTTTACCGTTATATATATCAATATAAGCAAGTGTGGAGATTTCAGACTTATTATTACTGCTTAACAAATTAGTGATAAATGAATTGAAATCTACATTAGTAACTTCTATTCCTTGCGCTTGTAAGTTTACATCTCCTGATAAGTTACTAGCCCAATCATGAAAACTTTTTCCTTGAGTTTTGATTTCACCATTTAAGCTTACCTGACCATTTACATTGTCAATTCCTATAACCTTACCAATCTTTTTAGTGTCCAAATTTACAATAGAAAATCTTGTATTCATTGAGTCTGATCTTAAATAACCCTGAAAAAACACTTGCCCGCGTTCTAATACGTAACTTGCCTGCCTGATAGTGATAGTGTTGTTTCTCATTACCGCATCCAAATTAAAATCTTTTAAAACATTCTGCTCGGTTTTAAATTCTGCAGTATTGATTTGCACATTTGCATCAAAGCCTTCTTTATCATCCAAAAAATCAAGCTGCTTTGTTGACCATTGAATTTGATCTATCTCATTTCTTGAATTTCTTTTCGTCTCTACTAAATTTGGTAATGTAATAATTTTTCCATTAAATTTACTGCCCGTAAAGTTAACATCTAATAAAGGTTTGGCGTATTTTTGATCTGCTAATATTTTTGCATTACCGGTAATATCGAAATCTTCTCCAGATAGTTTTATTTTATCTGCAACTAGCTTACCTTTTTCCATTTTCAGCAAAAAATCCAAATTTTTAATTTTCGTATCATTCAATGTAAGCTTATTAACACGGGCCTTTATATTTGTATCATACTGAAAATTTTTCAGCCATTGCATTTTAGGTAAACTGCTAAATAATGAATGATCATATTTATCTGCATCAAGATTATGCATGCTAAATTCACCATTGACCACATTGTGTTTTTTTGTATGGCTTACTCTAATTGACCCTTGCAAGGATTCCTTATTATTTAGCAGTCTAATGTCTGAGATAGATAATATTCTTGGTGCAAGGTGCAGTTTAGAACTTAGTGTAAATTGATTTTTCTGGTTTTCTTTCATCTTTATAGAAGGGAAAAAACATGAAATGAATGACTCAAAATCATTTCCTTCGACTAATAAGTCACCGTTGAATTCAGATAGGACATTATTGTTTGAGATCTCTCCTGATAAGTAAGATATATTATTGATTCCAGGAAATTTAAGAAGCGTATTAACTTTTACTTTGCCATCAGTGGATTTTAGTACAGCACGGAAATTGTCCAATATTTTGTTTTGATATTGAATGTTAGAAGCTTCTATATTAAAATTTAAGCTCAAGTTCTTTGGCACAAATGCTCTAAAGCATTCCAGAAGGTCTTTTATATTTGTTGTTTTTTGTGAATCATTTTGTATGGAATCTAAGTCAACTTTACTGAAGCTAATATTGAGATTAGTGTGATCGCTTTTTCTATCGTTTTGTATTGTACCACTGGCTTGCATGCTTTTGGAATCAATTTTTAAGTCAGTTACCGTAAACTCACTTTCGTTAAGACTTATATTGGATGATATCTTGATATTTTCGCTAGGAATAACACAAGGGAGAAAGCTAAGATTAATGATTTTTGCTAAATTACTCACAGAACCGGAACTATTATTAATCGTTAGTGTTAAATTACCCTGGAGTTCTTCTTGATTTCTATTACCTGTAAATAGCAAATTTACAAAATTTGATTCAACACTAATGTGTACGTCCCTTTTTGTGATATCAACCTTTCCTGAAAAATCGTAATTATTATCACCTACCTTTACTTTACCAGAGAATTGCCTATTTTTTTTTACAGCAACCTCCTTTATGTTAACAATATCAGCGAAATCACTCTTAAAACTTACTTGGCTGTCTTTTATTACTATATCAACTATGTTACCACTGGCTTTTGCATTTATAATATTAAGTAAATTTTCTTTATTGCTTTTCATGCCAAACAATGTGATTGACTTTGGTTGCAATGAGAATAAAAGCAACGATAGGAACGATGGCCTTATTTCAATTTTTCTTACACTAATTAAATCTGATAACTTTTGCTCTTTATTTTCGTTGTATTGTATATATACATTATAGATAGTGAGCTTTGGGGTAATCAACGAAACTTTAATTTTTCCTCCAATATGCACTTTAGCATCATACGTCTTCTCCAACTCTTTTACAACATATCCTTTGTAGTCACTCCAATCCTTAAAAGTTGCAGCAACATGCATGAGAATTAATAGCAGCGAGATTGATAATATAGCATATAAAGAAAGTCTCATAATTTACACATGCTTAAAGTTTCCCTTAAATATTAAATAGAGAATACCAAAATAAACAATAACACTCAAAGCTATTAAAGTCGTTAAATAAACAATACGAGCCAACATTTTATCAAAAAATAATCCTGCCAACAAAGAATTAAAAATATAAAGGGCTATTGACATGACTGCCGTTGCTACAAAAATTTTCATGACATTTAACAATAACGCTTGGCTAACCTTATACATTTTATTTATTGTTAAATAACTAATTAATAGAATGGAGTTTATCCAAGTGGAAACGGAAGTAGCAATAGCAATCCCCGTATGCTGATACTCGTTCATTAACAAAAGGTTTAGCACTACATTAATTCCAAGACACATTAGCGAAAATATGGTTGGTATTTTCAGATTGCCTTTAGCAAAAAATGTAGGTAGCAATACTTTATTTATAATAAATGCAGGTAAAGAAAGAGAAAATGCTATTAAAGTGGGAACAGTTTGCTGCACTGCATAATGATCAAACCGGCCGTAAGAAAAAAGCGTAAGTAAAATTATGTCGGGAATAATGATAAAGGCAGCAGTTGTTGGCATAATTAACATTAATCCTATGTTGAGAGCCTTGTTCTGTATTTTGACTATATTTTCAGTATTATCCACCTGTTTTGAAATTAAAGGAAGAAGCACTGTACCAATTGCAGTACCGATTATTCCCTGCGGTAGTTGATTTAGTCTATCGGCATAATATATATAGGACACCGCATTTGGTATAAAACTCGCCATGATTGTATCAATCCATAAGCTTATTTGAGTTACACAATTATTGATAATTGCAGGTACCACACGCTTAAAAAATAACCTTACTTCATTGCTTAATTCAAGGCTAAAAGAAAAAGCTGCCTTTAATTTATATGCACTAAATAGCATCAGCAACAACTGAAAAACTCCTCCTATCAGCACAGCTATAGAAAGGTTGTGCGCTGAGGTTTTTACGTAAGGCACAAACAAACTGATGATTAAACAAAGATTCAAAACGATTGGTGCAATAGCTGTTGAAGCAAAATGCTGCTTTACTTGCAGCATTCCACCAATAAGTGATGCAATTGAAACAAAGATTATGTAGGGCATCATAATTCTTGATAAAGTAACAGTAAGGGTAAACTTACTTTGGTCAAATCCAGGAGCAAAAATTTGAATCATATAAGGGGAGAAAGTTTGCATAATAAGGCAAAAAATTACTAAGATAATAAACGTAATGGATATTACACTACTTGCAAAATTAAATGCCTTTTTATCATCGTGTGATTCTGTTGAATATAACGGTATAAAGGACGTGGTAAATGCTCCTTCTGCAAAAAATGCTCGAAATAGATTGGCAAAGCGAAACGAAGAAAAAAATATGTCTGCAAGAGAGTTTGCGCCAATAACCGTAGCAATTAATACATCCCTTATTAACCCTGAGATCCTTGAAATAGCCGTAAAAAAACTAAATGTGAAAATACTTTTAAACATACCACTACTTCATTAGTGTCAATACAATTAACTATAATGGTAAAAGTATCAATGAAAATATTTATTGGCTAAACTTAAAACCCTCTGCAAAAAGAGAGTTAAATAATCAATTGACTATTTGCGCTCTTATGTTAGAAATTTTATATCTTGGCGGGCGTAGCTCAGTTGGTAGAGCGTCAGTTTGTGGTACTGAATGTCGCCAGTTCGATCCTGGTCGCTCGCCCCACTAAAACCTGATAATTTGAAAAACCATCATCCCGCTGCTTGTTAGCGGGATCTAGAGATACCGTGACGGTATGACGTGAGTTAGCTATGCATTGGCCACTGATGATTGAAATAGTTAATTACTGTAAAATTTGACATTAACCGCTAATAGTTAGAATATTAGTAGAGTAAGAATTACTCAAGAAGGCATGCATAAATATGATGTAGTAGTAGTAGGTGGTGGTCATGCAGGGTGCGAAGCTGCTGCTGCTGCAGTTCGCCTTGGTGCAAACACGCTGCTTATAACTCATAAAATTTCAACTATAGGGGAAATGTCCTGCAATCCAGCAATCGGAGGAGTTGCAAAGGGCGTTGTAGTCAGGGAAGTTGACGCTCTTGATGGAATAATGGGAAGAGCAATTGATCAAGCAAGTATACACTCAGTCATTTTAAATAGCAGCAGAGGTGCAGCAGTATGGGGCCCGCGTGCACAGGCAGACCGAAAATTATACAAGCAAGCAATACAGGAAATTATTCTAAATTATAATAATTTGACGGTAAAAGAAGAGTCGGTTGACGATTTTCTTATAGAGAGTAATAACAATGGAGAATTGTGCATTAAAGCTGTAATAACAAGCTCAGGGGAGCATATACTGACAAGTAAAGTCGTTCTAACTACAGGGACTTTTCTGCGGGGTGTGATTCATATAGGAGAGCAGGTAACTCCTTCAGGGAGAATGGGAGATAAGCCTGCCGTAGAACTTGCAAATACGTTGAAGAAATATAATTTTAAATTAGGTAGATTGCGTACCGGAACTCCGCCAAGGCTTGATCGTGGCACTATAAACTGGTCAATATTGCAAGAACAAGTGGGTGATAATCCACCTGTGCCGTTTTCTTATCTCACAGAAAAAATTAACCAACCTCAGGTATCATGCTTTATTACCCATACTAATGAAAACACGCATAAAATAATTAGAGAAAATCTTCATAGGTCAGCTTCTTCATATTTAGATGACATTGTTGCACCAAGATACTGCCCATCCATTGAAACTAAGGTTAAAAAATTCGCAGAAAAAAGTAGTCATCAAATATTTTTAGAACCAGAGGGCTTGAATGATGATACTATATACCCGAACGGAATTTCAAATTCATTGCCTATTGAAGTGCAGTGTGAAATGATAAAGAGTATCAAGGGACTTGAAAATGCAGAAATACTAAGACCTGGATATGCAGTTGAGTATGACTATATTGATCCACGAGAACTAAGCCATACTCTTGAAACTAAGAAAATTAAAGGCCTATATTTTGCTGGCCAAATTAATGGCACTACTGGATATGAAGAAGCAGCAGGGCAAGGAATTATTGCCGGAATTAATGCAGCACTCTCTGCATCTGAAAAAAAAGAAAGCTTTGTTCTTCATCGCACAGACTCATATATCGGCGTAATGATAGATGATCTAGTCACCAAAGGGGTGATCGAACCTTATAGATTATTTACCTCACGTGCAGAATATAGGCTAGCTATCAGGTCAGACAATGCAGATAGAAGATTAACACAAAAAGGTTATGATATTTCCCTTGTTTCGCATGAGAGATACTCTGTTTTACAGAATAAACTTGAATCCATTAAGCAGCTTGAAGAGAAGTTAGGGAGTCTGACGATTACTCCTGAGCAGCTTAGGTCTTATGGTATCAAAATATCTTATGATGGGATAAGAAAAACGGCACTAGATTTACTTAGCTATCCAAACATCGACTGGAATAAATTACAAGAAATATGGCCGGAGTTAAGCAGCGTCACGCGCTGGAATGACAAAATGGGACACACCAAAGCGGATAATAGAGCTAAGAATGAAATATGCGAAGCGGTTGAAATTGAAGCAAAATACAAACCTTATCTAATAAGACAAGAAGCGGATATGAAGTTTTTACGAGAGGAAATTAACACTCAAATTCCAATTGATTTCAACTATTCACAAGTTAAAGGCCTGTCAAGTGAAGTAATAGAAAAGTTGCAGACGATAAAACCAGCGACGATTGGCATTGCAAAGCAAATACAAGGCATCACTCCCGCAGCGATAGTGAGCATATTAGTGTACCTTAGGAATAAGAAAACGAAAGTAGCTGCTGTGAGGTATCCCATGTCAAAAATCGAAGAATTTCGTTCATTTATGCATGAAATAAATGTTGATGCATTTATGTTGCATACTAAAGACGAATATTTAAATGAATATTCAGACGAGTTAACCAAGTTATGTGGCTTCACAGGAACAAATGGGCTACTTATCGTTACAAAAGACAACAAGTGCCCATTTTTTACGGATGGACGCTACATCACACAAGCTCGCAATCAGCTCGATCAGGGCAATTTTCAAGTATATAATATACAAGAAGAGGATCCACGCGAATGGATAAAAGCAAACTTAACATCGACTGCCTCACTAGGTTATTATTTGCAATATTTTACCATAGAAGATATAAGAAAGTATGAGAATATCTGTAAATTAATACCCTGTTTAGCTGGAAAAAAAAGTGACTGTCGAAAACAAGCAGTGGTTTTACATTCTATTGAATATACTGGTGAAAGTAGTAAGGACAAATGTGAAAAAATAGCTAAAAGCATAGATAAAGAAGCTGAAGTAGTGCTTTTAACTGATCCAAATTCAATTTCATGGTTATTAAATTTAAGAAATGAAAATGCTAAATATACTCCATGTATATTGGGCCGTGCTATATTGTATAAAAGCGGTAATGTTGATTTGTTTATTCAAGATAAAGAACATTCAACTATAGAAGCAAATTTAGGCAATCATATAAATATTTTTGATATTAGTGAGCTAGAAAATTCGCTGCACAAGCTAAATTCAATAGTTATAGATCCAAACACAACTCCAATGAGTATTATGGCTGTAATAAAAGATAAACAGGTAGCTGAAAGAGAGGATCCTTGTCTAATTTATAAAGCAGTAAAAAACCAAACTGAAATAGCTGGGGCTATAAATGCGCACATCAGAGATGGAGTGGCAGTTACAAACTTTCTACATTGGCTTGAAAATAATGTTGGTACAGAGCTTGAAGCTGAAGAGAAACTCTTAGAATACAGAAAAGAGCAGAATTTGTTTAAGCAACTAAGTTTTCCAACAATTTCAGCATTTAATGAGAATGGAGCAATAATTCACTATCGTGCAAGCAGTAAGACGAATAAGGTAATTCAGAAAAGTGGACTATATTTGATTGACTCTGGTGGCCAATACCTTGACGGCACAACTGATGTGACAAGAACTGTAGCAATTTGCAGTCCAACTAATGAGCAAATAACCCACTATACAATAGTGTTGAAAGCTCACATTGCTATAGCAAGTGTCATCTTTCCTCCTGGCACTACTGGTGGAGAATTGGATATATTGGCACGTACGCATTTATGGAAATTTGGAATGGACTATATGCATGGTACAGGGCATGGAGTAGGAAGTTACCTATCAGTACACGAAGGACCACAAGCAATATCAAAAAGTAATAAAGTGAAACTCACGCCAGGGATGATACTTTCCAACGAACCTGGCTATTACATTCCGGGAGAGTATGGAATAAGAATTGAAAATCTGATATATGTTGACAGGCAAGAGAATGGCTTCTTAAACTTTAAACAACTGACCTCTATTCCATATGATAGAAGACTAATAAATGTGCAAATGCTTACTAAGGATGAAATTGAATGGATAAATGGCTACCATCAATTTGTCTATAAAAACTTAGAAAATAGCGTAAAAGATAAGGAATGGTTAAAGAAGGTATGTGACCCTTTATAAGCAAAGGAGCATTTTTTATTATTTAAAAAGTATTAATGCAATTGTGACAGGTATTTTGTATTGTTTTTAATTTTAAAATAAGATATAACAAAGGACACGTATTTTTAGGTAGGTTATAATTATGATAGGCAAAGAGCAAGAAGATGAATTTATGAAGCAGTATATGGATACTTGCAAAGAGCAAATAGAAAAATTAGCCAAGGATCCTGAATTGCTTAATCAGACTTTAAAACCATTTATGCAAATGTCTCAGCAGCTTATGGCTGGCGGTATGTTAGAAGGGGCTATGCCTGGCATGATACCTGATTTGGGCAGTATGGATGTTAACAAGATGATTGCTCAGATGAAGGAAATGATTGACTACATAAGAGGTAACTATAAGGAACTAATGAAAGAGCACAGCTCGCAGATTCAAGAGCTTGATGAATCCAGTAAAAAGCTAAGAGGCTTAGTTAAAAAATTGATAGAAAAGATCGAAAGTAAATAAATAACATCTGGATTTCTGTCATTCTATATACAACTTTCTAGTTGGACGGTAAGTCGAGGTCAATTATTGATGTCATGAAAGTAGCTGACACTGGTTCCTTTATGACGGCAGTGCCCAGAGGTGTCATCCCAGTGCTTGACACTGGGATGGCTTTGTTGCATCGCTAGCTATGATGGATTAAAGATAAAAAAGATGGAGAATATCAGTAGCTTATTATTCTGGTATTTATAACAAGAACGGTCAGTGAATACCTAAATTTGAGTAAAAGAAATTTCACTACCACTCACTAATCCGGCTAAAATTCAAGAATTTCAATGCTTTAGCTATTTTCAATAGAATTAAATTTATTAATATAAATAATAAATTACTATTCTTAAATTTGATCAGATTGATTGCAAAAAAACAAGATTTTCAATAGGTTACTTATAATCCTAACTATAGTTAGCCTTTCATAAGTAGCGATGCAACAAAGCCCACTGGGATCCAGTTCTTATTACCTGGTGTAAAGTTAAGTTTCCTGGATTCCAGTGTCAAGCACTGGAATGACAGCAATCCTACGTCATACCGCGATTCATTCGCGGTATCTTAGTATAGATTCCGCTAACAAGTAGCGGAATGACGGTTTTTCAAATCGTCGATGAACCTAAGTCACTTTAGCTATAGTATCGGGAACGTAATTGCACATTGGTTTTACAAATTTGAAAATTAGTGTTAAATAAAAATATAAACGCAAAAGGAAAAGAAATGATTGAACTTAAAGGCCCAGAAATTTGTGCAGGCGGAAATAAGAAAAATTTGATTATTTTTTTACATGGTTGGGGCTCAAGTGGCGATAATTTCATTCACCTTGCTAAAGTTATGAGCAAGTTTTTACTGGGTTCATATTTTGTAGCACCCAATGCTCCGTTTAAGAGAGAAATAGGTGATGGTTATCAGTGGTTCAGCTTGGAAGATCGTAGTGAGGAAGCGCTATATAATGGAGTAAAAAATGCTACATCAATTGTAAATCATTTCATTGATACAAAATTAAAGGAGCTTAATTTAAAAGATATGCAACTTTCTTTAGTTGGATTTTCTCAAGGAGCAATGCTTGCAATACATACAGCTCTC
Source organism: Wolbachia endosymbiont of Drosophila pseudotakahashii (assembly GCF_026015925.1). Taxonomy (NCBI): domain Bacteria; kingdom Pseudomonadati; phylum Pseudomonadota; class Alphaproteobacteria; order Rickettsiales; family Anaplasmataceae; genus Wolbachia; species Wolbachia endosymbiont of Drosophila pseudotakahashii. The sequence goes on along the minus strand of NZ_CP110359.1, from coordinate 197,975 downwards.
ACCCGCTCTCAATCCTGTGCATCAGTTGTTGCATACTCTGGTAGGTTTCTTTCACCTTCAAAAACTGCACCAGAGATCAAGTCAAAACCTAACATATGTGTTATCCATGGTGATGCTGACGACGTGGTACCTTTTTCGTCCCTCGACTTAGCGGTTAAAGCTCTGAAAGAAAATGGAGTAAATGTTGAAGGACACCCAATTCATGCATTAGGGCATATTATTAATGAAGAGGGAATAAAATTAGGAGTAGAATTTATCAAGAAGAATTTTAAAAATTAATTTTCATGCACTTGTTTTGCTTTGGTTATGGATATGTAGCTAAATTTTTATCGAAAAAATTACTGAACTTAGGTTGGAAAGTCAGTGGCACATCAAGAAGTAAAAATATACAAGATGTAATCCTCTTTAATTATGAGAAAGTTAGTCAAGATCTGCTTAAAAGCGCAACGCACGTTTTAATTTCTATTCCTCCAGATGGCGATGATGTTGTGGAGAGATACGGTGATTGCCTGCAAAATGTAAAATGGCTTGGTTATTTGTCTGCAACTAGCGTCTATGGTGATCACTCTGGTAATTGGGTGAATGAGGAATCTGAAACAAAACCTATAGAAATCAGAGGAGAAAAGCGCCTTAGATCTGAAAAGAGGTGGCTGAATAGCAAACTGCCTGTACATATTTTTCGTTTAGCTGGAATATACGGTCCTGGTAGGAACGTGTTAATTGACTTGCAGCTTGGCAAAGCAAGAAATGTGAAAAAAGAAGGGCATTTTTTTTCTCGTATTCACGTTGAAGATATATCGAATATTTTATTTTCTTCCATGCAAAACATAAAACCTAGTGAAATATACAATTGTGCAGACGATTTACCCACTACACAATCTGAAGTGGTAATATATGCGACCAAACTTCTCAATGTTAGCCCTCCAGAACCAATTGAGGCTTCTTCCCTACCAGATTATGCACAGAGTTTTTATTTAGGATCAAAAAAAGTAAGTAATGTTAAAATTAAAAAAGATCTTAATGTCTCTCTAATTTACCCTAACTACAAGGTGGGATTAGAAAGTTTGCATGTAAAAAAAACTGAAATCACATCAGAATGATAGATAGGCTTATTGTCACTGCCATTAAGTTAAGGAAAGAATGGTTAAAAACTGAACTAAAAAGTCAGAAATAATTAAGGATTTATGACAAATGCTGAAACAGAATAGAGTAAACTTTAAAGCAGATAAACTCTGAAGTGTAAATTACTTAAGAAATAGTGACCTTACCCAGAAAAAGTGGAGAGAAAGAAAAGAGTTTTTTTGGGTAAAATAAAATTTTGGAGGATTAGAAATGGCAAGAGAATATACGGCAGAATTCAAATTGGAAGCTGTTAAGCTGGCAAATGAACAAAGAAAGGTAGGTCAACCAGTTGCAAAAGTAGCAAGAGATCTAGGAATAAGGGATAGTGTATTAGGAAAATGGATGAAGAAATATAACGAAAAAAAGTCAGCGGCAAATGCATTTCCAGGTAGAGGTAACATGGCTCCTTACGACAAAGAGAGATTTGATTTACAGAAAGAGTTAGCAAAAGTAACAAGAGAAAGAGACATTTTAAAAAAAGCCCTGGCCAGTCAAAAAGAGTAAAATATTTTTTTATATAGTAACTGCTATAAAGTACAGGAATTATGTAGGATTTTCTGCTAGTGGCTACTATAAGTGGACCACAAGAAAAATAAGCAGTAGAGAATCAGCAAATAAAGAGTTATTAGCAGATATTCAAAAAATATATCAAGCTTCTAAATGTAGATATGGAGCTCCTAAAATTCATGCTGAATTGAAGGCTTTGGGTAAAAGTTGCAATTTGAAAACGGTGCAAAGTATTATGCAGAAAAATGACATCAGGGCTATACTGAAAAGAAAGTTTAAAATTAAAAAACAACAAACAGATAATAGAGCTGTAGCTCCCAATATACTAGATCAAAACTTTATTGTTGATCAACCAAATAAAGTATGGGATTACTTACATCAAAACCAAGGAGGGATGGCTATATTTGGCAGCAATAATTCTCACGTATGGTAGTTAATGAGTAGTGCAATAAATAAACAATTGGTTATGAACTCTTTATTAATGGCCATTAATAGGTGTAAACCTGTTAAAAATCTACTGCTGCACAGTGACCAAGGTTCACAATATACTGCGCAAGGGTATCAATATCTCTTAGCTGTAAAGAATATAGATGAGTAATAAAGGCTGTTGTTACGACAATTCTGTTGCAGAAAGCTTCTTTAGCTCATTGAAAAGAGAAATACTTATTGATACTTCACAACACTCTGCTCAACAAACTAGAACTGCAATATTTGAATACATAGAAATTTTTTATAACAAACAACGTCACTATTAACTATTGCATTCCAGAACAATTTGATGCATCATTCTTTTTGTAAAAAACATTCCAAACTTTCTCTCCACTTTTTCTGGGTAAGGTCATATGTGTACATCCCCATCATGAATGCTATTTTCGGTAAAATCTCTTACAACGCTCAAAAGCAGAAAAACAAAAACTTGATTTTCTCAGCTAAATAGTGGACCATCAAAAGCACGCATAAATATCTACAATGAAAGAAAAAACTTTCACAATCATCGATGGCTATGGTTTTCTTTTCAGAGCTTACTATGTACTACCTCACTTAATTACCACAACAGGAATGCCAATAGGTGGTGTATATGGCTTTCTGAATATGGTTCTTAAGTACATTGCCCATTCGGACTACTTAACTATAGCACTTGATGCAGGGAAAAAGAATTTTAGGCACAATTTATATCCTGAGTACAAAGCGAACAGAGTAACGCCTCCTGAGGATCTAACTCCACAGTTCACCATACTGAGGGAAGCGGTAGAAGCTTTTAACCTCAGCTATGAAGAGATTGAAGGTTATGAAGCAGATGATATAATTGCAACACTAGCTGCAAAATACGCCAACCACCAAGACTTTAAAGTGGTAGTCGTTTCATCAGATAAAGATTTATTTCAACTCTTGAACCACAATATTTTAATATTCGACCCCATTAAAAATATATATATAGATGAAAAACAAGTAATAGAAAAATTTGGCGTAAACTCACACAAGCTTCTTGATTTATTTTCTCTAACTGGTGATGCATCTGACAACATTCCAGGCGTTCCGGGAATAGGTCCGAAGACTGCAGCTAAATTACTAGATGAATTTGATTCATTGAATAATATTATAGAGAACATTGATAACATCGAGCAAACGAGGATTCGTAATATTCTTGCTGAACATAAGGAAAAAGCGCTAATTTCAAGAGAACTTTTATCACTATGCGAAAAAGTAGACCTTCAACATGATATTGCAAAATGTGAAGTTCGCCCTCCAAATATGGAAAAACTATTATCCTTTTTAAAGAAGTATGAATTCAATTCTTTAATAGGTAAAATGGAAAAGCTTTTTTCCTATAATGGGTCTAGCGCAAAAGAGAAAATAGAATATAGTAGTGAAGAGTTAGAGAAATTTTTGGAGCATTGTAGATATGAAGGCAGAATTGCAATTCATTGCCACTTTGAAGACAACTTATTAAATAAAATTTCCTTATCTTATAGCGAAAGTAATATTTTTTATATAGAGCAAGACAGCATACAAGATGCACTCATTATAATTAACTCAACTTTACTCTCAAATGGGGCGCTTAAAATAATACATAACATTAAAGAAATCAGGAAAATCTTCCCTACAGTAGAGAAGATGCTAGATTCAGTTGATGACTTGATGATAATGTCGTATAGCTTGGATACAGGAAAACACGATCACAGTATTCCAAACATAGTTGCGCATAATTTGAGTGAAAATGCAGAAATTTTCTCGGCAAAAACTTTAATAGCAATTCATGAAAAGCTAAAGCAAAGGTTATTTCAGGAAAAATTGTTCACAATTTACGAGCGCTTCGATAAGCCACTTATGAAAGTAATATTTGATATGGAGAAAAATGGGATATTACTGAACATACAAAAATTACAGGAGCTGTCCGATAAATTTCAGCAGGTAATTGCCGTGCTTGAAGATGAGATATATAATTTGGCAGGAGAAAGATTTAATATTGCTTCGCCAAAACAATTAAGTGATGTTTTATTCAACAAAATGGGGCTTAATAAAAAGAAAAAGTCAAAAAAATCTGGATCGTATAGCACCAATTATGAAGTTCTAGAGGCACTCGAAGAAGAAGGGGTAGAAATCGCAAGTAAAATCTTAAATTGGCGACATTTAAGTAAATTAAAAGGCACCTACACTGATGCATTAATAAAGCAAGTTGATCCACTTGATGGTAGAATACACACAAGCTTTTCAACGACTGCAACTGCAACTGGAAGGCTGAGCTCCAGTAATCCTAATTTACAGAATATTCCTATCAGAAGCGAAGAGGGAAATCTTATCAGACAAGCATTTATTGCGCCAAAAGGGCATAAGATAATTTCTGCTGACTATTCACAAATAGAGTTAAGACTCCTGGCACACGTTGCAAACGTTGCAGCATTTAAAGAAGCTTTTGCAAACGGACAAGATATTCATGAGATCACCGCTAGGCAAGTTTTTGGAGTGCAAGAAATAGATGAGCAATTAAGACGCAAAGCAAAATCCATCAATTTTGGAATTATATATGGCATTAGCCCATTTGGTCTTGCAAAGCGGCTTGGAATTACCATTGCGGAAGCTGCTGAATACATTAATTACTATTTTTCCTGTTACCCAGAAATAAAGGCCTATATGGAAAAAGCAGTGTCTATCGCAAGATTGCATGGTTATGTAGAAACTTTGTTTGGCAGGAGATGCTTTGTAAGAGACATAAACAATACAATTCCTTATATAAGACAATTTGCAGAAAGGGCAGCAATAAACGCACCACTGCAAGGCACCGCCGCTGATATAATAAAACGTGCGACGATTCAGCTTTTTGACCAATTAAAAGTAGGTAAAATAATCCTCCAGGTTCACGATGAACTACTGGTTGAAGTAGAAGACGAAAAGGTACAAGAAACAGCAAAACTTATGAAAGATATAATGGAAAGTGCAATAGAAATTTCTGTACCACTTGAAGTAGAAATAAAAGTTGGCGACAACTGGGGTCTAAATTCCCTTAATTATGACTTAAACATCGTGAATTCTAGGAGTATAAATCATTTGAACTAATACGAAAAATATGTTAGAATAGAGCATAGCAAATGCAAATAGGTCAGCCATGACAGGCCCACAAGTAAAAAGTTCAAAACCTCCAAAGTTACCTACTCAGGTAACTAACGAAGATGAGAAAATTTTTGAAAAAGAGGAACATCAGGTAATCCGTGATGCCTTTATACAATTGCTAAAAAACAAAGTACAACCTAAAGAATTAAAGGAAGATGACGAGGCAGTACTCGCTTTTATGCTAAGTCAGAATCAAATTATATTCAATAATGTCAAGCTAGAAGATGTAGAACCACTCAGTGAAGAGAATTTTTCTCAGTTTTTACTTTCCGTATTTGAGAAAATTAGAGAGAAAAAATTAGCTAATGAGGAGAATCTCAAGAATGGTAAAATAAAAGAAGTAGTAGATGACTGTGTAGCTGATATACGCGGTACAGAAGCTAAAGATTCATCCATAAAGTTTGTATTGGAAATGCTGCTGCTGCTAATTGGAGGGATCAAAATAGACCCGAAAAATATTTCTGGCTCCTTTATGGATGGGATGAAAGAAAAAATACCATTCTTAGGTAAAGACAAGAAAGAAGAGGATGAACCACCACTCAGTGATGAAGAGATGGTAACAACGTTCTTAAGCAAGATCTTTTTTCCTGTCCTTCTTTCCACTATTCTAATGTTAATTTTTGGTCCTACTACACTCGGAGTAGTTCTTACTGCTATCGGCACAATATTTGCCATAAAAGGAGGAGTGGAGGTTCTTTTTTCAAATAACAAAAAAGGTACTTTGTATGACCCTAACTCACAAGATAAAAATGATACAGAAAAGAGAGAAAAACTGAATGGAAAAATTCTCGAGGGCATTGATGATATTTTAAAAACCCCAGTTACAGAAGTTGAGAAAGGTACCTCTGTTTCTGAACAAATTTCCCAAGGAAAAGAAAAGAGTGAAAAACAACCTGTTCCTGAGCAAATTTCCCAGGAAAACAACAGGGGAAACGAAGAAAGCAAACAGCAAGATCAACCTTGGACAAGAAAGGAAAACAAACGAAGGGAAGAACCACAGAGCAGCAAAGGTAAGACTACTCAGGTTTGCCAAAAGTGAATTGTGTAAGAGATCTGCTATTATTCTATAGCACATACAACAGGAGTATGGTCAGACGGATTTTCTAGCTTACGCAATCTATCATCTATGTAGCATGTTTCCAATTTATCTACAGCCTGTGGTGATAACAGCATATAATCTATTCGCATTCCTTGATTATTTCTGAGTGAATTGCCTTGATAATGCCACCAAGTGAATTGTTGCAAATTTGGGTGAGATATTCTAAACGCATCTTTAAACCCAAGATTCAAGATCGCTCTTAACTTCTCACGTTCTTTTATATGAAAGCACACTTGGCCATTCAATAAGTTTGAATCAAAAACATCAATTTCATCCGGTGCAATATTATAATCGCCAGCTATAATAGTTAACTCTTCATTCTTTAACAAAGTGCTCATCCTTTCATATAGATTATCAAAAAACTTGAGTTTATATTCAAATGCTTGAGAGTCCGGGCTTTGACCGTTTGGAACGTATACACTTCCCACCCTTACCTTCTGATTATTGTGCTTTATTATGCACTCTATATAACGCGCTTCTTGATAACCTTCTACGATATCAATCTTAAACTTCTCCATTATCGGATATTTAGATAAAACACAAACGCCATTTCTTGCAACTTGTCCATAGACAGCACATTCATATCCCAGCTTCTCTATCTCTGCATAAGGAAATTGCTCTTCCATACATTTTATCTCTTGCAGCAAAATTATATCTATCTGACTATCAACTATAAAACTACAAAGTTGGTTAACTCTTTTACGTATGGAGTTTACATTCCAAGTTGCAATCTTTAGCATCAACAATCCTTATTAATTATATCAATTAAACTCTCCCCAGTAGGCAACCTCGATGTTATAATTTTTTTCCATTTGATTAACTTTAAACTATCAGCAATGTTCTTACTCATAGTATATGCAACTGTATTATTCATCACATGAGATAGCCCACTTTTTAGAACTAATGAACAAAATACCCTTGCTGTCTGTGAGGAAAAAAAAGCAACACTATCAATTTTACCATCCAATAGTAAATTTTTACACCTATTAGTTAGATTCCTTTTTATAATTGTTTTATAGAGTACAACTTCTCTTACGTTAAAATCTTCTTCAGATAATCTCTTTTTTAGGTCACATGATACTTCTTGTCCCCTTATATACAAGAACTTTATTGCGTTTGAATAATGAGCTTTTATGAATGATATCAGACCATCAACGTTGCTGTCTGCTGAGATTATATCAGAAAATCCCAAATTTTTTGCAGCCTGCATGGTTGAATTACCAACTGTAATAATCGGAAAGTCATCCTCTTTGCATATTTGACTAAAAGCCTTTACACTGTTTTTACTTGTAGATATCACAACGTCAAATTCGTACGCAGATATATCAGGATTTAAGTACTTTATTGTGAATACTGGTTCTATAAAAACTTTGCATCCATACTTTCTCAATATATTTCTTGTATTGAACGAGTCCAATAAAGGCCTCGTTAATAAAATAGACTTCATTCTGATTTATTTCACTACTAGTAAAATAGTACCCTTTATACACAAATTACTGAATAAAAACTTTTATTTTGATAGCTTGAGCAATTATTCAAGTAATTGATGTGGAAGTAGGAGTACTAAGCGCTCCTACCCCAATAAGCCCACAATTTCTGCTTACACTTTTTTGACGCTAATTACATCGAACTCTTTTGAATGGCTTCCTTCAGTGGAATTATATAGCTAATATTCCTGTATAAGTTAAATAAGTTAATACTTAAGCTTGTACTCTTGCAGTATTTGAAGAGAGATTCTCAAGGACGTTTTTTGTCTGTGGTTCACTAATCATAGTTTGAACGATATTAGCTGCCATAATAACACAGCCTAGAATAAAAAAAGGCGTAGAAACAAAATAAATAACAGAAGACTCAAAAAGCGACATAGATGCAATACCTCCTATTAGAAATGAAGCACTGGATGCTATATCAAGATAGATCTTTGTTAACTTTTTTTGTCCTGGAGTGTTTTTTATGCCAGATTTCTTATTAAGATTCTGTTGTCGGGAATGATCATTTAGTGACCATATATTTAAAGCAAACGAAAGTGCACTGAATATAGTGCCGGCAATACTAAAATACAGACTTAAGACAGGAATATTCAAGACCAATGCCGCTATGTATCCAATGAAAGAGATAGTAGATAGTGTAGTAACTAAGCGTTTCGAGTAAGTTCGTACCTTCTTTCTGTAGGCTAACTTATCTTTTTCACCATACATAGCATAAATATTACCTAATATGTTATATTATAACATTAATTAATTCAATAAGCAATATGGAAGCTAAGAGTGCCCGAGAGAAGACTTGAACTTCCACAACTTAAAAAGTTACTAGCACCTGAAGCTAGCGCGTCTACCAATTCCGCCACCCGGGCTTTTTATAGTTTACTATGTTAAAGTTAAATAATATACTTAAACAATTTTTAGTTCAAAGGTAATGCCAAATCTAGATCAAATATTTTTTGCTCAAAACAATGTTAATATTAATAACGTATATAAAATAGTCAATAACGCTTTGAGCAATAGCGATGGTGGTGAGCTGTTTCTAGAATTTTGCCAGTCGGAGTCCCTGGTTTTTGAGGATAACATATTAAAACACATGGACTTGAATACTAGAAGGGGATTTGGTTTAAGGTCTTTTTGTGAAGATAGTACATCTTTCGTTTGTTCTTCTGAGATCAGCGAAAAAGAAATTAGTAATGCTGCTTCTATGGTAAAAAGCTCAGTGTCTTTAAACAAGACAAATTCAATAAATTTAAACGAAGAGACAAAAAGCCTATATTCGAGGATTAACCCTATAAATGAAATGGATCTGAATTCAAAGATTAAGCTACTCAATGAGGTTAATGAGTATGTAAGGTCCAAAAATAACTGCGTGAAGCAAGTAAAAATAACTCTAAGTGGAGAATGGCAAGTTGTACAAATAATAAAGGGTGATCACAGATTAAGAGATATCAGGCCTCTGGTACGTTTTAATGTGCTAGTCATTGTAGAAAAAGATGGCCGTACCGAAAGAGGTTCTGCAGGGCATGGTGGAAGGGACTCTTATAGTAAGTTTATTTCTGAGAAAAAGTGGAAAGAAGTTGCAAACCAAGCGTTAGAACAAGCACTGGTAAATCTTGAAGCAATTCCAACTCCAGCCGGAGAAATGACAGTCGTTTTAGGTCCAGGCTGGCCAGGAATATTGTTACACGAAGCCGTGGGTCATGGACTTGAGGGCGACTTCAATCGCAAAAAAGTCTCAGCATTTTCAAATTCTGTGGGTAAACAAGTAGCAGCTAGTGACATCACAGTAGTTGATGACGGAACTCTGCCCAATTTGTGCGGCTCTATCAGCGTAGACGATGAAGGCACTCCACCCAGTTATAATATATTGATAGAGGATGGGATCCTAAAAGGATACATGCAGGATCATATGAACGCTAAACTCATGGGTGTAAGCCCAACTGGTAATGGTAGAAGAGAAAGTTATAAAGAAGTTATTATGCCGCGCATGACAAACACCTATATGTTGCCCGGAAAGTATACATCGAAGGAAATAATATCTAGCGTAAAGAAAGGTCTATATGCAGTAAATTTCGGTGGTGGGCAGGTTGATATAACGTCAGGAAAATTTGTTTTTTCATCTTCGGAAGCTTACCTAATAGAAAATGGCAAAATTACACAGCCAGTCAAAGGGGCAACACTAATTGGTGACGGTCCAACAGTGTTGAAAAAAGTATCTATGGTTGGTAATGACTTAAAGTTAGATCCTGGTGTTGGCACATGCTCGAAAGATGGACAAAATGTGCCCGTTGGAGTTGGTCAGCCGACACTCAAAGTCGACGCAATAACTGTTGGTGGAACTGAGATATAGATAAGGGCTAAAACGGATTCCAGCGCACGGCGCACAGCTGTACAAACATTATGATTTGGAAGCAATTGCCACCAATAGGGTGTCATCCCAGTGTCTGGGCACTGCCTTTGTGTTTGAGGCAAAACTGGCTATAACATTTAACACACTGCTTTTGCAAATAAATGTTCGTACAGTTATGTGTCAGCTACTTGGATGACACTTTTGTACTTGATGCAAGATTATATCTTGAAAAAATTAAGTTTTAATGCTATAAAATAACCGTAAATTTTGTCTCCGTGGTAGCTTTATGAATGTTGAAAGTAAAAAAATACACGATGCTAAAATAAAATTACCAATATTTCTTGATTATCAATCTACTACTAAAGTAGATCCCCGTGTTTTAGAGGTGATGATACCTTACTTTGGTGAGTTCAGCAATGCACACTCTCGCAGCCATTCATTTGGTTGGACTGCTGAAGAAGCAGTGGAAAAAGCAAGGAAACACATCGCTGATCTGGTGAACGCAGATAGCAAAGAAATTATCTTTACCTCAGGTGCAACTGAGTCAAATAATACAGCAATCAAGGGCGTTGCTCACTTTTATAAAAATAAAGGAAATCATATAATCACTGTCTGCACGGAGCATAAGTGTGTTCTGGATTCTTGTCGGCATCTGGAAAATGAAGGCTTTAAAGTTACATATTTGCCTGTTAAGCAAAACGGAATTATAGATTTATCAAAGCTTGAGGAAGCAATTACTGATCAAACAATCCTGGTTTCAGTGATGATGGTAAATAATGAAATCGGAGTAATTCAGCCTGTCAAAGAAATTGGTGTAATATGTAGAAAGCATAATATATTTTTCCACACAGATGCAGCTCAAAGCTTTGGAAAAGTTCCAATTGATGTTAATGAGATGTGCATTGATCTTATGAGTCTCTCTAGCCACAAAATTTATGGACCTATGGGAATAGGCGCATTATATGTACGTAGAAAGAATCCTCGTGTTAGGCTGATACCACTAATTAGTGGTGGTGGACAGGAAAGAGGCATGCGTTCTGGAACAGTTCCAACACCTCTTGCAGTTGGTTTTGGTGAAGCGGTACGTATTGCTAGAGAAGAAATGAAAAAAGAAACAACTAGAGTGGAAGAATTAAGGGATATTTTGTATAACAAGATAAAAGAAGCGTTTCCTGATATCGTTTTAAATGGTGATTATGAAAATAGAATTCCTGGCAACCTAAACTTGAGCTTTCCCTATGTTGAGGGTGAGTCTCTCATCATGGCAATCAAGGATTTAGCAGTAAGTTCTGGTTCTGCGTGCACGTCTGCGTCTCTTGAGCCTTCCTATGTAGTACGGTCGCTAAATAATGGCCATGACCTTGAGCATTCATCAATTAGATTTGGCCTAGGCCGATTTACAACTAGAGAAGAAGTTTTGTATGCAGCAGATCTTGTTGCTAAAAATGTTGGCCGACTGAGAGAAATGAGCCCACTTTGGGAGATGGTACAAGAAGGAGTAGATTTGAACACCGTGAAATGGGACTCTCATTAAATGTATCCGTTCCAACTGCAAATGCACTTTGAAATTACTCTGTACCGTTCACACTTAATTCTTCAATCTCACTAATAGAAAGGCCAGTAAATTTGACAATAGTGTTGACATCAACATTGTTAGCCAGCATTGCTTTTGCGACTTCGATTTTTCCTTCGATTTTTCCTTCCTCTTTACCGATTTGGATGCCTCTTTCTTCGCCAATTTGGATGCCTTTTTCAGTAGCAAGATCAAGTCTGTATTCAAGAATGGCTTCTTCTTTGCGTAGATCCATTATTCTTTCCTCGTAAGCTACTAAATCTTTTTCATTCCAGCTAAACCTGTCTAATTCATCGTAGGCTAACTTTATTATCGGTGCTTTTTCTGCTATTTTCCTTAAGTCTTCTTCCGTAGTTTCATCTGCATATTTGAAGAAAAATAACCAACGATCCACTATGCTTTCTAGCTGTTCTTCCTTATTCTTAGGAAATTTAGGTAGTTCAATAAATACAAATTGAAAATCTTTTAAGTCATGCTCATTGGTTTTCTCATCTCTTATAGTGTGGCTGGATATATAATCAACTTCTTCAGGAAGTAAGTTACAATTTGATATAGCAATAAAGAAGATTTTCTTTAAATCAATGTAGTTGCCAGATTTATCTAATTGTCTTGAGTAAGCCTTAGCAGCATACAGTTGAGCTCGTTTTTCGAAACCTTTATCGCGAGTAAGCTGCATTTCAATCACATACCTGGCCCCACTAGAATCCCTGCAAAGAACATCAACTATACTTTGTCTCTCGGAGGCAATTTCAGGATTCAAAATGGTGCTGATAAATTCTATTTCTTGTATAGTATTAACTTCAGTACAACCTAAAATATCGTTCAAAAAATGGATGAGAATGTTCTTATTTTTTTCAGTGCCAAAGATTTTCTTGAATGTTAGGTCCAATTTTGGATCGAGGAATTTAGAAAAAGCCATAAGAAATCCACTTAGAAAGCATTAATAATTATACACACAATTATTCAACTATATTTTTGAAGATAGCTAGTTTCTGTATTTACTTTAAATTGAAGAAAGCTCAAATGAAAGATCGTGTTTTGCTAAAAATCACAGAATGCAGTCTGGTTACATTACTCTAGCTATACGCAACAACTTTACTTTCAACAATTTTATTAGCAATAATACGACTTTCATAATCAATATTTATTATATCAGATAGTGAATTAATATCGGTATAACTACCAAAACTTTCCATTGTTGATTCCACTACCTCTACTATTTCCAAAAAGCCGATTCGTGACTTCAAAAATTCATTAACAGCTATTTCATTTGCAGCATTGAGCACAATACTGTTTGTTTGTGGAGTAGAAGAGTTTAACACTTCCATGCTAAGCTTTAGCGCAGGAAAACGCTTATGGTCTGGCTCTTGAAAGGTCAATTTTCCTTGCTTTGTTAAATCTAATTTACGATTTAAAGCTGATCTTTCCGGCCAAGATAGAGCATATGAAATAGGAATTGCCATGTCAGTTTCTGCAAGCACAGCAAAGTTGAACCCATCCTTATAAGTTACAATTCCATGTACTATTGACTCAGGATGCACTATTGCTTCAATTTTATCCGGGCTGATATTAAACAAGTTATGTGCTTCTATTATCTCTAGTGCCTTATTCATCATTGTTGCACTATCAACCGAGATTTTCTTTCCCATATTCCAAGTGGGGTGACTAAGCGCCTGATCTACCATGATATTTCTTAATTGCTCAAGGCTATAATTTAAGAATGGTCCACCAGAAGCAGTAAGTATGATCTTTTCTACGCATTTGTCGTCATTTTGCAAAATTTGAAAAATTGCATTGTGCTCAGAGTCAATAGGGATTATTTGTACATTTTTTTCTTTAGCTTTTTTGAGTAATAACTTTCCACCGCAAACAATGCTTTCTTTGTTTGCCAATGCAATGACTTTGGTACCGCTTTCTATAACTTCCATAACTGGCTCAAGGCCTGCAACGCCAACTATTGCAACAACTGAGAGATCAACAGGTATAGCAGCAACATTTGTAGCACCAATTGCTATTTTTACATCTGTACCAAGTAGACTTTCTTTCAAATCTTTGTAAAGTCTTTCATCGGAGATAGCAACATATTTTGCATTCAGCAGTTTTGCTTGGTGTGCCAGTAGAGCAAAGTTCGAATGGGCGCTTAGTGCTTCCACTTGGTATTCTTCTTTTCTCTTTGAGAGCAAATCTACAGTCTTTTTTCCAACACTTCCTGTTGATCCTAAAACTGAAACCTTTTTCACTAAGACAAACTCATAACAATAGCAACTTTTCTTATTAGGCCTTCTTCCAACTATTCAATAGTTTTTAAGCGTTTAACCAAGTTCATGTCCGTGGTCATCGCCAACAGATGGTGAAGGACCAGGTGAAAAAGATTGACCATGGTGATCACCTGCATCATGCATGTCTTGCAAACCATCAGCATTATGAGCTATTTCGTTATTGGCATGATGGTAATCATCTGAGTGATGTCCATCATCACCATGAGCCATGTCCATTCCTTCTGATGGCATATCTTTCCCACCTCCACCTGAAAAATATTCTGCAAGGCCTTCAAGAAGTTTTATGCCAAACATATTACCTGACTTTCCAAACAGTGTTACTAAACTACTGCCACTCACCAAACCTTCAAACACATTATTATAAGCAGCAATTGCTCCTTCATGAAAGTTGAACAACCATTTCATTCCATCGACAACTGTTGAAATAGAGTCACTGTGACCAAGACCAAAACCACTTTTCTCACCAGCAGCCTCTTGGTGTTGCTGATGAGCTTGCCATTCTGCAATATTTGGACCTTGAGCTTCACTCATAAATTTTTACTCTCAACCTTAAGCTATTATTTTATCACAAATATTGCAAAATATCAATAGAGCTTTTGAATATAGCTAATACAAACAATTTCTGTCATCCTATATATAGCTAAACTGACTTACGACAATTTGAAAAACGACAAATTCGTCATTCAGCTACTAGTTAGCGGAATCTATGCCGAGATACCGCAAATGAATCGCGGTATGACGTGTTAGCTATAGGATCCAGTTTGAAAAAAATCTGAATTCCAATGTCCACTACCTTTTACAAAGTTAAAACTTAAAAATATGACTGTTAGCAATAGTGTATATATCTTTAGCTATATATAATGAATGAATTTTTTTATATATTCGTTATTAGTATTTTGTATTTCCTGAACAGTTCCATGGGAAATGATCTCCCCTTCATATAATACTGCTATTTTATCAGCTATTTTAAATGCACTATGAATATCATGTGTAATCGTGATAATTGTAGGGTTAAGATCTCTAGATAATTTTATTATTATCTCGTTTACTATATCTGACATAATTGGGTCCAATCCTGAAGTTGGTTCATCCAAAATAATGATTTCTGGATTGTGTGCAATCGCCCTTGCAAGTGCCACTCTTTTTTTCATTCCACCTGATAGCTCTATTGGAAACATATCTGCTATGCTTTCCTCCAGTCCAACATCATTTAACTTCTCGATTGCTAGCTGTTTTGACTCTTTTTTGCTGATATTAAAGCGCTTTTTATAATTAAAAGATATATTTTCCCACACTGTAACGTAGTCAAATAAAGCGGAATTTTGAAATAAAACCCCAAATTTATTTTTGCTTTTACTATTTATTTTAACAGACCCTGAGTCTGGAGCAAGCAAGCCGATAATTGTTTTTGTTAATACAGATTTGCCGCTTCCTGAGCCACCAAGTATGACTAATGATTCCCCTTTTAATATATCAAAATTTAGATCTTTTAGTACTGTCCTATCATCAAAAGATAAGCTTAAGTTCAATATTGATATTATGGGGTTACGCATGTATCAAAGTAATCATGTAGTTTGCTAAAATGATCAGTATGGACGATAAAACAACAGTTGATGTTGTAGCAACACCTACTCCTTGTGCACCTTCTTTGCAATGGTAACCGTAATAGCAGCTTGAGACAGAAATTATGGCGCCAAATACAGTTGCTTTTATTAGCCCAGTTATAAAATCATACGTATTAAAGAACTGAGCTGTGTGTTTAATGTATATATTTAAATTGTGGTTAAATTCGAAGACTGCAGTGATACATCCTCCAAATATTCCTATTAAATCTGCACATACTGTAAGTATGGGAAATACTATGATTGACGCTAAAATCCTTGGTGCAATTAAATATTTAAAAGGGTTGATGTTCAAGGTTGTAAGTGCATCTATTTGCTCGGTGATGCGCATTGTACCAATTTCTGCTGCAACTGATGATCCAACCTTTCCTACCATTATTAAGCTGATCAAAACTGGTCCTAACTCTTTAATGATAGTGATCGTAACAAGTTTGGGTATTATCTGTTCTTGGTTAATTAATGGGTCACTCAAGCTACTTTGTAAAACTATTGCCGCTCCTATAAAAACTCCAGTGAGCCCAACAATTGGCAGAGAGAAAAAGCCTATCTCTATAATTTGTCTTGCTATGTTGCTAAAATAATATGGTGGCACAAGGCAGTGGTATAGAGATTGAATAAAAAATATGAATGCACTACCAAGCCTTAACAAAAAATTGATAGAGTACCTACCAATTATTCTAACACTATTTATATCAAAAAAGCTCACTTTGTATTCATTTTAGCTAGAGATTAGTCTTACTGATTTTATTAAAATTTTTATTAACTTTATCGCAAAGTATAGCTGAGATATGTTTTAAGTTCAACATACTTGATGTTTTAATTTAAAGCTCATATAGCTAACCCAAGAAAGGTTTCCCTACGTCATACCGCCACGGTATCCACAACTGTACGAACGTTGTAGTTTGGGAGCAATTCCCACCATTGGGCCAGTGCCCAGACACTGGGATGGCTTTGTTGCATCGCTAGCTATGATGGATTAAAGATAAAAAAGATAGGGAATATCAGTAGCTTATTATTCTGGTATTTATAACAAGAACGGTCAGTGAATACCTAAATTTGAGTAAAAGAAATTTCACTACCACTCACTAATCTGGCTAAAATTCAAGAATTTCAATGCTTTAGCTATTTTCAATAGAATTAAATTTATTAATATAAATAACAAATTACTATTCTTAAATTTGATCAGATTGATTGCAAAAAAACAAGATTTTCAATAGGTTGCTTATAATCCTAACTATAGTTAGCCTTTCATAAGTAGCGATGCAACAAAGCCCACTGGGATCCAGCTTCTATGCAACTTAATTAAAAACGTTTGTTTTAGCATAAGACAACTACCTTTAGCTCATCAGCTCAGTTATAAGCAAAATTTCTGGATTCCAGACTGGAATGACATCATCTGTTGTGCAATTTACCTTCAAAAATGAATGTTCGTACAGCTATGGATTCATTCGCGGTATAGATTCCGCTAACGAGTAGCGGAATGACGGTTTTTCAAATTGTAGAGCCACTTTAGCTATAGAACTCAATTACATAAGCAAACCTTACTTATTTTACTATCCCTGTTTACTTCCTGTAAAAAACATGTTACTAATGTATTGTATTTTGTAGTAGAATGGAGGAAATTTTGGCAGTTCCAAAAAGAAAAAATTCAAAGTCAAGGCGTAATATGCATCGTTCTCATCATGCTATTGAGCCTAAGAATATTGTGGTGTGTTCAACAACTGGGGAATTCATGTTGCCTCATAACGTAGCAGTTGATGGCAGTTACAAAGGAAAACGGGTTTTCATCAAGCAACAGGCGGAGTGACTATTATGATATGTTACCTACGGTCAATAATAATATAGTTATTGCACTTGACGCTATGGGGGGCGATTTTGCGCCTCTTTCCGTAATTCAGGGTGCTGGTTTTTTTTTAGACAACCTTGTTGACCCAGGCATTAAAGTTTTTTTTCATATTTATGGAGATAAGGAAGAGGTATCTCCTTTGCTTTTGAAATATAAAAAAGTAAGTAACAATTCTGAATTTACTCATTGTTCTGACAATGTCCTTACAAATGATAAGCCATCTTTTGCGCTGAAACATCGTAAAGACTCAAGTATGAAAGCTGCAATTGTTGCAGTGAAAGAAGGTAAAGCTTTCGGAGTGGTATCTTCAGGCAACACCGGAGCGTTGATGGCAATTTCCAGATTTATTTTAGGAACATTACCAAACATTTATCGTCCTGCTATTGCCTCTATCTGTCCAACTAAGACAAAAAGCTTCGCTTTGCTTGACCTTGGTGCAAATGTTGATTGTAATGCCGACTCATTATTTCAATTTGCGTTAATGGGTAGTATATTTGCAAAAATAGCATTAAAAATTGACAATCCTGAAGTTGCTTTGCTAAATATCGGCACAGAAGAAGTTAAAGGTAATGACTCAGTGCGCGGCGCTTTTGAGTTGCTTAAAAACGCTCCAGGCATTAATTTCAAAGGGTATATAGAGGCAAGTGAATTTTTAGAGGGTAATATAGATGTGATTGTTGCTGATGGTTTTGTTGGCAATGTAATGCTCAAAACGGCTGAGGCAACCGCTAGTACCTTTATCAATCTAATAAAGCAGGAAGTATTCAATTCGTGGATAGCGAAAATGCTTGTTGGTATATTGTTAAAATCCAAACTAAATAAAGCTTTAACGCGTTTTAATCCCAAAATTAGAAGTGGAGCTATGTTTTTAGGGCTGAATGGTATCATCATTAAAAGTCATGGAAATTCTGATGCTATTTCTTTTGCCCATGCCATAAAATTTGCAGTAAATGCAATTAGTGAAAATTTAAATCAAAAGATAATTAACGGGGTAAGTCATATTGAATAAAAGTTTCATATTAAGCACTGGATCTTACCTACCAAGAAAAATGTTGAGTAACAACGAAATTGCATCGATAGTTGAGACGAGCGATGAATGGATAAGGCAGAGAACAGGAATAGTTCAAAGGCATATAGCAGATGAAGGAGAACTAACGTCAGATCTAGCTGTAAATGCAGCAAAAAGTGCTATAGAAAAAGCTAAAATTTCAGTAGATGAAATTGACTTGATTATAGTTGCTACAACAACTCCTGATAAAACTTTTCCTAGCTGTGCAACGATTGTACAAAGTAAGTTAAAATGTAAAAACGCATTTGCTTTTGATGTACAAGCAGCATGCTCTGGTTTTATATATGCAGTTACAGTTGCTGATTCGCTCATAAAATCTAACAATAGAATTAAATATGCATTGGTTATAGGTGCTGAAATAATGTCTAGGATTGTTGATTGGGAAAATAGGTCAACTTGTGTACTCTTTGGTGATGGTGCTGGTGCAGTAATAATGAAATCAGCATGTCATTTTAACGTCATTCCAACAAATGATGCTGATACTTGGGTGGCAGAGAAGGGGGTTACAAAAGGTATAATTTCAACTAGCCTATATTCTGATGGCAATGTGGACATACTATGTACGAACGGAGGGATATCCTCAACTGGTGATTCTGGAAAAATATGCATGAATGGAAGAGAGGTGTTTAAACATGCAGTGGATAAGTTAACAGCCTCAGTAGAGGAAACTCTGAAATGCAATAATTTGAAAATCACTGATATTGACTGGTTAATTCCCCATCAAGCAAACATTCGTATTATTGAAGCAGTAGTAAAGAAATTAGATTTTCCTATAGAGAAAGTGATTAATACCGTTGATCAGCATGCAAACACCTCAGCGGCATCAATTCCACTGGCCTTAGACTATGCAATACAAGAATCAAAAATAAAATCAGGAAATCTGGTACTGCTGATTTCAATAGGTGCAGGCCTGACCTGGGGTTCCGTGTTGCTGCACTATTAGACTTCCTGCATTACCTCCTGTCATCCAAGTACCCTCTTTGTCATCCCAGTAGCCCCTTCGGTGTCATTCCAGTCTGGAATCCAGTTCTTATTGTACATTCACCTGGTGTAAAGTTAAGTTTCCTGGATCCCAGTGGGCTTTGTTGCATCGCTCAAGTGAAAAGAACTGGCAGTTACTGACAAAATTCATTATAAATAGCCATTTAACTGTTGAAGAAAAAATATGCCACAAAAAATGAGAGTCAGTAACTGCCATGAATATAACAAATTTCTCCAAGAAAGAGGAAGCATTTTTTGTTATATCAATGACGCCGTAGAAAATTGGTACGAGAATTGTCCAAAAATGCAGGGCGGCAACTATATTTATAGTGATAAAGTTGTGATTTTGGTGCATATAATCGTCAGTTTCTTTAGAATTGGTTTAAGACAAACAGTCGGGTTTATAAAAGGGTACTTGCAACAAATAGGAAGAGATTTGGCAGTTATCAGCTATTCACAAGCATCAAGAAGGTTTAAGAAACTTAATATTAAGATAAATGATTGCAGAATTGATAAAAATAATATGGAAGATATCGAAATTGCTATAGACAGTACAGGAATTAGTATATACAACAACACTCCTGGTCACAGCAAGGAAAATAGCACTGACAGAAAATATCGTGGCTATGAGCAAACGAGAAAATTGCACGTAATGTTGAATATAAACAACAAAAAAGCCATAGCTGTAAAATACAGTAATGGTGTCTACTCTGATCACTATGGAGCTTGTGATTTGCTAAAAGAAGTTGATTTTCAGCATGCCATAAAAGCACTATATGCAGATAGAGCATGTGATAGGCACAAGTTTTATAAGTTGTGTAACAAATATGATATAAAGACAAAAATTCCACCAATAAACAATGCGGCAGAACATCCAGAAATAGATTATATGTCTGACAGGAATGCTGCTATTAGGTTAATAAAATTATACGGTGAAGATGGCATGAAAGAATGGAAAAAAGAAGTAAATTATGGGAAAAGATCTTATATTGAAGGGTTTTTCTCAAGATTAAAGCAAATATTCGGATTTAGTTTTAGGAATAAATCTGAGATAAATCGAGAAAAAGAACTGCTAATCAAATGCTATTTGCTTAATAAATTCACTGATATTGGTATGGCTAAATTTGAGATAGTTACATGAATTTACCATAAATCACCATCTCATAAAGTGTGATGCAACAAAGCCATCCCAGTGTCACGCACTGGCATGACACCCTTTTCTTCCTATAGTTGTCTTTTCTCGTCTACCTTATTTTGCCACTCTGCTGAACAGATACATAACATTTGCTATACAGAAACTCTGCGATACCAAAATAAATAAAGAGGTACGCCACTTGCAGTGAATAAGCTTGCGATCAGCAAGGTATTCACAGAAGTTTCAAATATTACCCAGCAGCAAAAGGTTGTTGCTATACTGCCAATTAAAAATTTGTAACAACTCTTTTCTTGCACAATAACTTTGAGAAAAGCAAGACTGCATGCAAGGTAAACAAATAAAAATGAAACTACAGAAAAGTCGATAATTGATGTGATCTGCTTAGCAAAATTGTTGCTTGAAGTGAGGATTAGTAAAGTTGCAGTTCCAAGTGAGCTAGTTGTTATGCCCCAGAAAGGAGAACCGTGCTTGTTTCTTTGAGCAAAAAACTGTGGCATCAGTTTATCTTTTGCAAGGCCAAGGGCCACTTGTCCACTAGCTAGTACCCAAGCGTTTAAAGTACCAACACAAAAAATGAACGCAGTTATAGAAATAATCAAGTGCCAATTGCCAGAGGCCATAATTTTTATTGCGTCAACATATGGTGCTCTTGAACTTGCTAAATCATTGCCATTTATTAATCCCATAATTGCAAGATTGTTGATAAAATACACAACAGCAACAGAGATTGTTCCAAGTACCACAGCTCTTGGTATTGTTCTAGCTGGATTATCAACTGACCCTGCAGGTGCTGTTGCCAATTCAACTCCAATAAAACCCCATAGAGTAATAAGTGTAGAACGGGCAAGAATCTGCGATGTTGTAAGATTTGATATTTCTTCACTTATGATGAAGTTATTTCTATCAAAAAAAAACAATGCTGCTATAGGTATTACAAGCAATACAGAAATTTTTATCACCGTCAATAAAAACTCAACGCGTCCAGCAGTAGCTACTCCTCTAAAATTTATTAGTGTAATAATTGTAAGTAATAACATCTCTAAAAACAGATGTACGTTTTGAATATCTTCATGGAAAAATGGTGTAAGATAACCAACACCCACAACTATTACGGCTGTTGTGCTAACCCATGAGATCACCCAATACGTCCAACCAACAAAAAAAGCTGCAGCAGGGCCAAAAGCATGCTTTACATAGACGTGAGGGCCACCCGTTTCCGGAAATTTTGCGCAGAGTGAGGCAAAAACTAAAGCAAGAGATATAGCACCAAGCCCTGATATTATCCAGCTTATAAGGCTATACATGCCATATGGAGCAAGGCTAATTGGAAGCATAAAAATTCCAGAGCCAATTTGGCTGCTAATCACTAAGGCAAAAATAGCCCAAAAACCTATTTTATTTGACACAATAATTTTTGTTTAAATGGATTAACAATATACCCTAAACTCAGAAATTTCAATTGATCTTTTAACATAAAAACTTGCATTTTTTTCAATTTATTCCTAAAATAGATTATATTAACAGATTATTAAGAGGGGGTTATGAATCCGAGATTAAAAGCATTTTTGATTGCACTTTTGTTTCTCGTGTATCATTTAAATCTTCTTGTTAACTATATCCTTGACCCGATTCTAGTTCGTCCCTTTGAAAGATTATACAAAAACTTAATTGTTGATGGTCTTTATGCCTATTTATCTACAAGCACTTCTAGCCCTGCACTAGCATTTTTGGCTACAGGTTTTATTGTTATTGCTGCGTTTATTTGCCTGAATAAAATGCTTCTTCCCTTGCAAGAGAAGATCATAAACAACTATACCTCCTTTAAAAACAACAATATTGATAGCAATAGCATGTTGTTTTAGGTTTATAAAGATCCAACAATAAAATTAAAGGACAAAATCTTATTCTTCAGTATACACTTGATATATTACCT
Organism: Wolbachia endosymbiont of Drosophila pseudotakahashii; assembly: GCF_026015925.1. Lineage (NCBI taxonomy): Bacteria > Pseudomonadati > Pseudomonadota > Alphaproteobacteria > Rickettsiales > Anaplasmataceae > Wolbachia > Wolbachia endosymbiont of Drosophila pseudotakahashii. The sequence continues at coordinate 175,345 of NZ_CP110359.1, read as the reverse complement.
ACAGCTTCCATTTTTGTATATTGCATCAAAGGTATCAGCTCTACGTGGGTTTCTTATATTTAATTTTGGTTTATTATTGTTAAATTATGCACTGCTAATTCCAGTAGCACTTCTTGAGTTAATAAAATATCCATCAGTAAAACTCTTTTCACCTTTGGGTTTGAATGTAAAGCAGCTAAGCTTTTTGTTTAATGTAAGTGATGTGGGTACTAGTAGTCAGAGCGTTCATACTAGAAGTTTTCAGCAAATCGTTATTGAATGTGCCAAAAAATTAAAGGAAGAACATGGTACGCCGTTAAATGAGTTGGATGAAGAGTTTAAAAGTTATATAAGCGGTTTAACAAGTCAGCAAAAACGAATGATAGAACCTTATCTAAGATTGGATGGTTATGAAACTGGGGAGTGGGTAAATTGGGTAGATTCACAAACCGAATTGACATTGACACAGGCTATAAATTTAGTTTTAATTGCGGCAAGAGAGCAAAATGCAGACGTAGAACTATTGAAATCTATATTACTGGTTCGCTTTGAAGAAAGTAACCGCCAATGTGGTCCTGGAATGCTTCTCCGTATTATTTATGCATTAAGTGGCCTTGAAGCAGAAAACAACTTTGCAGCTCAACTGGAGCCTCAGCTAATGGGGAAGTTGGCTGGTAATGCTACTAAAAGATTTCTTGAGAAATATGTGGATAAGCACTACCATAAAATAAAAGTTTTGAAAGAAAATTTTGATAATTTGTATTCACCAAGTTCTGGGGTGGATTTGAGCAACGTGAGTGATGAAGTAAAGGACGGCATTTCTTATACAAGAGATGCTATAAAAGAATTCGTGTTTAAGGAATTATATGTAAAGTTTTATAACGACTATGGGGAGCATATTCAGAGAGGGCAGATAAAACAAAGTTAAGGGAGTTAATAACGGATGAAGTCGTAGACGCGGCAATATATTCTAAAATAGATGAAATAGAAATCCCTGCAGAACCACCTACTTATCTTGAAAGAGTAAAAGCATTTTTTGGAGGTCATGCAAGGTCTTCTGCTGCTTAGTGGTTTAGTTCGTGCTATATAGCTAAACTAACTTAGATTTACTGACAATTTTAAAACAACAAATTCGTCATTCCGCTAATAGTTAGCGGAATCTATACCGCGAATGAATCCATAGCTGTACGAACATTGTGATTTGAGAGCAATTTCCACAAGGGAGGGTGTCATTCCAGTGCTTGGCACTGGAATCCAGCCTTTATTATGCAGCCACTTGGTTGAAATTAAGTCTTCTGGATCCCAGTGTCTAGGCACTGGGATGACACCATTTGCTGTGCAATTTACCTTCAAAAATGAATGTTCGTACAGCTATGGAATGAATCGTGGTATGACGCGTTAGCTATAGCTTTGTCCTCCCTTTTCTAAATGGCTTGCAAGCTGCTATCTCTACAAAAACTATATTTTTCTTCAGAAGAGAGTTATATTGTAACTATGGACAAAATAATCATAAAAAAATTTGGTGGGACTTCGCTAACTGATTTAAACCGAGTTGCAAATTTGATAAAAAACGATATTGAGAAAGGTTGTAATGTAATCGTTGTTGTATCTGCTGTTGCAGGATTTACTGACCAAATGGTTTTTCAGGCTAGGCAAATCTCAAATTTAAGTTATAGACAAGAGTTATCAGAGTATGACGTTATGCTTTCAGCAGGAGAACAAATCTCTTGCGGTCTATTAGCTATCACTCTCCAATCGATCGGAGTTAATGCTAAATCGTGGCTTGCCTGGCAGTTACCAATTGTAACTGATGATTTTTATTCTGAGTCTAAAATAAAAACAATAAAGATTGAACGTGTGAAAAGATCTTTTGCTGAGGGTTATACTGCTGCGATCATTGCTGGTTTTCAGGGTATAAATGATGATAGAATCACTACTTTTGGAAGAGGAGGCTCTGATATATCAGCAGTTGCCTTCGCGGTAGCCTTTGGTGTTAGAACTTGCGAAATTTTTACTGATATTGATGGAATATATACAGCAGACCCGAGAATTGTTCCAAAGGCACGCAAGCTCAAATTTATCTCTTACGATGAAATGTTGGAAATGTCGTCATCTGGTGCTAAAATACTGCATAATCGTTCAGTACAACTTGCAATGAAACATAACATTAAAGTGCAAGTGCTATCCACTTTGAAGGAAGTAGAAGGCACCACAGTGCTACACAAAAGGGATGTACTAGAGAGATACTTAATTACTGGAATAACTTATAGCACTAATGAAGCTCTTGTAACTTTCACTAACCTTGCAAATAACTTGCGTACTTTAAGAGATATAGCAGGAGCAAACGTTAAAATTGATATGATACATGGGTCAAGTTTTGTTATCTCCAAATTTGATATTGATTTAATGGAAAAGTTACTGAATAAGAATGAAAATTATGCTATAAACGATAATGTAGCTAAAATTTCAATAATTGGTATTGGTGTTATGTCTAACACTGAAGTGATGCACCGCACACTCAAGGTTTTAAGCGAAAAAAAGATAGAAATACTTGCTATCACAACATCTGAAATCAAAATCAGTATAATTGTTCAAAAAGAATGCGCTGCAGCTTTAGTCAAAGATTTACATACTGAGTATGAGCTTGATATGCAGCACTAGGATAGGCTTGACGTCCAGTTGTCTAAGAGTATGTCTTGAAAAGGAATGAGGAAAAAAATATGATAGTGTAAGTAAAAAATAGGAGGGAAAATTGTATCCAAGTGATATAAGTGATAAGGAATGGGAAATTTTGGAGCCACATGTTGCACAAGGAGAGATAGGGAGGCCAAGAAAGCACAATATCAGAACAATTATTAATGCAATAAGGTATATAATGAGAGGTGGTTGTCAATGGAGAATGCTGCCGAAAGATTTTCCTCCATGGAAGACGGTGTATGACTGTTTTCTCAGGTGACGTAGTAATGGCAAATTGGAAAAAATACATAATATGCTAGTAAAAGAGGTAAGAAAAATGTTTGGTAAAAATGAAACACCTTCAGTAGGAATAATTGACAGTCAATCAGTAAAAACCACTCAAAAAGGGGATCCAGAGGATATGATGCTGAAAAAAAAATAAAGGGTAGAAAACATCATATTGTTGTAGATACAGTGGGCTTAATTATTGCGGCTGATGTTCATAGTGCAAGTGTTCAAGATCGTGATGGTGCTCTAAATCTTTTCACTCAAGCTAAATACAAGGCTCCAACTTTACGTAAGTTTTTTGCTGATCAAGGATACATAGCAAAACCGCTGTTTATTGGAGACAGGATACGATTACCAAGAAAGCTGTTGATGTTACAGGATTTTTCGACAATCTGGACCACAATTTAGCACTGCAGGCTATCAAGAAGCACACAGACTGCAAATGGGTCATACTGTATGTTGAAAGGTGGATGAAATCCCCTATTCAGCAAGCAGATGGCAGTAAGGTAGTTAGGGAAAAAAGGAGTTCCGCAAGGAGGTTCAATAAGCCCAATCATTTCAAACATATTTATACACCATGCATTTGATATATGGATGAAACAAAATCACCCAACAGTACCATTTGAAAGATATGTGGATGATGCGATAGTGCACTGCAGAACTAAAAGACAGGCAGAATTTATGCGAGCAGCAATCGAAGAAAGATTGGCACAATGTAAGCTAAAATTGCAACCTGATACCAATGCCATTCCAAAACTCCATCATTATACTGCCTTAGTATAACCTTCTCACTTCTATTGTCTATTTGTTTGTTATGTAATAGAAATTGGTATGAGATTGAAGAATTAAGTGTGAACGGTTACAGAATTTTTGCCAGGAGAAACATATAGTTGAAGTAATTCAGATTTGTAAGATATGTTTATCTGCAATTATAGCTTCAACAGTAGGCAATGTTGCTTTTAATTACCTCAACATTTTCTCTTGGCAATTCTTTAATGAACCGAGAAGTGCGCATCGGTTGCCACTGGTTGTTAATTTCCCTCCTATCTGCACATGAAATGATTAACCTTTCCTTTGCCCTGGTTATGCCAACATATGCAAGTCTTCTTTCTTCTTCTAAAGCTTTACCACTTTTGTCATCAAAAGATCTTTGATGAGGAAATAATGCCTCTTCCCAACCAGGTAGAAACACGCACGGGAATTCAAGTCCTTTGGCTGCATGAAGAGTCATAACATATACGGTGTCATCGTTATTCATATTATCCACTTCCATCACCAGACTTATATGCTCCAAGAAAGTTGTGGCATTATCGAAATTTTTTAAAGATGAGATGAGCTCTTTAACATTTTCTATTCGTGCTAAGCCTGTTACCTCCTCATTTTCAAGCATTTCAATATATCCTGATTGGTTTGCTACGATTTTAACGAATTCATGCAGTGGTTTTACGCTTACTATTTCTTCCCAAGCTTTAATTTTATTTAAAAAATCGTTGAGTGAGAGTTTAATTCTTTCGGTTACCTGATTACTATTAACTAATATTTTTGCTGCCTCAAAAAAAGAAATTTTGTTATCCTGAGCAGTCGTGTATATTTTCTTTAGAGTTGTAGCTCCTATGCTTCTTTTTGGCCGATTTACTATCCTTTCGAAAGCTAAGTCATCGTTATTGTTTGTAACAAGTCTTAAATATGCAATTATATCCCTGACTTCCTGACGTTCGTAGAATTTTACGCCACTTATAATCTTGTAGGGAATTGAATATTTTATAAAATACTCTTCGAGAACTCTAGTTTGAAAAGTGGCCCTTACCAGCACTGCAATGTCACTAAATCTGTATTTATTGAGTTTCAATATCTGTTCGCTTATGAACCTTGCTTCAGCTTTCCCATCCCATAATTTTATTAGATTTACCTTTTCCCCTTCAATGTTTGTTGTCCACAATTTTTTTTCTAAGCGAGTCTTATTGTGATTGATAACATATGACGCAGTTGCAAGTATGTGGGATGTTGACCTGTAGTTACACTCTAGTTTAACGGTTTTTGCATTTTTAAAATCATCAGAAAACTTCAAAATATTTTCAACTTCTGCACCACGCCAACTATATATCGACTGGTCATCATCTCCTACACAGCAAATATTTGAGTGCTCTTTTGCAAGGTATTTTAGCCAAAGATATTGTATCGCATTTGTATCTTGATATTCATCTACCATGACATATTTAAACTTGTTTTGGTAGTAGGACAGAACTTCGGTCTTTTGATTAAAGAGCTGTATGTTATATAGCAATAAGTCACCAAAATCGACAGAATTAAGGAATTTCAACCTTTCCTGATACTGGTGATAGACCTTGAGTGCAGTTACATATACTGGCCTAAATGATTGAATATCTTCCACTTCAGATGGCAATAAGCACTTCTCTTTCCATTGCTGAATAATATTCATAATGGTCTTACATTTTTCTGATAGGTAATCAGGATTTATTTCATTGATAATATTTTTTATTACCTGTAATTGGTCATCCACACCAATGATTGTAAAATTGGGGTTTAAGCCCACAATTTCTGCGTGCATGCGCAAAATTTTTGCTGCAATTGCATGGAAAGTGCCAAGCCATGGTATATTTGTGCCCGTTAGCTCAAGTACCCTTGATACCATCTTATTTGCTGCTTTATTTGTAAATGTAACTGCTAATATCTCATCAGAATAAGCGTGACCGTTTCTAATTATGTGTGCTATTCTTGAAGTAATCGTTCTTGTTTTTCCCGTCCCGGCTCCTGCCAGTATCAAAACTGGTCCATCTATGTTAGTTACAGCTGATTGTTGTTCTGGATTTAGCAGTGAGAGATAATCGTTCATCGTAGCCCTATAGATTATAATTTCGTAAAGTTAAACCTATGATTGAAATATTGTAAAGGTTTTATTGAATAGAACAGTTAAAGAATGCTTCACTCAAGTACTACATATTTAAACGTAGGTTTTACATCTATTTTGTTTTAGTAGTTTCAGGTGTATGTTGAGTAACAACAACTTGATTTGAGGTATTGGCACCAGAACTTCTGCTTGTTGGGTGGATAAGTGGAGTTTGGAATGGCTTATATGTACGCCTTCATTTCTATTTCTTCAGCTTTATAATAATTTAAAATGGAGCTGGAGCTTTGTAGTACAATGTTTTCAAACGTTTAATATAATATTGACTTTACCACGATAGTCACTTTAAATTAGTAACTATTGTTGCAGTTAAAGTATCGATGCCTTTTTTCTTTTATTTTTTTGCAATTCTCAGCATTTTATCTGCTGTATGCGTAATTAGTGTAAGAAATCCTGTGCATGCAGTATTATTTTTAATTTTCACCTTCGTTAACTCTGCAGTTCTTTTCATTCTCCTTGGAGCTGAGTTCATTGCTATGATGGTGATGATAGTATACATCGGTGCGGTTGCGGTGTTGTTCCTCTTTGTAGTTATGATGCTCGATATTGACTACATAAGGTTGCGCCAGGGTTTTGCAAAGCATTGCACTCTTGGTGCTATGTTGTGTGTTGTGTTTTTTCTAGTCATCAGCTTTGTAATCCGCAGCTCAGCACCGAATATAAGCAATGTTATAAACTATAATACCAATAATGTGAAAGCTATTGGTAATTTGCTGTATACCGACTACATGTACGCTTTTCATCTTTCTGGTATTCTGCTGCTTGTTGCAATTGTCGGTGCAATTGCTCTTACTTTGCAGAACAAGAAAAAAGGAGTTAAAAAACAGAATGTATTAAAGCAATTGACACAATCTTCATCTGTAAAATTGATTAAGGCTAAATTTGGAAAAGGAGTAGAATGGAAATAGGATTAAATCACTTTTTGATAGTTGCTGCTGTTTTGTTCACTATTGGAGTGTGCGGTATTTTCATCAACCGTAAGAGCATAATCAATATATTGTTATCAATAGAAATATTATTGCTGGCAATTAATATCAACTTAGTTGCTTTTTCTGCCTTTATGAATGATATAGTTGGGCAAATTTTTGTGATGTTTGTGTTGACTGTTGCGTCAGCAGAGTCAGGAGTTGGGCTTGCAATATTGGTTGTATATTATAGAAGCCGTGGCAATATAGATGTTGAACAAGCAAATTTAATGAAAGAATGAAAGTATGATGGATATACTGAAATTAATAGTATTTTTGCCACTTTTTGGTTCGCTATTTGCAGCACTTTTTAGAAAAAGTCAGTTAGTTACAACGGCAGGGATTGGAATATCTGCAGTTTTATCTTGGTATGTTTTTCTCACCTTCTCTGAAAATTATCACTTGAGTTTATTTCCTTTGTTTTCATTGAGCATCTTAAAAGTAAATTGGGCAATTAGTGTGGATGCTCTCTCATCCTTAATGCTTATTGTTATTACCACCGTTTCACTGGTAGTACATCTCTACTCTATCGGTTATATGGAGCATGATAAGGGGAAGTCGAGGTTTTTTTCTTACCTATCGCTATTTACGTTTTGCATGATTGTGCTGGTTGTAAGCGATAATTTCGTGCAGCTTTTTTTTGGCTGGGAAGGGGTTGGCTTATGTTCTTATTTACTCATAGGATTTTGGTTCCAAAAATATTCTGCAAATAATGCAGCAATTAAAGCATTTGTTGTGAATAGGGTAGGAGACTTTGCACTATTGATTGGAATCTTTCTTGTTTATTATACATTTCACTCTTTGAATTTTACTGAAGTTTTTGACACAACTGATCTTCTTGGCACGCAGAACATTAGGGCATTCTGCTGTGAATTCAAAGTAACTCATATAATATGCATATTACTTTTTATTGGCTGTATGGGTAAATCTGCACAGCTTGGTTTACATGTTTGGTTGCCAGATGCAATGGAAGGGCCAACTCCTGTTTCTGCACTTATTCACGCAGCAACGATGGTAACAGCAGGTATATTTTTAGTAGCAAAGTGTTCTTCATTGTTTGAGTTATCAAATGTGGCACGAGAATTAATAGTTATCGTTGGAGCACTCACTGCTTTTTTTGCAGCCACCGTTGCAATTACTCAGAACGATATAAAGAAAATAATTGCTTATTCAACCTGCAGTCAACTTGGTTATATGTTCATGGCATGTGGGCTTTCTGCTTACAATGTTGCTATTTTTCATTTAATGACACACGCTTTTTTTAAAGCTCTACTATTTCTTGGTGCTGGCAATGTGATTCATGCAATGCATCATGAGCAAAACATTCAGAAAATGGGAAATTGCTGGAAGAAAATCCCTTGCACTTACGCTCTCATGTGGATTGGATCTCTTGCGCTTTCTGGGATATTCCCATTTGCAGGTTTTTATTCAAAGGATTTGATAATTGAACATGCTTATAGCACGGATAGCTTTGCTTTTGTAATAAGCTTAGTTGTTGCATTCTTCACAGCGTTTTACTCTTGGAGGTTATTGCTTCTTGTGTTCCACAGCCAAAAACAAAGTAAAATTAATATACATGAGGCACCAAAGATTATGCTTATACCATTACTGATACTCGCTTTTGGATCAGTATTTTCTGGAATATGGGGAGCAAATATTTTGAACATAACTAGTAATGCGTTTTGGAAATCAAGTTTAGTGATGATTGATGAGCATGGAGTTCATAATTTCTTTATAAAACTACTGCCAACCTTAACAAGCCTAAGTGGAATAGCACTTGCGTACCTAATTTACCAATATCAAGTAATTAGGCAAATTAAAAGTAAATTTTTACTTAAGTTTTTGCAGAATAAATGGTACTTTGATGAGGTGTATGAGTTTGTTATAATTGCACCGATAAGGTTTATATCTAGGCTTCTATGGAAGTTTGATGTTAAGGCTATTGATTCATTTGGACCAAATGGTGTTGTAAGGTTGGTTAATGAATGTTCAAAAAGTTCTATAAAGTTACAAACTGGTTATATATTTGATTATGCATTTATTATGTTTGTTACTTTAATAATCGGTGCTTTATATATTATTGGAATTAAATAGAAGGTGTTGTTACTTAGTATATTTTTGCTTCCACTGATAGGAGCGTTGATTTTATCCTTAATCAGGATTAATCATCAATCTATACACTTAAGATTCCTTGCTCTATTTTTTGCTGTACTTCCATTTTTGCTTAGCATTGTAGCTTGTATAGAATTTGATTATAACGATGCGGACTTTCAGTTTGTCAGCTACCCAATTAGAAATGTTGGAATAGGGATAGATGGTATATCGTTGCTTTTCCTTCTGCTTACAACTTTCTTGTTTGTAATTTGTATACTCTACAACTGCAAAATGAGTTATACAACCCTTAGGCTATGTATGGCATTATTTCTACTGCTTGAGAGTTTTGTAGTCGGTTTTTTCGTTTCACTGAATGCTATAAGCTTTTATGTGTTTTTTGAAGCTGTTTTAATACCAATGTTCTTTATTATTGGCATCTGGGGAGGAAAACACAGGGTATATGCAACGTTTAAGTTGTTTCTTTATACATTAACTGGCTCATTATTATTTCTACTTGGATTGGTTTACATCTATAACATTTTTGGAACGTTTAATATACAAAAATTAGCTACATTAGTGCCAAGCCTTGATCTTGAAGTGCAGTCATTGCTGTGGATTGCATTTTTTATTTCTTTTGCAATAAAAGTACCGATGTTTCCATTTCACACTTGGCTTCCTGATGCGCATGTACAATCACCAACTTCTGGATCTGTGATTTTAGCTGGCTTGCTTATTAAAATGGGAGGATATGGATTTTTAAGGTTTTCTATTCCAATGCTTCCTCAGGCAAGTTTATATTTTTCAAATTTCGTTGTTGTGCTGAGCATTATTGCGGTGATATATGCTTCGCTAGTTGCGTTTGCTCAAGATGATATAAAGAAGTTAATAGCTTATTCTTCAATAGCACATATGGGGATCGTTACTGCTGGCCTCTTTTCATTTTGTGAGGAAGGAGTACTGGGTAGCATATTTCAAATGATTAGTCATGGCCTTATTTCTGCTGCTTTATTTTTGTGTGTTGGAATGCTATATACTCGAACTGGAACTTTGGAGATTGCAAAATATTTTGGCATAGTAAACACAATGCCAAAATTTGGTTTTATGTTCATTTTATTTTCAATGGCTTCAATAGGGCTACCTGGAACATCTGGATTCATAGGTGAGTTTTTGGCTATGGTTGGAATGTTTAAGAGCATAGGGTTTTTTACAGGATTTATCGCACTTGGCACTATTTTAAGCGCAGTTTATATGCTGAATTTATGTAAGCAAATAATATGGGGGGTTAGCTATTCTAAATTATTAAATAACCGCTTGGATAGCATAGAATTTTCTGTCTTAATTCTGCTTGCAGTGTTTGTTATTTTGCTTGGATTCTACCCAACCCTTGCACTGAATTATTTGAAGCCATGTATGGCAAATTTGTTAGTCAAATATAATGCGCTATGAATTATATACAGATATTGCCGGAAACGTTCTCTATTATCTCCTCGTTAGTGTTGCTACTGCTTGGAATTATATTTAACCGCCGAACTATCAACTTATTAGCACTTGGCTGCACAGTGGTAACTTTGATTATTTTAATTATTTCGGCAGAAAACAATGAAATTTTTCTCTTTAATTCGTTGTTAAAACTCAATTTATACATCAGGTCAGCCCAAGGGTTAATTCTCAGCACAGGAATTTTAATACTTTTGATGCTGAATTTATCAAAATATGACTATAAATATGAATTTTCAATACTGATTCTTTTTGCGCTATTTGGCATGATAACTTTGGTTTCAGCAAATAGTCTGATTTCTTTTTATTTAGCTTTTGAGTTGATGAGTATATCTTTGTATGTTCTTGCGAGCTTTAATAAAGATTCAGCTTATTCATGTGAAGCAGGAGTGAAATATTTTACACTTAGTGCACTATCTTCCTGCATTATGCTATATGGAATGTCGCTGCTTTATGGATATACAGGACAAGTCAATTTCTCTGAGCTCGGTTCATTCTTGCAAAGCCATCAGATAACTTATGGAATAGTTTTTGGATTAGTCTTTATCCTAATTGGTTTGTGTTTCAAGCTTGCTATTGCTCCTTTTCATATGTGGGCTCCAGATGTCTATCAAGGTGCACCTACCATAGTAACTGCGTTTTTTTCTACGGCCCCAAAAGCTGCACTTGTAACATTTTTAATTCGATTGATGAATGAAGAGTTAGTAAATGTAAAAAGTTATGTTCAGCCTATTTTCTTATACGTTTCAGCATTGTCTGTGCTTATCTCAGCTTTTGGGGCCTTATGTCAGCAAAACTTAAAAAGGCTGCTTGCTTACAGTTCAATTGGTCACATTGGTTTTATATTTGCTTCACTTTCTATTTTTACACAAGCAGGAACAGATAGTGCCTTAATGTATCTGGTGATATATATCATCACAAGCATAGGGCTATTCTCATATCTCGTACAAATTGACGATGACGATTGTGATATTGCAAATTTATCTGGTATAGGGAAGAAACGCCCAATTGTAGCATTTCATCTTTCTGTGCTGTTACTCTCAATGTCGGGAATACCTCCACTTGCTGGGTTTTTCGCTAAATTTTTTATATTCAAAAGTTTAATAAATTCTGGCTTTATCAGCCTGTCCTTGATCCTTGTAATAGCGAGTGTGATATCATGCTACTATTATTTAAATATCATGAAAGTTATGTATTTTGATAAAGCTAGTGGTAATAAGGTTGCTTATTCTAAGGGTCTATTCATTATCACTTCAGTGGCTTCACTGATCAACCTCGTTCTTTTCTTGTATGTAGAAGATCTTTACTCACTCATTGAACTAAAGGGCTGACAAGGTGATCCCTGAGGGCTTTCATATTCATCATTACAAAGAAGTTTCAAGCACTAATAAAGAAGCATTGGATTTAATTGATAAAGGAATATCAAATGAAACCGTTATTATTGCCGATAAACAAACAGAAGGCAGGGGGCGCACCGGAAAAAGTTGGGTTTCTCCAGAGGGTAATTTTTATGCGAGTTTGGTGATAAACCTCTTTAACGATTATCTGAATGAAAGCCAGCTTTCGGTGTCATTCCAGCGCGTGACGCTGGAATCTAGAAAAAAAGAAGAATGGTCAAGCACACAACTGTACAAACGTTGTGGTATTCCCACCAAGGATGATGTCATCCCAGTGCCCAGACACTGGGATCCAGAAAACTTAATTACAAATGGGCACATCAGGCAACTGTGTAATAAGAACTGGATTCCAGTGTCATGCACTGGAATGACACCACATACCACCTGCAAATTGCAGTGTTCGCATAGTTATGTGTCAAACACTGGGGAAAATACTGGGATGACAGAAAGAGGTTTAATGAATCAAGTTAGCAAATTAACAGAATTGACTTTTGTGACTGCTCTTGTTGTAGGGAATACTTTACTGTCATTTATGGATGATAGTAACATTCAATATAAATGGCCAAATGATGTCCTAGTTGATAGTAGAAAAATCAGTGGAATATTGCTTGAAAAAAGATCCAATTCGAATTGGCTTATTGTAGGAATTGGAATTAATGTCAATCATGCACCACTTCCAGGAACAACGTGTATTAGCAATTACGGTGAATCTGTGTCTAACATAGATCTATTAGAGAAATTAATAATAAATTTTAATAAGCTAAGAAAGCAATGGCTGTTTGATGGGTTTTATGCTATAAGAAAAATGTGGCTCACAAGAGCATTCAAGATGAACGAGCAAATCAGTGTAAAGTTAGCTGACAAATTGTATGAAGGAATTTTTGCTGATATAGATAAAAGTGGTAAATTGGTGTTGCAGCAAAAGGATGAAAGCTTAATTTATTTTGATGCAGGTGAGTTATTTATTAACGATATATTATGAACACGTATGTGATTTTTGCTTACCTTATTAGTCTTACATTGATTACCGGAGAACTGATTCTTACCATTTCTTGCTATATTAAAAGTAAAAAAATTCTAGAAAGCCTGAAAGATAATAATGAAGAAGAAACATAAGCGATTACTTATAACTTCAGGAATTTTCTGCTTTTTAAGCTGCATAGTCTTTTTTATTTTAACAACGCTCAAAGAAAACATCTCATTTTTCTATACAGTAAGTGAGGCAATAGTTTTACAAAATAGTCAAAAACTAATCCGTGTTGGTGGAATGGTTGTTGAAAATAGCGTGATACGGAGCGAAAGTGAAGTAATTTTTCAAATGACAGATTTTAACAAAAGCGTTGTGGTAAAATATCAAGGGATACTTCCACCAATGTTTTCAGAAAAAAGTGGTGTTGTTGTGCAAGGTAAAATGTTTGATAATAGTACTTTTCTTGCAGATACAGTGTTTGCAAAACATGATGAGAACTATATGCCGAAAGTTTTAAAACAGATTCCCTAATTCAGCTGTATTGAAACGATATGTAGAGAGAGTAACAGCCCACTGGGCTATTACTTTTTTTCTTATATGAATTCAGGAGCATCCATTGGTGGCGGTTCTAGCGAAGATTTTAAATCGTTAATTTCTTTTATTAGCTCCTCAAGCTTACTCCTTTCTTCTGTTAGCATGTCATTTAATTGACTGATAGAGTTGCTATTGTTATGCAATACATCATCCAATTCAGGAACGAATTTCGTGTTCAGCTCTGCGATTAATTTATCTAAAGCTTTGTGGACATAACCAAGCTGCGCTGGATTTCGCGCAACTGTTTCATCATAACCTTTAGGTTTGGTGTTAACTTCTATTTTGCTTATTACTTTAAGTTCGTTTTTGCTTTCTTGTTTACTATTATTCATGCTAACTCCTATAAAAAATTATAATTTCAAAATCAACTCAGCTATATTGAAATGATATGTGGAAAGGGTAACAGCCTGATATCAGGCTATTACCTTTTTTATTAAAGCAATCCGTTCTCTTCACCAGTAATATGGAGTAATGGAGGAGCTTCTCCAATATCTGGAATCGAATTCCTAAGATCTGCAAGTTCACTGTCTATACTACTTGTCTTGCTGCCTATACTATCTATGGTTGATGATAATTGTGTTATTATACCACTTTGAATTGCACTATCCATATTTTCGTCATACTTATTAATGCTGTTTATCAAGCCATCATAAAAATTTTTAAGGTGCTTGATGGTCAATGTAATTTGTGGCATCTTATCAATCTCTTCTTGTGTCATATCCTTAGTTATATCAAATTCTTCCTTTGTTTTACCACTGACAATCTTCTTTATTACTGGCTTTTCAAAGCTTGGTTTATCAAACTTCGGCTTCGAAAGTTGTAATGTATTATTTGATTCAACTTCTTCACTAGAATATAATTTTATATTTTTATTCATAATAGTTACCTCCTATAAAAAAACTACTTATCTTTATAAATCACTACTATACAAATAACAGTGAGTCATTATTAATGTCTACTATTGTAAAGTCTGGAGCCTGTCCAATGTCTGGCATATCGTCCTTGATTTGCTTGAGCATCTCAATCATTTCCTTGTTCTGTTTACTCTGCTCTTCAAGTTTCTCTTTTAATGCATCAATAATAGCTTTAGACTGATCCTTACTGCCGAGATCACCAATCACAGCTGTCACTTTCTCATAAGGCAGTTTGTGAATGATATCTTTAAGCTCTTCTGCACCCACGTTATCCAAAAGTTCCTTAAACTGCTCATTAGACATATTGCGAGCAAAAGCTTGAAGTTTCTCTGGGTTGTTAGCTAAAGACTTAATGATAATCTGGATCCTATTAGAATCAGTTAAATCCTGAGCAATTATGCCAAGTTTATCATGATCAAGCTTATTAACTAAGTCTTCCAGTTGTTCTTTTCGCAGACTATTTACTAAAGCTTTTAACTGGTCACCTTCTAATTCTTTGGAAAGTATCGTCAAGTGGTGCTCAGCCAAGTCTTTTGCAAGCACTGTAAATTGCTCGTCATTTAAAATTTTAATAAGTGCTTTGAACTGATCCACTTTTAAGTGAGATAAGATTTCTTTTACTTGCCCTGGATTTAAGTCTCTAACTAGAGTTTCAAGCTGAGCATCATTTAAAATAGGAACAATTATTTGTAATTTTTCTGGATTTAGTTCCTGAGCAAGGGTTTGTAATTGGTGATTGGTTAGATGATCTACTAAAGCTCGTAGTTGGTTATCTGTTAAGTTCTTTGCTAAAGCTTGCAAATGGTTTGAGCTCAGTTCAGGAATGATTTTTTGTAGCTGTCCATCCGTTAAATTCTGTGCAAGAACCTGCAGTTGATTTGAATTCAGTTCAGGAATTATTTTTTGCAGTTGCTCGTTACTAAGAGTATTGGCAAGGGTCTTTAGTTGGTCGTCTGTTAGGTCCTGAATAAAGACTTTGGTAAACGCGCTTGATAGCTTCTCTGGCATATTAGATGATATTATATCTTTTATTGTTTGTTCCTTGCTCTGTAATTTAATATATTGGAGTGCCTTATTGTCAGGTGTATCAATAATATTTCCTTGATCATCTGAGAAATAATATTTATTAGTACCTGACTCTTCCCATGTTACATATTGATATTTCACTGGTTGTATCCCAAGAAAGTGCCGATATATACTATGAGAAGATTCTGATACTTTGTAGTCAACTGATATCTTCATTAATTTGTCATTGAGATATGCAAAGGAATGCGAGTTATTTACATAATCGAGATCAGCATTTCTAAATGGCACGACCGGAAATTTACACTTTGTGATTAGATCTCCTTCTTTATCACAACGGTAAGATGTTTTCTCCAAATCTTTTCCATTTTCCTTTATACATACAACAGGTTTAAACGGACCATCATTCCAGGCATCGCAAAATTTTATAGGTAAGCCTAGTGCTATATTGTCTTTATCATCAAGTGGTATAAACCCAATTTTAATAAGTTTATCAAAAATTAACCCCCCGCTATCTGCAGAATCTTGAAATATCTTCAATCCAGTCTCGTTAAGCACCTTTTTTCCAGGCACCATCTTAAAAACATGTTTTTTTCCACTCATAGGTGTTACCAATAAATTCATTGTTAGTATTCTAACATTTATTGATTAATTTATTGTTAAGTTAGTATATATCAGAATTATAATAACAAATATTACTTGCGTAGAGAAAAGTTATAGAAAGAGGGATTTTTTAGGGAACTAGTGTAAAATACTCATGGACTAAAATAGGCTGACTTTATGATATGTTAGAACCTATATTGGTGGAGGCAAGCGGGATCGAACCGCTGACCTTCTGCGTGCAAAACAGATGCTCTACCAGCTGAGCTATACCCCCAGGTAATTCTTGCTTAAAGCATAAATCACTCAGGCTGAAATGCAAGAAATATTTATCTATTAGGCTATTGCTAAATAGTGTACAAATTCTGTAGGGTGTACACACTTCTCTATTTTTTTGTCTCCTTAGCGTTATACGTCACACCATCCAAATAAATCTGTGAACTGAAAATTAACAAGAAGTTTTCCTTTAAAAATTTTTTAACTAAATTATCACTAACGCAGTATATTATATAATTTATTTAACCACACATGAAAATTTTAGTTTGATTAAAACGGATAAAAACTGTATTGATGTTTAGTATAGCTGAAAAATGAAATGATCCCGTAGCTCAGCCGGTAGAGCAACTGACTTTTAATCAGTGGGTCACGCGTTCGAATCGCGTCGGGATCACTCACAAATTTTGAAAAACATGCTAAAAGAACAAGACAAAATATTCACCAACCTAAATGGTAAAGAAACTCCACTACTTGAGGGTGCAAAAAAACGTGGTAGCTGGCAAAAGACAAAGGAGTTACTAGATTTAGGATCAGCAAAGATCATTGATGAAGTAAAGAAATCTGGTTTGAGAGGTCGAGGGGGTGCAGGATTTTCCACCGGCCTTAAGTGGAGCTTTATGCCCAAGAATCTTCCAAAAGCATATTTAGTAGTCAATGCAGATGAGTCAGAACCTGGTACATGTAAAGATAGAGATATATTGCGATATGAGCCACATAAGTTACTTGAGGGAATTCTCCTGGCCGGCAAAGCGATCAGCGCATCAGTTGCGTATATTTATATCAGGGGTGAATTTTATAATGAATATTTAGTTCTAAAAAAAGCACTTGAGGAAGCCTATAAAGAAGGTTTAATTGGAAAAAATGCCTGCAAATCAGGTTATGATCTTGATGTGTTTATCCATAGGGGCGCAGGAGCTTACATATGTGGGGAAGAAACAGCTCAACTCGAATCAATTGAAGGAAAAAAGGGCTTTCCTCGCATGAAGCCTCCATTTCCCGCAGGTGTTGGACTTTTTGGCTGCCCAACCACAATAAACAACGTTGAAACTATAGCCATGGTTCCAGATATTCTGAATCGCGGAGGAGAATGGTTTACATCTCTTGGTAAACCAAATAATACTGGTACCAAGGTCTTTTGTATTTCAGGACATGTAAACAACCCGTGTAATGTTGAAGAAGAGCTCGGAATTCCATTACGTGAATTAATTGAAAAATACGCAGGTGGAGTGCGAGGAGGTTGGGATAATTTACTTGCTGTAATACCTGGTGGGTCTTCAGTGCCATTAATTCCAAAATCTATATGCGATACTATTGAAATGGATTTTGATTCATTAAGAACTGCACAATCAGGGCTTGGTACTGCTGCTGTAATAGTGATGGATAAATCAACTGATATAATAGCTGCAATAGAGAGGTTATCACACTTTTATATGCATGAGTCCTGTGGACAATGCACACCATGCCGTGAAGGTACTGGATGGATGTGGAGGATTATGAAGAGGATGGTGGCAGGAGATATTAAACCTGATGAAATAGATAAGCTGCTTGACCTTACAACTCAAATAGAAGGACATACAATTTGCGCGCTTGGCGATGCTGCAGCTTGGCCGATTCAAGGATTAATAAGACATTTTCGCCATGTTATCAAAGAGAGAGCGATAATTTAACTTTACTTATACTTCTTAAGCCGTTTTGCTACTTAGCAACCAGAGCTAAAAAATATTGATTCCCTTCTCTTTTAGGTGCCAATTCTACCTTTGCGATATCTTCAGTGTCTCGAATTAGCCGTTCTAATTTTTCCAGTCCAACTTCAGTGTTTATAAGCTCTCTCCCTCTAAATCTCATTGTGACTTTAATTTTATGTCCGTGGACAAGTAAGTCTCTTGCTTGACGCAATTTTGTTTCGTAGTCGTGATCACCAATATTAGGACCCAGTTTAATTTCTTTTATAGTTAATGTTTTTTGTTTCTTTTTTGCTTCACTTGCTTTCTTTTTTATATCATACTTTTGCTTGCTATAATCCAGTATTTTACATACTGGAGGGGTTGAATCAGGTGCAATTTCCACCAAGTCTAAACCAACACCCTGTGCAAATTCCAAAGCTCGTTCTATTGGCACGATTCCGACCATTTCACCATTATGATCAACTAAGCGTACCTCCTTAGCTGTGATAAATCCATTAATCCTGTTTTTATTGTTCTTTTTAACTTGCAAACTTTAACTCCCTTAATTCAAATTAATACTTTTTAACAGCGATTCATTAGCCTTTTCCAAAGAAAAAGACTCCTGTCTTTCCGATCCTAAATTTCTTACTGACACAGTTTTACTTGTAACTTCATTTTTGCCTACAATCCACAATATAGGAACCTTGTTTGAACTATGCAAACGTATCTTATAACTAATTTTTTCATTGGTCAAATCAGTCTTGACTCTCACACCTTGTTCTTTTAAAATATTGCTAATTTCTGTGGCGTAACCGTCAGCCTCATTTGTAATGGTCAGAATAGCAAGTTGCGTTGGAGCAAGCCAAACTGGAAATTTTCCTGCATAATTTTCTATCAAAATTCCAATAAAACGCTCAAAAGTTCCAAGAATTGCCCTATGTAACATGACAGGGTGATGCTTTTGTCCATCTGCTCCTATATAAAAAGCTCCCAGACGTTCTGGTAAAATGAAATCAACTTGTAATGTTCCACATTGCCAGCTTCTGCCTATTGCATCTTTCAAGACAAACTCTAACTTTGGACCATAAAACGCACCTTCACCAGGGTTAAGTTTATAACTCAAGCCTGCTTCTTTAACGGCTTCAAGCAGCGCTTTTTCAGCTCTATCCCACACTTCATCATTACCTGCTCTAATATCTGGACGGTCTGAAAATTTCACAGAAATTTCATTAAATCCAAGCTCTGAATATACTTCTTTTAAAAGGTCACAAAACTTTATAGTCTCAGAATTCACTTGTTCTTCCATACAAAAAATGTGTGCATCGTCTTGCGTAAAACCACGCACTCGCATCAGTCCGTGCAATGATCCTGAGCTTTCATTTCTATGGCATGTGCCAAACTCTGCCATACGTATTGGTAAATCACGGTAGCTCCTGGTGTGAGAATTAAAAATCTGCACATGACAAGGACAATTCATGGGTTTTATTGCTAACTTTTTATTCTCAGACTCGTCAACAATAAACATATTTTCACGAAACTTATCCCAATGTCCAGATCTTTCCCACAGCTCTTTACTTACTAAAATAGGAGTTTTTACCTCAAAATAGCCATTATTTGTTAGCTTCTTTCTGATGTAAGACCCAAGAACATTATATAGAATATATCCTTGTTCATGCCAAAAAACCTGCCCAACAGCTTCCTCTTGGATGTGAAATAAATCCATATCCTTGGCAATTTTGCGGTGATCACGTTTCTCTGCTTCTTTGAGACACTCAAGATAAGCGTTTAATTCATCCTTATTTCTCCATGCTGTGCCATATATTCGCTGCAACATTGGTCCCTTTGCATCACCTCGCCAGTATGCACCCGCTACTTTCATAAGTTTAAACGCTTTAACTCTGCCGGTTGATGGTGAGTGCGGACCACGGCATAGGTCAACAAAATCACCTTGCCTATAAACAGTTAGGTTTTCACCCTCTGGTATGGATGAGATAATATCAACCTTATATTTTTCGCCTATACCACTAAAGAAATCAACTGACTGCTTGCGAGTCCAAACTTCTCGAACAAATCTGTGGTTACTTTTTACAATCTCTTTCATTTTCTTTTCTATTGCGGTAAGATCGTCCGTGGTGAAGGTACGACCTGTAGCAAAATCATAGTAAAAACCGTCCTGAATTGTTGGGCCGATAGTAATCTGAGTATTAGGAAATAGCTCTTTCACTGCCTGTGCCATTATGTGAGCAGCATCATGCCTTATTATATCTAAACCCGCTTCGTCACTCAGTTGTATCACCTCTATCTCTGCATCAGCTTCAATTTCACGTGAGAGATCATGCAACTCACCATTTACCTTAAAGGCAATTGCTTCTTTCAAAACATCCGGTTGTAATATATCAAAGCCAGTAACTTTACCACTGTATTCTTTTACTTTTTGTTCGGCTGAAAAAGTAATCCTAATCATTTATCGACCCTTTTGTCTAACCCTCTCTTTGTCATCCCAGTGCGTGACACTGGGATCCATCTTATTTTCATAATGGAAATTAGTTTAACGTATGCTCCTAAAATCTGTTGTCCATTGCACAATTTGCAAATATTTTTATACCTGGACCCCAGTGTCAAGCACTGGGATGACACCTTTGTGTTTGAGGCAAAACAGGCTATAACATTTAACATACTGCCCTCGCAAACAAATGTTCGTGCAGTTGTGTATCAGCTACTGGGATGACACCACCCCTAGTGGGCACTGCCCCTAAATCATAATGGATAACAGGGTTATAAGCTCTGAACATTAATAATAAGGCCTATTCTTCTTTAACCTGAGTGCAATTGCGTCTTCCCAAACTTCACCATTACGCAATAACTTTTCTTTATTGTACATTAGCTCCTCTCTTGTTTCAGTAGCAAATTCAAAGTTAGGACCTTCAACAATTGCATCAACTGGACATGCCTCTTGGCAAAGTCCGCAGTATATGCATTTTGTCATATCAATATCATAGCGCGTGGTGCGGCGACTACCGTCTTCTCTTTCCTCTGCTTCAATAACTATTGCTTGAGCAGGGCAGATAACTTCACATAATTTACAAGCTATGCATCGTTCTTCACCGTTTGGATACCTACGCAACGCATGCTCACCACGAAACCTTGGACTTAAAGGGCCCTTCTCCATAGGATACCTCAAAGTAACCTTTGGCTTAAACATATATTTTAATGTAATAACAAACCCTTTAATTAACTCTACAAAAGACCAGTACCAAGCTAATTTCTTGAGCATAAAATATTTAAAACTTGTGTCAGTCATTATAAATCATATTATCAGTTTTCAAAATAAATATTTTCACCTGGGTGACTTTTTAGGTATTTTGGTTTCTTAAGTGTAATATTGCTAAGTAGTTTATATAAATAATGACAAACACAAATGAAACTATTTTCGCTTTATCGACCGTATTTGGTAAGTCAGGAGTTGCAGTAATCAGAATTTCAGGCAACTACGCGCTTAAAGCTTTAAATCATTTTCATATTAAGAAAGAAATTAAACCAAGATTTGCTACTTTAGTTGATCTATATGATGATTCCAGTCAATCGATAGATAATGGAATAATCATCTATTTCCCTGCTCCAAACAGTTTCACTGGCGAGGATGTTATAGAGCTACAAGTGCATGGAAGCAAGGCCGTCATAAAAATCATCTTGGAGGAATTATCAAAAATTTTCGTTATGGCCAGGCCTGGAGAATTCTCACTTAGGGCTTTTCTAAATGGTAAATTTGACTTAACGCAAATAGAAGGGATTGCAGACTTAATTGATGCTGAGACGAAAATGCAAGCTAAACAAGCGATTAAGCAGATATCAGGAGAATTGGAGAGACTATACAGCAATTGGAGGCAAAGATTAATAACGATACAATCCAAAATCGAAGCATATATAGACTTTCCAGAGGACATTTGGGCAGAAAAAAGTGAATTGGAAAAAATTAATAATGAAGTGCAATCTCTCGTGCAGTTGATACAAGAGCATTTAAATGATAATAGACGGGGCGAAAGGTTGCGTGAGGGTTTACATATTGTAATAACTGGTGAACCAAATGTCGGTAAATCAACTCTGTTTAATTTCTTAGCCAAGCATGATATTGCTATTGTTTCTGAATATGCAGGCACAACAAGAGATATACTTGAAGCTCATATTGACATTGGCGGATACCCAATCATTCTCTCTGATACTGCTGGAATTCGTGAAAGTTCAGATCCAATAGAATCAGAAGGTATAAGTCGAGCGAAAAAGAGGTCTTTTGAAGCTGATTTAAGAATAGAACTGTTTCCTTTTGAACAACGACACGATGTCAATTATCAAGCCACAGGCAATATACCATCTGTAGTACCAGTGCTTGACACACAACTATGCAAATATTGTAATCAACAAACGGTGTCATCCCAGTGCTTGACACTGGGATCCAGATATAAAAATACTTGCAAATTATGCAATAGACAATGGATTCTAGAAACATGTGCTGAAAACAATGTTCATGATGAGATAAGCTGGAAACCAGTGTCAGCTACTTGCATGACATCAGACCAAAATGACACCATTTATGTATTGAGCAAAGCTGACGATGTTATCAATAATCACAATATAAAAATTAATGGCATAGATCTTTTACCCATTTCTATTCTAAAGGAAATAGGTACAAACAAATTGATCTCTCTCATAAAAGAGAAGGCAGAGGAAAAATTTGGGCATGATAGAGACACTCCTGTAATCACTCGGCAAAGACATAGGAATCACATGAAGAAAGCACTGGAACATTTACAACGTTTTAATATCGATAATCCAATTGAGTTGATATCTGAAGATTTGAGGCTTGCTGCATTTGAACTTGGTGCGGTGATTGGAATTATTGATGTTGAGGAAATATTGAGTAGTGTGTTTAGCAACTTTTGCGTGGGCAAGTAAAGCTTTTATAGATTGCTTAAAATCAAATGTTGTGATAGAAAAGGAATGGACGGATGGCCGAGCGGTTTAAGGCACCAGTCTTGAAAACTGACGTACGTGATGAGCGTACCATGGGTTCGAATCCCATTCCGTCCGCACAGCATCTCGCTATGCTAGCTGATTTTTAGAGCTTATTTGGACTATGTGGTTCATAACGCTGGAAATCTTGTCTAATCTAGCCACATCTTTTAAAAATACATCCCTTTGTAAATTGACCTTGTTAGCAAAGAAAGCTAATATCTATAAATAGATCACCATCTGAATATGAAAACCGATATAGTAATAATAGGTGCAGGACCTGTTGGAATATTCACTGCTTTTCAAGCGGGAATGCTTGATATGAGATGTCATATAATAGATGTTTTGGATCAAGCAGGAGGACAATGCACAGCTCTTTACCCAGAAAAGCCAATATACGATATACCTGGTTATCCTGTAATTACTGCCCAAAAATTAATTGAGCAGCTAATGGAGCAAGCTTCGCCATTTAAGCCTATTTACCATTTAAGTCAAAAAGTAGAAAAGATTTCAAATAACGAAGGTGAAAACTTTACTATCATAACGAGCATAGGTACAGAGGTAAAATGTAAGGCTGTTATTGTTGCTTCAGGTAATGGAATGTTTGAACCTAACCGTCCACCCTTAAGTGGTATATTAGAATATGAAAATAAATCTGTATTTTACAGTGTAAATAAAATTTCTGATTTTCAGGATAAAACTATAGTCATTGCAGGGGGGGGTGATTCTGCGGCTGATTGGACTGTAGAACTTTCTAAAGTTGCAAAGAAAATTTATGTGATACATAGGAGAAAGGAATTTCGCTGCACCCCTGAAACTAGAAATAAATTAGAATCACTTGAAATTGATGGAAAAATAGAACTGGTAGTGCCATATCAATTACACGAACTAGCAGGAGGTAATGGGCAATTGAGCACAGTGATAGTAAAAAACATTGCCTCTAAGGAAGAAAAAGAAATATCCGCTGATTTTTTGCTGCCATTTTTTGGATTGTCAATGAATCTTGGTCCAATAAACAATTGGGGTATACAGTTAGAACATAGCCGCATAGTTGTCGACCCAGCTACACTTAAAACCAGTAGAGATAGGATATATGCAATCGGAGATATAGCTATTTATTCAGGCAAACTAAAATTAATACTAAATGGTTTTGCTGAGAGCGCCATGGCTTGTTATGACATATACAAAGTAATCCACAACTCTCCAGTCAATTTTCAATATTCAACTTCAAAGGGAATTCACGGGAAAGAAAAACTTCCTTGACAAACCTCGCCAGCTCCCTTATCATGAAACTGAAGCTATTGTATTTGCTTTCGCCAATCTGCAGATTAAAAGGTGACGATTACTTAATGTATCGGCGTCTTATGTTCAATTTTTTGCAGTATATAGATACTGTATGTCTTTACAAAACTTCATCTACATTTAGATTTTTATCTAAATAAGCTGAACGCGCTTACAAAGCGTTACAAGACATCAAAAAATGCCAATACTCGACAGAGATAGTAAAAGACTAGCTAACTCGGGGATTCTTTGTCTTTTTTTCTGCTTAGTAAATTTCTTAAACGTTTGCAGCGTAAGTTAGTTGCAATTAAAAGCAGCTTAATCTCGCTTGTCAAGCGTTTAAAACATAAAAAACGCCAATATTTTAAAGCGGATAATAACCCCAGGGCTTCTTTTGCCTTTTTTTCATTTGGTAAATTTCTTAAATATTTGTGGCTAAACGACAACCGTCATCCCGCTGCTTGTTAGCGGGATCTAGAGATACCGCGAATGAATCGCGGTATGACGTAGGACTGCTGTCATTCCAGTGCTCCTTTTTTTGTCATCCGAGTAGCTGACACTGGGATGGCTTTGTTGCATCACACTTTATGAGATGGTGATTTATGGTAAATTCATGTAACTATCTCAAATTTAGCCATACCAATATCAGTGAATTTATTAAGCAAATAGCATTTGATTAGCAGTTCTTTTTCTCGATTTATCTCAGATTTATTCCTAAAACTAAATCCGAATATTTGCTTTAATCTTGAGAAAAACCCTTCAATATAAGATCTTTTCCCATAATTTACTTCTTTTTTCCATTCTTTCATGCCATCTTCACCGTATAATTTTATTAACCTAATAGCAGCATTCCTGTCAGACATATAATCTATTTCTGGATGTTCTGCCGCATTGTTTATTGGTGGAATTTTTGTCTTTATATCATATTTGTTACACAACTTATAAAACTTGTGCCTATCACATGCTCTATCTGCATATAGTGCTTTTATGGCATGCTGAAAATCAACTTCTTTTAGCAAATCACAAGCTCCATAGTGATCAGAGTAGACACCATTACTGTATTTTACAGCTATGGCTTTTTTGTTGTTTATATTCAACATTACGTGCAATTTTCTCGTTTGCTCATAGCCACGATATTTTCTGTCAGTGCTATTTTCCTTGCTGTGACCAGGAGTGTTGTTGTATATACTAATTCCTGTACTGTCTATAGCAATTTCGATATCTTCCATATTATTTTTATCAATTCTGCAATCATTTATCTTAATATTAAGTTTCTTAAACCTTCTTGATGCTTGTGAATAGCTGATAACTGCCAAATCTCTTCCTATTTGTTGCAAGTACCCTTTTATAAACCCGACTGTTTGTCTTAAACCAATTCTAAAGAAACTGACGATTATATGCACCAAAATCACAACTTTATCACTATAAATATAGTTGCCGCCCTGCATTTTTGGACAATTCTCGTACCAATTTTCTACGGCGTCATTGATATAACAAAAAATGCTTCCTCTTTCTTGGAGAAATTTGTTATATTCATGGCAGTTACTGACTCTCATTTTTTGTGGCATATTTTTTCTTCAACAGTTAAATGGCTATTTATAATGAATTTTGTCAGTAACTGCCAGTTCTTTTCACTTGAGCGATGCAACAAAGCCATCCCAGTCTCGGCTACTTGGATGACACCATTTATTGTAAGGACTTACCTCACATTTACTCTATGATTATCTTTTTAGATCACCTTGTCTACCTATTTTGCCACTCTGCTGAACGGATACAATTTATTGCTATTTTTGTTTACAATAATAATATTGAGCTATAGAATTAGATCTAAAGGGGCAATTAGCTCAGCTGGTAGAGCATCTCGTTTACACCGAGGAGGTCGGCAGTTCAAGTCTGTCATTGCCCATTTGCTTAACTGAATGTTAGTATTATTAATTACTTCAATTAAAGTATAAAAAATGCAGGATAATATAGTACCAATCTCAATAGTAAAAGAGCTGGAAGATTCTTATCTCTCCTACGCAATGAGCGTTATCATAAGCCGGGCTATACCTGACGTGCGGGATGGATTTAAACCTGTTCACAGGCGCATATTATATGCAATGTCAAGAGCTGGATTCGATGCCGGTAAGCCATATAAAAAGGCAGCTCGTATAGTTGGGGATGTAATGGGGAAATATCACCCACATGGTGATGCAGCTATTTACGATTCCTTGGTTAGAATGGCTCAAGATTTCTCTCTTCTTTTACCGCTTATTGATGGGCAAGGTAACTTTGGTTCGATAGATGGAGATCCACCAGCTTCAATGCGATACACAGAAGCAAGACTTCAAAAAGTGTCGCACTTTTTACTGAATGATATTGATGAAGATACAGTTAATTTTAGGCCAAACTACGATGGAAATGAAACAGAACCAGTTGTGCTGCCTGCAGAGTTTCCGAATCTATTGGTAAACGGTGCAAGTGGTGTTGCAGTTGGTATGGCAACCAATATTCCTTCTCATAATCTTGGAGAAATAATAGATGCTTGTATATTATATGTAGATAATCCTGAAGTTACTTTTGATGAGTTACTTGAAGTGATGCCAGGGCCGGATTTCCCAACTGGGGGAACGATTCTTGGAAGGTCTGGAATAAGATCAGCATTTGCAACGGGTCGTGGATCAATTGTTGTGCAAGGCAAGACTCACATAGAAGACCTGCCACAAGATAGGCAAGCAATAGTGATTGATGAAATACCTTACCAGGTAAACAAAGTAAAATTAATTGAGAAGATAGGTGAGCTTGTAAAAGAAAAAAGAATTGATGGCATAACAGAAATTAGGGATGAGTCCGATAAGTCTGGTATTAGAGTAGTAATTGACCTCAGAAGAAATGCTGAGGCAAGTTTTATACTTAATCAAATATTGGGGCTAACTCCACTAAGAAGTAGTTTTAGTGTTAACACTTTAGTGCTCAATAACAACAGGCCTGCTTTGATGTCGTTAAAAGAAATCATAGCTGCTTTTGTTGACTTTAGAAAAGAAGTGTTAATCAGGAGAACAGAATTTCGTCTAAGAAAAACGAGAGAAAAAGCTCATATATATATAGGGCTCTACATTGCGGTCCTCAGCATAGATGAAGTGATAAAAATCATCCGCGGTGCAAAAGATCCTGCGGAAGCAAGTAGAGAACTTTTAAATAAAGAATGGAAAACTTCAAATGAAATCAACACTATTATTGAGTTAATTTCAGATAGCGCAAGCTTTTTGAAAGATGGAGTGTATAGATTAACTGAGCTACAAATTAAGGCTATCCTTGATATGAAACTGCAGCGTTTAACAGGCCTTGAAAAAGACAAATTAGAAGCTGAGCTAAGTTCAATGATCAACCTGATAAAAGAATATATCGCTTTTCTTGGCTCAGAAGAGAAGTTGATGAAAGAAATAAAAAACAATTTACAAGAAATAAAGAACAGATTTGCTGTGCCGCGAAAAACTTCAATAGAAGAGTCAGACGCGGACATTGAAGCTGAAGATCTAATTCCACAAGAGGATATGGTGATAACCGTAACTATGAATGGTTATATCAAGCGTGCAAAACTTTCTCACTACAGAACTCAGCGTCGTGGTGGAAAAGGAAAGCTAGGACAGGGATTAAAAGAAGAGGATGTAATCACAGAATTATTTGTTGGAAATACCCATACTAGCTTTTTATTCTTTTCTAACATTGGTCGAGTTTATAGATTAAAAGTTTATAAGTTACCTCTTGCAGAGCCAACTGCACGTGGAAGAGCGCTTGTTAACATATTTCCGCTTAGCGATGGTGAAACTATAACTAATATCATGCCATTGCCAAGTGAAAATGACGAAAATCAAAACATAGTTTTTGCTACTGCCTATGGAAACATAAGGCGTAACTCTTTAGCGGATTTTCACTATATTCCAAGCAATGGAAAAATAGCAATAAAGCTCGACGAAGGAGACAAATTAATATTGGTTAAAGTATGCAATGCAATTGATCATGTTTTTCTTGCAACAAGATTCGGCAAAAGTATCAGATTTGTTGTAAGTGATGTGCGTCAATTTAAAAGTCGCAATTCAGATGGCGTAAGAGGTATCAAACTTGCAAAGAATGACAGCGTGATATCCATGACCATATTAAATGGGATAGGTGTAGCAACAGAAACAAAAGAACTTTACTTAAAAGTTCCACTTGCAAAAAGGCTGGGAACTGCAATTAATAACTCTATTGATTCTAAATTGGAAAAGACTTTGAATGATTTAGGAATAGATAACGAATTATTCTTAAAACTTGCAGTGAATGAGGAGTTTATATTAACTATTACCGAAAATGGCTTTGGTAAAAGAACTTCTGCGTATGAGTATAGAATAACTAACAGGGGTGGTGTTGGTATCACCAATATTCTTACTACTAGCAGAAACGGTAATGTTATTGCTAGTTTTCCAGTTGAGCAGGGTGATAATATAATGCTTATTACAGATAAAGGAAAGTTAATTCGCATTTCGGTCAATGAGATTAGAATTGCAGGACGCAGCACTCAAGGAGTCACTCTGTTTAAAACAGAAAGTAGAGAAAAAGTGGTGTCAGTAGCGAAAATTGAAGATCCTGATTCCACTGAAGATAGTATTTCTGAAGTTGAAAACTCTATCGCTTCTTAACCGTAGTATAGGTTAAACAAAAAGCGCAAGTTTTTGTTGATTAATATGCAGTATTTAAATTAAAATATATACTTATGGCTAAGTAAAGATCAATGGACAAAAAATTAACTAAAAATAAAAAACCACTGGCAGACAAAGAGGATAAAAAAACACCTCCTGTTAAAGATCTTACTAAAAATAAGAGTAGGAGAGATTTTATAACATTAACTACATGCGCTATAGCAGGTATAGGAGCTGCAAGCGGACTTTGGCCACTGGTTAAATCTATGAATCCTTCTGCTGAAGTTCTAGCAACTTCCACAGTGGAGGTGAATTTGTCTGGAATTCAGGAAGGACACGGAGTAAAAGTAAAGTGGCAAGGTAAACCAGTATTCATTCGTAGACGCACAAAGCAAGAAATTGAGGCTGCAAGAGCTGTGAATGTGAAGAGCTTGAGGGATCCTCAATTAGATGAGCAGAGAGTATACGAAGGGAAAGACGAATGGTTAATTATGCTTGGAATATGTACACATCTTGGGTGTGTACCGGTTGACCACGCTACAAGAGATGGTAATGGTTGGTTTTGTCCTTGCCACGGTTCATATTATGATACATCAGGTCGAGTAATTGGGGGTCCTGCACCGAAAAATATGGCTGTACCTGATTATTTTTTTCCCAGTGAGAATGTTGTGGTAATTGGCAAGAAGGCTTAACGGAACTCGTTAAAAAAAACTCACAGGATCAACATCTATTATCACTGCAATACTCGAATTCAAGTTACAATTTTTAATCCAATATTTCAGCTTTTTTTGTATAGATAAACTGTGTTTATTGTGTATTTTTAATAATACCCTATACCGATACTTATTATTTAAAAAATTTATCGCTGCTGGTGATGGGCCAAGAATTTCAAATTCCTTTTTGTCTACACCTACATTTTTTTCCTGGATACAAGTAGTTAAGCTACTTGGATGACAAAGAAGAGATTTTACTATTTCATTCGCTGCTTTTTGTGTTGCAATCTGATTCTTACCACAAATGATAAGCGCTATTAATCTGCTAAATGGTGGCATTTTGGCTTCACGTCTTGACTTAAGTTCAATTTCATAAAATGAGTCCCTTTTTTGATGCAGCAATGCTTTTATTATTGAACTTTCAGGGTTATTGGTTTGCACTATTACCATTCCTTTTTCATTAAACCTTCCTGATCTGCCTGCAACTTGGTACAATAATTGATACGTCTTTTCCGCTGCTCTCAAATCAGAATTTTCGAGGCTCAAATCTGCATTTATTACTCCAACCAAAGTTAATTTAGGAAAATTGTGCCCCTTAGCAATTATCTGTGTGCCGATTATAATGTTCACCTCTTCCTTTAACACTAAATCAATGATGTTACTAACCGACTTCTGATCGCTGCTTATCATCGCAGTTTTTGCGTTTGGTATTAATTTCACCATTTCTTCAAGCAACCTTTCAATTCCTATGCCGTAGAGGGACAATGGCTGTTCACTTTGGCAATTAGAGCATTTCTCTGGAAGTTTTAATTGATAAGAGCAATGATGGCACAAAAGAGCATTTTTTTTCTTGTGATATGTAAGCCAAACAGCACAATTTAAGCAGGAAATTTTATATCCACACTTTTTACAAATTGCCAGTTGTGCATACCCTCTGCGGTTTAGAAAAAGCATAACCTGCTGTTTTTTCTCTATGGTTTGTTTGATGCTTTCAAAAAGCTCAGAGGAGATCCATTGCTTGTTGTTCCTCATATCTACTACTTTAATGAGTGGCAATTCTGCACCACCAAATCGTTTAGTTAGCTTTACATGATTGTAATTCCCGTTTTTAACATGATGAATCGTTTCAAGCAGTGGAGTAGCTGATGATAAAATAATCGGAATATTTTCAAATTTGGCTAAGATTATCGCCATATCTCGAGCATTATATATAATTCCCTGTTCTTGTTTAAAAGATGAGTCGTGCTCTTCATCAACGATAATCAATTTTAGGTTTTTATAAGGCAAAAAAAGCGCTGACCGTGCACCAATAATTATCTGCGCATTTCCATTTGCTATATTGAGCCAATTATTCAGGCGAGTTTTTGGAGTGAGCCCTGAGTGCCATTCAACTAAGTTTTTTGATATCTGACCGCGAACACGATTTACCAATTGTGAAGTTAAAACAATTTCAGGTAGGAGGATTAAAATTTGTGCATTACCCTCTCCTGGTGTCATTTCAACATATTCTGGTGTCATACTAGTACGTGGCAAAGACGGTATGCTAAATGTTACAGTGGGTTTTGCCTTGAGTACAAAGGTTTCATTCCAGTGCTTGACACTGGAATCCAGGAATTTTGATTGTAAATTAGGTATTGGTCTTAAGTTAAAATAAACATTTGTAATGAGGTTGTATGAAAAACTGGATCCCAGTGTCAGGCTACTCGGATAACACCCTCTTGGTAGACCCAAATCACAATGTTCGTACAGTTGTGTCTCTGGGCACTGGGATGGTAAAGTCTGAGCAGCATTTGGAACGGCAGTGTAATTCTTAATCAATTGTGCAATCACAGAGAGATAAACTTCGGTTTTTCCAGACCCGGTCTCACCGTCAAGCAAAGTTACTGAATATTCGTTCAAATTGCTGATTATTTTATCACTAGCTACCTGCTGTTCAGGACTCAATTTGCAGCTTATTTCACTTGTTTCCTGCTTTTGTTCAACACAAACCAATTTATCTATGTGATTTACTTTTAACACTCCTCCCATTATCACTTTGGCAAGCATACCAATAAGTATTAAATTGTATTGTGCAACCCACTCTGCAAATGCAATCAATTTTGGTCTAATATTTGGTAAATCGATTTTTTGCTCAATAAATTTTAATTCTCGGTTACTTTTATCACTGTATTTCCAAACTATTCCGATTAAGCGTTTTTTGCCAAATGGCACCACTACGTAATCTCTAAGTAAAATCTCAGTATTTTCCTCAATTGCATATGAAAATAACTGATCAATTGGAAGTGGTAGTAATACGTCAACTGTTTTTGCCATAGTGATTGAGTTTAACATTGTTTTAAAGAGCTTGTAACTTTATTAAGCTTGGCAATATAGATGAATCGGTACAGAGAAAATCTTAACGTTTAACACATTTTTCATAGTACAGACCGTATGATTGATAAATAAAATGATTTATAGAATTTGTGGAGGCTACCAATGGTCAACGACAAGATTACTTTGAACTTTGAAATAGAAAAAGGCGAACCTATAGATCGATACTACTTTTCTGCACATATAAAGCTTACAGATGAAAGCAAAAATCTTTTGCGCGAGAAGCTTGGCAGTACAATTCAATTCGATAATCTAGATGATCACTTCAATCTTAACCATGAGAATTTTTATATCTACTACAACAAATATAGTGAGCACAATGGTAGAAGTGAGCTATACGTTAGGGATGATAACGGTAAATATTTAACCTCCAATCTTCCACTTAATTACTATGGATTCTCAATGGAACTATCACCTGACGGAGCGTCAATTGCAGATTATGGTTTTTATCCTCTGTATGCAATCTATAACCCAAATCACTATGATAAAGCAAAGGAAAAAGTATTTGATGATCACGGTGAATTGTCACCAATTGCATCAAATGTGTTAGATAATTTTTTAAGCAACACAAATAGCTTAACCACACAAGATATATTACAAAATGTATTCTCACAACTGCAGAAGAAAGCTGATGAAGAAGCAGAAAGATTGGCAAAAGAAAGAGAAGCAGAAAGACAAAGGGAGGAAGAGTTAAATGAAAAGAACGAGGAGTTAAAAGAACTTGTAGAAAAGGATGAGATTAAAATATTCAAAGTGGTAAAAGATAATGATTTAGGTAATGGGCATTCAGCAGTAGTTTTACAACTTGATGGGGAAGAAGGTGACAAGATACCTCTCGACTCTAGTAAATACTACATAGCAGAGTATAGACACCACCCAGAATGGGAAGGCGATGAATATTTAAATTTTGTTAGCCCTGATAGTGATATGCTGGTTAATTATGAAAACTTATTTTTTGTGCTCAATCAAAGCTCCTACTCAGACTTTGAAAGTGGGTTTTATTCAGAAAACAGAACCGATCCCCATAATTATGCTAAATATTCAAAGGAACCATATTTGAGTGGTGACCAGCTATCTGAAAAATTATCTAATGAATTGGAGGAAGATAGCAATCAGATAGGTACTGAATTTACAATTGATGATGAGCAAGTAGACGAAGAAGTTGTGGTAGAGAGTGAAGCCAAGTCTGGGGAGAAAGGAACGGTTGGTGAGGATAACGCAAAAAATACTATACAGGAAGAAGAATCTAACTATATAGATCAAATGCAAGCGGATGATAGCAGCAGTTATAAACCAGCTTTGCAAAGCAATCGTGATGATTATGCTGATACGAAAAAAGCTCTGCAGGAAAAATTGCATGGAGATGAAATACACAAGCAAAGTAATGAGAAAGCTCAAAAAGATATAGAAGTAAAAAAAGTAACTGTGGAAACTGACAGTAGCAGTAATAAGACTGAAAAACAAACAAAACCAACAGAAGATGAACAAGAAACTGTTATGGCAAGTGTGATAGAAAATATGGATAAAAATTCTGATATTGAAGCAGAAACTTCTAACAGTGTTGCAAATTCACAACATCCCTTAAAAATAAAGACAGGAAGTCCTCTTGAAGTGGGAAAGTATAAGGTGGAGCTGCAAGTGACATATGATGATGTAAAGAATTTTTATGATACCGTACGTGGTAAATATCATGCTGGCGATGGATATAACTACGAACAAGTAATGGTTTTATATAATGAAATTGTTAGGCCCGCTCACAATCATCATTACGAGCTGTTTACTCTTGATGAAGCACATGTTGCTAATGATCACCTGTTTATCAAGGGTCAGGATTTTGGAACTCTAAATGATTTTAATGAGATGTTCTATAAAAGTGATGA
This sequence comes from Wolbachia endosymbiont of Drosophila pseudotakahashii, assembly GCF_026015925.1. Lineage (NCBI taxonomy): Bacteria > Pseudomonadati > Pseudomonadota > Alphaproteobacteria > Rickettsiales > Anaplasmataceae > Wolbachia > Wolbachia endosymbiont of Drosophila pseudotakahashii. Next base: position 141,570 of record NZ_CP110359.1, on the reverse strand, counting down.
GTTAATGTGATGTAAAAAGCAAGATTCAATCTGGTGAACGAGAGTTAACTGACAGAGGAGATTGACACGTATGCCTTTATCTTTAAGATTGTTTATCAAGTATAGACATCAGCTCGCCCCATTCTCTTTTACCAATATTACTTTCTTCTCTAGTAACGTTTTCCCCTTTAATTAATTTGCGAATTATTTCTAGACCAGTTCTTGAAATACAGGCTGATTCTAGGCAATATTCAACAAAGGCATTGTAGGCCAGTGGAACCCATTTTTTTATTATATCCAGCATAACTTCTGCATAAACTCTGATTTCATATTGGGCATGCTTATCAGCTCTAAGCTTCAAAAAATGAAGGAGATTATGCAGATCTATTTTCCAATAAAATTGCGTGTAGTAATTAAGCATTAGGTTAGTTCTGGCAATTTCTCTTGCAAGCCCCTGCTCAATAAATTTTTCATAATGAGAATATACTAAATTAGAGTCATTTGTTAGAGAATCTATTATTTCCTTTGAGGTATCTGGATCAAAAGCTTCCCCGCTACCTTGTTTATTATTGTCAGATTGTTTTGCAACTTGTTCTGGTTTAGGTGTATAAAATTCATTATCAAGTATTGAATACCTTGCTGAATATTCATTCACATTTGCAGTTCTATGCCTTATCCATTGCCTTGCAACAAAAATTGGAAGTTTCACGTGAAACTTAATTTCACACATTTCAAATGGAGTTGTATGATGATGTCTCATTAAATACTTTATAAGTGCTTCATCCTGACTTATCTGTTTTGTTCCCTTGCCATAAGAAACACGAGCAGCTTGAACTATAGCGCTATCAGAGCCCATATAATCCACTACTCGAATAAATCCATGGTCTAATACCTTATGTTCTTCATATAAGATTGCATCTATTTCTTTTACTCTAGTTCGTTTGGTTGCTTCATTCATAAAATATCCTCAAGACGAAATGGAGATATCAGCTCCACATGAATTGAGTTTTTCATGCATTGCTTCATATCCTCTCCATAAATGATGTGAATTATTTATTATAGTTTCTCCACCAGCTACCAAAGAAGCAAGCACCAAAGCTGCTGTTGATCTTAAGTCAGTAGCATATAGATTAGCTCCAGATAAGCTTTTTATTCCACTTATAGTAGCTTTGCTTTTCTCGATGCTGATATTAGCACCTAACTTTCTCAATTCATCTGCATGTGTAAATCTGTTTTCAAAAATGTTCTCTTCAATTACTGATATCCCATCAGCGATGGACATTGCAGACATCAGTTGTGGTTGCATATCACTGGGAAAATTGGGGTATGGATCTGTCGCAACGTTAGCAGACTTAATAGAGCCATTTTTTCTGGAAATAACAATGCCTCCATCATACAGTTCAACCATAGCTCCTATAGTCTCCAACTCATTTGTAATACACCTTATATCAGATAGATTTATTCCTTCTAACTCCAACTTACCACCGGTTATTATAGCAGCTAGTGCATAGGTACCTGTTTCTATGCGATCTGGTATTATTTTATGAACACATCCATTTAGTGCTTCAACTCCTGTTATTATGACCTTTGTATTATCAATTTCAATATCAGCACCCATTTTCTTCAGAAAATCTATTAAATCAAGAACTTCCGGCTCAGTTGCAGCATTGTTTATTGTTGTCACTCCTTCTGCAAATGTTGCTGCCATTATTACATTTTCTGTTGCGCCAACACTTATTTTCTCAAATGTGATTTCTTTTCCTTGTAGCTTTCCTTTCACTGTTGCAATTATATTATAGCCGTCAATTTCAATTTTAGCTCCCATTTCTTCTAATGCTTTAATATGCATATCAACGGGACGCTTTCCAATGTTGCATCCACCAGGAAATGCTGTTCTCGCTTTGCCAAATCTGCTAAGCATTGGACCCAATATTAGAAAAGAAGTTCTTAGCTTACTTGCGGTTTTATATGGCATCACGTGATTGTTGATATTGCTGCAGTCAATTTTCAAAGTATGGTTCGCTTTATAATTTTTATTGTGCATAAAGTTCACTTCTGCTCCAAGACTTTCAAGCAACTTAGACATTAGATGCACATCAATTAAATCAGGTACATTATGCAAAATTACCGGGGAGCTACTTAATAGACTTGCTGCCATTATTGGTAAAACAGCATTTTTTGAGCCATTAATCTTGATTTTTCCGACCAAAGGTTTGTAGTTATTTCTTATTAATATCTTGTGCATTTAATCAGATATAAAGTATAATTCATTAGTTTATTGAAGTCTTACTAAGTATAATATATTGACCGTAAAAGGCAAAATTTGCTTTTTCTTCCTCATCATCCCAGTGTCATGCTACCTGCATGACACCTGATGCGAATTGCCCCCGAAATTTTATACTATGAATTACTCAAATGACGCTCTCGAGCTTTATCAAACCAAATAACACCAATTGCAACAATGAAATAACCAGCTGCTCCTAATGTAAGGCGAATTACTGCATCGAAAGTTGACAGAGGAGGAGACGGCATTAGAATGCTCAAAACACTATACACAAGATTATTTGTTGCATGAGCAATAGTTACTGGCCAAATCGAGTTGTCTTTTTCAAACAACCAGGTAAACATTATAGACATTGCACAAATATAAAGGGTATAAGCACAAATAGTCGGGAATGTAAAGCCATCCTTCCACAAAGCTGAGCCAGCAACCACATAAGTTGGTATGTGCCATACTGACCAAATAATACCGACAATAATTGCTCTGATATAAAAATTTGATATTTTGCTTTTAAGATTTTTCAAAAGATAGCCACGCCAACCGATCTCTTCACCAAGAGACATAATGATCCACATCACAAAGGTTGATAATAAAACAAATAACATCACTAATGGACTCAAAACTGCACTCAAATCCTTTACACGGTCTAACGTAAAAGACTCTCGGAAAAATGAAAAACCGCAGTAAATTGACAAAAGACCATTGGAAATTAGCATACTGACCAGAATAAGTATAAACCCTAATAGACAGTTTTTTGGCGAACTAAGTTTAAAAAGATCCCTTACCTTCTGTTTATTATAAATGGTTAGCAAAATTGCAACTGAAGCCGGAACAAATGTTGTTAATAATGTTATATCTTTGAAAGGTAAGCACCAAGCTATAATGCACGTCAAAAAATATGTAATTACAACAAATAATGTATAATTAATAGTGGTTAAATTCATGCATACGCCTATCAATTCCTTTTCTGCATTATTGATCTTTATTCATAAATTGTCAATAAAATACTTCTTCAGGGATGAATAGAATATTTTTTCTTTTTGAATTGCTATTGATAGTTTAATTTTTATATGTATTCCCTTTCACAACCGTTTGTCATCCCAGTGTCACGTGCTGGGATGACAGTAGGAGAGCTGCTTGCATGACAAGAGGAAGACACTGGGGTGACATCAACTAAACTTGTCCAAATATGAGCGATGCATTAGTGCCACCAAAACCAAACGAATTAGAAAGTGCATATTGAATTTTATGCTCCTGAGCTTTAAACGGTACAAAATTTAAATCACATCCTTCTGAAGGCTTGTGTAAATTTAAGGTTGGCGGAATAATTCCATTATTTAACGCAAGAATACTGAATATTGCTTCAACGCTCCCTGCAGCACCAAGTAAATGTCCTATAGAAGATTTAGTTGAAGAAACAGGTATTTTATAAACGTAGTCACCGAATAACTGTTTCATTGCTATTACTTCAATTTTATCTCCAAGTGGCGTTGAAGTTCCATGTGCATTGATATACCCTACTTGATTGGGATTAATTTGCGCGCTCTTTAAAGCAAGCTGCATTGCCTTAAATGCGCCTCTTCCTTCTGGATGTGGTGCTGTAATGTGGTGCGCATCTCCTGTGAGTCCGTACCCAACCAGTTCAGCATGTATTTTTGCCCCCCTTTTTTTTGCATGTTCGTATTCTTCCAACACCAATATACCTGCTCCTTCACCCATAACAAAACCATCGCGTTCTGCATCCCATGGTCTTGAAGCTTCTTTGGGTTTATCATTGAATTTAGTTGATAACGCTTTCATAGATGCAAAACCTGCAATTCCAACTCTACACAGTGCACTTTCTGCTCCACCTGCAATCATAACATCTGCTTCACCAAGTTTTATAGTTCTTGCTGAGTTTATGATTGCATGCGCACCTGTTGCACATGCGGTTACTGCTGAATCGTTTGGACCTGTAAATTCGTATTTAATAGAAATATGGCCAGATATCAAATTTATTAGACTTGCAGGGACAAAAAATGGACTGACACGTCTGGGCCCTTTTTCCTGCATGGTAATAACATTTTCCTGAATTGACGGAAGACCACCTATACCAGAGCCAATAGTCACACCAACACGTTCCTGATTGATATTTTGGCTTTCCAAAATTAATGAATCATCTACTGCCTGAATAGCTGCTGCAATACCGTAATGGATAAAACGATCTGTCCTTTTTGAGTCTTTCTCAGAAATATAATCTAGTGGATTGAAATGGTGCTCAATGTTGTCTGATTGCAACGGCACCTGCCCTGCAATTTTGCAAGCAAGATCAGAAGAGTCAAATCTATCCGTATTGATTGCTTTTATGCCAGACTCACTTTTTATTAGCCTTGACCAAGTGTTGTCAACATCTGCCGCTAGTGGAGTGATTAAACCAACACCAGTGACTACTACTCTTCTGCTCATTTAACACTAACTATTAGCCTTTTTTATTATTAATGTACTCAACTATTTGCTCCATAGTTTCCATTTTTTGTGCGTCTTCATCTGGAATTTCTATTCCAAACTCTTCTTCTGCTGCCATGATGATTTCAACTGCATCTAAGCTGTCTGTACCATGATCCGAAAGCTTTGAAGAGCTGTTGAATTTCTCTACATCCTTACTAATATGCTCTAGTATAATCTTTTTCACTTTTTCTTCTATGTCTTCTCTAGTGCTCTTTGCTAGTTCGCTATTCACATTTCTTACCAAAAAAATAACCTATTATTTGATGTTATAAAAAATTTTTATGTTTGCAATATCTTTTATAACTGGTAAACTACAGTAAAGTTTTCTACTGCCCTAGCTGGCTAGCGTTACGTGCTAAACAATTAACAATTCAAAAATGCTAGACGAAACAACAAAAAATTTGCTTATTGTAGAAGTAAATAAACTCTTACCCGAAAATAGCGAGAATAATCTTATATCAGCTATGCGTTATATACTCCTTGCTCCTGCAAAACATATACGCTCCTTTTTAGTCGTAGCTTCATCGCGAGTGTTTAACGCGGAAGCTAAAAAAGTAATATCAGTTGCTGCAGCAATTGAATTTGTTCATGCTTACTCTCTAATTCACGATGATTTACCGTGCATGGACAACAGTGATACTCGCAGAAGCCAGCTAAGCTGCCATAAAAAATTTGATGAAGCAACAGCAGTGCTTGCCGGAGATGCACTACTTACTCTGGCTTTTGAGGTATTATCTTCGTTAAATGAGAAACGCTGTGAGATCATAAAAGTTCTTTCTCAGGCAATAGGAATTAGGGGAATGGTGGGAGGACAGGCTTTAGATATTAACAGTGAGCATATAGATTTTAGCCCCCAACCCTCTGTCATGCAAGTAGCGGACACTGGGATCCAGAAGGCTTTGCCTACAAGCATTTCGTGCAAAAAGCCATGCGATAGTGGAGCTGAACATGAAATGGATTCCAGTGTCAGCTACTTGCATGACACCCTTTCTACCTTAAAACTACAACATTCGTACGGCTGTATGTATGACGCTGGAATGACGTCGGGCCAGGCTGATAAAATAAAAGAAATTCATTTGATGAAAACCGCAAAACTATTTGCAGCTTCATGTGAAATAGGTGCTATAATAGGGGATGCTACAGACAAGCAACGTAAAGCGTTATATAACTATGGAATAAATCTAGGGCTTATCTTTCAAGCTAAGGATGATATTGAAGACTACAAACAAGATAAAACAAATAACCTAATGTCTGTGCTTGGTAAAAGTGAAGTAGAGGACTATATAGACGGCCTCTTTAAACAAGGCTTGGATAATTTGAGTGCGCTTTCAGGGGATACTAATTATTTATATGATTTATTGAATCAAGTAAAGAAAGATGGTTAGAAAAATTATATTACAAATGCTTATTTCCGTAGTAACGATTCTCACTTTAACTTCTACTTTTGTGTTTACTATTGTCTATATAAACAAAGGTAAACCGGAAAAAAAGGACAAGCTTTATGAGATAAATGCCACGCATGGTGGTTTGATACAGACGATAGCATATTACCTAGTGAAGCCAATACTTGAATCAGCACTTGACCGCTATATTGAAAAGCATGGGCTGACAGAATATTTAGAAGAAATGACGCAGCAAAAAGAAGAAGATTCAATAAATTTTTATGAAATTACTGAAGGCAGTGGCAGCAAGGCTTTTTGTGGCCTGGAAGTCCTATTGCAAATATATAAAATTTCTAATAATAACTTAGCAACACTCCCTAGCAAAGTTTCTGATGTTACTTTGAAAATAGGTCAAGATAACCTAAAAGAAGTGAGTTTAGGGGTAATAGGTATGAAAGAAGGCGGAGAGCGTGTAGTTACTATTGCCAATGATAACAAAATGAATTTTAATTCTTATTACGTCAAACTGATCGAAATAAAGGATAAATATCCCGACTCAGTAAATAATCTGATGGTTTTTAATGACTTAATTAACAAGACTGGAAAACAAGTAAGGTGCGGTGATGAGATATCGGTTAAATATAGCGTAAAGGAGCATAATGGAGAATATATAGCCAAAGATCAAACAGTGCAATTTAGGGTTGGCGATAAAAAAATACCACTTGCTATAGAGCTTGGAGTTGTGGGAATGAGAGCTGGTAATAAAAGAACTATTCTTTCTCCGCCTGACCTTTTGACTATTACTGACGATATGTTAATACAAGACATAGATTATGATGAAGAAAATATCTCAATAATTGACTTAAGCTTAGATGTTAAGCAAGAGGTCGCAGCACACCATTCTACTGTTGAAAAACAGCCTAAAGAATATAGCTGAAATTTTAGGTCTACTGGCTGACCTTCTGAACACTTTCTATACTACTTAAAGTAGGCTTTTCGTTTTTCCTAAAGTATAAACTTAGATAAATCAAGCTGCTTCGAAATTGACTCAAGTTTATCTTTTACATACTTGCTGTCTATAATGAGTTTTTCGCTATTTTTCTCAAAAGCAATGAAACTTATCTCATCTAAAAGCTTCTCCATAACAGTGTGAAGCCTTCTTGCGCCTATATTTTCCACTTGCCTATTAACTGTAAACGCTATTTCAGCTATGGTTTTTATACCATCATCAGTGAACTCAAGTGTCACATTTTCTGTTTTCATTAAAGCTATGTACTGCTTTAACAAACTAGATTCTGGTTCCTTTAATATTCTTATTAAATCTTCTTGAGTAAGTGCCTTAAGTTCTACCCTGATCGGTAATCTACCCTGCAATTCCGGTAAGAGGTCAGATGGTTTAGACTGATGAAAAGCACCAGATGCAATAAATAATATATAGTCTGTTTTTACATGGCCATACTTAGTTGTAACAGTTGTTCCTTCAAGTAATGGTAACAGATCGCGTTGCACTCCTTCTCTGTTTACTTCACCTTTTACTTCTGTACGCGCTGCAATTTTGTCTATTTCATCCAAAAATACTATACCGTCATTACTAACAAGATCAATGGCTTCTTTGATTATCTTATCTTCATCCATTAGCCCTTCACTTTCTTCATTAATTAATATTTCACGCGCTTCTTTTACCTTCACCGTAATAGTTTTTGTTTTTTTGCTCCCGTTAAACATCTTGCCCATTATTTCTGTTACATTCATCACACCAACTTGCCCACCTGGCATACCTGGTATATCGAAAGTAGGTAACATACTCTTGCTCTCTCTGACGTTAATAGAAACTTCTCCGTCCTCAAACTCTTTATTCCTCAACCTTTCTCTAAAAATTTTTTTACTCTCTTCGGTTGCATTTTCGCCTACCATAGAGTTTACTATTGTTTTCTCAGCTAAAATTAAAGCCTTTTTAGCTAAGGCTTTACGGGCTTTCTCTTTAACTAAAACTATTGCTGCATCAACTAAATCGCGTATTATCGAATCAACGTCACGTCCAACGTACCCTATTTCAGTAAACTTCGTTGTCTCAATTTTTATGAACGGTGCACCGGCAAGTTTTGCTAAGCGACGAGCTATTTCAGTTTTACCAACCCCTGTATGACCGATCATCAATATATTCTTAGGTATGATTTCATCACGCAATGGAAATGGAACCTGATTGCGACGCCAACGATTTCTGAGCGCAATAGCAACAGCACGCTTTGCATCATCCTGTCCGATTATGAATCTGTCCAATTCTTTAACTATCTTCTGTGGTGGCAGGTCATCTAACAAAACTTGAGTGCTGTCATTAACTTGAACATCGCTGTCATTTGAATCAAAACCACTCTTAGCATCTTTATAGAGGTTATCTTTTTCATCGTAGGTGTCACTACTACAAGACCGCCCTTCTGAAAGGGTTATGGGCTGATTGGAAAAATTGGTGCATAAAGTTTTTTGCTTGGAAGACATATCACTCCTCTATCTTTTCAATAACTACATTATGATTTGTATAAACACATATATCGGCAGCTACCTTCATAGCCTTTTTCGCAATTTCCTCTATTGATATTCCTTTAATATCAATTAAAGCTCTTGCTGCAGATAGAGCAAAATTTCCCCCAGAGCCAATAGCGGCGATTCCATCTTCAGGTTCAAGAACATCACCTGTTCCCGTAATTACTAATGAAATAGATTTATCTGCAACGATCATCATAGCCTCTAATTTCCTCAGATATTTATCCATTCTCCAGTCTTTTGCAAGTTCAACACATGCTCTCATTAATTGCCCTGGGTGCTTATCAAGTTTAGATTCTAGTCTTTCAAAGAGAGTAAATGCATCAGCTGTTGCTCCAGCAAACCCAGCAATTACAGAATCACCAGAAAGACGCCTAACTTTTTTTGCTCCGGATTTTATAACAGTGTGGCCCAGTGAAACTTGTCCGTCACCTATTACTACTACACTTTTATCTTTTCTAATTGACAGTATAGTAGTGCCATACATTTTACTGTTGTTGTGTTGAATCATTTTTCTATCACTTTAAATAAGAATCCCATTATACTTTAATCTTTAGTCAAATTTGCTAAATATGTTTAATTATAGCTTATAATATAATACCTTCCTTATAACATTTAAAGTGTAGATGCAAAACATAATTCACCCAGATTTGGAAAAAAGTATAAATAATTGGTTTGAGGCAAAATTTAACGGCCTTACATTGCCATTTTATAGCTCTATAGATCTTAGAAACTCCAGCTACAAAATTGCCCCAGTGGACGCTAATTTATTTCCTGCGGGGTTCAATAACTTAAGTGAAGAATCAAGAACGATGGCAGCAAGATTGATAGAAAGCTACTTTAAAAGACATCAATACAAAAAGGTTCTTATAATACCGGAAAATTATACACGAAATAAAATGTATATAGAAAACGTATTTGCTATAGAGAAAATACTGCAACTGGCTGGTTTTGAAACTAAGATTGGCCTCTTTCATAATGAAACGTACAATTTAATAGAACCGTATGAAGCTATTGTGAAGGAAACCTCTCTATTAAAGACAACTTCAGGATTTGTGCCTGATGTTATTATACTGAACCGTGATATGACGAGCCACATTCCAGACACGCTAAAAGACGTAAAGCAAGATATAGTACCAAGCCCACTATACGGTTGGCATAGCAGGCAGAAATTTAAGTATTTTGAAATCTATCAAGAATTAGCGTCCGAGTTTTGTAGCGAATTTAAAATGGACCCATGGCTAATTTCTGTGCTTACAGAGAGCTGTGATGGAGTTGATTTTGATGATGATTCATCACTAGGAGCAGTAGCAACTAAAGTTGACCAAATATTATCTCTAGTGCAAAAAAAATATGAGGAATATGAAATAAAAACACAACCTTACGTTTTTATCAAAGCAAGCAATGGCACATATGGGATGGGCATTATAACAGCAACAAGTGGAGAGGAAATATTAAACCTCAATAAAAAAAAGCGTCATAAAATGAAAAAGATAAAAGAAGGAATAGCAATCAATAGTGTTATTATACAAGAAGGTGTACCAACCATTGACGTATTTAAAAGCAGTTCTGCAGAACCGCTAATATACTATATAGGAGATACTCCAACATGTTACTTATACCGATGTAATAGCAGGAAAGATGTATATTCCAGCTTAAACTCCATTGACTGCGAATTTTATGACGTTAGCAAAATAGTGGAAGAGAAACCTCTAGCACTTTGGAATATAGTTAGTAAATTAGCAGTGTTAGCATTAGCGGTAGAAATAAGGTCTTTTCACCTCTAACCCTTACATTCCCACAACGTCGCCATTGGGGAGACCATTACCATCATAATCGTGCCTAATATGATTAGCGCCATCAAGTTCAGTGGAAGGATCATCATTGATAGGTTGATTAAACAATTTATCAAACTGAACTACCAAGAATACTGCACTATATATTATGCTGACTGTTACGCTTAAGTTGAAATTATAGATTATACCATTACCTAAGTTTATTGGTATAGTTGGAGTCTCTATCCTTCTTAATATGAAGTTTAATAAACCTAACGACAAAGTTAATGTGCTGATAATGAGGTCCTTCTTACACTCAGCAGACTTTTCAGGATCCTTATTATCTAGGTATTTTCTCCATGAATAATAGTAACTTATAGGTTCCGAAATAAACAGAAATAGGATCGTTGATGTTAAGCTAACATAACTTATTACATCTGCATTACCTCTAGCCAAAAAATGTATGACTTTCAGAATCATCAACGCTTCTATGGTGCTATTTGTAAGACTAGCCGATTTACCCAAAATTTTTGCTAATTCTTTTTTACCTTTAGGGTCTTTATAATCTTTTACCAAATCCCGTAAGATAAATGCAGAATGGATAATGTATAGGGTAGATGTCGGAAATTTCACCCATCGGGCAACATTCTTTATAAAGGAGATATTGGATCTGTTATTGTCAATAAACTCACAGCAAAATTGCAGTGAAATCTTACACAATAGGGCTGTTAAACCTGTTGTGATGCAGATTACCTTCCTGAAATCATGATCATAAATATCATGCACCTTTTGTGCGAGTATGTTAGATTTCTTTTTTAGCTTGTTTGGCATGAAATAGTTAATAACTTCCTGTTACTCTATCACATAAAATCCTAAAAGAAAAGCCCTATGAATCAGGACTTTAAGGGAGATTTATGCACAAATCGGCTAAGCATTTTATAAACAAGGGATCGGTACTGAGAGTTGGCACGCGAAAGTAATATCCATCCTTGATAATTGTTTTATATTCTATATCAAGTTCAACTAGAGTTTCTGAATGCTCAGAAACAAAAGACATAGGTGATAGAACTACAGGTACACCATCAGCTTTTGCGCGTAATAGCTCACTTTCAGTGCTTGGCTCTAGCCATTTTACAGGACCTATCTTACTCTGATAACATATTGACCAATCAAGATCTTTAATATTCAAATTTTTTACTATTAATTTTACTGTTTCTTCTATCTGTGAAGCATAAGGGTCGCCCTTTTTAATGATACTAAGAGGTAAGCTATGGGCTGAAAATAGGACTCTTGGTTTACCGATTTTGCTAGCCAATTTATAGTACTTAGCTATCAGATTAGCGTGAGCTTCAATAAAATCTTGGTTATCATAATAACGGTGAATCATTTTTGTATTGCATTTTAGGCCATACCGTTTAGCATTTTTTTGCCAATTCTCGATGGATGACAGAGTTGTGGTAGTTGAATATTGAGGGTATAGTGGCAGCAGAATCACTTCATCAGGATCAAACTGTTTTACACTTTCAATAACTTCGTCAGCAAATGGACGCCAATAGCGCATGCAGATGAATACCTTGTATACATGGTTTCTATTTTCGTTTAATTTTAGTTCTAAAGCATTAGCTTGCATTTTTGTATTCTCTAGAATTGGCGATTTACCTCCAATTTCCTCGTATATTTTTCGTGCAGTATTTTCTCGTTTTGCAGATATAAACTTTGCTAAAAGAAACCGAAAGGGATTCGGTAGATTGATTATTCTCCTGTCATAAAAAAGGTTGAATAAAAAAGGACGGACCGCATTTAGTGAATCAGGCCCGCCAAGATTAAATAAGATAACTGCCTTTTTCACCTACGCACTACTACAACAAGTTACTTTCGGGGTACCTATAAAATTAGCTACACACTCATCAAATTTAGTTATAGGCACTAAATTTCTCACATTTGCATACAATAAGTGGCCAAATCTCTGCATGTTACTCTGTGTGGATTCAAAACTTCTATCAAAAAACAGATCAACACAAAAACTTGGCACGGTTTCAAGAAGTTCAACAGCAGCTAAAGATAGCATTATACAACTTTGCAGGACCTTCAAAAGAACCTTTAGAGGGAAAAGTAAAACTTTAACGAAAAGAGAGGTGCTACTCGTTTCATTCAGTGGTTGCCCTGAATTGGGCGAATTATACTCGATGTGTTTTCTATTTTGATCAAAAATAGGAAATTTTATAGTATCTTTCTTAAATTCCGCGTCTATTTCTTTTCTACTATGGTTAGTGATTTTTTCCATTAACTTCTCACGCAGATGAAAAGTTCTGACAATAAAACATGTGGCAATCATTAAGGCAGCACATAAAAGTGCGCATTGCATGAGGCTCATACTGCCTAGCATAGCTGGCAGTGCAAAACAAACAAGCGGTGCTATGATTGTCATTTCAAGAAATGGAATAGTGTTTCTTTTCATTGCAAAGGCAGCACCTTCTTTTAATTTTGTATTATGATGTGAACTATATTCCAAATAACTTAAAAATGCCAGACTAAAAGTCAAAAACCCTTTTGTTCCACACAAAAGCGATGACTTAAAGTTACTTACTAATTTTTTAGTAGTAGATTCAGCTTGTTTAGTAGTGTTATTTTTACAACATTTACCCATACAATACCTCCTTGATGATTTGTCCTTAATTATAGATAAAAAATCACTTCTATGAAATTAAAATTTGTAATAAAATAAATCTATAAATGTACTATTCTATATAAGGAAATAATATGGCAATTGAGAAGACACTTTCAATCTTAAAACCTGATGCAGTAAAAAATAATATTACAGGCAATATAAATTCCTACATCGAACAATCTGGGCTGAAAATCACAGCACAAAAAATGATGTTACTAACAAAAAAACAAGCAGAGCTGTTTTATGAAATTCATAAAGATAGGCCTTTTTTTGGGGAATTAGTAGAGTTTATGACCTCTGGTTCTGTGGTAGTTCAAGTTTTAGTTGGTGAAAATGCAGTAAGTAAATACAGACAAATCATGGGAGCTACCGATCCAAAGCAGGCAGATAAAGGCACAATCAGGGGTGATTTTGCTGATGATATTAGTGAAAATAGAGTTCACGGCTCAGATAGTCTAGAAAATGCTCGTAAGGAGATAGCTTTCTTTTTTGCTGAATGTGAGTTGGTGTAGTCAACTCAGATTGGCGTCATCCAAGTAGCTGACAACATAGAAACGAAAAAACTTCCTTGACAAACCTCACCAGCCCCCTTATCATGAAACTGAAGCTATTGTATTTGCTTTCGCCAATCTGCAGATTAAAAGGTAAGGATTACTTAATGTATCGGCGTCTTATGTTCAATTTTTTGCAGTATATAGATACTGTATGTCTTTACAAAACTTCATCTACATCTAGGTTTTTATCTAAATAAGCTGAACGCGCTTATAAAGCGTTACAAGACATCAAAAAATGCCAATACTCGACAGAGATAGTAAAAGACTAGCTAACTCGGGGATTCTTTGTCTTTTTTTCTGCTTAGTAAATTTCTTAAACATTTGCAGCGTAAGTTAGTTGCAATTAAAAGCGGCTGAATCTCGCTTGTCAAGCGTTTAAAACATAAAAAACGCCAATATTTTAAAGCGGATAATAACCCCAGGGCTTCTTTTGCCTTTTTTTTCATTTGGTAAATTTCTTAGTATTTATAGCTAAAGTAATTTAAAAGTCCGTGAAGGGTGTCATGCCAGTGCTTGACACTGGCATCCAGTTTTCCATATAATCTCATCAAAAATGTTTATTTTCTAGCTACTTTTATACTTATCAACCCAGTATGCTTACTTACAATTAAAATTTCTGGATCCCAGTGTCTGGGCACTGGGATGACAGCTAGCCTGACAACCGTCATCCCGCTACTTGTTAGCGGGATCTAGAGATACCGAGAATGAATCGCGGTATGACGTAGGACTGCTGTCATTCCAGTCTGGAATCTAGTTCTTATTGTACATTTACTTGGTAGAGTTAAATTTCCTGGATCCAAGTAGTCGGCTACTCGGATGACAGGAGAAGGTACTGCCGTCATAAAGGAACCAGCGTCAGCTACTTGGATGATACCTTTTTTCTACTTAGTTTGGGTTATGCAAGAAGTCTATTATAATCAGGCTTTAAGTGTGCGGAAGTAATTTTTTTCGTTAAAGTAAAAAATTTTTTCTATAGCTGATCAAAGTGGGATCAAGAGAAACTTACCACTTTCTTTACAAAGGGTTTGATGTTACCATTTGACTGCCTATTCTGAGTTTATTGAATGAACGTTAACATAAAGAATCTAGTTCATGCTTTCTCTAAATTGCCAAGTTTAGGGCCATCATCATCACGCAGGTTAGTTATACATTTACTCCAAAACAAAGAAAAAGTTATGCTACCACTTGCATCTTTGATTAAAGAGCTAGCAGATCTTATAATAGAGTGTGAAGTTTGCGGAAATCTAGATACTAAGTCACCTTGTTCTATTTGTACTAACCCAAAACGTGACACTAAGTTACTGTGTGTAGTAGAAGAATTAGGTGATCTATGGGCGTTTGAAAAAGGAAATATATATTCAGGTTTATACCATGTTTTGGGTGGCAGATTGTCTGCAATAAATGGCATAGGTCCAAAAGAACTCAACCTTGACACTATTCTGAAAAGAGTGACAGAGTCTAAAATTGAAGAGATAATTATCGCAATTAATCCGACATTAGGGGGCCAAGTTACTGCACAATATATAATTGAATTGCTAAAAAATTTGGATGTGAAAATATCACGCCTTGCTTGCGGCATACCAATGGGCGGAGAAATTGACTATCTTGATGAAGGAACGCTGAGGATAGCACTTACTTCAAGACAAGAATATGAGTTAAATATAAAATAAGACATGTGCTTAAAAAAACTTATATCGCTAATAAAATTCAAAAAGAAAAAAATAGTGCCACCACTTAAAGTGGTGGCTTGGGAAAATGACCGCCTAAACTATAAGCAATTTTCAGGTAAATTCAACACTATAATTAAAACAATTGATCAGTCTTTTACAATAATATCTTTGGAAGGATATGATGGATGGGGCAAGACGTTTTTTTTGAAAGAATGGGTAAAAGAGTTAAAACAGCAAAATGAAATTGCAGCTTATTATAGTGCATGGGATATCAATGCATTGGACCAACCACTGCCTTCTTTTTTAAATTTCCTATTTGAAGATTTATTTGTATCGTATAAAGTAAAAAGAAGTGTTATACAACAGTTCAAGAACATAAACCAAGAGCTATTTTCTCTAAACACACTAGGAAAGCTGATCAGTAAATCTCCACTTGCTATGCTTTCAGTATTTCTTGATGCTGCAAAAGAGGCTGATAAAAAAGACATAGGTTTTGTCTTGAGTGAATTAAGTCTTCTCCAAAGAAGAAAAGAGAGTACTAGAGATTTTAAAACACAGTTAGCGGATGTGGTTAATAAAATCAGAAAAGACAAAAACATTTATATAATGGTGGATAATCTTGATGTGTGCCGTCCTAAATTCGTTGTCGATTTTTTGGAATCTATAAAGTATATGCTTGATGTGGAGGGGCTGGTTTTCATTATTTCTGTAAGTAAAGATAAGAGTAATGTACAAAGAGCAATCAGCACAATACTTGGACCAAATTTTGACCTAAAATCTTTTACTGATCTCTCTTTACATTTGCCAAAACAACCGATAGTAAAATTTACAAAAGAACTATTTGAAAATATTAAATTACCGAAAAAGTCAAAAAATTTGATTGTAGATAGTTTTATATTTTATGCAGAAAGCCTGTCACTATCGTTAAAAACAATAGAATACTGCGTAAAAAAAATAAAGCTGTGTCTTCTGAATCACACAAGAGAAGAATTACCTGATCCGAATTTGTTTTCATTTTTGGTAATACTGCAATCGATAAATATTGATATATATGAGGAATTAGGTTTTTCATATCAAAGAGCATTGGAAAAAATTGAAAATGAATATAAATCTTTAGTTCTAAATGGTCAAGAAGAATGGGAAAAACTTAAAACCTCTCTAGAAACTGCTTTTGCAGAGAGGGAGTCAAAAATTAACAAAGCTATAAAGGATATACTATTTTGAAAAGATACCCTACCTTTACATATACAAAGATAGGGTAACATTTGATTAACGCCCTTTTACTATGTCATTACCTTGTTCAAACTTTCTGATTAATTCGCTTACATTGACATTAGATAATTTTTTACCTGCAGATTTGTCATTATGTGAAGCATCAGGTTTACGAAGGTCTTCCTTACTGTTACTCCTAGTAATATTACATCTAACAATGTTTGAATTATTAGACTTATCGCTTACATCTGAAATATTGCTTTTTTCACTACATGAAGACGAATTACTCGACATATTGCCTAAGCTAAAGAGCTTTTTACCTTGATAGATTGGATTCCAATCAAGTGGATTATAAGTTTTTTTGCTAGTCTCAACCTTTTGGTTATTTTGCTGTTTAGGAGAAAAACCAAGTTTTTCTCTTTCTTTCTTGCTTAGCGTTTTGAGAAATTTTACGGTTTCTAATTCATCAGTTGCTTGTACTTTATGTAAATCAAAGCTTTTTTGATGGTTATCCTGCTTAACATTTTCCATCATTTTATCTTTTATTGTTCTATCCTCATCATCAGAAGTGCTGCTACTAATATCACTGATACCACTATCCCCTGAATTGCGGCGTTGTTTGTTAGGAGTGCTATGAATGTTGTCTTCCATGAGTTTTTGCATTGTTGGGCCAAATGTTCTTCCAAGATTGCTACTCACTGTTTTATTACTATCATTTGCTTGAGAATGAGGTACATTTTGCTCAAAAATTGCTTTTATTCCAGCAAATTTAGCTTGGGAAGATTTCGGAGGAACAGGTGGGGCAACCATGCCTTTTGAGTTAATCTTTCCTTCATTTTGAGGAAAAATTTTTGGATTATTTTTTTCTACTGTAGTATTCATTTTTTTACCTCTAAACCTATTAACTAATAAAAGTATAAACTTAGAGGTATTAATTTTGTAATAACAATGCTAATAGATTACCGCAGTTTCAATAAGCATCACCAGAGGATTCTCTATATAATGCTTAAAGGCATTTAAAAACTTTGCTCCGAGTGCCCCATCAACTGCTCTATGGTCAACAGAGAGCGTTACTGTCATTATTTCTGCTATTTCTATTTTCTCATTCATAACAATTGGTTGTTTTTTAGATGCACCAACTGCCATAATGCAAGATTGCGGCGGATTGATTATAGCACTGAAGGCTTTTATACCAAACATCCCTAAGTTGGAGATAGTAAACCCTCCTCCTTGAAACTCTTCAGGTTTCAATTTTCCAGATCTTGCTCTGCTTACTAAATCTTTCACTTCTTTTGATATAGATAAAATACCCTTTTTATCAGCATTTTTTACTATAGGAGTAATTAGCCCATCTTCAAGTGCCACAGCGATTGAAATATCTATATTTGAATATCTCAGTATTTTATTATCTATCCACGAAGAATTTATATCAGGAAATTTTTTCATGCTGAAAGCTGCAGCTTTTATGATTAGATCATTAATTGTTACTTTATTGTTTTCATCTGCTGAGTTAATCTCGTTTTTTAACGATATTAACTTATCAACCTGGCAATCTACAGTTAAATAAAAATGTGGAACATTCTGTTTTGATTCAGTCAGGCGCTGTGCTATCACTTGGCGCATGTTGCTTACTTCAACTATGGTATCTTTCTCAGGACTTTCAGTATGTATACCACTGCCTAAAAACTCCAACACATCAGCCTTAATTATGCGACCATATGGTCCTGTACCTTTTAATTGCTGCACATTAACCCCTTCATTTTGAGCTATTTTCTTAGCTAATGGGCTTATTTTTGTTCTACCTTCTGCATAACCCTCTGTCATCTGAGTAGCTGACACTGGGATCCATTCTTCTTTTCTAGATCCCAGCGTCAAGCACTGGGATGACATTGAGGGGTTGGATTCCAGCGTCACGCGCTGGAATGACACCGAAGAATGACTTATTGGCTTTCCGTTTAAATCTTGGTGTTCTGATTTTTGATTATCAACAGCACTTTCTGTCACTTCCTTTTTAACTGCACTATTGATGGAAGTTGAAGTATAGTTGTTAAGTGCACTTTCATCTTCTCCTTCTTCCAGCATTAAAGCTATTGGTTGATTTACAGACACGCCACTTGTTCCTTCTGTTACTAAAATTTTTGCTATGACTCCTTCATCTATAGATTCAAACTCCATTATGGCTTTATCAGTCTCTATCTCAGCAATTACGTCGCCTACTTCAACTTTGTCTTGTTCTTTTTTATGCCACTTTACAATTTTTCCTCCAGTTTTGCTCATTGTCGGTGAAAGAGCAGGCATTAATATTTCTATAGGCATTGATTTTGCATTTAAAGATCTATTCAATTTTTAATTTACTCTTTATCTTATGTCAACCTAATCGTGAATTATGATGAATAAGTCTGTTACACTATCCCTCACGTTATCCCAGTGCGTGACACTGGGATGGCTTTGTTGCATCACACTTTATGAGATGGTGATTTATGGTAAATTCATGTAACTATCTCAAATTTAGCCATACCAATATCAGTGAATTTATTAAGCAAATAGCATTTGATTAGCAGTTCTTTTTCTCGATTTATCTCAGATTTATTCCTAAAACTAAATCCGAATATTTGCTTTAATCTTGAGAAAAACCCTTCAATATAAGATCTTTTCCCATAATTTACTTCTTTTTTCCATTCTTTCATGCCATCTTCACCGTATAATTTTATTAACCTAATAGCAGCATTCCTGTCAGACATATAATCTATTTCTGGATGTTCTGCCGCATTGTTTATTGGTGGAATTTTTGTCTTTATATCATATTTGTTACACAACTTATAAAACTTGTGCCTATCACATGCTCTATCTGCATATAGTGCTTTTATGGCATGCTGAAAATCAACTTCTTTTAGCAAATCACAAGCTCCATAGTGATCAGAGTAGACACCATTACTGTATTTTACAGCTATGGCTTTTTTGTTGTTTATATTCAACATTACGTGCAATTTTCTCGTTTGCTCATAGCCACGATATTTTCTGTCAGTGCTATTTTCCTTGCTGTGACCAGGAGTGTTGTTGTATATACTAATTCCTGTACTGTCTATAGCAATTTCGATATCTTCCATATTATTTTTATCAATTCTGCAATCATTTATCTTAATATTAAGTTTCTTAAACCTTCTTGATGCTTGTGAATAGCTGATAACTGCCAAATCTCTTCCTATTTGTTGCAAGTACCCTTTTATAAACCCGACTGTTTGTCTTAAACCAATTCTAAAGAAACTGACGATTATATGCACCAAAATCACAACTTTATCACTATAAATATAGTTGCCGCCCTGCATTTTTGGACAATTCTCGTACCAATTTTCTACGGCGTCATTGATATAACAAAAAATGCTTCCTCTTTCTTGGAGAAATTTGTTATATTCATGGCAGTTACTGACTCTCATTTTTTGTGGCATATTTTTTCTTCAACAGTTAAATGGCTATTTATAATGAATTTTGTCAGTAACTGCCAGTTCTTTTCACTTGAGCGATGCAACAAAGCCCACTGGGATCTTGGTTCAGTACTATTATCCTATTGTTTTTATTATTTAGCCATAGCTTGTTTGCTAACAACTTTGTTTCAACCAAATCAAATAAGATCAACATAAGAACGGGGCCAGGGTTTCACTATCCTGTAAAATGGATATACACTTGCAAAAATCTGCCCCTGAAAGTGATAGAAGAGTTTGAGAGTTGGAAAAAGGTCTGCGATATAGATGAAGACTGCGGATGGATAAAAGGCAATCTTCTTAGTGATAAGCGCTACGTGATTGTAAAAGAAGATACTTATGGATATCAAAAACAGAGTGTAGACAGCAAGATTACTATGAAAATAGACAAGTTTGTTGTGATGAAGATAGAAAAATGCAACGAAGAATGGTGCTTTCTTTCCACCCCAAAACGCAAAGCATGGGTACAAAAAAAACATATATATGGGGTTGATTAGGTTGACAAAAGATCTGAATTAACACTAGTTTCTGGGCCTTCTGTAGCATGCTCTTCAGATGAAGCAGAGGGTTCTTGAGGCTCTGGAGACTGTACAGGGCTATCACAGAAACTCCTTAACATCTCCTCAGCGGATGAATCTAAAATTTGTACAATAGACTTTTCACTCTGCTCTTTTAGCGATTGATCCATTCTAGAAATCAACTCAGAAAACTCGCTACCTGATTTTTCAGCTTCATTTTTTATTTTACTTTCTATGCTTGCAATATTGCCTTGTTCAATTTCTTCTTTTGTTATGTTGAACGAATTTGCAGCATCTTGATATCCAATCTTGCAATTTCCACAACCAATTATGCAAAAAGCAATAGAATTAGATATTTCGCTTGCAGCTCACTTATGTATAGCGTAAGCCAAATAATTGTCATGGTATTTAATGCTAAATTGTTGTTCTATTAGCTCAGAAATTTTATTCTTTAGAGACATAAAGTACCCTCCTTACATTCGTTATACCTTTTTGTTAAGATACAGCAATTACACCATTTACTACATGCTTTACTTTAATTAATTATTAAAACGAGAGCATAATTTTCAGAGTTATATCTTTTTACCTTAACAATTCTTTTTTGAGTTCCTCTTCAATCATCTTAGTTAAACTCGTGTCAAACTCACTCCTCGAAAAATCCCTAACCTCCCCGGGATCATATCGATTTCCTATCATTTTTTCAATAGCATCATTTATTATGTTTATGTCAAATCCCTTTATAATAGGCGCTACCTTCACCTGCCCTGCAGAGCCTTTACCATAAATTCTTTTGCTTTTATCAATGCAACCACCTGCACCAGGTTTACTGCTTCCAAAACCCTTGCTACACTTTACTGTTTCATGCTTGATTTCACCATTTTCTATATATATTATTTTATTATCTTCAGTAACCCGCAATCCTGTTGTTGTGGTTTTTTCTTTTAATTTTACACTATCATCAATTATTGGTTCGGTATAATCCTTATACTCATATATTTTATAGATGCCTCCGCCTCCCATAGTGATTAAATCCTTGCACTCTTGTTTACCTAAACAACACTTTCTTATAAAAATAGGACCCCCATCCTTATCTGTATATTCCTTTTCCCTGTTACCTCCTCCCTGTTCAACTTTAATGTTAATTATAGGATAATCAAGATCAATTTCCAATTCAGCTTTAATATAATCTCCTGGCATTCCTACTCTACTTTCAGTGGAATTAGGTGTGTAAGTGTAAGGTGTATCTTTTATGTGACCTGCTTCACCACATCCCCACACTTCTATTTCAACACGGCTAGATGTTATTTATGAGCCATCCACATCATAATCTCCACTTCCAAAAACATGGGACTTTTCGCTCTTTTTTTCCGGTTCTTGTTTCTCTTTTTCCAGTTGTTTCTCGATTATCTCTTTTAACTTCTCTTTGAGACCTTCTAAATCGAACCTACACAATTTATCAGCGTAAAAAACCTCTGTTCTGTTTGCTTTAATCAGTTGATCTTTTAATTGTGTACACTTTCGTACTTCATTTTTTTCATCTCTTAATACTTTACCATCCTTATCTTTACAATCCACTTCCTCATACCTTAAGTAGAATGGCTTATCATCTTCATTTTTATTCAAATATTGTTTTGAACGGCTACACTTTCCATCAAAGCAGATGCAACCATCATCACCTTGCTCACATCCTTCTTTATGCTCTACATCCGTCAATTTGTATACTACTTTCAGTCCTTCACCAGATTTTAATTTTTTGTCTATTTTGCTATCTTTCTTCACACAATAACTGCATTCTTCCTTCTTCTGCTCATTTTCATCAGGGAAGAAAACATACTCTTGCTTATTAAATATTATTTTATCCAACCTCTCTTGAGTTTCTTTCAAAGGGTAAACTATTTCCTTGCTTGGAAGATAATAGAACTGATTTGATTCCTTGGAGTAAACAGCATTGTATTTAGTATATCTTGTTCCCATTAATTTTAGTGGTATTATTTTATTTTCTCTTTCAAGAACAAACTCCTCTGGTTCTGGCTGCCATCCAGAAAGACAAAGCATTTTACTGTTAGAATTTCCTTTATACTTTACTTCTATTTCTGGTTGTCCTAAGTTGTTCAATTTGCACTTATTCCCCTGAAACTCTTTACATTCCGTTTCAATATCAGGAACATATCCATATTCTTTCAGAACTTTAAATTGTTGCGGATTACTTTCTAATATACCTTCTATAATATTATCAATGTAACTTTTTGTGTTACTACTGTCAGTCGTTTTTGCTACTATTGCTGGTTTTACTACTTTTAAAGATAGAGGGCCGATGTTCTTAGTAGAATTAGTGATAACATTGAAAGTACAGACACCATTGCTGTAGACTCCATGTGCTCTGTAAGTACAAGTGCTCTCGCTCATCTTCATTTTTATTTCTAGCGTGTTTTCATTTGCTACCTTCACTATCTCAGGCTCTGGAGCAGGTGGTGCCGGGAAACAGCGGACGAACTGTGGATTTTTTTTGTCTATACTTTGAGTTCCATGGTATTCAGCGCAGAGCTGGCCCTTTTTTCTATAGGTTTTGAAGTAATAGTGAGTATCCTTATCTGTAACAGTATATGAGTGATTTGGAATGTTCTCATTATTTGAAACAACGTGTGGAAAACCTAACTCTTTTCTTTCCTCCAGTCCGCTAATTATCACTCCAACTCTTGGATCGAAGTAATCATTATCTTCATTTGTTATAGGAACAATTCTAACTTGTGGAGGTGACATCGCAAGTTGTTCACAGAATGGAGGGGGGCTAGGTGCAAGTGGCACAGGAGCACATTTTACTGCCGTTTGGTAGCAGGTATCACAGACTTTTTCCATCTCCCCAGGACGGAAAATATTCTCACCCGAAAATACTCTAGAACCCCATGAAGAAATTCCTGACATACAAGCCCCTTTTTGACTGCAAGCACATATTTTAGGAGAGTTAGCGAATCTTCTTTTTTCCTCATCAGTAACACCGTCTGCCCATTCCCATTTAAGACCCCGAGCAATTTCTCCTCCAGCTTTTGTTTTATCTCCTTCCCAGTCGATAAAAGCTGCAGCAGAAACTCCAGCTCCTGTACCTTGCGTTCCATATATCTGGCGGCAGGATTCCCCACTTTGTAAGCCATAACAATAACTTTGTCCATCATAAGCACATACTCTAATTTTGGGATTAAAGTAACCATCAACTCCTTGATCTTTTATTGCTTGCACCTTAATTTCCTTTACCCAATCTCCACCAACTATTGCTTCCCACCAAGTATTACTTTCTACAAATGTTGGACAATCAGCATATCCTTGATACGAAAGACCAAGTATCAAAAAAAATATCAATAAGAAATTAAGCTTTACACTTCTCATAAAATACCGGTAACCACTCATTAACTTCTTCTCCTTTTTCTTTTATTGCCTCATACATATACTTTATAGTCTCTTTGTTAGCTGAAAGTACATGTATTTCTTGCATATCCTTCAAATCCAGATTTAAGGTTACTAATCCTTTGTACTGTTTTATCAAAAATAAACCTTCCTGTGTTGGCGTCTGCAGAATTATATTCAGCTCCTCTTTCGATAGAGAAAATGCCTTCATGTATAATCTATTTGCATTGACGTTCGGCATCAAGATTCTTGTATCAACATGTTTATCTAAATATTGAGTAAATTTGCTAGCAAATGCGAGATTTAAATTCTCAGTACTTAGGATTACTACAACATTTAGTTCCGTCATTCTTTGCATCCAGTTATCAAACTCTTTCTCTGTAGGAAAAATATTACTTATCTCCCATGCTTCATCCAAAACAAGTATTGCAGGCGAGCCATCACATTTTGCCTCAAAAGAATATAAAAAATAGTAAAGTATCACGGACATACATTCCTTTTGTTTTGTAAGGTTTGCGGTGTTGAGAGATATAATTTTTGTTTCCCAGTCAATATCTGATTCATTACCATCTTGAAATAAGTAAGCAAAGTCACCATCGTCACACCATCTACTTATCTTACCCTCGAGAAGCAAGAGCACCTCAGAAATTTGTGAAATAGAACGCGATTCCCTTGGTATAGCAAATATAGAATCCACGATTTTTCTTATCTTTTCTTCTACGTCCACCAAGCTCGTATCGGCTACCATTCTTCTGATCAGTTCAACCAACATATTGCGATTGGAAGCACTATCTTCAATGTTTAGTGGATTAAATTTTAGGCTTTTGTCCTTATATTTTGGATCGATTATGTAATATTTACCACTCACTGCTTTAGTAAAAATTATTGATTTTCCAGTGTTATCCAATATGACAATTCTTGGGTTAAACTTTCTTGATTCTGATAATAGAAAATTAATGAGTGAAGTTCTGCCTGAATTTGGAGCTCCGAGTATCGTAGTATGGCCATTATTTCTTTTTCCATGAAAATTAAAGAAGTAAGGATTTCCTTTTTTTGAGAAAAAAATCATTACCGCTTCTTTCCACCTTCTTCCTTTTAATGTACCTGACGTAAAATCGTGCAGCATAGCAAAGCTGCAAGCGTATTTTGTTAAGATATTTTTCGGTTGCGTAATAAAAGCAAAATTGCCTGGAAGTTGTGCCCAAAAATGACTTTCCATATGTAAATCAGTTCTAAACATCATGAAGCCAACTAATGACATTATAGAAGATAAATCACTAATACTTTCAGCTAACTTATTCCTATCATCTGCAAATATTGTAAAAATAATTTTCTGTTGGCAGAAGTCTATACTAGAGGTCTTTTCAAGCTCTATTATTTCTTCAATTCCTGAGCTTTTAAGTAAGGTATTATCCTCACTAATTTGCAGCATGTTGATTTGTTTTTTAAATTCTTTTATTGCTTTGTTATTACTAGTAAATATCATTATTTCTGTAATGATAAATTCAGATTCAAGCTGCAAGCATCTATCTATATTACCTAAAGAGATTTCCCGGTATTCTTTTATGCTGAAAATAGAGCCAAATTTCTGTTGATTTTCAAATATTGTTTGAAACGTATTGAAACCAAAAGCTATTTTAAAATTTCTAATATATTGCGACAGGTCCCTTTCATGTATTGGATAATCTTTGTGCGTTAATGTAACAACATAGTGGAGAAATTCTATCATTTCAGAATATATTTTACCTTCACTAAACCTTAGACTCAGTTTTTTAGCTCCAAAAGGTCCTAAATCATTTTGAATTACGTCAGTTATCTTTTGCAACTCCTGATGGTTTTCTTGTAAAGACAACTTATGCTTATTCTTTATTCTATTGAAAAAAAACGAATTATTAGTATGCTTGCCAAAATCGCTAAACAATATTACAATGTATAGTTCATTTATATACTGTAATTTACTATCAGTTAGTTTATTAAACCACGTTGAATGTAGATTGTCAGAGAAGTCTTCAGTTTTATTCCATTTCAAGCTCAGTTTATTGCGCTTTCTAACGGTATGAATCCAAACGGTAAAATACAGGCTATTAATATTTTTTGATATGCTTTTTCTAATTTCAGTTCTGAGGTCGCTGTAGTTATCAACAGAAGAATAATCTTCTAACTTGATTATTTTTAACAATTCTCCCTGTTTTGTGAGTATGGTTTCTTCATCGTAATGACAAGCATAAGGAACAAAATCTAAATCAATGCTTTCTAGTAATGCTAAGTTGTTCTTTTTTTTAAGCTTAGAGTTAACTGTTGGTACTTTTAACTGCATATGCGTATTCAATAAAGATAATTAAAAAAGATAAAAATACTATCTTAATTTTTATCTTTTTTTTCGCTATCGGATTGTAATTTTATATCTTTTGTAAAGTTAAATTTTTCTTTTAAGTAGTCTGTTGCCTTTTCTGTACTACCGAACATCAGGACCAGTACACCAAACATTATCATAAAAAAGATTAGACCTCTGAACACTACTGCAAGTATCACTGCAGCTATACACAACCCTATGATTGTTGAAGGACTCATATTTTCTACAGTATCTTTAACTGAAAATGAAGAAATAAAATTTTTTACCGTTTCTTGTATACCCTTTAATTCATCACTCGCCGAACTTGCTTCGCTAGAATATGATGCAAAAATGAAACTTAATAAGGCTATAAAAACCAAAACTTTATTCAATTGAATGCGCATCAACTAAACACCTTTTAAACATTCCTCAAATATAACAACTTTTATATCAATAGGCAAGAACTGAATTCACTTATCCACTACAAGTAACACATATTTAATTTTTACCGCTGCGAACATGCTGTAAGCTCTTATCATCAACAGGACGACTCAAATTGGTGGATGTTAATTCACTTGAAGGGGTTAAATACCATGTAGTTATTGCCTCTATAGCAAATACTGCTCCTATGACACACAATATTACTAATTTTGCTATTGCTGCTGCAACAAGACATCCCACTGCTAGAAGAGCACAACCTGCTGCAAGTGCAACGTGAAGATTTCTATCATTGGATTGTTTTTTAGATAGGATATCTTTAGAAGCTTCTTGTTTGCTTGAAACAGCTTTCTCCTCTTTTTCTTCGGGTTGCATTGGATCTTTCTTCTCATGATGTTTAGGAGGAGATCTTCGTCCACTTGGCCCTTTGGACCTTGTTTTAGTTAGATGTGCTAATTTTGTCTCTCCTTCATCCTCTGGTTGTAAGCCATTATCTCCTTCAACAGAGCTCAATGTTGAGTTTAAACTTTCCTCAGATGAAGTGCTTGTTACTAAAGTTAAACTGCTCCTTCTGCTACTTACTGGTGATTTCAAACTTTCTTTACTCGTTCTAGGTGAGTCTATTCCACTATCTGAGTCATTGCCACTACTGAGTTTAGAAGTTTGCTTCTCCTCTATTTCTTTCACAACCTTGCTACATTTTTCAAACACTTCCTCTGTAACATCTGAATTACTAAGTATTTTATTATCACCACTTTTTTTCTCAGCTACATTCAAGGGTGTTTCTTGTGTGTTGTTTTGCTCTTCAATATGTTTTAGCTGCATTTGATCTTCAATATTTTCTTCAACAGCATTTGGTATTGAGCTTACACTGCTGCTCCTGTTAGTAATATCCAAAATTGTTTGTACTATTGCTGCCTTTTTTTTTGAGTCTAGTTTTTTTGACTCTGTTATTTCTGCTTTCAACGCTGGAAGAAAGTGTTGGATATAATTATTATAATGTTCTCTTTTTTTCCCCACTGATTTTTCTAACTCAGCTAATGCTTCAGGACTAGTTCCTTGCTTGGATGACTCTAAGTGTTTTGCAATAGCCTGCTCATTTTGTCGTTCTCTCAGTATTTTTTCCAATTTAGCCAATGTTTTAGGACTAGCTCCCTGCTTGAACAACCTTTTGCATTCTTTGGAAGTCTCATCTTGATTTTCTTGATAATTTTCTGCTGTTACCTTTTTGTATATAGTGTTGCTCAATTGTTGGTCAATATCTCCTTCCTTACTCTTAGGTTTTTTAAAGGGACTGTGCATAACATTCCTCCATACATAATAAAATGTATAGATACCTTTTTAGCGTTAATTTTACATTAAAACTGGGCAATTATGCCATATTATAAAT
Organism: Wolbachia endosymbiont of Drosophila pseudotakahashii; assembly: GCF_026015925.1. Taxonomy (NCBI): domain Bacteria; kingdom Pseudomonadati; phylum Pseudomonadota; class Alphaproteobacteria; order Rickettsiales; family Anaplasmataceae; genus Wolbachia; species Wolbachia endosymbiont of Drosophila pseudotakahashii. The sequence goes on along the minus strand of NZ_CP110359.1, from coordinate 113,465 downwards.
AATTGCGGCAACTTGCTTATTGGAAGGTCGCTTAACTATTTGCTTTCTGGGCTTTCTACTTCTACAGATTTGCTATTAATATGATTCTTTGCTTGTTGAACTAACATATCCACTACTTCTTTTACAGGCTTTTCCCTATCAACCATGCCAACACTTTGGCCGGCCATTAAAGATCCTGTTTCAACATCTCCTTCAATCACTGCCCTTCTTAAAGCTCCAGCCCAGAACTTTTCTATTTCAAGCTGCCCATCTTCTTTTGAGATCTGTCCCTTTTGGTATTCATCAATAACTTCTTTTTGACGCTTCATGAAGTCATCGCTTGCTTTGTTGGCTATAGCTCTTACAGGAATTACAGGAAAATCAGCACTTATCTGTACAGAAGGTATTGCATTACGTGCGGCCGATTTAATAAACACTTCCTTAAAATTTTTGTGGGCAATTGACTCATTAGTGCAGACAAATAATGTACCTATTTGACAGCCACTTGCTCCCATTTCCAGATAATTAACTATCATTTCACCTCTTCCTATTCCACCTGCAACAAACACTGGTATTTGTTCATTTTTAAAATGAGGCAATATCTCTTGTGCAAGAACAGAAGTACTAACTGGACCTATATGCCCACCTGCTTCCATTCCTTCTATTATTAATGCATCTACTCCCATTTTTACTAACCTTTTCGCAAGGCTTAATGCTGGTGCAAAGCACATAACTTTAATGCCTGCACCCTTGATTTTTTCTATATTAGGCTTTGTTGGCAGTCCACCGGCAAGCACTATATGGCTCACTTTCGTTTCAATACACACATCTATCAACTCACTCAACTTTGGGTGCATAGTAATTAGATTTACACCAAATGGCTTGTGAGTTAACTTCTGTGTCTCTATGATTTCTTTTTCCAGTAAGTCTGGGAACATTGCACCACATGCAATCACACCAAAACCACCAGCGTTTGAGATTGCTGAGACCAAGTTTCTCTCTGAAACCCAGCTCATAGCACCACCCATTATAGCAAACTCACTGCCAAGAAAATCTGTTCCTTTTTTCCAGAGGCTACTTAACATATAACCTATATCATACGTTTAAAAATGTTTTGTTTATCTATAAATGTGTGTTTTAAGGCGCCAAGTATATGTAAGATTATAAAGAGTACCATAAAATATGCAAGCATCGAATGTAGCTCGTTAGCCGTGTTAGCTAGATCTTTGTTTTGATTAATCAACAAAGGGATATGAAAAAAATATTTGATCTGTTTGCCAGAAGCAGAAGACATGACATAGCCAGATAGTGGCATTAGCACCATCAAAGAATATAAACCAAAGTGTACTGCTTTACTTATATTGATTACAAACCGAGAAAAATTTGCTGGAAGTGGTGGAACATAAGTAAAGACGCGAAAAAATATGCGTACTATGATTGATCCAAAAATAGTGATACCGCAAGCCTTATGAATAGCGTATATGTTGAACTTAATTTCATTGCTAAGTGGCAGGCTTTTCATATAAAGTCCAGAACAAAGCATACCGATAATAAAAATAGCCATCAACCAATGGATAACTCTTAAACCTAGGCTATATTTATCGTCTTCCATTTTGATTACCCTAAAGTAGCATTTATATAATAGAAAAACTATTTTTCAATCAAAATCATTAAAGCAATTTAGATTTACCGACAATGTAGCTATACAAATTCGACCCAGCCGGAAGTCAAGGGCACCTAAATCAAGAAACGGATTAAACGAAAAACTTACTTGACAAACTCCGCCAGCCTCCTTATCATGAAACTGAAGCTATTTATTTATCTTCGCAATCTGTGCAGGTTAATGACAAAAAACTTAAGGTATTTGGCGTCTCATGTTTAATTTTTCGCACTACGTGCATCGCATGTCTTTAAAAATTTTTAGGTTTTTACCTATATAAGCCAAAACGCGCTTACAAAGCGTTTAAGACAGCAAAAAACGTCAAATTGACAAGGGAGAATTTGAGTGCTAGCTACTACGGGGTTTCTTTGCCTTTTTTCCTGCTTAGTAAATTTCTTAAACACTTGCGGTGTAGGTTAGTTGCAAGTTAAAAGCAGCTAAATCGCTCTTAATCAAGCGTTTTAGAATAAAAAAAACGCCGATATTTTAGTACATAGTGAATAGCCAACCACCACGGGGCTTCTTTTGCCTTTTTTTTCGTTTGGTAAATTTCTTAATATTTATAGCTAACATGAAGCTAAGTACGAACTTTGTTAAACACAACAAATGGTGTCATTCCAGTGCTCCTGTGATGTCATTCCAGCGCGTGACGCTGGAATCCAGGAATTTTATTAAGTTGGTGAGCATAAAAATAGCTGTTTTACGTTAAAATACAATGTTTTGATGATTATGGAAAGGCTGGATTCCAGTGTCAAGCACTGGAATGACACCATAGGGGCACTGCCATCATAAAGGAACCAGTGTCAGCTACTTAAATGACATCATAGGGGTGCTGGGATGACACCCTGACAATCGTCATCCCGTTACTTGTTAGCTGCTAAGAGATACCGCGGCGATATATTCGTCATCCCGCTACGTGTTAGCGGGATCTCTTGTTAGCGCCGCAGCGGTATGACGGTTCGCAGCGGCATGACGATAAGGTTCCAGTGTCAAGCGTTTGGCATGCAAATTTCCTTAAACGTTCGTAAGCTTAAAACTTTACTTTAGATCAAACTGCTGTATAGTAACTTTATAGCTTCAATTTTGTAATGAACATACCTAGTATAGAAAATTGTGATCTTCACAATAAAGCCGTCTTACTCAGAGTTGACTTCAATGTTCCTATAAAAGATGGAGAAATTCGTGATGTCACTCGTATTTTGAGAGCATTGCCTACTATTCAGTATTTAGTGAATGCGAGTGCAAAGATTATTATTATATCACATTTTGGACGCCCAAAGGCCAGAGACAATAATCTGTCACTAAAAAATGTAATTGACACTTTATCGCAGTTACTAAATAAAAAAGTGAAATTCATTGACGATTGCGTTGGTGAAAAAGTACAAAGAGCAGTAAGTGTTATGGATGCAGGAGATATAATATTACTAGAGAATCTAAGATTTTATAAAGAGGAAGAGCAAAGTGACTCAAATTTTGCCAAACAACTAGCATCTCTAGCGGATATATATGTAAATGATGCATTTTCTTGCTCTCACAGAGCTCACGCTTCTATTTCACGCATTACAGAATTTTTACCTTCTTATGCGGGATTTTGCTTGCAAGATGAGCTAAAGTATCTTGAAAAAGCTGTATCATTTAAAGCTAAACCTATTACTGCGATAGTTGGGGGAGCTAAAATATCAACTAAAATAAAAGTGCTTATGAAGCTAACAGAAAAGGTTGATTACCTAGTTCTAGGTGGTGCAATAGCCAATAATTTTTTGTCATTTAGCAAAGTAAATATAGGTAAATCTTTCTTTCAAAATGGTGTTGACGACCTTCTACATAATATTGTTGAAACAGCAAATAAAAACAATTGCAAAATAGTTGTGCCAGAAGACGTTCTGGTTGCAGTAAACTCTGATTACAGCACTAGTATTTCAAGAAGAACTGAGTCCATTTTGGACGGTGATATAATTTTGGATATCGGACCACAAACTTTGAGTACAATAAGCAGTATAATAGCAAGCAGTAAGACTCTGCTGTGGAATGGACCTATTGGTGTTTTTGAACATTCAGCTTTTGCAAGTGGTACAATAGGGGTAATGAAAATCGTAAGTGACTTAACGCACAAAGGAAAGTTAACCAGCATAATAGGGGGAGGCGATAGTCTATCTGCAATAAGCGCTGCAGGCCTTACCGATAAGGATTTTACATATGTTTCCACTGGTGGAGGAGCATTTTTAGATTGGTTAAGTGGCGATGAAATGCCGGGAGTTGCTGCTCTGCAAAAACGATTAGATTAAAACTTTTTTAAATTATTTCTTATAGGCTAGCTTTTTTGTGAACGTGATTATGTCGAAGACAGTTAAACTAATTTTGTGTTTAATAATACCAATAATAGGATTTATTTTTTATATTAAGGATCATTATTTTCACACCGGCTATGTAGAAGAAAATGTTGAAGTCAATTTTGAACCATTTTTCAGTTTACAACCAGCCACCGTTTCAGAATTAACTGACTTCGATAGAGGAGTGTTGAAAGTTTGTGGAGATTGGGGAGCACATCCAGATAAAGAAGATTTCAAAATTTTACTTAGTTGTCCGCAGCATCAAGAAGTAGTGAAAGGAATATATAAGTGATTACGCCAGATGCGGATTTGGAGTTACTTAAAGATGAACTGGCTAACATTTGGTTTACAAATAGTGAAAGTGAAAAAGAAACTATAGGGTTTGGACATATTTTTTGTGGTGAGCCAAACGATAAACTAGGTGGTATGCATTTTGTAGGTAGATATGTTGAAGCTCAAGAAGATAAATGGGCAGGTGCAATTTGGAATGAGAAGTCCCTATGCAATAAATCAGATATTAAGCCGCCAGTTTATACATTTGGAATGAAATATTTAGGTAAGGATGGGGAAGTGAAAGTTAAATGCCCAAATGGATACGCATATAACCTTCATGCCGATAATTTCTGCAACTAAGGCGTTTAAGGAATTAGGAAAAGATGGAATGTGTCTATATGAAATGGAAGATGACGATTATCAATCAGTGTTTGTAAGAAAGAATGATGCTATACTCACGTTCTATCCTGACTTAACACCAAAATGTGATGATAAGAGTACTTATTGTAGTTGCGGTAAATCTTAATTTCAAAACCAATAGGGTGAACAAATGATAAAAATGCTATAGGGTGTAGCAAATCCAAATGAGTTAAAATTTTGATTAAAGGGTTTTGTGAATAATAATGAAGAAGGGCATTATTCGTCTAATAAAAGCAATTCAATACTCTTGTGAAGGAATAAAATCAGCTTTTATATCAGAAATTGCGTTCAGATAGGAGTTACTGCTTTTTATAGTATGTGTCTCAATTTTGTTTGTTTTGGATGTAAGTAATCTAGAACGTACAGTAATGATAAGCAGTCTATTCCTGGTGTTAATTGTGGAAATTGTTAACACTGCTTTTGAAACGACAATTGAGCGTATTTCCAGTGAACAACACATACTTTCAAAAAAGGTGAAAGATCTAGGCAGTGCAGCAGTTTTTCTTTCATTAATTAACTTCCTGATAACATGGATGATAATATTGACAGGTTAATACGAATGTTATTAAGATATGTTGTCAAACTCACCAATTAAAGTTTTTATATCTTGCGGTAAATCAGAGACAAATTCCATGTATTCCTTACTTTTTGGGTGATATAAGCCCAGTGTATAAGCATGTAGTGCTTGTCTATTGAAATTACGAATAAAACTAGAGTTTTTAGCATATTTTGCACTTTTACTACTATTTTTTCCATAAACTTGGTCACCAACTATGGAATGCCCTATGTGGCTCATGTGGACTCGAATTTGGTGTGTTCTGCCTGTCTCTAAAGTGCATTTAACCAGGCTTACTTGTCCTATAACTTTTTGCACTAAATAGTGAGTGATTGCTAATTTGCCTGTGATTTTTGTTACACACATCATTTCTTTATTACCGCGTTTGGGAGCAATGTTAGTTTTTATCGTGCCTTGCTGAGAAGATAATGTTCCCCAAACTACTGCTAAGTATTCCCGCTTTATTTTGCGATTCGATAACAATTCAGACAAAAAACTATGGGCTGCTTCATTTTTTGCAATTACCATTAGCCCACTAGTATCTTTATCGAGTCTATGAACAATTCCTGGTCTTACATTAAGGTGAGCGATAACTGCGTTCAAAAGCGTATCATTGTTTGTCCCAGCACCTGGGTGCACTGTTAATCCACTTTGTTTACTCAGAACTATAATGTCCTCATCTTCATAGACGATATCAAGTTTTATGTCATAATTAGGCTCAATTGATGTGGATATGTCAGGTTGAACGAGGTGTACTATATACTCTTCACCTGGTTTTACTATGTGATCATTATTAATTATCGGTATGCCAAGTAATTTCACCTGCCCATTTTGTATCAATCTTTGAGCTTTACTGCGTGATATGTTGCATTTTTCAGCTATATAGGTGTCTAACCTTAATTTCTCTTTATCATTATTAACACTTAAGGTTATTATTGAGTGATCTATAGTGATTTACCCCGCGCCATTTCCCATGCTGCTTGAACATTTGGGTCTGTAAACATTGTTGCACTAGACTCAATTTGCAGATCACCTTGTTTTTTAATATGGCAAATTGTTTGAGAGCCATCTTTCCAGTAGATTGTAACTTTATTATCAAAATCTCGTAATGTTGCCTCAACCTTTTTTTCTTTATTATCTTTTTCTTCCAGCTTAATAGATTCTAATAAATAATATAGAAAGTCACTTGGTTTGCCGTTGATTTTTTCTTTCCATTCATCTGTTTTTTCTTGTTCAGATTTTTTTTGCTCTAACTTTTCCTTCTTTTGCTGCAGCTTATTTTGTTCTGCTTCCAGCTCTAACTTTCTAACTGTGTCACGTAGTTCTTTGACTTTATTTTCTAATACTAATAATTTATTAGTATTATTTCCATTGTTAGCTTCTAAATCAGGCGTACTTGGTTGAGCTTGCTTCTTTTTTATTTCTTCTAATTCATTCCTTACTACGTTTAATTGCTCCTTCAATTCCGTTTTTTCCTCTTTTAACTTTTTTAGCATGCTAAGGAACTCGTTATTATTAGACTGCGTAGTTGATTGAAGCCAGCCTACAAAGCGGCTTGGTTCAAATCGTTCAATCTTATCTTCAGCAATTTTAATAGCATTCTCTAACCTAGAAAAAGTACCTTCAATATCTAGTGAATGTGCTTTTTTTGTCAATTCTTTAGTGTTGTTTAAAACTTCTGAAATTTCTGCATGTAGCCAATCTAAATCTTTTTTGATGTCTTCTCTGATTTTTTTTAGGTGATCAAGCGTTTCTTTAATGTTAATATTTGCAGGCTTTAAAAGACTATTATCAAGTAAATCGCAAGCTTTTTTAAGGTTACTGTCAAATGAGTTGCAAAGCGGACTAAGTAGTTTTTTCATTAGAGATATTAGTTCATTTTCCCTTTTATCAAGCTTATTTTCTACTACTGATACAACCATGCCCTTTCCAGACCAGTATGGAAATAGAAGACCTAAAGAACTGTGTTTTCTAATAGTATGATTTTCATGATCCACGCTATTACTGATTAGATTGCTAAGTGTTGATATGATGCATAAAAGAATAGCGACTAATAAAGCTATTAATATTATTGGAGCATTAATGGATTGTGATATTGCTGAAACTACTATAATAGTACCAAATACATATGATCCAGTAAACAAGAGAATCCTATTTCTATTTTCTGCTTCTATATCTTCTAGTATTTCTCTCTGCGTCTTAGAATTTGGTAAAACTATTGAAAGCTTTTTCCTCTTACGATCTAAATTTGTTACAATTTCAATTTTTTCGGCTTCTTGAACAATCTGGCTGACTGTTCATCAACTTGATAGTTTCCTATTTTTTTATCTATTTCATTCTCTTTTATTTTTTGTGTATTTATAAAGTTTATAACAGCAGTAAATAATAGAACTATAAGAGGAATAAAGGCAAGAGGTGCTGGCGTGAACGCAAACCCAGCAATACTTACTGTAACAGGCTGAATAGAAAAGGCAGTAAATGCTATAAGAGTAGCAATGGTACTTGCTATCGATATAGTACCAGAATACTTTCTTATAGAGCTCAAAATTCTACTGGGCTGGTCAGAAAGTTTTCTAAATCCTAAAAAATCAAAATAGTCTTTGAAAGGATCTTGAGTGTCTGTAACCATAACATTTTTCTAGTTTAAACTCATTTAGGTATACATTAACCAAACCTTAAAATCAAGTTTCTTAATTTTTCAACATGTGCCAAGGCCTATTGGAGCGCACTGTATTAATCTTTACGTAACGATTTGTTAACCAAACAGAATGTGTGCCATACGTTTCTAGATCAGCATGTTTAATAATTTTAGCGTTGCAAGCTGAATAGTCGAATTCACTTAATTGAATTGTTAAATCAACCTTATCACAATTTTCTGAAATATCTTCTTTTTTATAAGCTAGCAGCACTAATTTATTATTTCCTTTATTATATATGCAGCCATAATCGTTACACTTTAGCCTTTTATCTGAGTTATTGTATTTTTTATGATTCAAAATTTGGTTCTGCCCATTTTGCTTCGCCCATGTTTTGACAACAAAGTTCCTATTTTTCCTGATGAGAGAATATAGTAAGTTATCACTTTCTTTTACAGCAACATTATCAGCATTTATTAGGATGTCGGGGGTTTTATATGCAGCGCTAAAGCAAATACCTAGTACAATAAAAAAAAATCCCAAAAAACGCCAATTTCTTTCCCACAAGCACAGCCACAATAACCCAAATGTTATTATAATAATTGATGAGGCAGGAAAAGTACGAATGGGAATAACCAAATACTGAAGACTAGCGATTGCATTTGTTATATACAAGATACTGTCAATTGGGCGCTCTATAAATGGCGCTATAATCCATTCAATACCTAAAAGAATCAATAAGACATAAATTATTCCAAGTGGAATAATAATTAATGTAACTATTGGTATAGCAACTAAATTTGTGCTAATGCCACTAATTGAAAAATAATTAAAATTATATATCGTATACGGAACAGTTGCTAAACTTGCTATTACTGAGCTGATCATTATCGACACAAAATATTTCATTATTTTTATTTTGAATAATTTATTAGCATTAATTTGATAACTGGCAACCAGTGCCAAAACAGCAGAAAATGACATCTGAAAGCCAGGCTTTAAAATTGCTTCTGGTTCTACTGAGAGTATCACTGAAGCAGCAAACGCAATTGCTATTAACCCTCGATATTTTCTCTCTATCATTATTGCAACGAGTACTAAAATCACCATGATGTAGGCACGCTGAGCAGAAATTTGCATACCGGTAATCAACAAATAAAACGTGGTTGGCAAGATAGTAAGGAATGCAGATATTTTCTTGGTGTTATACTTAAGAGTCAAAGTTTCAGATATTGCGAATAAATTACGAAACACTACAAAAAACAGACCAGCAACGAATGATAAATGCAAACCAGATATGGCAAACAAATGTGCTATACCTGAATCTCGTATTGCGTCCATAGTTTTTTGATCTATGCCATCTTTTTTACCGATCAGTAATGCAGAGATTATATCCGCATGTGGTTTTTTGATATTTTGCTGCAGGTTTTCATAAATGTATTGACGGAAAGATTCTATATACTCTAGAAATTGCCTTGCTTCAGCCTTTTTGTGTAGGGCTATTTTGCTTGTCGCAAAACCTGTTGCACTTATTTTCTGGTAATATGCTATTCTTGCAAAATCGTATGCATACTCCGAAGGCGCAATCTTTAGAGGGAAGAGTTTTGCTGATAATTTTACTTGATCGCCTATTTTAATGCCCTTTTCCACTTTGGTTCTAACTGATATTCTGATGTTATCTAGAGCTCTATCCGGTGTCATTCCAGCGCGTGACGCTGGAATCCATATCTTTTTTTTCTGGACCACAGTATCAAGTACTGGGATGACAAAAGGGGGCGCTGGGATGACAGGAGAGGATTTTGAGATAGTAGGGGATTTTTCAACAGAAAGCAGAAATTGTTTATATGAGCCCCTGTCGTTAATATCCTTCACTGTGGCAACGATATCTTTTACATATCTCTCTTTATCAAGAATTTGAGTATCAACTAAAGCTGTTCTTAATTTACTAGCTGTAAATCCTATGAGCACTGCAATTAAAGCGATACACAATATCGCGTACCTTTTATACAATATTGCAATCAAAATTAGTGTGGGTAAAAGCAAAAGAAAAATAGATATGCAGCTTGGTTCAAAACTTAGGGAAAAATAGGTTAGAATTCCTACACACTGAAAAACAGGAAACCACAGTATCAAGTTATATTGTTCATTGCGCAGATCGTTACATATATAACTAACTATTATGTCAAGAAAAGTTAATAAGTGTGTCGATATTTGCATGTGGTGAAATTTTATTTTTCTTTTTTCATTATTTGTATATATAATAACTAAATAAGCAACGACGCGGGATGGAGCAGCTCGGTAGCTCGTCAGGCTCATAACCTGAAGGTCGTAGGTTCAAATCCTACTCCCGCAACCATTTTTAAGGATATAGTTGTTCCACTTTCCAATCGCTTCCCTCAACAAGAGTGTATCTAAATCTAATATGCTTCCTATATTCACTTTCTTGCCAAAATTCAATTACTTTTGGGATTACGCAAAATCCCACCCAAAAATCAGGACGAGAAACTTGTGTATTGTGACATTCTTTTTCCTTCAATTTTATAGCTTGCTCAAAATCTTGCCAATCTTTCAGAATGCTCGATTGCTTTGAGCACCATGCGCTAATTTGACTACCCAGCGCTCGAGAAGAGAAGTATTTGTCAGTTCTTTCATCGTTTAGAAGTTTAACCTCTCCTTCAATTCTTACCTGCCTAGCAAATTCTATCCAATGAAACACTAATGCAGCTTTGGGGTTCTCAGTCAATTCTTTCCCTTTTTTACTGTTTACGTTAGTGAAAAACACAAAACCTTCTTTGCTATATTCCTTTAGTAATACCACTCTTGCAGATGGAATACAGTCTTTGCTACAAGTTGCTAGCGTCATTGCAGTTGGTTGTTCACACGGAGAATTAAGTACTGCTTTGTACCACTTTGAAAACAAATCAAATGGATCTTTTTCAAGCGAAAATATCATATCAAAAAATAAAATCTTAATTCTGGCACGCGTTGCAAAAATAAGTGCTACGGCCATTTTGTCGTATAAGTGTTATGATATTATTGCAAATCTTGCAAGGTTTTTGAACTTTACCATATACGTAAAAGTTATTTTGAAAGTATCCAGCAGATCCAGATGGCTGTGCATAATCTTTCAGTGTTGAACCACCTGCAGCAATTGCATCACTCAGAGTATTTTTTATTTCAGCAGCAAGTTTTTCGCACTCTCTATAGGTCAAGTTTTTTGCTGACCTGAGTGGTGATATACGGGCTCTAAACAAGCTCTCAGAAGCATATATGTTGCCTACGCCAACTATTGATTTATTGTCCATTAACGCTGATTTGATATTCACTTTTTTGTTTTTCAGCAACTCCTGTAAATAGTCTCCACTGAATTCATCCGTGAGGGGCTCTATTCCAAAATCGCTAAAAAAATCCGTTTCTTGTTCTTTATTTAAAACGATAACTAATCCAAATCTTCTTGGGTCATTAAAAATTATTGAAGTATTGTCAGAAAATAAAAATACCACGTGATCATGCTTATTCCGCATTTGATCGTGGTCAGCATATATAAGCTTTCCGCTCATGCCAAGATGTATGATTACAGCCACACTACCATCTGTATTCCAGATGGTATACTTACCTCTACGCTTGATGTTGCGTATGACTTTGCCCTTTAGCATATCATCAATATTTTTTGTTATTGGGGCACGTAAATTCCAATTATTCACTATAACATTACTGATTTGCTTGTTTTTAATTTTATCAAGCAAAAAATTAGAGATTACTTCCACTTCCGGTAGTTCTGGCATGATACCTCCTTCAAAACTTAAGTTTCTGATGGTAATTTTGTCGTTCTCAAATACATTCGAGTATTCTGCGGTGCTTTCTCCTAAAAATTCCTCACCACAAACGAGTTTTGAAAGGGTTCTCTGTCTACTCTGTTGCTGCTTTTTTCTTTTCAAAATATTTTGCTTTAAAGCTTTTGCCAATCTTTTTCTCTCTTCTTCTTTTTCCTTATTCTTCTTTGTGTTATTCATTATCATAATATATAAACTTGCCGTTGTAGCTCAGGTGGTAGAGTACGTCATTGGTAATGACGAGGTCCCAAGTTCGAGTCTTGGTAACGGCACACTGATATACTTATAATATTGCATAACTTGTAAGCAAGGCTTAGAAGAAAGTTACAGAGGTAAGTTGTCATGCTTTTTCCATATCCTTTCTACCCTCTTGTTTTTGAGTAGCTCTAATGCTTTACAAAAGTGATACCTTGTTTTACTTGGCACTATAATGTCATCAATGTATCCATATGATGCAGCAAAAAATGGGTTAGCAAATTTTTCTTTATATTCTTTAATTAACGTTTGCTGATCTTTTTCGTGTCGAAATATAATCTCAACTGCACTTTCAGGGCCCATCACAGCTATTTCAGCAGTTGGCCAGGCATAATTTATATCACCTTTTAGATGTTTCGAATTCATAACAATGTATGCACCACCATACGCTTTTCTAGTGATAAGGCTAATTTTCGGCACGGTCGCTTCAGCGTAAGCGTAAAGCAGTTTCGCTCCGTGTTGTATTATATTATTGTATTCTTGATTTGTACCCGGCAAAAATCCTGGAACATCAATAAGTGTGATGATCGGAATGTTAAATGCGTCACAAAACCTTACAAACCTCGCAGCTTTTCTTGAAGAATCAATATCCAAACATCCTGCAAGGTGCATAGGTTGATTTGCAACAATACCGACAGTATTTCCTCCAATTCTACCAAAACCAGTTATGATATTACGAGCAAAATCAGGTTTCAGTTCAAAGAAATTCCTTTCATCACAAACTTTTTCAATGAGTTCATACATATCATAAGGAGTATTAGGATTGGTAGGAATTAGAGTGTTTAAGGATTCATCAATGTTGTCAACATCATTACAGATTGGTGCAGATTTTGGTGATTCTTGATTATTTGCTGGTAAGAAAGTAAAGGATTCACGCATTTTTAGCAGCATTTCAACATCATTATTGAATGCAAAATCCGCTACTCCTGTTTTGCTTGTATGAATTTTTGCTCCACCGAGGTCTTCGAAACTTACATCTTCGTAGGTAACCTTTTTTACTACATCTGGCCCGGTTATAAACATATATGAACTGTTTTTCACCATGAAAGTAAAGTCAGTTAATGCTGGGGAATAAACTGCACCTCCTGCACATGGGCCCATAATTAAAGAAATTTGTGGTATAACACCCGATGCATTTACGTTTCTTTGAAAAATTTCTCCATAACCAGCAAGAGAATTTACTCCTTCCTGAATTCTGGCTCCACCAGAATCATTTAGTCCGATAATTGGAACTCTGGCATTAATTGCCATATCCATAATTTTGCATATTTTTTTTGCATGTGACGCACCAAGTGAACCACCAAAGACAGTAAAATCCTGAGAATAAACAAAAACTTTTCTGCCATAAATAGTACCATGACCAATCACTACCCCATCACCTAAAAAGTTAGCATTTTGCATGCCAAAATCATTTGCATGATGTTTTACGAATTTATCGTATTCTGCAAAAGAACTTTCATCGAGCAATATACTGAGCCTTTCTCTAGCAGTTAATTTCCCTTTTTCATGTTGTTTGGTAATCCTGTCAGAACCGCCTCCTTTTTCAGCTTCTAGTGCTTTGGTTTTTAGATTTTCTAGTATTTTAAAGTCTTGCATACAATAAAGTAGTTTTCAAATTAGTTGTAGACTTTATTAAGTTTACAAACCCTACTAACTATACACATACACTATTGCTATATGCAACAATGTATGTATGATAATTGTTAATGCTCTGGTGATTCATGGTCACTACTTTGAAAATGTTGCGATGTGTCAACACTTTTCATATTAGAAAGAGGTGGACTAACTGCACTGCTTTTCGTTTGTGCAAAACTTTTAGCAGCTTCAACAACCTTGCTTATACGAGGTTCTTTTTCTAGCTCTTTTAGGTACTTTGAGAAGATTTCACAACTTTTGTCATCCATATGTACCATTATTTTACCAAAACTTTCAGCTTTTTCAGAAGATAAAATCATTTCGATCTTTTCATCGCCTACCCTAAAGGTCATTTTTACTTTGCCTTGCATATCATGATATTGCCAGCTTTTTATTCAGATTAGATTATCTCCTTCTCCTATTCGCAATGCACCATATTCTAAGTCCTTAAATTCCGGGGAGTTCATAAATTTTGCAGGAGTGATCACACTTTTTTCTGGACACTGTACATAATAAAATTTATTATCTCTTTCTACTACAATTCCTTTTTTTTGTCATTTTCAATACTATCACTTACAATTTGTTTTAGACGTGACAAATATTCGCCGCGTTCTTTCAGTATATCTTCTGGCAATAATCTCCGAACTTCTTGGCTCACATCAGTGCCTGTTGAAACTAGATTAAACATTTCTAACATAAGAGGCCGTAGTTTTTCTTTTCCAGTCTCAGTAACATTTTTATCTTGCTCCATGAGGTGGTATAAGATCAGTATCGAATAATCTATTATTGATGACTTTTTTCTCCTTGGAATACATCAACACTAAACATGACCTTGTGCTTTTTTGCATCGTCTATAGATTTTTGAAGTCTCTTTGCTATGTTTTCGATAGCTTCATCATTAGGTAAGTGTTCAGGCAATGGCGTCAACTTAAGGAAAAATATCAGCGATAGTGTATAAAATTTCTCTCCAAATTTTTTATCATTAAATTATCCAAAGAGTGCAAGGGACAGCACTTTTGTTTCTGTTTTATTTCAACAAAGAAGTCTAAAATGTGTCCTTTTTAGGTGAAATATGCAAAAGGGAAAAAACCTTATTCTACAAATTAAAAATATAATATACTCGAAAACTTTTCAGAAAATCCATTGTGTTGAGTTTTACACGAACAAGAAAACTTCCTTTTTCGACAGTATTTTCTATGATTTTAAAGTTAGTTAAAAAAAGTTTGGGAATAGAATGTGAACTTATGGAGCCATTGACATGTACCCTCAAAGCAAGCCTTTTCTAAAGCAAGGTATAAGATTTGCCATACAGGCTTTCAAGAATTTAAGAGATTGTCCACAAACCAGTAAATCAAGCATATTCCCTACTTAACATAACTTTACTCATAGCCAGATATATGAAACTTTCAGTAGATGTTGTAAGTAAATCGTACTCCTTTGATAGCCTTCTATTTCTATTGATCCAAGCAAAAGTCCTCTCTACCGCCCACCTTCTCGGCTGTACTGAAAATCCAGGATCCCGTTGTGGCAATAGTTCTAGTGGTGTATCTTTATGCACCCAAAACCTACATGGAGGCCTTTTGACAATTTCAATATCTATCCCATATTCTCTCTTTACGTAATCCTTAAATCTTTTCCTTGGTATCCCATATCAGCCCACATTTTCTTAATATTGCTGTATTTTTGCTTCATATTGTCCAATGCCATCTTCACCCCATCTCTGTCATT
Organism: Wolbachia endosymbiont of Drosophila pseudotakahashii; assembly: GCF_026015925.1. Lineage (NCBI taxonomy): Bacteria > Pseudomonadati > Pseudomonadota > Alphaproteobacteria > Rickettsiales > Anaplasmataceae > Wolbachia > Wolbachia endosymbiont of Drosophila pseudotakahashii. The sequence continues at coordinate 98,160 of NZ_CP110359.1, read as the reverse complement.
TTCGCTTGCAGCTCCTACATAGCAACCAAGCACAAATCCTTGAGTATCTGTGATTATATGTCTTTTTCTCCCCTTTACCTTTTTCGCACCATCATAACCTTTGACCTCCCTTTTTCCGTGGTTTTTACCGATTGACTGTCCACTATGCATGCGCTCGGCTTCCCATTTTTGACCTACTATATTTAGTGATATCATAGTTCATTTTCTCAAAAATTCCCTGCTTTTTCCATCTTCTAAACTGTTCATGCACAGCCTTCCACGGCGGAAAATCGTGTGGTAAATAGCGCCATTGACATCCTGTGCGCAGTATATAAAGAATTGCATTTACTATCTCACACTTACTGTATTTTGGTGGCCTTCCTCCTTTCTTGTACGATACTCTGAAGTGTTTTTCTATTCTTGCCCATTCCCTTTTACTTAAATCTGTTGGATATTTTTTCCTCATCTCTTACCTCAATATTCTTTCTTTATATACTACGTATTCCTTGGTTTGTGGACAACCTCTCAAATCTTACTATTACCCACAAATATGAGGTTCGTGAGCAAGTCGCCATCCTTCTGCTAAATCAAAGAGACGTTTATATCCTTTCCAAAGAGTAATTGGTCCTGGTTTTGGGTCATTTTTTCTTGCTAAATGACCTCCAAGTTCACGAAACGGCTTCTTTTATAGTAGGGGCTATATTTGGACATGGTTTCCTGTGTATTTTAACATATAAAACTTTCCATTCTTCCTCAGCTAATAAGGCAGTACATGGTAATGTTGGGTTAGTTCTTGCAATTGATGTAATAAAGAAAATTCTCCAAGCAATAATGCTCATGACTGTTAAATACCTCATTAATCTTTCTGCTATTCCAAGCCTACATTCTTCAACTTTGAGACCGGATTTAAAATTTTATGTAATATCTCTATTTTCCATCTAAGGCAATTGTAAGTTAAAAACGTGATATAAAAGAGATAAGAGAGAAAGATAACCCTGCTCACTAGGAATAGCGGGCGTGCGCGACCGAAAGGAAATTGGTATTACAACCGTTGGTATCAAGGTACGCTAGCCCTATCTCTCGATACGTTTGAATAGTTGCTTGGGACATATATATGCACCCGTTTACAATCTTAAATTAACTAAAACTATCGAGGTTTATTATGGTTACATCTTATCAAAATTTTATTGGCATTGACATCGGAAAATTTAAAAATGTCGTTGCAATTCACAAACAGAAGAATGCTGTCGAATTTGATAATAATGCTTCTGGTTGGCAACAATTATTTCAAGAGTTTTCAGATATTCTACCTAATGCTTTAGTGACTTTAGAAAATACAGGGAAATATGAGCTTGGCTTATCACATTTTCTTACCGACAAAAATATTGCCGTGCATCGAGCTAATACTCGTAAAGTAAAAAGCTTTATTTTATCTCACGGAACTTTAGCAAAGTCTAGATGCAAGAGCTCTTGCTCAATATGGATTTGAACGCCATAGAACTATCTCTCTATTTGTACCTACCTCTACAGAACAATCAACTTTGGCTGCACTTTGTCAACGTCGTGATGATATTACGCAAATGAGAACTCAAGAAAAATGCAGACTTGAAGCACCGGAAAATGATCATATAAAAGAAAGCTGTCAAAAGACCATTGAGTTTTTCGATAGTCAAATAAACGAACTCAATGATACTATACAAAAGATTATTGATGAAAGCCGCGAATTACAACAACGCCAAAAAATTCTTAAAACAGTTCCTGGAATAGGTAAAAAGTTATCACAAGATTTTTTGTGTTTAATGCCAGAGCTTGGTTACTTAAATAGAAAAGAAGTAGCAAGTCTTGCCGGAGTTGCATCGCATCCAAAAGAAAGTGGTAAAGCTGTTGGTTACCGAAGGATTACAGGTGGTAGAAGTAACGTTCGTTCAAAGCTCTTTACAGCCGCTATGGCTGCTACAAGGTCAAAATCTATACTTGGCGCCTTTTATTCTAAGCTTGTTGAAAGTGGTAAGAAGAAGATGGTGGCTATAACAGCCCTAATGCGTAAAATTATAGTAATTGCTAATACAAGACTTAAAGAAGCAATTAATTTGCATACTTAAAAATCTTCACAACGGTAACTGAAATTGGCTAATGAATATGTGCGTCCACACAGACTTAAAGCACATATTCATTAGCTTAAGCAGAAATTGCTGTGGTAGCTGTTTGATATAAAATTCTATTTCTATGACAAACGGGTTTTTATTGCCCATATAATTTGCAAAATTACACAAATAAAAAAATTTTTAAAAAACATAATTGATACCAACTAATTTTTTCAACAGCTTCATCGAAAGTATTAACTGAAAGATTCGTTAATAGCATCCATTCTAGCGGTTTTTTTTTAAGGGAAGGGGAGTTTTCTCAACAACATAAACTGCATAAAGTGGTAATTTAGGTAGTTCTTCCGTCTTATGCCTAATATTATTCTTAGATGGATTCATCATAAGCTTTCCAAATCTAACTTCCAAACGTGCTGTTCTTTTTGGCTTATTATCTTTTACAGGAACTTCAACTTCTACCGTACCTGCACAATGAGAGGATTTAATAAATGCCCATAACTTCTGCTCACCTTTTTCAGGATATCGAGATTTTCTATTTACTGCTCTATCTCTGCATGCTCTAACTAGCACTGCCGAATTAAGACTATGTGCAAGCTCAAAAAAGTCATATATATCTGCTTCTCTATCGCATACAGTTATAGTCTCAGTTTGAGTTGGATCAATAATATTATTTGTTTTTCTTAAAGTTTCCAACCACTTTACGCTTTCTTTATCTTCAATGCGATCGCTCTTTTTTTTAAGGTTCTCAGTTTCTTCAGGTCTTGAATAAACTTTTTGATCTAGTATCCCTAGTACCAAACCTTCTATACTAACGGCAAGAGCTGTATGCATTATAATACCTTTTGCAGTATCATAACTGGACAAATTTGCTAATCCGCTTGTTTTTTTATGGTTATTATATACAATGTAACTGGTATCTTGAATGACAAGAACCCTCTTGTGAGCTTTTGTTCTCTCAACTGTTTTATCAATGTGTGAAGCTAGAATATCGACTTCTTTTACGTTCTCATTTTAAAAAAAACGATATGCTGCTTTTGCTTCTGACCAACTTTCACATGCTTGATTAATCTAACTTTCAGGTAATTTTGTCAAACATATCAGCAATCTTTACTAATCGCTCAGTTAACCTTTTATCTCCAAATTCATTTTTAGCCCATTCATTACTCTCGTTTGCCATTTTTATACCCTCAATATTTGCAAACTTTAATATTGTAATATTTTACTTTTTAGTCCGTTTATATTTGTGGGTAATAGTAAGGAATGACACCGTCTTGGATGGAAACCAGTGTCAGCTACTTTCATGACACCATCATAAGGTGAAACTGGATCCCAGTGTTTGGGCACTGGGATGACAAGAAGAGAGCACTGGAATGACAGGAGAAGGGGGGCTACTACCGTCATAAAGGAACCAGTGTCAGCTACTCGGATGATACCTTCTTTCTACTTAGTTTGGGTTATGCAAGAAGTCTATTCGCGGTATAGATTCCGCTAACACGTAGCGGGATGAAGGTTGTCGGTAAATCTAAGTCAGTTTAGCTATATGCTTTTAATTCCCCCAAAAGGAGAATGAAATATGTGAAATTCTAGTTGATATAATTTAATGAATGGTTAGTTTAAATTACTAATTTATTTAAGAGACTTTGATGATATTTAGCCCACTCGCTTTTCTATTTTCCATATCACGATGTGCTTGAATTATTTCATCAAATTTATATTTTTTATTGATCCGTACAGTTAAAAGTTTTTTTCTTATCATCTCGAAGATTTCCATTGTGGTAAGCACTAATGTGAATCTATCATGCTTATAATGGTATATTGAGGTTCCAGTTGCAAATAACGAACGTGAACTAAGTAAAGAAAAACTAATAGGAGCGTTACCTGATATCTGCCCATAGGAAACGTATATGCCGAACCTGCCTAAAGATTCAAAAGAGAGCTTACTTGTAGCGTAACCTATGGGGTCATACACTGCACCTACTCCTCTGTTTTGCGTAATCTCCATAATTTTAGAAACGAAGTCTTTATCATTGTAGTTTATTGCGTATGTGCAGCCACTTTGTAAAGCTATCTTCATTTTTTCATCAGAGCTTACAGAACCTATCACTACACCTTTTTTATCCTTTGCCCATTGACATATTATTTGCCCTAAGCCACCATTAGCTCCATAAACTAGCACGAAAGCACCAGGCCTGATTTTATAAGATTGATTAACTAAATAGTGAGCTGTCATACCTTTAAACAGCACTGCAGCAGCAACTTCATCAGATATGTCATCTGGAATTTTTATCAGATATTTCTGGTGTATAATGCGCTTTTCACAATATGCCCCTGGAGGAGCTGTGCAATATCCAACTCTGTCTCCAACTTTGAATCCATCACTGATTTTTTTACCAAGTTTTTCAATAACCCCAACTGCTTCCACTCCAAGCACTGATGGTAAATTTTTAATTTTGCGTGTACCTTTTCTGTGCTCTAAATCATAACGATTTAAGCCGATAGTTGTGTGACGCACTAAGACTTCCTCGCCTTTTGGCTCACCTATGCTCTTATCTACAAATTCTAATACTTCTGGTCCCCCAGTTTTTTTAATTTGTATAGCTCTAACCATGATGAATATTAAGACAAAAACTTTGATTATGTTATCTAACAATTAATATTTTGCAAAGTTATTGTTTTCACAATCAATAGACTTCTTGCGTTACCTCCTGTCATTCCAGTGTCAGCTACTTGGATGACACCCTATTGATTACTGAAATGACATGGTTTGCAAACATTCTGTTACTTAAGCTTAAAAAACGTGTATGACAGTGTTATTTCGCTCAAATCTTTTGTATTGTTATCAAGCATTATCTCAGGATCTATATAAAAAGATACGGGCATAGCTGCTTTTTGTTTTGGTAGCAACATTTGTTCTTCAAAACAAAAGCATGCAATTTTATTGAAATACTTACCTGCTTTGAAAGGCGTAACGTTATACACCGCCATTCCAAATGAAGGCTGATCAGATAGATTTTTTGCGTAATAAAACGCTAAACTTTGTTCTCCTATGTTTACGTCAACGTAGTTAGTTTCTGATTTAAACTCCCAAGGTAGATCGGACATTATATCAGCATTGAAATGGACCCTGATCTTTTGGTTAGTTATATTTGTTGTTGTGTTAGTTACTTTTCTTATTGTGCCACCATACCCAGTAGCTTTACAGAAAATGCTATATAGAGGTACCGATGCATATGCAAGACATATCATCGACACAACTAAAGATACTAAAAAGAAAACTATAGAATTCTTACTGCCTTTCCTTAAAAAGGAAAACATCTAATCCCTATTGTTGAACAAGTTAAGTAACCTGAGTAGATTGAGAAACATATTAATAAAGTCAAAATAAAGATTAGTTGCACTGAGTATTGCCAATTTAGTAGTAGCAACTTCTGATCCGTCATTATGTTTATAATAAACGTCCTTGATTCTTTGAGCATCATACGCAGTCATTAAGGTAAAGACTATTACTGATATGAACGATATTGCAAAGTGGAAAGGACTACTTCCAAGAAATAAATTTACTATAGACGCAATGATTAACCCCCAAACTCCTATAATCAAGAAAGAGCCCATACTTGTAAGATCTCTTTTTGTAGTATTGCCATATAAAGCCATAGAGCCAAACATGATTGATGTAATGAAAAACGCCCTTGCTATATTTTCTGCAGTATAAACTATAAAAACATAAGATAAGGAAAGCCCCATTAACACTGAGAACGAGAAAAATATAGTAACGGCAGACTGAGCACTTAGGTGTTGAATTCTATAAGACATGTAGAACACCAATGCAACCGGAGATAACATTACCACAAGCGATAGAACGGGATTAGAATAAATTACTTGAAAAAGACCAGAAAATACTGTTAAAAATGCAACAAGCCCTGTGACGCCCAAAGCTAAAGCCATGTAATTGTATACTTTAGTTAGGTAACTTCTAAGCCCAGCGCTATAGTAAACGCCTTGAGAGCGAATATCCTGTTCATTTCTCATATAAGACATAATATAACTCCTTTTGTCCATTATTTAACACATTATAATATAAAACCACATTTTTATCAAGTGTTTTTATTATAAACAGCTATGCGCTGGCATTTGTTTTAATATAAATAGAATATAGGCCTATTGCTGCTGCATTTGAAACATTTAAGCTGTCAATTACGTTTGATATTGGGATCTTTAAAAGATAATCACAATTTTCTTTAACTAACCTCCGCATTCCTTTCTCTTCAGAACCAAAAATAATTACTCTTTTTTTCTCAAGACTCTTTATTTCATCTATATTTTCTTTAGCATTGCAATCAAACCCGTAACACCAATAGCCGACCTTTTTTAAATACTGCATAGTTTTTACTATATTTGTAACGTATATTAGCGGAACAATATCTAAAGCCCCACTTGCTGCTTTTGCAATAGATGCATTTTCACTCGGTGAATGGTTATGTGGTAAAACCAATGCGTTGACATTAAAACAAGCTGAAGTTCTTAAAATCGACCCAATATTGTGCGTGTCAGTGACTTGATCTAAAATGACTATAGTAGAGCTGTCGTTTGAGCTTTCAGCTACTTCTTCGATGCTTAAGTTATAAAGAATAGGGGCAACATTTAAAGCAATTCCTTGATGGTTAGCACCTTTAGATAAAACGTCATTAAGTATTTTGTTTTCTACTAATCGAACTTTAATGTCCTTACTATTTACACATTGCCTAATTTCTTTTTCATGTTCTCTATAGAAATTTTCTGTTACTAACAGTTCTATACACTGCCTATTTTTATTCTTCAGTGCTGACATGCAGGTGTGCTTTCCATACAGCCAAAAATTCTCATTAGTTTTTGACGATTTCATCGTATTATCGAAAATCGGGTTTTTATAGAATAAGCAACATTTTACTATGTTTGGATATTGTTGTAAAATTACACAATTCGATTAATGCGTTTATGTCGGACGATGAGTTGGATTGGCAAAAAAATGTTAAGCCAATAGAATGTGGAAAAGTTACTTTGAAAATTGATCATAAAGTAAATATAAAGTCTATGGTTGATAAAGGTACCTCCGACTTACAAAGGAATTTTCTTAATACCAATAATGGTAACTCATCATTTTGTCTTGACAAAAACACAAAATCAAAAGTTGATAGGGGTAAATATTTTATAAGCGATAAGCTCGATTTGCACGGCTATAGTATAGAAGATGCTTACTGTAAATTGATAGATTTTATTATCAAAAATTATCGAGCAGGAAATAGATGTTTATTGGTAATTACGGGATACGGCAGTGCAACAAATAAAACAGACACTATAAAGAGTAACTTAAATAAATGGTTAAATGACACTAAAATCCAGCATATGGTTCTATACTACCAACAAGCTACGAAAAAACATGGTGATAAAGGGGCTTTTTATGTTTTATTAAGAAGGCTTAGGCCCTATTAGCTGCTTAAGTTTCCTTTTAAGCCTTAATTTTTCTTGTATAACCATACAGTGTTCGGCAGCGCGTGACGCACAACTGTGCGAACATTGGGATTTGGGTCTACCAGGAAGGATGTCTCCCAGTACCTCTTTTCCCGTCATCCCGCTACGTGTTAGCGGGATCTCATTTCACTTTATGAGTGTGTCATCCGAGTAGCCCCTTTCTCGTCATCCCGCTACGTGTTAGCGGGATCTCATTTCACTTTATGAGTGTGTCATCCGAATAGCTTGACTACTTGGATCCAGATTGGATACTGAGTTGGTGAGTATAAAAGTATAGCTTCTACGTCATACCGCCGCGGTATCTCAGCCGCTAACAAGTAGCGGGGTGACGAGTTACTATACCGCTGCGAACCTTCATACCGCGATTTATTCCATAGCTGTACGAACATTCATTTTTGAAGGTAAACTGCACAGCAAATGGTGTCATTCCAGTGCTTGACACTGGAATCCAGCCGGCTTTGTTGCATCGCTAGCTATGATGGATTAAAGATAAAAAAGGTGGAGAATATCAGTAACTTATTATTCTGGTATTTATAACAAGAACGGTCAGTGAATACCTAAATTTGAGTAAAAGAAATTTCACTACCACTCACTAATCCGGCTAAAATTCAAGAATTTCAATGCTTTAGCTATTTTCAATAGAATTAAATTTATTAATATAAATAACAAATTACTATTCTTAAATTTGATCAGATTGATTGCAAAAAAACAAGATTTTCAATAAGTTGCTTATAATCCTAATTATAGTTAGCCTTTCATAAGTAGCGATGCAACAAAGCCATTCCAGCGTCACGCGCTGCCATGTGGTATACAAATTTCCTTCGAATTACAACGTACGTGCGCTCTATATGCACTTGATTGACAAATGCTCTCTTATCAAAATCTCAAGAATCTGCACTATATTTAATGCTGCGCCTTTGCGCAGGTTGTCAGCCACTATCCACATATTTAATCCGTGCTCAACAGTATTGTCTCTTCTAATACGCGATACATATACAGCATTCTCCTGTACAACATCAATTTGAGTTATGTATTCACTATCTTCACGCCTGTTGTACACTAAAACTCCACTATCTTCGGCTTCACTTAGCACTTCACGAGCTTGTTCTTCAGTGATATGTTGATCAAATTCCACATTTACTGCCATAGCGTGACCGATAAAGACGGATACCCTTACACAAGTTGCAGTAACTTTTATATCTTCCTCTAAAATTTTTTTTGTCTCCTCTTGCATTTTCCATTCCTCTTCTGTAGAACCATTTTCCATGAATTCTCCTACATGGGGAATGCAATTGAATGCTATTTGCTTAGAGAATATCTTGGGTTTTTTAGCTTCGTTCATAAAGATTTTTTTTGTCTGGTCATAGAGCTCATCCATTGCTGCTTTGCCTGCACCAGAAGTTGATTGATAAGTTGAAGCAACGATTCTCTTTATTTTTGCTTTTTGGTGTAATAGATGTAGTACTAGCAGCATCTGTATTGTAGTACAGTTTGGATTGGATATTATGTTGTGGTTTTTATATTCCATAATTTTTTCTTTATTAATCTCTGGAATAATGAGTGGCACACCCTCTTTCATTCTAAAATGGGAACTGTTATCTATCACGATGCATCCAGCCTGTGTTGCAATTGGTACATACTCTTCAGAAACATGAGATCCAGCACAGAAAATGGCTACATTAGTTCCAACGAAGTCATAATCCTCAAGGCATAAAACTGTTAACTCTTTGTCACCAAAGCTCACCTTCTTCCCTTCTGATTTTTTCGATGCAAGTGCAATAACGCAATCTATCGCCTCATCTTGAAATTCAGCAAGCGTGCTTAATACCTCACGCCCTACTCTTCCGGTTGCTCCAATAACAGCAATTTTGTATCCCATATAGATGAACCTCTAATTTCAAAGTTCTATTATATTTTTACTGACAAAATTTACAATTGTTTTAATATTTTTACCTTGCAATTAATTGTAATTTAGCTATTATTATGCAATATTAGTAATATTATATAATGAAATGAAAGATGAGTAAGGAATACGATGAAACTAAGGTTAAACCTGCAATTTCTACACCTCAAGGGCCTGAAGGAACCAATGGATCAAAGGCCCAAAGTGTTCTTTCGAATAAAAGAAAGCCTACAATAAATTTTGATGATAAAAAGTATGGTGTAAAAACCTCTAAAATAGACCAACAGTCTCTAAACAAAAGACAAGAATCTTCAAAGCTAAGAGATTTCTTAAGGTCAATACCAATAATAAGGAGATTTTTAGCAAGGATTTTCACACCTGAAAAAATAGAAATCATCAGTAACCCTATGTATGACAACATGGAAGCATATAAAAAATCGCAGGAAGATTACCCTAGTAAGATAAAAGATGAAACTAGTATAGATGATGAACACACAAAAGAAGTAGATAGTAAACTTGAGAAGGGTAATGTTGAACAAGTGGACAACAAGAAAAGTCGTAGTTCATAAATATCAATCATTTAAAAATTATCTCTAGTTATAACATTGTATCTGTTCAGATGCATGGCTCATGTACAAATATTGAAACAAAAATTCCAGTGCTCCCTTTCTTGTCATCCCAGTGCGTGACACTTGTATCTTTATGATGTGAGGCATTAGAGCTAAAATACCTCACAGGGAGGGTGAAGCTGATGCGACACTAATGCCATTAAGCCAGATTTTGCTTCCCTTCCATAGAGTTAAAGACTGAACAGTATCTTTTGGAATTATATCCCGTATTACAAGGTTAGTCTAAACTCTCAGTTTATTTATAGTCTTGGAGGCAATTTTATGCAAGTAAATGCTATTTTAGGTGTGGATATTTCAAAAAAGAAATTTGATGTTTGTTTGTTAGTGGACAGTAAAAAACGACACAAAGTCTTTCAAAATAATCAAGATGGTTTTGCAAAACTTGTAGTTTGGTGCAATGGCCATGGAGCAAATCTTACTCATTTATGTCTTGAAGCAACTAGTTGGTATGGAGAAGATTTGGCTACTTTTATGCACGATTTAGGACATAATGTCAGTATAGTAAACCCAGCCCAAATCAAAGCTTTTGGCAAAAGTGAGCTGCTCAGAAATAAGACAGATAAATCAGATGCAGCTATGATAGCTAGATTTTGTATCGCCAACAAACCTGCTCTTTGGAAGCCCATTGCACCTGAAATGAGGCATTTGAGGGAGCTTTACCGTTGCATGCAATCGCTAAAAGATGATAAGGTGCAACAGACAAATCGCTTGGAAAACAAAAATATGCATTCCAGTTGCAAAGAAGCTATATCTAAAGTAATTTTGGCAATAGAGGAGCAAATTATTGTTCTCGAAAAAGAAATTAATGAGCATATAAATAACTATCCACATCTAAAAAATATGGTGGAAAACCTTAAGACTATAAAAGGTATAGGATATCTTACTGCTGTTGTCGCAGAAATGCCATCAGTTGATAACTTTGACAATGCTAAACAATTTACAGCTTTTGCTGGTCTAAATCCAGGACATTATCAATCGGGATCGTCAGTAAGTAAGAGAAGTTGCATATGCAAAATAGGATCTGAGCGTATTCGAAAAGCTCTTTATATGCCAGCTATAGTAGTCAAAAACCATAATAATCATTTTCAAAAGTTTTGTCAGCGTCTAGCAAGTAAAGGCAAATGTCCAAAAGTCATAGTTCTTGCGTTAATGCGAAAATTAATGCATGTCTTTTTTGGTATTCTTAAAAAGAATCAACCATTTAATTGTAATTTTGTTGGATAATTTGTTTGACAGCAGAGACAGTATCTGGGATCCAGGAAAGTTTGCTTGTGAGCAAGCAAACTAGCATAGAAAGTGGTTACAACATTTTCGATGAGATTATATGGAAAACTAGATCCCAGTGGGCTTTGTTGCATCGCTCAAGTGAAAAGAACTGGCAGTTACTGACAAAATTCATTATAAATAGCCATTTAACTGTTGAAGAAAAAATATGCCACAAAAAATGAGAGTCAGTAACTGCCATGAATATAACAAATTTCTCCAAGAAAGAGGAAGCATTTTTTGTTATATCAATGACGCCGTAGAAAATTGGTACGAGAATTGTCCAAAAATGCAGGGCGGCAACTATATTTATAGTGATAAAGTTGTGATTTTGGTGCATATAATCGTCAGTTTCTTTAGAATTGGTTTAAGACAAACAGTCGGGTTTATAAAAGGGTACTTGCAACAAATAGGAAGAGATTTGGCAGTTATCAGCTATTCACAAGCATCAAGAAGGTTTAAGAAACTTAATATTAAGATAAATGATTGCAGAATTGATAAAAATAATATGGAAGATATCGAAATTGCTATAGACAGTACAGGAATTAGTATATACAACAACACTCCTGGTCACAGCAAGGAAAATAGCACTGACAGAAAATATCGTGGCTATGAGCAAACGAGAAAATTGCACGTAATGTTGAATATAAACAACAAAAAAGCCATAGCTGTAAAATACAGTAATGGTGTCTACTCTGATCACTATGGAGCTTGTGATTTGCTAAAAGAAGTTGATTTTCAGCATGCCATAAAAGCACTATATGCAGATAGAGCATGTGATAGGCACAAGTTTTATAAGTTGTGTAACAAATATGATATAAAGACAAAAATTCCACCAATAAACAATGCGGCAGAACATCCAGAAATAGATTATATGTCTGACAGGAATGCTGCTATTAGGTTAATAAAATTATACGGTGAAGATGGCATGAAAGAATGGAAAAAAGAAGTAAATTATGGGAAAAGATCTTATATTGAAGGGTTTTTCTCAAGATTAAAGCAAATATTCGGATTTAGTTTTAGGAATAAATCTGAGATAAATCGAGAAAAAGAACTGCTAATCAAATGCTATTTGCTTAATAAATTCACTGATATTGGTATGGCTAAATTTGAGATAGTTACATGAATTTACCATAAATCACCATCTCATAAAGTGTGATGCAACAAAGCCATCCCAGTGTCACGCACTGGCATGACATCACTTTTGCTTCAATATCCCCACATTAGCGGAGGTAAGCCCATTGCGAAAATCAGTATGTTAAGGCATGATTTTTAATAACCTCAACATCGCTAAATTCAAAAGTTTGGTTGCCTATAATTTGAAATTTCTCATTTCCCTTTCCTGCAACTAGCAGAATCATACCCTCGTTATAGGCAATATCTACGCCTTTCTCTGTAGCTTCTCTCCTACCTCCTATCTCCAGTGCATCAGGGCAATGTAGCAAAATATCGTGGCGAATTTTTGCCGGATCTTCATCACGCGAATTATCATCTGTAATTATTACTTTATCTGCATACATTTGTGCTATTTTGCCCATTTCTGAACGTTTCGTCTGATCGCGATTTCCACCGCATCCAAAAACTAGAATTATTTTTTTGTTGATATGCCATTTTAAAGACAATAGGGCTTGTTTAAGCGCACTTGGAGTATGAGCGTAATCCACGAATGCAAAAGGTTGCACTTTTTCCATTCTTCCTGGTGGAGAAACGAGTTTTTCTACGCATATTTCTCTGTAATTTAATCCAGATATACCAATTGCACATAGCAGATTATATGCTTGAAATTTTCCTAAAACTGGGAAAAATGTATTGTAAATTTGGTTATCAATTTTTACTGTAAGATGTTGACCATTAGGGGTTGATGTTTGCTCTAATAAAGTAATATCAGAGCCTTTTTTTCCATAAGTCACAACTTTATTACTGCGTTTTTCAGCTATTTTAAGCAATGCGCCGTATTCATCTATATCCGCATTTAAAATCGCTGTTTTTCCTTCTGGTAATACTTCGTAAAATAACCTTTTTTTAGTTTCTAAATATCCACCAAGACTTTTATGGTAATCTAAATGATCTTGCGAGAAATTAGTAAAAGCTGCAGCACTCAACTTTAATCCATGGATTCTGTATTGATCAATCCCATGACTTGATGATTCCAACACTAAGTGTTCTACACTTATACCACGCAATGTTGCGTAAAGGTCTTCTGCACCTGGAGTGGTAAGGCTGTTGCTATTACCTTTTCTGCCATTATTGATGCATGTTCCAAGTGTTCCAATAGACGCAGCATTATAGCCAGAGTTTTGCCAGATCTGGCGGCAAAATTCTACTACTGAAGTTTTACCATTTGTACCAGTTACAGCAGCAACATATTTGGGCTGTTTGAATTGATAAAACCTGCTGACTATTTCGCTGTATATTTCTTGAGGGTTTGGGTGTTCAAGCACTGCAAAGCTCGAAGTATCTGTCATTCCAGTGCGTGACACTGGAATCCAGTTTTTATTATACAATTGCCTAGTGTGCTCATTTGCAATTAAATTTTCTGGATCCAAGTAGTCAAGCACTGGGATGACATCTTTCTTGGCCCCTTGTATCACAACGTCTACACAGTTGTGTACGTAACACTGTGATTCAGTAGGAAGGATATGGATTCCAGTATCGCATGTTGCGTATTCTTTACTCCTTTCTGACACATAAACAAAAAGATAACCTTCCTTGACTCTCTTGGGATTACATGTAACGCCCTTGATTTCAATATCAAAGTTAACATCAATAATGTTATGCAGTAATTCTCTCAGTTTCATCTGCCAGCTTTGATATTCAAACATGGCAGTCTTGCTAGTGCAGCATTTAAATCAGAGATCAAATCCTCAGAATCTTCTAGTCCACAAAATATCCGCATGAAACTTCCACCATAATCTGAATTCATTACAGATCTTGACATAGATCTACGATCTATTGGTAATATCAAACTGTCGCACCCTCCCCAAGAAGCACCAATACTAAAAATTTTCATATGATCAACCATGCAGCTTAGTTCTTCACATGAATATTCTCTATCCAGTATTATACTGAATACGCTACTTGCTCCTTTGAAGTAACTTTTCCATAATTCGTGTTGAGGATGGGAGGGAAGTGCTGGATACAAAACTTTTTTGATTTTTGAATGTTTTTCTAGCCACTTTGCCACTTCCATTGCTGTATTTTGGTGCCTTGCCATACGTGCATGCAGTGTTCTTAGTCCCCTATGTGCAAGGTAGCAGTCGTGCGATTGAATGGTTACTCCATAATTTTTATAGCTCTCATAAAGCAATTTAAAAGTTTCACCTTCAGCAACCATAGCTCCCATCACTAAATCTGAGTGACCGGCTAGATACTTTGTCACCGCATATAGTGCAACATCAACTCCATAATCAAGCGGCTTAAATAACAAAGGAGTGGCCCATGAATTGTCACAAACGGTTACAATTCCACGTTCTTTAGCAACTTTTACTATATGCTCTATATTCGAAATCTCAAACGTTACAGAACCAGGAGTCTCGATCATTATCAATGAAGTATTACTCTGAATTAAATCAGTTATATCCTGTGTTGGATCATAAAAAGTTATTTCTGTTCCTCTTTTTGGTAGCTCATTTTCTGCAAACCTCCTAAGCCTATAATAACTATTATCTTGAATTAAAACGTGCGAGCCTGCTTTAGCGAAAGTTAGAATAGCAAAAGTAAGTGCAAATAGTCCGGAAGGATAAATAAGCGCTTGTCCACTCCCTTCAATTTCAGCCAGTGCATTTGAAAGATAATGAACAGTAGGAGTACCAACATTACTGTAGCTATAATCCCTTGCAACACCATCATTGATTACATCGTATATACTTTCTCCATTTGCTGCATTTAAGTAGTCCTTGTAAGTAGGGAATAATATGGTAGAAGAATGATAAACTGGCGGGTTCATGGAACCTTTATAGTCATTAAATTTTCTTCCTGCTTTAACTAATATAGACTCTTCCTTCACATTTTTATTATTTATTTTTTAAATTGTACTCATCTTGCGTATACAAGTGAAGAGAAATTGCATGTATTAGCTCTATCTCACCCTTCAATAACTCATAAATCAACTTGTGTCTTTTTAGAACGCTCATTCCAATAAAGCCGTCAGATATTAATATTAATTTAATGTGCGAAGGTAATGTTGAAGATGAAGCAAAATAATGATCAGCATGCTTTGCTGATTCATCGATAATGTTGATATCAATTACATCTATCGAATCGCGTATCTTTTCTTCTATTGTTTTAATAATATCCATAATGGTTTCTTTAAGCAACAATATGCTCCTCTTGTCATCCCAGTATCAGCTACTTGGATGACAATCGCAATTACTTATTCTCTTCTTTATTATCTATGTCTTGATAATCAGAATCTACTACTTTTTCCTCTTTATCATTTGGATTTCCTTCTGATGAAAAGCCATTTTCAGCACTATTTTGTTGAGATGCTTGATACATAGCTTCTCCAAGTTTCATAGATAATTGAGAAAGATTAGTGACTTTCTGCTGTATTGAATCAGCGTCATCAATGTTATCAGATTTACTAACTTCTTTTAATTCGTTAACTGCATTTTCAATAGCAGATCTATCTTCTGGTGAAACTTTATCACCATACTCTGTCAGAGACTTTTCTGTAGAATGGACTAAGCTATCCGCTTGATTCTTCACTTCAATAAACTTTTTGCGCTTTTCATCTTCTTGCGCTTTTTCTTCAGCTTCTTTTACCATGCGATTTATTTCATCATCAGATAAACCACCTGAAGATTGAATGCGTATTTTTTGCTCTTTTCCAGTAGCTTTATCTTTTGCAGAAACGTGTGCTATTCCATTTGCATCTATATCAAATGTCACTTCAATTTGTGGCCTTCCGCGCGGAGCAGGAGGTATCCCTTCCAAACTAAACTGACCGAGTAGCTTATTATCAACTGCCAGTTTTCTTTCACCCTGATGCACCTTAATTGTAACAGCTGTTTGGTTATCTTCTGCAGTTGAAAACACCTGAGATTTTTTAGTAGGAATTGTAGTATTACGCTCAATAAGTGGAGTGAATACTCCTCCTAGAGTTTCAATACCAAGAGAAAGTGGGGTCACATCAAGTAGTAATACATCTCTTACATCACCTTGAATGATCCCCGCCTGTATTGCAGCTCCAATTGCTACAACTTCATCAGGGTTAACTCCTCTATGTGGATCTTTGCCAAAGAATTCTTTAACTTTCTCTATGACTTTTGGCATACGAGTCATGCCACCAACAAGAACCACTTCGCCAATTTGACTAGCAGATAAACCAGCATCCTCAAGAGCTTTTTTACAAGGAGCCATAGTTCTTTCGATTAAATCATTCACTAAGCTTTCAAGTTTTGCTCTCGTTAATTTCATATTTAAGTGTTTTGGACCACTTGCATCAGCTGTAATAAACGGTAGATTTATTTCCGTTTCCATTGCACTTGATAATTCAATTTTCGCTTTTTCAGCAGCTTCTTTGATTCTTTGCATAGCCATTGGATCATTTTTCAAATCAATGCCATTACTTTTCTTGAATTCATCTAGTAAATAACTCACTACTCCATTATCAAAGTCTTCACCTCCAAGATGGGTATCACCGTTTGTTGCTTTCACTTCGAAAACTCCATCACCTATTTCAAGTATTGAAACGTCAAATGTACCACCACCAAGGTCATATACTACTATTGTGTGCCCATGTTTCTTATCAAGACCATAAGCAAGTGCTGCAGCAGTCGGTTCATTTACTATTCTGAGTACATTTAATCCGGCAATTTTTCCTGCATCTTTTGTTGCTTGACGTTGAGAGTCGTTGAAGTATGCTGGCACTGTTATCACAGCATCTTTTACTTCCTCTCCAAGATAAGCTTCTGCTGCCTCTTTCATGTTTTGTAGTATAAATGCACCAATTTGACTAGGAGAATATTCTTTATTATCACTTGTTTTAACCCATGCATCACCACTTTTTGCTGCAAATACTTTGTATGGTACACTTAGATTTTTCATCTCAGGATCACTATATTGACGGCCTATTAATCTCTTAGTAGCAAAAAAGGTATTACTTGCATTGGTGGTTGCTTGCCTTTTTGCTGGAGCACCAATCAACCTTTCTCCTGAAGAAGTCAATGCAACTATAGATGGAGTAGTTCTTGCCCCTTCTTTATTTTCTATTACCTTTGTATCCTTGCCCTGCATTATTGCAACACAAGAATTTGTTGTTCCGAGATCTATGCCTATTGCTCTTCCCATAATGAGTACCCCATTGTAAATATTATCTGATATAAGAATATATAAGTATAGGGCTCATTAATTACAAGCCCAATTTAGGTTTCTAATTAGTTATTAGAACTTAAAAGGCGCGAAAGCCACTTAGTCAGCCAAAAATTGCCTCGTAGTTTATTTGAATTATCAGCTTCTTCATTGCTGCTATCCCCAATTTGGTATCCAGAGTTCTGTAATGGCTTATAACCGTTTAAATTAACATCATCTCCTTGTTTTAAAACAAATGTATTTATATCTAAACTGTTATCAATACTAACGTTCAATGTAATATTAAACTCTTTTTCGATTGTAGAAACTGTATTGCGTTTGTTATTAAAAATGTGCGCTATAACTGCACTGTGTGCTACTAAATCAAAAGACTTATTTCGATTCTTGTTAGCAATATATTGTAAATCCCTTAGTATTGATGAAACAATTACTTCGTTTGATTTTACTCTTCCAGTACCTTTGCAGTGTAAACACTCTGTAGTATTAATTTCTTGTATGTTTGGTTTAATTCTTTGTCTTGAAAATACCATTAAACCAAAGTCATTTATGTAGCTAAATTGAACTTTAGCTTTATCATCTTTAAACGCTTGCTTTATAGCAGATTCAACAGCTCTGCAATACTGATATTTCAACATATCAATAAAATCGACTACTATTAATCCTGATAGGCCCCTAAGATTCACCTGTCTTGATATTTCAGGTACTGCTTCCATGTTGGTTCTATAAGCTGTTTCTTCTATGCTATCTTCTCCTGTCATCTTTCCTGAATTCACGTCTATCGAAACAAACGCCTCAGTTAAAGTTATTATCAAAGACCCACCAGATGGCAATTCTACTCTATTGCTATATAACTCAGAAATTTGATCTTCGATTCCGTAGTAAGTAAAGATCGGAGCATAACCTCTATACAATCTATAGCGCAACTTACTACCTTTTAGTGCATTGTTAGCATATTGCCTAACTGCCTCAAAAGCTTCCTTTCCAGACACTATAACTTCTATACCATCGCTACAAAAATCACGAACAGATCTCATAATTACATCTGCTTCATTGTAAATTAATGATGGAACGTTTACAGAGAAGGCATTTTTTTGAATGCTCTGCCATAATGAGGATAAGTAATTGTAATCCTGCTCAATTTCTTTCTTATTTTTTCTTGAACCAACAGTTCTTACTATTAAACCTGACCTTTTTGGCAAGTTTATTGAACTCAGTATCTCCTTTAACTGCTTTCTGACATTAGCATCTTCAATTCTGCGAGACACTCCACCTTTACTCATGGAATTTGGCATGAAAACACAGTATCTACCCACTAAAGTTATGTATGTTGTAAATGAAGCTCCTTTATTGCCTCGTTCCTCTTTAGTTAGCTGAACCAATACTTTTTGATTTACTGAAATAACATCTTGTAATTTGTATTTTTTATATAAAGGTACCTCTCTTACAAAACCACTACCTGACTCGTTGACATTCTTACTAGCTGCAGAATCTGAAGAGACATTTGCTATGGTATCGTTCCCTTTTTCTGTATAATCGTCATTTGAGTAGCTCTCAAAGATAGTTTCCTTTTCTTTTTCTGGAATATTGAAGTAATCTAGAGATATCTCGGAAAAAGACAAAAAACCTTGCTTATTTTTTCCATATTCGATAAATACGGCTTGCAAAGAAGGCTCTATACGCTTTATATAAGCAACGTATATATTACCTCTTAATTGTTTTTTTTCCTTGAATTCTTGTTCAAATTCTACAACCTTATTATTAACTGACAAGGCAACTCTTACCTCATTAGAACAGGTGGAATTTTCTATCAATAATAACCTTTTGCCACTATTTACCACTTATTTACCGTTTGCTTTTCATTCTGAAGTTAACTTCATGCTACTTAATGCACTGTTGATTGTCAAGAATTTTACGATCTGCATTATTCGGTTGACTTTTAGTGTTTTGCGTAATAAACTCGCATAGAATTTATTATATCATTATAAGTATGGCGAAAAAAAATGCTTCTTTGCTCGTTAAGTTAGTTAGCACTGCAATCAAGACAACAAAGACTGGTGAAGAAAAATCAACAGGTTATTTTTATGTAAAAAAGCGTAATCCAAAAAAGCTTACCAAAAAACTGGAGTTTAGGAAGTATGACCCAGTAGTCAGAAGGCATGTGTTATTTAAAGAAGAAAAACTAAAGTAATTTTTTTATAAGGGATTTTATTATTATGCAAAATTTACAATTAAGTTATCCTATAATAGTAGAGTTGGGGGATGTGAAAGATACAAAACTGAAATTAATAAAGGTCATTGCACAATTAATAAGTAAGAAGTACACAACACAGAAAAAAGCAGCAAACGCTCTAAAGATTGATCAACCTAAAGTATCTCAAATCAATAGGTCAAAAATCGAAGGGTTCTCCTTAGAATACTTGCTTAACTTATTGATTGTATTGGACCAAGACATAAACGTAAGAATAAAGCATAATTCTAAACCTGCATAATATGTAAAGGACAAATAAATGCAGAACAATAAAACAGTAAGCTAAAAGGGAACTTATTACTCAACAAAACAAGACTTAAAATTTTGTGCAATGTTATTGATTATAGCTAGATATGCATCTTTTCCAGGCTCTATGTCTGATCCAATAGGATCAAGAACTACCATTTTTGCGTCATTAGAAAGAGCATTAGGCTTTATGCTGTCTTCCTGTGAATGAGCAAATATACACTTAACGTTTTCTTCCTTCATTATCTTTTTTAGCTTCATTAAACTCCTCATACCTATGTAAGAATCCCCTTCTATGGAAAGAATGGCACTTGGGTGATTTAAACCAAAATATTTTTCAAAATATTGATAAGCATCGTGAGTGACGATATATTTTTGATTTTTAAAATCATTCAGTTCTTTCATGATTTCTTTTACTTCTTGGTCTATTTTTTTTATAGCTTTTGTTGCATTAGAGTTGTATCGATGGGAATTTTCTTTATCTATGTTAGACAATGTTGCACTTACAGAAAGTATCATGCTCTTTGCATTTTCGGGACTCAGCCAAATGTGTAAATCTTTTTCATCTTTAATGTGAGTAATTTTTCTAGAAAATGAATGTGGCCGAGTAGGAAGTAGGTTGATTGCCTTTGACAATTGCACTAGTTCTTTATTATTTTTGGCGAAAGTTTGAACAAACGTCTCTAAGTTATCGTCAACATAAAATATAACGTCACTTGATTCTAAATTACTCGCATCAGATGGCTTTAATATATAATTATGCGCAGATGTTGCATAGCCAAGCAATTCCGGTTCTAAAATCCCTTCTGTAATAGAAGCTACAAGTGAGTGGATAGGTTTGATTGTAGCTACAACTTTTAAATTGGATGAAAAGGCGATATTATAGTATAGTGTAAATGAAAGTAATAGAAAAAAAGTCAGTAAATGTCTCATATAAACGTTGAGAAGAAGTTAAATTTTGTCAATAAATTGAATAATGTCAATAATCGTGTTCTAAAAATAGAAAATCTTGCTCTCACATATGATGGTAAAAGAATCCTTTACAATATCAATATGTTCATGGAAAGAGGAGACATAATTACAATACTTGGTCCAAATGGTGGAGGTAAAACCTCTTTAGTGAAAGCAATTGCTGGCATAAATAAAAGCTGTACCGGTAATATCGTATTTGCTGACAACATAAAAATTGGCTATATGCCGCAAAATTTTAGTATTAGTAATTTGATGCCAATAACAGTTGAATATTTCCTTTTAAATAGCTCCTTGAAAAGACTAAAGAAAAATCAATCCATTATTACAGAAACGATAGAGTTGGTTGGTATCGGTAACATTTTGAAGAATCAAGTGTTAGAAATTTCTGCAGGGCAAACACAATTATTGCTACTTGCACGTTGTTTAATTGCAGAGCCTGACTTGATCATTCTAGATGAACCAGTGAGTGCAATGGATATTAACGCGCGGGCTAAATTTTATGATATTATAAATAAAATAGCAAAAAAACGATTGGTATCGATTCTTATGACTTCTCATGATCTTAACTCTGCTCTATCATCCTCAGATTACATAATTTGTATAAATAATACTATCTATTGCCAAGGCAAGCCTGATGAGATTATGAAAAATAGAACCCTAAATGAAATATTTAGCAGTTACGCAGCGAAATGATTCAAAATATTTTGCGTCTTCTGCACATAACTACGGTGCTGACGCGTTACAATATATTACCTTATTTACTTCCACCATCAAAAAAATCAATAAATAAAATACAAGGCCACAAGCTAAAGTGTGCTCTTGAAAAATTAGGTCCGGTGTTCATTAAGTTTGGGCAGTCTATCTCATCACGTACTGATGTTTTAAATGAAGATATAACAAATAACTTGTTATTGATATGTGATAGATTGCCATCATTTTCACATAAAATAGCAGTTAAAACTATAGAAAGTGAGTTTAATTGTAAATTGAGCGACATTTTTTCAAGCTTTTCTGAAAAGCCAATTGCAGCAGCATCGATTTCTCAGGTGCATAGAGCGGTTACAACTGAGGGTAAGGAAGTTGCTGTGAAGGTTTTAAGGCCAAATATTGAGAAAACATTCTCAAGAGATATAAAAATGCTTTCTTGGCTTGCAGAAATTGCAGAAAAATTTAGCGAACAATCAAAAAGGCTGAGGCCAATTGAATTAGTTAAAACTTTTGCTGAAATTTGCCGATTAGAGTTAGATCTACGTTTTGAAGCTGCTCACTCTTCGGAACTAAAGAAAAACACAAAAAATGACAGAGGTTTTTATGTACCTGAAATAGATTGGAATAGAACTGCAAAAAAGGTTTTAACATTAGAATGGATAGAAGCAACGCCAATATACGAAGTTGAAAAACTGAATAATCATAAGCAAATAGCTATCAATCTTATAGAATCGTTTTGTAATCAGGTATACAGGGATTGTTTTTTTCATGCTGATATGCATCCTGGAAATCTAATGGTTGATAGTAATAACAATATTATTGCTCTGGATTGTGGAATCATGGGTAGAATAGATCGTGAGACATGCTATTACGTTATAGAGATACTCAAAGGCTTTTTAAATCGGGATTATGATCACGTTGCAAAAATGCACTTTAAAGCTGGTTACATTTCATCACAGCATAGAAATTTTGTCACAGCTTGCAGGGCGATAGGTGAACCCATTATTGGGCAGCCTATACAGAAGATTTCATTTGCTAGTTTACTTGCTCAGCTATTAAAAATAACTGGTGATTTTGATATGAAAGTTCAAACACAATTGTTATTGCTGCAGAAAACTATGATTTTACTGGAAGGGACATGTAGAAAGATCTACCCAGAAATCAATATGTGGAAAGTAGTTGAAGCGTGGATAAGCAGTCAACATGAAAGTAAAATAGGGTATAGGGAAAAAATTAGAAGTTCTTATCCTGTAAAAACAATCCAAGGGATATTTAGCCTTATAGAAAAATTAAACCTAATAGCTGATAAAAAATTAGAAAACATCCAAATTAAAAATAAATCAAATGGAAAAGTCTATTTTTTATTGTGGTTTGTAATTATAATTCTAATCGTTAAACTTTTAATTTCTTAAACTATGGGAAAAAACTGCGTCAAATCCAATTTTTATTCAACTTAATTTTTAATCTGCAGGAGCCGAGTTGAGAATGTCCAATTTTCCACTTTCTTTATGTATCTGTTCAGCAGAGTGGCAAAATAAGGTAGACGAGAAAAGACAACTATAGGAACAAATGGGTGTCATGCCAGTGCGTGACACTGGCCTCTTGTTTCAATGTTAAACAAAATACCATAGAATTCAAAAAGACAATTCCTAGAAAATTTCTACATCTAAAAAAGGCATAAGTTATGTTAATGCTGTTTGAATGAGATGATATAAAGATAAGCCAAATTTTTACAAAGAAAACATTTCAAGCAGCAAGACACCTTTGATTGAAAGAGAGCACCAAATTTATGGGGTGAGTAACTGTGCTATTTCAACTATAGTATTTTCTAAAACGAATGATAAACGTCTAAAATGGTATTACCAACTAAAAGGTGTAAGTCTGTACATTGATGCATTAGAGGTCTGAGGCAACTTTTGATGGTGTGCCAACAATGCTCTATCGGATTTAGATCAGGTGAATATGTTGGAAGATAAAGCAAATGACAGCCAAAAGACTCTATTAATGACTTTGTTTTGGGAGTTTTATGGAATGTAGCATTATCCATAACTATGGTTGTATCACGCTGTAATTGTGGAAGTAATCTTCGCTCTAACCATACATTAAATATATCTTTATTACACCCTCCTGTGAAGGTCATTGGTGCAATAAACTTCTCATCCACCTATTATACTCACTCTTTCCCGCTTTTTTCCTGGAACATCAGCATATATTTTTTCTCCTCTTGGAGCTCGTGCATATTCTCGGTATAGTCTATTATCAACTCCTGCTTCATCTATATATAAAATGCTACAGTGGTCTATTTTTGAGACTTTATCGATAAATTGCTGCCTATCTGCTTGATTGCGCTCTTGATAGAATGTGACTTTTTTTAAAGGTTATTTTTAGCTGTCTTAATCTATACCAAATTGCACTTATCCCAAAGCCAAGGTTTTGTTTCATTTCTGCTAGTGTGTGATCTGGGTGTTTTTTGACATATTCTTTGAGTATTTCTGGATCTATTTTTCGAATAAAACCAGTACTTTTTACCGCTTTGAGACCTTGGCCAGTAGCTTTCTTTTTTAGCCATCTATATAGTGTTGCTATCCCTATCTCAAAAACCTCTGCAACTTCAACCTTTGACTTTCCTTTTTCTACCAAAGACACTGCTTTTTCCCTTAAATCTACACTATGTACCATTGCTTTCCCTACTTTAAAAAAACATATTATACCTTTATCATTCGCTTTTGAAAATACTATAGTTAGCGGAATGACGGTTTTTCAAATTGTCGGTAAATCTAATTCAGTTTAGCTATAATTTCCTAAATTTGCTCACAATCTCTTGACTTGACACATATGTTTTTTTCCCAAATGTTACTATCTTCCTCCTTTTCCTTTCTCAATTTGTGCAACCATTTCCTTTACATTTGCATGCGTGAGAAGGGAATTTTTGCTGACATGAGATTTTGGATCAGATTTTGCTGTTACGTGTTTCGTTGCAGATCTTTTATTCTCTGTTAGAAATGAATGAGATTGTTTTTTCTTCACACCGATATCCGCTTGTGCTGCTGGAGTGGTTTTGCTTTCAGCAAGCTGTACATTAGCATTTCCTTTTGCTTGATTTTGCTCAAATTTTTCTTTTAATGCCTTTACTTTACTGCCCATCTCGCGATTAGCTCCTCCTTTCATAGTAGCTGCTGCTACTTTTGGTATCGCCTTACCAGCAGCTTTTTGTGCTGATTTCCTATTGTCTTGATTTTCAGATTTTAGTGGTACTCTTTCAGCTGATTTTTTAAGAATTACTCCTACTACTTTTGGCTCTGTGCTTACTTTTTGACTAGCACGGCTTAGATTTTTAGGCTTTGGCGGTACTGCAGGTTTATCTTTGATTACCACTTTCGATTCTTGTCTAACTTCTTGACCAGTAGTAAACATTTTTTTTGGCACTTGCGGTGGTTTTGGTGGTACGAGGGATTGAGGTTGTTGTTTCTGCTTACGTTCTCTTTTTGCTTCTATATGTTCTTTAGAAACTGTTGCATAAATTGGCTCTTCTTTGGGCGATTTTGAACTCTGCGAATTTTCTATTAAAATTTTACTCTTCTTCTCTTGATAATTTGATATCTCTTTGTATACAGACTCTTCATTTAATGAACTTTCATAGCCTAAATCTTCTCTCTGCTCATATAAAGGATTTTCCTTTTGCTTTTTCTCTTGATAATTTGATATGTCTTCATATTCAGACCCCTGATCTAATGAACTTTCATAGCCTGAATCCTCAGAAGGATTTTCCTTAGCATCAGGCATACTAAAACTATTAGCTCCTTTTAGTAAAGAAGATGTAGACTTTGCCTTGCTTTCTCCATCTGAGGATATTTCTGATTTAAAGCGTACCTTCCTCAAATCTGGAGCAGCCGGAGGTGCTGTTGTTGGTCGCTTTATTTGCCTCATGCGATTACCACCTAATTTTTCTTTCGGCTGTTCTTCTTTTCGCAGCTCAAAAGTACTTTCCTTTTGCTTTCTACCTTCCAAACTCACTTCGTGCGATCTATCTTTTCCTTGACTCTTTTCACTTTGTTCTAAATTTAAAGAATCTTTTAAAATATTATTTTTTCTGAAATCTTTTTCTAATTGTTCCAAGAGATCAATTTTTTTTAAAATTCTTGTATACTTAGCTGCTGTTTCTAAAGTGAAACTTGACAACTCATCATTTACAAAATTACTTATACTACTGTTCTTGGTTGGAAAATTTTTTCCCAAAATTCTATTCATTAATGTTTTAAAAAGACCTAATGGCTGTTCTACATAATTGTTCAAGTCAGTATATATAACAAACTCAGCTATACCTTTTGCCTCACCTGTAAAACCTTCTAATGCATGAGATAAATCCCTTAACGTTTTGTTATATTGTTTCTCTGCATTTCCTAGCTTTACAGCTTTGATCAGAGAATCGAGATTTTTTTTATAGTTCTCACTTTTAAATGGATTATTCATACTAATTACAGCTCATTATTTATTAAAATATAGATCTAAAATATTAAGATCTAGTAAATGTTACTTTTGTAATTCATGTAGAACTATAGCTATAATAAGTAAGATTTCCCTACGTCATACCGCCGCGGTATCTCCAGATCCCGCTAACAACTTACTATTACCCACAAATATGAGGTTCGTGAGCAAGTCGCCATCCTTCTGCTAAATCAAAGAGACGTTTATATCCTTTCCAAAGAGTAATTGGTCCTGGTTTTGGGTCATTTTTTCTTGCTAAATGACCTCCAAGTTCACGAAACGGCTTCTTTTATAGTAGGGGCTATATTTGGACATGGTTTCCTGTGTATTTTAACATATAAAACTTTCCATTCTTCCTCAGCTAATAAGGCAGTACATGGTAATGTTGGGTTAGTTCTTGCAATTGATGTAATAAAGAAAATTCTCCAAGCAATAATGCTCATGACTGTTAAATACCTCATTAATCTTTCTGCTATTCCAAGCCTACATTCTTCAACTTTGAGACCGGATTTAAAATTTTATGTAATATCTCTATTTTCCATCTAAGGCAATTGTAAGTTAAAAACGTGATATAAAAGAGATAAGAGAGAAAGATAACCCTGCTCACTAGGAATAGCGGGCGTGCGCGACCGAAAGGAAATTGGTATTACAACCGTTGGTATCAAGGTACGCTAGCCCTATCTCTCGATACGTTTGAATAGTTGCTTGGGACATATATATGCACCCGTTTACAATCTTAAATTAACTAAAACTATCGAGGTTTATTATGGTTACATCTTATCAAAATTTTATTGGCATTGACATCGGAAAATTTAAAAATGTCGTTGCAATTCACAAACAGAAGAATGCTGTCGAATTTGATAATAATGCTTCTGGTTGGCAACAATTATTTCAAGAGTTTTCAGATATTCTACCTAATGCTTTAGTGACTTTAGAAAATACAGGGAAATATGAGCTTGGCTTATCACATTTTCTTACCGACAAAAATATTGCCGTGCATCGAGCTAATACTCGTAAAGTAAAAAGCTTTATTTTATCTCACGGAACTTTAGCAAAGTCTAGATGCAAGAGCTCTTGCTCAATATGGATTTGAACGCCATAGAACTATCTCTCTATTTGTACCTACCTCTACAGAACAATCAACTTTGGCTGCACTTTGTCAACGTCGTGATGATATTACGCAAATGAGAACTCAAGAAAAATGCAGACTTGAAGCACCGGAAAATGATCATATAAAAGAAAGCTGTCAAAAGACCATTGAGTTTTTCGATAGTCAAATAAACGAACTCAATGATACTATACAAAAGATTATTGATGAAAGCCGCGAATTACAACAACGCCAAAAAATTCTTAAAACAGTTCCTGGAATAGGTAAAAAGTTATCACAAGATTTTTTGTGTTTAATGCCAGAGCTTGGTTACTTAAATAGAAAAGAAGTAGCAAGTCTTGCCGGAGTTGCATCGCATCCAAAAGAAAGTGGTAAAGCTGTTGGTTACCGAAGGATTACAGGTGGTAGAAGTAACGTTCGTTCAAAGCTCTTTACAGCCGCTATGGCTGCTACAAGGTCAAAATCTATACTTGGCGCCTTTTATTCTAAGCTTGTTGAAAGTGGTAAGAAGAAGATGGTGGCTATAACAGCCCTAATGCGTAAAATTATAGTAATTGCTAATACAAGACTTAAAGAAGCAATTAATTTGCATACTTAAAAATCTTCACAACGGTAACTGAAATTGGCTAATGAATATGTGCGTCCACACAGACTTAAAGCACATATTCATTAGCTTAAGCAGAAATTGCTGTGGTAGCTGTTTGATATAAAATTCTATTTCTATGACAAACGGGTTTTTATTGCCCATATAATTTGCAAAATTACACAAATAAAAAAATTTTTAAAAAACATAATTGATACCAACTAATTTTTTCAACAGCTTCATCGAAAGTATTAACTGAAAGATTCGTTAATAGCATCCATTCTAGCGGTTTTTTTTTAAGGGAAGGGGAGTTTTCTCAACAACATAAACTGCATAAAGTGGTAATTTAGGTAGTTCTTCCGTCTTATGCCTAATATTATTCTTAGATGGATTCATCATAAGCTTTCCAAATCTAACTTCCAAACGTGCTGTTCTTTTTGGCTTATTATCTTTTACAGGAACTTCAACTTCTACCGTACCTGCACAATGAGAGGATTTAATAAATGCCCATAACTTCTGCTCACCTTTTTCAGGATATCGAGATTTTCTATTTACTGCTCTATCTCTGCATGCTCTAACTAGCACTGCCGAATTAAGACTATGTGCAAGCTCAAAAAAGTCATATATATCTGCTTCTCTATCGCATACAGTTATAGTCTCAGTTTGAGTTGGATCAATAATATTATTTGTTTTTCTTAAAGTTTCCAACCACTTTACGCTTTCTTTATCTTCAATGCGATCGCTCTTTTTTTTAAGGTTCTCAGTTTCTTCAGGTCTTGAATAAACTTTTTGATCTAGTATCCCTAGTACCAAACCTTCTATACTAACGGCAAGAGCTGTATGCATTATAATACCTTTTGCAGTATCATAACTGGACAAATTTGCTAATCCGCTTGTTTTTTTATGGTTATTATATACAATGTAACTGGTATCTTGAATGACAAGAACCCTCTTGTGAGCTTTTGTTCTCTCAACTGTTTTATCAATGTGTGAAGCTAGAATATCGACTTCTTTTACGTTCTCATTTTAAAAAAAACGATATGCTGCTTTTGCTTCTGACCAACTTTCACATGCTTGATTAATCTAACTTTCAGGTAATTTTGTCAAACATATCAGCAATCTTTACTAATCGCTCAGTTAACCTTTTATCTCCAAATTCATTTTTAGCCCATTCATTACTCTCGTTTGCCATTTTTATACCCTCAATATTTGCAAACTTTAATATTGTAATATTTTACTTTTTAGTCCGTTTATATTTGTGGGTAATAGTAAGATAAATAATAGTGCAAATTTTTCTATGATATGCGGTAGTGGTGTATATGTAAGATCAATTGCTCGTGATCTTGGAATTGCATTAAATTGTTTTGGACACATTACAAAATTAAGAAGAACTATGGTAGGTGACTTTAGAGAAAATGAATCAGTGACAATTGAGCAACTTACTAAAAAAAACACAACAACTTACTCTCCGATGTCATCCCAGTGCTTGACACTGGGATGGCTTTGTTGCATCGCTCTTCGGATAGTAGGTAACGTACAATAAATTCATGAAGCTATCTCAAACTTAGCCATGCCTATTTCAGTAAATTTGTTAAGCAAATAACACTTGAGTAGCAGTTCCTTCTCACGATTAATCTCAGATTTGCTCTTAAAACTAAACCCAAATATTCGCTTCAACCTTGAGAAAAATCCTTCAATATACGATCTTTTTCCGTAATTTACTTCTTCTTTCCATCTTTTTATACCATTCTCACCATGTAATTTCATTAACTGAATAGCGGCATTTTTATCAAGCATATAATCCAATTTTGGATGCTCTGCTGCGTTGTTTTTCGGAGGAATTTTCGTTTTTATACCATATTGATTACACAGCTTATAGAGCTTTTCTCTGTCATATGCCCTATCTGCATATAGTACTTTTATGACATACTGAAAATCGACTTCTTTTAGCAAATCACAAGCTCCATAGTGATCAGAGTAGACACCATTACTGTATTTTACAGCTATGGCTTTTTTGCTGTTTGTATTCAACATTACATGCAATTTTCTTGTCTGTTCATAGCTGCGATACTTTCTATCTTCGCTATTTTCTTTGCTATGACCAGGAGTGTTGTTGTATATACTAATTCCTGTACTGTCTATAGTAATTTCGATATCTTCCATATTATTTTTATCAATTCTGCAATCATTGATCTTAATATTGAGTTTCTTAAACCTTCTTGATGATTGTGAATAGCTGATAACTTGCAAATTTTTCCCAATTTGCTCAAGGTATCCTGCTATAAACCCAACTGTTTGCCTCAGGCCTATTCTAAATAAACAAGTTATTATGTGCACCAAAATTACAACTTTATCGCTATAAATATTGTTGCCACCTGGTATTTTTGGACCATTCTCGTACCACTTTTCTATGGCTTCGTTGATATAATGAAAAATATTTCCTCTTTTTTCTAGAAATTTGTTATATTCGCTATGGTTACTGACCCTCATTTTTTGTGGCATATTTTTTCTTTCAAGGTTAAATGGCTATTTTATAATGAATTTTGTCAGTAACCACCAGATTTTTTCAGTTGCTATGCAACAAAGCCATCCCAGTGTCAAGCACTGGGATGACAAGATATAAACCTTATCGTCATACCGCCACAAACCGTCATACCGCGATTCATTCGCGGTATCTCTAGATCCTGCTAACAAGTAGCGGGATGACGATTATCGTTTAGCCATAAACATTAAGAAATTTACCAAATAAAAAAAAAGGCAAAAGAAGCCCTGGGGTTATTATCTGCTTTAAAATATTGGCGTTTTTTATGTTTTAAACGCTTGACAAGCGAAATTCAGCTGCTTTTAATTGCAACTAACCTACGCTGCAAATGTTTAAGAAATTTACTAAGCAGAAAAAAAGACAAAGAATCCCCGAGTTAGCTAGTCTTTTACTATCTCTGTCGAGTATTGGCATTTTTTGATGTCTTGTAACGCTTTATAAGCGCGTTCAGCTTATTTAGATAAAAATCTAGATGTAGATGAAGTTTTGTAAAGACATACAGTATCTATATACTGCAAAAAATTGAACATAAGACGCCGATACATTAAGTAATCCTTACCTTTTAATCTGCAGATTGGCGAAAGCAAATACAATAGCTTCAGTTTCATGATAAGGTGGCTGGCAGAGTTTGTCAAGCAACTTTCTTGCTTCTGTGAGTACCTGGATTAATATTATATAGAAGGTTTGCTGCCAATAAAGCCTAAACTTACCAAATACATTTCTGTAGATTCAGATCTACTTGACTTTGGTTTAAAGTATTTTACTGTTTTAAACATTTTTTTTAGCTCGTTACAAAAATCTTTATCAGATTCTCCTTGGAAAATTTTTACTACAAACGTGCCACCATGGCTCAAGAAATGCTTTGCAAAATTGAGCGCTGCCTCACATAAAAGCATAATTCTGATATGATCCAACGATTTTAAACCACAAGATTCGGGCGCCATGTCAGATAAAATTACATCAAATTTTTGATCCTTGAATTTTTCTCTTAAAATTTCAAACTCATTGATAATATCACATTGTATAAACTCTACTCCATTAATTGCGTTCATTGGTTTTATGTCAAGAGCAACCACATTTGCACCTTTCTGAGATGCAACTTGTGACCATCCACCAGGAGAAGCACCAAGATCAATAATTTTTTGCCCTTCTTGGAATAATTTAAATTTGTTATCCATTTCTACCAGCTTATATGCTGAGCGTGACCTATAACCATCCTTGCTAGTTTTTTGCACATACTGATCATTCAAATGACGATGTAGCCACCTTGTTGAAGATAGTTTTCTGCCTCTAGCCGTCTTTACTCTAGTTTTTATTGCTAATACCCTACTTATTATTGATTATATCTTTAAGCTCTTTTTCAACTACTTCTTTTACCAGTGCATGTAGATATTTATTCAGCCATTCTGAGAGCTGAGGTTTTAAAAGAGATGTAACTAATTCTTCAACAGTAAGGTTCGCTTTTTTTTGTTGTTTATGCTGTAATTCGTTTTGCATTTTTCCAAGCAACGCTTTGATCTCTTCCATATTCTCTTTTAAAATTAGATGATCGTTATTTTGCGCTTGTAAGCCGCTATTACTCGCTTTGTTATTACTCATTTGGATATTATCGTACAAATAAATATCTTTTTTTTCTTCTGAATTGTAGCTATGGCCATTAAATTGGTTATTGTTGCAAGCCATTTCCTCACTTTGGTCATCATTATCAATGTCCTCTTTTTCATTATTTTCTTTTTTGCCATCTTCTTCTATTTCTTCTGGATACTCTTCCTCAAGGTATAGCACATCATCATTTTCATCCTTTATTTCTGCTTTATCGTTACTCGCGTTTTTACCCGATATAGCTTTTTTTATATCTTCTAGGATATCTTTTACAGATTGATTGCCTTGTTCATCATGCATAGTGCTAATACCATTAAATTTAGAGGTCTATACTATTTATCATAAAAAGCAAGTTGTAAACACTAATCACATAATTGCTTTTTGCTTCAACTAAGTCTGAACGTGCTTTAAATAATGCATCTTCAGTGTCCAAAAGGTCAGATGTACTCTTTAAATTTAAGTTTACTTCTTGCTCAACTCCTTCCAATGCTAGAGCTGCTGCTTTTTCCGCTTCTTGACTTGCTTTGATAATGGCCTTTGCTGTCAACACATTATTCCAAGCATTTACAACTGCTTGTTCTATATTTTTTACCGTTTCATAATAATCGTAGGTAGATTTTTTTGCATCCATTTTAGCTTTACTGACACCAAAAGCATTAACTCCTCTCTTAAAGATTGGAACATCAAGAGTAAAAACTACATGAACATTTTCTAATAGTTTGTCTACCTTCATACCATCCTCCCCAAAATTTTTGCTTGCACTTAGATTTAAAGAAGGAAGCCACTTGGAGCTTTCAGCAATCACTTCCATTCCGGCTGCTCTTTTTTGATAAACTGCTGCTTTTAGAGATAAATTATTGGTTTTTGCTAACTGTAAACATTCATTTAGCTCTGGAACAGAAGGTAGTTTATCATTAGCTTCAGAAAGGTCATCAGCATCTTCGCCAATCAAATGATAATAAGCAATATTTACCAACTTTAATTTACCTTCAGCATCAACTCTTTCGGATATAGAAGACGAAAATTTTGCTTTTGCTAACAAAACTTCAGCATTGGTTATCTCCCCAAGGGAAAAGCGTTTTTTCATAGCTGACAAATGTTCCAAAGAAACGCGTTCTTTATGTTCTCTGAGCTTTAATATTTCTGTCTTTTGTAAAACATTAACATATGCTTTCACAGCATTAAGTGCAAGCTCTTGTTTTAATTGCTGAAATCGCATCTTTTCTGCTTTGAGAAGATGGCTTGATCGACTGAACGTGGCAAAGGTACCACCGCCATCGATTAATTTCTGGCGCAATGTAAGTTTTTTTTCAGATGTATCAAGATTAAAGTTACTATCGAAATTGTATTGCAAATTAATGTCAGGTAAAAATCCAGCTAACCCAGAAGATTTATAGTGTTTTTCTGCGCTTTTATATTGGTAAAATTGAGACTTTATTTTTGAGCTATTTTTGATGGCTTTGCTTATCACTTCTCCCACATCGGTTGCATAGCAACTTATAGTATTAAAAATGATCGCAAGTGTGATAATCAATCGAAACATTCTAATTCCTATGCATATTGGTTGCGCAGCTCAATTACTAACATAAATTACTTTAATAATCAATAACTAATATTGTTGACACTATTGAGAAATTAAGTATATCATAGCTTACTATTGTTGGATCAAATAATGAAGACTTTTTTCTTAAAGGAGAAACAAATCAATAAAAAGTGGTTTGTCATAGATGCAGAAGGATTAGTGGTAGGGAGGCTTGCAGCATTTGTAGCGACACTATTACGTGGAAAGCATAAACCTGAGTATACACCTCATATGGATTGTGGCGATAATGTAATTATTATCAACGCAGAAAAGGTGCATTTCACCGGAAAGAAGCTTAAAGATAAAATTCACTATAAGCATACAGGTTATTCTGGTGGTTTGAAGAAAACTACTCCAGATAATATTTTAAATGGCAAATTTCCTGAGCGTGTAATAGAAATGGCAGTGAAAAGGATGCTTGATGATGGGCCTATGGCACGTAGACGCTTTGAAAATTTGTATGTTTATTCTGGTTCAGAGCATAAGCATCAAGGACAGCAACCTGAAAAGATAGATTTTGCCTCTTTGAATCGTAAAAATAAAAAGTAATGGAGTAAAAATGAAGAGTTCTACAATAAATAACAATGATTGGTCAGAAAAGACAATTAAATCAGCAGTTGATTCGCTTGGTCGTTTATATGCTACAGGCCGAAGAAAAGAATCTGTAGCAAGAGTATGGATAAAGCCGGGGAGTGGAAAATTTAGTGTTAACAAAAAAGGCGATCTAATTTCTTATTTTAAAAGAGAGTCAGTGTGCCAAATAGTAAAAATGCCATTTGTTGCAACTTCCACATTGGATAAATACGATGTATTTGCAACTGTAAAAGGTGGAGGGCTATCTGGTCAAGCAGGTGCTCTAGCTCATGGAATAAGCAGAGCTTTAAGTAGTGTAAGCCAAGATTTGCATTCTATACTACGTAATGGTGAGTTCTTAACTAGAGATTCACGTGTTGTTGAACGTAAGAAATATGGTCAACATAAAGCTCGGAAAAAGTGTCAATTTTCTAAGAGATAGTTATTTTATAGGGGTGTTTTTTTGTAAGTATTATACAAATATTTGCAAAAATGTATGATATCCTCTATTTTTGTGATGAATTTAGTTGACTATCGGTGTCAACATAATATGCTATTTATGTGATTTTTTCAATATTAAGGTAGTTTATGAGTAAAGAAGATATAATAAAACAATTAAAGGAAGATTGTTCTAGTCAGAATATAGATATAACAAAATCTGATTTGAGCAAGATTCATGATGCGTTTATTAAAATAATAAAGAATGAGCTGCATGGGAAAGGTGAAATACGTTTGCATGGAATAGGAACATTTTCTACTGCTATCAGTCAGGAAAAACAATGTCGTAACCCCCAAAGTGGTCAGATCATGACTGTTCCTAAAAAGACAAGGGTAAAATTTAAAGCAAGCCAAACTCTTTTAAGTATTTTAAATGAGAAGGAAAAAGCAGCAGTTAGTTAGACATTGTCATTTTCATTGTTTTTACTACGCTGTGTAAGCCGTAAAATACAGCTTCGCTAATTAAATAGTGGCCTATGTTAAGAGTTGAGATGTGAGGTATTCTTGTCATCTTCTTAGCGTGTTTATAAGTTATGCCATGTCCTGCGTGGCATTCTATTCCTAATTTATTGACGTACTCTGCAGCATTAGTAATTAACTGTAACTTTTTTTCTGATGGATTATCACAGTAATCCCCTGTGTGAATTTCTATTATGTCAGGTTTTGTCCCTAGCTTTTCAAGATATTTTAGTTGATCAATATTTGGATCGATAAACAGTGAGACTTTTATGCTAGAGCTATGCATTTCCTCTATTATACTAGAAAGTTTACTGTGCATATTCACGATATCCAGGCCACCTTCGGTTGTTAATTCTTCTCTTTTTTCTGGTACTATACTAATCGAATAGGGTTTTACCTTTTTTGCTATTTCAAGCATTTCTTCCGTGGCTGCAATTTCAAGATTTAGCTCAGTGCTAATGCTTTTTTTTAGGTTAAATACGTCTTCATCTCTAATATGCCTTCTATCTTCTCGTAAGTGTACAGTAATAAAGTCTGCTCCAGCGTCAATGGCTATTTCTGCTGCTTTCAATGGATCTGGATAAGAAGTTCCGCGTGCGTTGCGGAGGGTTGCAACGTGATCGATATTAACACCTAGTTTCACAATCCACCTCAGAAATTATTTATAGATTATACATGTTATTAGGTTTTTTGCATAGTCATTGTTTGACCTTACCCAGAAAAAGTGGAGAGAAAGAAAAGAGTTTTTTTGGGTAAAATAAAATTTTGGAGGATTAGAAATGGCAAGAGAATATACGGCAGAATTCAAATTGGAAGCTGTTAAGCTGGCAAATGAACAAAGAAAGGTAGGTCAACCAGTTGCAAAAGTAGCAAGAGATCTAGGAATAAGGGATAGTGTATTAGGAAAATGGATGAAGAAATATAACGAAAAAAAGTCAGCGGCAAATGCATTTCCAGGTAGAGGTAACATGGCTCCTTACGACAAAGAGAGATTTGATTTACAGAAAGAGTTAGCAAAAGTAACAAGAGAAAGAGACATTTTAAAAAAAGCCCTGGCCAGTCAAAAAGAGTAAAATATTTTTTTATATAGTAACTGCTATAAAGTACAGGAATTATGTAGGATTTTCTGCTAGTGGCTACTATAAGTGGACCACAAGAAAAATAAGCAGTAGAGAATCAGCAAATAAAGAGTTATTAGCAGATATTCAAAAAATATATCAAGCTTCTAAATGTAGATATGGAGCTCCTAAAATTCATGCTGAATTGAAGGCTTTGGGTAAAAGTTGCAATTTGAAAACGGTGCAAAGTATTATGCAGAAAAATGACATCAGGGCTATACTGAAAAGAAAGTTTAAAATTAAAAAACAACAAACAGATAATAGAGCTGTAGCTCCCAATATACTAGATCAAAACTTTATTGTTGATCAACCAAATAAAGTATGGGATTACTTACATCAAAACCAAGGAGGGATGGCTATATTTGGCAGCAATAATTCTCACGTATGGTAGTTAATGAGTAGTGCAATAAATAAACAATTGGTTATGAACTCTTTATTAATGGCCATTAATAGGTGTAAACCTGTTAAAAATCTACTGCTGCACAGTGACCAAGGTTCACAATATACTGCGCAAGGGTATCAATATCTCTTAGCTGTAAAGAATATAGATGAGTAATAAAGGCTGTTGTTACGACAATTCTGTTGCAGAAAGCTTCTTTAGCTCATTGAAAAGAGAAATACTTATTGATACTTCACAACACTCTGCTCAACAAACTAGAACTGCAATATTTGAATACATAGAAATTTTTTATAACAAACAACGTCACTATTAGAGGTTGTCCACAAACCAAGGAATACGTAGTATATAAAGAAAGAATATTGAGGTAAGAGATGAGGAAAAAATATCCAACAGATTTAAGTAAAAGGGAATGGGCAAGAATAGAAAAACACTTCAGAGTATCGTACAAGAAAGGAGGAAGGCCACCAAAATACAGTAAGTGTGAGATAGTAAATGCAATTCTTTATATACTGCGCACAGGATGTCAATGGCGCTATTTACCACACGATTTTCCGCCGTGGAAGGCTGTGCATGAACAGTTTAGAAGATGGAAAAAGCAGGGAATTTTTGAGAAAATGAACTATGATATCACTAAATATAGTAGGTCAAAAATGGGAAGCCGAGCGCATGCATAGTGGACAGTCAATCGGTAAAAACCACGGAAAAAGGGAGGTCAAAGGTTATGATGGTGCGAAAAAGGTAAAGGGGAGAAAAAGACATATAATCACAGATACTCAAGGATTTGTGCTTGGTTGCTATGTAGGAGCTGCAAGCGAAAATGACAGAGATGGGGTGAAGATGGCATTGGACAATATGAAGCAAAAATACAGCAATATTAAGAAAATGTGGGCTGATATGGGATACCAAGGAAAAGATTTAAGGATTACGTAAAGAGAGAATATGGGATAGATATTGAAATTGTCAAAAGGCCTCCATGTAGGTTTTGGGTGCATAAAGATACACCACTAGAACTATTGCCACAACGGGATCCTGGATTTTCAGTACAGCCGAGAAGGTGGGCGGTAGAGAGGACTTTTGCTTGGATCAATAGAAATAGAAGGCTATCAAAGGAGTACGATTTACTTACAACATCTACTGAAAGTTTCATATATCTGGCTATGAGTAAAGTTATGTTAAGTAGGGAATATGCTTGATTTACTGGTTTGTGGACAACCTCTAACTATTGCATTCCAGAACAATTTGATGCATCATTCTTTTTGTAAAAAACATTCCAAACTTTCTCTCCACTTTTTCTGGGTAAGGTCAATTGACAACTGTCCACTTTCTATTCCCATGGATTCATATTTTTTGCCTTGACCAAGAAAAAATTCAGCTATTGCCTTACTTTCTCTTGCAACAACTTCTTCCTTAACAATTTTTCCTTTCTCATCAACGATACTTATAAAAGTTTCTTTTAGTGAGATCGCTATAATATTCCATGAGACTGCTCCTACTAATAAAAGTTTAAATTATTTTTGAAGAACTTATTCTACTGAATTCGTTACTTCGTGCTAAAATAATGGACTCCATCATTCAACAGCAATTACAGTATGTTTACCCTTTTTTTTGTTATTTTTCTAATCTATAGCTAGCGTTCAAAACCATATTCGAAAATACGTTTTTGGATTTTTTTTAATGCTGTTTATTTCATCCTCAACATCGTCTCTACCTTTATGAACTAAGTAGCAGCATTAAAAATTATAACGTACCCCTATCTCTAGAGTTGCATCTGGTATTTGTTTTGCTTTTATACCACTTAGTTGCCCACCCATGGTCATACCAACTGCACCAATTATCTGCGGAGTAATTTCATAATCAACACCTAACTTTAGTTTATAGGAAATAGAACTCAGTATTTTATCTACTACAGATGAACCAGCAGCTTCACCACCTGATTCTGGAGCACCTTGTGTTTCTTCTTCCTTTTCTTTTTCTTCTTGTGAACTATTGTCATCACCATCAACTGTATCACTAACACCAAAGCCAAAAGGTGTTATTTGGAGATATCCTCCTAAACCTCCGCTGACATATAGTTTAACGGGATCAATATCAAGGTCAGGATAGAAGCGGTAGTTTGCCAATAAGCTAGCTCCTATGCTCTTTAATGACTTAATATTACTGAGAACCTCAAGTTCAAATTTAGAGTTTTGGTCATAATGGTAACCAAGAACAACACCAGGTTTCATTTTAAAGCCACCACCCCAACCAGCACCAAAGTTTAAACCTGCATAGTACTTATCTTCTGACTTACTTGCACTATTACTAGCTGCACCTGCTAGAGATGAAGTAAGCAACACAGCCAAAACGCACAATCTCTTTATTTTCATATAACTCCTCATACAAAAAAATATATAATGCATAAGTATACATCCTTTATATTAAAAAAGATATAACTACATGTCAAAAAAAGTATAGCCATAAAATCAGATTATATAAAACGTACTACTCAGGTCTTTTATATAACTATATTTACTATCTTATTTGGTACAGCATATACAGTGCGAACTTTGCTTTGATCGATCTTACTGGACACAGAGTCTATCGCTATTTTCTTCAATTCTTCTTGAGGTAAGTTAATTGCCACCTTGATTGTTGTACGTAATTTTCCATTGATTTGCACTGCTATAGTTACCGTATCGTCAACTAATAATGATTCATCAGCTTTTGGCCAAGGTTGACCTCCTATTTCTTGCCATAGGCTTTCAGCTAGATGTGGTATGAATGGTTCGATTACTCTGATTAATATACATATACCTTCATCAATAAGAGATTTTCCAGTTTTTACGTCTATTTCAGCTATTAAATTCGTCATCTCACGAAATTTTGCCACTACACAGTTTAATCTGCAGTTTTCCAAGTCATCTGTAAGTCCGTGTAAGAGTTTATGAATTTTTTTTCTGTACTCTAGAAGTCCACCCGTAACATTTTCATTATCATAGTGTATATTTACAGGTCTTAGCTGCATGACCATACGCCACAATTTATTTACATAACGAGAACAACCTTCCACGCCATCATCGGACCATTCCATATCTTTCTCCGGAGGAGTGTCGGACAACACAAACAAGCGAGCAGTATCAGCACCATACTTTTCTATGATAAAGTTTGGGTCAACTGTATTCTTTTTCGATTTGCTCATTTTTTCAACTTTGCCCACTTGAACCTTAGCTCCTTGTGCAATCAACTCTTTTGCTTCTGCGGGAAATAGCCACTTACCATTTTCGTCTTTATAAGTTGCATGGCAGACCATTCCTTGAGTGATTAAAGTAGAGAAAGGCTCTTTAATATCAAAATAGCCACATTTGGTTAAAGCACGGCAGAAAAATCGTGAGTAAAGCAAATGCAGAATTGCATGCTCTATTCCACCTATATAATAATCAACAGGCATAAAACGATTACACGCATCTTTGTCTATTGATTTATCTTCGCTACAGAATGCAGCAAAATACCAAGAGGATTCAAAAAAGGTGTCAAACGTATCAGTTTCACGCTCTGCTCGCTTTCCACATTTTGGGCAATCAACAAATTTCCAAGTAGGATGTTTATCAAGTGGATTGCCACCACTTGTGAATTCCACATCCGCGGACAGTATTACAGGCAGGTCTTTTTCTGGCACTGGAACAGTACCACAGTCTTTGCAATATATAATAGGTATAGGGCATCCCCAATAACGTTGTCTCGAAATTCCCCAATCGTGCAAACGATAGTTTATTGTTTTTTTGCCTATTTTTTTTTCTTCAAATTTTTTAACTATGGCTTCCTTTGCTTCACTAACCATTAATCCGTTTAAGAATTCGGAGTTAAACATTGTCCCGTCTCCAGTATACGCCTCCTTTGTCATCTGAGTAGCTTGACACTGCGATCCATTGTAAGAATTCTGGTCACGCGCTGGAATGACACCTAAGTGGGCTGAAGAAATAACGGGAATTATCGGCAAATTATATTTCTGTGCAAATTCAAAGTCACGCTGATCATGTGCAGGGCAACCAAAAATCGCGCCTTCCCCATATTCCATCAACACAAAATTCGCTATGTAAAGCGGCAATTCCTTATCAAGAAATGGATGTTTGACGTTTAATCCGGTGTAAACTCCTATTTTTTCATCGTTCTCTCTTTTCGATTTTATTTCTTGGATCCCAGTGTCAAGCACTGGGATGACAACAGAAGAACCATTCTTTAAATCCTGCACAATAGGATGCTCTGCTGCCACTGCACAAAAAGAAGCCCCAAACAAAGTATGAGGATAAGTTGTAAAAACTTTTAATTTCTTATTCAGGCCAACTACTTCAAACTCTATAGTTGCTCCTTCAGATTTTCCTATCCAACGCTCCTGCATTGTTTTGACTTTTTCTGGCCAATTTTTCAAACTTTGCAGACACTTGAGTAAATCTTCAGCAAAATCAGTAATCTTTAAAAACCATTGGGACAACTTACGTTTTTCAACAACTGCACCTGATCGCCATCCTTTTCCATCAACCACCTGTTCATTTGCAAGCACTGTTTGGTCCACTGGATCCCAGTTAACCCATGATTCTTTTCGATAGGCAAGCCCATGCTTTAAAAAATCCAGGAAAAATTTTTGTTCGTGTTTGTAATAATCAGGCTCACATGTGGAGAGTTCACGCTCCCAATTATAAGAAAGACCTATAGATTTCAACTGTGTACGCATATTATCTATATTCTCTTTTGTCCATATTTCGGGGCTAATATTGTTATCCCTTGCTGCATTCTCAGCTGGTAATCCAAACGCATCCCAGCCAATTGGATGCAAAACCTCAAATCCATTAGCTCTCTTGTAACGCGCTATCACATCCCCTATTGCATAGTTACGTAAGTGTCCCATATGAATTTTACCAGATGGATATGGAAACATTTCCAACACGTAACACTTTTCTTGTTTACCACTCTTGCTTACAGAAAAATCCCATTTATCTTGATAAAATTTTTCAACACTTTTAAAATCATATTTCATATAAATCCAAATTCAATTACAGTTCATATGCATCAAAGGATCAACCGCTTGGCCATTATGTCGTATTGTGAAACACATCTGTGGATCTTTATCTTGTGTGCTTGATTTACCTGCAGATCCAATTACTTGACCTTGCTTTACTTTATCGCCAATTTCAACATGTATGTTTTTTAAATAGGAGTACACAGTCATGTAATTATCTTTGTGTTCCACTATAATTAAATTCCCATACCATCTCAGCCCTTTGCCTACATATATCACTTTGCCTGGTGCAGAGGAAACTACGTTCGTTCCATTTTGAGCAGCAATTTTTATGCCATCCTTACACATTTCATCAGAAGAGGTAGCTGAACCTTTAACTGGCATTACAAATTTACAATTTACCCCCACATTTTGTGTATTATTGTTATCTTTGTATATCCTATTTATGATGGCTTTTCTACTTTCTTTTTGCACTGAAGGCTCCCTAATTAAATGGTACTCTCTTGTATATTCCAGATCTCTTTTTCCATAAAATTCTTCGCCTTTAAGCAGCACAGGTGCAGGTTTTTGCAGGCCACAGCCTATTAATATTGCTAATAACATAAGAAATGAGGCTATATGCCACATTTTAAACTCTCACAAAATTCCAAAATTTTAGCGAGACGTAGTGTTTCACGCCTGCTTGTTACTTTCCTCGTTATTTATTTTACTAGTTAAATAGTCCCTCAAATCGGTGAGTTCTTGCAACAAATTCTTTGCGACTTTTATATCATTACCAAATTCTTTTTGCACTCCTTTTATTGTATATCCTTTATCATATAGCATGTATTTTACTTTCTTTATGGCCTCTATACACTTGCGATCATATAGCCTTCTTCCTTTACGCTTTGTAGGCTTAATTTGATGAAATTGACCTTCCCAAAATCTCAAAACATGCTGTTCCAAATGTAGCTCTTCAGCTACTTCCCCAATCGTATAAAATAATTTTTCCTTGTTCATTAATTATTGATTGATTTTTTTATAATTTTTGAAGGCCTAAAAGAAACTGAATTTCTTGCCTGAATCATCACTTTCTCCGATGTATTTGGTATATTTCCTGGTCTTTCCTTCTTTTTCTTAACCAAGAATGTTCCAAATGACGATATTTTTACTATTCCATCCTTTACCAAGCTTGTCTTTATTTCGTCCAATATATCATCTATTATCGAAACAGAGTCTTCCTTTGATAATCCTATTTCTTGGTTTATATCTCCAGCTATCGTTGCCTTAGTTACTGTTGTGTCTTTTGTTGTAACGTGATCCATTATTGATAAATATTACAATACGTAAATATAATATAGCAATCGACTCGAGATTCAGCTACTTTATTTTTTAGAGTATGTCTCTTTTGTTGCATAATTTAAAATACCGGCAACTATCAATATCGCAAATATTGCAAAAAGTGCCATTTTATGATCTGTAAAAAGTGCTAACATTGACACTATAACTCCACTGCCAATAAACATAAATCCATTGATAATGGATGATGATGTGCTGATGTATTTTCGTTTCACAATCTCGCTGCCGACAGTAAAATTAAGCATATGTCCTCCCGCAAAAAACCCGAACATTAACATACAAAAGTACACAACGTGGACTGTTAAATGGCTGTATAGTAAAATAATAATTGAGACGCCTTGCAATAAAGCAAAAGCAGAAATTACATGTTTCCTATTTTTAAATAAGTTTGAGATTCGATCTGCAATTGGAGCACCAACTG
Organism: Wolbachia endosymbiont of Drosophila pseudotakahashii; assembly: GCF_026015925.1. NCBI lineage: Bacteria > Pseudomonadati > Pseudomonadota > Alphaproteobacteria > Rickettsiales > Anaplasmataceae > Wolbachia > Wolbachia endosymbiont of Drosophila pseudotakahashii. The sequence continues at coordinate 54,588 of NZ_CP110359.1, read as the reverse complement.
CAAGACCAAGCCATAGTATTGCAGTTGCTATACCTGACTCCATTGCATTGAGTTCTGAGTTGCCCAGTAACCTTGGAGCCCACAAGGTATTAAGTGCTAAAAATGTTCCAAAAGTAATAGCACCCACCACTGAAGTTATCCAGATATCTCTTAATTTTAGCACTGTTAATATAGAGCACATTACTGTCTTCATAGAGCTTTTTATTGTGCGCTTTTCTGAGCTGCTTTCTGGAAGTGTGCTTGGACAAAAAAGCGTAAGTACAAATATCAACACACCAAATAGTATTATGCATACAATCAGATTTTTCCAATATGCATCTTCGGCAAGCAAGTTAGAGAACAGTATTTGAATTACCAAAGCAGAAAGGCTTGAAATTGTCTGCACTAGTGAAAACATTAGTCCAAATTGGGCAGCGGAAAAACATATGCTACTTGTGTGAGCAGCACCAATAAAACCAAATGATGCTCCAGTTGCAATCAACACTTGAGACAAAATCAAATGGGAGAAATTGTCACTATTAATAAGGACAAAAAACCCCAAGATCATAGTTGATAACGAGAAAAAATAAATTTTTTTACTGGAAAAAACATTAAACGTTGCTCCACTAAAAAATTGTAAGATGGCGAAAGTCCAAGTATATACTGAATTAGCCAGTGCAACTTGCGCGATTGTAAGTCCAAGTTCCTTTTCGAGATTTACACTTATAAAGGTATAAATTATCTGCATGTTGCTGAATATAACAACCAAGTTACTAATCAGCCAAATGAACCAAGCCTTAGCTCTGCTTTCCATAAGATTTATTTTTATAAGTAATCTATTAGAAATTTAACACTAAGTCTCTTTTTAAGCTATTGTTTCCTGACTACTGTTATAGCTAACCCAAAAAACGGTTTCCCTACGTCATGCCGCCGCGGTATCTCTTAGCCGCTAACAAGCAGCGGGATGACGATTGTCAGGGTGTCATCCCAGCGCCCCTATGATGTCATCCGAGTAGCCAACACTGGTTTCCATCCAAGACGGTGTCATTCCAGTGCTTGACACTGGAATGGCTTTGTTGCATCGCTACTTATGAAAGGCTAACTATAGTTAGGATTATAAGCAACCTATTGAAAATCTTGTTTTTTTGCAATCAATCTGATCAAATTTAAGAATAGTAATTTGTTATTTATATTAATAAATTTAATTCTATTGAAAATAGCTAAAGCATTGAAATTCTTGAATTTTAGCCAGATTAGTGAGTGGTAGTGAAATTTCTTTTACTCAAATTTAGGTATTCACTGACCGTTCTTGTTATAAATACCAGAATAATAAGCTACTGATATTCGCTGTCTTTTTTATCTTTAATCCATCATAGCTAGCGATGCAACAAAGCCCACTGGAATCCAGACTTTAATCGTTATACTTGTAAATAATCTGGTGAAAATAAACGTTCATCTCAAAATGCAGTATTTTTGTTGAAATAGCTCAACTGGATCCCAGTGTCTGGGCACTGGGATGACACCATAGGAGGCTACTTGGATGACAAAAAAAGGAGCACTGGGATGACAGCAGTCCTACGTCATACCGCCGCGGTATCTCTAGATCCCGCTAACAAGAAGCGGGATGACGAGCTTATCGTCACGCCGCCACGAACCGTCATACCGCGATTCATTCGCGGTATCTCAGCCGCTAACAAGTAGCGGGATGACGGTTGTCAGGGTGTCATGAAAGTAGCTGACACTGGAATCCAGAAAAAAAGAAATATGTATCAGCTACTTTCATTTGCTGCGCCTCGAAAATAAACGTTCATGTAGCTAAGCCATAAATCCAGTATAAAGACCTTTAATCATTGGCTTCGTAGTACTTCTCAACCAACTTATTAAGTAACCTTACACCAAAACCTACTGCTCCTCTTGGACAAATGTCAGTACCTTTCTCGTGCCAAGCAGTGCCTGCGATATCTAAATGTGCCCAGCAAGTTTCATTCACAAAACGCTGTAAAAACTGTGCAGCCATTATGCTATCTCCGCCAGAACCTGCAGGAGCGATGTTTTGAACATCAGCAATCGGTGAATCAATAATTTTGTCATAAGTTTCATTCATAGGAAAACGCCATAACTTCTCATTTACTTCATTTCCTGCATCAATCAGACGGTTTGCTAATTCATCATTATTTGAAAAAAGACCAGCATATTCGTTATTTCCAAGTGCAACCACTATAGCACCAGTTAAAGTTGCAAGATCAATCATAAATTTTGGTGAGAATCTGTCTTGCGTATACCATAAAGCATCTGCAAGTATGAGCCTTCCTTCTGCATCGGTGTTCAACACTTCTATTGTCTGTCCAGACATTGAAGTTACTACATCACTTGGTCTTTGAGCATTACCACCCACTGCATTTTCTGCAAGTGCGACCACACCGATCGCATTTACTTTTGCTTTTCGTCCTGCTAAAGCATGCATCACCCCAACCACAGTAGCAGAGCCTGCCATGTCATATTTCATTGACTCCATACCACGTGAAGGTTTGAGTGATACTCCACCAGTGTCAAACGTTATACCTTTACCAACAAAAGCTATTGGCTTTTGTTCTTTAGCAGCCCCATTCCATTTTATCACTACTAATTTTGGTTCTTTACTACTTCCTTGTGCAACTCCAAGCAAGGCTCCCATTTTTTTCTCTTCCATCTGCTTTTTATCAAGCACCTCGATTTCAAGGCCAAGCTTAGTAAGTTCTTTTTTTATATGATCAGCATAGGATTCTGGATATAGAATGTTAGGAGGCTCTGTTATAAAAGAGCGCACAAGGAATATACTCTCACCTTCTTGCCTTAAGTGCTCAAATGATCTTTCAGCATTACTTAATTGCTTATCTTTTACTAATACGGTAATCTCCTCTACCTCTGTAATTTTCTCATCCTTTTTAGTTTTATACTTATCAAACTTAAAACTACGCAGAAACGCACCATATGCAACATTTGCTGCACTACCTTCGATTAAAACTGCTGCTTTTTTAATTTTTAATCTGCTTAGCTCACAATATATTTTACCACCAATATTTAATTCTTTATTTTCATTCCATTCATCCTTCTTACCCAGTCCAACAACTATAACATTTTTTTCTTCTGGCAAAGCAGTAGAGAAAAATTCACCAAAACTTCCATTGAAATCGCTAAATTGCTTTATATTATCTATGACCTGTTTTCTTTGCAAAACTCCGCTATCATTTACGGTTTCGTTGTCTTCAAATAAACCCATTACCATTGTTTTAAAATCGGGCGAAATTTTAGAAATTGTTATTTTCATTGCTGGTATCTCCGTTGCAAATAATTGTAAATTGTACATAAAACATAGCAAAAACATCAGTAAGATATTTTTCATATACATCCTAAGTACAATAACACTTAAGTTTACTATGGACTCCCTTACATGCAAGGGTTTTTATCTTTTATTAGAGAACTTATTATATCCGCCCAAGGTAATGTTAAACGTATAGGTTTTTATGACCTGATCACTGTAAGTAAATGGTGTTATGAGAAGGCTTGCAAGCCCATTACTAACAAAATCTCCAAGAACAGGATCAGCACAATTATCGCAATTATGGTCAACAAAAAACATTTGCGTTGTGAATTCCGGAAAATCCGGATGTTGAACTAGAAAGTTAATATGTGGAGCTCTATCACCAATTTTACCAGGTGCTATCGTAATAAAATTATAATAGCCAAGATTATTCACTACAAACCTTCCTGATCCAGCAAAATTCGGATCATCCTCTATATTCTTATCGTAATGGTTCACGCCGCGTGAATTCGCGTGCCATATAGAAACTACAGCATTTTGTATTGGTAAACAGTTTATATCAGTAATTCTACCCACTATGTGTATTAATTCTCCTGTTGCACTATTTGGAGAACCAGGTTTCCTTCTTAAATTGTTTGAAGAGCTAAAATTTTTTGGCCTTGCATCAAGGTCATATATTTCTGGAGTTTCAATGCAGTTGAGCAAAACAGGATCAGCTGCAAATAGCGGCAAAATGAATACCATTTGTACTAAAAACGCTAATAAGATATTTTTCACATTCATTTCATTTATAATAGACTTCTTGCATAACCATATAACAAACTTTTATTGGAAATAGAAACGAAAAAACTTGCTTGACACCCTTCGCCAGCCCCCTTATCATAAAACTGAAGGTATTCAGTTATCTTCATCTGTGCAGATTAAACAGCAAGAAAACAACGTAGTTGGCGTTTTATTTTTAATTTTTTGCACTATGTGCACCTTATGTCTTCACAATATTTCTAGGTTTTTACCTACACAAGCTGAAACGCGCTATTTAAAACATTAAAAAACGCCAACTTAAAAAATGGATAGTGAATAACTAGCTACCCTAGGGTTTCTTTTGCCTTTTTTTCTGTTTAGTAAATTGTATCCGTTCAGCGGAGTGGTAGAATAAGGTAGACAAAGCAAGATAATAAAGATAATCATAGAGCAAAAGTGAGGGTGCGATCCGATGTCATGAAATCATGATGGTTAAATTCCATCCACCATAACATCTGGTTGAAATCATAGTTCACATTTTAGGAAATTGGCAATTTTCTAGGGTGCAAGCATGAACTAAAAGGGAGTAATATTAAACCTTATAATAAATCCTCTCGAGAAGAGTTAGATATGGTTACGAAAGAAACTTATGTTTGAATTGTCGTCATTGCAAATATGCGAAAAAAAAGGTTGATACGCATAAACCAAAAGGTACAGAGAATGGATGATTAAAATGCTCACGTTTAATCAAGATGTTTCCGATCTCTCGGCAAAAAGTAAGAACCTAAATCCAACACGAAATGGTTTCATGGAACGGAGTAACCACATGGAAGCTCTTGTTAATCTTTATAAGAGTAACAAGCAGGTAGCCAACCGCAAGTCTCTGTGTGGAGGGATTGTTTAAGAAGCTAATGCCTAGGGTAATGTCTAGGATATGCAGACGTGGACACTGTAATTTGGAAGGTAAAGTTGTAAATAGTAGTGAATATGTTATGAGCCAACAAAATGTTAGGTATGAATGGAATGAAATTCCTTGGCGCAAGCTAGAGAAATTTTCGTTTAAGCTACAAAAACGAATTTACCGAGCTTCACAATGTAATGATATCAAAAAGATGCACAATCTTCAGAGATTATTACTCAAATCAACAAGTGCAAGAACGATAGCAGTTAGAAGGGTAACTCAGGACAACAGAGGGAAAAAAACTGCAGGTATTGATGGAAAAGCTAACCTTAGTCAAAAAGAAAGATTGCAATTGGCAAACTCCTTAGATATAAGGGAGAAAGCAAAGCCATCAAGACGCATTTGGATTTCAAAACCTGGAAAGAATGAGAAACGCCCATTGGGGATACCCACTATATCGTGTCGAGCAAAACAAACACTTGTAAAAATGGCTTTAGAACCTGAGTGGGAGGCAAAATTTGAGCCAAACACTTATGGTTTTAGACCTGGTAGATCATGTCATGACGCCATTGAAGCAATATTTCAAGCGTTGAGTCGAAAGACAGCATTCATCTTAGATGCTGATATATCTGGGTGCTTTGACAATATTAACCATAATAAACTACTTGAAAAGCTCAATACCACACCAACGTTAAAGAAAATATTAAGAGGATGGTTGAAAGCAGGTGTTATGGAAAATAGAATATATAAACCAACTGAAAGTGGTACTATCCAAGGAGGAACAATTTCTCCATTGCTCGCCTGTATCGCTCTAAATGGTTTAGAAAGCTATTTAAAAGAAACAATGGCAGGTCAGATAAGAAGCTATAGAAAAGAAAAACTTGGTAGATCATGTAGAGAAAAGGCAAAAAGATCACTCAGCATAATTACTTATGCCGATGACTTTGTGGTATTTCATGAAAGTAAGCAAATTGTGCTTAAGGCAGAGATTTTAATTAAGGAATGGTTAAAAACCATTGGATTAGAATTAAAGTCATCAAAGACAAAAATTTCTCATTCATTGAATCCTCTAAAGGAAAAAAAACCAGGCTTTGATTTTCTTGGATTTACAATACGACAGCATACAGTAAAACAAGGTAAGAAAACATACAAGTTACTAATAAAATCGAGCCGCAACTTTATAAAACGATATACATTAACCGCTAAGTACAAACTTAAAGAAATGTGTGGAGCACCACAAGAAGCTATTATAAAAAACCTAAATCCACTTATTAGAGGATGGTGTCAATATTATACTTCAGTGATTTCAAGGAAAGTCTTCGAGTTACTAGATAGCGTTATGTTTAGAAAACTATGGAAATGGGCAGTACGTAAACATACAAATAAAGGCAAATACTGGATAAAGAGGAAATACTTTAAAAGGTATAAGAATGATAATTGGAGGTTTATGACAAGTAATGGAAAATATCTTATCAAACATGGAGACCATGCTATTAAGCGGCATATCAAAGTGAGAGGAGCAAAATCTCCATATGATGGAGACTGGATATATTGGAGCAGTCGTAGAGTACCAGATAAGTCACTAAGAGTGATAAAATTACTGAAGATGCAACAGGGTAAATGTAATTATTGTCAGCTATATTTTAGGTCAGAGGACATAATTGAAGTGCATCATCAAGACAAAAATAGGAACAATAATACCATAGGAAATTTGTCTTTATTGCACGGGCATTGCCATGATTATTTACATAGGAGTGTGTATGACAAACACCAAGTTAGAGAGAAGCCGGATGTGGTGAAAGTCACAAGTCCGGTTTCGAAGTCGAGTGGGGAGAGGTGACTTTCCTCACTTAGATAACTAAAAGCAGGTAACACTAAACCTCATGGTGAATCCTTGCAAACAGAGTTAGATATGATTACAAGAGGAACCTATGTTTGAATTGTCGTCAAAGCATAGTATGCGAAAGGAGGTTGAATTACGCATAGACCAAAACGGTATGAAGCAAAAGTGGAACTAAAGATTGAAGACTTTAGTTATTGATGTTCCCAGCTTCCGGCAAATAGTAGGAATCTAAGTTTAACGTGAAACGAAGCCATGGAACGGAGTAACCACATAAAAGCTCTTATATTCATTAAAATATAAGTAGGTAGCCAACCACAAGCTGCTATGTGGAAGGATTGTTTAAGAAGCTAATGCCCAAAGTAATATCTGGGATATGCAGACGTAAACACTTTAATTTGGAAGGTAAAGTGGTGAATAGTAGTGAATATGTTATGGACCAGCAAAAAGCTAGGTATGAATGGAATGGAATTCCTTGGCGAAAGCTGAAGAAATCTTCATTTAAGCTACAAAAACGAATTTACCAAGCTTCTAAATGTAATGATATCAAAAAGATGCATAATCTTCAAAAATTATTGCTCAAATCAACAAGTGCAAAAACACTGGACAATAGGGGGAAGAAGACTGCAGGTATTGATGGAAAGGCTAATCTTAATCAAAAAGAAAGATTACAACTATCATATTCTTTAGATATAAAAGAAAAAGCAAAGCCATCAAGACGCGTCTGGATCCCAAAACCTGGTAAGCCATCGGAGCATCGCCTGCTTGGTATACCTACTATATCGTGTCGAGCAAAACAAACACTTGTAAAAATGGCTTTAGAACCAGAATGGGAAGCAAAACTTGAGCCAAACACTTATGGTTTTAGACCTGGTAGATCATGTCATGATGCAATTGAAGCCATATTTGATGTGCTAAAACAGAAAACAGCATATGTATTAGATGCTGATATTTCTGGATGCTTTGATAATATTAAACATTGTGTGCTGCTTGAAAAACTTAATACCACACCAACTTTAAAGAGAATTATAAAAGGATGGTTGAAAGCAGGCATTATGGAAGATAGAAAGTTTAGTCCCACCAAACGTGGTACAATTCAAGGAGGGACGATCTCACCGTTGCTAGCTTGTGTTGCATTACACGGATTAGAGCAACATGTCAAAAAAGCATTAACAAACGAACTCTTTCAATGCATGAAAAGAAAATACGGTAGGATATCGCATAAAAACGCGCAAAAGTCTATTAGTGTAATTTTCTACTGTGATGATTTTGTCATCATACATGAAAACGAAGAGATTATTCTTAAAGCAAAAATTTTAGTTGAAGAATGGTTAGAAACCATTGGACTAAAATTAAAGCCCTCTAAAACAAGAATTTCTCATACATTAAGAACCATTGACGAAACAAAACCAGGATTTGATTTTCTTGGATTTTCAATAAGACAATATCCAACAAAAGAAAGTAAAAAAGGTTACACATTATTAATAAAACCAAGTCGTAATTCTATAAAGCAGCATACATTTGCTATTAAACATAAACTTAGAGAAATGCGTGGGGCGCCACAGGAAGTAATAATAAGGAATCTCAATCCAATAAACAGAGGATGGAGTCAATATTACTCTTCGGTAGTTTCATGTAAAATCTTTAGCTCATTGGATAATACTATACATAGAAAGCTCTGGAAGTGGGCAGTCTTTAGGCACCCAAACAAAGGGAAATGCTGGATAAAAAGAAAATACTTTAAAAAGTATAATAACGATAACTGGCGTTTTATGACAAGTAACAAGATACATCTTATTATACACAGCGATCATGATATTAAACGACATATCAAAGTGCAAAAAACCAGATCTCCATATGATGGTGATTGGGTATATTGGGGTAACCGTCTGAGAAAAATACCAGATAAGCCATTAAGAGTAATAAAACTATTGAAGTTACAACAAAGTAAATGTGATAATTGTAGACTATGGTTTAAAAGTGATGATACAATAGAAATACATCACAAAGACCGGAATAGACGAAACAACATGATCAAAAACTTATCTTTGTTACATGGACATTGTCACGATGAATTACACAGGAGGTGTGCATGAAAAGCACCAAATTGGAGAGAAGCCGTATGAGGCGCAAAGTCTCACGTACGGTTTTGAAGTCGAGTGAGGAGGGGCGACCTTCTTCACTTAGACAACAGTATGCAGATGAAACTACAGATGAAGACCTAAGGAATATAGCAGAAAAATCACCAATAGTAAAGCTAGCATATGATGAGTTAGACAAGTTTTGCTGGAATGAGAAAGATTTAGTAGCATATGAAGAAAGAATAATGGATCTACGTAAGGAAGAAGCCATTCTTGAATACAAACTTGAGGAAGGTATAGAGAAAGGAAAAATCGAAGTTGCAAAAAATTTACTTAAAGCTTGTGTATCTGTTAATTTAATAGCTGAATCTACTGGCCTTTCTCAAGCTGAAATTGTACAGCTTAAGCAAGAAGTGGCCTAAGTATCACGGTTTTCAGGGCTTTTTTAGCTCGGCAGTGGTCTGAAAAGTCCATTTTTCACTTTATAAAATGTTTATATTTTACCACCTACTTTATTTGAATAAGTTCTTCTGCCACACTCTGAACGGATACTTGAACCAGGCTCAAGTTGACAAGTAGATGTTATCTTGTTATAATAAGTAAGTAAGTATTTATTAATTTAATCTTAACTTAAGAGGGTATTTATGGTAGCAAGTTATAGTGTTTTAAAAAGGTATGCGTTAGCCTATATAAAGAAATCTGGTAGTAACAGTGATGTTAAAGAGTTTTTACAATTTTGTAATACGCAAAATACCACAAATTGGAGTGAGGAGAATTTTAAAAATGCGTATGAAAAATTTACACATCCAAATTCAAGCAATAGGCACGATACAGGAAGCAGAAATGATCAATATAACGCAGGGAATAACGCACAACCTACAGGCTCTCAGATTACACATATACATGTACACAATAGAGGTTTAGACTTTTGGGATTATTTGCTATTACAATGCTGGATGGATTCTTTATTCGGTGGACGTGGTCACACTACGGTTAATAATATAACGAATATTAACAATGGTAATACCACTCATCAAGGGAGAAAAGAGAATAAAAAAGAATCAGAAGACAGTAGAAAGCTATTAGCTTTGGGTATAGTAGCTGCAGTTGTGTGTGTTGCTTTCCATGCTGGTATGTGTTTTTGGTATAACAGCAGCAGAAAAGTGGCTAGAAAAGAAGAAAAAATAGATTGCCTGGATAGTAAATTTAAAACGTTCAGAAATATAGAATTTGCGGTTGGCGTTGTTTCTTTGGCAGCTTTGGTAGCTTGTGCTGTTTACCCAGTCTTACCAGTGTGGGGTTTAGCTATCCTTGGCGTTAATTCTCTCGTATGTTTTGCTGGTGGTTTAGCTTTTCATATGAAGCATGAGGAAGAATCAGAAAATATCGAGAAAGCTAAAGGAGCGGTAGATAGCTGTCTTAGACAAGGGCATGGTTATGGAGATTCTTCTCGTTATGATGCACCACCTCCTTACTTTTCTCAAGATCCTAATACTACTCCAACTGCTCCTCCTCAAAATGCATTTGATAATCCTTATTTGCAACAGAAGTTTGGGAATTGTAAGGGGTTCATGCGTGATAAAAATTAACAGTTTTATTTTTAGCCAAATTAATTGAATCAAGCTACAAAACCTGCTAAAGTTAACTTTGTGAAAGCACCCTTAGCTCAGTTGGATTAGAGCATTTGACTACGGATCAAAAGGTCGGGCGTTCAAGTCGCTCAGGGTGCACCACATTTTATAGGAAACAGAAGTCACACTTGAAATTAATATATGTAATACCTATCTTTAAAGGTTAAGCACTAAACTATTGTATATGAGCAAAAAAGACTACTATGATCTGCTGGAAGTAGGCAGAAATGCCAGTATTGATGAGATAAAAAAAGCGTATAAAAAATTAGCGTTAAAATATCATCCTGATAGAAATCCTGGCAATCAAGAAGCAGAGGAAAAATTTAAAGAAGTAACAGCTGCATATGAAGTTCTGTCTGACTCTGAGAAAAGAGCAGGCTATGACCGTTATGGCCACGAAGGTGCTTCTGGTGGATTTCAAGGCTTTAGCTCTGCAGGAGATTTTAGCGACATATTCAATGACTTCTTTGGTGGAGGATTCGGTGGTGGTGCAAGTAGATCGAGAGCAAAAAGAAGTACAACAGGAGTGTCTGGAGCAGACCTACGTTATGATCTTGAAATTACCTTAGAAGATGCATTTAAAGGAATACAAGCGCCTATACATTATGTGACAAATGTAAAATGTGATACATGCCAAGGCACAGGTGGCGAAGGAGCAATTAAACCAGTTCAGTGCCACACATGCCAGGGAAGCGGTAGGATTAGAACTCAACAAGGCTTTTTTACCATCGAAAGAACATGTACTACATGCTATGGGGAAGGAGAAATAATACAAAACAAATGTAAGAAATGTGGTGGAAGTGGACGTAGAAGAGATGAAGTAAATATATCCGTTTCAATTCCAAAAGGCATAGAAGAAGGAGCTAAGGTAAGGATAAGTGGTAAAGGAGAAGCTGGAACAAAAGGTAGAAAAAGTGGAGATTTATACGTATACGTGAAAATAATTTTCCATAAAATCTTTGCTAGAAATAAAGCAGATTTACACTGTAAAGTGCCTATAAGAATGACACTAGCAGTGCTTGGTGGTGAAATCGATATTCAATCAATTGATGGAGCTAAAATAAAAGTAAAGGTCCCTGAAGGCACTCAAACTGGTACCAAACTACGTTGTAGGGAAAAGGGTATGCCATATATGAACTCACATGCTCGTGGTGATTTATATGTACAGGTAATAGTTGAGACTTTAAATCCAAAAAATTTAACTAAAAAGCAAATTGAACTATTAAAAGCGCTTGAAGAAGAGGAAAATGCAAGTGTACAACAGCAATCTGAAGGGTTTTTTAGTAAAGTAAAAAAAAAATAAGAAATCTGCTAAATGACATAAAGGGGTAACTGTTTACGGGTTTTCATTTAATCCTGCAATTCTTTGACCTTATTAATGGAAAACTTAACAATAGTGTTATTATTAGCCAACAGAAACTTCTTAGTTCCTTAAAACTATGTAAAAGCAATAAATTTCTTTATTTAAGGTCGAAGTTTTGCTATTCTCAGGTTTTAATAATTTAAATTTAATGAATATAAACAAAAATGAGTTTTTATTTCTTCCGCTTGGGGGAGTAGGAAGAATCGGGATGAATGTTAGCCTATATCATTACCAAGGTAAGTGGATTATGATCGACCTTGGTGTTGGTTTTGCAGATGAAACTATGCCAGGTGTTGAGCTGCTCATTGCTGATATAGATTTTATTGCTCAAAGAAAAAAAGATTTACTTGGAATAATAATTACACATGCACATGAGGACCACTGCGGTGCAGTGCCCCACTTGTGGGAAGAGTTGCAGTGCTCCATATATACAACAAAGTTTACGGTTAATTTTCTTAAAGAGAAACTAAAAGAATTTCGATTGGAAGGTATAGTGCCTGTGAAAGAGGTAGACATAAATGGCAGCATAAATTTGGGTCCTTTTACCGTCGAGTTTATAAATGTAACTCATTCAATTCCTGAGGCAAATTCAATATTAATTAGCACTGAAATGGGTAGTGCACTCCATACCGGAGACTGGAAATTTGATCCAAAACCTGTTGTTGGATTAACTTCTAATATGGAGCGTCTAAAAGAAATTGGCGATAAAGGTGACCTGCTTGCAGCAATTTGCGATTCAACCAATATATTAAGCAAGCATCACCCTGAGTCAGAAGGTGAAATTTATAATAATATTTATAACATAATAAAGCGGTCTAAAAAATTAGTTGCTGTTTCGCTATTCGCTTCAAATGTGGCACGAATTGAAACGATAAGCCAAGCTGCAAAAGCACTAAATAGAAAAGTAGTTTTACTTGGTAGATCTTTATGGAGAATAGTGAAAGTTGCGCAAGATAGTGGTTATTTAACTGATTCTCCTCAGTTTCTTGAAGCAAAGGAAGCAGTAAATTTTCCAAGGGAAGAACTGGTGCTACTTTGCACAGGTTGTCAAGGTGAGCCACTGGCAGCTACCGCAAGACTTGCTGCTAAGAGTCATCAAGCATTTAAAATGCAGCAAGGTGATACCATGATCTTTTCGTCAAAAATCATTCCTGGAAATGAAACTCGTGCGCACAACATGCTCAATGCCTTTATTGAGATGGGGGTAGAAGTTATTACTGAAAAAACAGAGCATGTTCATGCTTCTGGGCATCCAACAAGAGAAGAGCTAAAGGAAATGTATTCTTTAATAAAACCGAAGATGTCTATTCCAGTTCACGGCGAATATATTCACACGCATGCACATGTAAAATTTGCTAAAGAGTGCGGTGTGGCAAAAGCAATAATGATTGCACCAGGTGATATTGTTAATTTGGAGAACGGAGAAAAGGTTGATTCAATTGATGTTGACTACTTTGGTATTGATGGTATGTTGCTACGTCATCCGGAGAGCAGTGTTATAAAAATGCGTAAAAGAATGAGAGATGCCGGAGTTATTGTGGTAACAGCAGTTGTAAACAAGAAAAATAAATTGCTTGCTAAACCAAAAGTATTTGTACCTGGTGTTTTTGAAGTGCTAGAAGATGCAGCTACCATACAGAAAATTGTCAAGAAAGTTGAGTCGTTGTTTAGTTTGCAGCCAACAAAAAAAATTAAAAATAAGATTGAAAGTTCAATATTGAGTATCTTAAAGGAATATTTACTAAAAAGACCTATAATTGAGGTTCAGATAGAACAGGTATGAAATGAATGAAGCTATTCGTTCATCTGGTGTTATTTATTTCGTTATTTATTCCTTATTTTACAAAAGCTGCTTTATATGTTGATATAAAAAAAAGCAGTGTTGGTAACATTGGTCTTGTTGTATCTAAATGTACATGTAAAACAGCGTTGGAAAGCGAATTAAGCGAAAATATTGCAAAGGTAATAGGAACAAATTTATCTAATTGTGGCTTATTTAATGTAAAACGTGGCGCGGAAGCTGAATCTAAATCTTGGAAAAGCGATACTGTAGTCACAGTAAGTTTAAGCGAAATATCTGGTAGTGCATTAGAGCTATCATTTCGTTTATTTGACACTTTTACAAAAAGAGAATTACTTACTCAGTCAGTTGTTTTTCCAGCAAAAGACTGGAGAAAAATTGGTCACCTCGTTTCGGATGTGATACATGATAGATTAATTGGTGAGAAAGGGCACTTCAACACAAAAATCACGTATATCGCTGAAGAAAAAGATAGCAACTACAAATCTGTGCGTAAAATTGCTGTGATGAATCAAGATGGAAGTAATATAAAATACTTAACAAATGGCGATAGATTTGTGTCAACACCGAGATTCTCACCAAATGGAAAGGGCATTGTTTATATCTCGTACGCAAATGGTAAAAGTTATATAATATTAAAAAATTTAAAAGATAACACTGAATCAATAATCAGCGCATTTGAAGGAGTTGTTTCTGCACCAAGATTTTCTCCCGATGGTAAATCTCTTTTAATTTCCCACTCATTGGGTGGTGAAACGAATATATTATCTTTGGATTTAAGTAGTAAACGAACAAAAAAAATTACTAAAGGTTCAGCTATAAGCACTTCTCCCTCTTTTTCTCCAGATCAAAAGTATATGGCTTTTAGTTCTGATATAAGTGGGAGTCAGCAACTGTACGTTATCGATTTTACTAACAAAAGTAAAAAACCTAAAAGAATTAGTTTTGGAAGTGGAAGATATGCTACGCCTGTTTGGTCGCCAAAAGGAGATCTGATAGCTTTTACAAAGATTCAGTCAGGAAAATTTTACATAGGAGTTATGAAGCCGGATGGCAAAGAAGAACGTCTGCTTTCAGAGGGGCATAAAATTGAATCCCCGGCATGGCTACCAAATGGTAGAGAAATCATTTTTACAAGAACAGAATCACCAAGCAACTCTAAACTATATTTAGTAGACTTAGTAAAGAAAAATCAAAAAATGGTTTTCACTCCCACAAATGCTTCTTTACCGGATTGGTCTTATTTTTGAAAGTAGATCTATTATAGATTTGATATGAGCCTTATTTTACTTTAATCGCTTATAACCTTTGGCACTACGAAATACCCATGCTCAGGTTTTGTATTGGACAATATCTCTTTTTTAATGTTTTGAGAATTTATAACATCATCGCGTACATGAATGTCCTTGTCTATGCTGCCATAACGCATAGGAAAAACACCTTCAGTATTAACTTGCAATAAAGTATCATGTATCCAATCCAGCATTGTCAGTTCTTTGGAGTAGTGATCAATCTCGTCATTTGATAACTTAATCCTTACAAGCTGTGCAATTTTAAGCATTTCTTCTTTGGTAATTGTTATTTTTCTCTTATTTGCAAATTCTATTAGTGAAGTAATAACGTCTTCTGTTGACTTAGCTGGCATCTTTACCTCCTTGGATAAAGTGAGTTAAAATATCTACGACCGAAACAACTTCTATTTTACCAGTTTTTTCAAATTTGTGAAGTATGGTATCCGTAATCACTAATTTATCTAAAGAAGAGGAAGAAATTTTCTCAACTGCACTTCCTGAAAGCACGCCATGTGTGATGCATGAAATTACGGACTTTGCTCCGTGGCCTTTTAAAGCAAGAGCTGCATTACACAATGTTCCACCAGAGTCAACTATATCATCAACAATGACACAATTTTTATTTGCAACTTCTCCTATTATGTTCATTACTTGAGATGTGCCTGCTTTCTCCCTATATTTATCTACTACAATAATCTTATCATTTAACCCTATCTTGTACTTTTCCTCTAAAGTCTTTGCAAAAGCACGTGCTCTGCCAATTGCTCCAACATCAGGTGCAACAATTGCCAAATTTTCTGTGTGTATAGAGTCAACAAATGCTTCAAAGCAGTTCAAATTAGTTATCGGTACATCAAAGAATCCTTCAATTTGACTTGAGTGCAAATCAATAACTGCAACACTACTTGCACCTGCAGTTTGAATAAGATTTGCAACTAATTTAGCACTTAAAGCAGATTGCATATTATTGTTCTTGATAATTCTATCTTGTCTGCTATATCCATAATAAGGAATAATTACTACTATCCTTTTGGCTCCTAATCTATTTACTGCATCAATTATAAGCAGAAGCTCCATAAGGTTATCATTCACAGGGGGAGAAAGAGATTGTATTATATATACTTCTTGATTATATAGATCATTTGCTACTTCTACATTTACCTCACCATCGGTAAACTTTGATATCCAAGCAGAGGATGGTTGAACATCTAGCCGGTTAACTACTGATTCCCCTAATTCCTTACTAGCATTACCTATTATTATCTTCATAACGCACTAATTGAGTTTTTAAGATTATACAGAAATTGTGAAATAATTGAAATGTAAGTTTCTTTATCTAGTATTCTTGTCGGCGAATTAGGTATCTCTTGTACAATGACCTGTCATTTTCACGCATTGTTTCAATATACAGACCCAAATTGAAACAACTATACAAAATCCTGCTTATGTTTCAAGATAAATGACTTTAATGAAATATAATTTATCTAGTCATTTGTATCTGCTAACATACTACACTTCCCATTGTAGAGCCTCTGCAACTTACTGAAATTTATAATCGCTTTGTAAAAAGCTTTATACTCTTTGCTTAATTGGAGGTGCTACCTCTGCACTTTCTGCTCTGTCTAGGGTACTACTTGGTTTTTCTGCAGTAATTTTTTGAGTGCTACCATCTGCCTTATTCTTGATATCTGCTCCATATGATCTTAATACTTCAATAGCTTTCTCGTTTCCACTATTCAGCGCAATATCCAAAGCATCCATTCCATCATTATTTTTGTGGTTGATAAAATTCTCTAACTCAAAGATTTTTATACATTGCTCAATGATGAATTCTACCACTTTTCCAGGGCAATTATTAGCGGCAGGAAAGAGTACTGCATTGTTATTATTGTCTTTCTTTGTTACATCTGCTTTGAGCTTGTCTATCAAATACTTGATAATTTCTATTCTGCTATCATCTTCTGCTTCAGTGCACTGCCTAGCAGCTAAAAACAGAGCTGTTCGCCCATTATTGTCCACATCTTCGATATTTTGCCCCTTATCAATTAAGGCTTGTATTATATTTTTATTCCCATACAAAGCAGCAAAGTGAAGAGGAGTATACCCTTCGGTACTTTCTCTTTCATTAATCAATGCACCATGGCTAGCTAGTAATTCTATAAATTCTGGCGTATTTGCAAAAACTGCAAAGTGCATTGGTGTTAGATCATCTTTACCATGATTTTGAGTTTTTGCATTAACGTTTGCTCCATTTTTTATCAGCAATTTTGCTATTTCTAATTGTTTGCGTCCGATGGCAATATGCAGTGGCGTACGATTGCGTTCATAATGATCATTGACGTTTGTGCCACACTTTATTAGTAGTTCTGCAGCTTCAATATTACCTTCCTGAATTGCAACGTATAAGGAAGCATATCCATCTTTTGTTTCCTCTGTCATACGAAATTGCGAACATGTTAGTTCATATATTATTAAGGATTATTATTAAGTTTTTATTAATACAATATTAATGTAGCGGGATGACGAGCTTATCGTCATCCCGCCACGAACCGTCATACCACTGCAAACCGTCATACCGCCGCGGTATCTCTAGATCCCGCTAACAAGCAGCGGGATGACGGTTTTTCAAATTATCGTAAGTCAGTTTAGCTATAGCTACAAGTTTCATTCTTCCCTTACAAATAACTTTACTGCGTCCTTTTTTCGGATTCAGAATTAGCAAGAAACGTTCTTGTAAGTTGGTCTACTAAAATTTTGCTTTATAAAACAATGTCTGAACTATGCAATTAATACATTATCAACACAATTGATTCATAAAAGCAAATATTATAACCACGAAGAGAGAAAATGTTATGCTTAGTTTAATAAGAAAGACCTTGAGAAAAAAAATGACTCATCAGGTAAACGATTCGAAATTGAAAGAGAAAGATGAAAAAAGTATTTTAAAATTAGCATCAAAAATAAAAGGCAAAAAAAGTAGCATTGCTGAAGAACTAGAAAAAATATCTAAAAAGGAAAAACAAAGGATTCTTACTACGGAAGTAAGCAAACATCGGGGTAAAGAACCAACTATTATATCACTTGCTTATGCTATACTACGTAAAGATAGTATAGCTGTTGAGAAAATGTTAAGAGTAGCTAAAGAAAACGTTATTCTGAAAGACATTCTTGACGCAACAACAACTATAAAATATCCAGGTGGTCAGGAAGAAACTTGCACACCACTTACTTATGCCATATTATGTAAAAATAGCAAAACTATTGAAGAAACTTTAAAAGTCTCTAAAGAAAACGGTATTCTGAAAGATATTCTTAACGCAACAACAACTATAAAATATCCAGATGGTCGGAGAGCAACTGTTACACCACTTGCTTATGCTATACTATATGAAGATAGTATAGCTATTGAAGAAATTTTAAAAGTCTCTAAGGAGAACGGTATTCTGAAAGATATTCTTAACACAACAGCAACTATAAGATATCCAGATAACAAGGAAGTGACTTACGCGCCACTTGCTTATGCTATGTTCTGGAAGGATAGCAAAGCTATTAAAGAAATTCTAGTAGCAGCTGAAGAGAACAGTATTCTGAAAGATATTCTTAACACAACAACAACCATGAAATATCTAGACCGGGAAGTGACTTACACACCACTTGCTTATGTTATACTACGTAGAGATAGTATAGCTGTTGAGAAAGTGTTAAGAGTAGCTAAAGAAAACGGTATTCTGAGAGATATTCTTGACACAACAATAACTATAAAACATTTAGATAGCCGGGAAGTGACTTACACACCACTTGCTCATGCTATGTTCTGGGAGGATGGCAAAACTATTGAAGAAATTTTAAAAGTCTCTAAAGAAAACGATATTCTGAAAGACATTCTTGACGCAACAACAACTATAAAATATCTAGATGGTCAGAAAGAAATTTACACACCGCTTACTTACGCTATATCATGTAAAAATAGCAAAACTATTGAAGAAATTTTAAAAATCTCTAAAGAAAACGGTATTCTGAAAGATATTCTTGATGCAACAACAACTATAAAATGTCCAGATGGTCAGGAAGAAACTTGCGCACCGCTTACTTATGCTATACTACGTAAAGATAGTATAGCTGTTGAGAAAATGTTAAGAGTAGCTAAAGAAAACGTTATTCTGAAAGACATTCTTGACGCAACAACAACTATAAAACATTCAGATAGCCGGGAAGTAACTTACACACTACTTGCTTATGCTATACTGCGTGAAAATAGTATAGCTATTGAAGAAATTTTAAAAATCTCTAAGGAGAACAGTATTCTGAAAGATATTCTTAACGCAACAATAACTATAAAATGTCTAGATGGTCGGAGAGTAACTGTTACACCACTTGCTTATGCTATACTACGTAAAGATAGTATGGCTGTTGAGAAAATGTTAAGAGTAGCTAAAGAAAACGTTATTCTGAAAGACATTCTTAACACAACAATAACCATAAAACATAAAAATAATCAAAAAGTAACTGATAAGTTACTTGCCGCATTACATGATCGCAAAGTTATTCAAAAAATTTTAGACATAGCTAGAGAAAATGATATTCTGAAAGACATTCTTAATGCAACAATAACTATAAAATATCCAGATAGTGAAGAAAAAATCTACACACCACTTACTTATACAATATCATGTAAAAGCAACGAAGCTTTTAATACAACAAGAGCTATAAATCAAGATGGTCAGGAAAAAACTCACATCCCATTTCCTACCCTTGATAAAAGAGAAACTGAATTAAAATTAAAAGAAAAAAGACAAAGTAGAAGAGATGAGGGATTAAATTTTAACAATGGTAGTAGTGACAAAAATGTTGAAATAAAAGTTAATGGGGATATCTTGTTGCAGCATAGTAGTGGAACTAAAAATGAAATAAATCATACTGCTGTACGTAATGATGTAGGGGGGTAAAGCTTCCTATAGAAAGTAGAACAAATGTTAAAGTACGGAATATAAGTGGATGCAAAGTAATGACTGTAGCTTCTATGGTGATTGAGTTGGTAGATAGTAAAGCGACATGTGTACTGTTAAAACCCACCACTAAATTGGAAGAAGTAGCTATAACATATTTTCAAGGTTTAACACTATATTTATGAAACTTAATTTATATGTGCTAAACAAGATGCTGATTAGTTTTATAGGGCTAACCCAAGAAAGGTTTCCCTACGTTATACCGCCGCGGTATCTCTAGATCCCGCTAACACGTAGCGGGATGACGGTTGTCGTTTAGCTATAAATATTAAAAAATTTACCAAGCGAAAAAAAGGCAAAAGAAGCCCCGTGGTGGTTGGCTATTTACTATGTACTAAAATATCGGCTTTTTTTTTATTCTAAAACGCTTGATTAAGAGCGATTTAGCTGCTTTTAACTTGCAACTAACCTACACCGCAAGTGTTTAAGAAATTTACTAAGCAGGAAAAAAGGCAAAGAAACCCCGTAGTAGCTAGCATTCAAATTCTCCCTTGTCAATTTGACGTTTTTTGCTGTCTTAAACGCTTTGTAAGCGCGTTTCGGCTTATATAGGTAAAAACCTAGAAATTTTTAAAGACATGCGATGCACGTAGTGCGAAAAATTAAACATGAGACGCCAAATACCCTAAGTTTTTTGTCATTAACCTGCACAGATTGCGAAGATAAATAAATAGCTTCAGTTTCATGATAAGGGGGCTGGCGGAGGGTGTCAAGCAAGTTTTTCGTTTCTGTGAACCACCTGCTAACCGACAGCTAACATTAACTACCGATATCGTATCTGAAGAAGCACCTTGGCCATTCTAAAAAATTTAATGCTGAGTACACCTTACTTTTGGCTTCCTCTATAGTGCTCCCTTCTGCTACTATATTTAGCACTCTTCCGCCATCGGAAACTAAGTTACCACTTTCATCGAATTTAGTACCAGCATGAAACACCAACACACCAGGAATGCTTTCAATCTTATCTAATCCTTTAATTACTTCTCCCTTTTGATAATCACCCGGATAGCCTTTACTTGCAACAACTACACAAACTGTAGATTTGTTGTTAAGTTCCACCATTTTGACATTTAACTTTCCTTCTGCAACTGACAACATCAATTTTAACAAATCGCAATTTGAATCAAATCTAGGTAATATAGATTGCGTTTCTGGATCACCGAATCTAACGTTATACTCGAGAAGTTTTGGGCTATCTTTGCAAATCATTAAACCAGCAAAGAGTACTCCTTTATAAGACGTACCCATGTTAACCAATGCTTGAGCTGTAGGGTATATTATTTTTTGGATAATTTTTTGCTCCATGTCCTTACTTATAATTGAAGGTGATGAGTACGAGCCCATACCTCCAGTATTTTGGCTTTCATTACTTTCATCAACTCTCTTATAATCTTTTGCACACCCAAGAGTTACTACTTTCAACCCATCAATAAGAGCAAAAAAACTTACTTCTTCTCCAACTAAAAACTCTTCTATGATTATTTCTTCACCTGATTCACCAAATTTTTTCTCCACTAGCATTGAATTTATTGCTGAAAAAGCTTCGCTTTCTGTATTACATATAACCACCCCTTTTCCTGCTGCAATTCCATTTGCTTTCACTACAAGTGGAAACTTTATTTTATTGCTACGTACAAAATCTTTAGCTAACCCTTCATCAACAAAACACTCGTACTTGGCAGTTGGTATACCATATCGTTTACATAGTCCCTTGGTGAAAGACTTCGATCCCTCAAGTTTTGCAGTTGCTTGACTTGGAGCAAAAACATTTATTCCCTCTGCAGCTAAATCATCAGCAAGCCCATCAATTATTGGTTGTTCTGGACCAATAACAACCAACTCTATATTTTCTCTCTTGCAAAATTGTGTAACATCCACTGAATTTTGAATATTTACATCCACAAGAGCCCCAAGATCTTTCATAGCTTGGCGACCAGGAGTTACATATAACTCAGTCAAGATAGGAGATTTTTTTAGAGCCCAAAGTAGAGCGTGCTCACGCCCACCAGAACCTATAACCAGAACCTTCATCTTTATTTCCTCGCTTTTCTATATGTCAAAATTATTATTTGCTTATAACAGTATCATTACTCATGTATTTTTGCAACACGTTTGGTATTGCAATCGACCCGTCAGAATTTTGATAATTCTCCATTATGGCAATAATCGTTCTTCCTATAGCTAAAGCTGAGCCGTTTAAAGTGTGAATATATTTTTTCATCTTTTTATCAGTTTCTGAAGAGTATTTAGCGTTCATCCTTCTTGCTTGAAATGCACCACAATTTGAGCAGCTTGATATTTCTCTATATTTATCTTGCTCAGGTAACCATACCTCTATGTCATAAGTCCTTTGTGCAGCAAAACCCATATCGCCACTACAGAGTAGCATTACTCTATACGGTAATTCTAGTTTTTTTAATATCTCTTCAACAATACTCGTCATGCGCTCAAGTTCATCATTTGATTGGTCTTCAGTTGTGATACTCACCAATTCCACTTTACCAAATTGGTGTTGCCTTATCATGCCTCTCGTGTCTCGCCCTGCGCTACCTGCTTCTTTACGAAAGCACTCCGAATATGCAGTAAAGCGAATAGGCAGTTCTTTTTCTTCCATTATTTTGTCAGCAACTAAATTTGTTAAAAACACTTCACTTGTGGGAATCAACCTCAATTCGTCGGTAGTTAAATACGAATCGTCAGAAAATTTCGGTAGCTGACCAACATTATACATAGCCTCGTTTTTCACCAAAGTCGGGTGGTACACCTCAGTATAGCCAAATTCATTAACATGCATTTCAAGCATAAAATTTATTAGCGCTCGTCCAAGCTTAGCTAACTGTCCTTTTAATATCGTAAATCTTGATCCGGAAATTCTCGCCGCTTGTTCGAAGTCTATTAAACCTAATTTTTCTCCGAGTTCATAATGAGATTCTGGTACAAAATCAAACTGTCTTTTTCCTCCATATCTTCTCACCTCTAAATTAGAGTTCTCATCTGCGCCTATTGGCACATCTTGCGCAGGAATATTCGGCAAGTTAGATAAAACATTCACTAACTTATCCTTTTCTGCTTGTTCTTTTAAGCTGATTGCCTCTATCTCATTTGTGATGCTTTTTGACAACTCTATTTGCTCTTCACAGGGGCTCTTGCTCATTTTAAGCTTTTTTATTTCCTCTGTGATTTCATTGCGCTGCCTATTCAAATCCTGCAGTTTAGTGGTTAATGATCTTTTCTCGTGATCGATTTCTAATATCTCTTCCGCAGTAGATTCTCTAATTCCCCTGCTTTTCATTGCCTTTTCAAATCCTTCAGGGTTTTTGCGTATATATTCTATATCGTGCATATATTGTGCTATTACTAACATGGTTACTGTACTCCAAAAGCTCTTAATATTCAATATATTCTCATACTACTAAAATTATTATGGTTGATTTTTTTGTTAGAATTTGTTAAAATTTAATTAACTTAGCGTTCATAGGGTGTAGTATGTTGGGTATTACAAAAAATAATCAGAAAGAGAGCACTGACTTTGCTGGTGAGGAATTCGTTATCTACGCTACTTGTGTATGCCTAGCAGCCACATTCGCTGCTGGCTGTTTAGGGGCGGTAATAGGATCCCCTCTATTGACCTTTCCACTTGCTATGCTAATTTCTCATCCTGTGATTTGGATTATAATGGGAGTAGTTCTTACAACAGCATACAAATTAGCGAAGAACTATATTAATGGAAAAAGAGCAAGTCAAGGTGAGCAAAAAACTCAAGATGGAGATAGTGGTATTGTACCAGGAAGTGAACCCAATTCAAGGAACAGTAGTCGTAGAAGCTCTTTGGATAGTGGTTTGGGTGGTAAAGAGTTTCACGAAGATTTGGACACTCTTGTGCATCAGACAAACAGAAAAAACTATAGTTACTGGTTAGATGATAATGACATTACACATATTGCAAGAGTTGTATATGGGTACTCACAAAGTGAATATAGTAATAATAATGTCTATTTTCTTGCCCCTAGCTATTCTAATGGTTGGGACGAACTCACAAAAGAATTTCTTCAGAATTATAGAGGTGAATTCAAACAAAATTCTAAATTGATATTTACTTCGGTTCTTCATATTAACAATAATCATTGGGTAACTTTGGTTATTAAACCTGATGCAGGTGATAAAAAATTTAGAGCTTATTACTGTGACTCATTTGGTAATCAATTGCCAGATAATGTGCTAAATATTGTTAAAAGAGAACTGCAAAAAGAGGAATGGGTATTAGACATAAGAATTTCCCCAACTAAGCAGCAAGGTGACGGGTATAACTGTGGAATATTTGCGTTAGAAAATGCTCATAAAATTACACAAATGCTTAACGAAGACAAATCATTTGACGAAATTGACAAAAAGTTATCAGAATATAAATTTGATTTGAATGAGAAAAGAGAAGAATTTACAAGAGCGCTTATGGAAGATGAGAAATGTAAGGAAGATCTAAGAAATCGTAAGCGTCCGCCAAGGACGAAAACATCTCAGTCTTCTATTTCAAGGGAGAATGCAAGTTTGTGTTGCATTATGTAATCAATGAAAAATTACCATTGACCTTATGCCCCTCCAAATAGGAAATTTGACAATTGATTCTCCAGTTATTTTAGCTCCAATGTCTGGAGTGACTGATTATCCGTTTAGAAGTATTGTGAAGAAACTTGGTGCAAGTTTGTTAGTTTCAGAGATGATTGCAAGCAGAGCTATGATTATGCAAACTCGCCAGAGTTTGCAAAAAGCAAAAGTCGATGCATTAACTGCTGTTCAGCTTGCTGGATGCGAACCGAATGTTATGGCAGAAGCTGCAAAATTGAATGAGGATATGGGAGCTAAAATTATAGATATAAATTTTGGTTGCCCTGTTAAGAAAGTTGTAAACGGTTATGCAGGATCAGCGCTAATGCGTGATGAGAAAAAAGCCGCTGAGATAATTGAAGCTGTGGTCAAAGCAGTGAATATGCCAGTTACGGTGAAAATGCGCACTGGATGGAACGATGAAAATCGCAATGCCCCGAGACTTGCGAAAATTGCCGAAGACTTAGGAGCAAAAATGATCACTGTGCATGGAAGAACAAGAGCGCAGCTTTATAATGGTCAAGCAGATTGGAAATTCGTTAGAAATGTTAAAGAGCAAGTGAAAATTCCAGTTATAGTAAATGGTGATATTAAAAATTTAAATGATATTCAGAATGCTCTCAAAGAATCTGGAGCAGACGGAGTGATGATAGGTCGTGGTGCCTACGGTAAACCTTGGCTGATTAATCAAGCAATGAACTTTCTCAGTGGAAGTGAAACTTCTGAGCCAACAGCTTCAGAGAGATTAAGCATCATACTCGAGCATTACGACAATATTCTTGAGTACTATGGAAATGACACAGGAATAAAGATGGCCCGCAAACACATAGGTTGGTACAGTAGCGGGCTTCAAGGCTCATCTGAATTTCGTGTGAGAGTAAATAACATGACAGATAGCACAGAAGTGAAAGAAAATATTATTGGCTTTTTTGGTCAAGAGACACACTAGCTGTACTCAATTCGACTGATCGTATGCCACTACGCTCTCTTCCTCACCAGAGTGTAAATGACAACCATTATCCATCAACCATTCCTCGTCATAAGTTTCAATATCAAAATATTTTTCATATTTATCCACATTATCACAAAGTGAAAGTGCTCTGATCTTATTCATAATCAAACCTGTACCAGCAGGAATTAATCTTCCTACTATAACATTTTCTTTTAATCCACTTAAAGGATCACTCTTCCCGCAGAATGCTGCTTCTGTAAGTACTTTTGTTGTCTCTTGGAAAGAGGCAGCAGAAATAAAGGAGCTAGTTTCAAGACTTGCCCTAGTAATCCCCTGCAGAATAGGAAGATAATGAGTAGGCCGTTTGCCAGAGTTACTCATAGCATCATTTTCCCTATCAACTTCCAGCTTGTCAATGCTTTCGCCAACCAAGTACATAGTATCACCAGGATCAGTAATTTCCACTTTTTGTAGCATTTGTTTTAAGATCACCTCTAAATGCTTATTGTCTATACGAACACCCTGCAATCTATAAACTTGCTGTATTTCAGAAATCATATAGTGCGCTAAAGCTTCTAACCCAAGCACACGTAAAATATCATGGAGATCAGGGTCACCATCCATCAATAGATCACCTTTACGTACAAAATCACCTTCATTGACTATTACATGCTTACTTCTTGATACCAAATATTCAACTGGAGAAATTTGTTCATCTACAGGTTTAATTAATATACTGCGTTTTCCTCTACGGTCTTTTTCAGAAAATGCTACATAGCCATCTATCTCACTAACAATAGCATGCTCTTTAGGACGACGTGCTTCAAATAACTCTATAACCCTCGGTAAACCACCAGTAATATCACGAGTTTTAACTGACTCTCTTGGTGTTCTTGTAATAACATCACCTGCATGAACCTTCTGGCCATCTTGTACATTGAGCACTGCACCGATTGGTATAAAATAACATGCTTCAACGCCACTTGCGAGTGTCATTACTTTACCATTATCGTCAAGCAGCACAATACGAGGACGTAAATTAGCTCCACCAGAATGCAATTTCCAGTCTTTTACTACTTTGCTTGATATTCCTGTAGATTCATCCATCACTTCAGTGATCGAAATTCCATCTTTTAAGTCCTGATAAGACACTGTACCAGTCTTCTCCGTGATAATAGGCAATGTATAAGGATCCCATTCCGCAACTTTATCGCCAATTTTTACTGACCCACTCTCATCTACATAAAGCTTAGCGCCGTAAGGTACACTGTGCTTCAACTTCTCACTACCAAGGCTATCAATCAACACGACTTCACAGGAACGGCTTATCACAATTTTATTTCCGTTTCTATCTATAATTATATTACTATTGTTTAACTTTATTTTAGCATTAATAGAAGCTATAATATTCGAGGATTCAACGCCTCTAGTCATTACTCCACCTATATGAAAAGTACGCATCGTTAACTGAGTACCTGGCTCTCCAACAGATTGAGCAGCTATAACACCAACTGCTTCACCTACTGAAACAATTTTACCAGTTGCAAGGTCTCTTCCATAACATAAAGAACATACACCAGGACTTATTTCACAAGTTAAAGGCGATCTAATTTTTACAACATCAAGACCTGCAATGCTGATTTGCTTTACTTTATCCTCATCAATTAATTCCCCTGCTTTTACTAATAATTCTTTTGTCACTGGGTTGTATATATCATTTGCAGCTGTTCTACCCAGCACAACACTCTCTAGAGATGCAACTATAGTACTTCCTTCAACTGTAGCTCTCACAACAAGACCATTTTTTGTTTTACAGTCATGCTTTGTAACTATGCAATTTTGAGATACATCAACTAAACGACGAGTTAAGTATCCAGAGTTTGCAGTTTTAAGTGCAGTGTCAGCTAAACCTTTACGCGCACCGTGAGTAGAATTAAAGTATTCAAATACGTTCAATCCTTCACGGAAATTAGAAATTATAGGTGTTTCTATAATCTCACCAGAAGGTTTGGTCATGAGCCCTCGCATTCCTGCTAGCTGTTTCATCTGTGAAGTAGAACCCCTTGCACCAGAGTTAACCATCATATACACTGAGTTGTACTTACTATTTCCATCATATATAGATATTGCTTTTAACATATCATTAGCTATCATATCCGTACACTTAGACCATTCATCTATAACCTTGTTATACCTCTCACTTCTAGTTATTAGCCCATCTTGATATTGCATAGAGAATTTCTTAATTTCACCCCTCGCGTGATCAACATGTGTAGCTTTAGTTTCAGGTATAACCATATCACAACGACCAAAAGAGACACCAGAAAATGTGGCATACTCAAAGCCAAGTACCATTAATTTATCAGAAAATGCCACTGTAGCACTTTGACCACAGTTACGATATACCAAATCAACTATACCAGTTATTTCCTTGACTGTTAATATCTGATTTATTAGATCGAAGCCTAGATTCTCATGCTTAGGAAAAATTTGCCATAATATTAAACGGCCAGGAGTTGTACAAACAGTTTTATAGTGAGTTTCACCGCTGCTATTAATATACTCCATCCTATACTTTATACTAGAATGAATATGTAAAGTACCATCACTCAAGGAATGCTCAACTTCACAAAAAGCACCAAAAGATGGTAAATTATCTTCCTTAGGTTCTTGTAAAGTCAGATAATATATACCAAGTACTATATCTTTACTAGGAACTATAATCGGTCTGCCATTAGAAGGACTTAAAACGTTATTAGTGGACATCATCAACACCCTAGCTTCAAGCTGAGCTTCCAATGAAATTGGCACATGCACTGCCATTTGATCACCATCAAAATCAGCATTAAACGCCGTACAGACAAGCGGATGAAGCTGTATTGCTTTGCCTTCAATAAGGATTGGCTCAAAAGCCTGAATACCAAGTCTATGTAGCGTAGGCGCTCTATTCAACAAAACAGGATGCTCTTTTATTACCTCTTCAAGCATATCCCAAACTTCTGGTTTTTCTGCTCTTATCAACTTACTAGCAAACTTAATAGTTGGAGCCATACCATACATCTTAAGCTTTGAGTAAACAAAAGGTTTGAATAGCTCAAGAGCCATTCTTTTTGGTAATCCACACTGATTTAGTTTCAAAGTTGGACCAACAACTATTACAGAACGTCCAGAGTAGTCTACCCTTTTTCCTAAGAGGTTCTGGCGAAAACGACCCTGTTTTCCTTTTAACATATCACTAATGGACTTTTTATATCCAACAGCACCAGCTTTATTTACCAAAGTATTACGACGACTATTATCAAAAAGAGAATCAACTGCTTCTTGTAACATCCTTTTTTCATTACGAATCATAATCTCAGGAGGATTTAAGCTCAACAATTTCCTCAACCTATTATTTCTATTAATAATAGTCCTATAATGATGATTCAGATCAGAAACTGCAGGACGACCACTCTCAAGCGATACCAAAGGACGCAAATCAGGTGGTAAAATAGGTATAGTTGTAAGTATCATCCACTCAGGCCTATTTCCAGATTTAATGAAGTTTTCAACAATACGCAATCTCTTTATAATTTTCTTTCTTCTTATCTCAGAAGCAACAGATTCTAATTCTAGTCTTAAATCCTTCCTAACTTCATGTAAATCAAGGCGCGTTAGCAACTCTCTTATAGCTTCAACACCTTGCATAGCTACAAAACTATCGATCCCATAGCTATCTTTAGCTTCATTATAAGCTTTTTCACTAATAATCTCACCTTTTTCAAAAGGCGAAACAAGAGGATCTATTACGATATAATTATCGCTATATAAAATATTCTCAATATCTCTGAGAGACATATCCAATAATGCTCCAATTCTTGAAGGAAGCGATTTCAAAAACCATATATGAGCAACAGGAGATGCAAGCTCTATATGACCCATCCTTTCTCTTCTTACTTTAGAAGATGTAACTTCTACTCCGCATTTTTCGCATATGCGACCTCTGTGTCTTCTTTTTTTGTATTTTCCACATAAACATTCATCGTCATTGACAGGGCCAAAAACCTTAGGGCAAAATAATCCACCTTTCTCAACTTTGAACGTACGATAATTTGCAGTTGAAACATCTTCTATCTCACCACAAGATATACGCTTAATACTTTCAGGGCTAGCAATCGATATGCTAACCTCATTAAAAGGTTGTGCAATGTTAGTGTGAGATATATCTTCAATCACTACATCATTTTGCTTTAAATCTACATTTAAACATAAAGAACGTAGTTCTTTTATCATCACATTAAAGGATTCAGGAATTCCACATTCAAAATTACTGTCACCTTTTATTATCGATTCATAAATCTTAACTCTACCATTAATATCATCAGACTTCACAGTTAACATTTCCTGCAAAGTATAAGCAGCACCATAGGCTTGTAATGCCCAACATTCCATTTCACCAAAACGCTGACCACCAAAATGAGATTTTCCTCCAAGAGGTTGTTGAGTAACCAAACTATAAGGCCCTACTGAACGCGCATGAATTTTACCATCAACCAAGTGGTGCAACTTAAGCATGTACATGTAACCAACTGTAACCTTGCGGTCGAATTTTTCACCACTGCAACCGTCATATAATACAGCTTGTCCAGAGTTATCTAAACCAGCAAGTTCAAATAATTTTGCTATTTGTTCATCTTTTGGACCCTCAAATACAGGTGCAGCAACAGGAACGCCATCACGTAATTCGCGTGCAAATTCAATGAGATTATTATCACTAATATTACGAATATCATTACAGATAGATACGTTACTGCCATAGCTATAAACCTCAATCAGGAAGTTACGTAAATTGCTGTATGAACTTTTACAAGAGTTCAAATAGTTCTCTACTAACTCATTCAACTCGTCATTTAGTGCATTCTTATTAGGTGTATTTAAAACAGAAGCCGTTATTTCATCATCATCAATATTTTCAATTTTTTTATTATCAAGGTATGCTACTGCAAATTGTGTAAAATTATCATCGTTAAGGGACCTAATTCCCTTGCAAAAAGCACTTTTGATCTTATTGATCTCATCGAGAATATTACTTACCTTTCCCCCTAATTTTCTACAAGCCCAACCTACATGCGTTTCCAGTATTTGCCCTACATTCATTCGTGAAGGAACACCAAGAGGGTTAAGAATAATATCAACAGGAGTACCATCTTCCAAATAAGGCATATCTTCCACTGGCACAACTCGAGAAATCACACCTTTATTTCCATGTCTACCAGCCATTTTATCCCCTGGTTGCAGACTATGTTTCACGGCAATGAAAACTTTTACTGACATCGACACACCTTGAGGCAGGTCATAACCTTCATGTAATTTTTCTACTTTTCGCTTAAACTGTGCTATTGCATGTGATACTTTTTCATCAAAATCTTTTTTTAAGCTCTTAACTTGCTCAGAAATGGATTGGTTTTTTAATCCTATACCCCACCATTGCTCACGTTCAATAGAGTCAAATTTTTCTCGATCTTGAGAACCAGAATTAATAAGAAGTTTCTTCAGTTCATCATAGAAATATCCACTAGTAACATTGATTATATAATCTCGCTCTTCCTCAAAGTCATTTATCTCTTTTTGTTTGATGAGTAATGCCCTTTCATTTTCTTCAACCCCCCTGCGTGTAAAGACTTGTACATCAATTACTGTCCCTTCAACATCTGGAGATGTATATAAAGAGGAATCCGCACAATCGAATGACTTTTCACCAAAAATTGTCATTAATAACTTCGTTTCAGGAGGCAATGAAAGAGAAGGTTTAGGTGTAACTTTACCTACCAGAATATAGCCTGGACCAACTCTTGTACCAATTTTCACTATACCACTATCATCCAAGTGATATAGATTTTCTTCATTAACACCAGGTATAGCACGAGTTATTTTTTCTGATCCTAAAGGGGTATCATGTACAACACAGTCAAATTCTTCTATATGAATAGAAGTAAAGAGATCTTTTTTAACAACTTCACTAGAAATAATAATAGAGTCTTCAAAATTATAACCTTGCCAAGACATAAAAGCGACTAGCAAATTTTTACCAAGCGCCAACTCACCACTGTTAATTGCAGGACCATCAGCTATTACATCACCCTTTTTAACATAATCACCTACGCACACTAGCGGTCTTTGATTAATACAAGTATTATGGTTAGAACGCTGAAATTTCCTTAGATGATAAATATCTACGTCCAAGTAGTTAACCCTTTCTTTATCAAAAGCACGTATAACTATAGAGTTACTATCAGAACTATCAACTATGCCATCGCGTTTTGCTAAAACTACAGCACCAGAGCCAGAAGCTACAAAAGACTCCATACCGGTAGCAACCAGAGGAGCGGTAGGCTTCAATAAAGGTACGGCCTGACGTTGCATATTTGAGCCCATTAATGCTCTATTAGCATCATCATTTTCTAAAAATGGAATCAAGGAAGCTGCAACTGATATTACCTGCTTAGGAGATACGTCAATGTAACTAACTTGGTCGCTACTTACCATGACGAAGCTACCAGCATATCTACAGTATAGCATGTCATCAACAAAGCAATTATTTTCATCAAGCTTTACGCTAGTGTCAGCTATATGATGTGAGCCTTCGTCTATAGCAGAAAGATACTCAATTTGATCAGTAACAACCCTATTGACTACTTTTCTATAAGGGCTTTCAATGAAACCATATTTATTAATACGCGCGTATATAGCTAAGCTGTTGATTAACCCTATATTTTGCCCTTCAGGAGTCTCAATAGGGCAAATTCTTCCATAATGAGTTGGATGAACATCACGCACCTCAAATCCTGCCCGTTCTCTTGTTAAACCGCCAGGACCTAACGCGGATAACCTTCTTTTATGTGTTATTTCAGATAACGGATTAGTCTGATCCATAAATTGAGATAATTGAGAAGAATTGAAGAAATCTCTTAAAACATTAGTTAACACTTTTGGATTAATAAAATCAGATGGAGAAACTTTATCTAAACTAGAAGTGGACATAGAATCAACTATTGCGCGTTCCAATTTCAACAACCCAGTTCTAAATTGATTTTCTATAAACTCTCCAACTGATCTTACTCTTCTGTTTCCTAAATGATCAATATCATCTACAGATCCTTGACCGTCACGTAACAATACTATTTTTTTCACAATTTCAATAATATCTTCATGCGTTAAAACAGTTAAATCCTCATCATAATTTAATCCAAGGTAAGAGCTAAGCTTCAACCTACCAATGTTAGACAAATCATAATATTCCGGACTGAAGAAAAGATTACGGAAAAACTCTTCTACTATCTCTAAAACAGGAACTTCACCAGGACGCAAAACTCTATATATTTCATATAGTGCATCCTGATAAGACATGTTTTCATCTAAGAAAAGCGTATTTAATATATAAGGTCCAACAAACAAATTATCTATGTTCAACACTGATATTTCATCTACAGATAATAACTCAAGCTTCTTTATGTCTTCCAGCTTTATAGATTCACCAGCAGATAAAATTTTCGTAGAGCTAGCACTATCCATTAAATCTTCTGCGAGGAATAAACCACATATAGAATTAAAAGGAACCAGATACTCTTTCAATTCATTATCATATAGCTTTTTAGCTAGTCTTGAGGTAATACGAACGTTAGCTTTAAGCAGCACATTACCTTCAATATCCATTAAGTCGAAAGGCAGCCTCACCCCTTTAAATTTATCAGGAACAAAAGGCACTTTCCAACCATCTTTATGTTTTACATACTTTATTTTCTCATAAAATCTATCGAGTATATCATTATTTGATAGACCCAACGCCTTTAATAAAACTGAAATTGGCAATTTTCTTTTTCTATCAACACGAAAATACAAATGGTCTTTAACATCAAATTCAATATCAAGCCAAGAACCCCTATAAGGAATAATTCTAGCAGAATAGATCAATTTACCAGAATTGTAAGTTTTTCCCTTATCGCTATCAAAAAATACACCAGGAGACCTATGCATTTGTGAGACGATAACTTTTTCCACACCATTAATGATGAAAGTGCCCTTATCAGTCATCATAGGCAACCCACAAAAGTGGACTTTCTGCTCTTCTATAGATTTTACAACGGTTGCAAGTTTAGAATGATCTCCACTCTCTTTAATCGATTTATATTCATCAAGAGAAATACCATCCTGCATAACAACAAGACGTATAGAAGCAATAACCTGAGCAGAAAAAGTTACACCACGCTTTATACACTCAGATTCATCATACTTAGGATCATCTACCCTACAACTTATAAACTCAATAGTAGCCCTACGCAAAGGATCATTTATTGGAAAGATTGTATGAAAGATAACTTCAAGTCTTTCATTACCCTTATTCTTAGGAGTAAAAGAATCATATGATTCTTTTTGAACCTTAACCAAATCCAATAAAGAATCTTTTAAATCAATCGACCTAGAATAAGAAACTCTAGGAACAAAAGCACCAGAAGCGTACATATAAGAAGAATCAACCATTAAAATACCCCAAACTAATTAAAAGAGCTATATCAATATAAAATTAATACATTAAATATTATTCAAGCTCCACTTTAGTTGCTCCTGCTTCAATAAGTTTTTGCTTGATTTTTTCTGCTTCGTCTTTAGGAACATTAGCAGTCAAATCTTTAGGTAAAGATTCAACCAACTCTTTTGCTTCTTTTAAACCCAATGTAGAATTAACCTCTCTCACAGCTTTAATAACTCCTATTTTTTTACTCGCATCAATTTCTTTAATCACAACTTTATACTCAGCTTTTTCTTGAGCAGCAGGAGCAGCAGCATTATCACCAATAGGCGCCCCAGCACCAACAGCTCCACCAAGAAAAGAACCAGCAGGCAACCCTATTTTCTCTTCTAAAACTTTTACAAGTTCAGAAGTCTCTAATAGGTTTAAAGATAATATTTTATCAACCAAATCACTTGTTACATTACTCATAATTACCACCTTACTTAACAACAAATTTATTTTTTAGAACTATAATAATCCAAAACTCTCATAAGCCTCATAGAAGATGAATTAATAGACAACGCTAACCGAGCAGGAATATCATAAGATATTAAACGCATAATTTTAACACGCAATTCATCCAGAGAAGGCAACTTAGCCAGTTTATTAACATCTTCCACTGTTAACAATTCATTTAAATGAGCTGCGCAAATCACAGACATTTTTTCTTTGTTAGCATTAGTAAAATCAACTATTAATTTTGCAGCTTCTACTATGCCACTAGAGTATATAATAGCAACAGGACCGGAAAATTTGCCTGATAAATAAGAGAATTTACCAGTCCTTTCCAAAGCCAAGCGCGCTAGAGTGTTTTTAACTACTAATACCCCACCTGCTATAGACTTCAGACTATTCCTCAGAGTTAATGAATCATTAGCATTTATAGATTTAAAATTTACTAATATCAAGAAATCATTATTTACAAATACGTTTATTGTGCTCTGTATAAATTCATCCTTATCTTTACGCTTCACGGTATCACTCCCTTAAATTATATCTTCCACTTTGCCTATCTTATAAGCTTTACCCATAGTTGAATTTAAAAAAACACCCTTAAAGTAAATTCCTTTCGCAGAAATAGGTTTATTATCTTTAATTACTTTAAGAAAGGCTTTTAAATTTTCTAGCAAGTCATCAATATCAAATTTAATATTTCCTAATTTACCATGAATAACACCATTTTTATCTGTTCTAAATTTTACCTGACCAGACTTAATGGTTTTAATAGCTTCTGCAATGTTAGAAGTCACAGTACCAAATTTAGGGTTAGGCATCAGCCCTTTAGCACCCAATACTTTTGCAATAGGAGTGATTTTTGCCATAAAATCAGGAGTAGTAATGCACCAATCAACATCTAACTTTCTACCTTTTTTTATTTCTTCAACTAAATCCTCTCCTCCTGCAATATCAGCACCAGCTTTTTCAGCTTCTAATAAATGTTTATCTTGAGCGAAAACAGCTACTTTAATATTCTTCCCGATACCTTTAGGCAAAACTACTGTACCACGCACCTGCTCTTCAGATTTACGTGAATCTACGCCTAAATTGACCGCAATATCAACTGATTCATTAAATTTTGCTGAAGCAGACTCAACAATCTTCCTCAAACACTGCTTAGGATTATCATTATATGTATTCATTTACCTAACCTTCCACAACTTCTATACCCATAGATTTTGCAGTGCCTACAACCATTTTCACTGCTGAATCTTCATTATCCACTTTCATATCAACCATCTTGCACTTTGCTACTTTAATTATAGCAGACATAGGTAATTTAGCCACCAATTCTTTACCAGGATTACCAGAACTTTTACTTAATTTAGCCTCCTGCTTAAGTAAATAAGCCACAGGCGGAGCGCTGACAGTAAAATCATGAGAGCGATCATCCTTTATGGAAATTCGCACTGTTACTAAATCGCCTACTTTACAATTAGCGTTAGCAGCACTAGTAACTTTATTAAAAGCTTCACAAAACTTAGGAACAGGTATACCACGTGGGCCAAGTACTGAAGCAATTTTCGGTCCTGGGACTGCTTTCCCAGCTTCCATAAGTAAGTTAATCTTAGCAACTATAACACTCATAATTAATCCTCTATTTTCTCTACTTGAGCCAGATCAAGCTCTATTATTGTCGGCTTACCTAAAATCGATACTTCCACATTAATAATTTTTTTCTCATCGTCTACCATATTTACCTTACCAGTAAAATTTTGAAAAAGACCATCATTAATTTTCACTTTTTCACCTTTTTCATAACCATAACCTAACTTCTTTGTCTCTTGAGCATTATAAAGTGCATTACACATTGAGTGAATCTCATCATCCAAAATCACCTTTGGAATATTACCGTTTTTCAAAAATCCATAAACCTTAAGAGATTTTGGTATATTATTGATAAAATTCAATACTTCATCGCATAAATTCACGTATAAAAAGACATAACCAGGAAAGCATTTCCTTCGTGTAGCAATTTTCTTAGATTTCAACTCTACTTCACTTAGCTCTTCATATGGAATAAAAACTTCCTTAAAGTAATCATTAACACCCAATCTCATAGAATTTTCCAATATATGTTGGCGCACTTTCTCTTCACAATTAGAAGCAACTCTCAAGATATACCATTTATACCTATTAAATTCTTTACACTTTAAACTTATCTCGTCATCTAAAATCATCTCAAAATTACCAGATTCGCCACTGCAGAATCCAGGCGTTTGATTCAAAATATTTTTGCTTTCATCACACAGATGCATATATACATACACTTCACATAATTCTTTTATATCAGACTTTGAATTACATACCGTTTGATAAGGAATAAACACTTCCTTAAAATAAACAGCATTACTTACCAATTCGCGTATACCTTGCTCATATCCATAATCAACTTTAATGATATACCATTTATATTCACATTCCATAAATAATTCCAAATAAAGCCTTAATTACGTAAAGAGACATAAAATCCACAAAACAGAAGAAAATCGAAAAGCATAATATAACAATCATTACAACAAATAGAGATGACAACACCTCCTGTTTCTTTACCCAAGCAATTCTTCGTATTTCTTGCTTTATATCACAGAAAAAACCACACAAACTTTTTAACATTTCCACCACAACATTAATGCAGGAGCGATAGGAATTGAACCTACAACCTCTGGTTTTGGAGACCAGCGCTCTACCAATTGAGCTACACTCCTATAACTCAAACTCTCACTCCAAAATTTCAGAAACAACACCAGAACCAACAGTTCTACCGCCTTCTCTTATCGCAAAACGCAATCCCTTATCCATTGCTATCGGTACTTGCAATTCTACTTCTACACTCACATTATCTCCTGGCATTACCATCTCCTTCCCATCTAGCAATTTTATGCTCCCAGTTACATCCGTTGTCCTTAAATAAAACTGTGGCTGGTAATTCGCAAAAAATGGTGTATGCCTTCCTCCTTCCTCTTTCTTTAATATATAAACCTCCGCCTTAAACTTTCTATGCGGTGTTATCGTCCCCGGTTTCGCTAATACTTGCCCTCTCTCCACTTCTTCTCTTTTTGTTCCTCTTAACAATATTCCTACATTGAGTCCTGCACTTCCCTTATCCAGCAACTTCTTAAACATCTCAACACCTGTGCATATCGTCTTTTGCGTCGCTTGCAGACCTATTATCTCTATCTCTTCTCCCGTCTTTATCTCTCCCTTCTCTATTCTTCCTGTTACCACTGTTCCTCGCCCCGATATCGAAAATACATCTTCGATTGGCAATAAAAATGGTAAATCCACAGGCCTTGGTGGAACCGCTACATATTCATCTAACTTTTCCATCAATTTGTCTATTGATTTCTTTCCATATTCGCTGCTGTCATCCTCCAGCGCCTTGAGTGCTGAACCAACCACCACAGGCACTTCATCCCCTGGAAATCCGTATTTACTCAGTAATTCCCTCACTTCCATTTCTACTAAATCTATCATATCAGCATCAGCAACATCAGCTTTATTTATATACACCACGATATATCCAACACCTACCTGCTTCGCCAGCAATATATGCTCTCTCGTTTGTGGCATTGGCCCATCAACCCCCGACACTACCAATATCGCCGCATCCATCTGTGCTGCACCTACTATCATGTTCTTTACATAGTCAGCGTGTCCAGGACAATCAACGTGTGCATAATGCCTTTTTTCCGTCTGATACTCAACATGCGCTGTTGCTATCGTTATCCCCCTCTTCCTTTCTTCTGGCGCTTTATCTATCTGATCGTACGCTACAAAATTTCCATAATGCTTCGTTATCGCCGCTGTTAACGTCGTCTTCCCATGATCCACATGTCCTATTGTTCCCACATTTACATGCGGCTTTCCAAATGCTTCCACTACTGCTGTCATAATTATTACCCTTCATTATACTCTAACTTTAACTCATCAACCACATATTGTGGCACTTGCTCATAACAAGAAAAATGCATACTATACTGCGCCCTTCCCTGAGACATAGAACGCAAAACGTTGATATAACCAAACATATTTGCAAGAGGTACCGAAGCAGTAATTATTTTACTATTATTACCTAAATCGAGCATATCAGCAACATTTCCTCTTCTACTATTTATATCACCCATAACATCACCCATATATTCTTCAGGAGTAATGATTTCAACTTTCATTATAGGCTCCAGCATTTTTGGACCAGCTTTATTTGCCATCTCTTTAAAAGCACCTTTAGCAGCAAGTTCAAAAGCTAAAGGACTAGAATCAACCTCATGAAAAGCACCATCAAGAAGGGTAGCCTTAAAATCAATCAACGGAAATCCCGAAATTATACCACCTTCTTTTATCAACTCCAAGCCATTTTCTACCCCAGGAATATACTCTTTTGGAATAGCACCACCTACAATTTTACTTTCAAATTGAAACCCAGAACCAGGCTCAAGAGGTTCAAATTTTATTTTAACCTTAGCAAACTGACCAGCTCCACCAGATTGTTTTTTATGAGTGTAATCAATTTCAACAGATTTAGTGATAGTTTCACGATATGCAACCTGAGGAGCACCGACGTTAGCCTCAACGTTAAATTCGCGCTTCATTCTATCAACAATAATCTCAAGATGGAGCTCACCCATGCCTTTCAATATAGTCTGGCCACTTTCCGCATTTACTGACATTCTCAAAGAAGGATCTTCTGCAACCAACCTATTTAGAGCAATACCTAATTTTTCCTGATCTGAAGTGGTTTTAGGTTCCACAGCAATTTCAATAACAGGCTCAGGAAATTCCATACGCTCCAATAATATAGGAAAATCAACAGAACATAAAGTATCTCCGGTGGTTGTTTTCTTTAGCCCAACTAAAGCAACTATATCTCCAGCCCTAGCCTCAGTTATATCTTCTCGGTTATTTGCATGCATAAGTAACATTCTGCCAATCCCTTCAGTTTCGTTTTTTAACGCATTTGAAGCGGTAGATTTAGACTTTAATTTACCAGAATAAATACGGATAAACGTCAAGCTGCCTACAAATTTATCCGTCATCACTTTAAATGCAAGAGCAACAAATTTCTCTTTTTCTGAAGGTTTGACCTCAATTTTCTTTTCTGAATCTTTAGGATCAATTCCAACAATTACATCAACATCAATAGGAGAAGGTAAAAAGTCAACCACACCATCTAAAAGTGGTTGTACGCCTTTATTTTTAAAAGCTGATCCACACAATACAGGAACAAATTTTCCTTTAATGGTCCCATTTCTCACGCATTTTTTCAGTAAATCCACTGGCAGATCATTAGACTCAAAGTAAGTATTCATCGCTTCATCATCCATCTCAGCTGCAGCATCTAATAAAAGATTTCGATATTCTTGAGCCTTATCAAGCAAATCAGAAGGAATATCTTCATAAGAAAATTTAGCGCCCAACGTTTCTTCTTGCCATATAATGGCTTTCATAGAAATAAGGTCAATTATACCTTTGAAATCTTTCTCACTCCCTATTGGTAAATGAATAACTAAAGGTGCTGCACCAAGCTTCGCCTTTATCATATCAACACATCGATAAAAATTTGCCCCTATTCTATCCATCTTATTAACAAAGCAGATACGAGGAACGCTATATTTATCAGCTTGACGCCACACTGTCTCAGATTGAGGTTCAACTCCAGCAACTCCATCAAATACAGCAACTGCACCATCCAAAACCCTTAAAGATCTCTCAACTTCAATAGTGAAATCAACGTGACCAGGAGTGTCTATTATATTGACCCTATGATCATTCCAAAAACATGTTGTTGCAGCAGATGTGATTGTAATACCACGCTCTTTTTCCTGCTCCATCCAATCCATAGAAGCTGCACCATCGTGCACTTCACCAATTCTATTTTGCTTACCAGTATAAAATAAAATACGCTCTGTTGTGGTAGTCTTACCAGCATCTATGTGAGCCATTATCCCTATATTTCTGTATTTAGATATTCCAATTTCCATATCACAATTAATTAGCTAACATTAAAAACGAAGATGAGAAAATGCCTTATTAGCTTCAGCCATTTTATATTTTTCTTCGCACATCTTAAACGCACCACCGCGTTTATTATAAGCATCCAGTATTTCAGATTGCAAACAATCAACAGTGGTTTTTCCACTCTTTTTTCGAGCAGCAGAAGTTGCTTTAGCAATCCACCTTAACGCTAAAGCAACCGCTCTATCTTGTCGAACTTCAACAGGTACTTGATAAGTTGCACCACCAATGCGTCGAGAACGCACTTCTATAGAAGGAGTAACATTTCCTACTGCTGTCTCAAAAATTGATAACCCACCTTCGCCTATTTTCTTTTCAGCTAAAGACAAAGCTTCATAGATAATCTTTTCTGCAGTAGATTTTTTACCACATTTCATGATTGTATTAATGAAACGCATCAGCAAAACACTGCCGTAACGCGAATCAGGACTTATTTCTCTTTTTTTTGCTTTATTCCGACGAGCCATAAACTTTAACCAGATTTCTTTACACCATATTTTGAACGAGCTTTCTTTCGATTTTGCACACCACGCAGATCAAGGGCACCTCTTATTATGTGATAACGCACACCTGGCAAATCTTTAACCCGCCCACCACGTATCAAAACAACAGAGTGTTCTTGTAAATTATGACCTTCACCAGGTATATAAGCCGTCACTTCACCATACCCACTAATTTTTACTCTGGCTACTTTACGGAGTGCTGAGTTAGGCTTTCTAGGAGTTGTAGTATACACCTTAGTGCAAACACCTCTCCTTTGAGGGTTGCTTTCTCCCAAAGCTGGTACCTTTTTCTTATGGTTCAATCCTAATCTACCCTTACGTATTAATTGATTTATCGTAGGCATATGTTATAAACTCAAGCTCATTAAAATAACTAAGTTTTTAGTTATAAAATAATAAACCTCAATAGTCAATATAAAAATAAACATTACTACTCTAATAATTAAGCTCAACTGCCTTGAAAGCCATCAGTAGACTTCTTGCACTACCTCCCAAGCCACAACTGTCATTCAGTAGAAACGAAAAAACTTACTTGACACCCTTCGCCAGCCCCATTATCATGGTACCGAAGGTATTCATTTATCTTCAATCTGTGCAGATTAAGTGACAACAGTATTACGTAATTGGCGTCTTATTTTTAATTTTTTGCACTATGCACACTTTACTTCTTCACAACATTTCTGGGTTTTTACCTATATAAGCTGAAACGCGCTTATAAAGCGTTTAAGACAGTATAGTACGCCAATTTGCAGGATTAGGGAGTGACAACTAGCTAATACGGGATATCTTTTGCCTTTTTTTTGCTTAGTAAATTTCTTAAACATTTAAACTAAGGTGAGTTGCATTTAAAAGCAGCTAAATTGCAGTGTTTAAGACTTAAAAAACGCCAATACTGAAAATAGACAATGACTAGGGCTTCTTTTGCCTTTTTTTTGCTTGGTAAATTTCTTAATATTTATGGCAACATGAACTGGGCAGGAAGGTGTCATTCCAGTGCTTGACACTAGAATCCAGTTTTCCATATAATCTCATCGAAAATGTTGTAACCACTTTCTGTGCTAGTTTGCTTGCTTACAAGCAAACTTTTCTGGATCCCAGTGTCTGGGCACTGGGATGACAGGGGGGAGGAGGCTACTTGGATGACACCATTCTTTTTCCTGGATCCAAGTAGTCAGGGCACTGGGATGACAGGAGAAGGTACTAGGATGACACCCTGACCTCGTCGTCCCGCTACGTGTTAGCGGAAGCTAGAGATACCGTGACGGTATGACGTAAAGCTCGCATTAGCTATACTTTTATGCTCACCAACTTAGCTGGATCCAAGTAGTCAAGCTACTTGGATCTGCAAATTGCAATGTTCGTACAGCTGCGTGCTTGACACTGGGATTTAGTGCAGCTACCCTAAACTGGAAGCTCATCTTGCTATTCTTGGCTGAAAGGAACATATTTTTAGAATAATGAAAACAATCAGCACTTTAATTCAAGAAGGATCGGAGTTATTATCGTCACATAAAGTTGAATCACCACATTTAGATTGTGAAATCATCATGCAGCACGTACTTGGAGTGGAAAGATCATTCATAATTATGAACCATGCTGATCAAGTGCCGATGGAGAAAGAACTTTTATTTTGGAAATTAACAAAAAAAAGAGCGGAAAGATATCCAATATCGCAAATAATAGGTAATCGTGAATTCTGGAGTAAAAATTTTATAGTTAACCAGCATGTTTTGGATCCAAGACCAGATAGTGAAACATTAATCTCAACAGTGTTAAAATATTACCCAAATAAAAAGCAGAGACTAAAAATTGCAGATTTTGGTACAGGCACAGGTTGTTTATTGATATCCGTACTTAGTGAGTATGAATATGCCGTTGGTATCGGTTTTGAAAAAAGCTTGGAAGCATACAAAGTTGCCTATCAGAACACAAAGAAACATGATCTTCTCAGCAGAGCCAAAATATTTCCAAGCTCATGGACAGAGTGCAGAGGTTCATTTGATCTGATAATTAGCAATCCTCCATATATTAAAAGAAGCAAATTAAAAGACTTACAAGC
This sequence comes from Wolbachia endosymbiont of Drosophila pseudotakahashii, assembly GCF_026015925.1. NCBI lineage: Bacteria > Pseudomonadati > Pseudomonadota > Alphaproteobacteria > Rickettsiales > Anaplasmataceae > Wolbachia > Wolbachia endosymbiont of Drosophila pseudotakahashii. The sequence goes on along the minus strand of NZ_CP110359.1, from coordinate 11,475 downwards.
CGAAGTGCAAAAAGAGCCAAGAATTGCTCTTGATGGTGGAATTGATGGTTTAAACTGTTACTTGAGTATTTTTCCAATATTGAAAAAGTGCCTTAAAAAAAATGGGTTTGCAATATTGGAGATAGGTGAAGATCAAAATGATATTGACAAAATAATACCCTCATACAAATTAGTTTTTCAGGAATATGTACATGATTTGGCAGGAATGAAGAGGTGCATTGTTATGCAAAAAACATAGCTAATGTTTTCTTCCTTCATCCCATATTATCCTATGTCATCCCAGTACCCTCTAGCTAGTCATCCAAGTAGCGTGACTACTTGGATCTATATTTACTATGGTAAAGGCATAGGATGACAGGAACGGTTTTATGCATTTTTTAAAAGGGCAACATGTTTAAGCTTTGCTGGCAAAGTGGAAAGTAAGGCCAGCCTCTATACCGTGTGTGTAAAACAATGTATTACCTATATTTATATCTTCTTTTGCTGCATTTGCTGGTTTACTCTGATCATCAAGCTTCTTTTTACCCCTGTTATTAGGATCATCTATAATTTCCCCAAGCGCATCAGTTGTAAGTTTAAGACCATCACCAATAACACCACCAATAGCACCAAAACCTCTATATCCGATATGCATATTTACATCTTCGTTTATGTGATAATCAAGGCCAGCTTTTAATTGACCTGCGGGTCTTATTGACGATTTTTCAAACATTGTCATTCTTGTTGCACCGACTCCAACCCCAACATAAGGAGAAAAAGAGAAACGGTCGCTCTTCCAATGATGATAAACATTTGCCATTAGAGACATGTTTTCAATTTGGTCATGATTAACTGTAGCACTATAGATATAAGTTTTTTTACCAGCATCCTTACCAATGTCCTTTAGGTATGAAACAGTTATTTGACTACTTGCTAAACCAATATTATCCACTTTTACAGAAGAATACATTCCTTCTAATTCAGCCCTATAGCTGTTGTTACCCAATTCTCCTGTGTAACCAAGTGCTACATTTGCAGCAAAAGGTGGATTGTAACCTCCTTTATACTCACTTAGTGACTGACCTTTTGTGTTCTGAGCATCTCTGTCATTTATAGACAAATTTTTGATATCTGTAGTGCTTGTTTTTAGTTCACCCATGCCATTAAAAAATTGACCATAATACCCACTACCAAAGTAAAACCCTTCTGTCTCACTCGCAAAAGATTGTTGTGACAACAATAAAGCAAGTGCTGTAACCGCTAATGTTTTTTTACTAATCATTACTACTCCCCTAGTTAAAATAGCTAATCTAATACTAATTAATTAAAAATGGCTTAATATGAAAAACCTAATTATTTGCATAACTTGCACTTTTCTGAGCTAAAAATAGGCAAAGTTAACCTTACTTCTCGTCATTTTTTAATTTATCCTCATCTTCAAATTCATCCTCCTCTTCTTCGTCATCAAACCCATCATCGCTCCTATCCTCATCTTCCTCGTCATCATCTTCAAACTTATCGTCGATATCTTCATCATCAATATCTTCGTCTGCAAATTCATCTGATTCATCATATACTGCATCTTCGGTTTTAGTTTCAGCAGGATAATCAACTGAATTAGGTCCCTCAAGAACATTATTCCCCTCGTTATTAACCTTATCTTTGCTCGCAGCGGCAGAAAGAACTTTGTTTGGGTCATATGGTTCTTGTGTAGGCACACGAGTTTGTTTGAGCAGCCTTCTTGTGAAGGTGGTATCACTGTAGTACAAAATTTTCTTTGATTTAATTGGGTAAGTCGACTCTATTAAAATTATCTGATCGTCACGTGGCAACATAATAACTTCTTGAGGCAATAGCAATGCTCTCTGTATTTCAGAGATATGTAATGACCTTGAAGCAGGATTTAAATCTAAAAATTTAGGCTTATTCAACGATTCTTGTTGTACAGTTTTGTTTCCTATAAGTTGCGATATTAAATTAGCTGTTTCAATATTATTGGCTGCAAAAGTTATTCTGTAAGTCGAGTTTGACAAAAAGGAGTTCATCCCTGCTTCTTCGTATATTCCTTTGAGCTGCTCAGTATCTTGAACAATTAAGAATAACCTAACTCGATAACCACGAAAATATGCAATACCTGTTTGAAATTGCTCCATTTTTCCAAGTGTAGGAAACTCATCCATTAAAAACAATACGCCATAAGGCTCGTCATCCGATGGCAATTTTCTACATAAAAACTCAGTTGCCTGTTGGTAAAAAACCTGCATTAAAGGCCTGAGCCTAGTCAAGTTGTCAGGAGTTAAACCAACATAAACTGTAGTTTTCTTCTTTTTAAAATCTAAAATATTAAAATCACTTGACGCAGTTGCAGTATCAATCAATGGGTTTGCCCACAATTCAAGTGATGAGTTCATGGTTGATACAACACCCGACCTTTCTTTATCAGCTTTTTGTAAAAAAGCTGCAATGTTCATATATGCTACAGGGTGTAGTATTTTACCCATTGTATCAAGAGCAACAGCAAGATTATAGACTACATCATCACTACGCATCGTACGCACAACTTCACCAAAAGATTTGACTTTCTCTGGTGCAGCAAGTAAGTATAATACCACTCCAACAAATAAACTTCTTGCTTCATTTTGCCAAAAGTCTTGTTCAGGCATAATTAGGTTGGCTATTTTCTGCACATCGTCAACCATCTGTCCAGGTTTTTCACTAATCCATTGTAATGGATTGTAACAGTGACTTATTCCATCTGGCTGCGCTGGATTCCATACGTATACTTTTTGTCCTTGTCGTTCTCGCCAACCACTTGTTATTTCATAGTTTTCTAACTTTATGTCGTGTACAATTACCGAGTCAGTCCAAAATAATAAATTAGGAATTACAAAACCAACACCTTTACCAGAACCTGTAGGTGCAAATAATAATGCATGCTGAAACCCATCAGCAATAAAGTAGCTTCTTTTATCTTTACCAAGCAGTAATCCCTTTTTGCTTCTTAAGCCTGCTTTTCGTATGTCTTTCTCTGATGCCCACTGCGAATCTCCATGCAGTGATTCTTTCTTTTTAAATGGTCGCCACTCAATTATCCTTTCTCTTAAATTCCATAAGATAATCATTAAAACAATGATAGGCAGTGCAGAAGATATAATTAATGTGATTTTGAGCTCAAGGCTATATAACTCTGGATGATGCCAACAATATTGTATATGATCAAAAATCGTTGGCCAAAGAGCTTGAGGGAAAGGCGTCAAACTAGGATTAATTGCCTTAAAATCCACAGCATCCGGACCATCAGCAAACAGAATAAACAATATACCAGATAGATAGAAGCAAAACTCAAGTACGCTAAAAGCTACTACACCTCCTATGAGAATATTACGTAGGTGATTTCTATTACTCATAAACTACTCTTCCTTAACTTATGTATAAATTTAAGCATTTTCGCTCGCAGATCTAGTAAATAATATCTCAGAAATGCTTCTTTTGTCCCCACCGGTTCTTTTTAGCTGAATAACAATATCAATCACATTTCTAATGTATGGTATAATTTGGTCTGGAGGAATGCCAAGATTTGCCTGCATAACCATCAATTTTATTTGCTCAAGGGCCATTGTTGGACTATCTGCATGAAGGGTTGATATTGATCCAGGGTGACCAGTATTTATCGCCCTGAGAAAACTAAAAGCTTCCGCTCCACGGAGCTCACCAACTATTATTCTGTCTGGCCTTAAACGTAAGCACGCTTCTATCAAATCTTGAGTGGTTACTTTTGCTCTGCCCTGCCCTCCTTTAGAGGCAATTAGATGGACTTTATTGGGATGATCGTTCAAAACGATTTCCCTTGCATCCTCAACAGTAATAATTCTTTCCTCAGCTGGAATAGCACGCAAAGTAGCATTAGTAAAAGTAGTCTTACCAGTGGAAGTTCCACCACTAATTATAATATTTTTCTTACTTATTACAGCGTATTCTAAAAACTCTTTTATTTTTTTTTGCCTTAACAATAAATCCAAATGACGGTCAACTGGATTATCAGTTGCTTCTGTAACAGTTTCAGAAAAAGCCCCCATTTTTTCGTAATCATCGAGTGCTAACTGCATGCTAGAAGGCTTACGAATCGACATGACTACTTTATCAGGTTCACATGCTGGCGGAAATACTATCTGTATACGATAACCATTTGGTAATGTTGCCGAAAGTAACGGCGCTTCTTCGCTAAGTTTTTGTTCTGTAGCTTGAGCAATCAGTCTGCCAAGAGACTTCAAATGGTTAAGATCGAATACTTCTAATTTTTCACACCTTATTTCACCGCGATTTTCAATCCATACTTCCTTTGGCTTATTTATTGATATTTCATTTACGCCTTCTTCTTGAAATATGCCTTGTAATGGCTCCAAATATGTATCAAGTGCAGCATAGTTCATTTCATTGATTTAATATTGCCTGTGGAGGAAATACTATATCTTGGTTAACAAATACTTTCAATGCAGTGCCTTGATCAACATAAATAGTTGGTTTTTTATCTGTATATCTGCCCACTACATCCCGCATATCTTTAGAAAAATCCTCGATTGATTTCCCGATTGCTTCATCATAAACAGACTTGCTTTTTCTTTGAATTTGTTCTAACAGTTGATTTACAATTTCCAGGCTTATATTTACCTCGCCTTCTTCAATTCTTAGTGCTTTTGCTATTTCCTCTTTCATTATTTTTAGTAAATCTTGTCTGCTTTTGGCACTCCGAATTCTTCCGATAGCCCCAAGGCCTAATTTCCATTTGTCACTAGATATCTTCTTTTCTGGGTCAATAATGAGTTGGAGAGAAGAAAAATCTATTTCGGTTGCAGCGATAGACTTTACTGCATCTCTGATAGTTAGCGTATCAACAAGATTAGAAGCCTTTTGTCCTATAACAGCAGAACCAATCGAAACACCAGCAAGTGTCACTGAAGAGAATAACGCACTTACTATTTTGTTATCAACTATTCCTGCTATTCCTGCTCTACCAAGCTCGTCAGTACTAAGTGATGAGATTGCAATATCTATTCCATGTGGCAGAATCACTCTATTCCAGTTTATATTTACACGAGATTTAGCAACATTCGAGTCAAATGAATAACTGCCTATCAATCTTGAGCCTTTAGGTATTAAAACTGTATCACCAGTTTCTGCATAAACATCTCTACTCACCATAGCACGCAGCATTCCTTGCAGATCAGAGTTTATTGCAGTTTCAAGAACAGCATCAATAATTTTACCTTGAGTAATCATTAAACCAAGCTTTCCTACCCTGGTAGCTTTGCTCGATTGTGCTGAAGTGTCGGATAAAATAGCATCAGCAGCCTTGTTCTCTCCACTACCACCTGAAATTGTTAACATTTGTGCACTACGTCTGTCTCTAGGATAACCGCCACCCCCTATTGTAGGAAATGAGGTAGGTAAATTGCCCATAACATTACTAGAAGGAAAATTTTGCTTTGGCAAAATAGGTATATTTGACGCAGAAGTTTCTTTTGGTTTCTCTTCTTCTTTTTTAATTTGTTTTATTTCTGGTACGATTTGTGGTGTAGGAAGAGGAGGTAAGGGTGGTAAGGAATCGGTTATTATTCTTTCAGGAACCATTACATTATCTGGAACTTGTTCCAACTTTCCTTTCAACTCTTGAACGTTTTGCTTTGTTTCCTCTTTTTTAATAACTTCTGAACCCTCTTTATGAGAAGGACTAAAATAGAGATAATACACTCCACCAACCAGAAGTACTAAAATAATGACCATCAATGCCCTATGACCTTGATTAGAGCCAACTGTTACTACCTTATTCTCTATTTCTGATTCATCTTCTGAATTGTTACGCCTTTCTTTATTCATATTGCATGTACCACAGCTAAAGTGACCTATTTATAATTTCAACTTCACCATCTTCATAACGCATAAATAGCTTTTTATGTACTCCTTTTATTATAACATAATCATCAAATAACAGCCTTTTACAAGGTTTATCCTCCCCTTCTACAAAAACCTGAGGTATTTTATTATTATTTCTAAATTTTAAATAGGTTAAATAACCATCATCAAATAACTCGATCGGAACTATATCCGCATTACCACCTTCATCAATATATGTATAATTGTACTTCGTATCATTTTCTTGTATTATTTTTTTTAGCTTGTCTGTAGTATATTGCATTTGAGTAGGTAAAGAAACCTCATCTAAATCAACATCAAATTCACCTTCTTCTTGAGGATAATAAAAACGTACTACGTAAGATATATCCTTTTCAGCAGAATAATCGTGATCCACTTTCTTAGCATCAGTATCCGGGTATTTATCGTAGTTTGGCCTTGAGATTAAATCAAAAATGTAATTTCTTTTTTTAGTTGTCGTAATAATCATGTTAGTGCGACTACTAACTTCAAATGGCATGATAAGCAATTTATTGTCATAAGGATTAATTTTCCAACTTGATGCATCACCAACAGCGATATTTTTAACTTTTTCTCCTTCCGCAAATTCAATATAAGAATAGTAACCCTGACTAAAAACCACCGTAAATACTTCATTAGGGCTATACACAAAAGTCTTTATTCTACTATCTACAGAAATAGGCTCATTATAATTAATGGATGCGTTTAAATTGCCACTGACAAGTAAAGCTAAAACTAATAATATCCTATACATATTCATCATCTACTCTATATGAAATAACTTGAAATCCTAATGGGTTAATATATCTTTGCTGATCATCCATTTCAAGCGATGCATATCTATATGACATAATAACTATCTTATTTTTTCTCGTAGAACTTCCATCTTTCCGTGTAAATTCCACAAAAAATCTCACCTGAAGAGCATCGTTACCCAACTTTTGAATTGAGCGAATTTTAAATTCACTTTTGGTATCTGAATATAAATTAAAAAGATCATCCATATTCTGCGATCCTACATAATTTCTAAATTCATTATACACATTAGGCGAGGAAAACAACCTCACCTTTGTATAATAGTTATAATTATAATGATATGGATCAAAAACCTCCCTTGTTTTTATATACTCTGAAATAAAATAATCGTTTAGCGCTTCATCTGCAGAATACTGTTTTACTGTGACAGGATCAACCAATTGCACTATTCCTGATTTCTTGTCAATTTCTATAACAAATGGCTCAATAGTGCTACTTGTGCTAATTTTAAATATGACTAATATGCTGATAGAGATCGTTGCTAATAATATTAATGCAAATAAAAGTAGAATATTCCTTTGAGCAATAACTGTGCTGTAGCGGTTTGAATTCCAATTTATATCCTTATCTAAGGATTCAGTATTTTTTTCTCGCTTAAAAAATCTTAGCATTTTAGTATTCCTAAAAATCTTAACTTATGTTAATAAACATAGCAAATTAACAAAGTAGTTACAGCAAAAAAGCTAAAAAACTCTTAATCTATGGCCTAATTTACCAAACTTTGTCTCCATATATGAATCGTTATATTTATTACGTTCCACAATAAGTGGTAGACACTTTGTAACTCCTATACCACTACTTTCCAATTCTGACAATTTCCTATCATTGTTTGTAAGTAATTGGATTTTGTTAATGTTCAATTTCTTAAGCATTTTAGCTGCAACAGCAAAACTCCTTTCATCATCTTCAAAACCCAATGTTCTATTTGCATCAACAGTATCAAGATTATGTCCTCTTTGCATACTGTACGCTCTTAACTTATTAGTTAAACCAATGCCCCTTCCATCTTGCATCAAATACAATATAATACCACTTCCAGAGTCAGCTATCATTTGAATTGCTTGATGTAACTGACTCCTGCAATCGCATGACAAGCTATCTAACAAGTCACCCGTATAACACGAAGAATGAATTCTTACTAATGGTTCGCCATCTTTATCTGGATTGCCAATGATAATTGCATGATGTTCTCTTCCACCACTTTCGGTTCTATAAGATATGATATTTACTTCTTGAGTCTGTTTTAAAAATAATGATGTTTTGCACACTTCATATACATCCTGATTTTCTTGAAAATTATTTATGAATGACGTGTCCAGTGCAATAACGTCATTTTTCTCGCACCAATTTCGCATTTCATGATTATTCTCAAAAGTCATATCAGCCACTAACGCGTACGGCAATAATTCTGAGAACTTAAGCAAGGTAATAGCACATTCATCTATTGTCTTTGAGCATTGCAACTCTTTTATGCAATCTTCCTTTGAACAGTTTATTAAATGGAGCAGTTCATCAAAATTATTCACCAACAGACGTTTGCTGTTATGTTCTTTATTCTGAGATATGTATTTTACCTTACTTGAAGTTAAAGTAACATATACATTGCTTGATATAAGCTTGTATTGATTAAATAAATCTCTTTCTAAAGCCTCAGCAGCAGCAAACAATAGGTAATTACTTTCATCATATATTACAATTGGCTGACCGCGCCTGATTTCGCTGATAGCTCTTTCTACCTTATTGCTACCCTGATTTCCTATAAACATTTTTACCCATATTAAACAGCGACAAAAACTGGTGCGGCCGAGAAGACTTGAACTTCCAAGGCCTTATGAGCCACAGCGACCTCAACGCTGCGTGTCTACCAATTCCACCACGGCCGCACTATATCCTAGTTTTTATATAATTATTTTAAATTACTTAATCATTTTAGAATTTTTCATCTAGAGTGTCAATCTGATACTAGAATAATTTAGAAATTGTTTGTATAATTTGATTATGAATTTTGTGATTATAAATTTTAATCATTTAAGATAACCTTACTACTAATTTTTAACTTAGGTTTTTATACAAATGAATATAGCTAATATCTTTATTTTTTTAGCTCTCTCTCTTATAACTAGCTTTCATTTCGTCCATGCACAAATATTATACACATGGTCTCAAGTTATCCCAGAAAATAAACTAAGCATACGCGCAATTACGGACAATGACATGTGTCCCATTGTTTATGTTGATGGCAAGGAAACAGAAATGCTGAATCGCAGCTCAATTAACAATGGTGATCATAACGAAACAGTTTGTGAACTGACAGTACAAACAAGTGCCAAAGACGTTAGTATTGAGGATCTACGGGTTCCTATATTACCAAAAAAGGTTAATAAAATTGCTTTCATTGGTGACACGGGCTGTAGAATAAATATGTTATTTCAGCAGGAATGTAATTCGGTAGATAGCTGGCCTTTAAAAAAAAATTTAGACTCAATTGCCCTTCATAAACCAGATTTAATTATCCATGTTGGTGATTATCATTATAGGCAAACAAGATGTAGAAATACAAAAAAGTGTGGCGATATTTATGGATATAATAAAGAAGCTTGGTACGCTGATTGGTTTGAGCCTGCAAAGGATATTTTATCACAATCCCCTTTCCTTTTTGTTCGTGGAAACCATGAGAGTTGTGATAGAGCTTATGAAGGATGGTTCAGGTATTTAGATTCATACCCCTTTTCGTCTGAAAAATGTGGAAACTTCGTTTCTAGTTGGTCCTTAGATGCTGGACCGATGAAATTTTTTATCTTCGACTCTTCATCCGGTGAGGATATTTTTACAACCCAAAGCACAATTGATGCTTTTGAAAGGCAATTTGATAAATTGATACAAGATAAGCCCACGTGGTTTTTAACTCATAAACCACTTTGGAGATCTCCAAAAAAAGAATTTTTGACATTAAAAAGCCATGGCAATCTTACACAAATTGAAGCTTTTGGGGATAGATTTCTAAGCAATGTTACTACCATAGTTTCCGGCCATATTCATATAGCCCAGATTTTATTAATGGATAATGTTCCAGACCAGATTATAGTTGGAAATGGCGGTTCATTACTACACGCTCAAGATCAAGAACCTGTTTATCAAAATGTAGAATTTGACTATTCAAATGGTAGAAACTACTTAGCACACGAAGTTAGAAACTTTTTCGGCTTTGGCTTTGCAATACTAAACTTAGATGATCACAAATTTACCTTCTATAACCAAGATAATAAGGAAATGTATTCTGCGAAGCTAACAGAAGATTTTAAACTTAAACGGATTAAAACTATAGTCGATTCATTTTAGGATTTGTTATTAGCTATTTTAAAAACGCTACTTAAACATTTTTTTTAATCGATTGATTTCATCAGCAAATTTTGAGTCGGTCTTTATAAAATTTTCTACTTGTTTTACTGCATGTATAACAGTAGCATGGTCTCTGCCACCAAAGTTTCTCCCAATATCTGGTAGGCTTTTTTGCGTAAATTTTTTGGCAAAATACATAGCTATTTGTCTTGGCCTTGCAAGACTGCGAAGCCTTCTATTGGATTGCATATCTGCAACCTTTATATTGAAAAATTCAGCTACTTTCTTTTGTATTTCTTCTATTGTGACTGACCTATGATTTGACCTAAGAAGATCGATTAGGGTTTCACTAGCTGATTCTACCGTCATACTTCTTCCAATTAATGAGGTATGGGTAACCTTATTTAATGCTCCTTCTAATTCTCTTATATTAGATTTTATGTTCCTTGCTAAAAACTCTAGGACATCTTTCGGAACATACATATTCATCTGCTCCACTTTTGCCTGCAATATACCAAGCCTCAATTCAAAAGTTGTTTCATTAATATCTGCCACCAACCCCCAACCGAGTCGTGATTTTATTCTTTCTTCCACTCCATCAAGATCACTAGGAGACCTATCAGCTGATATAACCAATTGTTTATTTTGGTCTATCAATGCATTGAAAGTGTGAAAAAATTCTTCTTGTGTACTATCTTTACCACTGATAAATTGCACATCATCTACCATCAATACATCTACTGATCTAAATTGCTCTTTAAATAACATAATATCTTTGCTTCGCAGCGCTGTAATATATTGGTACATGAATTTCTCTGCTGATAAATACACCACTTTTCTTTTTGCTGATGGGGAATTGACTATGTGCCAAGCTATAGCATGCATTAGATGTGTTTTACCAAGTCCCACTCCACCATATAGAAACAAAGGATTGCTGCCTAATATTGGATCTATAGATTCTGCCACACGCTTTGCCGCCGTAAATGCTAATTCATTTGGCTTTCCCACTACAAAATTATCAAAGGTGAACCTTGGATCCAGCGGCGAACCAAGATTATGATTACTTTCCTCTCTGTTTTTTAGTATAACATTAAAATTTGAATTCCTCTCCTCAATTACTTGAATATCAATAGAACGTATACTTTTATCTTCGCTTTGCCATAATGATAATGTTTTTTTCATGTAATGAACTGTAATCCACTCTTTTATAAACCTTGTTGACACGGATAAAAGAACTTCCCCATTTCTGCTACTGACAAATTTTAGTGAACTCAGCCAGCTATTATATGTTGCTTCTCCATAAAGATTATAAAGACAATTTTGGATTTTTTCCCAAGTAACATTGTGATCCGTTACTGTAATAATCTGATCAAAAAACATAGTAGAAACCTTAGGGCTAGTTAAGTTCAT